>JACKOM010000007.1 GCA_024234265.1 Oceanospirillaceae bacterium
TCTGACATGCCAACGTACAGACGATGACGTTTGGAATCATAGGTCAGGCCCTCTTCCTTACGGAATTCAGTGGTAGCACCTTTGATACCTGCATAACGGCGGGTTTCTAAACGGGAAGCCGCTTTTTCCATACCGGATTTAATTTTCAGACATTCCTGACCAACACCACCGGCGTTAACAGAACTGAAACCCTCTGCACAAAGATGGTTTGCATCCGGAGTATCAGTTTCAAAAATATCGGTAAATTTCAGAGGGCTAGAAGCGTGAATATACTCACTCACTTCGCTGTCGGTAGCATGGCCGAGGTTTACCCAGGTCAGGTTAGCCGTGCCGCCAGCTGCAGCGCTGGTTTGATGCCATTTAGCAGCGTAAGTAGTACCCGCTGACAAGTCGCCTGCTTTGTCGGCTACGAACATGTAGAAACCAACGTTTGTACCGTCGTCAGTCATGAATACGGTTTTCTGGTCAGGCATTACTTTTGCCAGCTCGAACGCTAAACGACCCATAGCGTAGTGCTTCTGCATGGAAGCTGAACCATTTTTATCAACGGCCACTTCAATGTTGAAACCGTAGCTGTATGGATTCCACTTAGCAGCTGCATCCTGGAAGTATTGCAGCATAGGTGCGGTGTATGCATCAGCAGCCGCTTCTGTGGCAGTAATTAAAGCGCGGGCATTTGGCTCATATTCTTCTGAAGCCAGGTGGGTCTGCCATGGAGTTACTGAACCAGCACAGTGTACCCAACCACCGTCGATGCCAGATTGATCCAGCTGAGACATGGATTTAACAGACAGCTCACCGGTTTTAATGTCCTGATTTAATTCCATCAGGAACATAGCACCTGGACGATCTTCCATTTGTGATACAGAGAACAGCTTGCCGCCAACCTGCAGAATGGAGGTGTATTCGTTTGAGTTGCTGACGCGGGCAGAACCGTCTTCTGCGTACAGCTGGTTACCATTTTCATCGACTAACTGGCCGAAATTCACACCATCAATAACATCATCAGAGCGAACCAGGGTGTGGTAACCAAAGTTTTCTAACTCAACACCATCTGCTTTGGCAGTAGCAGTCAGAATACGGCGTTTTTCATAATCAAACATTGGTGCAGCAACTGGCGTTAAAACTAACGCAGAAGCCGTTTCACCTGTTGCGGCGGTTGAATTGTTATCTTCACCACAACCCGCCAGGGTGGCACCGATCAGTGCCAGCGCGAGTGGCGCTATTTTGAATTGATTGTTCATACATTTCCCCAATTGAAATAATTGCATCAAGCCGGGAGCAATCTAATGGGGTTGTATGAATGTTCAGTGACTTTTTTATGGCAACAAAATTAAGACTTAACACTTAATTTTTAATATTTTTGTCATATTAACCAATAATACAGCGGTTACGTCCCTCTTCCTTGGCGCGATACAGGGCCTTATCCGCACGTTCAAAAACCTGTACCGGGTCATCACCATTTTTAAATTCACTGATACCGCATGAGATCGTAATTTGCACACGCTCACCACGGAAGTGAAACGGGCAGGCTTCAACTAATTTACGAATTTTTTGCGCCGCAGCCAGGGCTGCCTCCTGTTTACTTTCTGGCAATAAAACAACAAATTCTTCACCACCATAACGTGCCACCAGATCCGTTTCGCGCACGCCTTTTTTAACCTGTTTAGCAATAATCTGCAGGACTTTATCGCCCGCCTGATGGCCGTAACCATCGTTAATGCGTTTGAAAAAATCCACGTCACACACCATCACACTCAGGGCGTTGCCATAACGTTTGAAGCGTTCGAACTCCTGGCTTAAACGCACATTATAGGCTTCGCGATTCGGCAACTGGGTGAGGGTATCCGTCATGGCTTTCTGGCGGTGTTGTTGCACCTGCACCTGGGCGGCCTGTAATTCAGTCTCCATTTTTTGCAGGCGCTCAGTTAACTGCGCAATATTTTCTTCAAAGGATTGTTCGCGGGATTTCTGCTGCTGACGAAATATATCAAGGGTGGAAAAAACGGCGTCTAACTGCTGGCTAACTGCATTTTTTAATACCGGATATTCAACATCCTGCTGGCTGAGGGTGTTGCGCAATTGCGCAAAATGATCGCGCATTTTTTCATCAAATTCCGCAGTCGCCTGGCGAAATTCACCTTCCAGGGCATTTGAGCGTGACAACCATTCCTGCAGTTCTGCAAGACGCTCGGTAACGTCTTTTAAAAAACTTTCAAAATCCTGTTGTTCAAAACCGAGGGCGGTTTCAATTAATTGCGCAACGGTTTCAAGGGTGGGCACAAGTTCAAAATCCTGTACCCCCTGACGCAGCTGGCTGATTAGCTTTTGCGCTTTGGGCATATCTGCATCGGGCAGGCTTAATTTGTTTAACATGCCCACTAAGATTTGCACAATTTCAGACGATACCCGTTCAGCTTCGCTTTGCGCATTTTCGATTTCGAATTGATTGTCGGAATTGCTGGCAGATTTTTCTTCCGTTGAGTTATCGCTGCGGCCACCAAATAAACGCCCAAAAAATGAAGAAGGGGTATTACTCTCACCCGTCATCAAACCAGCCCATTCACGTAATACGGCTGTCATGGCCTGAATATGCTGGGCATTTTGCGCGCTGCCTTGTTTGCGTAATTGCTTTCGCAGATTTTTCAGGCTGCTTTTGATATTTTTCGGCAGGTTTTCATGTTCAACGTCGATATTTATCAACGCCTGCTGGGTTTGCTCAGCGATGCGTTCACGCTGTTGCTGCCAGCGCTCTAGGCTTTGATCCACTCGGTCGAGCAGGGTATTCAGCCCGGTGATTTGCTCACTGCGTAATAATTCGCGGATTTCTCCGAGGCGCGCATCCAGATCATCGTCACGCCCTTCAGCCACCAGCGACAGGCGCACTAAACCACGGCGCAGGCCCGCGGCCTGATCGTCAGCGCGTTTTTTCAGCAGGTCATGCTGATCGAGTAAATCGAGATATTTTTTCTTCCAGCGTTCAGTTTCCGTGCTCATAGCGCCCCCGGCGGGTTCAACCCGCCATTCAGTATAGGGGGTTTAGAGCAGGCTGACGGTTTGTGGCAGGCGAATTTCCAGGGCAACCGGCAGGTGATCGGAAACCGCCAGATTGAGGGTTGCGGCTTTGGTGATATGCACAGAATCACTCACCAGAATGTGGTCGAGGCTCTTTTGCGGCTGCCAGGAAGGGAATGTTGGCAGGCCATTACTAACACATTGCAGACCAAGGTCATTTAGTGGCGAATGCACCAGCAGGTGCTCGGCGTGGGTATTCATATCACCCATCAGCACCACGTGTTTGTGTGTGCCAATTAGTTCGCGGATATAGGCCAGTTGCCGCGCCTGGGCACCACGGCTCAGGGCAAGATGCATCACAATGACCAGCAGGGCATCATCCCCTTCGCCAAAGCGCAGCAGAATTGCACCACGCCCCGGTACAAAACCCGGTAACTTGTGATCTTCCACCAGACAGGGGCGATAACGGCTCAGCACGCCGTTGCTGTGTTGTGCAAAGGGGCCGAGGTCACGGTTGAGTTGCTGATACCAGTACGGCATCAGGGATTTATTAGCGAGGTATTCCACCTGATTGATGAAACCACTGCGGAAACTGCCGCCGTCCACTTCCTGCAGAGCCACAATATCAAAATGACGCACTAAGCCGGCAATGCGGTCGAGGTTACTGTTGCGGGTGCCGGTTGGCAGCAAATGCTGCCAACTTTTGGTGAGGTAGTGGTGATAGGCCCCGGTGCCTATGCCGACCTGAATATTAAAACTGAGCAGGCGGATATGCCCCGGGGGCTGGGGTTTTGCAAAACTGCCTAATTGAATACGTTGTTCGCGTAGCAGGGCAGGCACTGGTTTATTTCTTACCTTTGAGTTTGGCGCGTTCCTGCTCGATCAGGTAATCCACGATTGGGAAGATTTTGTCCTGACCACCGGCGCTAGCAGCATCCACCATGTATTTGCCGTTAACGATAATCGCAGGCACACCATTTACCTGATACTGACGCACTTTCTGGTCGGCCTGGGCCATTAAACGACGCACGCCGCTGCTGTCCCATACGCGGTTAAAATCGGCTTCGCTCACACCGTAAGGGGCTAAGAATTTCTGCTGTTCATATTTATCGAACAGACGCATTTTCTGGCCCTGAATGGCATCAAAAATGGCGCTGTGGGTTTTCTCTGTCACACCCAGCACTTCGGTCATGTAATACAGGGCTGCGTGTAATTGCCATTGTTTGCTGAACTGAGCAGGAATACGCAGGAAATCCACGTCGGCTGGCAGTTTGGCTTTCCAGGCTTGCACCAGGGGCTCTAAGTGATAACAGTGCGGGCAGCCGTACCAGAAAATTTCCGCCACTTCGACTTTGGATTCATCACGCGGCATGCTGGGCTCAGTCAGCACCTTGTAATGCACCCCAGGCTGGAAGCGGGCCATCATGCCCTCGTCAGCGCTGGCCATGGCAGCACCCAGTGCAAATAAACTTACCAGCATCATGCGCAGCATTGTTTTCATCAAATTCCCCTTAAAATGAGCGCCAAGACTAAAACGTCAGGTTATTTTCGACAAGCTATGAATCACTTCCGGCTATTTGGTTCTGCCGATAAGGCAAAAAAAAAGGCGGCCGCAGCCGCCTTTTTTCATATTGCTTAGTACAGTGCCTGTACGTAAGCAGATACTGCTTCGATTTCTTTTTTGCTCATACGGCCAGCGATGTCACGCATCATTTTGTTGTCGCCGTCGTTGGTACGGGCATCGTCCTGGAACGCATTCAGCTGAGCTTTGATGTAATCAGCATGCTGACCGGCCAGACGTGGGAAACCAGCCGCAGCAACACCAGCACCGGCTGGGCCGTGACAAGCTAAACAGGCAGGCACGCCAGTGGCAGCGTTACCGGCTTTGAAAATACGCGCGCCCAGTTCCATTTTGTCTTTGGCGATAGCACCGTTAGAGGTTTTCTGGGCAGAGAAATAAGCCGCCAGATCAGCCATTTGCTCTTCGCTCAGAGGAGTCGCCATACCCAGCATGATTGGGTTGTTACGGGCACCGGATTTAAAATCTTTCAACTGCTTGATGATGTAACGCTCACCTAAACCAGCCAGTTTCGGGAAGGTTGGTGCAGCGCTGTTACCATCGGCACCGTGGCAACCTGCACAGGTAGCAGACAGCTGTTTACCTTTTTCAATGTCACCTGCCTGGGCAGAAGTGGCAACCAGGCCAGCGGCCAACATCAAGCTAATCGCGATTTTTTTCATTGTGGTTATTACCTTAAAGGTCAAAAATTATTTGGCTTTGGACATGTATTGGATCAGGGCAGTGTATTGCTCAGGGGTGCAATCATTGCACAGACCCTTAGGCGGCATGGCGTTTTTGCCATTGGTCACACTGTTCACCAGAGCAGGCATACCTTGTTTCAGACGGGGGGCCCAATCAGCTTCATTAAACGCTTTAGGTGCACCGGCCACACCTGTGCCGTGGCACATGGCGCAGGTCTGGCTGTATTTACCAGGTGCATCAAAACCGTAGGCAGCAACGCTGGCACCCAGTGTTAAAGCAACTAATAAGGCTTTTTTCATGGCTTTTCCCTCTGATCACTTGAGCCCGATGTGAGCTTTCAGTGTAGGTCCACATAAAATTTGTGGCATTATAACCAACTACACTTCACTTACAACTTGAGCTAGGTCGGTATCCGCACCCATGCAACGCCCTTTTTTGATATTTCAGCGCGCCCACTTTCTGACCAGTGCCCCGACGATTAAACAGTGCCCAGCCGATGTCGGCGCCGAAGTGGCTTTTGCGGGCCGCTCCAATGCCGGTAAATCCAGCACAATTAATACTATTACCAATCAGAAAGCCCTGGCCCGTACCTCGAAAACCCCGGGGCGCACCCAGCTGATTAACTTCTTCAGTGTCGACACCCCCAATACCCGTCTGGTGGATTTACCCGGTTACGGTTTTGCCAAGGTGCCGCTGCACCTCAAAGAAGAGTGGCAACGAAACATGACGGGTTACCTGCGTGGCCGTAAAAGCCTCAAAGCCGTTGTGCTGGTGATGGATATCCGCCACCCGCTGACCGAATTCGATGAAATGATGTGCAACTGGGCCCATGACTCCGGCATGCGCCTGCACGTGGTATTAACCAAAGCCGATAAACTCAAACGCGGCCCACAACAGGCGACCCTGCTGGACGTGCGCCGTAAGCTGTCGTTTATGGGTGAAAATGTCAGTGTGCAGGTGTTTTCGTCCCTCAAACGCCAGGGCACAGATGAGCTGAGTGGCATTCTGACCGACTGCCTGACCGGCCACAGCGCTGCGGCGCAGGAGCCACCTGCTGAAGTGCAGCCACCTGAAGCACCACAAGCGCAATAAAAAAGGGCCGTAAGGCCCTTTTTTATTCACTCGCAGTCATGAATCAGAACTGGGAAAACAGGCTCAAGCCCATTTCCGTTTGCGTACCACCCATGTATTCCACCTGACGGGCTTTACCGTCCAGATCAAACCGTTCGATACCCGGCTGATTCATGCTCAGATCCATGTAGGGTTGCAGGAACCACTGCTGATAAACCTGGCGTTTATATTCACCGCGCACATATACACTCATGCCGTCACTGATGTTGTGGCCTTCATTCTGGTGGGCAAAAAACTGCTCATAACCGGTAGTGAGAATAAAATGCGCATTATCTTCCAACGCAAAAATACGCCCGAAGCTCATGCTCAGGCCGTTACCTTCTGTGTAGGTCAGACCATCCACCTGGCGCGAGTCCGCCAGTTTGATGCCGAGGGAACCGGTATATTGGGTTTGTAATTCCGTGGTCCAGTTAGCCTCAAGCCCTAAACGCAATACTGCATAACCCCGGCCCATGGCGCCGGTTTGCCCCGCCTGGGTATTCCACTCAGTGACGGCTGGTTTGGCATCTGCAGTAGGTAAATCCACCCGCGCAGTGAAAGCCCCACCCTGACCTAAGGCCAGACGCGAGAAAAAGGCGATATCTTCCAGACCGGTTGCTTCGTTACGCCCGCTGAAACCACCCCCTGAGGTGCTGATTTTGGTATCTGTCTGGGTTTGGCCCTGGCCAAGCTGGGCACCGATGGTCCATTTAGGTGTCATGCCCAAAGCGTAGGTCACGCGCATATACATCTGCTCGCCATCATCACGCACCCGGTTGGAAACCCGTGCATCGGCGTCGAGATCACTGGCGTTGGCAATTTCATCACCCGTGTTGTGCCATTGCACCAGCTCGCTGTTTACACGGATAAACTGCTCACCCTGGCTGAGCACGTTACCCGGCACATCATATTGCGCCGCAAACGCCAGCAAAGGGCAGGTGAATAAAGGAATGGTGAGAAAACGCATGGCGCACCTTTTGTTGTTCTTCTAGGTGTTTTTTATGAAGCCGGTAGCTTGGGCGTGCAGGCGTATTTTGTCAATGAAGGTGGTATGCGCATTCAGGAACGGACGTACAAGGGAATCCCTGAAAAACTCAGGCAAAAAAAAACCTGATCGCCATTGGGGGAAACGATCAGGTTAAACAACTTCAGGCATTGGGGGCGCCTGAAGCAAAGCGGTAAAACACCAACAATCACACTGTTTTTAACTTAGCCAAGTTTTTTGTGATTGCCAGTTTTTACCTGAAATTAACTTAATGGGCTTCGTCCCAGTTCTGCCCGCAGCCCACTTCCACTTCCAGTGGTACATCCAGCTTGGCCACACCGGCCATCAGGCCGGGCAGGGCGTTGCGCACTTTTTCCAGCTCGGCATCGGGCACTTCCAGCACCAGTTCGTCGTGCACCTGCATGATGATTTTGCTGCTGAGCTGTTCAGCCTCAAGCCAGTTCTGCACGGCAATCATGGCGAGTTTGATAATGTCGGCCGCACTGCCCTGCATGGGCGCGTTGATGGCAGTACGTTCTGCGGCCTGACGGCGCATGCCATTACGGTCGTTGATTTCCGGCAGGTACAGACGGCGTCCAAACAGGGTTTCCACATAACCCTGCTCGGCGGCACTGCTGCGAATTTCATCCATGTAACGTTTTACGCCGGGGTAACGCTCGAAGTATTTGTCGATATAGGCCTGGCTTTCTGCACGGCCCACACCAATTTGTTTGGCAAGTCCAAAAGCCGACATGCCATAAATCAGGCCGAAGTTAATCGCCTTGGCATGGCGGCGCTGCTCGGTTGTCACCTGATCTTCCGCCACGCCCATCACTTCAGCGGCGGTGGCACGGTGTACGTCTTTACCTTGGGCAAAGGCATCAAGCAGGGTTTTATCCGCCGAGAGGTGGGCCATGATGCGTAGTTCAATCTGGCTGTAGTCCGCAGCAAGCAGTTTGCAGCCAGGGCTGGCAATAAACGCCTGACGGATGCGCCGCCCTTCGGCATTACGCACCGGAATGTTCTGCAGGTTAGGGTCGGTGGAGGATAAACGCCCGGTGGCGGTAATCGCCTGGTGGTACGAGGTATGAATCCGCCCGGTGCGGTGATTAATCATCTCCGGCAGTTTATCGGTATAGGTGGATTTGAGTTTGGCCAGCTCGCGGTGCTCTGTGATGAGGCGCGGCAGTTCATAGTCTTCCGCCAGCTGGGCGAGCACATCCGCATCGGTGGAGGGCTGACCTTTAGGGGTCTTTTTCAGCACCGGCAGGCCAAGCTCATCAAACAGGATTTCCTGCAGTTGTTTGGGGGAGGCCAGGTTAAATTCACGCCCGGCGAGGCCATGGGCTTCTTTTTCCAGTTCCAGCAGACGCACCGCCAGTTGCTGGCTGTGCAGACGCAGCACCTGGGCATCCACCCGGGCGCCGTTCTCTTCAATTTGCAGCAGCACGGGCACCAGGGGAATTTCGATCTCGCGGTAAAGCTTTAACAGGGAAGGTGCCTTGGCCAACTTGCTGCTCAGGGTGTGGTGCAAACGTAGGGTCACATCGGCATCTTCCGCCGCGTAGGGCGCAGCCTGTTCCAGGGGAATCAGGTTAAAGGTCAGCTGTTTGGCCCCTTTGCCGGCAATTTCTTCGAAACTGATCGTGTCGTGGCCGAGGTATTTTTTCGCCAGGCTGTCCATGTCATGGCGCGTGGCAGTGCTGTTGAGCACATAACTCTCCAGCATGGTGTCGTCATGGATACCCCGCAGGTTAATACCGTGGTTGCGCAGCACATGGGCATCGTATTTGAGGTGCTGGCCGATTTTTTTGCGGCTGGCATCCTCCAGCAGAGGTTTTAAATCCGCCAGCACGGCATTGCGCTCGAGCTGTTCGGGGGCACCGGCATAATCATGGGCGAGGGGCACATAGGCGGCTTTGCCCGCTTCGATGGCAAACGAAACACCGACAATTTCCGCTTCCATATAATTCAGGCTGGTGGTCTCGGTATCAAACGCAAAGGTATCGGCCTGCTGTAAGGCGGCCAGCCACTTTTGCCACTCGGCCTGGCTTAATACCGTGGCATAGGCACTGCGGTCTATATGCTGGGCAAGGGGTTCGTCGTCGGTTTCATCGGATTCTGCAGCGGCTACTGGCATGCTGCCGGCAAGTAAATCCCCCTGGGGTGCATCAATATCCCCCAGCTCTTTTACCCAGCTTTTAAATTCGTATTCGCGGAAATAACTGAGCAGGGCGTGTTTATTTTCAGCTTCGGATTTGATGTCGTGCAGGCCAAAGGGCAATTCCACATCGGTTTTGATGGTGGCCAGCACCTTGGATAACAGGGCCTGCTCTTTGTGCTCGAGCAATTTGGGCCCCATGGTTTTTGCACCGCGGAAATCCAGCTCTGCGACCTTATCGAGGTTATCGTACACCTGTTCGAGGGAACCTAACCCGGCCACTATGCCCACTGCGGTTTTTTCACCGACTTTCGGCACACCGGGGATGTTATCGACCTTATCGCCCATCAGCGCGAGGTAATCGACAATATGCTGCGGCGGCACACCAAATTTGGCTGTCACACCTTCGATATCGAGCATTTCATTGCTCATGGTATTGATCAGTTTGACGTGCTCACTGACCAGCTGGGCCATGTCTTTATCGCCAGTGGAAATCAGGGTTTCTATGCCCTCACGGGTGGCCTGTAATGCGAGGGTGCCGATCACATCGTCCGCTTCAACCCCGTCAATCACCAGCAGGGGCAGGCCCATGGCGCGGATAATGTCATGGATGGGCTGAATCTGAGTGCGCAGGTCATCCGGCATGGGCGGGCGGTGGGCTTTGTATTCCGGGTAAATATCGTTACGGAAGGTTTTGCCCTTGGCATCAAATACCACAATCAGCTGGCTGCCGGGGTAGTTTTTGGCCAGGCTGCGGATCATGTTGATCACACCCTTGATGGCCCCTGTGGCCTGGCCTTTACTGGTAACTAAGGGAGGCAGGGCGTGAAACGCGCGGAATAAATAGGACGATCCGTCGATCAGAATCATCAGGTTTGCTTGTTCTTGGGACATGGCAACCTTTATAGTTTGGCAACAGCCAGTAATGGCGGGAAAAATTGCGAGTTAGCTTAACATGAAAAAATTTCTGGTGGCGTTGTTGTTCCCCTTCTGCGCCTTTGCCGATGATATCTCCGAACCCCAGATCACCATCTACCACGATGCTGACGGGCAAACGTTTTACGAATACCGCCAGCAGGGCAAACTGGTTGAAATCAAAGTGCAGCCCAAAAAAGGCCCGGCTTATTACCTGATCCCCGACGGGAACGAAAGCAACCTGCGCCGCGAAGAAAAATCCACCCTGACGGTGCCAACCTGGGTGATTTTCAGCTGGTAATATGTCGGTTTATACCCCCCTCAGCCGCGAAGATATTCAGACCTTTCTGCACGATTTTGCCCTGCCTGCCCTCGTCAGTTTTGACGAAGTGCAGGCCGGTATCGAAAACACCAATTACCGCCTGCACCTGCAGGATGGCAGCATCTGGTTCCTGACCCTGTTTGAACACTTAACCAGCAGCCAGCTGCCCTATTTTATGCAGCTGCTCGATCACCTCGGCCAACGCGGCTGCGCCGTGGCCAATCCGCAAAAACTGCGTGATAGCCGCCTGTTCGACCACCTGAAAGACAAACCCGCCGCGCTGTTTCCCTGCAAAAGTGGCACACACCCACAGGCCATCAATGCCGCCCAGGCCCATGCCGCCGGCGCAGCCCTGGCACGGTTACACAAGGCGGGCAAAGACTTTGCGCACGTGCGCGAAAACGACCGGGGTTATCGGTGGGTGCAGAGCATCCGCAACAGCGGTTTAGTGCACCTCAACAAACATGATGATCAGTTGATGGCGGCGGAAATCAGCTGGTTAAGCCATGCCCTGCAAAATTGGACGCAATTGCCACGGGGTATCTGCCACGGGGATTTATTCCCCGATAACGTTTTATTTGATGGTGAGAAGATTTCCGCCCTGCTGGATTTTTACAACGCCAGTACGGACGTGTTTGCCTATGATCTGGCCATAACCCTCAACGCCTGGTGCGCATTGAATGAAGAACTGAGTGCGGCCATGCTTGCCGGCTATCAAACTGAACGAGTGTTAGATTTGGCTGAATTAGAGGCCATTTTGCCTTGCCGGCGCTTAGCTGCCCTGCGCTTCTGGCTGTCACGTCTGATTGCCGTGGAGCACCAGAAATCCGCCAGCGCCACCACCTTCAAAGATCCCCAGGAAATGTGCCGCCTGCTGCTCGCCCTGCAGAATTATTCCAGTACAAATAAACCGTAACGCTGCTCGGGGTCAGTCCAGAAATGGCGTGGCATAAAACCCGCGCTGCGCGCCAGTTCGAGCAGCTCATCGGGGCGGTATTGATAGAGGCTGCCCGTATTTAACCACTCTTTATGACGCAGGCTGATGCTGTGCCCCGCCACCTGAAACATCTGGTCCATGGTGCTGAACAGCCCCATGTGCAGGCAGTTCGCCTCTGCTTCCACCACCAGGCCGTAGATAAAACGCTCCGGCACAAAACCCGCATCGAGCTGTAGATTGGTATCGCGCAATTGCTGGTAGTTTAAATCGGCAAAATGCCCCGCGGCATCCTGGTAAATCTGGCGCAGCTCGGCGGCATCTTTACTGAGGTCCATACCCAGCAGTAACACACCATCCGCACCTAACAAACTGCGGGTATTGTCGAATAACTGCTGCAGCCGCTGCGGGGGCATGGATTCGAGCCCGGCGCCGGAATAAAACCCGATACGTTTTAAGTGTGACGAAACCTGGCTGGGCAACTGGCGGATATTGCAAAAGTCCTGGCAGGTGGCATGTATCTCAATGCCCGGCCACAGCTGGCGCGCCGCTAAAGCAGCTTCGTAGAGGGCATCACGCCGCCCGTCCACCGGCACATAAACCCCGGGCTGCAGGGCGCTGCATAATTCCGCCAGCATGGCCGGGTTGTTAATACCCAGTTCAAACAACACTGCCCCGTGGGGCAACTCAGCCGCCAGCATGGGCAGGTGCTGACGCAGCAGGCTCAGCTCGCTATGGGGCAGATAATACTCGCTGCCGAGCAGCATCTGCGCAAAACGGGCACGGGCGCCATCGCTGTGGTTGAAAGGCAGGGCCAGATATTTGCGCGGGCTTTGCAGGCCGCGGATCAGGGCGTTGCGGAGTTCATGTTCGGGGGCGTGGTAATCATAGAAGTACACGCCCTGTGCAGGGTTGTGTGCCATGCTGCGTCCTTAACAAAAAGTGCACACAGCATGGGCGAGTTTGCAGAAGGGATGATGACGTTAGTGCTGCAAACAGGTGTGCAGATCGTCCACTATGGCGGCATAAAAACCGAGGAAGTCCTTCGCGCCATAGGCCATAGGGTCAAACTGCATGACGTTAACTTTGCTGCCGCTGAGCAGTTTGGACTCCACCGCACGGTTGGATTCCGGCTCTGAAATCAGGCACTGCACCTTGCCACTGGCAAAATCCGCCGCCAGTTTGCTTAAGTGACGCGAACCCACGGGTTGCTCCGGGTCCTGGGTAATCACATCCCGCAGGGGCAACCCGTAATAGGCCAGCCAGCTCTCCAATGCCGGGTGATAGGCCACTATTTGCGCACCGGCGAGGGGTTTTAGGCGCTCACGCAGTTTTTCATCCAACACAGCAAAATCCCGTTTGAACTGCACTGGCTCGGGTAGATGCAGAGCTTGCTGAATTTTATCCAGCAGGGGCAGCACCTGGGCTGGGTCGAGCCAGATGTGCTCGGCATCGTGGTGGTCCCCCTTGGGGCTCAGGGCCAAAGCCCCTTTTTGATCGGCAAGCAATTTGGCCAGATACGGCTCCAGCCCGGCCCCTAACCAGATGACATGATCGGCCTTTTTCACCTCAGCCACCTGGCTGGGTTTTAAACTGAAATGGTGCGGCGAAGCCCCCGGCGGCAGCAGGGTAACCACATCAATACCGGGCCAGGCACTGCGCATCAGCAGGGCAACAGGGCTGACACTGGCCATAGTCTGGGCATGGCTGATACCGGCGGCAAACAGCAGGCAAAAGGCGAGCAGGTGTTTTTTCATTTGAAGGATTTCAGGGATAGGTTAAAATTTGCGTTACATTATAACCTAGCATTTAACAAATGGCCTCCTCCGTTTTTTTACCCCACAACCACCAGCACTGCGTACAGGATGCCCTGCGCCAGGCCGACACCTATTGTGAAGAACAAGGGGTGCGTTTAACCCCGTTACGCCGCCGGGTGCTGGAACTGATCTGGGAAGAACATAAACCCATTGGGGCCTACGACCTGCTGGCCCGCATCGCCAGCGAAGGTTTTAACTCAGCGCCGCCCACCGTTTACCGCACCCTGGATTTTTTTATCCAGCATGGGCTTATCCACAAGGTGGAATCCCTCAACGCCTACATTGGCTGTAACCATGAGCAGGGCAGCCATACCAGCGTGTTTTTTATCTGCCAGAACTGCGGCGTGACCGAAGAATTACAAAACCCGGCGATCGAAGGGCAGCTTGCCCTGCAGGCCGCCGGCATGGGTTTTCAGATCAACCATCCGACCCTTGAAATCAAAGGACTGTGTAAGGCCTGCCGCCATGCGTGATTACCTGCTGCAACTCCAGGATATTCATTTCGCCCGTAACCAGCGCAGCATTCTGCAGGGCGTGGCGCTGGATATTTACCAGGGTGAAATCGTCACCCTCATAGGCCCCAACGGCGCGGGCAAAAGCAGCCTGCTGAAAATCGCCCTGGGCCTGCAAAAGCCCGACAGCGGCAGCGTGGTGCGCCGCCCAGGTTTACGTATTGGGTATATGCCGCAAAAACTGCAAATTCCCGAAACCCTGCCCCTGTGTGTGCGTGATTTTCTGGCCCTGGCCCGTGATTACAAACCCGCCCAGTTACCTGCAGTGGCACGCCGCCTCAGCATAGAACACCTGTTAGACAGCCAGTTCAGCCGCCTCTCCGGCGGGGAACACCAGCGTGTATTGTTAGCCCGCGCCCTGCTCGCCAGCCCGCAGTTACTGGTGTTGGATGAACCTGTGCAAGGGCTGGATGTGGGTGGCCAGGCCGAGCTGTACGGCCTGATCGGCGAACTGAAAAGCGAGCTGAATGCTGGCATCCTCATGGTCAGCCATGATTTGCATTTGGTGATGGCCGCCACCGACCGGGTGATCTGCCTTAACCAGCATGTGTGCTGTGAAGGCCACCCCAGCCATGTCAGCCAGGACCCGAGTTATCTCAAGCTGTTTGGCCGGCAGATGCCCGCCCAGCTCGCGCCCTATACCCACCATCACGACCACGAACATGACCATATCCACGGCCCGGATTGCCAGCACCAGCACGGCCCGCTCGCGCCCCTTAAACCCCACTCCGGCCCACTGATTATCAAGGAACCCAAGGCATGATGTTTTTACTCGATGCCCTGCTCGCCGGCTGGATACTCTCCCTGGTCAGCGGCCCCTTAGGCTCATTTCTGGTGTGGCGGCGCATGGCCTATTTCGGCGATACCCTGGCCCACAGCGCACTGCTGGGCATTACCTTCGGCCTGCTGCTGGATATTAACCTGAACCTTGCGGTGGTGCTGTGTGCGGTCATGCTCGCCCTGATACTGCTGGCCCTGCAGAAACAACAGTTCATCCCCAGCGATACCCTGCTGGGTATCATGGCCCATACCAGCCTGGCCACGGGTTTAGTCGCCCTCGCCCTGGTAGGTAATGTGCGTATTGATCTGAACGGTTATCTGTTTGGTGATTTGCTTGCCGTGGAACGCCGCGATGTTTATTTGCTGGCCGGCGCAGCTGCCCTGATGCTGGCGCTTATCCTGCGTTACTGGCGGGGTTTGTTAGCCATTACCGTTAACGAAGAACTCGCGCGGGTGGAAGGTTATCCGGTAGAACGCCTGCGTTTATTGCTGATGGTGCTGGTTGCTCTGTTAATTGCCGGGGCCATGAAAATTGTCGGTGTGCTGCTGATTACCGCCCTGTTGATTATCCCCGCCGCCAGCGCGCGGGCCTGGGCAAACAGCCCCGCGCGCATGGCCCTGCACGCCAGTTTGCTGAGCATGTTATCCGTTTTGCTCGGCCTGTCGGGCAGTTACTGGCTGGATACCCCGGCGGGGGCCAGCATAGTGGTGGTGGCGGCCCTGCTGTTTGTATTCAGCCAGCTCAGCGCGCGTCTTGTGCCATCCGCCATGCAATAGCATCCCGCAGGGCTTTGGCTTCGTGGGGGGCAGGGAAAAACCCCACATATTCCCCCCTGGGATTGATCAGTACGATCTGCGCGCTGTGATCCATCAGATAGGGCGCACCGGCCTGTTCCTGCTTGGCGTAAAACAAATGCAGCTCTTGCGCGAGCTGGCTGAGCTGCTGCGGATTGCCGGTCCAGGCGGTGAACGCGGGGTTAAAGTACTTCACGTATTCCTTCAGCTCAGCCGGGCTGTCACGTTCCGGGTCCACCGATACCAGCACTACCTGCACATTGGCATCACCCAGCAGTTTTGCGGTGCGATTCAGCTCCGCTAACGTGGTGGGGCACACATCCGGGCAATAGCGGTAGCCAAAAAACAACAGACTCCATTTGCCGCTCAGATTGGCCTCAGTCACAGGCGCGGCATCCTGATTAAGCAGCTCAAAGTGCCCCACCGGCAGATTCACCGGCAGGGGCTGAAAATTCTGCGGGGTCTGATCACAACCCGCGAGCAACACCACACACCATAACCAACTGCGCAACTTACCCATGGCACTTCCCACACACTAAAAAGCGCCAGTGTAGGGCAGCGGCGCCTGCGCGCCAAATTCGGAATTAAAAAATGCCGTGTTTGGACAAACTTCTGACGGCACGGATACGACAAAATTTTCCGCCATGGCGCGAATGCACTGACTGAATTTTCCCGGTGGAATTTTGGGTGCATTTGCACTCACTAACGCCACAGGCTAAGCGTTGGATATATCTCGCTTTTTCCAATGCCAAAAAATCATCCCGCGCAATAAACACACCACTTACGCCAACCGTCAGAAAAATATCTGCGTGCAGGAACTGGTGCACATTTTTTCGTTTTTTTACTGGCAGCGTCAAAATCTTGAACTAGGCTGAATTTGAAAGCGGTGATGACCGGTTCGCAATTACTAACCCACAGGTTAAGTCGAAACGTTCTAAACAAACACCAAGCTTTAATTGAGCAAACTCAAGTTAATTTGTACCTTATGCGGGCACGATGAAACACGGAATTTGTTCAACATAATAACGATAATAAAAGGCGCCAAAAGCGCCGCGTTTGGAGGAAACATATGCGCGTGGGTACTATCCGTACAATTATTAATACTGCATTTCTCCACGAGTCCAAAACTCAGTGCCTTAACCGTCACTTATTAAAGCAGCTCACCAGTCTGCCCAGTTTTATCCGCCTGGCCCCTGAAGAAGGTATTACCACGTTAAACGGATTTATCCGTGAATATATTGCACAGGTACCGGACTTTCTTGAGGCATTAAAAAATGCCGCAGAAAAAGCCGGCATTGAAAATCATGTTTTTCCATTTCTGAAAATTGCCGAAGAATATTTCACCCTGCCACCGAATTTACCGAGTGAACATATCGGCCTGATGGCACTCATGGATGAGGCTTATTTAGCACACCGTTTATTTGAAGAAGTAAACGACCGTTATATCAGCCGGGTGGGCATGCCCTTAATTCCGCTGGATATGACATTAGCCAATGTGATAGTGCATCAATTAATTGGTGAGCATCTGGCTAATCAACTGGATGAAGCCGTGCATCAGGCTGTGGAGCAATTAATGCCCCGTGAGCAGGCCTATGAATCGGATGATTTTCACCAGTTTGTGCAGGACACCCGGGGTAATACCCAACCGATTTTTCAGGAATGGCCTTGTTTGTCAAAGAAGATGGGCATTGAGTTTGCCTTCGCCGGTTAACTCAATCCAAGCCTGCGTTTTTCACCACGCCTAAGCCCCGTAAGGGGCTTTTTTCTTTCCCTAACAGGGCGTGTATTGAGGCTATGTAAAAACGTTAGCGAGGCAGTCAGAACAAGGCAAAAACGAGCGAAAAAGCGCAGTTTATAGGTCATAAATGAGCATTTTGAGTTCGTTTTTAACGAAGTTATGACAACACAGATAGTTTTTACACAGCCTCTTATTGTGCGGTTATTCCATGCAGAATCTGTTATCGTGGCGCCCTGCCCGACGAGAGAACGGAATCCCGCGTTGTATGAAGCACCAGCCTGAATACCAAATCAAAGTTCTGCAAAGTCTTGCTGATATTGCCCCCTATGCCGGGCGCTGGAATCAACTCTGCGCGGGCCTGCCCCATCAGAATCCCCTGATGAGCCACACCTGGCTCAGCACCTATTTCGAATATTGCACAGATGATTTTTTACACTGGTCTGTGATTTGTGCATTTCAGGGGGATGAGCTGGTTGGCATATTGCCGGTTATTCTGGTCAATAGCCGCAGATACGGCCTGAATTTCCAGGAAATTTCCCTGCCCTATAATTCTGAAACCATGTCGGTGGATATGGTCATCGCACCACAACACGGGCAAGCCTTATATGATGTTTTATATAAAGCCGCTTTCCGCCAATATCCCAAAGCCCGTTACCTGCATTTACGCCGTATAGATGGTTTATCAAACAGCCTGCAACAAATTCCCGGCAAGTTACACGTGCAGGAATTTATTGAAAATGGCGCGGGCATGGCAAATGACAGCGATTTTGCCAGCCGCAAATCAGCCCTGCCGAAGAACTTTAAATCGAATTTAAATAAAGCGCGCAACAAGCTTGAGCGTGAAGGCCCCTGCACATTTGTGATGGACAATACTGCAGACCCGCTGCAACAAATGCAGATCGTGATTGATACCGAGCGCCTGAGCTGGAAAGGGCAAGCGGGCAGCGCCATTGCCTGCAGTGAAAAAAATGTACGTTTTTATCATGCCTTAGCCCAGCGTCTGGCAGCACAGGGCTGGCTGCGGGTCCATTATCTGCAGGTAAATAATCAGATTATCGCCGCAAATATGGGCATTTTATTTGCGGGCAACTTGCTGCTGTGGAAATTAGGTTACGATGAACAACACCGTAAATTATCCCCCGGCGGAATTTTAATCGAAGAATTATTGAAAAATGTCGACGGGGATAAAAACGTTAGCCGTGTTGATCTCATGACAAACGAAGACTGGTATACCAACTGGAATATGCAGTGGCGGCCATTCTACGATTTGTACATCTACACCTGGCATCCACTCTCGTTATATCTGGCCGCCATGCAGAAATTGAAAATCCGCATTAAAAAACTGCTTAAGCGTTAACCCTGAGCAGTTTTTTTAATTTTGGTTTAATACTGCGCCAATTGAAAACCAGGTGTTTTAATACCCAACCCCGCGCATTGGCAGGGTAATGTACCAGATTATGAAGCTGGGAAATTTGCGGATGCCAACGGTTGATCCAGCCGGGGCGCGTCACAAAATTCACCGTATGCAGGGCATTATCTGCCAAGGCCACTTGCAGCATCTGCAGTACCAATAAGTTACCCGGTGCATATTCGGCATAATCATTGTGATAACTGATTTTATGCATGAATAATGTAGGGCCGCAGATAAAACCTACTGCGCCTGCAATAAGAGTTTCACCCGCATATAAACAGGCTACGCGCATATTTCCTGGCAAACCCTTCAGGCTTAAATCACGGTAAAAGTTTTCGGTGGCAGCATTATTTAAAATCGCCACACCGTCCTCACCCTTCCAGGATTTCAATTCCAACTGCGCAAATGCATCAAGAGCTTTGCTCAAGTCGTGCCCATCAAAAACAAAGCGCAATTCCTGTCCGGCTTCTTTTAATCTGTTGCCAAGTCGCTGCACATTACGCAGATGTTTTTTTGAGACGATTTCATTGATATTGCTGCCGGCAGTATTAAACCAGGCCACATCACCTGCATCTTCACTGGCAACCTGTTCAGTCTGAATATGCCGCAATACAAAACGGGACCAGCCACTGAAACGCACCTTTAACAGTTGCAGCAGAGCGTTACAAACTTCACCCCCCTCCTGCAGCAGCGCTGGCACTTGCATGAGATTCACATGGGAATGGAAGGGGAAGCCAATTTCCCACCAGGCGATAAAAAATTTCTGACATCGGTATTTCACCACAGGAAAAATAAACTCGGCTGTATCATCCACATACAAAGCGGCAAACACGTAATCATTTTCTGTAAAAAAGTTATCCAGCAAAGGGCTGATAAATCCATAATGATTCGCCGCCGGGTAGTCATTCAGTTTTGCCTGAATACTGGCAAAAAAAGCTTCTGTAGCGGTTTTTTCGTGTTTCTCAAACAATTGCCAGCGGTAACTTTGCATATCAGATTTTTCTTTGTCCGCTCATCAACCGGTAGACGCGTAGAACTCGCCAAGCAGCAGTTCTCACTGGGTAATGTTATAAATTGAGTATTAAAAGCGCCTCTACCATAAATAATAGCTGCTTCAAAAAGTATTCAAGGGAAAATGGAACGATCCAAGAAATACATACTACCAATACACCAATACAAGTTCAGGAATCTTGCTCAGCGACTAAAAAATACTTGTTAAGCAGATAAAAGAGCCAATTAAATCTCGATAAACAGTCTGAACCTTTAAAGCAAAAGCACCCTATGGCCTACCTCTATTATTCAGCCAGTGAATGGTAATTGAACATAACTCAAGCAAAATTGACAATCGGTATAATAAGCCCGTACATAGTATGGGTATCATAATATCGCACACAAATATAACTGAAAAGCAAATAACACATTCATTACCATCGAAGCGATCTAACACAAATCGCATCTAAAATCCTGAAAAAATGACCACTCTATATGTGCTGATTGCTTGCTTTATCAATACTATAGAGCACAAATACACCGCCATTTACATATTCGCCTATATACTAAAGAGCCAATCATGAATTTTGAGATTTTCATGATTATACTGGCCAAATATCACCTCCTAGTGGATCCAATAACTGAATATTTGACGTAAAAAACTACTAAACCTAAGCGAAGTAGTTAAAACTGATGATGAAAAATACTTGGCACAAACCACCTACGTAAACGGTCAAAAATTCCAAATACGCAAAACACCACGTCAATCACAATCAGCAACACATGCACTTTATCAACCAGCTACTTAGTAGCGTGCTTTTTAGTTGTTTAGTGAAGACAGCAACAGATCATAAAATACCCACAACCAACACTAAAGCATTAGCAAGGAATTCATTGGTGTAATAATGGCTAGAATAATGCACATTATCTTGAATTAAATACATGTCCTCGTACAATCCCATGCTCGCGTGTTAGCCCAATAAATTTCTTAAGTACACCGCAACAATTAACAGCAAAATGGCTGATGGAACAGACGAATGCAAAGCAAACACCGAATGATCATCATAACGGATACATTTGTAGGGATGCCGGGTGGTAGTGAACGCCATCTATACAACTTCTGCCGAGGCGCCTCCGGCTTGTTCCAAATTGACGCTTTTCAGCTTGAGCCAGATGGCAACCCCATGCTAGACGATGGCCAATTCCCCGAACAACCAAATATTCGACTGCACAGCCGACCTATTGGGAAGCTATATGGCTTGAGAGGTTTTTTATTATTCAGCGAACTGTTTTTTAAAATTATTTTTAATCGAATCGACATTGTCGTTTCTTATCATGAAAAAGCCGACGTTTATAATTATCTACTCAAATGCATTTTCCGACGTCGAATTGTCTCAATAAGTAGTCGACGAGATATGGGTTTTAAATTAACTGGGCGCCTCAAAACTATTATCCAGCGCATTACTCCAAGCTTTGATGCATTAACTTGCCCATCAGAAAGCATCCGAGATCTTGTGATTAATGAATACAACGCAGATCCACAACGAGTTTTTGTAATTAAAAATGGCGTCGAACTTGAAAAATATAGCTCTATAACACCACATGAAATTACTGCGCTGAAACAGCAGTTACAAATTCCAACCCATGGTCAAGTATTGGCTATTATTGGCTGCCTTAAGCCCGTCAAAGGACACAAGTTCTTACTAGAAGGCTTCAGGCAATTCCTTAATAGTAGTGATGCTGATTGGACATTAATAATGCTAGGTGAAGGAGAGTTACAAGCTGAACTGCAAGCTCAGGCAGAGGCCGCAGGCATTGCAAACCGGGTAATTTTTCCTGGTTATCAATATAATGTACATCAATGGCTGCAGGTGACAGACGTAGTAATTAGCGCATCTCTATCAGAAGGACTTTCCAATGCATTAATTGAAGCCTGCGCTGCTGGCTGCCCAGTTATTGCTACCCGCGTGGGTGGAAATCCAGAAATTGTTATTGATGGATATAATGGCCTGCTGGTCTCCCCAGAAAATCCACAAGATATTTGCGCAGCATTACTGACTCTGAATCAGGATACTATTATAAGAATGGGGCAGAAAGCGAGGGAGATGGCAAATCACGAGTACTCCAATACTGCAATGGTTAATAACCTAGAGTCCTTTTACAGAAAACAATTAAATATGCATCAATGACAATGAAGTCGCTTATGTTCTCAAAATTTAAACGTTGGATAAGATTTTCCCTCGCTCTCTTATTTCATTATTCGGGCTTTAATTATTGCTACCTAAAAATTAGCAAAAGGCATTACATCCTTATGCTGCACCGAATTTCTGAAGAAACAGACATACTAAATATATCTCTAAGCTTACCTTATTTGGAAAAAGCTCTTCAGTGGTGTACGGACCTGGGGGATATTGCAGATATGGATAACATGCTTGATGCCCAAGCAGCCCGACTGCGTTTTGGCTTTACTTTTGACGATGGTTACGCCAACGTCGGAGAAATTTTAAACTTACCTCGATCAGCACCTATGACAGTGTATTTGGCCACAGGTTTTATCGACATCAAACGCCGCTTCTGGGCAACCTCGATTGAGTCCCTGCTACTTGATGCCAGGGTCACCGCCCTGAATTTAAGTGACCTGGGTCTGGGTGAGTTTGTATTAAGCGATAAGGTGTCGCGCCGTCATGCCATCACCAATCTGAACTGCCTGTTAAAGCGCATGCCCCCCAATAAAATCGATGAAATTATGCAGAGCATTTACGAGCGCCTGGATATTGAAAGCGATGACAGCAACCAATTCCTGAGCTGGGCGCAGGTTAAAGCCCTGCGGGCCAGCGGTGTAACCATTGGTTCCCACACCCATAACCATGCCATTACATCCATGGTGAGTGAGGCAGAGTTTATTGATGAAATCGCCCTCAGCAATCAAACCATTATCAGCCAGCTCGGTGAAAAACCCCTGCACTTTGCTTATCCCAACGGGCAAAAACAGGATATTGCACCTTTCTGTGAAAAGGTATTAGTCGACGCCGGTTACCGCAGCGCCGTCACCACCATCGAAGGTGATAACCGTATTGGTGACAACCCCTTTATGCTGCGCCGTTATAATTTATCCACGGAACGTATGCAGACCCCCTGGGGCACACCCTCACGGGCTATGTTCACCACCTTGCTGAGCAATCCGCTGCGGATGCATTAATAAAAAACGGGAGCATCTGCTCCCGTTTTTTATTGGTTTATTTAATGCTTGGTCGGCGAATCAAATATCTTCAGTACCTGTTCACCTTCTTCCTGCACCACTTTGCCATCCTGCGGGGTTACGCGGGTGACAATATCATCTGTGCCGGTTTCCGCCACGGGCGGGTTTTCTTCCAGCACATCGCGGTAACCGCAGGCCACACACTCACGTACATGTTTTTCGTCTTCACGGAACATGACGATTTTGTCCATCTGGCTGCACTTTGGGCACACGGCCCCGGCGATAAAACGTTTTACAATCTTTTGCATAATGAACCCTTATTGTCCGCTGATACCACTGTGACGCAATAGGGCATCCACCTGCGGATCACGCCCGCGGAAATCACGGAATAATTCCGCGGCATCCGCTTCACCACCGCGGCTGAGGATTTTATTTAAGAAATCAGCGCCGGTTTGCGCATTAAAAATACCGTCTTCTTCAAAACGGCTGAACGCATCGGCGGACAATACTTCCGCCCATTTGTAGCTGTAATAACCCGCCGCATAACCGCCTGCAAAAATATGGCTGAAGCTGTGCTGGAAGCGGTTAAAGGCAGGTGGCACAAATACCGCCACTTCGGCGCGCACCTGATTTAATACCTCCTGTACCGGCACAGGGGCTTTGGCGTCATAACGGTAATGCAATAAAAAGTCGAACAGAGAAAATTCCAGCTGGCGTTGGGTCATCATTGCCGACTGGAAGTTTTTCGCGGCGAGTAATTTATCCAATAAATCCTTAGGCAGGGGCTCACCGCTTTCATAATGGCCGGAAATAAATGCCAGTGCTTCAGGCTCATAACACCAGTTTTCCATAAACTGGCTGGGTAATTCGACCGCATCCCACGCCACACCGTTAATGCCACTCACCGCCGCCACACTCACGCGGGTCAGCATATGATGCAGGCCATGGCCAAATTCGTGGAATAAGGTGGTCAGCTCGTCGTGGGTTAACAGGGCAGGTTTATCACCCACAGGTGGGGTGAAGTTACACACTAAATAGGCCACGGGTAATTGGATGCTGCCATCACTTAACTGGCGGCGCACCCGGCAATCATCCATCCAGGCACCACCACGTTTTTTATTACGCGCATATAAATCAAAATAAAAACGCGCGATTTTTTCGCCGTTGCGAAAAATGGCAAAGAGTTTAACGTCCGGGTGATATAACTCGGCGTTGCTCTCCTCCTGAATATCGATACTGAACAGGCGTTTCGCCACTTCAAATAAACCGGGTAATACTTTTGTTACCGGCAGGTAAGGGCGGATAGCTTCCTGGTCCACGTCGTATTTCGCTTGTTTGAGTTTTTCGCTGTAGAAACTCACATCCCAGCTTTCGAGTTTTGCCGGGCCGTCCTGGCTTTTGGCAAAGGCGATTAATTCCGCCACTTCCTGTTCGGCCTGGGGTTTGGCTTTGGCACTTAAATCCCGCAGGAAGGCGATAACCTGCTCAGGGTTTTCCGCCATTTTGGTAGCAAGGGATAAATGGGCGTAACTGCTGAAACCTAATAAATGGGCAAGCTCGTGGCGCAGGGCGAGAATTTCATCCATCAGGGCGCTGTTATCAAATTTACCGGCATTGCTTAATTCCGAGGCACGGGTGCAATAGGCGGTGTACAGCTCTTCGCGCAGGGCACGGTTTTCACAGTAGGTTAAAACCGGCATGTAACTCGGGAAATCCAGGGTAATTAAATAACCCTGCTGATCTTTGGCTTTGGCCATCTGCGCAAACATATCCAGCGCGCTTTGCGGCACACCCGCCAGCTCGCTCACATCGGTAATTATTTTTTCAAAGGCGTTGGTGGAGTCGAGCACGTTTTCAGAGAATTTACTGGTTAATTCACTGAGGCGTTTTTTAATTTCACCGTAACGCTGTTTTTTATCATCACTTAATGCCACACCGGCCAACGTAAAATCACGCAGGGCATTTTGAATACTTTTTTGCTGGGCAATGCTGAGGCTGGCAAATTCGGCGCTGTCGGCAATTTTCTGGTAGGCCTGACAAAGGGCCTGATTCTGGCCGAGCTGGGTGCCGTAGGCCGATAATTTGGGCAGGCAAGCATTATAGGCCTGACGTAATTCATCGCTGTTAAGCACACTGTTGAGGTGCCCCACGGGTGACCATGCCTGATTCAGGGCATCGTCGAGTTCTGTCATGGGTTCCACCAGATTTTGCCAGGTAGGCTCGGCCTGTTTGACCAGTTCTGCGATGCGCGCCAGGTTTTGTTCCAGCATCTGGCTGATGGCCGGCTCGACCATTTCCGCTTTAATGGCTTTAAAAGGGGGCAACACGTGACGCTGTAAAAGAGGATTTGACATAAAAGATCGACTCGGCAAAGGTGTTTGCAACTTCCGCACAGGATAACGAATTTCCGCCATGAAACCTATTCGCAGCTACCAGGGTAAAAGCCCGTTACTCGGCCCACGCACCTTTGTGGATATCAGCGCTGTTGTGATCGGCGATGTTGAAATGGGTGCCGATTGCTCAGTGTGGCCCCAGGCGGTAATCCGCGGGGATATGCATAAAATCCGCCTCGGCGAGCGCTGCTCAGTACAGGACGGGGCCATTTTGCATATTACCCACGCCAGTGATTACAACCCAGGCGGTTACCCGCTCATCATCGGCAGCGATGTCACCATTGGCCACCAGGCCATGTTGCATGGTTGCACCATAGGCAATGAAGTATTGATCGGCATGCAGGCCATGGTGATGGATGGTGCCGTAGTGCAGGACCGCGTAGTTATAGGTGCGGGCAGTTTAGTGCCACCTGGTAAGGTGCTGGAAAGTGGTTATTTATATGTGGGGCGCCCTGCCAAAGCGGCCCGCGCCCTGAGCGAAAAAGAGCTGGCCTATTTTAAATACACAGCGGCCAATTATGCGCGCCTCAAGGATATCCACAGCGCCGAGGGTTATTCAGAGATTTCCTAGCTTTAAATTTTGCTGGCGCAACGCGCCAGACGACGGTCCGTTTAAACTATTGCCCGCTGACCATACGGGCCTTAAAGTGGGCGCACTTTTTTGTGGATGGATACGCCCATGACTGACCGCCTGATGTCCCTTGCCAATCACCCGCTTGGCGGCAAACTCGTCAAATTACTCGGCCTGCCCAGCCCAATCCCACTGGCGCGTAATTTATCCGCTTATTCCGCCCACCCCCTCACTGAACGCCACATCGCCATTTTCGGACGGGGTTATGCACACTTCGCCATTGAACAGGCCCTGCTGCAGGGCGGCGCAAAAAGCGCGGTTAACGAAGGCCCCTTAAATGGCATTGTGTTTGATGCCAGCGGCCTGAATAAAAGCACGGATTTAAATCAGGTTTATCAATTATTGCAGGGCAATCTGAAACGCCTGTTACCCAATGGCCGTTTATTGGTCGTGGCACAAAATCCACAGCACTGCGACGGCATTGAAGCCGCCGCCATCGCCCGAGGTCTGGAAGGATTTGTAAAATCCATCGGCAAAGAAATCGGTAAAAAAGGCGCCACCGCCAACCTGGTTTATGTGCAGCAGAATTTACTCAGTACACTGCAGTGGCCGATTTTATTTTTCATGGGCGAACGCTGCACCTATGTCAGCGGCCAGGCCATTAACCTGTGCCACGGCAGCGCGGAAATTGATGTGCCCAATGATCAGGTATTAACCGGCAAAATCGCCCTTGTGACCGGCGCTGCCCGCGGCATTGGTGCCGAAACCGCCGCGCGCCTCGCCCAGGAAGGTGCGAAGGTTATCTGCCTGGATGTGCCCCAGGCCGAAGAAGCCCTCAACGAAACCAGCCTCGCCATTGGTGGCTTACCTTTCCTGCTGGATATCAGCGCCAAGGATTCCGATAAATTACTCGCCGAGTTTTTACGCAAACAGGGTGGTGTGGATATCGTCATCCATAACGCCGGTATTACCCGCGATAAAACCTTCGCCAATATGCCGGAGCATTTCTGGCAGCAGGTGATGTCGGTTAACCTCGCCGCGATTATGCGCATTAACAGCACCCTGTTAGGTGAAAATATCCTGCGGGATAACGGCCGAATTGTGTGCCTGTCGAGCATCAGTGGTATTGCCGGTAACTTCGGGCAAAGCAATTACGCCCTGAGTAAAGCCGCGCTGATAGGTTATGTGGATCAGCTCGCCGGCCAGTTAAATGCACGGGGCATTACAATTAATGCCGTCGCGCCGGGTTTTATTGAAACCCCCATGACAGCGCAAATCCCCTTTATGACCCGCGAATTTGGCCGCCGCTTAAACAGCTTAAAACAGGGTGGCCAGCCACGGGACGTGGCTGAGTTAATCTGCATGTTAAGCAGTCCGGGGGCCTTTGGTATTTCCGGCAACACAGTGCGCGTGTGTGGTCAGGCTTTATTAGGTGCCTGATCTGTGCAGCGAATAAAAAACCGGCCAATGGCCGGTTTTTTATTCGGCGATCATTTTAACCATTGAGCATTCATATTTGTTTGGCACTATGGAACGTATTAACAAACCCTGATCGCATTCATACAAGGATGGATATGAAAACTGCGTTTCTCATTATTGATGTACAAAACGGTGTCTTTGGCGAAAGTAGCGCGCTGTTTGAAAAAAACAACGTATTGGAAAATATACGCCGCATCAGCCAACAGCAACGTGCTTTACCAACCCTGTTTGCTTATGTACAACATGAGGCGCCGGGAATTGTTGAGTTCCAAAGCCCCCAATGGCAACTGCACAATACATTGGATGTACAAGCGGCGGATATTTACATCCGCAAACAAAGCCCGGATGCATTTTTTAATACCCAATTACATCAGCAATTGCAGGAGCGTGGCATTGAACATCTGCTGCTGTGCGGTTATTCCTCTGATTTTTGCATTGACCGCACTGCGTTTAGTGCCGCCAGCCAGGGTTATAAAGTGACAATTGTGGCTGACGCACACACCACCCACGACAAACCCCATTTATCTGCCGGGCAAATCCGCACCCATCACAATTTTATTCTGTCGAAACACCCGTCTATTCAGGTGCGCAGCACCGATGATCTCTGTTCCGACTAGCTCCCGGGGGGGTGTTTACCATGCACCCCACCGCCCTAAAAAAATATTTTAAAAAGTTTGTCAGGTTTCCCCCCTCCGCTACGACTAGGTCGGTATGCACACTCAGTGCATCAACCAACTTAAGGAATAGCACCATGAATATGCGTACCGCTGCCGCCCTGGCCCTGACCCTGATTTCTTCCGCCGCCCTTGCCGGCGAAAGTACTGAGCGTAAATGTGGCGCAGGCTCCTGCGGCAAAAAAACCGTGACCAGCGATAAAACCACTGACGCCAGCTGCTCCAAAAAAGAAGCATCCTGCTCTAAGAAAGAAGCTTCCTGTTCTAAAAAAGACATGCCTGCTGAAAAGGACGCCGCCTGTTCTAAAAAGGAAGCCTCCTGCTCTAAAAAAGATGCTGCCTGCAGCAAGAAATAATTCAGGAGTCATCACATGGCCGGTTTAGGTTACCGCCGCGAAATGGCCGACTGGGACATTTCGTGCATTGAGGCAGATTTTTTTGAAGTGGTGCCAGAAAATTGGATACGCCGCGAGCGCGCGCCGTTACACAATATTCTTGCCTCAAACCGGCCCGTGCATCTGCACGGGGTATCGTTAAATCTGGGGGGTGAAGGGGCCATCAACACGGCTTTTTTGCGTGAATTACGCGGCCTGATGGATGACCTGCACACCGAATTTTATTCCGATCATCTTGCCGCGAGCGGCGATGCCCACCAACTGTATGATTTATTTCCCATCCCCTTCACTGCCGCAGAAGTGCGCCGCGTGGGGGACAGAATTAAACAGGTGCAGGATGTTTTAGGCTGCGCCATGGCGATTGAAAACCCTACCTGGTATACCAATACCGGGGACATGCCCGAAGCGGATTTTTTAAGTGCCGTCGCGGAATACGCCGACTGCCGCATTCTGCTCGATTTAAACAATATCGATGTGAATTTTAAAAACCACGGCCTGATGGATTTAAACGAATTTATCCGCCGCGTGGATTTAAAACGCATCACCTACCTGCATGTGGCTGGCCATGAATTTGATGAGCGCTTTGGCCTGTATGTGGATACCCACAGCCAGGCGGTTGAAAACAAAGTGCGTGACATGGCCCTGCAATTAAACCGGCAACATAAACTGCCCATACTGCTGGAATGGGATAACGATGTGCCGGATCTGGCCAGCATCAACCGGGAGCTTGCATGTCTGCATTCCACGATTATGTAAGGGGCCGCACGGATGATATCCCACCAGGTTACGCCGAGCCCGGCATGCGCCTTTATCGCCACCTGGTGTATTTAGGTGCGGCGCAATTACTCGAAGCCCATTTCCCTGCGGTGAAAGAATCCCTCGGCGAAGAAACCTGGGGCGAATTAATCCGTGTTTTTATTCGCGAATCACGCTGGCAATCGCATTTTTACGGAGATTTAAAAGATGAATTTATTATTTTCCTGGAACAACAGGCTGGCTGAGGCCACGCGCAGTATCGAACCCTTAGCTTATTTATTCCTGCGCCTGTGGCTCGCCCAGGAATTTATCATGGCCGGTTACCTGAAACTCTCCGGTGGTTTTCACGCACCTGAGTGGTTTGCCGGATTAGAGTTTCCGTTACCGGTGAGTTTATTACCCGCAGATATTAACTGGAGCCTCGCCGCAGGCGGCGAAATTATACTGGGGCTTTTAATTCTGCTCGGCCTGTGGGGTCGCCTCGCAGCGGCAGGTTTGTTATTTATTACCTTTGTGGCGGTTTACAGTGTGCACTTTGATTTAGGCTTAGGCGGCTGGAACCAGATCGAAACCGAGCAGGGCCTTGGTTTTAAAGTACCGTTAATGATGGCCCTGATGCTGCTGGTTTTATTATTCAATGGCATGGGACGATTTTCTCTGGATTATCTCTGGCACAAAAAAGCCTGAAGCCCTAAAGTGAGGCCAGAAATGGCCAAAGGCAGTACACAGGATTGAATCAGCACACCCTTATCAGCCAATGGGTCAATCAATGGCAAAACGCCATGCTGCGTTTTGCCCGCCTGCATTTATCCTCCGTGGAAGATGCGGAAGATGCCGTGCAGGAAACCTTTGCCGCGTTGTTGCAAAACGACCTGAGCACCATTAACAGTGCAGACCCGCGCCCCTATTTGTTTGGCATATTGCGCAACAAAGTCATGGATAAATTACGGCAACGTTACCGCAACCCGGTGGCGGATGATGTAAATGAAGAAGATCTGGACGCCCTGTTATTCGATGCACAGGACCACTGGGCACCCGGCATGGCACCGGCCAGCTGGCAAACACCGGATGCCCACGCCGAAGGCGGGCAATTTTTTGCGGTGCTGGATATCTGCGTAAATAATTTGCCGCCCAAACCTGCGCGGGTATTTTCCATGAAAGAATTTCTGGAATGTGATGCAGCGGAAATCTGCGCAACGCTGAATATCAGCCAGAGTGATTATTGGCAGAACCTGAGCCGCGCACGCAAACAGATTCACCTGTGCCTCAACCAACGCTGGTTCGCAGGAGCAACACTGCCATGATGAAATGCCGCGAATATATTTTTTTAATCAGCTCCGGAAAAATCGACGATGCCAGCGTAGGTGTGCGCCTTGATGCCGGCATGCACAGGTTAATCTGCAAATACTGCCGCAGTTTTTCGCGCAATAATAAACAGCTGGATAAAATGCTGGATGCCTACCGGGAAGAATTAAAAAAGCCTGAGCGGGAATAAAAAACGGGACACTGGCTCCCCACTGCTGTCCCACAGCTTGAAACTCAAAAGCCCTGCATGAATTAAAATTTCATTCAGAGCTTTTTTGTTTGTGCCGATTTATCACGGCGTTAAATCAGAACACATTATGCGAACTTGCTGCGCCGGTTTTTTAAAGCGACATAGCCCGTAGCTGGCATGGATGCCAGCAAAGCGCCGGCGCAGCTAGGCAGGATGCCGAATGGCGCGTGGGCGTAATGACGTGCGTAAAAAACCGGAAACAAGCAGCAGTGTGAGCGAAGGATGGGTCTGGGAAGTCCCTTCCCAGGAAGAAAAAACGGGATTTAAAAGTCGTTAAATTCTGAAACATCAAAGCAGAACTGCCTATCTTGGGGGTCTTGCCCCCACACCCCCGCTTTGAACGCAACCGGGCGTTTTTCCTCACGCCAACAAAAAACATTCGCCCCCGCGCTATGGGGCATCCTGCCCTGGGGTCCCTCGCTTCGCCAGCATCCCTGCTGGCTCGGGCGTGTTTTTTGTTTGCGTTTCGGCGTACCCGTGCCGGGCATTGACCCTCCGCGTTCATTTTGTGCCCATCAAAAACGGCGGTTGCACCCTGCTCAATCTAAAAAACAGGGCCTCAAAAGAGGCCCTGTTTTTTAAGTGAATAACTCTGGGACAGCAGTAACTGGCTCCCGTTATTTTTGCAGGTGAATAACTACTTATTCCACCGTTACGGATTTGGCCAGGTTACGCGGCTGATCCACGTCTGTGCCTTTTAATACCGCCACGTGGTAACTGAGTAATTGCAGCGGCACTATGTACACAATCGGCTCGAGCAGGTCACTGACGCTCGGCAGATTTAATACCTGCACACCTTCGCTGGCTTCCACACCGGCTTTGGCATCGGCAAACAGGAATAACTCACCACCACGGGCACGCACTTCTTCGAGGTTGGATTTTAATTTATCCAGCAGATCGTTTTGTGGTGCTACCGCGACAACCGGCATGTCTTTATCCACTAACGCCAGGGGGCCGTGTTTTAATTCACCGGCCGGGTAAGCTTCAGCGTGGATGTAGGAAATTTCTTTTAATTTCAGGGCGCCTTCCATCGCAATCGGGTACATAGCACCGCGGCCTAAAAACAGGCTGTGGTGTTTTTCCGCGAAGGCTTCGGCCATTTTCTGAATCGGTGCATCAAGGGCGATCACTTCTTCGATCAGGCCGGGTAATTTTAATAAATCAGCAACGATTTCCTCTTCCACCTGCTGCACTAAACCGTGACGGCGGCCCAGGGCGATGGTCAGCATTAACAGCGCGGTTAATTGTGAGGTAAAGGCTTTGGTGGAGGCCACACCGATTTCCGGGCCGGCGTTGGTCATAATTGCCAGATCAGATTCACGCACTAAGGATGAGCTTGGCACGTTGCAGATAGTCACGCTGGCGGTAAAACCTAATTCTTTAGCTTTGCGCAGGGCGGCTAAAGTATCGGCGGTTTCACCGGACTGGCTGATGGTGATAAACATGCTGTCAGGCAGTGGCACCACTTTGCGGTAACGGTATTCACTGGCCACTTCCACGTTGCACGGAATGCCTACCAGATTTTCGATCCAGTATTTGGCAACCATACCTGAGTGGTAAGAAGTACCGCAGGCCACAATCTGCACCGCGCGGGTTTTATCAAACACTTCTTTGGCTTTTACACCAAACGCCTGTTCGAGCAGGTGGGTTTTGCTGATACGGCCTTCCAGGCAGTTACGGATAACCGTTGGCTGCTCGTAAATTTCTTTGAGCATGTAATGGCGGAATTCGCCTTTTTCGGCGGCATCCTGACGGTGTTCAAAACGCACCACTTCGTGTTGCACAGGGGCGCCGCTTTTATTCCATACCTGTACGTTGTCGATGGTAATTTCCGCTACGTCACCTTCATCGAGGAACATAAAACGGTCAGTCACCTGCAGCAGGGCCAGCTGGTCAGAGGCAATAAAATGCTCACCGGCACCCACACCGATAACCAGCGGTGAGCCGTGACGGGCAGCGACTAATTTATTGGGGTGCGCAGCACTCACAACACCTAAACCGTAGGCACCTTCGAGGTGAGGGATCGCCTGTTTAACCGCAGCGGTTAAATCCGGGGTGGTTTTTAAAATATCGTGCAGCAGGTGCACGATAACTTCGGTGTCGGTCTGGGATTTAAACTCGTAACCTTTGGCCTGTAATTCACGGCGCAGCTGTTCGTAGTTTTCGATAATGCCGTTGTGCACAATTGCCAGGCCTTCACCGGACATGTGCGGGTGGGCGTTAGTTTCACTTGGCACACCGTGGGTTGCCCAGCGTGTGTGGGCGATACCCACATGGCCGTGGATGGGGCTTTCTTTTAACGCATCGGCCAGGGCCTGCACTTTACCCATGCGACGGCTGCGGCCAATGCTGCCGGCAGCGGTAATTAATGCCACACCGGCACTGTCATAACCACGGTATTCAAGACGACGCAGACCTTCGATTAAAATCTCTTCCACGTTCCGTTGTGCTACTGCACCTACTATTCCGCACATATTTAATTTCCTTTTTAAAATTCTTCTGCTGTCGCGTAATTATTTTTTAACCGGGCGCTGCCAGTGATCGATCTGCACCTGTTTGCCGCGGGCCACGGCTAAATTGTTATCGCCCACATCTTTGGTGATGGTGGAGCCGGCACCCACTGTGGCATATGCACCGATATTCACCGGCGCCACCAGGGAGGAGTTAGAACCGATAAAGGCGTTATCACCAATCTGGGTTTTGAATTTATTTACACCGTCATAGTTACAGGTAATGGTGCCTGCGCCCACGTTTACATCGCTGCCTAAGGTAGCATCACCGATATAACTTAAATGGTTTACCTTACTGCCTTTGCCAATTTTGGATTTTTTAATTTCCACAAAATTGCCCACTTTGGCTTTGTCAGCTAAATCTGCGCCGGGGCGTAAACGAGCGTAGGGGCCAACGTGGCAATCATTAGCCAAGGTGGCTTCTTCTAAATGGCTGTAGGCTTCAATTTCGCTGCCGGCGCCAATCACGCAATTTTTAATTACGCAGTTCGGGCCAACATAGACGCCGTCACCTAATTCAACACGGCCTTCAAATACGGCGTTAATATCGATGACCACATCGCGCCCACAGATTAATTCACCGCGGATATCAATCCGTGCAGGGTCAAGCAGGGTCACACCCTGTTCCATTAATTTGCGGCTCAGCTGGGCCTGGTGCCAGCGCTCTAATTCAGCCTGCTGCAAACGGTTATTCACACCGTTGGTTTCTTCGGCAAATTCAGGGTGCAGGGTTTTAACACACAGGCCATCGGCCACGGCCATGGCAATAATATCGGTCAGATAATATTCGCCCTGGGCGTTGTTATTTTTTAAGGCGGGTAACCATTGTTTCAGGCGGGCGGTGGGCACGGCCATAATACCGGTATTCACTTCGCGTATTTCACGCTGCGCGGCGCTGGCATCTTTGTGCTCAACGATTGCCACCACTTGCTGCTCGGCATTACGCACGATACGGCCATAACCTGTGGCATCGTTCATCACCACGGTGAGCAGGCCCATGTTTTTTGCATCCACCAAAGCAACTAGTGCCTGCAGGGTTTTAGCCTGGGTCAGGGGAACATCGCCGTATAAAATTAATGTCACATCAGAATTGCCAAGTTGTGGCAGGGCCTGTAATACCGCATGGCCTGTGCCTAACTGCTCCGCCTGAATGGCAAAACTCAGGTCGTCCTGGCCGCCAAAAGCATCACGGATGTGTTGCGCGCCGTGGCCAATCACCACGTGCATACGGGCACCTGCAAAGTTGCGTGCAGCATCCAACACATGGCCCAGCATAGGTTTACCCGCAATCGGGTGTAACACTTTTGGCAGGGAGGATTTCATGCGCGAACCTTGTCCGGCGGCGAGTACAACAACATCAATGTTCATCGGTAACAGCTCTCTTCCTTGTGCACAGCAGGTGCAAACTAAAAAAAATCGGTAGGGACGCGCAGTCTAGTGGGATACACTGCCATTACAACCTTTATTGTCACAATATAAATGACAACCAATGAATTTATCCAGCCTGCAGCATCTTGGCCTGAGTGAGCGTGAAATAAGCATTTATCATGCTTTAGTTGAACTTGGCCCCACCTCAATCCGCGATTTGGCCGAAAAAACCGCCATTAACCGCGGCACCACCTATGAAACCCTCAAGGCCCTGGTCAGCAAGGGCATAGTGAATTATTTACCCAAAGGTAAACGGCGTTATTTTCAGGCGGAAGACCCCGAACGCCTGTTAGTGCTGGCGGAACAAAAAAAGCTCGATCTGGATAAAACCCTCGCCAAACTGAAAAGCGATATTATCCCCGGCCTGAAACATCTCAAACCCGAATTTAAAAGCGGTAATGTGCGCTTTTATGAAGGGGATGACGGTGTTGAACTGGTGCTGCGCGATATTCTTGCTTCGGTTGAGCGCAGCGATGAAAAATCCTACCGGGTTATTTCCACCCAGGCCCTGCGTGAGCATTTATACCGGCCCTTTCCGAATTTCACCAAACAACGTATCGCCAAGGGTATTGCGGTGCAGGTAATTGCGATTGGCACAGGCGGTGATGAAGCGGAATTAGCCCAACGAAAATGGATGCAGGGTAAGGGCGACGCTTCTTATATTGCGATTTACCCGCCTAAGGTGGCGATGATCAGCCTGGCGGATAACAACTACCCCGTAGTAGTGGTGATTGATTCCAACGCGATTGCCCATACCCAGCAGATGATGTTCGACACCCTATGGGCAGCGCTGTAAAACAGCTCAAGCCAAGGCGTCAGTTAATATCGCCAGGGCCTTATTAACCTGCACAGCGATATCCAGGCCTTTTTTCAAATCGGCGAGGGCCTTGTCCAATTTTTTGCACGCATTTTCCGCGGCCTGTTGCAGGGCTGTAAGTGTTGCACCGCGCTGTTCATTCAGGGCTGTTTCCAGCTTTTCAATTTCATCATCCAGTGCGTTAAGGGTTTTACGCACTGTGCTGTGCCGGGGCGAATTTAACAAAGCCGCTAATTTACGCCGCACAGCAATTAATTCACCAATTATATCCTTATTCATTGAGCACTCCTGAAACCTGCAATGCGCTGTTTAACTGCTGAATTTCTTTGCCCAGGGCCAGCCAGGATTTTTTATCCCAATTCTGCTGCTGAATTTTTGCAATTAATGACTGATTGATGTTGTGTAACTTCTGCATCTGCTGCCAGGCCTTGTCACTTTCATTTTCAATGCGTTGCAGGCTGTGCAGAGCCCAATATTGTTGTTCGAATAGCCAACTGCGCTGGATAAGGCTTTGATTTGCAGCCAATGTTAAACGCTGCTGGGTTTCATCCAATAAATTCTGCGCGAGACGCTGGTGGGAATCGATAAAACCCCTTGCCCCAGAGGTTGCGGTTAATACCAGATCGGCACTTAATTCACTGAGCATCTGGTTAACCACGGGGCCAATATCACGGATTATTTGCCGGGCTAATTCATAACGCTCACGGGCCACAAACCAGCCAGTAATTTGGGTAGTCAGGCTGGCGAGGGCCTGCTGCTGGCCTTCAGTAAATTGCTTATCGTGAATGGCGATGGCGCTGTGCAGTGTTAACAGGCTTTTATTCAGGGCCTGTAAATCAGTTTCTTCTATTAATTGTGCAAGGCTTTGCGCGTACAAACGGCAGGTTTCTAACACCTGCAAACGTTGTTGCAGCATGGCATCACTAATGGGTTGTTGTAATTCCGTGCACTGCCCTGTGGGTAAATTTAAGGCGCGGGCCTGGCAATTTAACGCCTGTTTATTTTCATCCAGTGCGCTTAATACCAGTTTGATATGCAGGCTGTTATCCCTGTGCCATTGCAATGCCTGTGCAGCATTTTCACTGCTGGTTTGCAGTGTGTGGCTGAATCCACTGATCACTTCTGCCTGTTGCGGCTGAATGCCACAGGCACTCAACATCAGGCTGATTAAAATACACCATAAACGCATGTTTTCTTCCCTGAACAACAAAAACAAAAAAGGCAGCCGAGGCTGCCTTTTTTATACCAGATGACCGATTAACGGTGACCCAGTTTTTCGCGAATTTGCTGGATAGTACGCAGCTGAGCTGCGGCTTCCGCCAGCTGAACCGCGGCACGGGAGTAATCAAAGTCACCGCTCTGATTTTCCAGGGCCTGTTCGGCATGTTTCTTCGCTTCGAGCGCTGCTGCTTCGTTGATGTCATCAGCACGTGCAGCTGTGTCAGCCATAACTGTCACGCTGTTCGGCTGGACTTCGAGGAAGCCGCCAGACACATAGAAGATTTCTTCTTCACCGTTCTGCTTTTTAATGCGAACGGGGCCTGGAGAAAGCTTGGTTAACAGGGCAGCGTGACCAGGCATTACACCTATGTCACCACTGGTACCTGCTGCAACAACCAGCTCTACCAGGCCGGAGAAGATAGCCTCTTCAGCGCTGACGATGTCACAATGAACCGTCATTGCCATAGCTAAACCCTCCTATTAAAGGTTTTTGGCCTTTTCAACAGCTTCGTCGATACCGCCAACCATATAGAATGCCTGTTCTGGCAGACTATCGAATTCACCAGCCAGGATGCCCTGGAAGCCACGGATAGTGTCTTTCAGAGAAACATACTTACCTGGGGAACCGGTAAAGATTTCAGCTACGAAGAAAGGCTGGGACAAGAAACGCTCGATCTTACGTGCGCGAGATACCAGCTGCTTGTCTTCTTCAGACAGCTCGTCCATACCGAGGATGGCGATGATGTCTTTCAGTTCTTTGTAACGCTGCAGTACGGTCTGTACGCCACGGGCAACATCGTAGTGCTCCTGACCGATTACCAGTGGATCCAGCTGACGGGAGGTGGAATCCAGTGGGTCGATCGCTGGGTAAATACCCTTAGCAGCGATGTCACGGCTCAGTACTACGGTCGCGTCTAAGTGAGCGAAGGTGGTAGCTGGGCTTGGGTCGGTCAAGTCGTCCGCAGGTACGTATACGGCCTGTACGGAAGTGATAGAACCAGTTTTGGTAGAAGTGATACGTTCCTGCAGAACGCCCATCTCTTCCGCCAGAGTTGGCTGGTAACCTACCGCAGAAGGCATACGGCCTAACAGAGCAGATACTTCGGTACCGGCCAGGGTGTAACGGTAGATGTTGTCAACGAACAACAGTACGTCACGACCTTCGTCACGGAACTGCTCAGCCATGGTCAGACCAGTCAGTGCTACGCGCAGACGGTTTCCTGGTGGCTCGTTCATCTGACCGTATACCAGAGCTACTTTGTCCAGTACGTTTGATTCTGACATTTCGTGGTAGAAGTCGTTACCTTCACGGGTACGTTCACCTACACCGGCAAACACAGAGTAACCGCTGTGCTCGATCGCGATGTTACGGATCAGTTCCATCATGTTAACGGTCTTACCAACACCCGCACCACCGAACAGACCTACTTTACCACCCTTAGCGAATGGGCAAACCAGGTCGATTACTTTGATACCGGTTTCCAGCAGTTCAGAACTGCCAGACTGTTCTGCGTAAGAAGGAGCCTTACGGTGGATAGCAGCACGTGCTTTCTCGCCGATAGGACCTTTCTCGTCGATTGGGTTACCCAGTACGTCCATGATACGGCCCAGGGTTTCGATACCCACAGGCACGCTGATTGGAGAACCAGTGTTTTCAGCTACCAGACCACGTTTCAGGCCTTCGGTAGAACCCATCGCGATAGTACGAACCACGCCGTCACCCAGCTGCTGCTGAACTTCGAGAGTGATTTCGGTACCCACAACCTTTAATGCGTCATATACCTTAGGTACGGCGTTACGTGGGAATTCCACGTCGATTACCGCACCTATGATCTGCACGATCTTTCCGCTCATGTCCGGATCCTCTATAAATCGTCAAACCTGCAAGCCTTAAACAGCTGCAGCACCGCCTACAATCTCGGAGATTTCCTGTGTAATGGCTGCCTGACGAGCTTTGTTGTACAGCAAATTCAGCTCTTTAATCAGGTTGCCCGCGTTGTCTGTGGCGTTTTTCATTGCCAGCATACGTGCGGCCATTTCACAGGCTGTGTTCTCAACAACAGCTTGGTAGACCTGGGACTCAATGTAACGAACCAGCAGATCGTTCATCAGATCTTTTGCATCGGGTTCGTAGATGTAATCCCAGTGGTGCTTCAGCGCCTTGTCTTCATCTGCTTCCAGCGGCAGCAGTTGGGCTACCGTTGGCTGTTGGGTCATGGTGTTAACGAACTTGTTAGACGCCAGGTACAGACGGTCGATCTGACCATCGTCGTAGGCATCCAGCATGACCTTAACAGCACCGATCAGGTCTTTAATTTCAGGTGCGTCGCCCAGTTTGGTGGTTGCAGCAACCACTTTACCGCCGACGGCCTTGAAGAAAGACACGCCTTTTTGACCAACGAGTGCCAGATCGATTTCGATCTTGTTATCACGTTGATCGCGCATGTCCCGCACCAACTTACGCAGTAAGTTGGTGTTGAGGCCACCGCACAGGCCGCGATCGGAAGTTACCACAATGTAACCAACGCGCTTGATTTCACGCTCTTGCAGATAAATGTGGCGATACTCAGTAGTAGCGTTAGCCATATGGCCCACTACTGCACGGATCTTTTCCGCGAACGGACGGCTTGCAGCCATGCGATCCTGTGCTCTACGCATTTTACTGGCCGCAACTTTTTCCATCGCGTTAGTAATTTTCTGCGTATTTTTAATACTGCCAGTTTTCTGCTTTAACTCTTTTCCGACTGCCATAATGACTGCCCTTTCTCAGCAACCGAGAAGCGACTTGCGTCGCTTACCAGGTTTGGGTTGCTTTGAACTTCTCAATACATTCTTTCAGGCCGGCAGCAATTTCATCGTTGTAATTGCCTTTAGCGCCGATTTTCGCCATCAAGTCTTTGTATTCAGCGTTTGCGAAGGACAGCAGTGCAGCTTCGAAGGCACCCACTTTCTTGGCATCCACATCTTTCAGGAAGCCTTCAGTGGCTGCGAACAGAACCAGACCCATCTCTGCAACAGACATTGGGCTGTATTGTTTCTGCTTCATCAGCTCGGTTACACGCTGACCATGTTCCAGCTGGGCGCGGGTTGCGTTGTCCAGGTCAGAAGCGAACTGAGCGAATGCTGCCAGTTCACGGTACTGAGCCAGAGCCAGACGGATACCACCACCCAGTTTCTTGATGATCTTGGTCTGTGCAGCACCACCAACACGGGATACGGAAATACCGGCGTTCATCGCTGGACGGATACCTGAGTTGAACAGGTTGGTTTCCAGGAAGATCTGACCGTCAGTAATCGAAATTACGTTGGTTGGTACGAACGCAGATACGTCACCGCCCTGGGTTTCAATGATTGGCAGAGCGGTTAAAGAACCGGTCTGGCCTTTCACTGCGCCATTGGTCATTTTTTCAACGTAATCAGCGTTTACGCGGGAAGCGCGCTCGAGCAGACGGCTGTGTAAATAGAACACGTCGCCTGGGTAAGCTTCACGTCCTGGTGGACGGCGTAACAGCAGGGAGATCTGACGGTATGCCCAGGCCTGTTTGGTCAGGTCATCGTATACGATCAGAGCGTCTTCACCGATGTCACGGAAATATTCACCCATGGAGCAACCGGCGTATGGCGCCAGGAACTGCATAGAAGCTGGATCAGAAGCAGATGCAGCAACAACGATGGTGTTAGCCATTGCGCCGTGCTCTTCCAGTTTACGTACTACGTTGGCGATAGAAGATTGCTTCTGACCGATGGCAACATAGATACATTTAATACCGGAGTCTTTCTGGTTGATGATCGCGTCGATCGCCATAGCCGTTTTACCGGTCTGACGGTCACCGATGATCAGCTCACGCTGACCACGGCCTACCGGCACCATGGAGTCAACGGATTTGTAACCAGTCTGAACAGGCTGATCTACTGACTGACGAGCGATTACGCCTGGAGCTACTTTCTCTACAGGGGCAGTCAGCTCGGTGTTCAGAGGACCTTTACCGTCAATTGGGTTACCCAGAGCATCTACCACGCGGCCCAGCATCTGGCGGCCAACGGGTACTTCCAGGATACGGCCGGTGCACTTAGCTTTCTGACCTTCGGCCAGACCTAAGTAATCACCCAGAACGATTGCACCTACGGAGTCTTGCTCCAGGTTCAGTGCCATACCGTACTGGCCGTTTTCAAATTCAATCATCTCGCCGTACATAACATCGGCAAGACCATGGATGCGCACGATACCATCGGATACGGATACGATAGTACCTTCATTGCGCGCTTCGGAAGACACATCGAGCTTCTCGATGCGCTTCTTGATCACTTCACTGATCTCACTTGGATTCAGTTGCTGCATACGTTGTCCCTCAAACTCAGGAGTTCATCGCTTCGGCTAACTTAGCCAGCTTGCCGCGCACAGAACCGTCGATTACTAAATCGCCTGCGCGGATGATAACGCCGCCCACCAGAGAACTGTCTGTACTGGTAGTTACGCGTACGTCTTTATTTAGCTTGGCCTTGAGAGCTTGAGTCAGTTTGTGCGTTTGGTCTTCGGCCAGGTCAAAAGCGGAGACGATAGATACGTCAACGGCTTTTTCCTGCTCAGCTTTCAAGCTTTCGTACTGTTCGGCTATCTGTGGTAACAGGCTTAAACGCTTGTTTTCCGCCAGAATGAACATCAGGTTTTTAATGCCTTCGTTCAGCTGGTCTGCACCACATACATCGATCAATGCCTGTGCTTGTTGTACATCAGTAAAACCTGGGTTGCTCAGCAACTTACCCATCTCTGCAGATTGAGTAACAGAGCCTGCGTAACCCAGCATTTCTGACCACTTCACAAGCGCACCGGCATCCAGTGCGGCCTGAAAGGCTGCTTTCGCATATGGCCGAGCCAAGGTTGAAAGTTCAGCCATGGTAACCTCGCTTAGAGCTCTTCAGCCAGTTTGTTCAGCAGTGCGTTGTGCTTTTCCACGTCCACAGCGGAACCCAGAATTTTAGTAGCACCCGCAACAGCCAGAGCGGCAACCTGAGCACGTAAAGTTTCTTTCGCGCGGTTAACCTCTTGCTCGATATCAGCCTGAGCAGCAGCTTTCAGACGCTCACCTTCCTGACGGGCAGATTCTTTTGCTTCGTCAATGATTTGGTTAGCGCGCTTATTCGCTTGCTCAATGATCTGAGCGGCATGCTCTTTTGCTTCACGTAACTGAGCAGTGGCTTTTTCTTGAGCCAGTTTCAGGTCACGTTCAGCGCGGTTAGCGGCATCTAAACCGTCCGCAATTTTCTTTTGACGCTCTTGCATGGCGTTGGTTAACGGCGGCCATACATACTTCAAGCAGAACAAAACGAAAATTACGAAGGCAATGACTTGGCCAACGAGAGTCCAGTTAATATTCACGCCTTAGCCCTCTTTAATTCGTTCACAGTTAGGTGTTGTTAGAACAAACCCTAATTAAGCTGCGAACATCAGGTACAGGCCCAGACCAACACCGATCATTGGAACGGCGTCCAGCAGACCAGCGATCAGGAACATTTTGCCCTGCAGCATAGGAGCCAGTTCAGGTTGACGAGCAGAGCCTTCTAACAGACGGCCACCCAGCAGACCGAAGCCGATTGCGGTGCCCAGAGCGCCCAGACCAATCATCAGAGCAGCAGCAATAAGAACTAATGAATGTTCCATGTTTTTCTCCCAGTTAAGGTTTTAGGTTAAGTTAAAGTTAAGGTTTATTACGGTTGAACAAACTTCTTAGTGTTCCTCGTGAGCCATGCTCATGTACACGATGGTCAGCATCATAAAGATGAAGGCCTGCAGTGTAATGACGAGGATGTGGAACACCGCCCATGCCCATTGCAGAACGCCGCCCAGAACACCAAGCGCAAGGCCGGCACCGAACATGAGTGCAATCAGGATGAAGATCATCTCACCTGCGTACATGTTACCGAACAGACGCAGAGCCAGAGAGATAGGTTTAGCAACAAGGGCGATTGTTTCAAGGAACAGGTTGATAGGTACAAATACCGCCTGTAACGCTGGATTTTTTACTTTGAATGGCTGCAGGGCTAATTCGCCGGCAAAACCACCGATACCTTTCACGCGAATGCTGAAATAAATCATCATTGCGAACACGGTAATAGACATACCGAAGGTGATGTTAGGGTCAGTGGACGGTACGATTTTCATGTAGTGAATACCGAACAGACCTACGATGCTTGGCACTACGTCCACTGGCAGTAAGTCCATGAGGTTCATCATGAATACCCAGGTGAATACGGTCAGTGCTAAAGGTGCAACCAGCTTGTTACGGCCGTGGAAAGTGTCTTTCACGTTGTTATCGATGAACTCAATAACAATTTCGATGAAGTTCTGGAAACCAGTAGGGATACCGGTAGTAGCTTTTTTAGCCGCGGCGCGGAACAGCACCATCAGCAGCAACATCAGGCCTACGGACCAGCCTAAGCTGTCCACGTGCACAGAGTTAAAGCCCATAGCACCGGCTTCTTCGCCAGTGTGTGCCAGAGTCCATGTATCTTTCTCAAGAACATGGGTGGAACCGTCTGCTTCAACACGCTCATAACCCGCTGGCAATTTGCCGTATGTCAGGTTGGTGAGGTGGTGTTTTATGTATTCGGTTGAAGAACCTGCCATAAGTCACTCTCAATCCAAAGGTTTATAAATCTGCGATTTTTGCTGCGAAAATCATCACGCCTTGCACCAGCGCGAAGCTCAGGAACAGGGCTAAATAATCAACAGGCTGTAAAAATTTATATGTCAGCCCAAAGCCCAACATAGTCAAAATCAGCTTGCCACCGCCCCCCTGGTAAAAGGATTTCATCACCAGCTGCACCTGCCTTGCGCCCATGTACAAGAATGTTTTGTACATAAAATAGGCGTTCGGGATGGTGCAGGTCAGACCTCCAGCAAGCGCTGAGATGGCGGCCTGAGGGCCTTTAAACAGGAACAACACTGTCAGAATTGCCGTTAATCCAAGTTGAATTAGGGCAATCCGGTAAACAGGGGGACGCCGGATACTCTGACGGAACACTTATAACCCCTGCTACGCGCTGCGATTAAACACTAACTTTAGACAAAATGTTGAGCGCGCAAGATTATATTGACTCTGGCATGTCGCATCAACTTAATTGGTGGCCTATTTTGCCGAATCTGACGGATAACTACTTGATGTGGTCCAGTATTCCGTCAAGTTCATCGAGGCTGGAGTAGCTGATGACCAGCTTTCCTTTGCCGCCCGCCGCATGTTTGATTTCAACTTTAGCGCCTAATTGTTCACCAAGACTCTGTTCGAGCTTGCTGATATTAGGGTCAGCGGGGGTCTTTTTCGGTGGGGTATTTTTGTTTTCCTGCCAGGTACGCACTAAGGCTTCTGCCTGGCGCACTGTCATGGCTTTACTCACAACATTTTTAGCTGCTTCACTCTGGTCCAACCCCTGCAAACCGAGCAGGGCACGGGCGTGGCCCATTTCGATGTCGCCATTTTCCAGCAGGGTGCGCACATCGGGGTTGAGGTTCATCAGACGCAGCAGGTTGGTGACTGTCACGCGGTTTTTACCCACCGCATCGGCCACTTCCTGCTGGGTCAATTCGAATTCGTGCTGCAGACGGTGCAAGGCAACCGCCTCTTCCATCGGATTTAAATTTTCGCGCTGGATGTTTTCAATCAGGGCCATGGCAATGGCGGCATCGTCCTGCACATCACGCACTAATACAGGCACTTCATGTAACTGGGCCAGCTGGGCGGCACGCCAGCGGCGTTCACCGGCGATAATTTCAAAACGGTCGCGGGTTAAGGGGCGCACTACAATCGGCTGCATAATGCCCTGCACTTTAATGGAGGCCGCCAGTTCTTCGAGGGCATCCTGATGCATGTCTTTACGGGGCTGATACTGGCCCGGTTGTAAAAACTCCACGGGCAAATGCCGCAGTTCACCCTGGTTATTGTTTTCCTGGGTTTCTGTCTGGGTGCTGGACGCCGAGCCTGCTAACAGGGCATCGAGTCCACGTCCTAATCCGCGTTTTTTAACCATCCTGTGCCGTTTATGCTTTTTTCAGAGATTGGGTTTTACGGTTCACTTCCCCGGCCAGGGCAAGGTATGCCACTGAACCGCGGGAACCCTTGTCGTAACACAGCACTGGCATCCCATAACTGGGGGCTTCGGCCAGACGTACGTTACGCGGGATCACCGTGCTGTAAACTTTATCGCCAAAATGGCTGATGAGCTGGGTAGATACATCCGTGGTCAGGCTGTTGCGCGGATCGTACATAGTGCGCAGCAGGCCATCGACTTCCAGCCCGGGGTTGATTTTGCGAATGCGCTCGACCGTGCCAAGCAGGGCGGTTAAACCCTCTAACGCATAATATTCGCACTGCATGGGGATCATCACACCCTGCGCGGCCACCAGTGCATTGACTGTCAGCAGGTTCAGGGAGGGCGGGCAATCCACCAGTATGTAATCGTATTGGCTAACCACTTCGGCCAAGGCTTTTTTGAGGCGCTGATCTTTTTCGCTGGCGGTCATTAATTCCACTTCGGCGGCGGTTAAATCGCCGTTGGCGGGGATAATGTCAAAACCGGCTGGCTCGGTGGTTTTTTTCACATCGGCCACGCTTACGTTACCCATCAGCAAATCGTAAACGCTGAATTCAAGCGCGTGTTTATCCACGCCACTGCCCATGGTCGCGTTGCCCTGCGGGTCCAGATCAACCACTAATACCTTACGTTTAGTTGCTACCAGAGAGGCAGCCAGGTTGACGGTAGTGGTGGTTTTACCCACGCCACCTTTCTGGTTCACGACGGCAATTATTCGGCCCACAGCAGTTCCTTATTGTTTTTTCATCACGACCAGATGGCGCTCACCAGACTCACCCGGCACTGTCAGCGGCTGGCAGTGTAACACAGTCACACGGGAATCCAGCTCCGCGATTTCAGCTTCCGGATAGATGCCTTTCATGGCCTGAAACAGCCCATTTTGCGCGAGCAGATGGATGCTGCCATCCACCATATCTTTGAGGGTGGCAAAGGCGCGGCTGGTGATGCCATCAAAGGGTTCGGCCTTAAAGGCTTCGATGCGCGATTGCACCACAGTGAGGTTATCCAGTCCGAGACTGATTTTGCACTGGGTTAAAAAACGGGTTTTTTTACCGTTGCTGTCGAGCAGGGTAAACGAACGCTGCGGGTAACAAATCGCCATGGGAATGCCCGGCATACCACCGCCGCTACCCACATCTAATATGCGCTCACCCTGCAGGTGCGGATAAATGCTGAGGCTGTCGAGCAGATGCCGACCAATCATTTCCTGCGGATCACGCACCGCGGTGAGGTTATAGGCCGCATTCCATTTTACTAACAGGGCATGGTAAGCCAACAGCTGGTCGATGGTGCGGCTGTCGAAGGACAGCCCCATAGCCTTAATACCCTGCTCAAGCAGGGCACGGTATTCATTATTTTCCATCAGGCGCTCTGTTTTTGCAGGCTGTGGTGTTTTTTCAGGTGGATCAGTAACTGGCTGACCGCCGCCGGGGTAACACCGGAAATACGCGAGGCCACACCTAAGGTTTCAGGGCGGGCTTTGCTCAGTTTCTGGATGATCTCGTTGGAGAGGCCACCGATTTTTGAATAATCCAGGTCGGCCGGCAGGCTGGTATTTTCATAGCGGCGCAGCTGATCAATTTCTTCCTGCTGGCGCAGAATATAACCTTCGTATTTGGCGGTAATTTCCACCTGCTCAGCCACGGTTTCGTTGATTACACCCTCGCCTTTGATATTGGCGATCTGGCTGTAATTCACTTCCGGGCGTTTGAGAATATCCATTAAGGAGTATTCGCGGCTGATGGGGTTGCTGACGATTTTATTCACCGCATCACCCCCTTCGGTGCCGGGTTGCACCCAGGTGCTGCGCAGGCGCTGGGTTTCACGCTCAATGGCTTCGCGTTTTTCGCAGAAGGCTTTCCAGCGCTCTTCACCCACCAGGCCGAGTTTGCGGCCCTCTTCGGTGAGGCGTAAATCCGCGTTGTCTTCACGCAGAATCAGACGGTATTCAGCACGACTGGTGAACATACGGTACGGTTCTTTGGTGCCGAGGGTGATGAGGTCATCCACCAGTACACCGATATAAGCTTCGTCACGGCGCGGGTACCAGGCATCTTTGCCCAGGGCTCCCAAACCTGCGTTCATACCGGCCAGCAGACCCTGGGCACCGGCTTCTTCATAACCCGTGGTGCCGTTGATCTGGCCGGCAAAATACAGGTTGTTGATGAACTTGGTTTCCAGGCTGTGTTTTAAATCCTGCGGGTTGAAATAATCGTATTCGATCGCGTAACCGGGGCGGGTGATATGCGCGTTTTCAAAACCGGCGATGGAATGGATTAATTTTTCCTGAATATCAAACGGCAGACTGGTGGAGATACCGTTTGGATAAATTTCATGGGTGGTCAGACCTTCCGGCTCGACAAAAACCTGATGGCTGGTTTTATCGGCGAAACGCATGATTTTATCTTCCACCGACGGGCAATAACGCGGGCCAATGCCTTCGATCACACCGGCATACATAGGGCTGCGGTCGAGGCCACTGCGGATAATTTCGTGGGTGCGCTCGTTGGTATGGGTGATATAACAATCCACCTGTTTCGGATGCTCACTCACACTGCCCATAAAAGACATCACCGGTATTGGCGTATCACCGGGCTGCACTTCCATCTTGCTGTAATCCAGGGAGCGGCCATCAATACGCGCCGGGGTACCGGTTTTCAGGCGGCCCACATTAAAAGGTAACTCACGCATACGCGCGGCGAGGGCATTGGACGGCGGATCACCGGCACGGCCACCCTGATAATTCTGCATACCTATGTGGATCAAACCACCTAAAAAAGTACCTGTGGTCAGCACCACGGAATGGGCATGGATGCGGATACCCGCCTGGGTCACCACACCTTTAACCGTATCGCCCACCACGATTAAGTCATCACAGGCCTGCTGGAAAATATCCAGATTTTCCTGATTTTCGACCATGTCGCGGATCGCGGCACGGTATAACTGGCGGTCAGCCTGGGCGCGGGTAGCACGCACCGCCGGGCCTTTGCGGCTGTTTAATACACGCCACTGGATACCAGCTTTATCGGTCGCACGGGCCATGGCCCCGTCGAGGGCATCAATTTCTTTTACCAGGTGGGATTTACCAATCCCGCCGATCGCAGGGTTGCAGGACATCACCCCCACGCTGTCGGTGCTGTGGGTTAACAACAGGGTTTTGCAGCCCATGCGCGCAGCGGCGAGACACGCCTCTGTGCCGGCGTGACCACCACCGACCACAATCACGTCATAGTGCTTGGGAAAATCCATCGTTAACCTCCATCACCGTAATTGGTGAAGATCTGTACAAAAAAGCATCAAAACGGGCGCGGATTATAGCGTGACGCTTAGACAAAGGCAGCACCCAAATGCAAAAAACCCACAACTAAGCTCAACTTTGCCAAAGCCCAGTAAAACCGCGGTTTTGCACGATTTGGCAACCGCTTTTTAAGAGCTTATCCACACCTATTCACAGGCTTATACACAGGAAATTGCTTGAACTTCTAACGTGCGTTAGAGCAAACTGACGGGCGACAGATTCAGGGACTGTGTGATTCACAAGTTGTACACAGGTACTAACAGCTTATCCACAAACTTCAGGATGAACCCATGTCAGATACCCGCAACCAGCTCAAACAACTCGCCACTGACCAGATCCGCCGCGAAAACCTCGCCGCCGCCAGTTTCCGTGAATTAGGCAAAGCCGCCGGTATTAAAGCGAGCTCAGTGTTTTACCACTTCCAGAGCCGCGAACAGCTGCTCGCCGAACTGGTGCGTGATTACGAAGCTGATTTTTTTGCCCAACTCGCCGAACGCTGCCACGGCAGTGACAGCCCAAAACAACGCCTGCTGGCCCTGCTCGATTTATTCAAACAAAGTCAGCAACAGGGCAAACAATGTTTATGTGCCGCCTATGGGGCGAGCAGCCATGAACTGAGTGATGACAGCCGCGCCGCCGTGCAGCAATTTTTCAGCCGCCTGGAAAACTGGATTTTAGAGGTGCTCAACAAAGCGAGTTTATTACCCCTGCCACGGGAAACCCTCGCCAAGGTTTTACTCAGCAGCCTGGAAGGTGCTTTGTTAATTGACCGCACCAATATTGAAAACCAACACCTGGATGCCATCCGCCAGTGGATCAATAAATTAGTCAGTGTTTAATTGGCATTACGGGTATTTAATGGGCATTTAAGTGATAAATGTGTTATCAAATTACCCGTACTGATTAAAAGGATTTCCATCAGTGGCATTAAACTCTGAACAAATGTTACAGGTGCTAAACGCACTGCCGGACCCGGTATTTGTATTAACCGAAAGTGGCACCTATGTTGGCCTTTTTGGCCATGCGGACCCGAATTATTACCACGATGGCCATGATTTGGTTGGCTCAAATCTGCATGACGTTCTGCCCGCCGATGTTGCCGACTGGATACAACAACAAATCCACTTATCACTCAGTAAAAAACGCCTGATTAAAGTGGAATATCCGCTCTCCGCCAGCCAGGTGAAAGGCCTGGAAAATCAGGCCGGCCCCGATGGTATTATCTGGTTTGAAGGGCATATACAGCCTTTTCCAAAAACTATTAGCGGCGAGCGTGCCGTTATCTGGGTGGCGCGTAATATTACCCAGCGCAAATTACTCGAAGCCAAATTACTGCAGGCCAGCCTGACCGACCCCCTTACGGGTGTATGGAACCGCCGTCACCTGATGGAAACCCTGGATCACACCTTTGCCGATTTCCGCCGTTATAAACACCCTGCGGCGCTGATCATGTTCGACATTGACCACTTCAAACGGATTAATGACGAAAAAGGCCACCTGGAAGGGGATAAGGTTTTGAAAATCCTCTGTGATGTATTTTCAAAAACCCTGCGTGAAAACGACATGCTGGCCCGTTCCGGCGGCGAGGAATTTATTATCCTGCTGCCCAATATCACCGAAGAAAATGCATTTTTAAGCGCTGAGCGTTTACGCACAAAAGCAGTGGAAGATTGCCAGAACCTGCTCGGGCATGAATACGGATTAACCGTCAGTTTTGGCATCAGCGAATTTAAACAATCGGATCAACACGTGCAGGATGTTTTATTGCGGATTGATAAGGCCCTGTATCAGGCCAAAAATCAGGGCCGCAACCAGAGTGTATTGTTTGGTGGTAACCCACCTGCCGAGGGGCTTTGAGGTAATTATGGTCAGCCCTGCAATGTATGGTTGATATGAAATCACTGCCCGGCGTCACAATCCAGTACAGGAATTGTTTAAAAATAACGAAGCTCTGAATGATAAATAAATTACATTCAGAGCTTTTTTGTTTGTGGGATTTACCCCGGCGTTAACTAAGAACACAAAATGCGAACTTGCTGCGCCGGTTTTTTAAAGTGCCATAGCCCGTAGTCAGCATGGATGCTGACAAAGCGCCGGCGAAGCAGGGCATGGATGCCCCATGGCGCGTGGGCGTAATGGCGCGCAGAAAAAATCGGAAACAAGCAGCAGTGTGAGCGAAGGAAGGGTCTGGGAAGTCCCTTCCCAGAAAAGAAAATCTGGATTTAAGCTTCGTATATTTCATTATCGCCAAAAAATTTTTCGTTTTGGCTTGTGTCCGTACCTGACACAGGCCCTCGTAAATCCGTATTAATGAGACCATAGGGCGTCTGATTTAGCGTAGCGTCACTTGAAGACTTAAACGCTATTAAAATCAAAGCTAATCAGAATACTTACTAGGACCTATATAGTAGGAATGCCACATGATAGTAGGTAATCATATGTCTTATCATAAAACTCTGGTAGGCGAGTTTGGTCAGATTCATCTCCAAAAGGTACAAATATAACTATTCCTTGCCTTGCTCGTGTCAATAACACCCTATAAGAATTTTCCAAATAACGCTGATTCGATTCCTTGTGACGACGCTTCCAATTACTGCCACCAAATTTTAGATGTTCAAACGCATGTCCATTGAATCTGAAGTCTGCATCCCACCCCACAATTGCCCAATCTAATTCTAAGCCTTGAACTTTAAATTCACTTGCAGCTTCTTCTAACGCATTAGAACTACGGATATCTCCTTCAGGTTCTAAAAACCATTTTGTTTCGTCTGTTTCCTTAGAGTTAAATATTCCTACTGCACGCAATCTCTTGCCACTAGAGGATGACAAAATCCCCATTCTATCGCTACCACGACGCATACTCCGTAACCAAGTCTTAGCTGTAAGCAAATCTCGAGTCACTACTATTGGATATTTTTCTTTTATAAATTTGTATTCATGCCTAGCTTTTTCTGAATTACCAGCTATGACATGTTCAATATATTGAGAATAGCTTTCTGCACGAAAGGATCTCATAGACGTAGCTAGATGTAATGATGATCTAATATGTCCATCATGTGATGGGAGACTTTTTAAAGCGCCTTTGAGATTGGTATCTAGCTCTATTTGATCTGGGCAATATATATCCCAATGTGGATATTTTTCGAATTTAGACCTTAACCAAGCAGATATACCTGCTTCACCGTCATTTATTTCTTGCCCTGAACCAACTAATGCAACAATGACACACCAGTTTTCATGCCTATCCATAACTCCAATTAAAAAATCAGGTTCAGATGTATCACCGTCAAAAGCAGGGTGCTCTTTTTTCAACTTATGCTCATCCCAAGCACGCTGGGCTTCATCAAAAATCACCACTTGTTCATCTGGTGGCAAATGACTTTTTAATGCATCATCTCGAAAATGATGGATATTCTGTATTGACGCATATACCTCTTGCTTAATATCACTGGTGCTTCTACCTGTTGGAATTGACCCTCGTAATTTCCTATCTGTAAAAAGTGCTTCTCTTAATACATTAACAAGTGGCCCATTACCAGATAGATAGACAGCTCTTTCCGCAATTGGCCTATTTTCATCTGTAGCAATGTTTAAACCGACCAAAGTTTTCCCTGCGCCAGGAACACCTGTAACAAAGCAAATTGCTTTTCTTTTGTTTATGTTACATCTGTGAATTATTTCTTTAATGGTCTTTGTTGTTCTTTCTAGATTTTGTGCTCCAGCATCAGCTTGTAAAATATCCTTTACTTGATGATTAGAATATAAGGCCCTTGCCGCCTCAATAATAGAAGGTGTTGGCTTATATGGAGAGTCTAACCACTTTTTAAAGGTCAGTTGTGTATACTCTTTATATTCCTCTGAAATAAGCTTTATTACATTCTTGAAGTCTTTACCATTTGTGAGGATTACATCTGAAATACCACGATCTATCGGCTTAGCTTGCCAATGAATATTGCTAGAATCCGTTGCAATCAAAACCGGAAAAATTATTGTATTAGTACTAGCTTCGTGGAAATTATGTAAATCAAGGCAATAATCCATTACCTGTCGCTTAGCTTCAGCTTGGTACTTTTTATCGCCAACTTTGAACTCTAAAACAAATAGCAGACCTTTATAAAAAACTATTGTATCTATTCTTTTCCCCATTCGAGGAATTGAATACTCAAATAGAATGTATGCTTCTGGAAAATAGGATAATTCCCTTTTAAGTAATTCAATCTGGGCCTTCCAAGCCTTTGTTTGTTGCTCAACCAAATCCTGGCGATGCCCTAAAGCGAGACCACCGATAATGCTCTCATCAGATGTTTTGATAAATTCGCTAACTTTAGCTTGGTATAATGCCCTAGTTGCCATCGGTAACCTCGAAGTCAACGAGTTCCGATATAGAAACATCTAAGGCTTTAGCTATTTTTGCGATATTGAGTAGAGATACATTCCTTTTTCCACGCTCAATACCACTTACATAGGTTCGATCAAGATCGGATAAGGCACCAAGCTCTTCTTGGCTTAACCCTTTTTGTAATCGGATTTTTTTAACGTTTTGACCAAACGCCAAAAAGAGTTGAGCATCCATACAAGCTCCTTATAAATAAGGCTTGATGGTGCGTTAAATGTGACTTATATATCTACGGACTATAAGTCACATGAGATTCAATGAATGGAAGAAAATATTAAATACTTTACGAACGTTAATAATTTATTGAAGGCTATTTATTGTGTTGATTTTAATGATATAGGTCTCAGCCCCGAAGAGTGGCTAATCTATTTTGGAGACTTATCTCCGCTAGAGGCCGTTCTAAAATATGGGGAAAAATACGATTTAACCCCTTTACACTAAAAATAATCACTTCCCAATACAAAAACTGCCAAAAATCTCGCCCAATAAATCATCGGCGCTGAATTCACCGGTAATTTCTCCGAGGGATTTTTGCGCCATGCGCAAATCTTCGGCGAGTAATTCCCCTGCACCCATGCCTTCGAGTTGCAGGCGGCCATTATCCAGGGCTTCCTGGGCGCGGTTGAGGGCATCAATATGCCGGCGGCGGGCGAGGAAACCACCTTCGGAGGCCGCATCAAAACCCATGATTTGTTTGAGGTGTTCACGCAGCACATCCACACCCGCGTTGTGTTTTGCGGAAAGGGTAACGGTGGGGAAACCCGCGCGTTTATCCAGGCCGATTGTCTCGGTGGATAAATCCGCTTTATTACGAATAACAGTTACCCGCCCGCTGTTGAGCAGATCGGTGGCCTGTTGTTTAAGGCCGCGTTCATCGTAAAGCGCGTGCAATAATTTTTCCGGGTCGGTTTCTTCCTGTGCTGTTTTGCTGGAGTCGATCATCAGCAATACACGGTCGGCTTTGCTGATTTCATCCCAGGCGCGCTGAATACCGATGCGCTCCACTTCATCGGGTGCATCACGCAGGCCGGCGGTGTCGATAATATGCAGGGGCATACCATCGATGTGGATATGCTCTTTTAATACATCGCGGGTGGTACCGGCGATATCGGTGACTATGGCCCGCTCATGGCCGGCCAGGGCATTTAACAGGGATGATTTACCCGCATTGGGGCGCCCGGCAATGACCACGTTCATGCCTTCACGTAATAACGCGCCCTGATTGGCTTCGCGTAATACGCCTTTTAATTCGTTATCCACAGCGTTAAGCATGGCGGCCACTTTTCCATCGGAGAGGAAATCAATTTCTTCTTCGGGGAAATCAATCGAGGCTTCGACATACATGCGCAGCTGAATTAACTGATCCAGCAGGCTGTGCACACGGCGGGAAAATTCCCCCTGCAATGAGCGCAACGCACAACGCGCAGCCTGTTCAGAGGCACTGTCGATCAGGTCGGCAATGGCTTCTGCCTGAGTTAAATCCATTTTGTCGTTAAGAAATGCACGTTCGGAAAATTCACCGGGGCGGGCGAGGCGGCAACCCTGTGCAACAATTTCTTTTAATAATAAATCCAGCACAACCGGGCCGCCGTGGCCCTGAAATTCGACAATATCTTCGCCGGTAAATGAATTAGGTGCTTTGAAATACAAGGCTATGCCTTCGTCCAGCACTGTGCCGCTTGCATCCTTAAACGGGCAATAATGGGCGTAACGCACTTTGGGTTCAAAACCCAATACGGCCTCTGCAATTTGCAGGGCTTTATTGCCACTCACCCTGACAATACCCACACCACCACGGCCCGGTGCGGTGGCAACCGCGGCAATGGTATCGGAATTCAGTAGGCCAAGGTTCATGGTGTTTTCCCGTAATGTGCTGAAGGTGCTTATTGTGCTTGAGCGGGGCGCGTTTTCCAAAAAATTGGCAAAAAAAAGGGCCCGTGAGGGCCCCTTTTTATGTGGCGTATTATTTCGCGCCGTCTTCAATCTGTTTGGTGATGTACCACTGCTGGGCAATGGACAGCACGTTGTTCACAACCCAGTACAGCACCAGACCGGCAGGGAAGAAGAGGAAGAATACCGAGAAAATAATCGGCATCATCTTCATTACCTTGGCCTGCATTGGGTCAGGTGGAGTTGGGTTTAGTGACATCTGGATAAACATGGAAGCACCCATGATGATCGGCAGAATGAAATACGGGTCCATTACGGAAAGGTCGGTAATCCACAGAATCCATGGAGCCTGACGCAGCTCTACGGATTCCATTAACACCCAGTACAGGGCGATAAATACCGGCATCTGAATCAGAATCGGTAAGCAGCCACCCAGAGGGTTAATTTTTTCGCGTTTGTAGAGGTCCATCATTTCTTTGGACATACGCTGGCGATCATTACCAAATTCTTCTTTGAGGGACGCTAATTTCGGCGCAACACGGCGCATATTCGCCATGGAGCGATAGCTGGTGGCGGATAATTTGAAGAAAGCCGCTTTTACCAGAATGGTTAATACGATAATCGCAAAACCCCAGTTACCCAGCACGCTGTGAATTAACTGCAGCAGCCAGAATAATGGCTGGGCAATCCACCATAACCAGCCGTAATCCACGGTGAGGTTGAGGTTTTCAGCAATTTCTTTCAGACGGTCCTGATTTTTCGGACCCATGTAAATCTGGGTGGTGCTTTCAGCCTGGGCACCGGGCGCAACGTTAATTGCGTCGTCATAATAACCCATCAGGTAATTATCACCGGTTTTGTAGGCGTAGTAGTTATGGCTTGCATCTTTAGCTGGCACCAGGGCACTGAGGAAATAGTGCTGCAGGAAAGCAATCCAGTGACCGTCTTGTTTCACCTGAGTAGCTTGTTTTAAAGGCTTCTCAGTCATGTCTTTAAAGGTGATTTTTTTATAACGCTCTTCCGGGGTAGAAATTGCTGCACCCAGGTAAGCTTTCATACCCATGGCACTGCTGGTAGTCGGATCGGCACTTTCATCACGTTTAAGCTGTGCATAAACGTTGGCCTGCCAGGCTTCCGCGGATTGGTTGTTGATGCGGTAAGTCACATCCACCAGATATAAACCGCGTTTTACGGTGAATACTTTTTCGATAGTAACGCCGTCTTGCACCAGGCTTAACACCACTTGCAGATTGTCCTGACCCTCTGCCAGAACATAGGCAGTTTGCGCAGCACTGAACTGGCCACGTTTGCCATTCACATCGGTACCGTTTTTACCCACTAAACCTGTCTGGGCAATATAAGTGCGTGCCGCGTTATCCAACAGAATGTAGGGCACATCCGGATTTTTCTGATGCTGTGGGAAAGCTTTTAATGCTGCATAAACAATATCACCGCCGTTAGGATCAATTTTCAGATCCAGCACGTCGGTATTTACCGTAATCAGGCCGGTAGTGCTTACCACTTGCTGGGCAGGTTCTGCAGCAATTACAGGTGCATCTACAGCTGCAGCGGGAGTTTCCGAAACCGCAGCGGCAGTAATATCCGGTGTATCCTGCTGCGCAGCAGGTGTTGTTTGCGCAACCTGGTTGGCCACCTGGGCGGCCTGGCCGTAATCGTTATTCCAGGCCAGAATCAGCATGTACCCCACAACGGCCATACCAATTAAGATAATTGCTCTTCTTGCATCCATGGTCATTAACTCGGTTTATTCATGACGTTTACAGGGTTGAGGCACAGGATCATATCCGTGTTTACCCCATGGGTGACAGCGTCCAATACGTTTAATCGCAAGCCAGCTGCCTTTTAAGGGGCCGTGGCATTCTAATGCTTCAAGGGCGTATTCAGAACAGGTAGGAGTATATCGGCAACGACTGGGTATGGCAGGGCTGATGGCATAACGGTAAACATGTACCGGGGTCGCTATCAGTCTGGAGAGTATCCGGCTGATCAAGCGCTTATTGTGAGCCTGCTCCGCCATTTCGTTTTTTTCTCAAACGAGTCCAGAGTTGATCAACAAGCTTACGCAAATCCGCATTATCTAAATCGCCGATGCCATTGCGGGCCATCACGACACAATCGATTGCGGGCATATCATGTTGTTTGTGGCGGAAAGATTCCCGCACTATGCGTTTGATACGGTTGCGACCCACGGCGCGTTTGACGACTTTTTTGGCAACTACCAGACCAACACGGGGATGGCCTAAATCGTTCTCGCGGGCCAGTACCATTAACTGGCCGCCGTGGGCTTTAAAATCTGCCTGATCAAAAACCCGTCGAAAATCCCCGGCAGTAAGTAACCTGACTTCACGCGGGAATATCGAATCGGTCATATCAAATCAGATTATACGCAAAGACGCGCACGGCCTTTTGCACGGCGACGGGCTAAAACAGCACGACCGTTTTTGGTAGCCATACGAGCGCGGAAACCGTGAACACGTTTGCGCTTAATCACGCTAGGTTGGAAAGTACGTTTCATGGAGCGTCTCTCTCAGAAGGTAAATGGGTGGAAAATCAAGGGAGCGAATTGTATTGAAATTGAGCAGGGGATTCAATCGGCTTTTACTTTTTCCCGAATCTTTTGTGGGGGATGAAAAATAAAGAATGTATATGTTTAAGAATATGTTTTTTGTTTTTTAATGCTTAGTGAATTGTATATGGAGAGCCTGTTTACTGTGTATAACTCACCGAAGGCCTTTAATATCAATAGTTTGGCGGTTTTATAAGTATCGGGATAAGGGGTAGTTAAGGGGTGGGTTTGTTCTGTGCAAGGTGGGTACAGAATGGGCTTTTATGCACAGGCGGGGATTACTCACATTTCTTTCCCAGGGTCTTACCCACAAAAAAAGGGGGTTATCCACACCTCTTACACCACTTATTCTGTGGATAACTAGGCGGAAGCTGCTAGAATGGCCAGCCGAATTTGCAGGAGTTAGTGGTTGTGCTGGCATTATGGGAAGAATGCATACGCTGTTTGCAGGATGAGTTGCCCGCGCAGCAGTTCAATACCTGGATCCGCCCGTTAACAGCGGATTGGGGTGATCAGGGCCTGGTTATCAGTGCACCTAACCGATTTGTTAAAGATTGGGTAAAAGATAAGTTTTTTGACCGTATTCAGACACTGGTTGCCGAACTCAATGGCGGCCAGGGTTTCCCTATGTCTCTGGATATCAGTTCCGCTGGTGCCGCCCCGTCTTTTGTTCCGGTTGCTAATGTGCCCGTGGCACCTGCACCTGCACCTGTGGTTATGCCCGCTGCACCTGTGGAGCCTGCTGCCCGTCAGGTACAGGTTGAAGGCAGCATTCAGCACCAGAGCAGCCTTAACCGCCGTTTTACCTTTGATACCTTCGTGGAAGGTAAATCAAACCAACTGGCCCACGCTGCGGCCAAGCAGATAGCACAGAATGCCGGTGGTTCTTACAACCCACTCTTTATATATGGTGGTGTAGGTTTAGGTAAGACCCACTTAATGCATGCTGTGGGTAACGCGATTATTGCCAAAAACCCAAATGCCAAGGTGGTTTACCTGCATTCCGAGCGTTTTGTGGCGGATATGATTAAAGCCCTGCAGCTCAACGCGATAAACGAATTCAAACGTTATTACCGCTCTGTTGATGCCCTGTTAATCGACGACATTCAGTTTTTTGCAGGCAAAGAGCGCAGCCAGGAAGAGTTTTTCCATACCTTTAACGCTTTGTTAGAAGGTGGCCAGCAGATGATTCTGACCTGCGACCGTTACCCGAAAGAAATTAACGGCCTGGAAGAACGTTTAAAATCCCGTTTTGGCTGGGGTTTAACCGTTGCGGTTGAGCCACCTGAACTGGAAACCCGTGTGGCGATCCTGATGAAAAAAGCCGAAGAGGAAAATATTCATCTGCCCCACGAGGCTGCTTTTTTCATCGCGCAGAAAATCCGTTCCAACGTGCGTGAGTTAGAAGGCGCTTTAAAACGGGTTATTGCCAACGCTGGTTTTACCGGCTCGAAAATCACCCTGCCTTTTATTAAGGAAAGTCTCAAAGACCTCTTGGCCTTGCAGGATAAACAGGTCAGTATTGAGAACATTCAGCGCCTGGTGGCCGAGTATTACAAAATCAAAGTGGCTGATTTATTATCTAAGCGCCGTTCCCGCTCCGTGGCCCGCCCGCGTCAGGTGGCAATGGCACTCAGTAAAGAATTAACCAATCACAGTCTTCCTGAAATAGGCGATGCCTTTGGTGGACGTGATCACACAACCGTATTGCACGCGTGCCGCAAAATAAAAGAACTGCAGGACGAAAGTGCGGATATACGCGAAGACTATAAAAACCTGTTGCGATCATTGACGAGTTAAGAGTGGCATAGGCATGAACTTTACTATCACCAGGGAAGCCCTGTTAAAACCTTTACAGTTGGTAGCTGGCGTGGTGGAACGTCGTCAGACGTTGCCTGTGTTATCCAACGTGTTATTACAGGTCAATGGCGACCAGTTATCCCTTACCGGTACCGATCTCGAAGTTGAGCTGGTTGGCCATGCCACTCTGCTTGAGCCAGGTGTAAACGGTGAAATCACTGTGCCTGCTAAAAAGCTGATGGATATCTGCAAATCCCTGCCGGAGCAGAGCGCCATTCGTTTTACCCAGGAAGAACACCGTGTGATTGTGCAGACTGGCCGCAGCCGTTTTACCCTGTCTTCACTGCCTGCCAATGAATTCCCGAATGTGGATCACGTGGAAGCCAACGTTACCCTGAATTTACAGCAGGGCCAGCTGCGTCGTGTGATCGACCGTACTGCATTTGCCATGGCCCAGCAGGACGTGCGTTATTACCTCAACGGTATGCTGCTGGAAGTAAAAGCTGAATCCCTGCGTGCTGTGGCTACTGACGGCCACCGTCTGGCGACCTGCGCATTGGCTGTGAACCTGGAAGTGGAAGGTAAAACCCAGGTTATCGTGCCGCGTAAAGCCGTGCTGGAAATTTCCAAGCTGATGATGGACCCACAGGCACAGGTTGAGCTGTCCCTGGCGAACAACCACATCCGTGTAAACGTAGGCGAGTTCACTTTCACCTCTAAACTGGTGGACGGCAAATTCCCGGATTACGAGCGTGTTATCCCACGCAACGGTAATAAAGTGGTGATTGCTGAACGTAACGCCCTGCGTCAGGTGTTTGCCCGTACTGCGATTTTATCCAACGAAAAATATCGCGGTGTGCGCCTGATTCTGGAAGACAATAACCTGCAGGTAATTGCCAACAACCCTGAGCAGGAACAAGCCGAAGAAGCACTAGGTGTGGACTACACAGGTGATTCCCTGGAAGTGGGTTTCAACGTTAGTTACCTGCAGGACGTTATGTCTGTGCTGGACAGCGACGATGTGAAAATCACCCTGGCTGACCCTAATAGCTCTGCCCTGATTGAAGAAGCAGGCTCAGGTGATGCACTTTACGTTGTGATGCCGATGCGCCTGTAATTCATGGCGATTGATAGTCTGCAGATAACAGGGGTGCGCAATTTAGCACCCCTTGTTTTATCCCCATCTCCCTTTGTTAATCTGGTGTACGGCAATAACGGCAGCGGCAAGAGCAGCTTGCTGGAAGCCATTCATCTGCTGGCCTATAACCGCTCGTTCCGCACCCATAAGTTGGCCAGCCTGATTCAGAACGAAGCCGATGAATTAGTGGTATTTGCCCGTACCGGCACTGCGCAGCTGGGTATGCAACGCGACAGGCAAGGTAATCGCAAGATTCGTCTGAATGGTGAGAACCTGCACAGTGCCGCAGAGCTGGCCAATCTTCTGCCCGTACAGCTGTTAGACCCGGGTATGTTCCGTTTGCTTGAGGGTACACCCCAGTTCCGCAGGCAGTACATAGATTGGGGTGCGTTCCACGTGGAACATAATTTCTTCCGCCTGTGGCGCCAAACTCAGAAGTGTATTGATATGCGTAATGCATTGTTACGCCAGGGGCGCTGCAGTGATGAAGAAAAAGACATCTGGAATCAAAGCCTGGCGCAGCATGCCAATGAACTGACCGAACATCGTCTGGCGTATCTGAAAGTGCTGGAGCCTTTGTTTCAGCATTACTTGCAACTGCTCGATGCTGAGCTGGAACTCGATCTGGGTTTCACCCGTGGCTGGCAAAAAGATGCTGACTTGTATGAGCTGCTCACGGAAAGTTGGGAGCGGGACAAAAAACAGGGTTTCACCCAGGTTGGCCCCCAGCGTGCCGATCTGAAATTCAAAACCGGCGGTAAACCTGCCCTTGAGGTTTTAAGCCGTGGCCAACAGAAAATTGTGGTTTCAGCCCTCAAATTGGCCCAGGCAGACCACTACCAGAAACACCATGACACCACCTGTATTTTCCTGCTGGATGATCTGGCGGCAGAACTGGATTTTGCACACAGAAAAGCTTTATGCGCGCTGCTGGAAGACTTAAAATGTCAGGTCTTTGTCACGGCGGTCGAGCCTGACATTTTGAACGCCTGCTGGCAGTTTCCGGAGCAGGTGGCTAGGTTCCACGTGGAACATGGACGCATACAGCAACAATAATACGAAGCCCCAAGGAGTATTCCATGAGCGTCGAAAATACCTATGACTCGTCCAGCATCAAAGTGCTGAAAGGCCTTGATGCGGTGCGTAAACGCCCCGGTATGTATATCGGTGATACGGACGATGGCTCAGGTTTGCACCACATGGTGTTCGAAGTCGTGGATAACTCCATCGATGAAGCCCTCGCTGGGCACTGCTCTGAAATCAACGTGGTAATCCACCCTGACGAATCCGTATCTGTATCGGATAACGGCCGTGGTATTCCGGTTGATATTCACAAAGAAGAAGGCGTTTCCGCCGCAGAAGTTATCATGACCGTGCTGCACGCCGGCGGTAAGTTCGACGACAACTCTTACAAAGTATCCGGTGGTCTGCACGGTGTGGGTGTGTCTGTAGTAAACGCCCTGTCCGATGTACTCAAGCTGACCATCCGCCGTCAGGGCAAACTGTGGGAACAGATTTACCATCTGGGCGTGCCACAGGCGCCGTTAGCCGCTGTGGGTGAGTCCACCGGCACAGGCACTATGGTGACCTTCAAGCCGTCACCCTCTATCTTCACCAACATCGAATTTAACTTTGATTACCTGGCCAAACGCCTGCGTGAGCTGAGCTTCCTGAACTCGGGTGTACGCATCGTATTAAAAGACGAGCGCACCATGCGTGAGGAAATCTTCGAATTTGAAGGTGGTCTGCGCTCCTTCGTGGATTACCTCAACCGTAACAAAACCCCGATTAACGACACCTTCCACTTTGTGGTGCAGGGTGATGACCGCGAAGACGGTATCGGCGTGGAAATCGCTATGCAGTGGAACGACAGCTTCAACGAGAACCTGTATTGCTTCACCAACAACATTCCGCAGCGTGATGGGGGTACCCACTTAGCTGGTTTCCGTGCCGCATTAACCCGCGCCCTGAATAGCTACATTGAAAGCGAAGGCCTCGGCAAAAAAGCCAAGGTTGCCACCACAGGTGATGACGCCCGTGAAGGTTTAACCGCCATCGTTTCCGTGAAAGTGCCGGACCCTAAATTCAGCTCCCAGACCAAAGACAAACTGGTTTCCAGTGAAGTAAAAGCCGCGGTAGAGCAGGAGATGTCCAAGTACTTCAACCAGTTCCTGCTGGAAAAACCCGGCATGGCTAAAGAAATCGTCGGCAAGATGATAGACGCCGCCCGTGCCCGTGAAGCCGCCCGTAAAGCCCGTGAAATGACCCGCCGCAAAGGCGCGCTAGATATCGCAGGCCTGCCCGGCAAACTGGCGGACTGCCAGGAAAAAGACCCGGCACTGTCTGAAATTTACCTGGTCGAGGGTGATTCGGCGGGTGGTTCTGCCAAACAGGGCCGCGATCGCCGCACCCAGGCGATTCTGCCGCTCAAGGGTAAAATCCTGAACGTGGAAAAAGCCCGTTTCGACAAGATGCTGTCCTCTGCGGAAGTGGGCACCCTGATCACAGCCCTGGGTTGTGGTATCGGCCGCGAAGAATTTAACGTCGAAAAACTGCGTTACCACTCCATCATCATCATGACCGACGCCGACGTGGATGGTAGTCACATCCGCACCCTGCTGCTGACCTTCTTCTTCCGTCAGATGCCGGAAATTATCGAGCGTGGCCATATCTTCATTGCCCAGCCACCTCTGTACAAAATCAAACGGGGTAAAAACGAGCAATACCTGAAGGATGACGACGCCCTGGTGAGTTACCTGACCGGTGGCGCACTGGAAAACGCCTCCCTGTACGTGAATGAAAGCGCCCAGCCAGTGAACGGCAGTGATCTGGAAGGCCTGGTAAAAGAATTCCGCCACGTGATGGCCAACGTTAAACGTCTGTCCCGTGTATATCCGGATTACGTGCTCAAAGCCATGTTAAACGTGCCTGCCCTGACCACCCCTGAGCTGAAAGATCAAAGCGCAGTGGCGGCCTGGGGTGCGACATTACAGGCTGAGTTCACCAACGATGGCCGCAGCGGTGCCCTGGTATACGTGGATGTGGTAGAAGACACCGAACGTCATATCTTCCTGCCTAAACTGCGCATCATCAACCACGGTATTCCGACTGAGTTCCCGCTCAACCACGAGTTCTTTGATACCAATACCTACAAAGAACTGGTGCGCCTCGGGGATAAACTGCGTCCGCTGTTTGGTGATGAGTCCTACATCCAGCGTGGTGAACGTAAACAGCTGGTACAGAGCTTTGAAGCCGCCCACGACTGGTTACTCAACGAAGCCCGCCGTGGTTACATGATCCAGCGTTATAAAGGTCTGGGTGAAATGAACCCTGACCAACTGTGGGAAACCACCATGGACCCGAACAGCCGCCGAATGCTGCGTGTGAGCATCGAAGACGCTATCTCCGCCGACCAGATCTTCACCACGTTAATGGGTGATGATGTGGAACCGCGCCGTGCGTTTATCGAAACCAACGCCCTGGCGGTGGAAAACCTCGACTTCTAAGCTGCTGCCCAGTTTCTGAAGCCACAAAAAAAGCGCCTTTCGGGGCGCTTTTTTGTTTGTGCAGATTTATCTCAGCGTTAACTCAGAACACCTAATGCGAACTTGCTGCGCCGGTTTTTTAAAGCGACTAGCCCGTAGCTGGCATGGATGCCAGCAAAGCGCCGGTGAAGCAGGGCATGGATGCCCCATGGCGCGTGGGCGTAATGGCGCGCAGAAAAAACCGGGAACAAGCAGCAGTGTGAGCGAAGGAAGGGTCTGGGAAGTCCCTTCCCAGAAAGAGAAAAACCGGTTTAATTGCGCATGCTGGATTACAAAGGTTCTTTCTTGGGGGGTTTATCCCCGTTCCGGGCATAGACCCTCAGCGTTCATTGTGTGCTCATCACAAGGGGTGGTTACACCTCTCAATCTAAACAAACAGGGCCTCAAACGAGGCCCTGTGTTGTGTTCTAAATTCTTTCTTTTAGACGTGTTTTTAAATCAGCGGGTTGTTAACTAACCAGACTATCCACAAAAGCACTTAAATCATCAAACACGGAACAGCCTTCCAGCCCTGCGCCTTTTTGCAGGGTTTTTTCACCCTTGCCGGTGCGTACCAACACGCCGTGGCAGCCGGCGGCCTGGCCCGCTTCTAAATCACGCAGGGAATCACCCACCATATAACCACCCTGGGCGCTGACACCTAACAGGCGTTCGATTTGGTGTACTAAACCCGGCAGGGGTTTGCGGCAGTCGCAGGTATCGTCCGGGCCGTGGGGGCAATGAACTATGCAGGCAATTTTGCCGCCTTTGGCTTCCACCAGTTCATTGAGTTTGTCGTGCATCTGTTGCAGCACGGCTTCGTCGTAATAACCCCGTGCAATGCCGGATTGGTTGGTGGCCACGGCTACTGTGTAACCGGCTTTGCTTAAACGGGCGATGGCGTCGATGCTGCCCGGCAGGGGAATCCACTCTTCCAGGCTTTTGATATAGGCGTCGCTGTCTTCGTTAATGACACCGTCACGGTCGAGAATGATTAAAGGTTTTTGCATGATTTCCCCCTGTTAGACCCCCGTTATTTGCACTCATAAAAAAACCACCGGGCAGGTGCTGCACGGTGGTTTTATTGGCCCTACAACTTATTTGGTCTGTAACAGGGAAATGTCAGCCACTTCCAGGAACAGGTCACGCAGTTGTTTTAACAGGGCCAGACGGTTGTTTTTCACCGCGGCATCGTCCGCCATTACCATCACCTTGTCGAAGAAGGTATCTACGGTTTCACGCAGATCGGCGAGGCGGGTTAAGGCTGCGTTGTAATCCGCGTTGGCAAACAGAGGTTTAACCTCAGCTTGTTTGGCGGCAACGGCGCTGGCCAGGGCTTTTTCAGCATCTTCCTGCAGCAGGGCTGCATTGACGCTGTCAGCCACCGGGCCTTCAACCTTAGCCAGGATGTTGGATACACGTTTGTTAGCCGCGGCCAGGGCCTGGGCAGCATCGAGTTTGGCGAAGCTGTTCACCGCCTGCACACGCTGGTTGATGTCCAGCGGGTTGCTGATGCCACGGGCACGCACCGCCTGGAATACTTCAGTCGGGATGTTTTCATCGCCGTACCAGGCGCTGAAACGATCCAGCATGTATTCCATTAACACGCTTTTGGTATTGGCAGCCGGAGTGGTTGGCCAGTTGTTGTCGATGGCCCAGTCGATCAGCTGGTTCAGATCGAGGTCGAGTTTTTTCTCCACCAGAATACGCAGCACACCTAAAGACGCACGGCGCAGGGCGTAGGGGTCTTTGGTACCGGTTGGAATCTGGCCGATACCAAACAGGCCCACCAGGGAGTCCAGACGGTCGGCAATCGCCAGGGCGATACCGGTTTGCGTGGCAGGCAGCTGATCACCGGCAAACGCAGGCATGTATTGTTCTTTCATGGCGGCGGCCACGTCGGCTTTTTCGCCATCGTTCTGCGCGTAGTAGAAGCCGGCCAGGCCTTGCATATCGTCAAACTCACCCACCATGTCGGTGACTAAGTCGGTTTTGCACAGCAGGGCGGCACGTTGTGCGTCGGCGCTGTTGCCACCAATGGCAGCCGCGATTTTGCTGGCCAGGGCCTGCAGACGTACGGATTTATCTTTCAGGGTGCCGAGTTTGTTCACCCACAGGATAGTGCCGAGTTTTTCCACGCGGTCTTCGAGTTTGGTTTTACGGTCGGTATTCCAGAAGAAAGCCGCATCGGATAAACGCGGGCGGATAACCTTTTCGTTACCGGCGATTACCTGGGCAGGGTCTTTGGATTCGATGTTGCACACGGTAATGAAGCTTGGCAGCAGTTTGCCGCTGGCATCCACCACGTGGAAGTATTTCTGATGCTCTTTCATGGAGGAGATCAGGGCTTCCGGCGGTACAGTCAGGAAACGTTCTTCAAAACGGCCCGCCAGGGCAGTTGGCCATTCGTTGAGGGCGGTAACTTCATCGAGTAAGTCTTCACCAATCACAGCCTGACCACCGGCGTTTTTACCCAGTACTGTCACCTGTTCGGTGATACGGGCGCGGCGCTCGGCGAAATCGGCCATTACGTAGGCTTTACGCAGGGTTTCGAGGTACGCATCGGCGTTGGCGATGGTGACTTTTTCATTGTGGTGGAAACGGTGGCCTTTGGATTGATTACCGGCCTGCATACCCAGCACTGTGCCCGGTACTACGTCGTTACCAAACAGCATCACAACCCACTGCACTGGGCGTACGAATTCGTTGCGGCTGTTGCCCCAGCGCATACGTTTTGGAATCGGCAGTTTGGCGAGGGAAGCGTTTACCGCATCGGCTAATACGTCCACGGCATTTACGCCGGCCACGTTCTGCGCGAAATACAGACGCTCACCTTTAGCATCTGTGGTGCGGCCCACTTCGGCCATGGTGATGTTATTCGCCTTGGCAAAACCTTCGGCGGCTTTGCTGGGGTTGCCGTTGGCATCGAACGCTACGTTAACGTAGGGGCCGAATTTTTCCATTTTGCTCTCTGCACCCTGTTCGGCAAGGCCGTTAATGCGCAGGGCAAGGCGGCGGGGTGCTGCGTACCAAACGCTGCCGGCAAAACTTAATTCTTTATCTTTCAGGAAACTTTCAATGCCTTCCTGGAAGGCTTCGGCCAGTTTTTTCAGGGCCTTAGGTGGTAACTCTTCGGTACCGATTTCTACCAGAAAATCCCGTTTCATTATGCTTTCTCCACTGCACAGGCGGCCAATACTTCGTTGCGGATGGCCTCTTCAGCCAGGGGGAAACCCAGTGCCTTACGGGCGTTAAAATAGGCTTCGGCAACGGCACGCGCTAAGGTGCGCACACGCAGGATGTAACCCTGACGCTCGGTCACGGAAATTGCGTGGCGGGCATCTAACAGGTTGAAGGTATGGGAAGCTTTAAGTACCTGCTCGTAGGCGGGCAGGGCTAAACCGGCAGCGATTAACTTCTGGCAATCCTGCTCATACACGCTGAATGCCTGGAACAGGAAATCCACGTTGGCGTGTTCAAAGTTGTAGGCGGACATTTCCACTTCGTTCTGGTGGAACACATCGCCGTAGGTCACTTTGCTGCCGTCCGGGCCGTAACACCACACCAGATCAAAAATGCTGTCCACACCCTGCAGGTACATGGCGATACGCTCAAGACCGTAGGTGATTTCGCCGGTAACCGGGTAACACTCAAGGCCACCGACCTGCTGGAAGTAGGTGAACTGGGTGACTTCCATACCGTTTAACCACACTTCCCAACCCAGACCCCAGGCACCCAACGTAGGGGATTCCCAGTTGTCTTCCACAAAACGGATATCGTGGATGGCAGGGTCAATGCCGATCAGTTTCAGGGAGTTGAGGTATTTATCCTGAATATCCAGCGGGCTGGGTTTCATCGCCACCTGGAACTGGTAGTAGTGCTGCAGACGGTTAGGGTTTTCACCGTAACGGCCATCCTTCGGACGGCGGCAGGGCTGCACAAAAGCGGTGTTCCACTTTTCCGGGCCGATCGCACGCAGGAAAGTGGCGGTGTGGAATGTACCCGCACCCACTTCCATATCCAGTGGCTGATTAATCACACAGCCCTGTTCGGACCAATAATTCTGCAGGGTCGCAATCAGACCCTGAAAAGTTTTGCTGTCGTTATTATTTGTAGACACGTTTGCGTACCAATGGCCAGCACAAGAAAGCCAAGGATTATACGGGCTGGGCGGGTATCAGGCTAGGGAACCTCTGAATAACTCTGCACAGTGTCGCGCATGTGCTGCCAGTTGAGGTTCCATGGGCAGAAAAACACCCAGAGTTGTATCAGGGCAGGCAGAGTTGCAGGCAGCTACCGCCGCCTGGGGGATTACTCAGTTCAATATGGCCAATCTGCTCACCGCGGCTGTGTAATGCCATGACTTTATCGATCAGATACAGGCCCAGGCCGTGTTCTGTACCGCTGAGCTGGGCGATGTTTTTACCGATTAAATCCGCAGGAAACCCCGGGCCGTTATCCTGCACATTAATAATCAGGGCGCCATTATTTTCACGGGCGCTGATATGCACATTGCTGGCCCCGGCCTGGGCGGCATTGACTATGGCGTTACGCAGAGCGAGGCAGAGTAATTGCTCGTCGTACCAGGCGCTGCTATCGGCATCCACAGCGTGGCTGATGGCGCAGCCAGGGTACTGGGCCTGTAATTCCGGCACCAGACCATCGAGGGAATCACTTAAATAGTTTTCAAAAATAGAAGCCCGGAAATCCTCCTGCTTCATTTTGATCACGGAAAGTAATTCGATGGTTTTATCTTTTAACAGGTTGGTTTGATTTTTCAGGCGCGCTAATTTGGCCTGAATAACCGGGGTGGCATCGCAGCTCAGCAGGTCATCTTCGATGCTCAGCACATTTTGCAGCTGATTTTTTAAATCATGTAATTCAGCGCTGAGCAGGGTATTTAAATCAAATGCCATGTTTGCCTCACAACAGGCGCACCAGACGCTGATAACTGTTTTTCAGCAGTACCCAGCGCTGATAACGTTCTTCGCTTTCGTGTAATACACCCAGACGTTCAAATAATTTTTTGCAGTCGTCGATTTGTTTTTTATCTACACCGCGGTTTTCCATGTAACTGATTTTCGCCTGAATGGCATTGAGTAATACCGACATGCCGGCTTCTTTGTAGGCTACCGCATCGTCAAAATAACCGATCGCCTCACTCAGCTGGCCACGTTCATAGTGGTAAATGGCTTTATCGTTAAGCTCGGTGGTGTACTGGCGGATGGCCATTTCACTGATTTCACTTTTCACGCGGTTTAATTCGCGTTCCTCGCTACGGCTTAAATCATCACGCTGCTGAATTTCACCCAGTAATTTAGTGGCTTTGGCGTGTTGCCCGGAATTGAGGAAAACCTCAGCCATGCCCAATAAATGGGTGACAGCAGGGTTTTGCATGCCGGCGAGTATTTTTTCGGCTTTATTGGCGCAATTTAAAGCATCGGCTTTTTTACCAATATTATTAAAGGTGGTGCTTTCAATCAGGGTGGCTTCAAACACATATTCGGGATTATCGCGGTAGGCGATTTTTGCTTCATCCAACACTTTCAAAGCTTCGGTGCTGCCATCGCGGCTGTCACGGTTATTACGTTCGCTGAGTTTGTATTGCAGGGATTTGGCAAACGACAGGTAATTTTTCACCGATTTATAACAGGAATAACGCGCCAGACGGATAGCCGAGCGGAAGGCACTTTCTGCCACGGGGAAATCCTGATTGTGATAAGCGAGTTTGCCCAATTCCATCTGGCGTAATACGGCTTTGGGGGAAACCTTTACCGCTTCTTCGAGATATTGCTGCGCGGCTTTGGGATTCTGATTTTTTATTTCAATGCGCGAAAGCGTGTCGTAACACTGCACATAACGCGGATGCACTTTGATGGTATGCAATAACTGGGCGGTGGCTTCATCACTGCGCTCAAGCTGTTGCAAGGCAACGGCACGCCCGAGCATAGCCCAGTTAATTTCCCGCTCGGCGAGAATGCTGTCATACAATTTCAGGGCTTCTTCATAGGCTTTTTGTTTAAGCAGCGCACGCCCGAGAATACGCAGAATTTTTAATTTAAGGCGCGAGCCATTGGCCAGGGCAATTTTGCATAAACGCACCACTTCGTTGGTGTCGTGGCGGTCCTGGGCTTCGTTAATATCTTTTAATTCTTCTTTGATGAGCAGCACCCGCTCGAGGCGTTTGCGCACCACATCAATGGTGAAGGGTTTGGTGATGTAATCATCCGGCTCGTATTCCAAAGCGCCCATCACCATGTCCATGGCGTTTTCACCGGTGAGAATAATGTAGGTGGAGGTGGCTTTGAGGCGGTCAGTAAAACGGGCTTCTTCGAGAATTTGCTGGCCGTCTCGGCCCTTATCCAGGTTGTAGTCGGAAATAACGATATCGTAATCAATATTCAGAATGCGCTGGGTGGCTTCGTCACCATCACGGGCGACGTCCACTTCCGTGGCACCGAGAATGGTGAGCATTTTTTTCAGGGCACTGCGGGCCTCGACCAGATCATCGACCGCAAGTATCCGTTTGCCTGCCAGCATGGCGTCGAGAGATAACATGAAAAACCCAGATCAGCGCGTTTGCTTACAGCATAGAACACATAGTCCGGATGCGTGGGCTTGGCAGTGATACGGGCGGGCACTAAAGTATGCGCCCTGCATGATGAGCGGTTGCGGAGTGTATTGTGGATTTCAAATCGTATCTGGCCATTGGCCTGATCAAGTTTCTCGGCCTGTTTACCCTGTCCGGCGCACGCCGTTTCGGGGATTTTATCGCCTGGTTATTGCGGGTGACTAAGAGTGGCATGTACCGGGTGACCCTGCGTAACCTTGAACTCTGTTTACCCCATCTGAATGCCCGTGAGCGTGAAAACCTGGCCCGCCAGTCCCTGCGTGAAACCGCCCGTTCTATCGCTGAAACCGGCATCGCCTGGGGTGGCACGGAAAAACAAATGGCACGTAATGCGGCGCGTATTACCCGGGTAGTGAATGAAGAATTATTTACGCAGGCCCTCGCCGCCAATACCGGCGTGATGCTGATTACCCTGCATTATGGCAACTGGGAGTGGCTCAACGCCTATTTGCCGCAGCGCTGTAAACTCACGGGTTTATACAAGATCGCCAAGATGCCGGTATTTGAACAATGGATGCTCGATACCCGCCAAAGGGGTGGGGTACGTATGGTGCATGGCACCCGTGAAGGGGTGGAAACCTTTATTCAGCATTACCTCGATGGGCGCACGGTTCTGTTTGCCCCTGACCAGGAGCCATCCCTTAAATCCGGCGTATTTGCGCCGTTTTTTGGCGTACAGGCCCTGACCCCCAAACTGCCCCATGAACTGATTCAGCGAAACCCGGCGGGCAAGGTTTTGTTTATTTATATGAAACGGGTGGAAGCCGGTTTTGAACTGGTTTTCCGCAAAGCCCCCGAACTGATTTACAGCGCAGACCCACTGGAAAGTGCCACCGGCCTCAACCAGGGATTTGAGCAGTGCATTGCCGATGATCCGGCCCAGTACCAGTGGGATTACAAACGCTTTAAACGCCGCCCGGCGGGGGAAGTGAAGGTTTATAAATAGCGGTCAGCTTCCAGTGGCTAGTGATTAGGGAAACTCTGAATAACTCTGCACAGCGTCGCGCATGTGCTGCCAGTTGAGATTGGCAAGACGGCGATTGCAGGAAATGACGAGTCCTTTTCAAAATCGCCAACGCAGCCAGATCGACTGGCAGCCTGCGCCCTGCGGGGCTTTGCGAAACAAACCAGCTCGGTGTTGCAGTTTTTTGACGTAACCCGTTATGCCTGCAAATCTGCGCCTTGATCTGATTTATTTCGCAAAGCCGACGCGGGCACTGAGTTATTCAGAGGTTCCCTAGCTGCTGGAAGCTGAAATTTTATTGCCGCCAGAAGGTCGGTGATAACAACACCAGTATGGTGAAAATCTCCAGACGCCCGAGCAACATGGCAAAACTCAATGTCCACTTGGCAACGTCGTTAACGGCTCCGAAGTTAGCGGCCACATCGCCCAGCCCCGGGCCGATGTTGTTCAGGGTGGCGGCCACCGCAGAAAACGCCGTTACCATGTCCAGGCCACTGGCCATCAGTACCATCATCAGGGCGATATACACCAGCACGTACACACTCACAAAGCCCCATACGGCCTGGGATACCCGTGAATCAACCGCTTTGCCACCTACCTTGATAGGGAACACGCCGTTAGGGTGAATCAGGCGTTTAATCTCCCGCGAGCCCTGTTTAAACACCAGAATTACACGGATGAGTTTGATGCCACCCACGGTAGAACCGGCGCAACCGCTGGAGAAACCCAGAAACAGCACCAGTACCGGCAGGAATAAAGGCCAGATACTGAAATCCGCCACACCAAAACCCGTCGTGGTCATCACACTCACCACCTGGAAGATGGAATAACGCAGCGCCGTGAGGGGCTCATAAACAGAGCTGCGCACCAGAATAAACGTGCACAACACAGTAGCGATGAGGATTAACCACAACATCAGTTTGAATTCCGGGTCGTGCAGGTAATGGCGCAGGCTGGCGTGGCGCAGGGCAAAAAAGTGCAGGGCAAAGTTCATCGAACCCAGAATCATAAAAACAATCGCGATGGCTTCAATCACCGGGCTGTTGAAATAAGCAAAACTGGCATCGTGGGTCGATAAACCACCCGTCGATATAGTGGCAAACGCATGGCCAATGGCATCAAAGAAGTTCATGCCCGCCACCCAGAAAGCTGCGGTGCAGGTAACCGTCAGGGCGAGGTAGATGTACCACAGGCTTTTGGCGGTTTCGGCAATGCGCGGGGTCAGTTTGGAATCCTTCATGGGGCCCGGGGTTTCGGCGCGGTACAGCTGCATACCACCGATACCTAACATCGGCAGAATGGCCACGGCCAGAACAACTAAACCCATCCCGCCAAACCACTGCAGTTGCTGGCGGTAAAACAGAATGGACGGTGGCAGGCTGTCCAGCCCGCTGATCACGGTAGAGCCCGTGGTGGTCCAGCCGGAGGCGGATTCAAAAATCGCATCCGCCAGGCTCAGGCCGGGGTGTTCGGAGATCATCAGCGGCATGGCACCCACCAGGGTTAATACCCCCCAGAAGAGTACAGTGATAACGAAACCATCACGGGTACGCAGTTCCTGTCGGGCGCGGCGCACCGGCAGCCAGCAGGCAAAACCGAGGAAAAAGTTGAACAGCAGGGAATCGATAAAAGCGCCGGTTGCTTCGTCCCCATAGATAAGGGAAACACCAATCGGTGGCAGCAGCGAGATACTGAACAGCATCAGTAGCAGGCCGAGAATGCGGAAAATCATCGCGCTGTGCATATCAGAAGAACCCCAGCTCAACCTGGAACATGCGCTCAACATCCGGGATGCGGCGTTTATCCACCACGAACAGAATCACGTGGTCTTCGGATTCAATCATCACCTGCTTACGCGGGATGATTACTTCCTCACCGCGCACTATGGCCCCTATGGTGGTGCCTTCGGGCAGGGAGATTTCCGCCAGGGTGCGGCCCACCACCTTGGAGGTGTTTTTATCCCCGTGGGCGATAGCTTCAATAGCTTCCGCCGCACCACGGCGCAGGCTGTGCACGTTGGCCACATCACCACGGCGCACATGGGTGAGCAGGGTGCCGATGGTGGTTTGTGAAGGGGAAATCGCAATGTCGATGCCCTGGCCCTGCACTAAATCCACGTATTCGGCTTTGTTTATCAGGGTCATGACCTTATTCGCGCCGAGCTGTTTGGCGAGCATGGATGACATCACGTTCACTTCGTCATCGTTGGTCAGGGCAAGGAATACATCGGTATTTTCGATGTTGGCTTCGAGCAGTATGTCTTTGTCGGTCACGCTGCCGTTGATCACCACGGTGCGGCTTTGCAGTTGCTCGGCGAGCTGTTTGCAGCGCCGGCGCGTGTGATCGATGATTTTGACCTGATAAAAAGGCTCAAGGGCTTCAGCCAGGCGTGAACCTATGTTGCCACCACCGGCGATGATAATGCGTTTGTACTGGCTTTCTTTGCCGCGCATCTCGGCCATGACGGTGCGGATGTCTTTTTTCGCGGCGATGAAAAACACCTCATCACCTTCTTCGATGATGGTGGCGGAGGTTGGCATGATGGCCTTACCACGCCGGTAGATGGCCGCAACCCGTGTGGCCACCCGGCTGCGCAGGTGTTCCTTGAGGAATTTGAGTTCATGGCCCACCAGGGGGCCGCCTTTCACGGCGCGCACGCCCACCAGCTGCACCTTGTTATTGGCAAAATCTAACACCTGTAAGGCGCCGGGGAACTCGATCAAACGTTTGATGTAGTTAGTCACCACTTGCTCAGGGCTGATAAATACATCGATTGGTACGGCGTTAGGGCTGAAAAGGTTTTCGTATTGCAGGTAATCGGTGGCGCGGATACGGCCGATTTTGGTCGGGGTTTTGAAGAGGGTGTGGGCCACCTGGCAGGCGGCCATGTTCACTTCATCCATGTTGGTCACCGCCACCAGCATGTCGGCGTCATCGGCACCGGCCTGACGCAGTACATCCGGGTAGGAGCCTTTACCGCAGATGGTGCGGATATCCAGACGGTTCTGTAATTCTTTCAGGCGGTTGGCGTCGGTATCCACCACCGTAATATCGTTGCGCTCATTGGCCAGTTGTTCCGCCAGTGTGCCACCTACTTGTCCGGCACCGAGAATGATGATCTTCATGGTTTATCCGTGTTTTTGCAGTCGCGCATAAAAGAATCCGTCGTGCCCGTTAATCTGCGGGAACAACTGGTGTCCGTAACCTGTATCAATGCCGCAGCCGGGCTGAACAGGCAGCAGGCTCGCATCAGGGGTGTTGTCTAAAAACTGTTTAACGTTATCGGCATTTTCCTGGGGTAGTACAGAGCAGGTGGCATATAAAAGCACCCCGCCCGGTTTGAGGGTTGGCCAGATGGCGCGCAGGATTTCCTGCTGCAGGCTGGCGAGACGTTCAATATCCTCGCGCTGGCGCAAAAGTTTGATATCCGGATGGCGGCGGATAACCCCGGTGGCGCTGCAGGGCACATCCAGCAAAATGCGCTCGAATGTTTGGCCGTCCCACCAGCTGGCGGTGTCCTGGGCCTGTGCTTCCAGCACTTTTGCGTTTAGCTTTAAGCGGTGCAGGTTTTCGTTGACGCGCACCAGGCGTTTGCCATCGGCATCCAGGGCTGTGACAACAGCCTTGTTATGGCTTATCTCTAAAAGGTGACAGGTTTTACCACCGGGTGCAGCGCAGGCATCAAGTATGTGCTCACCTTCGGCGGCCCCCAATAAATGGGCGGCGAGCTGGGCGGCCTCATCCTGCACACTGCACAGGCCTTCGGCAAAACCGGGCAGGTGGGAAACCCCGGTGGCCTGCTGCAATTGAATACCAACGGGGCTGTAAGCAGTGGCGATCGCATCAATGCCCACCGCATGGCACATCTCAAGGTAGGCATGGCGGCTGTGGTGCATTTGGTTTACGCGCAGGGTCATGGGGGCCTGCTGATTGGCAGCGGCCATGATGTCTGCGGCTTGCCGCGGCCAGGCTTTTTCGAGCATTTTGATCAGCCATTTGGGATGTTCAAAACGCGGCACATCACTTTGTTGTAACTGGGCGAGCAGGGCATCTTTTTCACGCTGAAAGCGGCGCAGTATGGCGTTAATCAGGCCTTTGTAATGCTGCAGACCCATTTGCTCGGCGGCGCTGACGGTTTCGTTGATGGCGGCATGTTCCGGGATATGGCCATAGGCGAGTTGAAATAAACCCACCAGTAACAGGCTGTGGGCATCTTTTGCCTGGGCGGCGTGTTCGCCTGCAACATCGAGGGGTTTATCCAGCAGGATTTTGCTCAGGGCATTGAGGCTGAAATAATGCCGCGCCACACCAAAACACAGGGCCTGAAACAGGCCACGATCTTTTTCCGCAACTTTGTTTTCAGTGCTGATAATCAGGGGTGTCAGTGACTGCTGCTGGTATTGCAGGCGGGTCACTACGCTGGCCGCATAAGCACGGCAATTCATAGTTCGCTGGCCAGAATATGGTTAACGGTAAACGGGTGATTACCGTTGAGCAGCTGGGCGATATCACTGGGTTTTTTGCCGGGCATCTGCACCTGAGTGATGCGCAGGGCATCTTGCTGACAGGCGATTGTGATGCCGGATTTATCCACCTGCAAAATGGTGCCGGGCAGGGCGCGGTGCAGTTGCGGAACCCAGCTGGCGGTCAGCACTTTAATACGCTGATCGCCGCTTACGGTGAATGCGCCGGGCACAGGGTTGAAGGCACGCACGCGGCGCGCCAGCACTTCAGCGCTTTCACGCCAATTGAGCAGGGCTTCTTCTTTATTTAATTTGTGTGCGTAATTGGCCTGGCTGTCGTCCTGAATTTCAGGTTGCAGACTGCCATTTTGAATCATTCCAATGGTGGCCAAAAGGCCCTGACTGGCCAGGGGCGAGAGCTGTTCGCGCAGTTCACCCCCTGTGATGGTATTACTGATGGGCATACGCAGGGTGTGCAGCATGGGGCCGGTATCCAGGCCTTTTTCCATTTGCATAATTGTCACACCGGTTTCGCTGTCGCCGGCTTCAAGGGCCCGTTCAATCGGTGCGGCACCGCGCCAACGCGGCAGAATTGAAGCATGGGCGTTAATGCAGCCATGTTTGGGAATATCTAACACACTTTGTGGCAGCAGAAGGCCATAGGCGACCACAACCATTAAATCCGGTGCATAGGCCGCAAGGGTGGCGCGGTCGGCTTCTTCTTTGAAATTCAGGGGCTGTTCGACTTTCAGGCCGTGTTGCTCGGCGAGGGCTTTTACCGGGCTGGGGGTCAGTTTTTTACCCCGCCCTGAGGGGCGGTCAGGTTGGGTGTACACAGCCACTATGTTGTGGCCTGCATTAATTAATGCGCCGAGTTGATCGGCAGCAAATTCAGGCGTGCCTGCAAATACAATTCTCAAACCTTGCCCCCTGGTTTTGGCTTAGCCCTTGGCCTGCTGGCGATGAATTTTTTCTAATTTTTTACGGATACGGTCGCGTTTCATGGAGGATAAATAATCCACGAATAATTTGCCGTTGAGGTGATCCATTTCATGCTGAATGCACACGGCGAGTAAACCTGAGGCTTCCAGGGAAAATGGCTTGCCGTCTTTATCCAGGGCTTCAATTAATACGTGTTCGATGCGTTCCACGTCTTCGTAAAAGCCGGGTACGGATAAACAGCCTTCCTGCATTTTTTCCGGTGCACCCTCAAGCACGGTGACTTTTGGATTAATAAATACTAGGGGCTCGTTTTTTTCTTCGGACACGTCAATCACTATGATTTGTTCGTGGACGTTAATTTGTGTGGCAGCTAAGCCGATACCTGGTGCGTGGTACATGGTTTCAAACATGTCATCAATCAGCTTGCGGGTAGCTGCGGTGACGGTTTTAACCGGGGCTGCAAGGGTGCGCAGACGGGGATCGGGGTATTCGAGGATATTGAGTATGGCCATAATAAACTTGTGAAACCTTAGTGGTAATTAAGGTATAGCCCCTGCTAAGATTGAGAAAACCCCGATTATATCGAATCACGTGCCGGCCTGTTAGGCCGAATGACAATAAGAAGCGAAGGATCTTGCACATGGCCAGCAGCAAACCCTTTTTGCGTACCCTGGTGGCGTTGTTCTGCGCCATTTCCCTGCCCGTTTTTGCCGCGCAATTAAAACCCGATCATCCTGAAAAATACGTGGTACAGGAAGGCGATACCCTGTGGGGCATTTCTGAAAAATTCCTCGCGGATCCCTGGTTATGGCCGGAAATCTGGCAGGCGAATAATTACATTGATAACCCGCACCTGATTTTCCCGGGTGATGTGGTGGGCTTGGTTTACCGTAAAAAAGTACCCGGTGAAGGTCAGCCTGCCGCTAATAATGCTGAGCCTGAAATGGAAGTGCAGCTCACCGTATTAGAGCGTGGTGAAGGCAGCCGCACCGTTAAACTGACCCCGACTGCGCGTATTACTCCGATTGAAAATGCAATTCCAGCCGTACCGCTGGATGCTATCAGCAGCTTCATGAATAACAGCCGTATCGTGAAATCCCAGGAGCTGGATGCAGCACCTTATGTGCTTTCCGGTGAAGATCAGCGTCTGATTGCCGGTGGCGGTGGTGCTGTGTATGCCCGCGGTTTCAAAGGTGAGCCAGCCAGCGGTTACGGTATTTTCCGTAAATCCCAGCTGTATGTGGACCCTGACACCAACGAAGTGCTGGGCCTGGAAGCCAAAGAAATTGGTATGGGCACAATCGCGTCGTTTGATGGTGATGTGGCCAAAGTTGATATGCAGAGCGCCCGCGAAGAGGTCATGATCGGCGACCGCCTGCTGCCTACCGAAGATCGTAAACTGGTAACTTCTTTTATGCCCAGCACCCCTGAACGTGAAGTGCAGGGCCGTATGATTGCGGTGATGAGCGGTGTAAACCAGATTGGTCAGTTCAACGTGGTGGTGATTAACCAGGGCGAACGTGATGGCATCAAAGAAGGCAACGTGCTGGCCATCTACAAAGAAGGTGGTGTGGTGCTGGACCGTGTAACCCGTACAAAAGTGCGCCTGCCCGCAGAACGTGCCGGTATTTTGATGGTGTTCCGTACCTTTGAAAAAGTCAGTTATGCCCTGGTTCTGAAAGCCAAAAGGTCTCTTGCCGTAGGTGATCAGGTACGTAACCCCGACCGTTAATTCCAGCGTTAAATCTGCAGGAGCGGGACATGGATGTCACCACTCTGCTGGCACTGGCCTACGGCACAGTGCCAGTGCGTATTATCAAAAAGCTCTATCAGCTGCCTGAATTACCTTCCCTGAATAATGCTGCCGCCTGGCGGCAATTACCCCTGGATTTCGACGCCATCAGCCCTTTGTTTGATGATGCTGCAAAGCGCGCGTTAGATGCCGCTATGCAATGGGCCGAGGTGCCGGATCAGCATTTAATCCACTGGGGCCACCCGGATTACCCGTCCCTGTTAATGGAGATCAGCAACCCACCACCCATGCTGATGGTGAAAGGTAACGTGGCCCTGTTGCGTGAAGCGCAACTGGCCATTGTGGGTAGCCGCCATCCCACCCCCAGCGCCCTTGAACATACCCGTTTATTTGCCCGCGTTTTAAGTGATGCAGGGCTGTGCATCACCAGTGGTTTGGCCCAGGGCATAGATGCTGCGGCCCATGAAGGAGCCCTGGCCGGCAACAGTAAAACCGTTGCGGTGCTTGGCTGTGGCGTGGATGTGATTTACCCGAAACGCAATGCACGGCTTTTCGCCCGGGTGGCAGAAGAAGGTGCGCTGGTCAGTGAATTCCCCCTTGGCACTAAGCCCCTGGCGGAGTTTTTTCCGCGGCGTAACCGGATTGTCAGTGGCCTGACCCTTGGCACCCTGGTGGTGGAAGCTGCCTTGAAAAGTGGTTCTTTGGTTACCGCACGCCTCGCCCTGGAACAGAACCGTGAAGTGTTTGCGATTCCGGGGCCGATTGATCAGATGCAAAAAGAAGGCTGCCACTACCTGATCCGTCAGGGGGCAACCCTGATTGAAAACCCCGCGCAGATTCTCGAACACTTCAATATGCACCACGGTTTAGTGCAGGCCGTGGTGGCCGATGGAGTAAAAACCTCCGCTCACCCACTGTTAAAACACCTCGATCAGCAGCCCGTCAGTGTGGATGCACTCGCACAGCGCAGCGGTATGGCCGCGGCTGATCTGCTCAGCAGCCTGATGGAGCTCGAGCTTGAAGGGCAGGTTGTGCAATATCAGGGTGAATACCGGCTTGCATAAGCGCGCCGCCTTGGTTAGCGTGCGCATTTTCGACGCGGTAATCATCTATTCATGTCTGACTGGCACATACAGCAAGCCCGCATGTTGCTCAACGCGGGTGGTGTTATAGCCTACCCCACCGAAGGTGTGTGGGGGCTGGGTTGTGATCCGGATAATGCGCAGGCGCTGCAGGCCCTGCTGGCCATCAAACAGCGCGATGCCAAAAAAGGTTTTATTCTGGTGGCTTCCCATATCGGCCAGCTGGATTTTTTGCTGGCGGATTTGCCGGCCGATAAACAGGCGGTGCTGGATCAGCACTGGCCGGGGCCTTTTACCTTTCTGGTGCCCCACCGCGATTTATTTTTGCCGGCCGTGGTCGGGAAGTTTGCCACCATCGCAGTGCGGGTCAGTGATCACCCCGTGGTGAAACAACTGTGTGATGCATTTGGCGGCCCGTTGATTTCAACTTCCGCGAATTTATCCGGCCACGCAGCGGCACGTTCCGCTGTGCAGGTACGTCGTCAGCTGGGGCATAAATTTGATTATCTGGTGCCCGGCGAACTTGGCGGGGCGAAAAAACCCAGCCGTATTATTGATTTGATGAGCGGACGCATTATCCGCCCCTGATAGGAAATACATGGATATTCAGGCAGTAAAAAATTATCTGATGGCCCTGCAGGATGAAATCTGCGCGCAGCTCAGCGCTGAAGATGGTGCTGCATTCGTAGAAGAAACCTGGGTGCGTGAAGAGGGCGGCGGTGGCCGCTCCCGCGTGCTGGAAGGTGGCAATGTAATTGAAAAAGGCGGTGTGAATTTCAGCCATGTCATGGGCTCGCAATTACCCCCCTCGGCTACTGCTTCACGCCCTGAGCTGGCCGGTCGCCGTTTTCAGGCCATGGGTGTGAGCCTGGTGATTCATCCGCGTAATCCTTATGCACCCACATCCCACGCCAACGTGCGTTTTTTTGTTGCGGAAAAAGACGGTGAGGCACCCGTTTGGTGGTTCGGCGGTGGTTTCGATTTAACCCCCTATTACCCGTTTGAAGAGGATGTAATTGCCTGGCACACAGTAGCAAAAGAAGCCTGCGATCCGTTTGGTCCTGGGCTGTATGGCAAATACAAAAACTGGTGTGATGATTATTTCCACCTCAAACACCGCAATGAACCCCGTGGTGTGGGCGGGCTGTTTTTTGATGATTTAAATGAACCGGGCTTTGATGCCTCTTTTGCTTTTATGCAGTCCGTAGGTAACGCCTATATCAAGGCCTATCGCCCGATTCTGCATAAACGCAAAGATACCCCCAGCGGCGAGCGTGAACGCAAATTCCAGTGTTACCGCCGCGGGCGTTATGTGGAATTTAACCTGGTGTTCGACCGCGGCACGATTTTCGGTCTGCAAACCGGTGGTCGCACAGAATCCATTCTGATGAGCCTGCCGCCAGTGGTGCACTGGGATTACAACTGGCACCCCGAGCCGGGCACGCCGGAAGCGCGTTTATACACAGATTTTCTGATTAAACGGGATTGGGTCTGATATGTCTGATTTATACGCTGTGATGGGTAACCCCATCAATCACAGTAAATCCCCGCAAATTCACTCGGCCTTTGCCGAACAGACCCAGCAGGATCTTATCTACAGCGCCACGCTGGTGCCGCTGGATGGTTTTGAGCATGCGGTTCAGGAGTTTTTCCGCAACGCCCACGGTAAAGGCCTGAATGTTACCGTGCCGTTTAAAGAAGAAGCCTACCAGCTGGCGCAGATACACAGCCCCCGCGCCCTGCGCGCCGGTGCCGTGAATACCCTCAAGCGCCACGAAGATGGGCGGATTTATGGTGACAATACCGATGGTCTCGGCCTGGTGGCGGACCTGACCCGTAATCTGCAGATTTCCCTCAGCGGTAAACGCATTTTATTGCTCGGTGCCGGTGGTGCGGTGAAAGGCGTGCTCGAACCATTGCTGGCGGAAAAACCCGCGCAGATTGTGATTGCCAACCGCAGCATTGAAAAAGCCATCGATCTGGCCAAAGCCTTTAGCGATATCGGTAATGTGACAGGTTGTGGTTTTGCCCAGGTGCAGGGGTATTTTGATGTGATTATTAACGGCACTTCCGCCAGTTTGCAGGGGGATTTACCACCCTTACCTTCAGAGTGTGTGGCATCCCATACCCAGGTGTACGACATGATGTACGGCGCCGAACCTACGTTGTTTATGCAGTGGGCAAAACAGCAGGGTGCAAAAGCGGCCTACGATGGTTTGGGCATGTTAGTAGAACAGGCGGCAGAAGCCTTTTTATTGTGGCGCGGTGTGCGCCCGCAAACCGCACCTGTGATGGCAGGGATTCGCGCTAAGTTGTTAAAACCCGCAGCGGTCTAAACGCAAAATAAAAAAGGCGGCTCATAAGCCGCCTTTTTTATTGCAGGAAGAATTACGCCTCTTCCCAGTAATACTCGCTGATGGCCTGCTCCAGATTTTTACGCTCCAGAAACGCCTCAATTGCGCGGCGCGCAACCAGCTTGGAATTCGCGTCAGAGGATTTATTCACGATCACGTTGCCGTGGGTGTCGATGTTAACCAGTTCAGCCTGGTTTTCGTCACGTTGTAAAACTTCAGAAATATCCATGGAATCCTCCGGAATTGGATGCTCAGTCCTGAGCGTCCTTTTTATTATTTTTAGGTTGCAGGAGAATGACATTCTTGGCGTTTTTGGACAATCGGCTCAATCGGCCAATTTTTGTGACCGATCATGAAAAACCCCGTTGAGCGGTGGTTTTAGTCAGACAAAAGCAGGAGTCAGGGCTGGGGTATTTCGGTGCGCAGCCCCGAGAGGCTCTCTTTGATGCGTTTCAAATGCTCGTCAAACTCAGGGCCTTTTTTCTGCGCTACACCCACGGCGAGGGCGTCGATCACCATCAGGTGTGCAATGCGTGAGGTCATCGGCGTGAAAATATCCGTGTCTTCCACCAGGCGCACATCAATCGGTAGATCGGCTTGCTCGCTGACCGGTGTATCCGGCGGGCACAGGGCGATCACATTCGCCTGGGCTTTTTTGGCCATGGCCATGGCGTGAATTAAATCCTTGGTGCGCCCGCTCTGGCTGATGGCCACCACCACATCACCTTTGCTGAGGGTTGCCGCAGACATGCTTTGCATGTGCGGGTCAGAATAAGCCGCAGTCGCAAATTGCAGGCGGAAAAACTTATGCATGGCATCCACCGCCACGGCGCCGGATGCACCAAAACCATAAAACTCCACGCGGCGCGCCCGGCTTAACGCATCAATTGCTCGGCGCACCTGCAAAGGGTCGAGGTGATCGCGCACTGACATAAGCTTGCTTAAGCTGGTATCAAAAATCTTATGGATAATATCGGCGCAGGTATCGTCATCGGTGACGGCGAACTGGCCTAAATTGCGTTGTGTGGCGAAGGCCTGGGCCAGGCGTACTTTAAATGCCTGAAAACCGTTGAGGCCCAGGGCGCGGCAAAAACGTACTATGGTGGGCTCGCTGACCTGGGCTTCCTGGGCTAAATCCACAATACGCATGTGAATAACACTCTCCGCGTGTTGCAGCACATAATCGGCTACCTTCACTTCGGATTTGCGCAGGGTATTGCGGGCTTCCAGTATCTGGTCAAAAAATAACGAGTTCGGCACGGTTTATCGCTCTTGTTGTGGTCGCAGTATAAACCCATGTCCCCCGCGGGGCGACTCGCTTTGTACAATTGGCGCTTTCATCAGATGGGCTTTTTGTTAGACTGCGCCGCCATGGACGTATCTTCTTTATTAAATGGGTTAAACCCACAACAACGGGAAGCGGTGGCAGCACCCCTTACCCATCAGTTAGTGCTGGCCGGCGCAGGCAGCGGTAAAACGCGGGTGCTGGTGCATCGTATTGCTTGGTTAATGCAGGCCGAAGGCATTTCTGCGACTTCTGTGCTGGCGGTGACATTCACCAATAAAGCCGCCAAAGAAATGCGCCACCGTATTGAGCAGCTTGCCGGGGTGAACAGCCGTCATTTGTGGATAGGCACTTTCCACGGGTTGGCGCACCGCCTTTTGCGCACCCATTTCCGCGAAGCAAATCTGCCGGAAAATTTTCAGGTGCTCGACAGCGATGATCAGCTGCGTTTAATCAAACGCCTGCTCAAAGAATTTAATCTCGACGACAGCCAGTACCAGCCGAAACAAATTCAGTGGTATATCAACGCGCAAAAAGATGAAGGCCTGCGCGCCGATCATATTCCCCAGCCCTACGATGATTTTGGCCGTACCCAATTGCAGTTATACAAAGCCTATGAAGAAACCTGCCAGCGTTCGGGTATGGTGGATTTTGGCGAATTGTTATTACGCGCCCACGAATTATGGTTAAACCAGCCCCAGGTGCTGGCGCAATATCAGCAGCGTTTCCGTTATATTCTGGTGGACGAATTTCAGGATACCAACAGCATTCAATATGCATGGCTGCGGGTGCTGGCCGGTAAAAAAATCCCGGTGATGGTGGTGGGTGATGACGACCAGTCAATTTACGGCTGGCGCGGTGCAAAAATTGAAAATATTCAGCAGTTCTCACAGGATTTTGCCGGCGCACAAACTATTCGCCTGGAGCAAAATTATCGCTCCACCGGGCATATTCTCGCCGCTGCTAACGCGGTGATTGAAAATAACCCGTCCCGTTTGGGTAAATCCCTGTGGACCGAAGGGGAGCAGGGTGAGCCTATTTCCCTGTACGCCGCCTTTAATGAGCAGGATGAAGCACGTTTTATTTGCGATACCCTCGAAGACTGGCGCCGTAAGGGCCGGGCTTACAACGAAAGCGCAATTTTATACCGCTCCAACGCCCAGTCGCGGGTGCTGGAAGAAGCGTTAATCCGTGCTGCTATTCCCTACCGCATTTATGGCGGGCAGCGTTTTTATGAGCGCCTCGAAATCCGTAATGCCATGGCGTATTTACGCCTGATGATAAATCCGCAGGATGATGGTGCCTTCGAGCGCATCATTAACGTGCCGGTGCGCGGAGTGGGTGAAAAAAGTGTTGAAACCCTGCGGGAATTCGCCCGCGATCAGGGTTGCTCCATGTGGCAGGCGATGGAGCTGGCGCTGAATAACAAAGTATTTGCTGCACGTGCTGCCGGTGCATTAAATGGCTTTAAAACGCTGATTGAAGAACTGGCCGCGCAAAATCTGCAATTGCCGCTGGCTGAAATGGTGGACAACGTTATTCAGGCTTCCGGCCTGATTGAGCACCATAAAAAAGAAAAAGGCGAAAAAGCCCAGGCGCGCATCGAAAACTTGGAAGAGCTGGTCACGGCGGCGCAGGTGTTTAATGCGGATGAAGAGCAGCATCCGCTGGCTGCATTTCTTGACCAAGCTGCACTGGATGCCGGTGATAGTCAGGCCGATGCATTTGAAGACTGCGTGCAGCTTATGACATTGCACAGCGCTAAAGGTCTGGAATTTCCGTATGTGGTGCTGGCGGGTGTGGAAGAGGGTTTATTTCCCCATAAAATGTCCGCCGATGACCCTGTGCGTTTGGAAGAAGAACGCCGCCTGTGTTACGTGGGCATCACCCGCGCCATGGAAAAATTATTGATCAGCTACGCGGAAAGCCGCCGTTTGCATGGTCAGGAACACTACGCCACCCAGTCGCGCTTTATTCGCGAAATTCCGGTGGAGCATCTGCAGGAAGTGCGTTTAAAAGCGGCTGTCAGTCAGCCGGTTTCGAGCCGCTTGAGTTATGCCAAGCAAAATGACTCGGGTTTACGCATGGGGCAGCGGGTGTGGCACCCGACGTTTGGCGAAGGTGTCATTGTGGATGTGGAAGGCACGGGTAATCATACCCGCCTGCAAGTGAGTTTCGATTTTGAAGGCACCAAATGGCTGGTGGCTGCCTTCGCTAACTTAAACCCAATGGAAGAATAAAAATGGCATTTATTAAATGGTTAATGCCACTGCTCGCCGTGTTTGCACTGGCAGGTTGTGGCAAAGATGCGGATAACGCTGCTGCCGGCGCGCAGGCCCAGCAAACTTTTAAATGGAAACTGGTGACCAGCTGGCCGAAAAATTTCCCTGGTTTAGGTACTGGTCCGGAAAAATTCGCCGCCATGGTGGATGAAATGTCCAATGGCCGTCTGCAGATTAAAGTGTACGGTGCCGGCCAGTTAGTTCCGGCCCTGGAAGTATTTGATGCGGTTTCCCGTGGTACTGCAGAAATGGGTCACAGCGGTGCTTATTACTGGAAGGGTAAAAGTGTTGCCGCACAATTTTTCACCTCTGTGCCTTTTGGCCTGAATGCCCAGGAAATGAATGCCTGGATTCAGTACGGCGGTGGCCTGCAAATCTGGCAGGAAGTATACGCGCCTTTCAATATTATCCCCATGGCAGGTGGTAACTCAGGCGTGCAGATGGGCGGCTGGTTCAATAAAGAAATTAACAGCGTTGAAGATTTAAAAGGTCTGAAAATGCGTATTCCTGGCCTAGGTGGTGAAGTACTGTCCCGCGCTGGCGGCACACCTGTGACCCTGCCTGGCGCGGAGTTATTTACTGCCCTGCAAACCGGCCAGATCGATGCCACTGAATGGGTTGGCCCATACAACGATTTAGCCTTCGGCCTGTATAAAGCCGCTAAATATTATTATTACCCCGGCTGGCACGAGCCAGGTTCTATGCTCGAATTTTTAATCAATAAAGATGCGTTTAATAAATTGCCAAAGGATTTACAGGCGATTGTGACCGTGGCCGCCCGCGCCGTGAACCAGGATATGCTCGATGAATACACCGCCAGCAATAACCGCGCACTGGTTGAGTTAGTTGAGAAACATAAAGTGGATGTGCGCCCATTCCCGGATGATGTGCTGCTGAAATTACGCGGTTTATCCGATGAAGTGCTGAAAGAAGTGGCTGCACAGGATCCGTTAGCACAAAAGGCCTATGACTCTTTTGTGAATTTCCGCGATAAGGTCAGCCATTACCACAGTTATACCGAGCAGGCATTTATTAACGCGCGTAATAAACCCGCGAAATAATCCTGATTCTGCAATGTAAAAAGGGCGCTTTAAGCGCCCTTTTTTATTATGACCAAGGAGGGTTGTATGCAGAAAATGCAGGAGCAATTTTTTGCGGGACAGGGATAACCTATTAAGCTGGTAGCTGGTAGCTGGTTCTGTGAATTATTTCGGCACAGCGCGTATGCGCCCGGCCTCATCAATCGCTACATATACAAACTGGGTATCACACACTTTACGGCGGCTGGCGTCGGTGGAGGATTGTGTCCACACCTCTACAAAAACCTGAATAGAGCTTTTACCCACTTCACCGACCCGGGTGTAACAGCACAGGGCCGAACCAATTTTCACCGGTGAAATAAACTGGGTTTGCTCACAGGCGACCATCACCACTTTACCGCGGGCGATTTTGCGCGCGGCATCTTCGGCTGCGGTATCCATCTGCGCCAGCACCCAGCCTCCACTGATATCACCACTGGCGTTGGTATCGGTCGCTTTGGGGATTACCCGTAAACTTAATTGCCCGTTTGGCAGGGGGCTGTCATCGGCTGGGTACATAGGCTTCCTTATTTTTATGCGCCGTAAATCATGCCTGGTAACCAGGTTGCCAGCGATGGCCACAGGGCCAGCAGCAGAAGTACCAGTAACTGAATGATAATGTAGGGTACCACGCCACGGTAAATGTCGGCAGTACTGACGGATTCAGGCGCCACACCACGTAAATAAAATAATGCAAAACCAAAAGGCGGCGTTAAAAACGAGGTTTGCAGGTTTACGGCGATCATAATGCCGAGCCATACAGGGTCCAGGCCCATGGCGAGCAGCACGGGGGCGACAATTGGCACCACCACAAAGGTGATTTCAATAAAATCGAGAATAAAACCGAGCAGGAATATCACCAGCATCACTACCAGGGTGGCGGCAAATACCCCACCTGGCATATGCGCGAAAATATCCTCGACCAATTCATCGCCACCAAATCCGCGGAATACCAGTGAAAACAGCGCTGCGCCGAAGAAAATTAAAAACACCATGCTGGTGACGTGCAGGGTGCTGTCCATGACTTCGCGTAATTGTTTGAAGTCGAGGGAGCGATTTTGCAGTGCAAGTAATGCAGCGCCAATTGCGCCTACTGCCGCAGCTTCTGTGGGTGTGGCAACGCCAGCGAGGATTGAACCGAGCACAACCACAATCAGAGCTAGCGGTGGCAGAACAATTTTAAATGCTGAGTCTGGTTTTTCTTCTGGATCTGCATCATCCAGTGGCGGGGCCAGTTCTGGTTTAAAGCGGCTTAAGAAATAAACGTAGACTGCGTAAAGCACCACCAACAGCAGGCCGGGAATAACCGCGCCCATAAACAAATCGGCCACGGAAATGGTTTTTGGATTAAATAAACCCATTTTCAATTGGGCTTGCTGGTAGGCACTGGATAACACATCGGCGAGCAGAATCAGCGCCATGGAGGGCGGAATAATTTGCCCCAATGTACCGGTTGCGCAAATGGTGCCGGTGGCGAGTGCCGGGCTGTAACGGTTTTTCAGCATGGTGGGCAGGGTAATTAAACCCATAGTCACAACTGTAGCGCCGATAATACCCGTGCTGGCCGCGAGTAACATGCCAACAAAAATAACTGCGAGGGCGATGCCACCGGGGCGCTTACCAAATACCCCGGCCATGGCACGCAGCAGATTTTCGGCAATGCGCGATTTTTCCAGCATCACGCCCATAAACACAAACAGGGGTACGGCGATTAAAATCGGGTTGGCGATAATGCCGTACAGGCGATTGGGCAGGGCTTCAACAAAGGCAGTATCAAATGTGCCGGTTGCATAACCCAGGCCGGCAAATATCAGTGCAACACCGGATAAACAAAACGCTACCGGGTAACCCAGCATTAATACCAGACAGATAGCGATAAACATTAACAGGGGCATAAATTCCATCATGCTGCATGCTCCTGCAGATTTTTAATGTTGCGCATAATTTCAATAATGCCCTGCAACATCAGTAATACGGGCTGAATTAATAACAGGGTTTTGAGCAGGTAAATAAAGGGCAGGCCATTGCCCTCGACAGAGCGCTCCAGAATGCTCCAGCTGTCGGCCACATAGGGCCAGCAGATAATCAGGCTGAAAAGACAGGTTGGAAATAAAAGTAAAATGGTTCCGCCAATATTCACCAGCGCTTTACGGCGCACATCGAAATTGCGGTAAAAAACATCCACCCGCACATGTTTGTCATGTTGCAGGCTATAGGCTGCACCCAGCATAAATAAACTGGCGTGCAGGTAAGTCATGGATTCCTGCAGGGCTATGGGTGCCCAGTTAAAGGCATAACGCAGTAATACAACCAGGCCGGTAACCAGTACCAGGGCGAGGCTTAACCAGGAAACTAACGAGCCAAAACGGTCGCTCGCGGTGTCCAGTTTGGCGATCAGGGTTTGCATGGGAGAAGTCTGTTTGTTGTTTTAAGAGTGGCGGCATTATACCGAAAGGGCCTTGGCGGGCAGTACAGAAAAATTCTGCTATCGTTTCGCCGTGTAACATGAATGTCATATTTCAGACATATATTGGCAATCACTGACATGACACCTAGTCCTAACGGAGACCCAAACATGCAGATTAAAAAAATAATGGCTGCCATTTCTATGGTTGCCGCCACTGTAACAATGACCGCCCACGCTGAAGTAACTGTTGATGCTTCCCTGCCTTCTTACAAAAAGGCAGCTGGTGTATCCGGTAACATCTCCAGTGTTGGTTCTGACACCCTGGCTAACATGACCACCCTGTGGGCTGAAGAATTCAAACGCCAGTATCCAAACGTAAACATCCAGATCCAGGCTGCCGGCTCTTCTACCGCCGCCCCTGCTCTGACTGAAGGTACTTCTAACTTCGGCCCAATGAGCCGCAAGATGAAAGACAACGAAATCGAAGCCTTCGAAACCAAATTCGGCTACAAGCCAACTGCAGTTCCAGTTGCGATCGACGCCCTGGCTGTATTCGTAAACAAAGATAACCCAATCAAAGGCCTGACCATGGAAGAAGTGGATGCAATCTTCTCTTCTACCAACAAGTGTGGCGCTGCTAAATCTGCTGAAACCTGGGGTGATCTGGGTCTGACCGGCAGCTGGGCAAACAAAAAAGTTGAACTGTACGGCCGTAACTCTGTATCCGGTACCTACGGTTACTTCAAAGAGCACGCCATGTGTAAGGGCGACTTCAAAAACTCCGTTAAAGAGCAACCAGGTTCTGCTTCTGTAGTTCAGTCTGTATCTGCTTCCCTGAACGGTATCGGTTACTCAGGTATCGGTTACAAAACTTCCAGCGTACGTGCTGTGCCACTGGCTAAAACTGGTAACGCTTTTGTTGAAGCTACCTTCGACAACGCTGTAACTGGTAAATACCCACTGTCACGTTTCCTGTTCGTATACGTGAACAAAAAGCCAAACCAGCCTCTGGCTCCGATCGAAGCTGAGTTTGTGAAGCTGATGCTGTCCAAACAAGGTCAGGAAATCGTAGTGAAAGACGGTTATATCCCGCTGCCAGCTAAGGTAATTGAGAAGTCCATGAAAGAACTGGGCCTCTGATTAGGGTAAGGAAAGCTTGATAAATGAAGTGGGACGGATTCTAATTCGCCCCACTTTTTTGCATTTTAAGCGGTTGTCACACAAATGTAATATTTGTGTCATATAAAGGCGGCCTAACTCTGTATTCACCAGCAGTACGCCCAGAGCGAATCGAACCATGAGCCAACCATCAGCACCCGACCTGGACTTTAACACGCCGGCCCTGCGCCGCTTCCGCAAAGTGCGGTTTGTAAAGGACAAAATCGCCAAATGGGGGATCGCCATTGGTGGTGTGAGCATCATCGGGGCTGTGTTGCTTATTTTTTTCTACCTGCTGTACGAAGTTTACCCTGTTTTTATCCCTGCCAAAGTCGAAGAGCAAAGCCACTATGCAGTGCCTGCCCTGAGTGCTGACCCTGGCAGCAAGACCCTGATGTTAACCATGGAAGAGCAGGCAGAAGTGGGCCTGCGTATTACTGCCAACGGCAGCATGGTGTTTTTTAATGCCAATAACGGCGATGTAATTGATACCCGCACGCCACCTTTGGCGGCTCCTGTGACTGCGTTTGTACGTGACACCCAGCAATCCAGTGAATTTGCCTTTGGTGCGCAAAACGGCACCGCACTGGTAGCGCGCCACCGTTACAGCATTACCTACCCCAATGATGTGCGGGTAATTACCCCTGATATTGAATATCCCTACGGCGAAGAGCCAATCGTTGTATTCGAAGATGGCGCTGCTATTGCGCACATGACCATGCGTGATTCCGACCATGGCCTCACCCTGATTGCCAGCGATGAAAATGACCGCATCAGTGCCAGTCGTTTCTCCAAAGAAGAGAATTTCATGACAGGTGAAGTGACCATGGAGCGTGAAGCCCTGGAACTGCCACCTGTTTCCGGCCATGTAAATCAGATTCTGCTCGACCAAAGCCAGCGCTGGTTATATGTGCTGACAGACAATCGCAATTTACATGTGGTAGATCTGCGCAACAGCACCCTGAACAGCTCAGTAAAACTGACCTCAGCTGATCATAAAGTCACGGATATTGAATTCCTGCTGGGCGGCAACTCCCTGATGGTGGCGACCGATGAAGGTAAAGTCAGTCAGTGGTTCCAGGTACGTGAAAAAGGTGAATTCAAACTTGAAAACGTGCGTCAGTTTGAAACCGCCAACAATGAAGTGCGTGCTATTGAAGTTGAGCACCGCCGCAAAGGTTTTGTGGTGGCATCCGGTAAGGGTGAGCTGGCCCTCTATCATTCCACCGCACACCGCACCCTGTTAGATGAAAAAATTACCGACAACGAAATCCTGCAGTTAGGCATTTCCCCCCGTGGTAAAAATCTGCTGGTGGAAGATTCCTCCGGTCAGATGCTGCGTTTCAGCGTAGAAAACGAACACCCTGAAGTTTCATGGTCTTCTATGTGGGATGAAGTTTGGTACGAAGGTTATGAGCAACCATCCCATACCTGGCAGAGTACCGCCGCTAACAACGATTTCGAGCCAAAATACAGCCTGGTGCCACTGGCCTTTGGTACCATCAAAGGTGCGTTTTACGCCATGCTGCTGGCAGCGCCCCTGGCGATTGCCGGTGCTGTTTACACTGCCTATTTCATGGCACCGGCCCTGCGCCGCAAGGTCAAACCTATCATCGAATTAATGGAAGCCCTGCCAACCGTTATTCTGGGTTTCCTCGCGGGTCTTGCGCTGGCACCGTTTGTTGAACATAACCTGCCCGGTATTTTTGCCATGCTGCTGCTGGTGCCCTTTGGCATGCTGCTGTTTGGTTTTACCTGGGTGAATATGCCGGCGCGTATCCGTCACCGTGTGGCCGATGGTTATGACGCTTTATTGCTGGTGCCTGTGGTTATTCTGATGACACTGATCGCCATTCAGCTCAGCGCACCGATGGAAGATTATTTCTTCGGTGGCTCCATGGTGCACTGGCTGGACCATCAGATGGGCGTGACGTTCAGCCAGCGTAACGCGCTGATTGTCGGCCTGGCGATGGGCTTTGCGGTTATCCCGAACATTTTCTCGATCGCGGAAGATGCTATTTTCTCTGTGCCAAAAAGCCTCAGTTACGGCTCACTGGCATTGGGTGCTACACCATGGCAAACACTGGTGCGTGTAGTGCTGCCGACCGCCAGCCCGGGTATTTTCTCTGCCCTGATGATTGGTCTGGGCCGTGCTGTGGGTGAAACCATGATCGTACTGATGGCAACGGGTAACACCCCGATCACCGATGTGAATATTTTCGAGGGTATGCGTACCCTGGCGGCCAACATTGCAGTGGAAGTACCGGAATCCGAAGTGGGCAGCACCCACTACCGTATTCTGTTCCTGACCGGCTTTGTGCTGTTCCTGTTTACCTTTGTTTTCAACACCGCTGCAGAAGTAGTCCGTCAGCGTTTACGTAAAAAATACGGACAGCTTTAAGGCGAGGATTTATTGATGCGTGTTTCGTTAAAAGATTGGTTCAAATCAGGCTCACCTTGGATCTGGTTAAACGCAGGTGCGGTAGCCATCAGCATGATCATGGTTATCGGTCTGCTGATTTTCATCGCTATCCGTGGTTTGGGGCATTTCTGGCCCGGCCAGATTATGCAGGCAACCTATACCCTGCCGGGTGAAACCCCGGTACTGATTGCCGGTGAAATTACCGACACTGAAATGGTGCCCGCCCGTCAGCTTGAGGCCATGGGCATTGTATTGCCGGAAGGTCAGCTCGAAGCAAAACGTATTCTGCTGAAAGTGGGTAACCGCGATATTTATGGCAGTGATTTCCGCTGGGTGCTGGAAAACCACCTGAGCAACATTACCTATCCAAAAGACATGCTGTCCCTTGAACGCCACGAATGGGGCAACTTCTACGGTAATTTAAAAACCGTTAAAGCCGCCGGTGAAGTGGTTGCGGATGTGGCGAGCGATGAAGCCAAAGCCCGCGAACTGTTTGCTAAATACTTTGCAGAATCCGCAGCAATCCATGCTGAACTGCTGAAAATTCAGAAACACGATATCGGCGGCATCAACTACGCCCTGGAACGTCTGCGTCTGAAAGAGCGGGGTCTGGAATTAAAAGGCGAAAAAACACCTGAAAATCTCGCGCCGCTTGAAGCAGAACGTGCAGAGCTGGAAGCTGAATACAACGCCATGCAGGGCAAGATGTCCGAGCTGTATGCCAACGAGAATAAAAACTCCTTTACCGTGGTAGAAGCCAACGGCCGTGAGCAGGAATATCCATTCGCGAAGATAGTGCGTTTCTACCGTCCGAATGAAATGGGCCTGTTTGCCAAAATCAAACATTACTTCAGCAAAGTGGGTGAGTTCCTGTTTGATGACCCACGCGAAGCTAACACCGAAGGTGGTGTGTTCCCGGCGATTTACGGCACAGTGTTAATGGTGGTGCTGATGTCCGTGATGGTGACGCCGTTTGGTGTTATTGCCGCGGTTTATCTGCGTGAATATGCCAAGCAGGGGCTGCTGACCCAGATTATCCGCGTGGCGGTAAACAACCTCGCCGGTGTTCCATCCATCGTATACGGCGTATTTGGTTTGGGCTTTTTTGTATATTTCCTGGGTGGTTCAGTGGACGCGCTGTTTTTCCCGGAAGCTTTACCATCCCCGACCTTTGGCACCGGTGGTCTGCTGTGGGCATCCATTACCCTGGCGTTGCTGACGTTGCCTGTGGTTATTGTGGCGACGGAAGAAGGTCTGGCGCGTATTCCGCGCAGCATCCGTGAGGGCTCCCTGGCCCTGGGTGCAACCAAGTTTGAAACCCTGATGCGCGTGGTGCTGCCAATGGCCAGCCCGGCGATGATGACAGGTGTGATTCTTGCCGTGGCCCGTGCCGCCGGTGAAGTAGCACCCCTGATGCTGGTGGGTGTAGTGAAACTGGCACCGAGCTTACCGCTCGATGGTAACTACCCCTTCCTGCACCTGGATCAGAAATTCATGCACTTAGGTTTCCACATCTACGATGTTGGTTTCCAGAGTCCGAACGTTGAAGCTGCACGTCCGCTGGTTTATGCCACGGCCCTGTTGCTGGTTGCGGTAATCGCCCTGCTGAACCTGTCGGCCATTGCGATTCGTAACCACCTGCGCGAGAAGTACAAAGCGCTGGAAATGTAAGCGTTAAACATTAACGAGGCTTAGGCCATGCAGAAACAGACTGAAGAACAGAATATGACGGCAGAGACTCAAAACACGAATAAGTCCCATAGCTTCAATGTATCCGCCATGGGGCGTGAAAACAAAGGCCTGAACATGGCTCAGGAAGAAGCTGCCCTCACCGTAAAAAACTTAAAGCTGTTTTACGGTGAAAAAGAAGCCCTGCACGGCGTGGATATGATCATCCCGAAAAAGCGTGTTACTGCGTTTATCGGCCCGTCCGGTTGCGGTAAATCCACCCTGCTGCGCTGCTTTAACCGTATGAATGATCTGGTTGAAGGTTGCCGCATTGATGGTGAAATCCTGCTGGATAATCAGAATATCTATGACAAGAGCGTGGACGTTGCTGAACTGCGCCGCCGCGTGGGTATGGTGTTCCAGAAGCCGAACCCTTTCCCAAAAACCATTTATGAAAACGTGGCTTACGGCCTGCGTATTCAGGGCGTAACCAAAAAACGCGTGATTGATGAAACCGTTGAGTGGGCTCTGCGTTCATCTGCTTTATGGGATGAAGTGAAAGACCGTCTGCACGAAAGCGCCCTGGGTATGTCCGGTGGTCAGCAGCAGCGTCTGGTTATTGCCCGTACCATTGCGGTGAAACCTGAAGTATTGTTGCTGGACGAACCTGCTTCTGCACTGGATCCGATTTCCACCCTGAAAATCGAAGAGCTGATTCACGAGCTGAAGAACGATTTCACCATCGCCATCGTAACCCACAACATGCAACAGGCTGCGCGGGTTTCTGACTACACTGCATTCATGTACATGGGCGATCTGATTGAGTTTGGTAATACTGACGAGCTGTTCACAAACCCAAGCAAGAAAAAAACTGAAGATTACATCACCGGCCGCTACGGCTAAGCCAACGGGCAAGAGAGAAAGTCATGGATTTAACCAAAGACGCACACACTCACCATATCAGCCAGCAATTTAACGAAGAGCTGGAGCAGGTTAAAAACAGCCTGCTGGAAATGGGTGGCCTGGTTGAGCGCCAGGTAGGGGACGCGATCCGCGCCCTTGTCGAAGCCGACAGTGCTTTGGCCCAGAAAGTTGTTGAAAAAGATGCTGCCATCAACGCTATGGAAATGGTGATTGATGAAGAGTGCACCCGTATTATCGCGCGCCGTCAGCCTGCTGCATCAGACCTGCGTCTGGTGATTGCGGTGAGCAAAGCCGTGAACGATTTAGAGCGCATTGGTGATGAATCCGCCAAGGTTGCACGTATGGCGATCAAACTATGCGAAGAGGGTGAATCACCCCGTGGTTACGTGGAAATCCGCCACATAGGTGACCGTGTGCGCCGCATGACCCAGGAAGCACTGACTGCATTTGCCCGCCTGGATGTTGAAACTGCGCTGCAGGTTGCCCAGGAAGACAAAGACGTAGACCAGGAATACCAGAGCGCGATGCGCGAGCTGGTAACCTTCATGATGGAAGACCCACGCTCCATCAGCCGGGTATTAAACGTGATCTGGTCCCTGCGTTCTCTCGAACGTATCGGTGATCACGCGCGTAACATCTCTGAAGATGTTATCTACCTGGTAAAAGGTAAAGACGTACGTCATACCTCCCTGGCTGATATCGTACGCACCGTACGCGACTAAGCCTTTGAATGGATGGCATATTTCCGGCGAAAAGCTTGACGGACATATGCCTGCCATTTAATATGCGCACCACTTCGCCGGCTTAGCTCAGTAGGTAGAGCAACTGACTTGTAATCAGTAGGTCGCCAGTTCGATTCCGGCAGCCGGCACCAAATTAAAAAACCCTGCTTATGCAGGGTTTTTTTTTAACTACGCACAGGGAACTGCCAAGTTGCAGAAGTGCATGCGCCGAGGCGTTTATGCGTATCCCGTGTATTTATCAGATGCTGATATGTGCTCTGTTAAGTTGTGCCGTTGCCCCGTCTTTTGCGGAAAACTTACCCATCAAACGCATAGTATCCGTATACGACGGCGACACCATCAAGGTGGACTTTGACTTCACTGGCCCAGCCATTTTTAACCGCAATGTGTCTATTCGCATCCTGGGTATAGATACCCCGGAAATACGCGGTCAATGTGAAGAGGAAAAAGCCCTCGCGCAAAAAGCAAAACACTGGCTGGAAACAAAGCTGGCCCATGCACGCACGGTTGAGTTGCATGATGCCGGGCGGGACAAATACTTCCGGGTGCTGGGGAATCTGGTGATTGATGGTGAATCAGTCAGCGAGCAACTAATCGCCCAAGGTTTGGCCCGTCCCTATGATGGCGGCCATAAAACCCCCTGGTGTGAAGTTAAAAACTCACATTGAGATTGAGCTGATAACCCTCACTGGCGGGCTGGAGTTGCATCTTCACCGGCAGGTTATCAAGGTGGGCAACACTGCCGCCCTGGTACAGATACCAAGCCGTGCTGCTGGCTAATGCAGCCAGATTTACACCGGCAGTCATATCAATACCACTCACACTGATACCGTTGTCTAACGCAAATTGCGCATCAGCCACTTGTGTATAAGCGTATTCAGGTAAATCTTCTATGCCCTCTGCCATGCAAAATTGCAGGGGTGCCATAACACAGGCCATGCAGGCAGCGCACAGGCGCAGGTAGTCCTGGCGTTTCAGGTTTCTGTGCAGGGTTTTTTCAGAAATAAAACCAAGCTCAATCAGGCTTTCACCGAGGGGTTTACCGCTGCGCAGCTGGAATGCCAGAGCCGCATCCAGTTGGTCTTCCGTGATATAGCCTTTGCAGATTAACAGTGTGCCCAGCCGGTACTTTTGCATGATCGAGACTCACTTCACAAACCATGATCCAAGTCTGGCACAGACTGTTCTGGAAATAGACAGCTGGTTAGATTGTATATTTCTAAGCCAAAAGCATGGGATGTGTTCCAGTTATGCTTAACAATATGTAAGTCATGGGTCTTATGTAAAAAAGGCTTTAAATTCAGTGTGTTGGGCTTAAAAGAGGGTTCTGGTGGGTAGTTTTGATTAGCAAAATACTACAAATGGCAATAAATCATCACACGGCTTTGATTTTTGCGCCCCTGTCCTGTTTATACTGTGCGACCTGCAACTTAACCGCCGGATATATATGAAAAAAATAATAATAAGCCTGTTGTTTGTGAGCATTTCCCAATGGGCCTGTGCCTTTTCCGATCGGGGGCATGAACTGGTTGCCGAACTCGCCTGGGACAGATTAACCCCGTTTGCCAGGGAGCAGGTGGCGCGGATTCTTGGGCCGGGAAAACAGAACTTCGTTAAAGCCTCTGTCTGGGCCGATAAAGTCAAAGGGGATGAGCGTTTTGATTACCTCAAACCCATGCACTACGTGAACCTGGAAGCAAATAAATACAACCAGCAGAATGATTGCCCTGACCGCCGTTGCGTGGTGGCCGCTATTGAGGACTTTTCTGTCATGGTGGTCAAGGGCGACAGACGTGAGCAGCAACTGGCTCTGCGCATGCTGGTGCACCTGATTGCCGATATTCACCAGCCCCTGCATGCCGGGGATGCCAAGGACCGCGGCGGTAACTGGATTAACATCACCTACCGCGGTGATGAAATGAAACTGCATCAGGCCTGGGATGATGAACTGATTAACCCATCAGGTTTGAGTGAGGATGCTTTGTTCACGCAGCTTATGGCGATTCCGGCAAAGGATTTTGATCTGGCAGGCCCGGTAGTGTGGGCGGAAGAAAGCCATAAGCTGGCAAAACAGCTTGCCTATCAGGCGACGGATAAAAGCGTTTTAAGTGAGGATTACATTAGCCGCAGTGAATTGATGTTGCAGCGTCAGCTGGCATTAGCAGGTTGGCGTTTGGCCATGTGGCTGAATCAGGTTTGGTGAGTGCCCAAAAAAGAATCGGCAGGAATAACTCGCGTTATTCCTGCCAAAGCACCCTAGGTCTACCATCCGTAGCAGTCTTACAATCCGTTGACGATCCATCGTAACCGATCATCCGTGACCGACTTCCTTGTTACGCAGTGTCTTCCTGACAGGTGCTACTTTAGCAAAAAACGCCTTTAGTGCAGGGTGTGCAAAGTGGCAAATACTGTGATCAAAAAATGTTCAAAATGAAGCGAGTTAGCACTGGTGCGGGTTATAGAGAACCGTTTCTCAAAAACGGCGTAAAAACCCCAGCATAAGGCCGGAATCTCTTACGCAGCGTGTAAGAAAAAGCTTACACGCCGATGAGCAAAATACGTAAACAGCCGTTGCGGATAAAAAACCGTCTGCCTCCTAAACTGATGGCAGGGATGATTTGCGGGGCAATATGGGCATTGTATTTATTTCACCGGCGGCGCAGGGGCGTTTTAAAAATGGCATATTGCCCTTCAACAACCTTGCTGACCTGGCTGATCCTTTCCTGATAAATCGGGCTGTGCATGTGCCCGAACCTGAAAACCAGATACTTTCTGCTGCTGAACTTGAGCAGGCCCTGCACCAGCAATATGAGCGCATGCCAGAACACATGCGCGCCATGGTGAGCTGGGAGTATTACTTACAGCAGGCCCTTAAAAATGAAACACAGATACGCACCCAGCTGATTCGCCAGAATGCAGCGCCGCCCCCGGTTCTGCCCGAATTAAAATATTACACGCGGGTGTGCTGCCTGCGGGTGTTTGCGGATGTGCAATCGCCTCTGTTATGGGATTTACATGGGCGCGGCGGGGCTGGCATTGCCGTGGATTTAAATACTGAAGGGTCTTATTTCTGTGGTAAACAGCATGCCGGGCAACCGCAACTCTGGGCGCCAATTGAATATTCCGCCGCAAGGCCGCCTGCACCCAATAAAGAAAACCCATTTCCGGCCCTGCTGAGGCGCCCGCTGGCATATGCCTTTGAAAAAGAATGGCGCCTGATCAGGCCTCTTCCCCCGCCTACAGAAGACGGTATGGCTGCTTACAGTTTCCCCTATGAGCTGATCCGCGCGATTTATTTTCTGCCAAGGGCCGCGGAGGAAGAAACCCGTCTTCTGAAAAGTTTCAGCCAGGATTTGCACTTTCGCCGTGTGCCTGTGATGCGCATGGAGCTGGATGGTTTTGATCTGCGTTTTAACCCGCGCCGCTTGCGTTAATCATTTCCACAAAGGCAGGCAGATCGGCAATTTCGCCGTCTTCGTCCATGGCGGGGTAAGGTAAGTTTCTCTCCCGGCACATATGGGCAAACTTAGGGTGCCCCCATTCAAACAGCAGGCTCTGGTGTTCCGCATCACTGATACTGCGTTCTTCCAGCATGCCTTTCTGGCTGCGTTGTTCATGGGCCTCAGACAGTATTAACGCGGCGGCCACGGAAACATTGAGGGACTCAACCATGCCCGACATGGGAATAATGATATGCCCGTCGACTGCCGCAGCGGCTTCGGCGCTGATGCCGGTTAGCTCACTGCCAAATAAAATCGCAGTTGGCTGGGTGTAATCAATTTCGCGGTAGGGGCGCGCCTGCTCACTCAGGTGGGCGGCGTAAATCCGGTAGCCCTTTTGTTTGAGCTGGCTGATGCAGTCCTGCAGGGTTTTGTGGCGGTGTAATTTCACCCAGCGTTTGGCACCGCTGGTGGCGCTGTTGCCGGGGCGAAAACGTACCTCACCGAGAATGGCATGCAGTTCTTTTACCGCAAATGCATCGCAGCTGCGCAGTATGGCGCTGATGTTATGGGGTTTGTGGACATCATCTGTGATAATGGTCAGGTCGTTCTGGCGCTGGCGCAGCACGGATTGAATTTTGCCGGAGCGTTCAGGTGTCATGGTGTTCTCCTCTGGGGGGAGGATTTTAAGTTGCAGGGGGAAGCAGGTGAACATGTTTAACGGAAATGTACTGCAGGGTTGGTATTTTTGTATGCAGGCATTGCCGATGCTGGGCCGCAACGGCCTGAAACGTTATGTGTTAATTCCCCTGTTATTAAACATCGCCGTATTCAGCGGGCTTGCGCTGCTGCTGAGCCATTATGTGCAGCAGTGGCTGGCGGATTTAAATCAGATGTTACCCGCCTGGCTGGCGTGGCTGAATTATGTGCTGGTGCCGCTGCTGATTTTCATGTTCCTGCTCGGCATGTTTTTCCTCTTTAACCTGATCGCCAATCTGGTGGCTGCGCCGTTTAACGGTTTATTGGCTGAAGCTGTCAGCCAGCAGGAGTGCCCGGGCCGTGCACTGCATACCGAATCCGTGCTGGCTTTGCTGGGCCGCACCCTGAAGCGTGAATTGGGTAAAATTTTGTATTACCTGCCACGGGTGCTGGGCCTGTGCATACTGAGCTGGATTCCCGGCCTTAACTTGTTTGCACCCGTGTTGTGGTTTTGTTTTATCGCCTGGATGGTGGCGGTGCAGTACGTGGATTACGCCGCCGATAACGATGGCCGCAGTTTTGATGAATTGCGGGCTTTTCTTGCCCAGCGTCCCCTCACGACCCTGGGTTTAGGCAGTGTGATTATGCTGGGCCTGGGTGTGCCCCTGCTGAATTTTATTGTGATTCCCCTCGGTGTGGTTGCCGCCACACTTTATTGGCTGGCTTTTAGCGGCACCGATGCTGCATCGCCATTCAAAACCCTGCGCTAACCCCCTCGGCTGCCTGTGCTAGGCTGAACATGAGCCAAGCACAGGAGTGGCTATGTCAGCTCTGAATATCCTCGTGGTCGATGATGCCGGTTTTATCCGCGATCTCGTCAAAAAAGCCGTACGGGCCCAGTTCCCGGAATTCAACGTGGCTGAGGCCGGTGACGGGCGCAAGGCGCAATCCATGATGCGCAGCGGTAAATATGACCTGGTATTGTGCGACTGGGAAATGCCGGAAATGAGTGGCCTGGAGCTGGTGCAGTGGATGCGCGCCGAAGAAGCCTACGCGCAGATTCCCTTTATGATGATCACCAGCCGCGGTGAGCGCAGCCATGTTATTAAAGCGGTTGAAGCCGGTGTAAATGATTACATCGGCAAACCCTTCAGTAATGAGCAGTTGGGCACTAAGTTAGCCCGCCTTGTGTATAAGTTTTACAAAATCAGCCCCAACCAAACCGCCCGTCAGGCCCAGCAGAAAATGGGTGGCGACAGCGCCTCTTTGCTCACAGGTGCGCCGGCAGAGGCTGCCAAGCCAAAAACAGTGGCTGCGGCGAAAGTCAGTTCCGCATCATTACTCACAGGTGCGGCCCCCAGCGCCCAGCTGGTGGATAAACCCCCGGCAGCCCAGGCCGCGCCTAAAGCAAAACCTGCCAGCCGCAATCTGGCCTTAGCCAACGTACGTACCTCCGCCGGCAGCGTGCTGCGCTGCATAGTGAAAGACATCAACCTGAATGAAATGCTGGTGGTGGTAAAACGTGAGGAAGGCATTCCCGCGTTATTTGATCAGGTGGTGGTGGATATCGTCAGCAAAGAGGAAGATCTGGTGGCGCGGGTAAATGCCTATGTGCAGATGCTACAGGGCACAGAAAAACGTCAGGGCAGCGAGCTGGTGAACATGCTGGTGCGTTACGAGGATCAGGACCCGGAAAAACTCGAGGCCCTGTCCCGTTTTGTCGCCAAAGTGCGTTAGGCGCTTTGCCCTTGCGCTGATGCGGTTTCAATTGCCCGTTTGAGCGGGAAATGACAAATAAACGTACTGCCCTTGCCCAGGCGTGACTGAATATCCAGGCGCCCTTCATGACGCAATAACACGTGTTTCACAATCGCCAGGCCCAGGCCCGTACCACCGGTATCCATGCTGCGGCTGGCATCGGCGCGGTAGAAACGTTCGGTGAGGCGTGGAATATGGCGGCTGTCGATGCCGATGCCGTTATCCTGCACAGAAAAATACACACCTGTTTCATCCTGCCAGTAACGCACATTAATCATGCCGTTGGCCGGGGTGTATTTCACCGCATTAAATACCAGGTTTGAGAAGGCGCTGCGCAGCTCGTTATCCAGACCGAGCAGGTTGATATCGACCGACTCCAGGCTGATTTTATGCTGGCGTTCGCCACTCAGGGACTGGGCATCACGCACTATGGTTTGCAACATGGGCTGCACATGCACTTCGGCGTGGTCCTGGTTATGGCTGGTTTCGAGACGGCTTAACAACAGTAAGTCGTTGACCAGATTCTGCATGCGCTGGGATTGCTGGTTCATCTGCCCCAGGGCACGGCCCCAGCGCGGTGGCAGCATATCCTGATTTTCCATAAAGGTTTCAAGGTAGCCCGTGATCACCGTCAGCGGGGTACGCAGTTCATGGCTGACGTTGGCCACGAAGTCCTGACGCATGGCTTCGAGGTGTTTCAGACGGGTGATGTTCTGCACCAGAATTAAACGGTCGCGGCGGCCAAACAGGGTGATGTGAAATTGCAGTGTGATGTCCTGGTTGAGAGGGGAGGCAATTTCCAGGGGCTCGTCATACACAGCATGATCAAAATAGGCTTTGAAGTTCGGGTCGCGCACCAGGTTGGTAATGGGCTGGCCAAGGTCGGTGGCTTCTTTCAGACCAAGTAAGCGGTTGGAGGCTTTATTCCACCATTCCAGGTTGCCGTGGCTGTCGACCATCAGCACCCCGTCTTTCAGGGCGGCGGTGGAATCCTGCACCCGGGTTAACACAGCTTTGAGGCGTGTCTGGGTTTGCAGATGGCTTTTTTGCAGGCGATGTACATCGTCCAGTACTTTGCCCCATAAACCGTCACTGGTGGGGGTTTCTTTGTCCTGGCTTTGTAACCAGAGCTGTAATTTACGCAGTTGTTTGAGATGCCAGATGGTGTAGGCCACAAACACCGCAAGCAGGGTCCAGGCTGTGATATCCAGTAACCAGCCAACAAATGCAGCGACACCGGCTGCCAACGCCAAACGGCGCAGGGCTGAACGCCAACTTTGATCCATAGGGAAGGCTCAATAATCAAAAGATGCACCGCAAACTGCGCGGTGACAGCATTCTACCTAAAGCGGGGGCATTTGGGCATGCAGTTCACACTTTATGCCCACTGCAAATGGCTTAAGAAGCCTTAGTGGAGAAACGGTAACCCGTGCCGCGTACGGTTTGGATCAGGTGCTCATGCACCGGGCCAAGGGCTTTGCGTAAACGACGGATATGCACATCCACGGTACGCTCTTCCACATACACGTTGCCACCCCATACCTGATCCAGCAACTGGGTGCGCGAATAGGCACGTTCCTGGTGGGTCATGAAAAACTGCAGCAGACGGTATTCAGTCGGGCCCATATCCAACGCGGAGTTGTTGGCGGTTACGCGGTGGCAAACAGGGTCCAGCACCAGGCCTTCAACTTCGATCGGATCTTCCATGCCCTGTGGTGTAGAACGGCGTAATACGGCCTTGAGGCGCGCCACCAGCTCACGGGGAGAGAAGGGTTTAGTGATGTAATCATCGGCACCCGCTTCCAGGCCGATAATCTTGTTATCTTCTTCACCCTTAGCGGTGAGCATGATAATCGGGATTTCGGCGGTACGGTCGTCGCGTTTGATACGGCGTGCAAATTCAATCCCGCTGGTACCGGGCAGCATCCAGTCGAGCAGCACCATGCTGGGCTGTTCGTCAACGATCAGTGAATATGCATCCTGGGTGTTACTGGCTTCAATACATTGATAACCAGCCATTTCCAGGGCGATGGCGATCATTTCCCTGATCGCAGCCTCATCATCAACGATGAGTATTTTTTTGCCATTCTGGCTCATGGAAGTCAGTCTCTTGGCTTTTAATGACGAAGGCATTACACCCAGAAATTATGACAGAAGCGTGACAGATTGCGCTGCTAACTGGCCAATCTATTAATAATGTTTAATTTTTAAGCAGATAATGACCAAGAATGCCGCAGAATATGACGGCGCCAAACCAGTGATTGTGCAGGAATGCTTTAAAACAGGCGTGTTTCTCCCGCCCGCGCACCAGCCACTGGTGATAGGCAAACAACCCTGCCCCCACCAGTAATGACACATAAAACGGCCAGCCAAATTGCAGCTGTTGGCCGGCAAATAACAGCGCCAGCAGGGTTATGCCCTGCAAAATCCCGACGATCACTTTATCCATATCACCAAACAGAATCGCAGTGGATTTCACGCCGATGTGTAGGTCGTCATCGCGGTCGACCATGGCATACAGGGTGTCATAGGCGACCGTCCAGCTAAGATTTGCGATATACAACAGCCATACAACCTTAGGCAGATCCTGTTGTTCTGCGGTAAATGCCATGGGGATTGCCCAGCTGAATGCGGCACCCAAAACCACCTGCGGAAGGTAGGTGTAACGCTTCATGAAGGGGTAAATAGCGGCGAGCAGCAGGCCGCCAAGGGACATGGCAATGGTCATCAGGTTGGTGAATAACACCAGCACAAAGGCAAAAGCACACAGGGCGGCAAAAAAAACCAGGGCTTGTTTCTCGCTGATACGCCCGTTAGCCAAGGGGCGGTGGCGGGTACGTTCCACATGGCCATCCACATGGCGGTCGGCGTAGTCGTTAATCACACAACCGGCGGAACGCATTATTATTACGCCGAGGCTGAATATCAGCACTGTGCTGAACATGGGACTGCCATTGCCGGCGATCCACACCGCCCACAGGGTAGGCCAGAGCAGCAGATAAATACCGATGGGTTTATCCAGACGGGCGATTTCGATCAGGGCCCATAACAGGGGCTTTTGTTGCAGATGCTGTTTCATAGGGCTACGCGCAAATCCGGGCATTTTAGGCCCGGCAGGGCGGGATGGCTACAAAAGCCTCGCTGACCATCAGGGGTTTGCCACTCAGGTAAAACACCGAGCGGCGCGCATAACGGGGTTGGGCAGGTTTAGCGGCGCCGATTTTTAATTCCAGCGGGCCGCGGCGCATCTGCGGATGTGCAAACAGATATTCCCCGAGGGGTTTGCTGCCCAAACGTAACAGGCGTTTTTCGCGCCCGCTGAGGGTGCTGAGGGGAATCACACTGCGCGCCACCACACAGACCTGGCCATCCACTAACAGCTGCACTTCGCGCAGATAAACCCGCTGGCGCGGATCAATGCCCATGCTCATCGCCTCAGAGGCCGTGGGCTGGCCGTAACCTGTGAATTTCACATCCACCCCGAAACTGTGCCGAGCGAGTGCTTTGAGGGCCTGGGTGAGGGAGCCGCTGTTGAGTACCAGTGTGCGCTCCGGAAAGGGCACCATGCTGCTGGGGGTTTTACGCAGGCGTACCCAGGGTTGTTGGCGGAAGCTGGCGGGTAACAGGGATTTCAGCACGGGGACTCCTTAGACCGGCGCAGGATGGGCGAAGGTCAGGCATAAATCAAGGGAACCTCTGAATAACTCTGCACAACGTCGCGCATGTGCTGCCAGTTGAGATTGGCAAGGCGGCGATTGCAGGAAATGACAAGTCCTTTTCAAGATCGCCAACGCAGCCGGATCGACTGGCAGCCTGCGCCCTACGGGGCTTTGCGAAACAAACCAGCTCGGTGTTGCAGTTTTTTGACGTAACTCGTTATGCCTGCAAATCTGCGCCTTGATCTGATTTGTTTCGCCAAGCCGATGCGGGCACTGAGTTATTAAGTGGTTCCCAAGCGCGACAAGGACGCAAAAAACCGACAAAATGCGCCGCGATAACGGCTCCTGCCGGCAAACATTTGAGTAATGGCAGCCCTTTGGTTAGGGTATGCGTTTTTTTGTAGGACAATCTTTGGAGTCAGTATCCATGGCGAATGAATTCCGTAAGTGGCAGTGCATTGTGTGCGGCTGGATTTATGACGAAGCAACCGGCGCTCCGGAAGAAGGTATCGCCCCGGGTACCCTGTGGGGTGATGTGCCGGCTGACTGGGTGTGCCCGGACTGCGGCGTAGGTAAAGACGACTTTGAAATGATCGAAATCTAAAGGATTACACGTGCTGCCCATCGTCATCGTAGGAACCGGCCTCGCCGGATACAACCTGGTTAAAGAACTGCGTAAAACCGATACCTCAAGCCAGGTCATCATGCTTACCCAGGACGACGGGCGGCAGTATTCCAAGCCCATGTTGTCCACGGGTTTCAGTAAGGGCAAGGATGATACCGGCCTGGCGATGGCGGATGCCGCTGCCATGGCCGAGCAACTTAATATGGAAGTGCGCACCCATTGCCGGGTTGAGTCCATCGATACCAGCGCCCGTGTTGTGCATACCAGCCTCGGGGAAATTGCCTACGGTAAACTGGTGCTGGCCCTGGGTGCCGCCCCTGTGTTGCCTCCCATTGCCGGTAAAGAGCACCTGCAGGTGATTAACGATCTGCAGGACTATGCCCGTTTCCATGCGGCGGTGCAGGGCAAACAAAAAATTCTGATTTTAGGTGCAGGTCTGGTGGGCACTGAATACGCCCATGATCTGGCCAGTGCAGGTTATCAGGTGACCCTGGTGGCACCTGACCAGCATTTGTTATCCCGCCTGATGCCGGCCCCGGCCGGTGATGCGATTGCCGCAGCCCTGCAAACCCTGGGTGTAAGCCTGCATCTCGGCCAGGCCGTGACAGCGGTTGCCAAGGCTGGGAAAGGTTTTGCCGCAACCCTGCAAGATGGCAGTGAATTGCAGGCGGACGTAGTGTTATCTGCCGTGGGTTTAAAACCCCGCACTGAACTGGCCATGGCAGCGGGTATCGAATGCGGCCGTGCCATTAAGGTGAACCGTCTGCTGCAAACCAATGTGCAGGATGTGTATGCATTAGGTGACTGCGCCGAAGTCGACGGCCTTAACCTGCTGTATGTGTTACCCCTTATGACCTGTGCCCGCACCCTGGCGAAAACCCTGGCTGGCACCCCTTCCCAGGTCAGTTACGGTGTGATGCCAGTGATGGTAAAAACCCCAACCCTCGCCAACGTGGTTTGCCCGGTAGCGGCAGATATGCAGGGTGAATGGCAGATTGAGCAGTCCGGCAGTGACATTAAAGCCAGATTTATTGACATTAATGGCCAGCTGCAGGGATATGCCTTGACCGGTGCCTGCACAGCTGAAAAGATGGCCCTCAACGGCCAGATGCCGCCACTGCTGGCCTGAGCGCCAACCCCATACAGGCCTTTGCCGCCGGGCAAAGGCGCACACAGCCTGAGCTGTCAGGCTGATAAAAATAACAACAAAAACATCAAGGAGCAGAACATGCGCAAACCCGAGCTGGCCGCATTTGTGGCTGAAAAAGCCGACCTGAGCAAAGATAAAGCCGCCGAAATCATTACCCTGATCACCGACCATATCGGTGAAACCCTGCGTAAAGGCGAAACCGTTAACTTGGTGGGTTTTGGCAGTTTTAACCAGAAATCCCGCGCTGCCCGTCAGGGTAAAAACCCGAAGACCGGCGAAGCTATCACCATTGCTGCCAGCAAATCCGTTGCTTTCAAACCGGGCAAAGCCCTGAAAGACAGCGTTAACCAATAAGACCTTGGTTCCCTTGTAGTCATTGTCGCCCCCCTGCGGCGTGGTATCATGGCCACGCGTTGCGGGGGCTGTCATCAAACTATAATCTTTGATACCCCAGTAGAAATTACAGCCGTAGTTCCGTGCCGGGCGGCCCCTCTTCGACGCAGTGAGTTTTTATGTCGTACTTCAATCCGGTAATTATTATGTTCAAATTTAAAGCACTCCTGTGGGTATTCGGGCGCTTGCTGAAAAAAGCCGCCAAAACTAACCCTGACTTTGTGGAATACATCAAAGGCAAGGATCTGACCTTCCAGATCCAGACTGCCAAAGGCAAAGGCCGTCATTTCATCGTGAAAGAGGGCACTGTGCGCTCCAAACGTGGCCTGGCGAAAACCCCAACCTTCAGCCTGATTTTCAAAGATGCGGCCACCGCCTTAGGTGTAATGACCTCCAAGGATAAAACTGCCTTTATGAAAGCCATTCAGGATAAAGACCTGGTGATCAGCGGCGATTTTAAAGAAGTGATGTGGTTCCAGGGGCTGACCAAGTACCTCAAACCCAAAAGGAAATAATCAATGGCGCAGGATACGAACCGTTTAACCCGTCATATCCTGCTAGCCATGCTGCTGGGCATAGGCCTTGGGGCCTGTGCCCAGTGGTTGCTTGAAAGCCTCGCGTTACCCTCCCTGAATACTTTTTTTCATACCTGGTTAAGTGGTGGCCTGTTCTGGGTCATAGGTAAGGTATTTGTTGCCTCCCTGAAATTATTGGTTGTGCCTCTGGTGCTGGTGTCACTGGTGTGTGGGGCGGCGAGCCTCAGCGCCGGCAGTGAGCTTGGGCGGGTGGGCCTGAAAACCCTGATTTTGTATTTGTTAACCACGGCCCTCGCGATCAGCCTCGCCATGCTGGCGGCTGTGCTGTTTGAACCGGGTGTAGGAGTCAGCCTGGAAACCCGCGGCCCAGTGCAGGTCAATACCCCCACCAGTTTTGCCAATGTGCTGGTGGGTATTTTCCCCAGCAATCCCTTTGCCGCCATGGTGGAAGGCAACATGCTGCAGGTAATCGTATTTGCCCTGTTGTTGGGTACTGCGTTACGCCAGGCCGGCACAGCCGGGCAGCGCATCCATGCCCAGTTTAATGACTGGAACGAAGTGGTCATGGTGCTGGTGGGGCTGCTGATGCGGTTTGCCCCCTACGGTGTATTTGCCCTGCTGTTTAACCTGTTTGCCGAAAAAGGTTTTGCCACCCTGCAGGATCTCGCCCTGTATTTCATGACGGTTCTGTTGGTATTGCTGGCGCAGATGTTATTGGTTTACCCCAGCCTGCTGGTTTTTCTGGCACGGCTTAACCCCCTGATTTTTTTGAAAAAAATGCGCCAGGTGCATGTCTTTGCGTTTTCTACTGCCTCGTCCAACGCCACCTTGCCGGTGACATTACAGGTGGTGGAAAAACGCCTGGGGGTGGATAACCGCATCGCATCTTTTGCAATTCCCCTTGGCGCGACGCTGAACATGGATGGCACTGCTATTATGCAAGGGGTAGCAACCGTGTTTATTGCCCAGGCCTATGGGGTTGATTTATCCATGTCGGCCTACCTGCTGGTGATACTGACCGCGACCCTGGCGTCGGTCGGTACTGCCGGGGTGCCCGGTGTCGGGCTGGTGACTCTGTCCATGGTGCTGCAGCAGGTCAACCTGCCGGTGGAAGGCATAGCCCTGATCATGGGCGTCGACAGGTTGCTGGATATGTTACGCACCGCGGTGAACGTGACCGGCGATGCGGCGGTGGCCTGTGTGGTGGCCGCCAGTGAAGGCAAGCTGAACCCTGAATGTTATGCACAACAAACGGGGGTTACGGAGAGCGGGTAAATGAAAAAATTGCTTATTCTGTGTGTACTCGGTGTCAGTCCATGGGTATCAGCCAGCAGCCAGCAGGAGCTGGACGGAATAAGCGAGCAGGTCCCGCAACTCTGGGAAGATTACCGCCCCCTGTGTGAAGGGGGTTATGAATACCAGGTGCAGCTCGGTTTGGGTGATCGCCTGCTGTATCTGGATAATCACCTTACAGGTACCCCCTTAAGCCAGTCGTTACGTCAGGCCCAGCGTCAGCTGGTGGATATCAGTGGCATGTGGAATGGCGAAAGCTGGGCAAGCCGCTGGCAGCTTGAGCAGGCAGCCCTGGCCCCCGCACAGCGTGAAGCCCTGCGCGATTATCTTTTCAAACTGCAGGATCAAAAACCCTCCGGCGAACGTGAATCCTTGGTGCGTGGCATTGCCCGGCACGGTATCCGCCTTAATCTGGCCCTGCGTGAAGGCATCTGGAAAACCTGTTACGCGCTGGATAAACAAACCCAGGGTGAGGTGCTGGAACGTCAGTTAGATGACCGCTGGCTGGAACAACAGCCCCTGGTGAAATACGAAGTTGAACGGGAACAGATGGCCTATTACTTCTTTGCTTTCCGTGCTGTTACCACAGCGAACCTGCGGGAATATGCCCGCCTCGAAGAGGGTATTCAGGCTTGGACCGACGTGATGGAAGGGGCGATACGCAACCACTTTGCAGGGTTGCGTAACCAACTGGTGGCAGTGCCCCTTAACCTCCCTGCGACAGTTGCCGGGCCATTGCCTGAAGAGCTTCTTCCGCTTCAATAACCCGCTCTAAACCCGCTAAGGCTTTGGCCTCATCCATCTGGATGCTGGCCATCAGCTCAAGGGGCATTTCTGTCTCAGGGCCGCCGCCGATTCCTTTGGTACGCAACATGCGCTGCACTATGAATAACATGCGCGCCAGCTGATGGTGCTGCTCGGCATAGGCAGGTTCATTCTGGTAACGGATGGCGGTACACACATCCTCCGGCAAGCCCCACTGTTTGAGCAGGCAACTGCTGATTTGCTCACGGCTGATACCCAGCAGGTGTTGCTCAATAAAATAACGGTTGATGTGCGGATTGGCGTCCACGTGGCGGTTAACCAGACGGAAATGGGGGGGGAATACATGGGCGAGGATCAGGTAACCAAAGTTGTTCAGCAGACCACTCAGGTAGGCCATGCCCTGTGAGGGGCGCGATTTAACCGGCATGGCACGCACCAGCTCACTCATCAGGGCGGCGGTGTACACGGATTGGGTCCAGAAGGGTGTGTAACCGGTTGGCCCCTGTTTGGGCACTTCCAGGGTGCGGCCTAATGCCAGGCCAAGGGCGAGGTTGATTACCAGATCAAAACCCAGCACCCGCACCACGGCATCTTTTACGCTGGAGATACCACCCGACATACCGTAATAGGGGCTGTTGGCCCAGCTGATCACCTGGGCGGCAAGGCCCGGGTCACGCTCGACAATACGTGAAAGCTGCTCGGTTTCGGCGTTGGGGTCCATGCGCAGGCTGATAATCTGTTGTGCTGTTTCCGGCAGGGGTGGCATGTCGAGGGTTTCTTCCAGACGCTGGCGGATGCGGCGCTCGGTGAAATTTTTCACCGCACGGTTGATTTGCACTATGTCGGTTTGCACCCACTGGCTGCCGGGCAGGCGGCTGTGGGGTATTTCGGCTGTGTAGTGGCCGATGCGTGAGCTGCTGATCAGGGTCTGGAAATCATTTTGCGGCACCTGCAGCCATTCGCTTTCCCCCAGATGCAGGCTTATTTCATTCTGCCCGAGCAGGGCTTCATCCACATAGGTGTCGAGGCCTGTCAGCTGTGGCAGGGCCGGTAATTCGGTGACCTGCAGACGCTGTTTGAGTTTGTTGATTTCTTCAGGTTTGACAGGGCTTAGCTGACGCGCGGTGGCGGCATAAAGGGCATTTAAATCCAGCAGGCTGGTGGCCGGAAAAATAACCTGAACCTGGCCGATGTCATCTTCCAGTACGCAAATCTGAGCTGCGTTTTCTGTCATTCCTTGCATAGTGAACACCGCAGAAGAAACATAAAGGGGGGTTTTGTTCGCCAGTGTGTATTTGACATTCCAGTCCTCCAGCACTTGCTGAACTCTGCTTGGGATGGCCATAACTACCTCGGACCCAGGATAAAAACATGCTGTATTCACTATAGGTCAGCAGCGCCAGCCTGCGCGGTTACAGTGTAATTTTGTGACGGGAGGAGCAGGTCTGCTTTCTGGCCTTTTTAAACCTGTGCGTAGCGGGTTTTATCGCCAATCCAGCGGGTGATAAGCGCTTGGGTGGCAGCGCTGTCGCGGATGATGTTTTGCGCCAGGGGTTTAACTGTGTCCAGCAGCCATGCATCACGCTGCAGATCGGCCACCCTGAACTGCATCAGGCCAGTTTGACGGGTGCCAAGCACTTCACCCGGCCCGCGCAGGGCGAGATCTTCTTCGGCAATCCGGAAACCGTCATTGGTTTCACGCATTACCTGCAGGCGGGTTTTGCCCTGCTGCGAAAGGGGGCGGTGGTATAGCAATACACAGTGGCTTTCGGCGCTGCCGCGCCCGACCCGGCCACGCAGCTGGTGCAATTGGGCAAGGCCTAAGCGCTCGGGGTTTTCGATGACCATCAGGCTGGCGTTGGGTACATCGACACCGACTTCAATCACTGTGGTGGCCACCAGCAGTTGTAATTCATTGCGTTTGAAGGCGTCCATCACTGCGGATTTTTCCGCGGCTTTCATGCGCCCATGCACTAAACCTATGGCCATGCCGGGCAGCATGGCCTGTAAGTCCTGCAGGGTATTTTCCGCCGCCTGGGCTTCGAGGGTTTCGCTTTCTTCAATCAGGGTACACACCCAGTAGGCCTGGGCGCCATGGGCACAGGCAAGCTGGATGCGTTCTACCACTTCATCGCGGCGCTCGTCGGACACCACCAGGGTTTTCACCGGGGTGCGCCCCGGTGGCAGTTCATCAATCACCGAAGTATCCAGATCCGCATAGGCGCTCATGGCCAGGGTACGGGGGATAGGGGTGGCGGTCATGATGAGCTGATGGGGCACACCGAGTTTGCCTTTTTCTTTCAGGGCAAGGCGCTGGTGCACACCAAAACGGTGTTGTTCGTCGATGATCACCAGGCCGAGGTTGGCAAACTCAACCTCTTCCTGAAACAGGGCGTGGGTGCCGACCACCATTTGTGCCTGCCCGCCGGCGATGGCACTGAGCGAAGCACTGCGGGCCTTGCCCTTGAGTTTACCGGCCAGCCAGCTGACTTCGATGCCGAGTGGATTTAACCACTGGCTGAAGTTGTGCAGGTGCTGCTCGGCGAGAATTTCCGTGGGCGCCATGAGAGCCACCTGCTGGCCGGATTCAATTGCCGCCACCGCGGCGAGGGCGGCCACCAGGGTTTTGCCGGAACCCACATCACCCTGCACAAGGCGCAGCATAGGCACACTGCGCACCATATCGGCCCGTAATTCGGCTTCTACCCGGGATTGGGCATTGGTGGGGCTGAAGGGCAGATTGGCGAGTAGTTGTGCACGCAATTTGCCCGGATTGTTAACCGGAATAGCCCCGTCCTGCTGAATCTCCATGCGCAGTTGCAGCAGGCTGAGGTGGTGGGCGAGCAGTTCCTCCACAATCAGACGCACCTGGCAGGGGTGCTGGGCCTCGCTGAGTTGCTCTAAATTGGCGTGGGCATCGGGCGCGTGCAGGTAACGCAGTGCGGCATTCAGGGGCGGTAATTTCAGCTGGGCTAAAACCTGCGGTGGCAGCCAGTCCTGCAGGCTTTCATCCCCGGCCATCATGGCGATGGCCTGTTGGGTGAGTTGCTGCCAGCGGGCCTGATTAAGCCCTTCGGTGCTGGGGTAAATCGGGGTGAGGCGTGCATCCACGGGGGCCGGGTTACTTTCGTCCAGACGCTGGTATTCGGGGTGATAGAGTTCAAGGCCACTTACACCGCGGCGCGCTTCGCCGTAACAGCGCAGCAGTGTGCCCTTGCTGAGGTTGTTTTTCTGCGCCGTGGAGAAATGGTAGAAACGCAGGCTGATGGTGCCTGTGCCATCCTGCAGGCGCACCACCAGGGAACGGCGTTTGCCGAACACTACATCCGCGGCGCGGATTTCCCCTTCAATCACCGCATCCAGCCCGGGGCGCAGGGCGCCAATCGGGGTAATGCGGGTGCGGTCCTGGTAACGCAGGGGCAGGTGAAACAGCACATCCTGCACCGTATAAATGCCGAGTTTGTGCAGTTTTTCCGCGAGTTTGTCACCGACGTTTTTTAAATCGGTGACAGGGCGGTCGTGCAGGGCTTTATTCAGAACAACCGGCATAGGCTGGCGGCCTGGGTGATCACATCAATCGCTTTGGGGCGTGGGAAGGAGGTGCGCCAGGCGACAGCCACTGTGCGGGTCGGCACGGGTTTTTCAAACGGGCGCGCTTCCAGCAGGCCGGCTTTGTAAGTGCTGTGGCCCATGGCGGATTGCGGCAATATGGTCAGGCCAATACCGGAAGCCACCATATGGCGCAGGGTTTCAATCGAACTGCCTTCGGTGATGGCATTCAGTTTTGGGTTACGGCGTTTGGCGATGGCCGGGCAGATTTCCAACACCTGATCGCGGAAACAATGGCCCTCACCGAGCAGCAATAAATCTTCGTTGACCAGTTGGTTAGGGTCGATACGTTTTTGTTTTGCCCAGGCATGCTGGCCGGGCATCAGCACCATAAAAGGTTCTTCATACAGAGCTTTGGTTAATACGTCCGGCTCGGTGAATGGCAGGGCGATAATAATCACATCCAGTTCACCGTCACGCAGTTTGCGGCGTAAAACACCCGTGTAATTTTCTTCCACATACAAAGGCATATTCGGTGCGAGGTTTTGCACCTCAGGAATCAGGTGCGGAAATAAATACGGGCCAACGGTAAAAATTGCACCGATTTTGAGGGGGCCGTTTAACTGATCTTTTCCAGAGCGGGCGATATCTTCGAGGCATTTAGCCTCTTCCAAAACCTTCTGTGCCTGAGCCACAATGCGCTCGCCCAGGGGCGTGACCTGAACGGATGATTTTGAGCGCTCAAACAAGGGCACGCCTAATTCGCTTTCGAGCTTTTTTATGGCCACACTAAGGGTTGGCTGACTGACAAAACAGCGGTCGGCTGCGTGGCCAAAATGGCGTTCCTGAGCCAAAGCGACAATGTAACGAAGTTCAGACAGTGTCATGGGGCGGCCTTAGTTGGAAAAACAACGGGGTCAGCAACAATAAAGCAAGGTGAGCATATGGCAAAACGAATTTTAATTGTGGGCAGTGGTGATGTGGGTGGGCATCTGGCCTGCGATCTTGCTGCTGATGGTCATAAGGTGTGGGGCCTGCGTCGTTCCAATAAACCCGTGGGTGATGGTGTGACCACCATCAGTGCGGATGTCGCCGATCCTGAAACCCTGATGGATTTACCCGGTGAGCTGGATTACCTGGTATATGCGGTGGCGTCACCGGATTTTTCCGAAGAGGGTTACCAGCAATTTTATGTGCAGGGCTTGAAAAATATTCTCGCTGTTTTAAAAGCCGGCGGTAATAAAGTTAAACACGTGTTTTTTGTTTCCAGCTCCAGCGTGTATCACCATCACGATGGCAGTGTGGTGGATGAAAATACCCCCTGCGAACCGACCAGTTTTGCCGGTAAAAAAATGCTCGAAGCCGAGCAGGTTTTATTAAGTGGCCCCTTCCCCGGCACTGCGGTGCGTTTTTCCGGTATTTATGGCCCTGGCCGCATCCGCCTGATTACCCAGGCTAAACGTGGTGGCCATTGTGACCCTGAGCCGCCGGTGTGGACCAACCGTATTCACCGCGATGACTGCGTGGCGGTTTTAAAATTCCTGATTGAAAAAGACATGGGCGGCACGGCGCTGGAAAAAATCTACTTGGCCTCAGACCCGAACCCCACACCGTTGTTTGATGTGCTGGAGTGGATGAAAGACCGTATCGGTGATGTGGAAGATGATACTGATTTGCCGGAAGCCACCCGCCGCGGCAGTAAAAAATGCAGCTGCCAGCGCCTGCTGGATTTGGGTTATCAATTTATTTACCCGGATTATCAGAGTGGTTATGACGGGATTTTGCAGGACATGGGTTATTAGTAAAAACTAGCTGCGTTGCCCGAACTTCGTTAAAAACGAACTCAAAATGCTCACTGCCTCTGGCAGAACGTTGTAAGACGGCCCGAAGGGTGAGCGAAGCGAATATTTATAAATTATAAACTGCGCTTTTTCGTTCGTTTTTGCCTTGTTCTGGCTGCCTCGCTGACGTTTTTAGAACCCCGCTAAATGCGGGGTTTTTTGTTTTGGTGGTATAGCAGGCAGATCAGTCGTCCAGCTCGTATTCCACAACTACAGGAGCATGCAGGCCGCCAAAGCGGTTGTCCCGGTCGACTTTCGCTTCCACCACAAATTGGCGCAGCTCAGGCGAGCAGATCTGATAATCCATGCGCCAGCCATCGAGATCGCGGCGTGCTTTTTCTTCATCCGGCCACCAGGTGAACTGGTTTTCGCCGAAATTAGCTTCGCGGAAAGCATCCACAAAACCTAACGGCCCGGTAATCTGATCAAAAAACGCCTGCTCTTCCTGCTGGAAACCGGGCTGGCCCTGATGACTGCGCCAGTCGGCCAGATCAACGGTTTTATGCGCAACCCAGAAGGTGCCGGCAAAAATAAATTCGCGGCGTTTGCGTTTGGTTTTTTTCAGGTGTTCTAAAAATGCCTGCTGGAAGGCAATTTTATCTTCCAGGCTGTTGTGGGCATCCACTGCCGGGAACAATACAGAACCCACGGAAACCCGTTCAAAATCCGCCTGAATATAACGCCCGAAACGGTCGCAGGCGTCGAAACCCATGCCGGTCATAATGGCCTTGGGTACTTCTTTGGTGTAAATCGCTACACCGCTGTAATTGTCTGGCTCTGCATCAAAAAAGTAGGCATTCCAACCCTTGGGGTAAACAATGGAATCCGGCAGTTTGTATTCTTTATTGAGCAGATTCTGAATACACACAACGTCGACATCCTGGCTGTTCATCCAGTCAAACAGGCCGTTTTTGACTGCCTCTTCGATGCCGTTAACGTTAAGGTTCACAACCTTCATACATGGCCCCTATTTCACGGAGGGTGTATGATACTCACATTTCCCCGAGTACCAAAGAACCTCAGTGTTCTTGTTATCATTTGGTCGCCAGCGCGGCGTTTCTCTAGTGTAGACAATGGTGTTTTGCATGCAGGCTTATCAGAAAGAATTTATCGAATTTGCCATTTCCCAGGGCGTACTCAAGTTTGGTGAGTTCGAGCTTAAATCCGGGCGTATTTCCCCCTATTTCTTCAATGCGGGCCTGTTCCGCTCCGGTCTGGCCCTGAGCAAACTGGCAAAATGTTATGCCGCTGCGATTGTTGATGCCGGCCTTGAATATGACGTGTTATTTGGCCCTGCGTACAAAGGTATTCCCCTGGCGGCAACCACTGCCATGGCCTTGGCGGAACAGCATGGCCGTGAAACCCCGTTTGCCTATAACCGTAAAGAGAAAAAAGAACACGGCGAAGGTGGCACCTTAGTGGGCGCAGCGCTGGACGGTAAAATTCTGATTATCGATGACGTTATCACCGCGGGTACCGCAATCCGTGAAGTGATGGATATGATTGCCGCTGAACCAAAAGCGCAGGCTGCCGGTGTGATTATCGCCCTGGACCGTCAGGAAAAAGGCAAAGGCGAATTATCGGCCATTCAGGAAGTTAAACGTGATTACAATATTCCTGTGATCAGCATTGTGACCCTTGAGCAGGTAATGCAGTTTGTGGCGCAAACGGAAGAATTTAAAAAACATCTGCCGGCTATCGAAGCTTACCGCGCAAAATACGGCATTTAATGCGTTGCCGATTGTCAGACCATTGACAGTCGGACAGCAAAAAAAATGTCGCTAATAAAAAAGGGAGTCATGGCTCCCTTTTTTATTGTTTAATTTTTTAACGTCAGGCTTCAACCGCATTTTCTGCCATCAGGGTTTCACTTAATAAAACCCACTGTTGTTGCCACATCAGGGTGGGGCTGTGTTTGAATTCACTGCGCACATACTGACGGATACGACCTTCCACCACAGCGAGCATTAAATTCGATGCGGCGCTGATATCAAAACGGCATACACGGCCTTCACGGATTTCAGATTCACGCAGAATTTGTTTGAACTGGGTTTCGAGGCGATCAAAAAATTGTGACATGCGTAAACGCAGACGTTCAGTTTCACCGGCTAATGCATCACCGGTAAATAAACGGCACATACCCGGATTTTTTTCTGCGAAGGTTAATACCAGTACCATGGTTTGTTCTAAACGTGGCAGGGTATCGTTGTGTTCATTCAGAATGCGGGTAATGCGTGAAAATACAGTCTCTTCGATAAATTCGATCAGACCTTCAAACATTTTTGCTTTGCTGGGGAAATGACGATACAGGGCTGCTTCACTCACACCCACTTCTTTTGCAAGATTAGCGGTGGTGATGCGTGCGCCGGGATCAATTTCCAGCATGTGCGCTAAAGATTGCAGTATCTGCTCTTTGCGCGAGATTTTTGCTTCACGTTCGGACATTTATTTATTTGGCGTAGGCCGCAGGAGGGACCCAATGCTACTGCTAAGGTACCATCCTGCGCAATGAGAGTTATGTAAATTATGTGCGCTGGTTTGTAATTAACGTGCCCACACCTTCGTTGGTGAAAATTTCCAACAGGGTGGCATGTTCTACACGACCATCAATAATGTGCGCGCTGGTTACACCACCGTGCACAGCATCAAGCGCGCATTTAATTTTTGGCAGCATGCCGCCGTAAATGGTGCCGTCAGCAATTAATTCATCAACCTGTTCAGTGGACAGGCCGGTTAATACTTTGCCTTCTTTATTCATCAGGCCGGGAATGTTTGTCAGCAACATTAATTTTTCGGCTTTTAATGCTTCCGCCACTTTACCGGCAACAAAGTCAGCATTGATGTTGTAAGAGGTGCCATCTTCACCCACACCGATTGGCGCGATAACCGGAATAAAATCGGATTTCACCAGCATTTCCAGCACGTCCACATTGACCTTTTCAACTTCGCCAACGTGGCCGATGTCGATAATTTCCGGTTTTTGCATATCCGGGGTCTGGTGGGTCACTTTTAATTTTTTCGCTTTGATAAGCTGGCCGTCTTTACCGGTTAAACCCATAGCGCGGCCACCGTTCTGGTTGATCAGGTGCACGATTTGTTTGTTCACCTGGCCGCCCAGTACCATTTCCACCACGTCCATGGCGGCGGCGGAAGTTACACGCATACCGTTTACGAAGTGGGATTCGATATTCAGTTTTTCGAGCAGCTCACCGATTTGCGGGCCACCACCGTGAACAACCACAGGGTTAATACCGATTAATTTCAGCATGACCATATCGCGCGCGAAGCTGTCTTTGAGCAGGTCTTCGGTCATGGCGTTTCCGCCGTATTTCACAACGATGGTTTTACCAACAAAACGCTGAATGTAAGGCAGCGCCTCGCTTAATACGCGGGCAACGTTAAAGGCGGCATCACGGGTCAATGGCATGGATGTTTTCCAATGGGCGGGTGAACGTGGTGCGTATTATACACGTTCCAGATCGATAGGCAGACCCAGTGAGGCGGCGCAGGCGGCAATTATCTGATGTATATCATGGCGGATGAACGCCAGGCTTTTTTCGTCGCGGGCTTCAAAACGCAAGGTCAGGCAGGCGGTGGTATTGCTGGCGCGTACCAGGGCCCAGCCATCCTCATATTCAATGCGCAGGCCATCGAGGGTATTGCAGCTGTGGCTGGCCAGCAGCCGGCGGCTGATGTTTTCCATCATGGGCTTTTTATCCTGTTCTGCGAGGCTGACCTGAATTTCCGGGGTCACCACAGAGGCGGGGTATTGGTCGAGGCGCACTTTCAGGCTCAGGGCGCTTTCACTTAACAGGCTGCACAGGCGCAGGCCGGCATAGATGCCATCATCCACCCCCATGCCGAGGGTATCGTTAAACAGAATGTGGCCGCTTAATTCCGTGGCAAATGCGGCATTAAATTCGACTATGCCGTTTTTCATATGGCTGTGGCCGGTTTTGATCATCTGTGCGCGGCCACCGAGTCGGCTGACTTCGCGGGCAAACAGGTAACTGCATTTCACGTCGTATAACAGGGTGGCCCCCGGTTCACGTAGCAGTATGTCATCGGCATACAAGAGGGAGAGGCGGTCCGGTAAGACGATTTCACCGAGATGGTTCACTACTCCGATGCGGTCACCATCACCATCAAAGGCAATGCCCAGATCGGCTTTTTCGTTAATCACCGCCTGGCGGATATGGCGCAGGTTTTCGGCCTGGCTGGGGTCGGGGTGGTGCAGGGGGAAATTGCCGTCGATATCGCAGGCAAGTGGAATAACCTCGCAGCCCAGGGCGCGGTATGCCTGCAAAGCTATTGGGCCGGCAATGCCGTTACCCGCATCTAACACCAGTTTCAGGGGGCGTTTAAGGCGCAGGCCCTGCAACAAACGCTGGGCGTAACGGTTGCGCCAGAGATCCTGCTGTTCATAACGTCCGTTAAGTTGCTGGGCATTTTGCTGTTGGCTGAGACGGTACAGGCGCTGAATTTCTGCCGCCGAGAGGGGCTTGCCGGCACACATCATCTTGATGCCGTTATCGCTCGCCGGATTATGGGAGCCGGTAATCATGGCCCCCGTGCCGTTGTTTTGTTTGGCAGCCCAGAACAAGGCGGGGGTGGGCAGGGCGCCGCAGTCGATCACATCAATACCGCTGTGGCGCAGGCCAAGGGCAAATTGTTCGGCAAATTCGGCGCTGCTCAGGCGACCGTCACGGCCGAGGTAACAAACAAATTCGGCTTTTTCGACCAGCAGGCATGCAAAAGCCCGGGCGATGGCATAAATGCTTGTGGCATTTAAATCATCACCCACCCGGCCGCGCACATCATAGGCGCGGAAAATCGCGGGATTTAAGCCCGGCAATCAGTGTTTACCGGTGGAACCAAAACCGCCTTCACCCCGTGCGGTGGCGGCAAATTCAGTCACGATATCAAATTCAGCCTGCACCACTGGCACTATCACCAGCTGGGCGATGCGCTCGGCAACGTTAATGGTGAAAGCTTCCTGGCCACGGTTCCAGCAGGACACCATTAATTCGCCCTGGTAGTCAGAATCGATCAGACCCACCAGATTGCCCAGCACAATGCCGTGTTTATGGCCCAGACCACTGCGTGGCAGGATCATGGCGGCGAGGTTGGTATCTTCGATGTAAATCGACAGGCCAGTGGGGATTAACGTGGTCTGGCCGGGCTGCAGGGTGATGCTGTCTTTCAGGCAGGCGCGTAAATCCAGGCCGGCACTGCCGGAGGTGGCATATTGCGGCAGGGGAATTTCATTGCCTAAACGGGGATCGAGTACTTTTACCTGGAAGCGTTGTTTCATGGTTTTTCCTGCAGACGGGTGGCGATGGCGGCGATAATGCCGCGGGCTACTTGGTGTTTACTGGCGAGGGGCAGAGCTTGTTGCTGCTCGGCCCAGAACAGGGTGACGGCGTTGTCATCACTGTTGAATCCGATGTCGCTGCGCGATACGTCGTTGGCAACAATCATGTCGAGGTTTTTACGCTTGAGTTTATCGCGGGCGTAGTTTTCCACATCGTTGGTTTCCGCAGCGAAACCGACCACAAAAGGTTTGTTTGGCAGGGCTGCGACAGTGGCAATGATGTCGGGGTTTTTTATTAAGGTCAGGATCATTTCATCGGCGGACTTTTTGATTTTCTGTCCGGCGACGCTGGCCACTTTGTAATCCGCCACAGCGGCGGCGCCAATCATGATCTGGCAATCGTTAATGCGCGCCTGCACAGCGGCGAGCATTTCATCGGCACTGCTGACACTGATACGTTCCACTGCACGCGGGCAGGGTAAATTCACCGGGCCGGAAACCAGAATCACCCGTGCACCCGCATCCCGTGCTGCTTCAGCCAGGGCATAACCCATTTTGCCGGAACTGTGGTTGCTGATGTAACGCACCGGGTCGATGGCTTCGCGGGTCGGGCCGGCGGTAATTAACAGGGTTTTACCCGCCAGGGCGCCGCTGGCAAATTGTTCAGCCGCGAGGCGCGCCAGTTCAAGGGGTTCTAACATGCGCCCGGGGCCAACATCGCCACAGGCTTGCTCGCCGGCGGCCGGGCCCCAGATCAGGGGTTTTTTCTCGCTGCGGCTGAGCAACTGCTGAATATTCTGTTGTGTTGCGGTATCGCGCCACATGGCCTGATTCATGGCCGGAGCGAGGGCGAGGGGGGCATTGCTCGCAAGGCATAATGTGGTTAATAAATCGTTGCCCATGCCTGCGGCAAGGCGTGCGATAAAATCCGCACTGGCCGGGGCGATAATCATCAGGTCCGCCCAGCGCGCCAGCTCAATGTGTCCCATGCCGGCTTCGGCTTCTGGGTCGAGCAAACTGTGGTGCACCGGGTTGCCGGACAGGGCCTGCAAGGTCAGGGGGGTGATAAATTCCCGGGCAGCGCTGGTCATCACAACACGCACTTCAGCGCCGGCGGTTTTCAGGGCGCGCACTAACTCGGCGCTTTTATAGGCCGCAATACCACCTGTGATCCCCAGTAATACCCGTTTATTAGTTAAGCTGCTCATGGCTTGTCCCCCAGACAGGGCGGGCAGTATAACACCCGCTGCTGTTTACAGAAGAGCGGAGGAATCATGTCGATCAGGGATTGGCCGGCAGAAGAACGCCCCCGGGAAAAACTGCTGGCCCAGGGGCCGGCGGCGCTGACGGATGCTGAGCTGTTAGCGATTTTCCTGCGCACCGGGGTTGCGGGCAAAAGCGCGGTGGATTTAGCCCGCCATTTACTCACGGAATTTCAAGGGCTGCGCCCGCTGCTGGAGGCAGAGCGGGAGCACTTCTGCCAGCATCTGGGGCTGGGGGATGCCAAATTTGCCCAGCTGCAGGCGGTTTTGGAAATGGCGCGCCGCCATTTGGTGGCCACTTTGCAAAAAGGCGATGCCATGACCCAGCCGGGCACAGTGCGGCAGTTCTTAAGCGCACGCATGCGTCATTTACCCCACGAAGTCTTCGCCTGTTTGTTTCTGGATAACCAGCACAGGGTGATTGCTTTTGAGGAGTTATTTCAGGGCACCATAGACGGTGCGAGTGTCTATCCACGGGAAGTGGTGCGTAAAACCCTGAAGCATAATGCTGCAGCTCTGATCTTCGCCCACAACCATCCATCGGGTATTGCTGAGCCCAGCCTGGCGGATCAGCAGATCACCAAACGCCTCACACAGGCCATGCACAGCATAGATGTGCGGGTGCTGGATCATTTTATTGTCGGTGATGGCTATTGTGTTTCCATGGCTGAGCGTGGTCTTATGTCGCCCTGAGTGCGCACCGGGCCTGCGTTGACGGGTTGTGCGGTGGTGTAGTGGGTTGAGTAAAATGCGTACACTTTTTACACAGCCTTGTTGATCTGCCCTATGCTTTCTGGTATAAAACGCCACTCTTTTTAGCCGGGGTTCCTGAAGGGGAGCCACACCGCATGAATAATGCACAGGTGGACAAGCCCCGGGGAATATTCAGTTACAGATAAGTCGGGGCTTCCAAGATGGCTAAGGTTTGTCAGGTTACAGGTAAAAAGCCTTTAATCGGTCACAAAATTTCTCACTCCAACATCAAAACTAAACGTCGTTTTCTGCCTAACCTGCAGAGCCACCGTTTCTGGGTTGAGAGCGAAAACCGCTTTGTACGTCTGCGTTTAACACCAGCGGCAATGCGTATCATTGATAAAAACGGTATCGACGCTGTATTGGCCGATATGCGCGCCAAAGGCCAGAAAATCTAAGGAGGCCATAAATGGCTGCTATTCGTGAAAAGATCAAACTGGTTTCTACCGCTGAAACCGGTTATTTCTACACCACTACTAAGAACAAACGTACTACTCCAGAAAAACTGGAATTCAAAAAGTACGATCCAGTTGTTCGTAAGCACGTGATGTTCAAAGAAGCCAAAATCAAATAAGATTTTGCTTCGTAAAAAACCCAGCTACGCTGGGTTTTTTTATGCCTGTCAGAAAAATAAACATGCCCGAATTACCCGAAGTTGAAACCACCCGCCGGGGTATTGAGCCCCATATCAGCGGCCACCTGTTTAAAGGTGCCGATGTGCGCCAGGCAAAATTACGCTGGCCCGTGCCACAGGATTTAACTGCCCGATTAAAAGGTAAAAAACTGCACAGTGTGCAGCGCCGCGCGAAATATCTGCTGCTGAATTTTGCTGACGAAGAATAAGTTTTGCTGCAAGCCATAAAAAAACCGCCATCAGGCGGTTTTTTTATGGGCGTTATTTGGAATCAGTCCTGCTTTTCGGCGTTGACCTTGATGTAATAAAACACCCGGCCAAGATATTCATAAATGGCCCGCTCGGATTTTTGCAGGTTATCCACATCCAGGTAGGCATAACGCCAGGTGCTTAATACCCCGCGGAAAAAAGTCGGTGCGGGGATGGGGTCTAAACCCTGGCTGCGGAATAACGAAACTGCGCGAGGCATATGGGAGGCCTCTGTCACCAGGGCCAGGGTCGGACTCTGCCCGGTTTGCTGCTGGTGGCTGTTGAGCAGTGCACGTACATCCCGCGCTTCGTCTTCGGTATCCAGCGCGTGATCCACGGTAATAATCTTGTCCCCGTCAAAGCCATCGGCGATGGCCACTTCTTTATAAATTTGTGCGTAGGTAATCGATGGGAAACCGCCCTCGCCGGTCACAATCAGGCGCGCCCCGGGATTGAGCCGCGCAATGCGCAGGCCTTCGGCAAGTCGCGCGCTGGCGGAGGGTGACAGGCGGCTGCGCAGGGGAATGTCGGGGTCAATATTCATAGTGGTGCCCAGCACCACCACATAATCCACGGGCTGGCCGGCATATTCTGGGTACATGCGCTCAAGGGGGCGCAGCATGGCGTTGCTGGTAACACTCAGGCTGCAGAACACCAGCCAGAACAGGGCGGCGCCAACAAACACGCGGCCTGTTTTCTGAAAGCGTGTGAACCATAACAGCATCAGCCCCACGGCAATCAGCAAAATGCTGGTGCTGAGGGGCATCATCCAGAATCCGATGGTTTTTTTCAGCCAGAAACCCATGTCACTTCCTTATGTACTTGGCGGTTATTCGGGTTGCACCAGGGCTTTGCCTACGGCGCGGGGATCAGATGCGGCCTGCACCTGCAAAGTACGTTTATTCACCAGGATCGCCTGCATATTGCCGTAGCGGCGGCCGGTGCCGAGCAGCACATGGCCTTTTGCCATCAGGGCCTGCTGCTCTGCGTCGTCGAAGGTATCTGGCTCATGCTGGATGGCATCGGGCAGGTATTGATGGTGGAAACGCGGCGCGGCAACCCAATCCTGCACAGGGTTGCCTTGGATGTATTCCAGCATGCCCAGCCACACCATGCTGATAATGCGGCTGCCGCCGGGGGTGCCGATAATCGCCAGGCTGTTTTCGTTTTCGATAAAACTCGGGCTCATGCTCGACAGGGGACGTTTGCCAGGGGCAATGGCATTGGCTTCATTGCCCACCAGGCCATAGGCGTTGGGCACACCGGGTTTGGCGGAAAAATCATCCATTTCGTTGTTGAGTAATACCCCGGTGGCGGCGCTGGTAAAGGCAGAACCAAACGGCAGGTTGATGCTCAGGGTGGCGCTGACGGCGTTACCATCGCGGTCGATAATCGAAAAATGCGTGGTGTGGAAACCTTCCTGCATGGCCATGGGTGTACCCATATCACGGCTGGAAGTGGCCTTTTGCATATCAATGCTGGCGGCCTGGGTCTGGTTATAGGCCGGGTTGGTGAGGCGTTCCACGGGCACGGGCACGTAGTCCGGGTCACCTAAAAATTCCGCACGGTCGCGGTAAGCGCGGCGCATGATTTCACTCAGCAGGTGCACCTGCTCGCTGCGTGGCAGTTTCATCCAGTCGAACTGGGTCAGCATGTTGAACATGGCGAGGATAGCAATGCCGCCGGAGGATGGCGGTGGCGCTGTGGTGATGCGGTAACCCTGATATTCACCGACCAGGGGTTCACGCTCCACCACGCTGTAGCTGCTCAGGTCGGCGTTTTGCCAGATGCCCCCGTTACTGCGCACATCAGCGATGAGTTTTTGCGCGGTTTCACCGGCATAAAAACCGTTGTGGCCTTGCTCGGCGAGCAGACGCAGGGTTTTGGCCAAGGCAGGTTGTCTGACCTGAAAACCGGCCGCAGGGGCCTGGCCCGCATCGAGGAAAATCCCGGCGCTGGTTTTATCCGCCTGCAGGGCTGAGAGACGGAACTGGGCAAGGGTCTGATAGTGGCTGTCGGTTGTAAAACCCTCTTCGGCATAACGGATTGCCGCCGCGAGGGTTTGGCCGAGGGGCAGGCGCCCGTAGTGTTCTGCTATATGGGCAAAGGCAGCGGCCTGGCCGGGGATGGCGGCAGCAAGGGCACCATTGACGGATGCATCGGGGCGGATATCCCCTTTTTTATCCAGGTACATATCCCGCGAAGCGGCAAAGGGGGCTTTTTCCCTTGCATCGACAAAAACGCTTTTGCCGTCGGCATCGCGCAGCAGCCAGAAACCGCCACCACCCATGCCTGCGCTGTAGGGTTCAACCACCGCCAGTACTGCGGCGACTGTCACGGCGGCATCAAACGCATTACCACCCTGAGCGAGGGTTTGCATGCCGGCTTCTGTGGCGAGGGGATGGGCGCTGGCGATGGCCGCATGGGGTAATTTGCCGATGGCACTGCGTGGCGGATGGCTGCAGGCGCTGCTGAGGGCAATCAGCAGAACAAGAAGTGTACGTGCAAAACCCATGGGATCTCCCTTAAATGAAAAAAGCCCCCGCAGAGGCTTTTCCCGGCCGCCGGATGATTATTTGCCGGTCAGCTTTTTGTATTTTTCCATCAGTTCTTCTTCGGTCTCTTTGTGGTTGGCATCAATTTCGATGCAGTCCACCGGGCAGACCATCATGCACTGGGGTTCATCGTAGTGACCCACACATTCGGTGCATTTGTTTGGTTCGATTTCGTAAATTTCTTCGCCGGCGTAAATGGCTTCGTTCGGGCACTCAGGCTCACATACGTCGCAGTTAATGCATTCAGCGTTGATGATTAAGGCCATGTTAATACCTCAGTTACTGCGTTTTCAGGGCGTCTAATTTGGCTTGTAAAACCTTGGCGGTTTTAGGGTGCACAAATTTGCTGATGTCACCGTTGAGGGTGGCAATTTCACGCACCAGGGTCGATGAAATATAACTGTATTTTTCCGAGGGGGTTAAAAACACACTTTCCACATTCGGGGCCAGCACGCGGTTCATGTTGGCGAGCTGGAATTCATATTCAAAGTCGGAAACCGCACGCAGGCCACGCAGGATGACCTGGGCATTTTTTTCCTTCACAAAATCAGCGAGCAGATTGCTGAAACCCACCACTTCCACATTATGCAGGTGGTTCAATACATCGCGGGCCAGTTCTACGCGGGCTTCGAGTTCGAGGGTTGGACGTTTTTTCGGGCTTTCCGCCACGGCCACAATCACGTGATCGAACATGCGCGCAGCGCGTTCGACTAAATCGGTATGGCCATTGGTGATAGGATCAAACGTGCCTGGATAAATAACCGTCGTCATGCATGAAGCCTTAATTTGGATGTGGGCGCATGGTAACTAAATCACATTAGGCAAACAAGAAAACTCACTGCCACAGGTCATGGTTGCGGGCGCTGCGGCGCGGCAAACTGCAAAGCGGAGGAAAGATTATGGATACCATGCAATTAACCAGTCTGCTTGGCTGGTGCCTGTTGTTAAACCTGAGTTTGTTACTGTTGTGGAGCGGCCTGTTATTACTCTGGGCGGATGGTTTATATGCCCTGAGCAGGCGTTTTGTGCCCATCGAAAAAAGCACCTTTTTCACCCTGCATTACGCCCTGTTAGGGGCGTACAAGCTGGCAATTTATTTCTTTAATGTCATGCCCTATGTGGCGCTGAAATATCTGATGTGAAACGGGCGGGGATTGCTCCCCGCCTGTTGTTACACGGTTTGCAAACCGCGGATGGCTTTCACCAGTGCGCTGGCCTGTTTCATGGCCATGGCATAGATGGATAACTGCGGGTTGGCGCCGATACTGGTGGGGAATACCGAGCCGTCGATCACGTAGAGGTTATCGTAGTGGTGGAATTTGCCTGCGCTGTTGACCACGCTGGTTTTCAGATCTTCACCCAGGCCACAACCGCCCATCAGGTGGGCTGTCATCAGGCGTGCACGGTGCAGTTTTTCCGGCAGCTGGGCGATAGCGGCTTTGGTTTCTGCCAGTGAGGTGTAATAGGTGGCGTCGTGGTGCAGGGGGTAAACCCGCTTGGCGCCAGCGGCAAACTGAATTTCCGCCATCACGTTGTAGGCCTGTTTCAGCCCCTGCCACATGAAAGGGGTTACCGGGTAGTCGAGAGTCGGGCTGCCATCGCTGTTCAGCTCAACTGTGCCACCCTGGGACTCCTCGTGGAAACCGTCACGCATCAGGGCAATGGTGGCCTGCATATTGGGCAGGTGGTCCATGGTTTCCATCAGGCGATAACCGTGGAAACCGAGAATCTGACTGCCCATGGCGGGGTGCACGGGTGGTACTTCCAGTTTGAAACCCAGACTTTTATCCAGCCACTGGAAGTGATCGCTGTAGATGGATTGCGGCGCGCCATAAAACGGTTCGACTTTTTGTTCCATCATGGCCACAGAGGCATTCACCGGGTGGATAGTGGTGCGTTTGCCGATGCGCTGGTAAGGGTCAGTGGCTTTGGAGCGCAACAACAGGCCGGGGGTATTGATGGCTCCGCCGGCGAGCACAATGTGCGGCGCACGGAAGGTTAACACCACGCCCGTGGTTTTGCGGGTGTCGGCGCTCAGGGCGAGGCACTGCACAGCAACGGCCTTGTTGCCTTCAAAGACCAGTTTTTCCGCACGGGTATGGTGGTAGAGACGGGCGCCGTTTTTTAACGCTTCGGGAATGGTGGTCACCAGCATGCTTTGTTTAGCGTTGGTGGGGCAGCCCATACCGCAATAACCTAAGTTCCAGCAGCCGGCCACGTTACGTGGAATGGTTTCAGAATGGTAACCATTGGCGGCGCAGCCACGTTGTAAAATCGCGTTGTTTTCGTTGGGGGGTAATGCCCATTTGGCAACATTGAGGCGTTTTTCCATGGCCTCAAACCAAGGGGCCATTTCATCTTTGCTGAAACCTTTAACGGCAAACTGATCGCCCCAGTGGCTGAGGGTTTGTTCCGGGGTGCGGAAGCTGGAGGTCCAGTTAACGACTGTGGTGCCGCCTACGGTGCGGCCCTGGAAAATGCTGATGGCACCATCTTTGGTGGTGCGCCCGGCGGACTCCTGGTACAGCTCGCTGTAGGCGGTGAGCTCTTCCATTTTGAAGTCGTCGGAGCTTTTCAGCTGGCCTTCTTCGAGCATCACAACATTGAGGCCGGCCTGGCTGAGGATTTCAGCGGTTACACCACCACCGGCCCCTGTGCCAACGATAATCACATCCGCTTCAATGGTTTGATCGGTTGCCAGTTCTGAGCTGTCGGTAATCAGCCAATTTTCGCTGGCCCTGCGTTCGCGGAAGAGATCTTTCACCGCCATCTTGTCCCCCAATCACAGCGTCAGGCGCTGCGGGTCATGCGTTATTTTTAAGTGTGTATCAGGCTTTGACGTAGGCGGGTGCACCGGGGTAACCCACCTGTGCCCAGGCCTGTGGCTGGCCAAACCAGACGGCGCACATCAGTTTGTTGAGGCCGTTGTAACCGAGGTTCAGCAGGCCAAGGCTGCTGTTGCGCCAACGGTTGAGGAAGTTGTCGATTTCTTCTTCACTGGCGTTTTCCCAGCTGCACCACACCCCGGCTAACAGACCGCGGGTTGGGGCAAAGTTGAGCAGGTTAAACAGGTCGGTGAGCTGTTTGGCGTTGGCGCTGCCCAGGCCATAAACGGCCTTATCCAGATATTGCAGGCAGTTCTGAATGGCGTCTGCTTTGGCCGCGGGTTCAGTCGGAAACGCACCCTTGAGGTTAACCGGCAACAGGGCGGCGAGCAGTTTGCGATCCCCTTCGCGCAGCACCAGCCAGCCGGAATCCGCCGCCGGGGCACTTTCGCTGCAGCCTGTCATGCTCACCACCGCACTGGTGGACACCAGTGCGACGGAGGAGGCCATCGAGAGTTTGAGGAATTGTCGTCTGTCCATGGCCATTACCGGATGAAAAGTTTGTAAATCATTTTGTGAATAAAGGTGCCGTGGGGCGGGAAGATAAACACACCACTGCTGAAACGACCTTTTTTATGCACAGCTTTGGCGTGGGAGAAGGTCAGGAAACCTTCTTTACCGTGGTAGTGACCCATGCCGGAATCACCAATGCCACCAAAGGGCATGTCATCCTGGGCGAGGTGCACCAGGGTATCGTTGATGCTCACACCACCTGAGTGGGTGTTATGCAGAATGTGCTGTTGCTCGGCTTTGTTGTAGCTGAACACGTACAGGGCCAGGGGGCGCGGACGGCTGTTGATGTAATTCAGGGCTTCATCCAGTTCGCGGTAAGGCACTATCGGCAGAATCGGGCCGAAGATTTCGTCCTGCATGACTTTCATATCATCCGTGCCGCCGGTGACTAAGTGCAGTGGCATTTTGCGAGTGCCACTGAAGTCTTCAGACGCTGGGTTGAGCACACGGATATTCGCGCCTTTGTCTTTGGCATCCTGCACCAGACCCTGTAAACGGCTGAGCTGGCGCTCGTTCACAATCGCGGTGTAATCCCCGTTGTTTTTCAGGCTGGGGTAGAAGGATTTGTAAGTGTTGCTCAATGCCTGGATCAGGGCTTCGACTTTGGATTCAGGGCACAGCACGTAATCCGGTGCCACGCAGGTCTGGCCGGCGTTGGTGCACTTACCAAACGCAATGCGTTTGGCGGCGTCTTCCACATTGCCGTGTTCGCCAATGATGGTCGGGGATTTACCGCCCAGTTCGAGGGTTACCGGGGTCAGGTTCTTCGCCGCAGCGGCCATCACATAACGGCCAACCGTGGTGGAGCCGGTGAAAAACAGGTGATCCCAGGGCAGCTGAGAAAAGGCCACACCCACGTCTGCTTCGCCGGTGATAATCGCCACTTCATCTTCGTTATAGGCTTTGGCAAAGACTTTTTTCAGCACCTCGTTGGTGGCCGGAGTGAACTCTGAGAGTTTGATCATCACCCGGTTGCCGGCGGCCAGGGCGCCAACGGTTGGGCCAACACACAGGTAAATCGGGTAGTTCCAGGGCACTATGTTGCCGATCACGCCCTTGGGCTGGAAATAAACTTTGTTGCTGGCCGGGGCGAAGGCCATGCCCACGCTGCGGCGACTCGGTTTCATCCACTTTTTGATGTGTTTGATGGTGTCGTTGATGCCTTCCATGGAGGTCATCATCTCCGCCAGCAGGGTTTCATCACGGGAACGGGCGCTGAAGTCCTGATTCATGGAGGCGATCAGTTCTTCCTGATGGTCGAGCAGGGCGGCTTTGAGGCGTTTAAGGCCGGCAATACGCTGTGCAGCATCCGGAAACGGGCTTTGCTGGTAGGCCTTTTTCTGGCGGGCAAACACAGACTTCATATGTTCAATCTGTTGCTGATCGTTATTCAGCACATTCGCAGTAGCGCCCATTTCACTCACCCTCAGATTGGTTGCGGGAAAAATTGTAGGGCAAACATTAGAGTTAATGCTCTAATGTGTCAATGGCACAAACGGCTTCTGGTGACTATGGGTCATTTTCTGCCACGGACTCAGAGCTTTCTTGGCTTGCAAGGCCATAACTGCTTAGAATGGCGCCTTTGCCTCTGCCCATCCGTGGGCCTTTTTCAGAGTCAGTAGTGATGCGAACCCGCGACAAAATAATAATGACCAGCCTTGAGCTGTTTAATGAGCAGGGCGAACGCAATGTGACCACGAACCACATCGCGTCCCATATGGGCATCAGCCCCGGAAATCTGTATTACCACTTCAAAAATAAGAGTGAGATTATTTTTGATATCTACCTGCAATATGAAGGGCTGGTGGATAACTACCTGCGCCTGCCCCAGGGCCGTGCGCTGGAGATCAACGATAAGGTCAATTACCTCACCGCTGTGTTTGAAGGTTTGTGGGCGTTTCGTTTTTTACACCGCGATCTGCAGCATTTATTGCAGTCCGACGAGCGTCTGCACCGCCGTTACAACGCGTTTTTCCAGCGTTGTTTAAGCCGTACCCAGGATATTTATTTTGGTTTGAACCAAGCGGGTATCATCCGCGCCAGTGAGGATGAAATTAAAGCCCTGGCGCTGAATACCTGGATTGTGGTGACCAGCTGGTTTTCTTTCCTGCATACCAACCTGCTGGTGGATGACACCCGTAAAGAAAGCAAAGAGCTGCTCAAATCGGGTATTTATCAGATTTTCAGTCTTGAGCGGCCCTATCTGACCGAGCCCTATCAGGAAGAAGTCGCACGCCTTGCAGCGCAGTTCGGGCCACCGATTGGTCAGATTATGTCGCTGGGTGAGGCTTCATCGCCGGCGCTGTTCTGATACAGGCTGAAACGTACCTGCCCGCCTTCCCGTTCCCTGTGCAACTGCCAGTGGGGCGGGAAACGTAAATCACTGAGCTGCCGCTCGCATTCCACATACACATAACCACCGCTGGCCAGCAGGGCGTGTTTTTCAATGCGCTCCAGCACACTTTGCAGCATGTCTTTGGCAAAGGGCGGGTCGAGGAAGATCACATCAAACGGGCCGTTGGCCTGGCTGAGGTATTGCAGGCAATCGGCCTGAACCACTTGTGCGTTACGTGTTGCAAGCAACTGCACGTTTTCTTTCAGCTGGCGCACGACTTTAGGGTTGAGATCCACCATCACCACAGATGCTGCGCCACGGGAGAGGGCTTCAAAGCCCATGGCGCCACTGCCGCTGAACAGGTCCAGACAACGGGCGCCGTGAATCACAGGTTGTAACCAGTTAAAAACGGTTTCGCGGATGCGGTCCGTGGTGGGGCGCAGGCCTTCGGCATCGGGAAAACTCAGCTGCCGGCTGCGCCATTGGCCACCTATGATGCGTAATTTATTGCTTTGACGTGCCATTTTGCGGGGGATTAAACCAGGTATCTGCCGTTGCGCGCAGTGTACCAGAGTCGAGGGCGCGCAGCAGCGCGTAGCCTTCATCGAAGAAATTCACGGGTGCGCCCTGACGCTGCAGGGTGCTGAGGGTTTGCAGCAGAGCGGCGGGTTCATCGAGGTTTTGTAACCAGCGTTTCACCAGTTGTTTTTTGGCATCGTTCAGGCTGTTTTTTAAATCCCCATCATCCACCTGTTGTACAAACCCGGCGGGTATCTGCCATACCTGCCCCGCGCCGAGGGCGTTACGTTGCAGGTTTATGCTGTTATTGCCGGCCCAGGCTGCTAATACCAATAAACTGATGTTATCTCCGGGGCTGAGGGGCGGCATGCTGATGCCCCCTGCAATCACGGCATGGGGCAAGGGTGGCATCACAGTTTGACTGGCGGCATGGCTGCTGACGGGCAACAGGGTTTCTGCCAACACCTGTGCTGCATTGGGTGCCAGATCAGCCAGCAGGGTCAGCTGACAGCGCGCGGGGTGTAGATAGGCCTGGGCAAACTGCTGAATCTGCAGACGGGTCAGGGTGCCGAGTTGTTCTGCCGTGGGTAACAGGGAAGCGCGATAAGGGTGCGCGGGCAGGCTGGCGAATAGGCTGTCGCTGGCCGGTGGCAGCAGGGGTAAATCCCGCAGGGCTTGCAGTTCTGAGTTGTCGAGCTGCGGTTGCCATAAAAGGCCGCGCAGAGCATCGAGTTGTTTTTTCAGCTGCCAGGGGTCTTGGCTGAATTGCATATTCAGGTACAGGTTATCGCGGTCGAGTTCTGCAATTAACGGGATGTTCTGCCGGCGTGCCTGCTGATTGAGTAATTGTTGCAGGGCATAGGCCGCGCCGTCTGGCGCAAATGCCGAGCCCGCCAGGCAACTGAGGCGGGCCAGGCTGGGGGAGCTGGGTTTGGCAATAAACCACAGGGGGGTGCCGCTGTCGGTGCGCAGCGCGGTGATTTTAAACTGGGGCGGCGGAGGTAAATCGATATTCTTTTCACGGCCCTGCTGGCCCATCAGGGCGATCATGACAACCGTAACCAGAATAATCAGTGTCAGGGTGTGACGGCTAAAGCGTGGCGGCGCATCCATGGCAGCATTCCTTTGCAACTAGTGATAGGATAGCCGCTTTCAAAATGATGTTGGAATGCCTGTCATGTTTGGCTTCGGTAAATCTAAAAAAACAGACGAAAATAAACCCGCAGAGCCCCTCGCCGAAGGCGTGGCCGCTGCCGGTACTGAGCCTGAAAAACAGGGTTTTTTCGCGCGCATCAAATCAGGTTTAAGCCGTACCCGTTCTGGTTTCAGTGATGGCCTGGCGAATTTATTACTCGGCAAAAAAGCCATTGATGATGAACTGCTCGAAGAAATCGAAACCCAGCTGTTAATGGCCGATGTGGGTGTGAGCGCGACCTCCGCCATCATTAAAGAATTAACCGCCAAAACCAGCCGCAAAGAATTAAAAGATTCCGATGCCCTGTATGAAGCACTCAAGCAGGAGCTGGCAAAATTACTCGCGCCCTGCACTGCGCCGCTGCAAATTGATAATACTGCCCACCAGCCCTATGTGATTTTAATGGTGGGTGTGAACGGCGTGGGTAAAACCACCACCATCGGCAAGCTGGCGAAAAAATTTCAGGCCCAGGGTAAATCTGTTTTATTGGCCGCAGGTGATACTTTCCGCGCCGCCGCCGTTGAACAATTACAGGTATGGGGCGAGCGTAATAAAGTGCCGGTGATTGCCCAGCATACCGGCGCTGACAGTGCATCGGTTATTTATGATGCGGTGCAGGCCGCCAAAAGCCGTGGTACGGATATCGTCATCGCGGACACCGCCGGGCGTTTGCAGAATAAAGCCAACCTGATGCAGGAGCTGGAAAAAGTCGTGCGCGTGATGAAAAAACTCGACGACACAGCCCCCCACGAAGTCATGCTGGTACTGGATGCCGCAACCGGCCAGAACGCCCTCAGCCAGGCCCGTCATTTCCTGGATGCCGTTGGTGTCAGTGGTATTACCCTGACCAAACTTGATGGCACTGCCAAGGGCGGGATTATTTTTGCCATCGCCAAAGAATTAAATCTGCCGGTGCGTTTTATCGGTGTGGGTGAGCAGGCCGATGACCTACGTGAGTTTGTGGCAGAAGAATTTATTCAGGCGTTGTTTGCTACGGAAACAAAATGACGGCAATAAAATTTGACCGGGTCAGCAAGCGTTATACCGGCAGTCAGGAAGCCCTGCGCAATATCAGCCTGGAAATCGACAGCGGTGAGATGTTATTTCTCACCGGCCACTCAGGTGCCGGCAAAAGTACCCTGCTCAAATTATTAATGGCCATGCAGCGTCCCAGCGGCGGCCAGCTGTTAATGGACGGCATTAACATCGGCAAATTGCCCAATTCACAAATTCCCTACCACCGCCGCCGCATCGGCGTTGTGTTTCAGAATCACCAGTTATTGTTTGACCGCAGCGTATTTGAAAACGTCGCATTGCCCCTGCGTATTGAAGGTTATGAGCAGGCGGAACTGGCGCGCCGCGTACGTGCCTCCCTCGATAAAGTCGGTTTGCTGGGCAAAGAAAAACTTAATCCCATCGAACTCTCCGGCGGTGAGCAGCAACGTGTGGGCATTGCCCGCGCCGTGGTGAATAAACCCCAGTTAATTCTTGCCGACGAACCGACGGGCAACCTGGACCCTGCATTGTCTGCCGAGATCATGCATCTGTTTGAAGACTTCAACCGCCTGGGCACTACGGTCATGATCGCCAGCCATGATCTGGAACTGATCGCGCGCATGGGTCACAGGGTCGTGACCCTGGACCACGGCACATTGGTGGGGACGTAATATGGCTGTGAATAAACGCGCCAGCGGCGGGGCAAAGCAGTCCAGGGTGACAGTCAACAACGCCTGGCAGGCGTACCTGCATCATCACAAAAGCAGCGCCCGCGACAGCCTGCAGCGTATGCTCGCCAATCCGGTGGCCAGCGCAATGACCTGGCTGGTACTGGCCATCGCCCTGGCCTTACCTATGACCCTGTACGTGGCCATGGCCAACGTCAAACAACTCAGTCAGCGCTGGGATCAAACCAGCCAGATCAGCGTCTACCTGCACAAAACCGTATCGGCGGAAGAAGCCCAGGCCCTGGCGGATAAAATCCGCACCTGGCCTGGCATTAAAGCTGTGAATTACATTGGCGCAGATACGGCCCTCGCGGAATTCAGTGAGCAGACCGGCTTGGGTGATGTATTGACCCGTCTCGACGATAACCCCTTACCTTCCGTGCTGAGTGTGGTGCCGGATCTGCACGATAACAGCTCCGAGGAACTGGCTGCCCTGCAGATGCGTCTGCAACAGGAAACTGGCGTCGAACAGGCCCAGCTCGACATGCAATGGGTGAAGCGCCTGTATGAATTTATGTCCTTTGGCGAGCGCCTGGTATGGGCACTGGCCCTGTTGCTGGGGCTGGCGGTGCTGTTAATCATCGGCAATACCATCCGCCTTGCGATTGAATCCCGCCGCGATGAAATTCAGGTCATCAAACTGATTGGTGGCACAGATGCATTCGTGCGCCGTCCGTTTTTATACACAGGTATCTGGTTTGGTCTGGGCGGCGGTTTGTTAGCCTGGCTGGTGCTGAGTATCGGCCTGTGGTGGCTGGCCGGCCCGGTGGAGAGACTGGTGGCTTTATATGGCAGTGATTTCCAGCTGCACACCTTAGGTTTAGGCGACAGCCTGCTGCTCATAGGTGATGGCATTATGCTCGGCTGGCTCGGTGCCTGGCTGGCGGTAAACCAGCATATCAGCCGTATTGAACCCTGATTTTGACGTGGCAAAATTATTCAGCGCACTGAACAAATTGTTCTAACCAGAACTTTTTTAGCGGTTAGCGCTCTAGAATTAACAATGCTAGACTCAGTCAACTTTTAACCAGCGGAGCACATATAGATGAGCACAGGCTTGGTAGCACAACCATTACTCATGGTACCCGGACGCGATCTGGACGCCTATACGAGGGCGGTCAGTGCCATTCCGGTGTTATCTGCTGAGGAAGAGCGCGAGCTCGCCGAACGTTATTATTATCACGAAGACCTGGAAGCAGCCCGCCAGCTGGTACTGCACCACCTGCGCTTCGTGATGCACATCGCCAAGGGTTATTCAGGTTACGGCCTGAACCAGGCAGACCTGATTCAGGAAGGCAGCGTTGGCCTGATGAAAGCGGTAAAACGCTTTAACCCTGAAGTAGGTGTGCGTCTGGTGTCCTTTGCGGTGCATTGGATCAAAGCTGAAATCCACGAGTTCATCATCCGCAACTGGCGTGTGGTGAAAGTGGCGACCACCAAGGCCCAGCGCAAACTGTTTTTTAACCTGCGCAGCTCCAAAAAGCGCCTTGGCTGGATGAACGAAGCAGAAGCCCAGGCGATTGCCGATGATCTGGGTGTCGAAGTACGTGAAGTACACGAGATGGAAGGCCGCATGAGTGGTTACGATACCGCCTTTGATGCCGCCACCGATGAAGACGACGACACCGCCTATAAGGCACCGGCTAACTACCTGGAAGATAACCGTTACAACCCGGCCAACATGGCGGAAGATGCTAACTACGAGCAGGATTCTACCGACCGTCTGCACCTGGCCCTGGCCGAACTGGATGAACGCAGTCTGGATATTCTCAACCGCCGCTGGTTGGCCGATGACAAAGCCACCCTGCAGGAGCTGGCGGATGAATATCAGGTATCCGCTGAGCGTATCCGTCAGCTGGAAAAAAACGCCATGAATAAAGTCAAAGCAATGCTGCTGGCCTGATAAAGCCGGTTGCAGCAACGCCTCCTTCGCGGAGGCGTTTTTGTTTGTATTGATTGGCCCTTGATTTATCAGGCTGTACAGGTAAGGTGGCGCCCCATGAAAACCCCCAACTGGATTTTAAGCGTCGCTGCATTATGCGGTGCGTTGTCGGTACTGACCGGCGCCTTTGCTGCCCATGGTCTGAAAGCTGTGCTCAGCAGCCAGCAGCTGGGCTGGATTGAAACCGGCGTGTTGTACCAGCATGTGCATAGCCTGGCTTTATTGGCCTTGGGGCTGGCCGTGTGGGCCAAAGGCGAGATGGCTTTTAAAAGCACCGCGATTTGCTGGATTTTGGGTATTCTTCTTTTCAGCGGCAGCCTTTACGCACTGGCGTTAAGCGGCTGGCGTTTTTTAGTATTCCTCACCCCGATTGGCGGGTTGAGCTTTGTCGCAGGCTGGTTGTTATTAGCCAAAAATGCTGCGCAACAGGGTAAAGCATGACAGACGAAAATCAGGATAAATACATCCGCACCATTAAGTCTTTTGTGATCCGTGCCGGTCGTATGACCGACGGACAGAAGACAGCTTTTGAACAGCACTGGAAAGAGCAGGGCCTTGAGTTAGACGCTGGCCTGCTGAATTTCAGCGAAGTATTTGGCAACGATAACCCAGTGGTGCTGGAAATCGGTTTTGGTATGGGCAAAAGCCTGATCGAAATGGCCGTGGCCCGCCCGGATATCAATTACATCGGCGTTGAAGTGCACATGCCGGGTGTTGGTCGTATTCTGCGCGACGCCCAGGAACAAAACGTGAAAAACCTGCGTGTGTTCCGTGATGATGCCATCGAAGTGCTGGATAAATGTATTGCCGATGGCAGCCTGCAGGGTGTGCAGTTATTTTTCCCTGACCCCTGGCACAAAAAGAAACACAATAAACGCCGTATTGTGCAAACGCACTTTGCACAGCAAATCCGCCGTAAATTAAAACTGGGCGGCCTGTTCCATATGGCCACCGACTGGCAGCCTTATGCTGAACATATGTTAGAAGTGATGGCGGTGGCCGAGGGTTATGAAAACACTGCGCCGGATAATGCCTATTGCCCGCGCCCGGATTTCCGCCCCTTAACCAAATTCGAAAACCGTGGTGAAAAACTTGGCCACGGCGTGTGGGATTTAATCTTCAAGAAAATTGGGTAAATAAAATGAGCCTGAAAAAAGATAAAGAAAAAGTATTTGGTGGTGATTGGACAGAAGAAAGCCTGCGCCATTTTCTGACCATAAAAACATTTGATGGCACCGACAAAGATTACAACTCCCTGATCTTCGCATACCGTCACATGGTGCCTGCGATGTTCAAGGATTTTATCGAGTTGTTTGCCGAAGAAGGCCACAACCTGAATGCGCAAAACTTAGATGGTAAAAGCGCGTTGGATGTTATTGCATCCCACCCTTCCAGCACTGCTTATGCGGACATTCTGCGCGCTGCGCAGTAATCGCCAGCCATAAAAAAACCGCCTGCGGGCGGTTTTTTTATGGGCGCAATTTACAATTTCTACGCAGTGGTTTTATTCAAATTGGCCAAGCACATAATTAAGGTGCAAATAACCTTTTTCGGTGCAACACAGACGCTCGTCAGGCGCGTGTAATAAACCCTTTTTTTGCAGCTCTGCCCAGGTGTCGGCAATCACGGCAAAATCACAGCCGGTTGTTGCGCTGAATAATGCACGGGGCACACCTTCTTTTAAACGCAGGGCAAACATTAAAAATTCTAACGGCCGTTCTGCGCTGCTGACTTCATCGATCAGGGCAAGGGGGATTTTACCTTCTGCCATGTAATCTTTAGGCAGGCGGGTTTTACGGGTACGCAGAATTTTATTTTCAGCCGGCAGGGAAATTTTACCGTGTGCGCCAGCGCCTATGCCGAGGTAATCGGCAAATTGCCAATAATTCAGATTATGCCGTGCGCGGCGCCCGGGTTTGGCGTAGGCCGAGATTTCATACTGTGCAAAACCCGCCGCGGCGATGCGCTGCTGACCCGCTTCCTGAATTTGCCAGAGGGTATCGTCATCGGGTAATTGCGGCGGGCGCGAATAAAATTCGGTGATTGGGTTCCAGGGTCAGCTGATACCAGCTTAAATGCTGCGGTTGCAGGGCAAATGCCTGTTCCAGGTCAGCCATGGCCTGGGCTTCACTTTGTTGTGGCAGGCCGTGCATTAAATCCAGATTGATATTATCGAAACCTGCGTGGCGTGCTTCTTTCACCGCATGAATGGCATTGGCGCTGTTATGGATGCGCCCGAGTTTTTGCAGGTGTCCATCATTAAAACTCTGGATGCCGAGGGATAAGCGGTTAATACCCAGGGCGCGGTAGGCGGCGAATTTTTCCGCTTCAAAGGTGCCGGGGTTGGCTTCCATGGTGATTTCAATATCGTCAGCAAACGTCAGCTGTTGTTTTAAACCGGCAAATAAATCGCGGTAAGCCGTCGCCGATAATAACGAGGGTGTGCCACCGCCGATGAAAATCGTATCTATGCTGCGGCCCTGTGCAAACGGCAGTTCCTGCTGCAAGTCAGCGAGCAGGGTTTTGACGTAGAGTTCTTCTGGAATTTCCTGCCCCGCGGCGTGACTGTTGAAATCACAGTAGGGGCATTTACGCACGCACCAGGGCACATGGATATAAAGGGAAAGTGCGGGTAATTGCATGGCCGTATCAGAGCGCAAAACGGGCTTTTAATTCGGCGAGGGCTTTACCCCGGTGGCTGATGGCATTTTTTTCCGTTTTGGATAAACGCGCCGCGGTGGTATTTAATTGCGGCACAAAAAATAACGGGTCATAACCAAAACCACCTTCACCATCGGCCTGTTCAAGAATGCGCCCTTCCCAGGTGCCCTGAAAAATCAGCGGCATCGGGTCATTGGCATGGCGCATATACACCAGCACACACACAAAACGCGCAGTGCGCTGTTCTGCCGGTACATCTTTTAATGCAGTGAGTAATTTTGCGTTGTTGCTGGCATCGCTAGCGCCTTCGCCGGAATATCGTGCGCTGTAAATACCGGGGGCGCCTTTGAGGTAATCCACTTCCAGGCCTGAATCGTCCGCCAGAGCCGGTAAACCTGTTATAGCAGCGGCGTGACGCGCTTTAATGATGGCGTTTTCTACGAAACTCAGGCCATTTTCGATGGCATCGGTTACACCCAGGGTTTTCTGGCTGATTAATTCCACGCCAAAACCGGCAAGGGCATTCTGAATTTCGGCGAGTTTACCGGCATTACCGCTGGCTAAAACGA
>JACKOM010000008.1 GCA_024234265.1 Oceanospirillaceae bacterium
TCTTGTGCATTCCAGCAGGTATCCGCTGCGTTGCCGTGGCACAGTGAATAAAGTTGTTCGTCATCAAAACTGACTTTTTGAGCAAAAAAAAGCCGCATGCACACCCCATTCATATTCAGAACCACACTGTGCGGTAATGCGGTGAATAATTAATTCCCGTGTGCGCAGTTCAAGTTTGCCTTTATCCAGCAGATTTCCCGAGGCGAATTTGTGAAATAAACGTTTAGCGTGTGCCTGGGGGGGACTCAGGGATATGCGGCGGGCGTTGCCTGGCTGAATAACCGGCAGCATGTGGCGGCGTAAAATAAAAGCCGCAATAAAAAAAACCGCCTGTTGGCGGTTTTTTTATGGGTCTGTATTTCTTGTGGAAATAAAACCCGGAATTAAGTGGTGGGCCTTCCGGGACTTGAACCCAGGACCTGCCGATTATGAGTCGGATGCTCTAACCAACTGAGCTAAAGGCCCACAGAGGTGTTTCAGGTTTAAACACCGGCGGCGATTATACAAACTGTGTATATCGCACGCCAGCGTTTAGTCCTTGATTTGACTGGGTTTATTCGTCAATGAAGGAGCGCAGGTGATCGGAACGTGAAGGGTGACGCAGTTTGCGCAGGGCCTTGGCTTCGATCTGACGGATACGTTCACGGGTAACGTCGAACTGTTTGCCCACTTCCTCAAGGGTGTGGTCTGTGTTCATGTCGATACCAAAACGCATACGCAGTACTTTTGCTTCACGGGCGGTTAAGCCTGCGAGTACGGTACGGGTGGCTTCCGTCAGACCTTCAGCGGTGGCGCTGTCGATCGGCGATTCGCCGTTACCGTCCTCGATGAAATCCCCTAAGTGGCTGTCTTCATCGTCACCGATTGGGGTTTCCATGGAGATTGGCTCTTTGGCGATTTTCAGCACTTTGCGTACTTTGTCTTCCGGCATTTCCATGCGTTCTGCCAGTTCTTCAGGGGTGGGTTCGCGACCCATTTCCTGCAGCATCTGACGGGATACACGGTTGAGTTTGTTGATGGTCTCAATCATGTGTACCGGAATACGTATGGTACGTGCCTGGTCGGCGATAGAACGGGTAATCGCCTGACGAATCCACCAAGTTGCGTAGGTGGAGAATTTATAACCACGGCGGTATTCGAATTTATCCACGGCTTTCATCAGGCCGATGTTGCCTTCCTGAATTAAGTCGAGGAACTGTAAACCACGGTTGGTGTATTTTTTCGCAATGGAGATAACCAGACGTAAGTTGGCTTCTACCATTTCTTTTTTCGCACGGCGTGCACGGGCTTCACCGATAGAAACACGACGGTTAATTTCTTTAATGTCGGCAATGCTTAAACCCACGTTGTTTTCCACATTGCGGATTTTTTTCTGGCAGCGCAGCAGGTCCATCTCAAATTCTTTGAGTTTTTCTGCGTAGGGTTTTTTCGCGCTTAATACTTTTGTTACCCACTCATCGGCACCTTCATTACCCTGGTAGGATTTAATGAAGTCTTTACGGTCCATGCCGGCTTTACGGGTGCAGAAGAGCATGATTTCACGCTCTTGTTTGCGCACGCGGTCGAGGTTGTTGCGGGATTTGGCGATCAGTTCGTCAAAATATTTGGGTGACAGTTTGATCGGTGCGAACAGGTCGGCGAGGGCCTGCAGTTCTTTTTCAGCCTGTTTGCTGGCACGGCCATGTTTTTCAATGGCTTCGTTGAGCTTGGCAGACTGCGCACCCAGTTCTTCCATGCGGCGGCGGGTTTCTTCAGGGTCAGGGCCACCGTCGGAGGCGTTGCCGTCATCATCTTCGCTGCCGCCATCTTCGTCTTCGTCGTCGTCGTTGTCAGCGGCTTTTTTGCTGGATGCAGCAACGCCCGGGAATTCTTCGTCTTTTTCCGGTGGCACCGGGTCGTTGTCAGTCGGGTCGATAAAACCGCTGAATACGTCTGACAGACGGTTAACTTCGGTATCCGCCATGGCGTCGTTAAACGCCTTGAGGATGTAATCCACCACGCCTGGGTAATAGGCGAGGGCGGACATCACTTCGCGGATGCCTTCTTCAATACGTTTGGCGATAACAATTTCGCCTTCGCGGGTCAGCAGCTCAACGGTACCCATTTCGCGCATGTACATACGCACGGGGTCGGTGGTGCGGCCCAGGTCGGATTCAACGGCGGCCAGTGCGGCGGCGGCTTCTTCTGCGGCGGCATCATCCGGGGTGGCATCACCCATTAATAAGGTGTCAGCATCGGGCGCAACTTCGGTAACGGGAATACCGATGTCATTAATCATCCTGATGATGTCTTCCACCTGCTCTGGGGTGGCAATGTCGTCTGGGAGGTGATCGTTCACCTGGGCGTAGGTCAGGTAACCCTGTTCCTTGCCCTTGGCGATCAGCTCCTTCAAGCGGGACTGTTGTGTTGCGGCCATAGAAACCCTGTTTTTGATGACTGTCGCGCGAAATCGAAAGCCGGCAAGTATAACGGTGCGGGCACCGATTATCCAGCTAACGCAAACCCTGACCGCCCTGTATGGGGACTGGCTCAGGCTTTTTCAACTCCTTTATCCTGCAGTAATTGCAGGTACCTTTTTTGTTCTTCTTCTGTCAGCTGGCTGAGCTGGCCATTAACCCGGGCCAGTTTGTGTTTGATGCGGGTTAATTCCTGTTTATTGGCCATGCGCCTGATTTGATTGAAGCAGTCTGTGACCTCCTGCACCTGGGTTTGGTTGCCCCACAACGGGTGGTGGTGCTGGGCCAGTTGGCGTAACTGCTGAAATTCCGGTTCCAGGCTGAATAATGTCAGGGCTTCGGTCAGGCCGGGTTGGGGCGCTGCCCTTAATTTATGCACGAGTTTGCACAATAAATCGGCCTGGGGATGGTTGAGCGAAACACAGATGGCAAGGTGTTCATCGGTCACGCTTTGTGCCCCGGCGGGGGTGTGCAATAACAGACCGAGGGCTTTATCCAAAAGCGGAATGGCGATGGTATTGCTGTATTCGTCGTTGTGTTCGCTCACCTGTAATGGCGCAGCTGCATGCACAGGTGCTGGGTTTTCGCGGGCTGCGGGTGCCGGGCGTGGTTCGTGTTTGCCGAGGGCTTCAATGGTGCTGACGGGTAAACCTGTGTGATCAGCGAGGGCCTGGTTCATTAAACCGCGCAGGGCTAAGCCCGGAATCTGTGCCACCATGGGCGCGGCGAGTTTGGCAATGCGTGCACGGCCATCGATGCTGTCGGGGTTTTCCACTTCCGGATAGAGGCTTTTAATTAAAAACTCGCTGATGGCCATGGCATTGTGGATGCGCTCTTCAAAGGCTTCTTTGCCTTCCTGGCGCACTAATGTGTCCGGGTCTTCCCCTTCGGGCAGGAATAAAAACCGTACCTGCCAGCCATCTTCAAGAATGGGTAATACGATTTCCAAACCACGCTTTGCGGCGCGCCGCCCGGCGGCATCACCGTCAAAACAAAACACCACTTCAGGCACGATTTTAAAAATTTTCTGTAAATGGGTTTCGCTGGTGGCGGTACCCAATGTAGCTACTGCGTAGTGAATACCGTATTGATGCAGGGCTACTACGTCCATGTAACCTTCCACCACTAACAGGCGTTTTAAGGTCTGGCGTATTTGCCGGCATTCGTACAGGCCGTACAGCTCGTGGCCCTTATTAAAAATGGGGGTTTCCGGGCTGTTGAGGTATTTGGGTTTTTCATCCCCCAGGGTGCGCGCGCCAAAACCTATGGTGCGCCCGCGCATATCGCGGATGGGGTACATAATGCGGTTGCGGAAACGATCATAGGTGCGGCCCTCATCTTTTTCGATGAGCATGCCGCATTCCACCAGGGCTTTTTCTTTTGTGCCGTCGTTATCGAGCTGACGCTTCAGGTTATCCCAGCCATCGGGGGCGTAACCTATGTTGAAATGTTTGGCGGTTTGCCCGGTGAGGCCGCGTTTTTTTAAATAATTAACCGCTGCGCTTTTTTCCGGGTGAAAGCGTAATTGTTGCTGAAAAAACAGGCTGGCCTGATTCATTAAATCGTAGAGGCTGGTTTTTTCCTGCTGTTGTTTTTGCTGTTGCGGGCTGCTGTCTTCGTGGGGTACTTCCATGCCGAGTGTGGCGGCGAGTTTTTCTACGGCATCGGGGAAGGGGATACCATCAAATTCCATAATGAATTTCAGGGCATTGCCACTCGCGCCGCAGCCAAAACAATAATAAAACTGTTTGTCGGAACTGACGCTGAACGACGGGCTTTTTTCGTTATGGAAAGGGCAACAGGCTGTATAGTTTTTACCGGCTTTTTTCAGACGCACGCGGGAATCGACCACGTCCACTATATTGGCGCGGGCAACAACGTCATCAATAAAGGATTCGGGAATGCGGCCGCTCATGGCGTTGGCATACCTCTGGGGTGATCTTAAGCGAGTTTTGCCTTGATCAGCTTGCTCACTTCGCCCATGTCTGCACGACCCTGTACCTGAGGTTTAATCAGAGCCATGGCTTTGCCCATTTCCTGCATGTTGCTGGCGCCGCTATCGGCAATCGCTTTTTCCACGATCGCCGATAACTCTTCCGCAGTCAGGGCCTCTGGCAGGAAGGACTGGATGACTTCGATTTCAAAACGTTCAACGGCGGCCAGATCTTCACGGCCACCCTGCTCGTATTGGGTAATCGAGTCACGGCGTTGCTTACACATCTTATCGAGGATGATCAGCACACGCGCATCGTCTACTTCGATGCGTTCATCAACTTCAACACGTTTGATTTCAGCCGTGATTAACCGCAAGGTAGCCAGACGCTCTTTGGCTTTCGCCCGCATTGCGTCTTTCACTTCATTGTTAATTTGTTGTTTCAGGCCTACGTCAGTCATAACGGTTTCCGTTGCTGGGGCAAAATTAGAACAGACGGTTCATCTTGCGCTGTTCGCGGGACACTTTCTTAGCGTGACGCTTAACAGCAGCAGCTTTCATGCGCTTACGCACAGAAGTTGGCTTTTCGTAGAATTCTTTTTTACGTACGTCAGCCAGGATACCGGCTTTTTCGCAAGAACGTTTGAAACGACGCAGAGCTACGTCAAATGGTTCGTTTTCTTTAATTTTAACAGCAGGCATTCAATCAACCTTCGTTTGTTTAACTCTTTGATTTTTGCTCTGAGCAAAACATTGCACACAGAGACCCTATGAGGGCGGGCATTCTACTCGCAATAACTTGCAAATGCAAAGCCCGCCCCCGGCAACGGGGAAATCCCCGCCAGAGGCAAGTGTAGCTGGCCTTGAGAGGGGGCTGGCATTATCATTCACGCCGGATTTTCGGGGGTGTTATGCGGGTTTTAGGTATAGAAAGCAGTTGTGATGAAACCGGTATTGCCATCTATGACAGTGAGGCAGGCCTGCTCGGCCATGCCCTGTACTCTCAGGTGGATATGCATGCGTTGTATGGCGGAGTGGTGCCGGAACTGGCCTCCCGCGACCATATCCGCAAGGCGATCCCTCTGATTAAAGATGTGATGGCCCAGGCGGGCACCGCCCCCGGGCAGATAGATGCGATTGCCTACACCGCCGGGCCGGGTTTGGCCGGTGCTTTGATGGTAGGTGCGTGTCTGGCCCGCTCATTAGCCTGGAGTTGGGATATCCCCGCCTTAGGTGTGCACCATATGGAAGGCCATCTGCTTGCGCCTTTATTAGAAGACGACGCCCCAGCGTTCCCGTTTGTGGCCCTGCTGGTATCCGGCGGCCACACCCAGCTGGTGGACGTTCAGGGTGTTGGTCAATACACCTTATTAGGTGAATCCATGGACGATGCCGCCGGTGAGGCCTTCGATAAAACCGCCAAGATGATGGATTTACCTTACCCCGGTGGCCCTCATATTGCCCGCCTTGCCATGCAGGGTAACGAAGGCCGTTTTGTATTCCCCAAACCCATGACGGACCGCCCCGGGTTGGATTTCAGTTTCAGCGGTTTAAAAACCTTTGCGCGTAATACGATTGAAGCCTGCCGCGCAGAATCCGGTTTAACCGAACAGGATAAAGCCGACATCGCCCGCGCGTTTGAAATCGCCGTGGTGGAAACCTTAGTGGTGAAATGCAAACGGGCCTTGAAAGAAACCGGCCACAAACGTCTGGTGATTGCCGGTGGTGTGAGCGCCAATAAATACCTGCGCAGCCGTTTACACGAAGTGATGGGCGGCATGGGCGGTAAAGTGTATTACCCGCGTCCGGCATTTTGTACCGATAACGGCGCAATGATTGCCTTTGCCGGCTGGCTGCGCCTGCGCGCCGGGCAGCGTGATGATGTGCCTGTGCATATTTATCCGCGTTGGCCCATGGAGCAACTGGAGGCCGTACATGGATAAGGTATTTATCGATAATCTCTGCGTGGAAACCGTTATCGGTGTTTACGACTGGGAACGCACAATTAAACAGCGCCTTGAGCTGGATATCGAAATGGCGTGGGATAACAAACCCGCCGCCGCAAGTGACGATTTACAATTCGCCCTGGATTACAAAGCGGTTTCCGACCGACTGATATCCTTTATTGAGGGCAGTGCTTTTTTATTGGTGGAAACCCTCACCGAGCAGGTGGCGGAAATTATTCTGCAGGAATTTAACGCTAAGGCCGTAAAAATCCGCCTGCGTAAACCCGGTGCCGTGCCCCAGGCCCGTGCCGTTGGGGTGGAAATCAGCCGGGGAAGTTTCAGTTAATGGCGATTGTTTATTTAAGCCTTGGCAGCAATGTTGAGCGTGAAAAGCACATCCGCAGTGGTATCCGTGCCCTGCGTGAGCAATTTGGTGCTGTGTTGTGCTCCCCCGTGTATGAAAGTGAATCGGTCGGTTTTGCAGGCTCACATTTTTATAATTTAGTGGTGCGTATAGAAACCAGTTTGCCACTCACTGAATTAAATAATGCCCTGAAAAAAATTGAAGATGATCACGGGCGTAACCGCACTGGCCCTAAATTCAGCCCGCGTACCCTGGATATTGATATTCTGACCTACGGGGATTTAAGCGGTTGTATTGAAGGCATTGATTTACCCCGTGAGGAAATCAGTAAAAACGCGTTTGTTTTATTGCCCCTTGCGGATATCGCCGCCACAGAAATGCACCCTTTGCTGCATAAAAGTTACGGCGAGTTATGGGCGGCCTACGATAAACACAAACAAAAATTATGGCGCGTGGAATTTCCCCTCTAAGCCCTTGCTTTTACAAACAATAAAAAATGCACCTGTGGGTCACTGCTGTTTCATAGTTTGAAACTAAAAAGCGTTGAATGAATAAATTTCATTCAACGCTTTTTTATTTGTAACGATTTATCACGCTGTTAAATCAGAACACTTTTTGGGCGAACTTGCTGCGCCGGTTTTTTAAAGCGACATAGCCCGCCGCTGGCATGGATGCCAGCAAAGCGCCGGCGAAGCTAGGCAGGATGCCGAATGGCGCGTGGGCGTGATGACGCGCCTAAAAAATCGGGAACAAGCAGCAGTGTGAGCGAAGGATGGGTCTGGGAAGCCCCTTCCCAGAAAAAGAAAAACCGGTTTAATTGCCGAACGCTGGATTACAAAGATTTTTTTCTTGGGGGTCTTATACCCGTGCCGGGCACAGGCCCCCGTCACCCTGCTTCGAACGCAACCGGGCGTTAGTCCTCACTCCAACAAAAAACATTCGCCCTCGCGCTATGGGGCATCCTGCCCTGGGCTCCCTCGCTTCGCCAGCATCCCTGCGGCCCTCGCGTATTTTTTGTTTGCGTTTCGGCGCCCTCGAGCGTGCATTTTGTGCCCATCACAAGCGGCGGTTACATCTGCTCAATCAAAACAAACAGGGCCTTAATATAGCCCCTGTTTTTTAAGTGAAAAATTATGGGGCAGCAGCGCACCTGTGGGTGCGTTTTTTATTGTTTGCAGGCATTAGCGGCGCTTTAACTGTACAGGGTGCGCCCGCCATCCACGCTGATAATCTGCCCGTTGATATAAGCGCTTTGCGCTAAAAATAATGCGCAGCGCGCAATATCCTCTGGGCTACCGGCTTTTTGCATGGGCACCTTAGCGAGTATTTCCTGTTGTTTTTGCTCGCTGTGGCCCTGCCATAAAATCGCTCCGGGGGCTATGCCGTTGGCGCGGATCTCATGGCCCATATCTTTGGCGAGGGATTGGGTTAGGCTGGCAAGGGCGGCTTTGCTGGCGCTGTACAGGGGGTGATCCTGCAGGGGGCGCTGGGCGTGAATATCAATCAGGTTAATCACATTACCGTGGTTTTTGCTTAACAGCGGCAATAATTGCTGGGTTAAAAAAAATACTGCCTTGACGTTGCTGTTAAAAATATCCAGCCATTGTGCCTCATCGGCGCTGCCCCAGGGGGTTGGGTAAAAACGCGAGGCGTTATTAATTAATACCTCAAGGCCGCCCTGGCTTTTAACCCATTGGGCAATGGCGTTGATTGCATCATGCTGGCTTAAATCCGCCTGAAAAATCACACAACTATCGGCACGCAGTTGATTTAATTCGGCGGCGAGGGCAAGGGCTTCATCGCGGCTGTGATTAAAATGCAGCAAAACACGATAACCTGCGCTGTGAAATTCCCGCGCCATGGCCGCGCCGAGGCGTTTGGCTGCGCCGCTAATGAATACCTGTTGTTTGCCATCAGTGTGGGGCATGGCCGTGTTCCTCTGCCCAGGTTTTTTTAAATTCGCTGAGTGCTGCAACGCGGGCCGCATCCATGGCCTGGCCGATGGCTTGGCCACTTAAACCGGCGGCGACAAACTCTTCGGCGCGTATGTTATTAATCACGTTTAATGCTGAGCGTAAATAATCCGCCTGGGGGTAGGGTTTATCTTCAAAACCCGTACGACCACAGGCATCGGCTTCACAGCATAATAAAAATAAGGCGAACACATCGGGTTTACGCAGGGCATCGAGTTTTTTCAGGATGTCGAGCAGGGTGTCCGGGCGTAATTCAAAAGCGCGGTGCGCGTGGGTGTGAAATTCCGCGGTTTTTAAGGCTAATTCCTGGTGGCCATTGGGTACCCGTAAGCGTTTGCACAGGGCTTTGATGGGTTTAATGCTGAGTTTTTCGTGGCCGTGGTGGGCCGGCCAGTTTTCCGCCGGGGTCAGGGCTTTGCCAAGGTCATGGGTGAGGGTGGCAAATAATGCGCGGGTATCGGCGCTGCGCCGGCGTATTTGCTGCAGGCACATTAATATATGCAGGCCGGTATCAATTTCCGGGTGATATTTTTCCGGCTGTGGCACACCAAACAGGGCGGCTATTTCCGGGAAAATCACCTGCAATGCGCCGCATTCCTGTAAAACACGGAAATAAACATCGGGGGATTTTTCAGCCATAGCACGCTCGGTTTCCTGCCAGACCCGCTCGGCGGTTAAATGGGCAAGTTCACCCTGCTGGCAAATATCGGCCATCAGCTCCAGGGTTTGGGGCGCAATGCTGAAACCTAAATGGGCAAATCGTGCGGCAAAACGTGCAACCCTTAAGACCCGTAACGGGTCTTCGGCGAATGCCGGGCTGACATGGCGCAGCACTTTATTGTGTAAATCCTGCAGGCCGCCGTAGGGGTCAATCAGTTTGCCGCTGTCATCCTGCGCCATGGCGTTGATGGTTAAATCACGGCGTAGTAAATCCTCTTCGAGGGTCACGTTTTTATCAAAGTCACACACAAAACCCTGATAACCGTGGCCGGATTTGCGCTCGGTGCGTGCCAGGGCATATTCCTGCTGGGTTTTGGGGTGTAAAAATACAGGGAAATCCGCGCCCACCTGTTTATAACCGGCGGCGAGCATGTCCGCCGGGCTGGCGCCCACCACTACCCAGTCCTGATCTTTGCTGGGTAAATTTAAATAGCGGTCACGTACCGCACCACCTACCAGATAAATTTGCATGGTTTTAACGTGTGTAAAATCTGTGCCTGAAATGTGCTGCGAGTGTAACAGAGGCAAAAAAAAAGAGCCTGAAAATCAAGGGAATCTCTGAATAACTCTGCACAGCATCGCGCATGTGCTGCCAGTTGAGATTGGCAAGGCGGCGATTGAAGTAAATGACGGGGCCGATTCAAGATTGCTAACGCAGCCTGATCGGCTGGCAGCCTGATCGGCTGGCAGCCTGCGCCCTGCGGGGTTTTGCGAAACAAACCAGCTCGGCGTTGCAGCTTTTTGACATAACCCGTTATGCCCGCAAATCTGCGCCTTGATCTGATTTATTTCGCTAAGCCGACTTGGGCACCGAGTTATTCAGCGGTTCCCAAGCTCTTTTTTCAGGCTGGAACGAATCAGAATTCCACGCCCAGTTCAAAGGCCACACCGGCTTCTTTTTTCACATCACTGGTATTCATGTAGGCGCCTAAATCCATATGAATAGCGAGTGGTGAAAAACCTAAGCCCACGGAGACAATATCCTGACCACCTGCGGATAAGTTAGTGCGATAACCGGCACGTACCTGCAGGGTGCGGAATAAATCCAGTTCTGCACCCAAGGCCAGGAAGCGGGTTGGATCTTCAAACGCGGTGGGTTTGTTTTCGGTGATATCCAGGTCGGCGGCGAATTTAGGTTTTAACCACCAGTCGATATTTTCGTAACTCACACCTGCGCGCATTTGTGGTTCGATGTCCACTTTACGACCATAGGTGGATTTGTAGGATTTACCCAGCAGGTTTTTCACGACCACACCGGTTTGCCAGCGGTCGCTGAAACCAAAGCGGTGGGCGGCGCCAAAATCGATGTTAAATGCGCTGTATTCTTTGTGGTAATCATCGAATTCCACGTTATCAAAATCGATGTCCTGGCCTGTTGCAGGGTCTTGGCCGTCTACTTCGGCGATAAATTCAAATACGTTAATTTTCTGAATTTTAGGGGTGATACCAAAGCTGACTTTTTTGCCTTTGATTTCAAATTCCCGGGCGATGGCAATACCAATATCACTTACCGCAGCACCGTATAAATGAATGGTGGATTTGAGGTTAGGTTCTTCCTGTACACCCGCGGTATCCGGGTCTAAATCCCCCAGTGCGCCATTTTCGATAATATCGATGCCGGTTTGGGTGCCGGTGATGGTTTTACCTGTGATATTCGTAACGGTTTCCTCAATACTGCCTGCGCCGCCTGCGGTTGAATCATCACCGTTAATGTACACATTAACGGCTGCCTGCAGTGTTGCGTTGTTTGGATCATCGGCGAGGGCGTCAACTGCAGCGGCAAAACCTGTGATATCCGTAGAAGCTGCAAGTGAGTCAGTTACCATGACACCTGTGGCATCGGCAATATCTTCCAGCAGGTTGGTATCATCCTGGCTGACTTCCACCATACCGGAACCTGAAATACTGCTGTCCAGGCTCAGGGCAAACGAAAAGGTTTTACTAGGCACGGCGATTTGAAAACCTAAACCACCGCCGAATTTAATCCGTGAATTAGAAACAGTGTTGTCCAGATAATCCGTCAGGCCAAAAACAGATTGTTGTAACGGTTTGCGTTCGCCACCGGGGGTGTCAGGAGCACCTGCTTTTGCATTTAATGCAACAGCAGCATCATCAAATGCCTGTGAAGAATTATTAAGCAGGGTGCGTGACGTGTTCAGTTGGTTGGCGGCGGCAACATCATTTGCACCGTTTCCATCCTGCAGGTCTGCAATGGCTTGGGTAATGTCTGTAATTGCAGTGGCCAAATCCGCGCCGCTGCTGGTCAGATCATCAAGGTCGCCTATCACACAATCTACGCAGCCACTTTCACCAATTAAGGCGTTTAATTCATCGGCTTTGACGTCAGGTTCAAACTCGTCGGTTGCATCCAGTACATCATCACTGTCACCCACATATAGTCCGCCACGCAGGTTCAGGCTGAAGTGATCATCTGAGCGATAAGTGGCCATTAACGCGGGGTTATAGGGCACTACTGATGATAGGGGTGCTGATGCCACACCCGTGCCGCCCATACCCATAGTACGTGCATCGAGTACCTGAAAGGGCACCGCGAAAGCGGGTGCGCTGATGGCGGCGCTGATGGCCGCAGAAAGTAGGATTTTGTTATTCATGGTCTTCCCCTGCAAATCCGTCTGTGTGTAGCACTAGCCTAGTTCAGATTTTTTCGGGTGTTTTTATTTGCGGAAACTTTGTGGGGTGATGACAGTGTTGTTGCTTTATTCGTCTCAAAAAAGCGTAGGTTATTCCTTTTATGAATTTTAAATGAAGCCCTTGCCGGCAAGAGCATCTGCGGCAATACTTCAGCACCATGAAAACACTGATGATTTCCAAAGCCATTCGCCCCGCGTGCGCCCCTGTATGGGTTCGCAGGCTGGCCGCTGCGCATTGGAAATAGTGTTATCTGATTTCCAAAAGCCGCGGCCCACACCGCGGCTTTTTTTATGGCCGTGGTGAGCCGCTCAACGATGCAGGGCACATGTCTGTGGTTTTAACAGCCCACGGATACAGCCCCTTAAGGAGGGCATGATGCGGGTTACTTCCGCTTATTTAACGGTGATCGCCATATGGTCAACCACACCGATTGGTTTACGTTTTAGTGTCGACAGCCTGGATTTTATTCAGGCATCGGCGCTGCGCATGTGGGCGAGCGCCCTGATCTGTCTGTTGTTGCTGGCCCTGTGGCGTATTCCTCTTCCCTTTGGGCGCGATGCCCTGAAAGCCTATGGGGCCGGTGCCATTGGCGTGGCCGGCGCCATGTTATGTGCCTATTGGGGCGCGAAGTTTGTACCCAGTGGCATTATTGCGGTGTTGTGGGGCTTAAGCCCGATTCTGGTGGCGATATATGCCTGGTTCTGGCTGCATGAAAAACAGCTAAACAGCCGTAAATTGCTCAGTATTGTTATTGCCCTGGGGGGGCTGGTGCTGATTTTTGCCGGGCATATTGATCTTAAGGGCGGCATGCTGGCGGGGCTGTTGGTGATCTTTGTGGCGGTCAATTTGCATTGCATCAGTTCGGTGATTTTGCAGGGGCAAAAAAATACCGTGCATCCCCTCGCGCAAACCACTGGCACCCTGTTAATGGCGGCGCCGGTTTATGCGCTGGCCTGGTTGTTATTTTCTGGCCCCTTGCCACAGGTCATCAGCGCCAAAAGCCAGTGGGCGCTGATTTACCTCGCCACCTTTGGTTCTGTGCTGGGGTTTTTGTGTTATTTCTTTTTATTGCGCCATATGAGTGCGGCTACGGTATCCCTCACCACCTTAATTACCCCTGTGCTCGCCATGGCCCTGGGCAGTGTGATTGAACGTGAGATTTTGCCCTGGCAGGCATGGGCCGGTGCCGCGCTGATTATGTGTGCCCTGCTGGTGTACCACAGCAAAACCCTGTTGGCTTTGTTACCGGCATTGCGTGCAGCGCGTGATGTTTTACCTTCGCCAAATAAAAATTAAATGATCGCGGGTTTGCGCCGATAACCTTCACATAGGTGTCTATCCGGTGAAGGAGTTCCCGATGCGCAAGCCCATTCAAACCCTGCTCAGCATTGCCATTGCCAGCCAGCTGCTGGGGTGCAGCCTGTTTGGCGGTAATAAAGATAACGATAACGTCACGGATACCGAAAACCCCGCCACCATGTTGCAGCCCGTTGAGCAAAAGGTGGATCCGATTGCACCTATGGTGCTGCGGGTGGTGGGTTACGGCGCAGTGAACGATAACGTTAAAAGCATGAGCAAAACCCAGAAACGCCTGATGGCGATCCGCGCATCCAAACTCGATGCCTACCGCACCATGGCCGAACGGGTATATGGCACCAAAATCTCCGGCAGTTCCACCGTGCGGGATATGGTGGTGCAGAACGATAGTTTCCGTGCCTATGTTGATACCTTCATTCACGGTGCCCGCGTGGTGAGTTCGGATGTATTTGCCGATGGCAGCGTTGAAACCGTGCTGGAAATGGTGATTGATGCCGGCTTCCGTAACTGCATCAGCACCGAAAACAATATGCGTTTTAACACCGATTGCAGCGTGTCCGTGGTACACGATATGAAGGGCTATCGCTCCAACCAGATGGATAATTACAACCGGGTGCAGAGCCAGTCGACCATCCCTGAAACCAACCATTATTTTGTGCAATAGGGCGGTAGCATGATGAAAACATCCCTGCTGCTGTTACTGCTCAGTTTGATCATCAGCCCCGCGTCTGCATTGCAGGTGACCGCCACAGGCACAGCCATTGTCGGGCGTGATATGCAGCAGGCCCGCGATGAAGCCATGCGTGATGCCCTGCGCCTTGCGGCCCTGCAGGTGGGTGGTTCAGTGGATGCCACACAGATGTTATCCGACGGCCTGATTACCGCCGATCAGGTGCGGGTGAATACCGCAGCGCAGTTTGATGAGGTGAATGTGGTATCGGAGAACCTGCGTGACGGTGTGTTGGAAATCACCATTACCGCCCAGGTGCTGGCCGAAGGTACCTGCCCAGGTAACGCGGCCAATGGCTACCGCAAAGCCGTGGCGATTGCCGGTTTCCCCATGCAAAACCCCAAGGATGCCACCCTGGGCGCGCTGGGTGATATTGAACAGGGCCTGCCCGGTTTGCTTGCCACCACATTAAATGGCCAGCAGCGTTTACATGCGCTGGATGCAGGGCATGTATTGTTATTTTCCAGTGTGGATCGCGCGCCCGCATCACAAAATAATCTGCAGCGTTTAAGTACTTCCATGGAGCTTGCCAAAGAACTCGGTGCCCAGTACGTGGTGTCCGGCGTGGTGCGTGATATGGGCATGATTAACCCCGATGCGGATGTGCCGCGTTTTTTTGATAATTCCCTGCGCAAAATTGGCCTTGGCCGGGAGCAGCGTGAGCGCAATTTTGCCCTGGATGTCTATGTGCATGATGGGGTAAGCGGCGCGTTGGTATTCCACAACACCTATGCGACACAGGGGGTATGGGATATCGATGGCCATGCAAAAACCGGCTTTGCCAGCGCAGTATTCTGGAAAACCGCCTACGGCCAGCAGATGAAAGTGCTGTTGCGCGAAGTGGTGCAGGACTTAACCGCCAATCTCGCTTGCCAGCCCTATATGGCAAAAATTATCGACAGCCAGGGGGATTACATCCGCCTGGATACCGGCGGCAGTGTGGGCATGCGCCCCGGCGACAAACTCAATGTGTTCCGTACCAGCACCCGTTATAACCTGGATAACGAACCCTTAACCGAACTGCACGATACCCAGGTGATTGCCACTATCACCCAGGTGCAGCCGCGTTTTGCCATTGCCCGCCTGAATAAAAGTGCCGAGCGTTTTGCCATTCAGCGAGAAGATGTGGTGGTGGCCTGGTAGGCCGCCACACTCAACCGCTCCGATAAAAAAATCTGTGAAAAACCCTTCATTTTTAAAGGGCCTTCTATACTCATAATGTCTGCCATAGCGGGACTCCGGCAGACGGTATGCGGAGGCGCTGATGAACAAACACATAGTCGTAGTAAATACCCCGAAATATAACCGCGAAACCTACTTCACCCGTTTTATTAGCCAGATACGTGAAAACCAGATGCACCGTAAAACTCCGGTGGTGCTGTTAAACACGGATTACGCCGATGGCCTGCCGGTGGAGCTGGAGCGCATAGGTGCCCGCCATGTGTATGGTCACGGCAACCACGAAACCGAAATCAAACAGGCTAATTTATACGAGGCCGAACACATCCTGATTCTGGCCCGTGATGAATATGATGATGAGTCCGACAGCCTGTCGTTTGATCTGGCTTACCGCCTGAAAGAAAAGGGCCTGGCCTACCGTGCGATTGTGGAATGTGTGGACGATGAAAACCGTGAGCGTTTCCGCCGCATAGGTGTGAAATCCGTGATTCGCCCGATCCGCTCCTACCCTGAAATTTTAGTGCGTGCCATGGAAAGCCCTGGTTCAGAATTAATTATCGAAGATATGTTCACCTGGGCCGGTGATCACTTTATGCGCTTCCCTGCATGGCTTGAGGGTGACCGCTGGGGGGATGTGGTGATCGCCATGATGAGTGCAAACCTCGGCACACCGCTGGCGTATGTATCCAAAGAGGGCAATGTGATATTACATCCGCCTGCCGATGAAAAAGTGGTGGCCCAATCCATCATTATGCTGGTGCGTACTGAAGCCATTCCGAGCGATGCCCAGGTACGTGAAGCCATCCGAATGTTTGTCAGTAAACAGGCCAGTGCATAACCAACAGCCCCGGTGACGGGGCTTAATGTTCACAGGGAGTGTGATTTATGCAGAACGTTCCTGAATCCCTTCATTTATATACCATCGCCGGCAGTGCCCTGCTGGCCTACCTTGCGGGCTGGTTGTGGTATGCACCCCATTTTGCCGGGGCCCACAGGCGCACGGCAGCGCAGCTGGCGGATTTTCCTGCCCCGAAATTACCTGTGTTGAGTGCGCTGGTGCATGGCATTGCCCTTTTATGCCTTGCCTATTTAATTGCCCTGATAGTGCAGCGCGACGCCTATGGTTTGTTAGTCATGGTGCTGGTGGGTTTTATTTTTGTGCAGTGTGCCAGCGGTTTGTTTAATCAAAAAAGCCGCCGTGCCATTGCCGCAGAAGTGGGTTATTCCCTGTTAATGTTTGCCCTGATGTCAGGTGTGCAATTGTGGGCGGCATAAAACTACCCTTAATGGCCCCGGCTTTTTTATGCCTGTGCCTGGCAGGTTTGTTAACGGCCTGCCAGAAAACAGAAGAAAGCCCGGCGCAGATTTACCTGCGTTACCATCAGGCGGAAATTGAAGGTTTGGATTTTGCCCGCGAAACGTTATTTTTCAGCGCCCATAAACAGGCCGAAGTGGAAAAAAGCCTGCAGGCCATGATGCAACAAATGCAAAAAGACCGCGAAAGTGTCATTGCATTGACCCAGGCATTTTCCAAAAGCGTAGCGAAGTGCCGGGAAATTACCCTGCAGAGTGAAGAAATAAACGGGCGTTTTGCAATTGTGGTTTTTGCCCAGAAAGATATTTGTGGCAGTGAACTGACCGGCGATGAAAAACAGATTATCCATTTTGTAAAAGAAAATGGCTGGAAAATAGATGATATCGAAATTCAGATTTAAATGTGGTGCGGAAATAAAAACGGGGCCTGGGCCCCGTTTTTTATTGTATTGTTATTTTAACAACGCGCCGTAATCCAGCTCGAGTTTGTCAAAACTGAGTTTGTTAATAAAACGGCTGAAACTCATAAAAGTTGCCATGCCGCGGAAATCTTTCAGGTAGGGTGGCAAAAATTTAGGTGGGGCAATCACACCCATTTCCGCCAGTTCCGCATAGGTGCGGATATCTTCCAGATTAATTTTGCCGCAGAACAGCATGGGCAGGCTGTCGAGCTTGCCGCGGTTAATGGCCAAACGCATAAAGTTAAAAATTAAGATAAACCCTTTTAAATAGGTAATGTCCTTGGTGAAAGGTCCGAGATTGGGCGCGCTGCCGCGAAAAACCCGCGCAGCAATTGTCCAGGCATCATCATCACTCAGACCGTGTTGCACCAGATAATCAAATACCTCGTGGAAATTCGCGCCTTCTTCGGCGAGGGTCACGGCGCGCACACGGTTCATCAGTTTGGTTAAACGTACCGGGCTTGCACGCAGGGTCATAATTTCGGTGAGTACCGCGAGGCCTTCCTGGGTAACTGTGGCTGACGGTGGGCCTTTATGCAGGTATGTGCAGTAGGGTTGGTTCATGCCGTTCAGTGTGGTGCCCAGATGCACCCAACCTTCGTGCACTTCGAGAATATCCAGGTCCTGCTGGTTGAACATGGAGTTCTCGTTGATCTTGATGTAATCCGTACCGGCGGCGGCATCGGCGGTAATACCGTCGCTCATCATTACGCGGATACCGGCATCGGGGAAAACCGCCTGCAGTTTTTCGTTGAGATAATTCACCGCGGTTTTGGCATCGAGGTTTTTAGCTTCATCCGCCATGCTGGGGTGGGCTGACAGGTTGGTGAGGGTTTCTTCCAGCATGCGGCCAAGGTCGGCCACGGTTGGGTCGCCAGCGTGAAATACGTCACTGGCTGAACCGTACAATTCCTGTGATAAAGCAGAAAAATCCTCTGTACCGCGGGCTTCAAGCATACGGATAACGTGCTGATATTCACGGCACATGCGGCGCATAATGCGCGAAATTGGGTTCATTTCCCCGAGGTTGCGGGTGATGTCCCGTTCGATGGTGTGGAATTCACGGCGTTTTTCTTTGGGATCAAATGAAAGCGGCGCGTGTTTTTTATAAAACTCGGCATCAATCACCGGCAGGGTGCGGTCCTGCAGAAATTGTTTTTTAACGCTGTCGGGCCATTTAATCGCATCCAGAATGCGGATAGGTTTCTGCGCTTCGACTATGCGGTCGGACAGGGTTTTCAGGGCTTCTAAGTGCGACTGACTGAAGGAGCTTTTCATGGAATCTGCCGGTTCTTTTCCATCCGGGTTAAAAAGTGCTGCATGATAGTCAGATATAAAGACTCACCGGCGACCTGATCTTCCACGCTGGAATCAATGCTCGGGTTGTCGTTTATTTCGATGATTAATGCGCGGCCGTTAATGTCCTTCAAGTCTACGCCATACAGGCCGTCGCCGATACAGGCGCAGGCTTTAATTGCGGTTTCCAGCACATGGGCGGGGGCTTCTTCTACCGGCAGGGTATCCCAGCCGCCGGCGGTGGCTTTGCCGTCGCTGTGTTTATAAATCTGCCAGTGGCCTTTGGCCATGTAATAACGGCAGGCAAAAATAGGTTTGCCGGCGAGTATGCCGATGCGCCAGTCAAAATCCGTGGGGATATATTCCTGGGCCAGAATCAGGGAGGATTCTTTAAAAAGCCGCTCACATAATTCATGCATTTCGTTTTCGGTTTTAACTTTATGCACCCCGAGGGAAAAGGCACTTTCCGGCAGTTTTAATACCAGCGGCAGGCCAAGGTCGGCCATGGCTTTTTGAATTTGCTGCTGGTTGCCGGCAATTAATACATGGGTTTTTGGCGTGCTGACTTTGGCGGCAACCAGGCGCTCATGTAAATACACTTTATTGGTGCAGCGCATAATGGAGGTCGGATCATCAATGACGACCAAACCTTCCTGTTCAGCCCGTTGCGCCATGCGGTAGGTGTGATGATTCATGGACGTGGTTTCACGGATAAACAGGCCATCGAATTCAGCGATACGCACGCTGTCACGCGGGGTAATCAGGGCCACATCTATACCCAGTTTGCGCCCGGCGCGGATAAAACGTTTCAGGGCTGTGGTATCTGAAGGCGGTAATTTTTCCGAAGGATTCACCAGCATGGCCAGGTCATACTGATAACGTTTGGCGAGTTTAGGTTTGCGCCAGATTTTACGGCTGAAACGGTTAATGGCCATGGCCAGCTGGGATTCTTCTTCATCGGATAACTGGTTGATTGCCACGGGCTGCAGCTTATCCAGTTCCCAGTTGTTATTTTTTTTGCGCAATTCCACTTCCAGAATGGGCATGGGAAATTGCTCAAATAATTTGCGCCCGAGGGGCAGCATCTGAATTAAATCGCTTTGCCCAAAGTAGGATTTAAAACGTATATGGTCGCCGCTGATTTCATCCTGATGTTTTGTCAGCCAGTTTTTACAGATATCCATCGCCTGGCCATAGGTTTGTTTGGATGAAATCTGATTGAGGGTGGCTACATTGGGCAGGGCGCGGAAGCCCCGCGCTTCTGCCAGCAGGGAGCAATAATAACCCGGGCTGGAATATTTATATTTGCGGCACAGGTTGATGACAAAACCCTTGTGGCTTTTTGGCGGGTGCTGAATAAAGTCGTTAAAGGTAATCAGATCTTCGGTGGGGAACAGTTGCCCCCAGTCTTTTAATTGTTCTACGACGATCAGGAGTTTGCTCATCAGATGTCCGGGGCGCGATGCGGGGTTTTTGTTATAACATCAGTTTAGGAAAATAAATCCGTAGTGCAACTGGCGCAAATGACGCACAGCATTGCTAATTTCCCGGAAAAGACTAAATTAAAGGCGCTTACCTGAGACGGAATTTGCCGTGACATTCACCCACATTCGCTTAGCCGGCCCTGACGATATCGATGCTCTGGTTGCCCTGGAAGATATTTGCTTTCAGGGCGATAAACTCAGCCGGCGCAGTTTTAAACGCTTTTGCAAACAAGAGCACGGCAACCTGTGGGTGCATTATGAAAAAGGTGTGTTACTGGCCTATGTGCTGGTGCTGTTCAATCAGGGCACCAGTATGGCAAGGGTGTATTCATTAGCCGTACATCCCATTTGCCGCGGGCGGGGTGTTGCAAGGCAGATGATGTTATTTGCCGAGCAGGCCACATTGGATGCGGGCTTTCCGTTTATCCGCCTTGAGGTGCGCTCCGATAATAAAGCCGCCCAGGCCCTTTACCAGCAACTGAATTACCACATTATTCAGAAGGTGAAGGGCTATTACGAAGATGGGGCCGATGGCCTGCGCATGGAAAAAGCCCTGCGTGTGCATGAGCGGGCACCCCATTATTATCCGTATTATGCGCAAACCACCGAATTTACCTGCGGCCCCGCCAGCCTGCTGATGGCCCTGCGCAGCCTGCGCCCCAAACAACACTGGCATGGTGATGAAGAGCTTGCCATCTGGCGTGAGGCCACCACGATTTTTATGACCTCCGGCCACGGTGGTTGTGGCCCCCATGGTCTGGCACTTGCCGCGCAGCGGCGCGGTTTATTAAGTGAAATTTACTTAAATCAGAAAGGCACATTATTTACCGAAGGTGTGCGGCAAAATGCGAAAAAATCCGTGCTTGAGCGGGTGCATGAGCAATTTGAGCAAGGCATTGCCAATGAAGGTATTCCCCTGCATTACGAAGCACTATCCGCAGAGCAGCTCGCCGGCCATTTAGCCGAAGGTAAACTGGTGTTGTTGTTAATCAGCAGTTACCGCTTTACCGGGCAAAAAGCCCCGCACTGGGTGTTAGTGACCCACATGAACGATAAATACTTTTTTTGGCATGACCCGGACGTGGATGATAAAAAACACGAAACCGAATTATCCTGCATAAATGTACCCGTGCCATTACGGGCTTTTAATCAGGTGACGCAGTTTGGTAAAACCAAACTGCGTGCGGCTGTGGTATTGGGGCCGGTTGATAAGGGGTAATTAGTCCCTAGCTGGCTTCAAATAAATCGTCGGTTTGTTTTTTATCTTCCGTACAGGAATAGGACTTCACTATCTGGTTGTCCTTATCCAGTGAGTGCAGGTACACATCAAAGCCCCATAATTTACGTAGATGGCGTAATACCAGCGGGGCATCTTCATTGAGTGGCATATTATTCTGCCGGTAATGGTGCAGGGTCATGGACCTGTCGCCCTGAATATCTACCGAATACACCTGTAAATTAGGCTCGCGGTAGGCGAGGTCATATTGTTTGGCGAGATTTTCGCGGATAGCGCGGTAACCTTCTTCATTGTGAATAGCTTCTACCTGCAGGTGCATACGGTTTTCATCGTCGAGAATCGAAAACAGTTTCAGCTGGCGGATCAAATGGGGCGAGAGATATTGCAGAATAAAACTCTCATCCTTGAAATTGCGCATCGCAAAATGCAGGGCATCCAGCCAGTCTGTGCCGGCTAAATCCGGAAACCAGCGTTTGTCTTCTTCGGTGGGGTTTTCACAGATGCGGCGTATATCCACCATCATATTAAAACCCAATGTATAGGGGTTGATACCATTAAAATAGGGCGAATCAAAACCGGGCTGATAAATCACATTGGTGTGGCTGTTGAGGAACTCCATCATAAAACCGTCGGTCACCAGGCCTTCATCGTACAGGGTATTTAATAAGGTGTAGTGCCAGAAGGTGGCCCAGCCTTCGTTCATGACCTGGGTTTGGCGTTGCGGGTAAAAATATTGCGCCATTTTACGCACAATGCGCAGTATTTCCCGTTGCCAGGGTTTTAACAGGGGAGCATTTTTTTCAATAAAATATAACAGGTTCTCCTGCGGTTCAGCGGGATAGCGCGGGCGTTTCTTTTTGGTTTCTTTTTTCATCACCGGAATGGTGCGCCACAAATCGTTAACCTGTTGTTGCAGGATATTTTCCCTTTCCTGCTGGCGGTTCATTTCTTCGGCAGCGGAAATCGGGCGCGGGCGTTTGTAGCGGTCTACGCCGTAATTCATCAAAGCGTGGGCGGCATCGAGGATTTCTTCCACCTCATCCACCCCGTGGCGCTCTTCACACTCTTTAATGTAATTACGTGCGAACACTAAATAATCGACAATCGCGGATGCATCGGTCCAGGTACGGAACAGGTAATTGCCTTTAAAAAAAGAGTTGTGCCCGTAACTGGCGTGGGCGATCACCAGTGCCTGCATGGTGATGGTATTTTCTTCCATCAGGTAGGCGATGCAGGGGTCAGAGTTAATGACAATTTCATAGGCCAGGCCCATTTGCCCGCGCTGATAACTGCCCTGGGTTTGTAAAAAATGTTTGCCGTATGACCAGTGGTGATAGGAGATCGGCATGCCTACCGAGGCGTAAGCATCCATCATTTGCTCGGCACTGATAATTTCTATTTGGTTCGGATAGGTGTCTAGGCGATATTTTTTTGCGATGCGGGCGATTTCCCTGTCGTAGGTTTCCAGCAGTTCAAATGTCCATTCCGAGCCAGTTGAGATTGGTTTTTTTTTCATACGGCTTCCCTGTACTGCTTGCGGGCAAACAATTCGCGGAACACGGGGTAAATCTGATCCGCGCCGGTAATCTGCTGCATGGCAAAACTGCGTGCATGGTGTTGTGCAAGGTTTTCATAGGCATGCCACAGGGCCTGATGGGCATTGGGGGTTATTTCGATATAGGAAAAATACTGCACAAAGGGCAGAACTTTTTGCTCCAGTATCTGCGCGCAGCGTGGGCTGTCATCGTCCCAGTTATCACCGTCAGAGGCTTGTGCGGCATAGATATTCCAGTCGCTGGCGGGGTAACGTTTGTGAATAATATCGGCCACCATTTCCAGGGCGCTGGACACTATGGTGCCGCCAGTTTCACGGCTGTAGAAAAATTCTTCTTCGTTCACTTCTTTTGCGCTGGTGTGGTGACGGATAAATACCAATTCGGTGTGTTCATAATTACGCTGTAAAAATAAATACAGCAGTATGTAAAAGCGTTTGGCGATATCTTTGATTTGCTGGGTCATGGAACCGGATACGTCCATCACACAGAACATCACCGCTCGGGTGCTGGGCACGGGCTGTTTAACCAGGTTGCGGTATTTGATATCAAAGGTATCTATGTAGGGGATATTGTGGATTTTATCCTCAAGTTTTTTAATTTCTTCGCGCAGCTGGGCAATGATGCGTTTATCCTGCAAGGCCTGATCTTTGGCTTCTTCTGCGGCGAGTAATTCACGTTTTTCACGCAGTTTTTTGCGTGAGCTGGCACTTAAGGCAATGCGCCGTGCGTGCGCTGCACGCATGGATTTGACCACGGATAAATTATTTGCCGTGCCGGTATTGGTAAAACCCGCGCGGCGATAACTGGTATCTTCACTGGCATTGAGGGTTTTTTTCACCAGATTGGGCAGGGCAAGGTCCTCGAACACATAATCGAGAAACTCGTCTTTGCTGATCAGGAAGGAAAAGTCCTCTTCACCTTCACCCTGGTTGCTGGCAGAGCCCTGGCCAGAGCCGCCCCCACTGCCGCCGTTAGGCCGCTGGATTTTATCGCCACTCTGAAATTGTTTATTGCCGGGAAATACGCGGTGACGAACACCGCCCTGGCCGTGGCCAAATACGGGTTCAGAGGTATCCCGCGTGGGGATACTTATTTTTTCACCGCGCTCCATATCGGTAATGGAACGTTTATTAACGGCATCGGAGACTGATTTTTTAATATGGTCCCGGTAGCGGCGCAAAAACCGCTGCCGGTTAACCGTACTTTTATTTTTGCCATTCAGTCTGCGATCAATGATGTAACTCATGATGACCTCCCGCCGGAGTGCGACGTCAATGGCTTATTGTGATTTACGCACACGCAGGTACCACTCGGATAACAGGCGCACCTGTTTCTCGGTGTAACCACGCGCTACCATGCGTGCCACAAAGTCATTGTGTTTTTTACGGTCATCACTGCTGCTTTTTGCGTTAAATGAAATAACCGGCAGCAGGTCTTCAGTGTTGGCAAACATTTTTTTCTCGATTACACCGCGCATTTTTTCATAGGACTGCCAGCTGGTGTTTTTGCCACCGTTATTGGCTTTGGCACGTAATACAAAATTAACCACTTCGTTACGGAAGTCTTTTGGATTACTGATGCCGGCGGGTTTTTCGATTTTTTCCAGTTCTTCATTAATCGCTGCGCGATCAAGAATTTCACCGGTTTCAGGATCGCGGTATTCCTGATCCTGAATCCAGAAATCGGCATACACCACATAACGGTCAAAAATATTCTGGCCGTATTCACTGTAGGATTCGAGGTACGCGGTCTGGATTTCTTTGCCGATAAAATCGACATATTTAGGCGCGAGATACTCTTTGATAAAACCTAAATATTTATCGCGTTTTTCCTGCGGAAATTGTTCCTGCTCGATTTGTTTTTCCAGTACATACATTAAATGCACGGGGTTAGCTGCCACTTCGGTGGCGTCAAAGTTAAATACCTTGGAGAGTATTTTGAATGCAAAGCGGGTGGATAAACCCTCCATGCCTTCATTCACCCCGGCGGCATCCTGATATTCCTGGATGGATTTGGCTTTAGGGTCGGTATCTTTGAGATTTTCACCGTCATAAATACGCATTTTGGAGGTGATGTTGGAATTCTCCGGCTCTTTAATGCGTGACAATACCGAGAACTGCGCCATCATGCGCAGGGTATCGGGTGCGCAGGGGGCCTGATTGAGGGAGCTGCTGCGTAATAATTTTTCGTAAATATGCACTTCTTCCTGCACCCGCAGGCAGTAGGGCACTTTGACGATATATACCCGGTCGATAAAAGCTTCGTTGGTTTTGTTGTTTTTAAAGGTCTGCCATTCGGACTCGTTGGAGTGGGCGAGTAATACACCATCAAACGGAATGGCGCCCATGCCTTCGGTGCCGTTGTAGTTGCCTTCCTGGGTGGCGGTCAGCAGGGGGTGCAGCACTTTAATCGGTGCTTTAAACATTTCCACAAATTCCATGATGCCCTGGTTGGCGCGGCATAATGCACCGGAGAAACTGTAAGCATCCGGATCATCCTGGCTGTAATCCTCCAGTTTGCGGATATCCACTTTACCCACCAGGGAGGAAATATCCTGGTTGTTTTCATCACCCGGTTCGGTTTTGGCAACGGCAATCTGATTGATAATACTGGGGTAGAGTTTCACCACTTTAAATTGGCTGATGTCGCCTTTAAATTCGCGCAGGCGTTTGGATGCCCAGGGGGACATAACCCCTTTTAAATAACGGCGTGGAATGCCGTAATCTTCTTCGAGAATGCCGGCATCTTCGGCAGGGTTAAATAACCCTAAGGGGGATTCAAACACCGGGCTGCCCTGGATGGCATAAAACGGAATATGCTCAATTAAATGTTTGAGACGCTCGGCAAGGGAGGATTTACCACCGCCCACCGGGCCTAATAAATACAGAATTTGTTTACGTTCTTCGAGCCCCTGGGCGGCATGGCGGAAATAAGAAACGATTTGCTCAACCGCGTCTTCCATCCCAAAAAATTCATTAAATGCGGGGTAACGTTTGATAATTTTATTGGAGAAAATTCTGCTCAGGCGCGGATCCTGGGCGGTATCGATTACTTCCGGCTCGCCAATGGCCTGCAACATACGCTCAGAGGCCGATGCATAGGCGCCTTTGTCTTTTTTACATAACTCCAGATATTCCTGGAGAGACATAACCTCTTCCTGAGTGGACTGGTAACGGTCCTGCACGTGGTTAAAAATACTCATCGCCAAACTCCCCTTCGCCAGCGGCGAATGTTGCTTACCGTCAGCCCCTGTGAATTGCGGATGCAGGAGCCACTGTGAATCCTTTCTTACCCTTCAAGTTAGACCTTTTTATTCGCTTTGCGTGATGGCATGACGCAAATTTCACAGGCCCGTTGGGAATGATGCGTCAATTTTTAGTCCTCCGGGATATAACTGCATAGTGCGTGCCGGATTTATTGCATAACGGGTGTTTATACGCAGCAAAAATGACGTTCAGATTGCTGAGGGGAAAAATGCAGGCATGGGAGATTTGTGGTTAAACGCTTGTTTGTTCGGTGGAGTGTTTTTTGTTGGAGTGAGGACAAACGCCCGGTTACGTTCAAAGCGGGGGTGGGGGACAAGACCCCCACGATAGGCAGTTATGCTTTGATGTTGCAGAATTAAACGACTTTTAAATCCCGTTTTTCTTTTCTGGGAAGGGACTTCCCAGACCCTTCCTTCGCTCACACTGCTGCTTGTTTCCGGTTTTTTACGCGCGCCATTACGCCCACGCGCCATGGGGCATCCATGCCCTGCTTCGCCGGCGCTTTGTAGGGCACCGCTGCACAATTCTGCACAGCATCGCGCGAGTCTGCCGGATGAGTTGGCAAGGCGGTGATTGCAGTAAATGACGAGTCCTTTACAAAATCGCCAACACAGCCAGGTCATCCGGCAGGCCGCGCCCTACGGGGCTGAGTGAAAAATTCCAGCTCTGCGTTGCTGTTCTTTGCCATAACCCGTTATGCCTGCAAAACAGCGCCTTGATCTGAAAATTTTCACTCAGCCGATGCGGGCACCGAATTATGCAGCGGTGCCCCACATCCATGCTGGCTGCGGGCTATGGCGCTTTAAAAAATCGGCGCAGCAAGTTCGCATTTAGTGTTCTGAGTTAACGCCGTGAAAATCGGCACAAACAAAAAAGCCCGGAGTGAAACCTAACTTCATTCCGGGCTTAATATTTCCAAACGTTGGGTTACTCAGCGTGCGATTTTTTCCGGAAATTGCACCCGCCAGAATTCAAAACCACCGTTGAGGCTGTAGACCTCGCTGAACCCCTGTTCGCTGAGAAATTGTGCTGCGCCCTGGCTGCTGTTGCCGTGGTAACACACCACCATCACGGGTTTATCCATGGCGGTGTTGGCAATAAATGCGGCGACATTGCTGTTATCCAGGCGGGTGGCGCCGGGGATGTGGCCCATGGCAAAACTCTGCGGGTCACGGATATCGACAATCGCCATTTGTTCAAGGCGAGTGCTGGCATCGTTGGCGTTGATAAATTTGAAATCAGCCATGTTGTTTCTCCAGGGGGCAGTGAAATTGCGCCCCGCTTTGCAGGTTCACTAAGGTGAGGTTACCTCCCCACACACAGCCGGTATCAAGACCGAGCAGGCGGGGGCGGTCAAACACACCCTGCAATGCGGCCCAGTGGCCGAAAATCAGGGTGTTATGCGCGAGTTGTAAATCGTATTCAAACCAGGGGCGCATACCTTCGGGAGCGCTGCCGGCATCCTCTTTGGCGGCAAAATCCAGGGTGCCGTCCGCGGCGATAAAACGCATGCGCGTAAAATAATTCACTATGCAGCGCAGGCGGGGTAAACCGCTTAAATCAGGCCGCCAGCATGCCGGTTCATTGCCGTACATGGCGGCAAAAAATTCCCCTGCCTGGTCGCTGTTTAAAACCTGCTGCACTTCCGTGGCGTAATCCCGTGCCTGCTGCAGGCTCCATATATGGGGAATGCCCGCATGGCAGATCAGCAGTTTGAGCTTTTTATCTTCCAGCAGCAGGGGCTGGCGCTGTAACCAGGCAAGCAGCTCGGCGGCATCGGGGGCGTTGAGTATGCTGTGCAGATCGTCGCCGGCTTTGAGTTTTTTCGCGCCGTGGGCCGCGGCCAGCAAGTGCAGATCATGGTTGCCGAGCACGGTTTTGACCGCAGGGCCAAGGGACTTCAGAAAACGCAGGGTGCCGAGGGAATCCGGCCCGCGGTTGATGAGGTCACCGACGCACCAGAGTGTGTCACGCTGCGGATTAAAGTGTGCATCGTGCAGCACTTGCTGCAGGGGGGCGAGGCAGCCCTGGATATCCCCAACCGCGAAGTCGGCCATATCAGTTCAGGCTGCCCGGCACCGCGAGGGTGAAAGCAGGAATAATGGCGTTGAAGGTGTGGCCGTCATCGGCCTGCATCAGGTATTCACCGTGCATGCTGCCCACGGCGCTGTCCATCACCGAACCGCTGGAGTAGGAATAACTCTGCCCCGGTGCGAGGTGGGGTTGCTGGCCCACCACGCCGTCGCCGCGCACTTCCTGGGTTTTTAAATCGCCGTTGGTGATGATCCAGTGGCGGCTGAGCAGTTTGGCGCCAATGGTGCCGGTGTTGGTTAAGGTCACGTTGTAGGCATGCACAAAACGCTGTTCCGCCGGGCGTGATTCCTTGGGCAGATACTGGGGGCGCACGCTGACCTCGATGGCGTAAACCTCGTTATCCACGGCTGGTTTCCTGTTGTTGCAGATCGAAGAGGAAATCGGCGATTTTCACAAAGTCCGGCAAATCCAGGGTTTCCGGGCGGGCCTGTAAATCAATGCCGATACCGGTCAGCACATCCACATCCGCAAAAATCTGTTTGAGGTTATTACGCAGGGTTTTGCGGCGCTGGCTGAAGGAAGTACGCACTACGTTTTCCAGGGTGCGTACATCTTTGGCCGGGTATTTGGGGCTGGCATAGGGCACCAGACGCACAATTGCGCTGTCGACTTTGGGCGCGGGTTTGAAGGCGCCGGGGCCCACATCAAACATATGCTGCACGTCGCAGTAGTACTGCGCCATGATGCCCAGACGGCCGTATTCTTTATCGCCGGGACGGGCGGCGAGGCGGTCCACCACTTCTTTCTGCAGCATGAAGTGCATGTCTTTGACCATGCCGGCATAACTGAGCAGATGGAAAATCAGCGGGGTGGAAATGTTATAGGGCAGGTTGCCGACGATGCGCAGGGGCTGTTCACCGCGCGGCAGGCTGCTGAAATCAAATTTCAGGGCATCGGCTTCATGGATATGAAATCCCGCGTGGTTAAAAAACTTCACCCGCAGGCCGGGGATTAAATCCCGGTCGAGTTCCACCACATGCAGATTGCCGTTGGTGCCGGCCAGCAGGTCTTCGGTCAGGGCGCCCATACCTGGGCCGATTTCCACCATAAAATCGCTGGGTTTCGGGTTGATGCAACGCCCGATGCGCTGGATAACCCCCGGATCATGCAGGAAGTTCTGACCAAAACGTTTACGGGCCTGGTGGCCTTCAACCTTACGACTCATGGGGTTGTTCCCTGTGTTGGGCCATATGCAATGCATAATCAATGGCCGTTTGCAGGCTGCCGGCGTCGGCTTTGCCTGTGCCCGCCAGATCCAGGGCTGTGCCGTGGTCGACGGAGGTACGGATAATCGGTAAACCAAGGGTAATGTTAGCTGCTGCGCCAAAACCTTTGTATTTCAGCACCGGCAGGCCCTGATCATGGTACATGGCCAGTACCGCATCACCCTGGCTTAACACTTTATTGGTGAAGAGGGTATCGGCCGGCAGGGGGCCGATCAGGCGTATACCCTCGGCACCCAGTTCATTCAGGGTGGGGATAATCACGTCGATTTCTTCGCGGCCCATGTGCCCGCCCTCACCGGCGTGTGGGTTTAAACCACACACCAGAATCTTAGGTTCAGGCAGGCCAAAATACTGTTTTAAATCTTTGTGCAGAATGCGCGTGATCTGCCCCAGCAGGGTGGGGGTGATGGCCGCAGGCACATCTTTTAAGGGTAAGTGAGTAGTCACCAGGGCGACCATCAGGCCCTTGGTGGCGAGCATCATCACCACTTTTTCAGCGCCTGTGTAGGCTTCGAGAAATTCGGTATGGCCGGTAAACGCGATACCGGCATCGTTGATGATGCCCTTGTGCACGGGGGCGGTGACCATTGCCGCATAATGCCCGTCGAGGCAGCCGCGGGCGGCCACTTCCAGGGTTTGCAGCACGTAGGGGCTGTTGGCGGCGTTGAGCTGGCCGATCTGCTCCTGGGTGTGCAGGGCAATGTGCTGCACATACAAGCTTCCGGCGGGGGCGGGTTTATCCGCCTGGGCCGCATCCAGAATCTGCAGGGGCAGGCCCATATGGGCGGCGCGGCGTTGCAGCATGTCGCGGTCGGCGACGGCGATCAGAATGGCGTCCTGGGCTTGCTGGGCAAGCTGGACCACTAAGTCCGGGCCAATACCGGCGGGTTCACCGACGGTAATGGCGAGGCGGTTATTGGGCATCTTTGATTTCCACGTAGGCTTCACTGCGGATCTGGCGTAACCAGATAGGCAGTTCTTCTTCAAAACGGCGGCTGTACAGGAACTGGCGGGCCTGATTACGCTGAATCTGCTGGCCTAAGTCCTCTTTGCGGTGATCCAGCACCTGCAGAATGTGCCAGCCAAACTGGGTGGCAAAGGGCTTGGATACTTGGCCTTCCGGGGTACTGGCCATGGTGCGGTCAAATTCAGGCACCATATCACCGGGGTTAACCCAGCCTAAATCACCACCGGCCAGGGCTGAGCCCGGGTCATCACTGTATTTTTTGGCCAGTTCGGCAAAATCTTCACCGGCTTTGATGCGGTCATAAATTTCTTTGATCTGGGCCTGACAGGCTTTGTCGTTACGCAGCTCGTTAGGTTTGATGAGGATGTGGCGCACTGAGGTTTGGTCCACCAACACTTCGGTGCCACCGCGTTTTTCTTCCAGTTTGATAATGTGAAAACCGCTGCTGCTTTTGATCGGGCCGAGCACTTCACCGTTTTTCATGCCGGGCACCACATCGGCAAAAATGGAGGGCAGCTCCGCCGCTTTACGCCAGCCTAAATCACCGCCGTTGAGGGCGTTGCGGCCTTCGGACAGGGCGATGGCCATCTGTTTGAAATCCGCACCGTTTTTGAGTTGTTTCACCATGTCCGCAGCGCGGGCTTCGGCTTTTTTCAGATCATCGCGGCTTGGCTGGGAAGGCACCTGCACCATGATGTGGGAAAGGTGGTATTCCTCGGCGGTGGCACTTTGCCCCTGGCTGGAGCGCAGGAAAGCGTCGATATCCTGGTCGGAAATCTGAATCTGGCTGCCTACGCGGTAGCGTTGCACTTCGGCGGTGATTTTTTCACGGCGGATTTGTTCGCGGGCTTCGTTGTAATCCACCCCGTCGGCTTCGAGGGCTTTTTTGAACTGGGCCATGTTCATTTTGTTTTGCTGGGCGATTTTTTCGATGGTCTGGGTCAGCTCCTGGTCGGAGAGGCGCATACCGGCACGTTCGGCAATCTGCAGTTGAATGCTTTCTACGATGAGGCGCTCCAGCACCTGGCTGCGCAGCTGGGCGGCATCGGGCAGGTTGACCTTGGCTTTGGCGGTCTGGCCTTTGACCAGATCGAGGCGGCGCTGTAATTCGGAATTCATGATGACGTCGTCATCGACGATCGCCACGACCTTGTCTAAATCCTTCACTTCGGCGTGTACCGCGAGGCTGGCGCACAGGCCCAGCATGAGCGTTATTTTTTTAATAATCATGTATTACCCTCTGATCGTAGCCGTTGACCCTTTCACGGATGATGTCATCGGTGTTGCGGCCAAAGATGCCCAGCCCTTTAAGGTGGAATTGCATCATAAACTGATAGTCTTTTGTTGCATCGCTGAGGGTGCGCTCCTGATAGGTAGCCTGCACACGCCAGCAGCAGTTCTGGTATTCAAGCCCACCCAAACCTTCGATGATGTAACGGTTTTCATCGCGCAATGCGGCCCGTGTGGCGGCATCCCGGTAAGGCCAGATGTCTTTTTTCTGTTGTCCGAAAATGGCCCAGCTGTCGGTGAGCGGTGCAAAAAAGCCGAGGCCCACCTGCTTGCGTTTGCTGGCTTCCACGTGGGTGAAACTGACATCGAGAATGGCGGCACGTTCAGTCTGGTAGTGTAACTGGGCGCTGGCTTTTTCAATTTTTTCATCGGAATAACCCGCCGCCCGCTCGTCGGCGCTGACGGCTTTGATATGCGGGTTAAATTGCATATCACCGCTGAAGCGCCAGTCATCGGCAAAACGCCATTCAATTTCACCGGCGTAGGCGCTGTTGTGCAGCTGTGCAGCTTCACTGAGGCTTGTGACTTCACCGGGTGCGAGGCGCACTTTGCGGTCGGCGTAATACTGAATCTGGCCGGCGGAAAGGCGTAATACCTCAAGCCCCTGCTGGTTGATAAAACGTGTGCTGACCCCTGTGCTGAGCTGTTCGGTATCGCCTACCCGGTCGATGCCGGTGAAACGGTTGGGGCGGAACAACTGGCTGTAACTGAAACTGCTTTCGGTGGTGTCGAACAGGGGAATCATGGATTGATCCACATACGGGATGTAGGCATACATGGCCCGCGGTTCGAGGGTTTGCACATAGTTCTGGCCAAACAGGCTGAATTCGCGCTCGAAATACAGGCCGCCATTAAGGCTGGAGATGCTCGCATTGCGGGTCACATTGGTTTCATAACCTGTGCTTAGGGCAACGGCATCCACATCTGCAAAACTGTATTCGGTGTGCATCACTTCAACCGACGGGGTTAAGAAGCTGTAGCTGTTGCTCAGGGGGTAACTGACTTTGGCGTGGCTGTGCAGACGTTTGCCGGTCATGGCACTCACACCCGTGAGGTTATCGTTGCTGCGCTCAAAGCGGGTGGCTTCCAGACCGTAGTCGTACACCAGCTGGTTGCGCTCATAACTGGCGAGGCGTTTGAAAATAATCTGCGGCAGGCGGCGGAAAGGCTTGGCCGAGTCGCTGATGGTTTCGTCCACCGTCTGGTAACTTTCCGCACGGGTCAGGAACTGCCAGTCACCGTCGTTATATTCCACTTCTGCGTTTTGCTTCAGGTGGCTGCTGCGGTTGACGCTGCCAGCGCTTTTGAAATCGTCGGTGAACTGGGTATCACTGACTTCGTCGTAGCTGATTCTGTCCTGCCAGTGGCGGCTGATCTGGCCGTTATGGCGCATGGCCAGGGACCAGCGCTCTTCGGGGGCTTCAGGTTCACCACTGGTTTCATCGATGCGATCGCTCGACCAGTCGTGGCCGAGGTAGGTGCCTGTGATGCTGCCGGTGCCGAGCAGATTCAGATAACGGAATTCGTTTTCCATCAGCACACCGTGGTCACGCAGGTAGTGGGGCGTGATGGTGTCGTCGTAATTCGGGGCGATATTCAGATAAAACGGTGCGGCAAATTCCTGCACGTTAAATACCTGCACACCCGTGCTGTCGGCTTCGATATTCATGCCGATGGTGGGGTTGAGGAAACCCGTCAGGCGCTGGTCACCGATCGGAAAGCGGTAATAGGGGAAATACAACACCGGGATTTCAAAAATCCGCAGGCGGGTGTGCATGGCTTCGCCATAACCTTCATTCTGGTCGAGCCAAATTTCACTGGCTTTGATATCCCAGTCGTTATGGCCGGGTTCGCAGAATGTATAAGTGGCGTCATCGAGGTGGGCGACACCGGCTTCTTTAATGCGGATGGATTGCGCTTCACCGCGGATATGCCGGTCGGTGATGGCGTACTGGGCGTTGTGCACATCGGCGGTGCCATTTTGTGCGGCGTAATCCAGGGTATCGGCCAGCACCACTATGCCCTGGGTGCGCAGGGAAACGTCCCCTTTGAAATTGGCTTTTTCGGTTTGCTGGTTATACAGAGCGTGTTCGGCGCGAATCAGTTTATCGGTTTGGGTGAGTTCGATATTGCCGTTAAACACCACGTCCTGATCCACTTGCATGTCGGCGGTATTCGCACTGATGTCCATGGCTTCGCCCGCCGGCGCGACAATCGGGCTGGCTACATAATCACCGCTGCAAAAGCTGGGCAGCTGGGCCTGACGCTCGGGGGGCAACTGGCTGCGTTCCACCCAGTCCAGGGACGCATAGGCGTTTGTGACGGCGTGGGCCAGTGGTGTGCCGGTGAGCAGCAGGGAAAAATACCAAATTTGCCTCAAGGCAGGCTTCCTCATGCTTGTTCTGCGGGGGTTTGTGTTATCGTTTGCGCGCAAAGTTCAAAATTGTACGGTTTCTCAAAGGTTTGGGCCAGTCTGCTGGTGGAAGTGAAGCATGGATTTACGTCGTGAAGCGTTACAAAAGTGGATAAACAATCTGTTTGCCGCCGATATTCGCGGTGAATTGGAAACCGTTTCGGGGGATGCGAGCTTCCGCCGTTATTTCCGCCAGCCCCTGCACAACGGCAGTGTGATTGCGGTGGATGCCCCGCCGGAAAAAGAAAACAGCGAACCTTTTGTGCGTATTGCCCGCCAGTGGCATGCCCGTGGTGTGAAAGTGCCGGGGGTTTTACACGTGGATATGGGCCAGGGTTTTATGGCATTGGAAGATTTTGGCAATGATATGCTGCTGCCGGCCTTGAATGAAAAAAGTGTGGATGCCCTCTACGCCCAGGCCATTGATCAGCTGATTCATCTGCAATTACAACCCGCCGAAAATTTACCCCATTACGATGCTGCCCTGCTCGACCGTGAAATGGCGTTATTCCCAGAATGGTTTGTGGGTAAACATTTACAGCTTACCTTAAGCCCTGCAGAGCAGAGCGTGCTGCAAGATACCTTCACTATGCTGCGCGAAACGGCCCTGGGGCAGCCCCAGGTCATTGTGCACCGTGATTACCACAGCCGTAATTTAATGCTGCTGGAAAATCAGTTTGGCATTATCGATTTTCAGGATGCCGTGGTCGGCCCCTTTACCTACGATCTGGTTTCCCTGCTGAAGGATTGTTATATCCAGTGGCCACAGGAAAACGTAAACGCCTGGGCAACACAATATTTTGCCAAGGCCCGCGCCGCCGGTTTAATCGGCGCGATTGCCGATGAACAGTGCCAGTTATGGTTTGACTGGATGGGCCTGCAGCGCCACATCAAAGTGGCGGGTATTTTTGCGCGTTTATATTACCGCGATGGCAAAGCCGGTTACCTGAAGGATATTCCCCTGACCCTGCACTACATCATGCAGGTGTGTGAAGCCTATCCGGCATTGGCTGGCTTTGAGCAATTAATGCGCAACCGAATTTTGCCGGCGTTTGAGGCGCTGCAAAAATGAAAGCCATGATTTTAGCGGCGGGTCTGGGCACACGTATGCGCCCGTTGACCCTGCACACGCCAAAACCCCTGTTGCCGGTGGCGGGTACCACCCTGATTGAACAGCATATTCATAATTTATCCGCCCAGGGTTTTTGTCAGCTAGTGATTAATCACGCTTATTTAGGTGAAAAAATCGAACAGCATTTAGGTGATGGTGCCCGTTATGGCTGCGAGATTAAATACAGCCGCGAGGGTGAACCGCTTGAAACCGGCGGTGGTATTTTCCGCGCATTACCTCTGTTGGGTGATGGCCCTTTTGTGGTGATTAATGGTGATATCTGGCTGGATTATCCCCTTGCAAAATTAAACTTGCCCGCCGGTAAACTCGCCCATCTGGTTTTAGTGCCTAACCCTGATTTTCACCCGCAAGGGGATTTTGCCCTGAACGGGGATGTTGTCAGCCAGACAGGTGCAGAGAAATACACCTTCAGTGGGTTATCGGTTTTACACGGGGATTTATTTAAAGGCTGTACGGCGGGCGCATTTAAATTAGCGCCGCTGCTGGTGGATGCCATGGCCCGCGGTCTGGTGAGTGGTGAGCTTTATACAGGTTACTGGCAGGACGTGGGCACGGTGGAGCGCCTCGAACGTCTTGCCCAGCATTTACAGGAATCCCGATGATGTCCGGTAAGTTTATCGGCGGCCTGATTGGCGCCCTGATTGGTAAAACATTTGTTGCCCTGCTGATTGGTATTGCAGTGGGGCATATTTTTGACCGCATGGCGGCGGGCAAACGTGCCCCGGTGCAAATGGACGGGCAAAATATTTTTTTCCGTGTGACCTTTTTAATTATGGGGCAACTGGCCAAGGCCGATGGGCGTGTGTCAGAACAGGAAATCGAAGCGGCGCGTTTTATCATGGACCAGATGGGTTTAAATGATGCGCAGCGTAAAGCTGCCATTGGATATTTTACTGAAGGTAAATCACCGCATTTTGATTGTGTGCCGGAGCTGGAAAAACTCGCACGGGTGATTAAAAACCGGGGCTCACTGGTGCAGATGTTTCTCGAAGTGCAGCTCAGTGTGGCCTATGCCGATGGTGAGCTGAGCCTTGCGGAAAAAAGTTTGTTGGATAAGGTGTGCCGTATACTCGGCATTACCCAGATGCAGTTTGAATATATCCACGCCCGCATCCGCGCCGCCAACGAGCAATACCGTTACCAGGCCAATAACCGTTTTAAATCCGAGGCCGATGAAATTGCCACTGCCTATGCCGTATTGGGTGTGGATGCCAAAGTTTCGGATGATGAATTAAAACGTGCATACCGGCGTTTAATGAGCCAGCACCATCCGGATAAATTAGTGGCTAAAGGTTTGCCGGAAGAAATGATGCAAATCGCTAAAGAAAAAACCCAGGAAATTCAGACTGCCTACGATAAGGTGCGTAAATTCCGCGCGGCTGCCTGATTTACATTCGTATCAAAGTGGTCCCAGCCAGTTTTGCAGGCTTTTTTGCAGATTTTCCAGGCTGATGGGTTTACAGAGATGTTCATTCATGCCCGCTTGCAAACTGTTGGCAATATCCTGCGCGGAGTTTTGCGCGCTTAATGCAACAATGGGTAAATCTGCAAATTGTGGCATTTCGCGGATTCTGCGTGTGGCAGTAAGGCCATCCATCACCGGCATTTGAATATCCATCAGCACTAAATCAAATTTCTGTTGCAGAATTTTCTGCAGGGCGACTTCGCCATTTTCTGCTATTTCACACTCCAGTCCGATAATTTCCAGCAGGCCTTTGGCGACTTCCTGGTTCACTTCATTATCTTCTACCAACAAAATACGTTTGTTTTTTGCAGCAATGACTGCAAGTTTTTTTACCTGTGGTCGCCACTGTAATAATGCATTGCATAAATCCAGGGGGGTTGCTGGCAGCGTCAGGGTTTGAACTTGCAGGTTACTATTGCCAAGTAACAGGGTGTGCCCGGTAAAATCAGGGGCGATATTTTGTTTGTCGGTAATTAAACCCCCGGGTTGGTCCTGTGCTTGCTCCTGATCTTGCAGGTGAAGACCCAATGGTTGCAGATTGTTATAAACCCAGGTGCGCAGCATGGGGTTGGCGATATCCAGCACAATATTCATATCCATTAAATATTCAGGAAGCACACCCGCAAGGGTTTGGTATTCATGTAACTTAACCGGAATATTCAGCCATATTGACGTGCCGATCTGCGGGTCGCTTTCGATATTGAAGCTACCCTGCAGTAATTCAACCAGCTTTTCGCAAAACCATAAATCACCCTGTTCACGCAAATGCTCACTGATATCAGGCCCGAGGCTTTTTTGCAGCAAGGCTGCAGGCAAGCCGGGTGCGGAACTCTGCAGGGTAATGTGCAACATGTTGTGATTTTCACAATGCAAATTAATTTCAATGGCCCCTTCAGCAGGGGAGCGCAGACAATGGCATATGAGATGATTTAAAAGCTGGCTGAGAATGTTTCCGTCACATTCAATTGTCATGGGGAAGTCGGTGCTGACATTAATATAAAGCGCGGTTTTTTTATTGTGCAGGGCGGATTTTATTTCATCCACACATGCCCGTAACAGTGGAAATATATGGTAGTTTTTAGGCTCATGGGGCAATAAATTATGCTGCAGTAATGCATGTTCAATGTGATACGCCATGGTTTTGTGCATTAAAGACACACTGCTGTGCATTTCTGCAGAAAGTACGGCCCTCTCGTGCGGGTTATTTTCATGGGTGAGCATTTGCAGATAACCGGAGCAATGGTTGAGCACCAGGCTTACTGCATTAGCCATATGTTTAAGCGGCTGAATACTGTGCAGGGAGGTGTTATTGGCTATGGTGGTTTGTGATGCTTGTGGCAGAAGATTAAAAATCAACATGCCTCGACAGGGGAAATAATCCGGCAATACCTCGATGCTGTATTTCACCGCTATTTCGGCATCCTGCTGGTTGAAAAAAACATCCTGTACATGCTGTTGCGCAACAATGTTGCGGATACCCAGGGCCAGTGAATAATGTTTTTCAGTGCTATGCTGGCGGGTGAGCAGATTCAGCAGATCTTGTTGTATAACGGACTTTGCGTCGCAGCCGAGAATCTCGCAGGCCCTGTGGTTAATAAATAAAATGATACCCTCATCATTAAATAAAATTGTTCCGTCCGGAATATGACTCAACAGGGTGTGTAAAATATTTCGGGTGGATGGCAGTTGTGCCAGCTGACTTTTTTTATGTAATAAATAATTCAGACTGAACCAGACAAGTAACAATAAAAACCCTGCAAAAAAGCCCGCGCTGTAGAGGTAATGCAGGTTACGGTAGGCATCGGCGTAATCGGCTTCGATGCCAATACCAGCGCGCAGCTTATTATCCCAATGCCATACACCAATCACTTTTTGGCCCCGGTAATCGGTATAACCACTGAGGTTACGGCCAGATGTATGCACTGCGATGGCTTTGGCCATGGGGGTGGCCTGCCCCTGGGGTGTGCGGCTTAGCATATTTAAGACAGCATATTCGCGTTGCAGAGCTGTGGTCGGCTGATTGTCAGCGTCGTAATGACGGCTGCTGAGGAATACCCCCTGCTCGTTTAATAAAAAACATTCCGCCTGAAAACTCAGGCTGACCTGGTTCAGCACATTTTGCAGGCTTTCCAATGGGTCCAGACGGAAGGTCAACAGGGCAATGACTTTACCCTGATCGGACACAGGGGCAATGCTGAACATGGTCGGGCGTTTTTCGCGCAGGCGTCCTGAGCTGTCGAGCAGCGGTACATCTGATTCAAGTGGGGTCGACATAACCGCATGGCCGTTAAGTGCATATCGAAAGAGTGTTGGCTGTTTGTGTGCGACCGGGTGTTGCCGGTTCAGGTTGATATCCCGCGCGGAAGTGAGATTGCGCCCGTCCGGTGCCACAATGAAAAAACCATGTAAGCCCTGGGCTGTCAGGGCGGGCAGGAACAAATCCCGGCTGGCCTGTATCAATTGTTCACTTGGCCGGCCATTGGCAGAGGCTTGCAGCAGGCGTTTGCTTAAATCTACGACATCGGGGCTGCGTGCGTAGAGTTCGGCGATCATCAGTTGGGTATTGTAAAAACTGTGCAGGGCCTGGCGGCGTTCCTCGAGTTTGTTATTCAGCACCTGCTGCAGGTTTTGCTCATAATAACGTCCGTATAACCAGCCCATGGCCAGCAGACAGAGTAAAGCTGTCAGTATGCTGGAATGCAGGAGCAGGCGTAGTTTCATCGGGAAGATTCAGTGAACCGGTACCCGATAAAGTGTAGTGCACAGCCTCTATGAGCGCCGTGCTGGTAAGTTTAATTTTGCAGATTATGCAGCGCGCTGAAGCGCAGTGTTTCCTGCTCGACAATTTGCTGGCAGGAGAGTGCCAGGGCTTTGGCATCTTCTGCCGTCAGGCCTGTGGTGCTGATGGGGGGCAGGACTTTTATATGCACTTCGCCACAAAACCAGCGCCACTGGCGCAGGTTCAGGGTTTGCGGGCGCAGGGCAAAAATTACCGGTACAACAGGATATTGCCCGGTAATCGCTAGGTTAAACGCCCCCAGCTTAAAGGGCAGAGGCTTGCCCCAATTTCGCGTGCCTTCCGGGAAAATTAATACCGACATATTGCGTCGCTGCATTTTTTCTGCGGCGCGCTGCAGGGCAATTTTTGCGCGCTCTTTATCCTGACGGTTCACCAGAATGTTTCCGGCCAGATAAAACGCCAAACCGATAAAAGGGATGTACAGCAGTTCTTTTTTGCCTAACGCTACCACCCCGGGCTGCACGATGCGCGTGGCGAAAAACATGTCCAGGGTATCCTGGTGGTTGCCGATAAAAACCGTTGGCCCCTGCGGGGTAAGATATTGTGGGTTTTCGATCACATAACGCACCCCAAAAATTCGCCGGCTGCCGCGGGCTACGGTGCGGGCGGCGAGGTACATATTATTGCGGTGCAGGGGACGGGCGATCACCAGGGGTATCAGGCAAAGTGCCGTGAAAGCCATATGTAAAAACGCAAGACACAGGCGCGAGAAATACATTTTACTGCCTTATTATGTTTATTGTTCCGGCATTCTACGGCTTGGTGCCGAGCGTGCAAGATATGTTGTGTAGCAAATTGTGTGCATTTCAGAAGCGCGTATGGGCATTGCTTTCACCCAACGGGGCATGCAAGGGAATTTGTAAAATAAAACGTGAGCCTCTGCCGGGTTGGCTTTCGCAACGTATACTGCCGCCGAGTTGCTGGGTGACAATATTATACGTCATGTATAAACCCAGCCCCGTGCCACCATCACCCCGTTTGGTAGTAAAAAAAGGGTCGAATATTTTTTGCACAATTTCAGCGGGCATACCGCAGCCATTATCTTCAATGACGAGGGTAAGCTCCTGCTGCAGCGCTTTTGCCTGAATACTGACATGCCCGCCTGCACCGCTGAATGCATGGCGCACGGCATTTAAAACAATATTACTGATTACCTGATACAGCGCACCTGCATAACTGTGTAATACCAGGCCATTGGGGATATCTTCTTCTATTTGTACCTGATGTTTGCGCAGACTGGGGTGCAGGGTGATCAGAACATCTTTCACATGCTCCTGCAGGTGAAATTCACTGATTTCTTCGAGTGATTGATTAACCGCGACTTTCTTAAATGTTTTAATCAATTCGGAAGCCTTTTGCAGATTCTTTTCCATAATGCTGCTGGCTTCCGCAATGGAATCTATAAATTGTTTGAAGTCGTTGCTGGTTAATTCTTTGTTTTCAAAGGCGGTGCGCACATTTTTTTGTGATGTTTCCACAAAGGATAAAGAGGTGATGCAATTGCCCAGGGGCGTATTAACTTCATGGGCAATACCGGCAACCAGTTGCCCGAGGCTGGCCATTTTTTCTGAAATCAGCAGTTGTTGCTGGGCGGATTCCAGTGCTTCGGTGCGCTCCAATACTTTTTGTTCGAGGGTGTTCTGGTATTCGGCAATGGCGTTATTTTTTTCCTGCAGAGATAGGGTCATTTCATTAAATGCAGCCCCTAGGGTGCTGAATTCATTGTTAATCGTGATATTTACCCGGTTGTTAAGATTGCCGCCGCGAATCTGATTAACACCATCAAGTAATTTATGCAGGGGGATGGTCAGTTGACGGTTGACCAATAAATAAAGGGCCGCGCTGATCAGGCCAATGGATAACAGGGTAATCACCAGAATCACCCCGAGCATATTTTTGATGGCACCTAATAATTGTGATTTTGGCAGATAGGTGTAAATAAAAAACTGATTTTTATCTTCGTTGCTGATACTCAAATTTTGCTTGGACATGATGAAGGCTTCATCGCCAATCCACAGGTAGTTGGCATCTTCGTGCAGTTTTTTGTGCAGCCTTGAATCATCGTCCGCGTAAAAAAACTGTTGGCTGCTGCCAATGCTGCGTTCGACTTTTTCTTTGCTGCTGAATTGATGGTAAAAAAGTGACTCAGGATTGTATTTGATCAGCAGCATAGCCGGGATGGCGAGGGTTTCCTGCCAGTTTTCCGGGCTGGTGAGTTTCACTTGCAGGCTGTTCCAGATAACCGCAAACAGGTTGTCATTATCCTGATAAAGACGTTTGCCGAGGTAATGACCATCGGCGTTGATGTCTGACAGATTAAAAATATGGCTTTCTGCGACGCTTATTTTTTTTAAACCCATTCGATTAACGAAAAAATCAAAAGAATTCTGGTAAATAGAGCTGACATCAAACAGTGTTTCTGAACTATTCAGAATGTCGTGGCCTGCCTGGTAAATTTCCACCTTGTCGATATTTTCTTTTTGACTGTATGAATAAAAATAAATATTGCTGTCTGTCATGCGCATGCAGGGCAGTGGGCTTTTGAATGAGGTCTGATTAAACGGATCTTTCTGATAAAGAATAATTTCACTGAGATTGTGCAGGGCTATCCAGTTAATCAGAATGCGCGCCAGTTGCAGTTGGCTGCGTAAATAATAGGTACGCTCAGCATCACTGATCGGGGCTTTGTTGTGGATATTTTCCAGTGAATACAGCGGGCCGTTAGTGGTGAGAGTTTGCAGTGCTTCGGTAAACTGCTGATTGTTTTCCACTGAGCCGGCAACAATCTGCAGATTATCCAGGTAATCATCAAAATCCCCGGCAAAATCCGCCGCCAGGGCGGATGTGCGGCTGTGGGCCAGATCTGCCAGATTGTGGTAACTGTTATAGGCGCTGATCATTGCCGTAGTGACGGCAAAAACGCTGACCAGCAAGGTAACAGTGGCAATAACCTGCAGGCTGATTTTGTTCATTTCGCTTGTGTTTCTGCCCAGCGTTGCATGATTTTTTCATAGGGAATTGTCATGGGTTTTTCCCTTTCGCGTGGTGCTTTGGGTGCCCCCGGGCGATTTAACCAATAGGCAGGTGGTTTCTCCGGATTTAATTTGGGTGAGTACTGCGCCATATGCATTTGTGCCATTAAATCATCCTGCCCACGGGCGATAGCGTCCATGGCCTGCTGGGCGGTGAGCTGGCCGTTAATGGCTTTATCGAGGTTGTCCCACCAGATGCGGAATAACAACGGATAATGGGGCACGTTAAGACCACTGTCGGTCCAGAGTTTGGCGTCGGTTGATGTGTAAAAATCAATCAGGCCGCCCCAGCGGGCTTTGTGTTCCTGAATGTAGGCGGCGTGCAGGGTGGATTTGCGGATAGGTGTCATGCCTTTTAAAAACTTCTGCACACTGACGGTTTTACTCACGCAGAATTGGGCAAATAACCAGGCGGCGGCGCGGCGCGGGCCTTTGGTATCAAGCGGAATTGTCCAGCTGCCCGCGTCCTGATAACCGGCTTTCATGCCCTCTTCCCAGTATTTGCCGTGGGGGGTGGGGGCCACACGCCATACCGGCAGGCCATCTTTACCGAGCATAATGCCCTTGTTGTATTCCGGCTGGGATAACCACAGGGTGTAGAGGAATATCTGTTGCGCTACGTGGCCCTTGGCCGCTTCAATGTTGTTATCACTGAAGGTGCCCTGACGCGCTGCCGGCGGAGCATAGGTTTGCAGCCAGTCGATATAGGTTTGCAGGGCATACACAGCCGCCGGGCCGTTGGTGGCGCCACCGCGGGTCACACTGGAGCCCACCGGAATGCGGTTTTCCACGCGGATACCCCATTCGTCCACCGGCAGGCCGTTGGGCAGGCCTTTATCACCGGCGCCGGCGATGCTCAGCCAGGCATCGGTAAAACGCCAGCCGAGGGAGGGGGATTTTTTACCAAAATCCACGTGCCCGTAGGTTTGCTCACCATCGACTTTGGTATTGGTAAAAAACTCGGCGATATCCTCATATGCAGCCCAGTTCACCGGCACATCCAGATCATAGGCGTTGGCTGCGCCGTATTTTTTTGCGGTAAATGCACGGAATTGCTCGCGCAGGTCCGGGCGGCTGAACCAGTCATAGCGGAACCAATAAAGGTTGGCGAACTGCTGATCGGGCAGCTGCAGCTGGTTACCGTCGTAATCCTGGCCGAATTCCAGGTTGAGGAAGTCAGGTAGGTCGAGATAAGGATTGGTGATGTTTTTGCCTTCACCGCGCATGTATTCCGTGAGGTTCACCACGCTTTTCAGGCGTGTGTGTGTGCCAACGTTATCGGCATCGTTCACATAGATATCGTAGAGGTGGGTGCCCTGGCTCATCTGTTTGAAGATGTCCTCCACCACGGCCCCTTCGCCGATCACATCAAACTGCACCTTGATGCCGGTGATTTCCTCAAAGGCTTTGGCGAGCACATCGCGCTCCCAGAAGTGGGTGGGGATATCTTCGGCTACGGCGGTGATGGTTTTGCCAGCGTAGGCTTTGCCTTTTTCTTCGAACCAGCTGAGTTCTTTAACGCGGAATCCACGTGTTTCTGAGGATGGTTCAAACTCATCGGCCCAGCGTTCTACCGCAGGACTGGCGGCCTGTGCCTGGGGCAGGGCACTTAATAATAAAAGCAGGCTGGGAATGATGTGTAACAGGTGACGGGCCATGGGCACAGCTCCGGGCAAGAAACTGCTTTTAAGCCTAGTCATGGCTTGAGCGGGCGGCAAATGGCCTAGGTTTTGTTTTCCTTGGGGGTAGCCGTGGCGGAAATCTCTGCTGTTTCAGATGAATTGAGCAGTTCAGCGGCGGCGCTGAAATCCACGCCGTAGTTCACTTCGAGGGCTTCCGGGGTGGGGCGTATGCCGCAGCCGCTGCCCTGAATGGGCATGGGGCTGGCGGTGCCGGCGGATTTTTCAGCCATGGAATATCGCCCCTTTCAGGCCGTGTTTTTCCCGGGTTTCCTGCTTTTTGTTTTCGCTTTTGCGCAGCATCACATATACCGCGCCGGTGCCGCCGTGGGCGGGCTGCGCACTGTGGAACGCGAGTACATCGTCAAACTCAGGCAGCCACTGGTTTAACCAGCTTTTGAGCAGGGCGGGGTTGTCTTTTTTGTCGGCTTTGCCGTGCAGAATAATCACAGTGCGCAGGTCGTAACGCATGCAATCTTCAATGAAACGAAATACATCGCGCCTAGCCTGTTCAACGGTTTTGCGGTGTAAATCCAGACGCGCTTCGATGGGGTATTTGCCAAGGCGCAGTTTGCGGTAGACACCATCCTGCACGCCGTGTTTTTTCCAGGCGATGATGTCGTAGGGCTGCACCATCACCACGTGGCTGGTAGAAAGTTTATTCGGGTCTTGCTGCGGGTTAGTGAGCGCTGCTGCGCGGCGTGCAGCGGCGTTCTCGCGGGTATTGTTGGCCTTGCGCAGCTCAACTTTGGCTTCGATTTTCAGGGGGGTGACGCCCTCAACGGCATCCATAAAACTGCTGTCTGACATAGGCCCTCCTGTGTTTGAGATTTGCGTACCCGGCCGATTATACGTAAAGCGGCCGGATTCGTCTTCCCGCAGGCCCTGGCTTATAACTCAGGGGCGCGGCGGCAGGAATAACAGTGGGTTCACCCGCGCGTTATTCAGTGACAGGCTCCAGTGAATATGGGGCCCGGTAGCGCGCCCGGTTTTACCCACTAAACCCATCACATCGCCCTGTTTAATTTCCTGGCCGGTGCTGACTTTAATTTTGCTCATGTGGCAGAACATGCTGATCAGGCCCTGGCCGTGGTCGATAAATACGGTTTTGCCGTTGAAGAAAAAATCCCCCACCAGAATCACTTTGCCGCCTGCCGGGGCCTTGATCGGGTCCCCCTGGGGGGCGGCGATATCCAGCCCGCTGTGGGGCGCGCGGGGCTGATCATTAAAAAAACGCTGCAGGCCAAAGGGGCTCGACAGGGGGCCATTATGGGGCCAGATAAAATCCAGCTGCGGGTTAGTATCACTTAACGTGGCGAGGGCCTTATCGGATTGTTTTTTATCGGCCTGGGCGCGTTTTAAATCCTTGGGGTTGGGGTCAACGTGTTTGTTGTCTTTGAGGGTGATGCGCTGCTCAACATATTGCTTGGGGAAAATATCCAGCAGGGCTTCGCTGTTGTCATTGATCTGCACAAAATTCAGCCCTGCAGGTGTGCCGAGGGCAATGCCGATCAGGGCCAGCCACTGGCCGTCGTGTTCGGCCACCAACACGGCTTTGCCATCATAGGTGGCGCTGGGTTTTGCAGTTGCGCTGCTGGCCAGGGGAATAATCGCCACGCCGCCCGGCACAGGGTCGGCCTTGGGAAATGCCCCTGCCCAGAGGGGCAATAAACTCAGGATGAATGCGCAATATGCTCGGTAACCAGACAAACAAGTTCTCCTTCCTGCACACGGGCGCGCACACTTGTGCCGGGCGGTGCATCCGCCAGGTGGCGCACGGCTTGCCCCTGTGCATTTTGTACAATGGCATAACCCCGGCTCAGGGTATTGAGGGGGCTGATTAAATGAAGTTTCTGGGCCTGCAGACTGAAGGCCTGCTGGCGATCATGCAACTGTTGATGCATGTTTTTGTGCAGCAGTTGTTGCAGATTTTGCAGGCGCTGCTGATACAGGGCGAGTTTGCGGTCCGGGCGCTGCTGTTGCAGACGTTGCTGTAAAACCTGTTGCCGCTGGCCGGCCTGTTGTAAACGGCGTTTGATGGCAGCGCTTAAATCCATCTCCACACGATCAAGTCGCTGCATATAATTCTGCAGCTGATCCTTGGGGTGACGCAGACGTTTATGCAGTTGCTGCAATAACATCTGTTGGCGGGAAATACGTTGTGCCATGGCACTGCTGAGGCGTTTTTCTGTGAGGGCAAAACGCTGCAACCACTGGCGCATGTCCGGGCTGACCAATTCTGCGGCGGCGGAAGGTGTCGCCGCACGCACATCGGCCACCATGTCGCTGATGGAAAAATCCACCTCATGGCCCACGGCACTGATAAGTGGAATTTCACTGGCAAAAATGGCCCGTGCGACAATTTCTTCGTTAAACGGCCATAAATCCTCTAATGAGCCACCCCCGCGCCCGACAATTAAAACATCACACAGGCCATCACGGTTGGCGCGGTTAATGGCGCGGGCAATTTGCGGCGCGGCTTCTTTACCCTGTACGGCAACCGGATAAATGGAAACCGGCAGGCCCGGATAACGGCGTTTTAATACGGTTAAAATATCGTGAATGGCTGCGCCCGTGGGGGATGTCACCACACCTAAATGGCGCGGATGGGCCGGCAAGGTTTTTTTCCAGGCAGGATCAAATAAACCTTCCGCAGCTAATTGATTTTTCAGGCGCTCAAATTGCTGGCGTAATAAACCTTCACCGGCGGGGGCCATGCCTTCGGCAATTAACTGATAATCCCCGCGCGCTTCGTACAAACTCACCGCCGCAGTGATCATCACCTGATCACCCTCTTTGGGATTAAAACGCACATACTGGCTGCGGCCACGGAACATGGCACAACGCACCTGCGCATTGGCATCTTTCAACGTGAAATACCAGTGGCCGGAAGCGGGGCGCGATAAATTGGAAATTTCACCTATCACCTGCACTTTAAACAGATAGGTTTCCAATAATTCCTTGGCCTGCCGGTTTAATTGGCTAACGGTAAAAATGTGCGTATTTTGCTCAGGTTGCATATTAATGTCGGAGAAGGTCACAGAAGTGCATGGTAACCGCTGGACACGGGATATGAAAATCGGATTATTCTTGGTTCACGTACTTGACTAATAGTCAAGCTAATAGTAAAAAGCGCAGCCAGAAATATTAATGTAATTAGCTAGCCATAAGGGAATAAATATGAAAGTTGTGAAGATAGTTGCTGTGGGTTTGTCGCTTGTGGTTCTTGCTGGATGCTCGACTCGGTTGGGTCAGTTTACTGCGGCATCTTCAATGAACGTGCGGAATTTGGAGTATAGTCTGCCAAACAATACAGCGGCTCATACTGAAGGCGACTCTTGTATCCATACTGTTTTTGTATTTCCGATTGGTAATAAAGATGATCGTATTCAGCGTGCGCTGGATAATGCAATTCAAAATGGTCGTCAAAAAGGCATTGATGGCGACTTATTGGTAAATGCTCGTATTGATCATAGCGCTTGGTGGGCTTTCCTTTACGGCCAGGATTGCGTATCAGTTGAAGGTGATTTAGTAAAACTTAATAAGTAAAAAAACAATTGATGGGGCTTTGCCCCATCAATTATGCATCTATCACTTTTCGCTTGCCTCTATCTTCTTTCCATACACCACTTCATTTGTTGTATTGTCTTCAACCCAATTGTATTGGCGATTGCTGTATATATAAGTGTGAATTGTATATGTGTGCCCTGCTATAAATTCCAGTCCTACGTTAAAACCTACGGCATTTTGAGCTGAAATTCGATGGATGCCGGTATCAACCTTGATAGCTTCGTGGCCTGGTTCGATCATCATGTTGATGATACTGCAATACGTTTGCCATCTACTGCCCAGATGGTTGTTCCTTCTGATGTATTAATAATTACGCTATTTTTTTCATCGGCATCGATATTTTATGAAAAACGTTGCGCACTTTGTTGCCCTTGGGTTGTTAAGATCGACACCCTGAAATAGCAAAAGCGCATATGCATACCAGTGTTTTTTTGATTTTGGTCATTTTATTGTGTGACCTTCTGGCAGCAATAGATTTTTGGCTTATGTTACCTGGCCAGATTGCAGTAGATAACAATAATGGAAATGCTGGCATTAGTGCTTGAGATAGCATTTACTTGGTGTGGTATGTACTACGATTGTATTGGACATTATTGCGTTTGTGATGCATGCATTGAAGAGGTATATAGAAAATGCTGGTATTACTAGCGTGGCAATAATCGACCACAAAACGCTTAACTCTATGTTTTCTTATAGTGAATAATCAGGAGCAAGTATGAAAAAATTATTAGTAGGTTCATTGTTTGTTGCATGTTCATCCGCTTTTGCCGGCCATGGTCCAGCGGGTTGTGGTGCTGGCTCAGAATATATTTTCCCCCATGCCGATGAGTGGTACGAACATGTAATGGCAGCAACGACCAATGGCTCTGCCAGCCAGACCATGGCGATGACATCCGGCACTATGGGGTGTCAGGATGCAAATGGTCCACTCAAGTTAGCTCGTTTGTACATGGATAAAAACATGGAACAACTGGCTGCTGATGCTGCCCGTGGTCAGGGCGAAGCTCTGAACGCGCTGTCTGCTCTGATTGGTGTGCAGTCTGCTGATAAAGCAGAATTCGATGCCACTGTTAAAGCAAACTTCGATGCTATTTTCGCTGCTGCTGATACTACCTCTGCACAATCCTACGATGCACTGGTAAAAGCCATGTCTGAAAACGCCACTCTGGTTAAATACCTGGGTTAATTGTTTTCATGTAAGCGTAAAAAGTGCAGCGTAAGCTGCACTTTTTTTATGTCCCGTGTGGACCTGTAAACGGAATTTTCAATGTCTGCTTTGTATTTCCTGCTGCGTATTGCTTGCCTGAGTTTATGCTTGTCTGTTTTGAGTGGTGTGAGTTACGCACAGCAGCCCGCAACAGAAGAAGTCCGTGAATTTGCGCAATCCCCCGCCTGGCTTGCGTTATTACATTATCAGGCTGCGTTTGCTGGTTTTGTCAGTGAAGTGGATGATGCAAAGTTTTTTCTCGCGCAGGATGGCAAAGAATCCCCGCTTGCAGAATTAAATGCCGATATCGCCGCGTTTTTACAGGTGCCGGTTGCGGATAATGCCCTGTGCCGCTTCCCCGCACGTTTAGTGTTATTACAGCAACGCTGGCCGGATATAAATTGGCCTGCACAAAACTGCGCCGAATTTGTTAAGTGGCAACAACAGGTACAGGGTGATGCGCTGTATTTAATTTTCCCTGCATCCTATATCAACAGCCCGTCGTCTATGTTTGGCCATACATTGCTGCGCCTGGATAAAAAACCCGCCGCCGGCCAGAAAAAACAACCCCTGTTATCCACCGCGATTAACTTTGCGGCCTACACGGATGAGGGTGATAACGAAATTGTGTATTCATGGAAAGGTTTAACCGGCGGTTATCCCGGTTATGTTTCCGCTGTGCCCTATTACGAAAAAGTAAATACTTACAGTCACATCGAAAGCCGCGATATCTGGGAATACAAATTAAAACTCAGCCAGGCAGAAATTGATTTTTTTATTGCGCATATTTATGAGCTTAACGAAATTCGCTTTGATTATTATTTTATTGATGAAAACTGCTCCTACCGTTTATTAACCCTGCTCGACGCGGTGAATCCTGACTGGCAACTGGCCAGCATGTTCAGTTTGCGCACTGTGCCGAGTGATACCCTGCGTGCTGTAGAAGCAAAAGGTTTGTTTGAAGAGATTAATTTCCGCCCCTCAAAAACCACCTTAATCGAATTTAAAAATCAGCATTTAAGCTCTGTGCAACGTGAATTAACCGCACGCCTTGCCCATGATCCGGATGGAGTCGCAGCTTCTGCCGAATTTCAGGCCTACAGTCCGCAGCAGCAGGCCGCCATGTTAGAGCTGGCCTATGACTTCAGCCGTTATCGTGTGCTGAAGAAAAAAGACCATGACCCTGCCTGGCCGCAACGCAGTATCCGTTTGTTATCCCTGCGCGCCAAAGTGCCGTTTGAAGGTGACCCTTACCCGCAAATTACGGTGCCCAATACCCGCGATGAGCAGGGCCATAAAACCCTGCGCAGCCGGATTTTATTCGGAGCACATGAAGATGAGTCATATACCGAAGTGGGCTGGCGCATTGCTTATCACGATTGGCTCGACCCTGTGCCCGGCTACCGTGAAGGTGCGCAGATCGAAATGGGCGATGTTTTATTACATATCGACGACGATGTGCGCCTTGAGCAATTTGATGTGGTGAATATCCGCTCCGCCGGGCAACGCCACGCATTTGCCCAGCCGGTTAGCTGGATGGTGCAGGGCGGTTATGTGCGCTCCAAATTAGATAATCAGGGTGAGAGTCTGTTACGCGTAGGGGGTGGTTATGCCTATGGTGCAGTGGGTGGAACTCTTTATGGCATGGGCATTATTCAGCCGAGTTTATCGGACCGTTATCAGGATAACTGGCGTTTAGGTTACGGTGCTGAACTGGGTTATTTATATCAAAACGAAAAAACCAACCTGTGGTTAATGGCCGATCATCTCGCCAGTGTCGGTACCCGCGGAACCAGTCAAACAATACATGCCGGTTTTGCTTATGCCTTTAACCCCGATCATCAATTGCAATTAAACTGGCAACGGGATTTCTGGCGCAGTGCAGCGGGTAATTCCCTGAGTGTGCAATATGCGTGGTATTACTAGTGTTTTTATGCTGGTGCTGATGCTGCTTACGGGCTGCACCAGTTTAACCAGCCTGATGTTTTATCCTCGCCAGGATTTTCCGGTGAAACCCGATCAGATCGGCCTGCACTATGAAACTGTGATTCATTTTGCGCAGGACGGCACAGCATTGGTCAGCTGGTTTATTCCCGCCCAGGGTGAAGGAATAACTCAGGCAAAAGGCAGTATTTTATATTTGCACGGCAACGCGCAGAACATCAGTTACCACCTGTCGAGTGTCGCTTGGCTCGCCGCGAAGGGGTACAACCTGTTTTTACTCGATTACCGCGAATACGGTGGTAGTGAAGGTTTAGCGAAAATCCCCGAGGTATTTCTCGATGCCCACAGCGCCATGCATTGGTTAGTGGAAAATCGCCCGTTAAATGAGCCTTTATTTATGCTCGGGCAAAGCATGGGCGCGAGCATTGCCGCCGTGGCCATGGGCAGCTCAGAAGATAAAAGCCGTTTTGCCGGCCTGATACTCGATGCGGGTTTTGCAAGTTTCCCCGGTATTGCGGTGGATGCCATGACCCGCCACTGGTTTTTATACCCATTAGCTTTGCCGGCACTGACCATCAGCAACGATTACGACCCAGAGGATTTTATCGGCAACATTAATATGCCCCTGCTGGAATTCCACAGCCGTGATGATCAGGTGGTGCCCTTTGCCCAAGGGGAAAAATTATTCAGCGCTGCTACTGAACCCAAGCAACTTATTGAAACCCATGGGGCGCATATTCTGACCTTTGCCAATCTGAGAAACTGCCAGATACTGCTGGATTTTCTCACCGCACAGTTGCCGGTGCAGGATATCCCGGTTAATCACTGAATCCAGAGCTTGCGCAGTTCGGTTGCGTATCAGGCTTGCTGGCCGCTATCCGTTGCTGGCCTGTTGCCGGGCCTTAAAGCTCATCTGGTATATCCGTACAACTGAATTTGCTGGCGAGGTTTACCGCAGGGGCGTGAAAACCTATAATGCTCGGTTATTCTTTCAGTATCCGGTGAACAGGCCCCTAATATGTTGCGAATCGCCCAAGAAGCACTCACCTTTGACGATATTCTGCTGGTACCGGGTTACTCCGAAGTACTGCCCAAGGATGTCACCCTCAAGACCAAGCTGACCCGTGGTATCGAATTAAACATTCCGCTGATTTCCGCTGCGATGGATACCGTCACCGAAGCCCGTCTGGCGATTGCCATGGCGCAGGAAGGTGGCCTGGGCATCATCCACAAAAACATGAACATCGAGCAGCAGGCCCAGCAAGTGCGCCTGGTGAAAAAATACGAAAGCGGCGTGGTGAAAAACCCGATTACCGTTTCCAGCAAAACCACTATCCGTGAGCTGGTGGCAATCACTTCCCAGAACAATATCTCCGGTGTGCCTGTGGTGGATGGCACTGATCTGGTGGGTATCGTGACCGGCCGTGACGTGCGTTTCGAAAAGAACCTGGATGCTCCGGTTTCTTCCGTGATGACCCCTAAAGCCCAGCTGGTGACCGTTAAAGAAGGCGCTGACCCTGAGCTGGTAAAAGAATTACTGCACAAAAACCGCATTGAAAAAGTGCTGGTGGTGAACGACAGCTTCCAGCTGGTTGGTCTGATGACAGTGAAAGACATCAACAAAGCCATGGCTTACCCGAATGCCTGCAAAGATGACCAGGGCCGCCTGCGTGTTGGCGCGGCTGTGGGTACTGGTGCGGATACCGCTGACCGTGTTCAGGCACTGGTGGAAGCAGGTGTTGACGTGATCATTGTGGACACCGCCCACGGTCATTCCAAAGGTGTTATCGACCGCGTGCGCTGGGTTAAACAAACCTTCCCGCAGGTGCAGGTGATCGGCGGCAACATCGCCACCGGCGCTGCTGCCAAAGCCCTGGCTGAAGCCGGTGCTGATGGCGTGAAAGTGGGTATCGGCCCGGGTTCTATCTGTACTACCCGTATCGTGGCTGGTGTGGGTGTACCACAAATTTCCGCCGTGGCCGATGTGGCTAAAGCCCTCGAAGGTACCGGTATTCCGCTGGTGGCTGACGGTGGTATTCGTTTCTCCGGTGACCTGGCCAAAGCCATTGCCGCCGGTGCGAGCTGCATTATGGCTGGTTCTCTGCTGGCGGGTACCGATGAAGCCCCCGGTGAAGTTGAGCTGTACCAGGGCCGTGCTTACAAATCTTACCGTGGTATGGGTTCCTTAGGTGCCATGGGCCAGAGCCAGGGTTCTTCCGACCGTTATTTCCAGGATGCCAAAGCTGGTGTTGAAAAACTGGTGCCGGAAGGTATCGAAGGCCGTATCGCGGTGAAAGGCCCCCTGAGCAACGTAGTGCACCAGATGATGGGTGGCCTGCGTGCGTCTATGGGTTACACAGGTTGTGCCACCATCGATGAAATGCGCACCAAACCTGAATTTGTACGTATTACCAACGCGGGCATGAAAGAGTCCCACGTGCACGACGTACAGATCACCAAAGAAGCGCCAAACTACCGCATGGGTTAATCCGCCGGGCAGGTGACTGCCCGCTGCATGTGGATCCTATTGATTTTATGAGTCCGGTTAGCGCCGGACTTCTTTGTTTCCGGCCCCCTGCGGGAAACACAGTTAGAGGCTAACGAATGACTGATATTCATGCACAGAAAATCCTGATTCTGGACTTCGGTTCCCAGTACACCCAGTTGATCGCCCGCCGTGTGCGTGAGATTGGCGTATTTTCTGAAATCCGTGCCTGGGATATGGACGAAGCGGAAATCCGCGCCTATGCCCCGAGCGGTATTATTCTCGCCGGTGGCCCTGAGTCCGTGCCTGAGCCAGGCTCACCCCGCGCCCCGCAAATCGTGTTTGATTTAGGCGTGCCGGTATTTGGTATTTGTTATGGCATGCAGACCATGGCTGAACAGCTGGGCGGCAAAGTGGAAGGCTCCAATATCCGTGAATTTGGTTATGCCCAGGTAACAGCCCACGGCAGCAGTGCCCTGCTGGCGGATATTAAAGATCATATCGCCCATGACGGTTCTGCACTGCTCGACGTGTGGATGAGCCACGGTGATAAAGTAGTGCGCATGCCGGAAGGTTTTGAACTGATGGCGTCTACCCCTTCCTGCGCTATCGCTGGTATGTACCACGCAGGTAAAAAATTCTTTGGTGTGCAATTCCACCCCGAAGTGACCCACACCCTGCAGGGTGGCCGCATGCTGGAGCACTTCATCAAGAATATCTGTGGTTGTGACACCCTGTGGACACCGGCACAAATTATTGAAGATCAGATCGCCAAAGTACGCGCCCAGGTGGGCAAGCAGAAAGTACTGTTAGGTTTATCCGGCGGTGTGGATTCCTCCGTGGTAGCAGCCCTGCTGCACAAAGCCATCGGTGATCAGCTCACCTGTGTGTTTGTGGATAACGGCCTGCTGCGTAAAAACGAAGGCGATATGGTGATGGAAATGTTCGCCCAGAATATGGGTGTAAAAGTTATCCGCGCCAACGCCGCTGATTTATTCCTGGGCAAACTGGCCGGTGAGGCCGACCCTGAGAAAAAACGCAAAATCATCGGTAATACCTTCATCGAAGTATTCGATGCCGAAGCAGCCAAATTAAAAGATGTTAAATTCCTCGCCCAGGGCACTATTTACCCTGACGTGATTGAATCCGCTGCTGCTAAAACCGGTAAAGCCCATGTCATCAAATCCCACCACAATGTGGGCGGTTTACCGGAAGATATGGCCTTTGAACTGGTTGAGCCACTGCGTGAATTATTCAAAGACGAAGTGCGTAAAATCGGTCTGGAATTAGGCTTGCCCTACGATATGGTTTACCGTCATCCGTTCCCTGGCCCAGGCCTGGGTGTGCGTATTCTCGGTGAAGTGAAAAAAGAATATGCCGACATCCTGCGTGAAGCGGATGCGATTTTCCTGGAAGAATTACACGCTGCCGGTTGGTACCACAAAACCAGTCAGGCTTTTGCGGTATTCCTGCCGGTGAAATCCGTGGGTGTAGTAGGTGATGGTCGCCGTTACGAGTGGGTTATCGCCCTGCGTGCGGTGGAAACCATCGACTTTATGACAGCCCGTTGGGCGCACCTGCCCTATGAGCTGCTGGAAAAAGTTTCCGGCCGTATTATTAACGAAATCGCTGAGGTTTCCCGTGTGGCCTATGACGTATCGTCCAAGCCGCCGGCTACCATCGAGTGGGAATAATGGCACGTTAAAGCGTGCCACAATTAACCCGCGAAACGTGCTGCAAATGCACGTTTTGCGTTTCTGGAGAGTAGGAATGCTAGCTATAAAAATAAAAAGCCAAAAAATCCTGTTACCCCTGCTGTTTCTGATGTTGTTAAGCGGCTGTGCATCGCTGGAAAATGGCCTGTTTAAAATGGGCCTGGGCGTGGAACGCTCCATGGCCGGTTTTGAGAAAAAAGATATTCAGTTAAGCGACCACCACTGGACCTACCTGGAAGCGGGTGAGCCCGGCCAGCCTGTGGTGCTGTTATTACACGGCTTTGGTGGCGATAAAGATAACTGGACGCGCATGGTGCAAAAACTCGACGGTTACCATGTTTATGCGCCGGATTTACCGGGCCACGGCGACAGCAGTTTCGATGAAAAACAATATTATGGCTTTGATGTGCAGAGCCTGCGCCTCGCAGAATTTGTCGATGCCCTGCATTTAAATAAATTCCATCTGGTGGGCAACTCCATGGGCGGTGCGATTGCAGCCCTGTATGCCTACCGTCATCCTGAGCAAGTCACCAGCCTGGCGTTAATTGATGCGGTGGGTTTTTACGGTGATAAACCCAGCGAACTGGAAGAAATTCTCGCCCGCCATGAAAAAAATCCTCTGATCGTAAAAGAGCCTGAAGATTTTGATGCGCTGATGGATTTTGTGATGTCCGAACAGCCTTTTTTACCCTGGCCTGCGCGCAGTGTTTTAGCACGTAAAGCCGTGGCCCGCGAAGCCGCCAACGAACATATTTTTGAACATATTCACAAAGAAGCAGAAGCGGCTAAATACGCAGGTGGTTTTGGTTTTATGTTTAAAAAACTCAGCATGCCTGTGTATGTGATCTGGGGCGAAAACGACCGGGTGCTGAGTGTTACTTCAGTGCCTAAATTTGTTGAAACCATTCCCCACGTGCAGGCGGATATTATCCCCGGCATTGGCCATGTGCCGATGCTGGAAATTCCGAAAAAAACCGCACAGATGTTAACTGCCTTCTGGCAACAGCATGAAAGCAGTGGTGCCATCGCCAGCCATGAATGATGAGTTTTTCATGGGCGAGGCCATTGCCCAGGCACAGCTTGCTGCCGCACGGGACGAAGTGCCCGTGGGTGCGGTGGTTGTATTAAATGGCGAAATTATCGGGCGGGGTTTTAACCAGCCGATTTCCAGCCATGACCCTACCGCCCATGCGGAAGTGGTGGCGTTGCGTGATGCGGCAAATCGCATCGCGAATTATCGCCTCGCCGATGCAGAATTATTTGTCACCATTGAACCCTGCACCATGTGCAGCGGTGCATTAACCCACGCCCGCATCAAACGTCTGGTGTACGGTGCCTCTGAGCCTAAAGCCGGGGTAGTGCACAGTCAGCCCGGTGCATTTAATGCCGCGTATTTAAATCACAAAATTGAAGTGACGGCGGGTGTGTTAGCGCAGGAATGCAGTGCGGTGATGCAGGCATTTTTTGCACGCCGCCGCGAAGAGAAAAAAGCCCTGAAAAATAACAGGGACGAATAAAAAAAGGAGTTTTAAAACCACTACTGCCTTACAGTTGAAAACCTAAAAGCTCTGGATGAAGTGAAATTTCATTCAGGGCTTTTTTATTTGTAACGATTTATCACGCTGTTAATTCAGAACACATCATGCGAACTTGCTGCGCCGGTTTTTTAAAGCGACATAGCCCGCAGTCAGCATAGATGTGGGGCAGCGCTGCATGATTCGGTGCCCTACAAAGCGCCGGCGGAGCAGGACAGGACGTCCCATGGCGCGTGGGCGTGATGACGCGCCAAAAAAACCGGGAACAAGCAGCAGTGTGAGCGAAGGAAGGGTCTGGGAAGTCCCTTCCCAGAAAGAAAAAAACCGGTTTAATTACCGACCACTGAATTACAAAGGTTCTTTCTTGGGGGGGGCTTATACCCGTGCCGGGCACAGGCCCTCGAGCGTTCATTTTGTGCTCATCACAAACGGCTGTTTCATCTGCTCAAGCCAAAAAGAAGGGCCTCAAATGAGGCCCTGTTTCGTGTGTAAAAACTGAGGGACAGCAGTGTTTTAAAAACTCTCTTTAATTCAGCGGACCTACTTTGCGGAAATTATTATTGGCTGCCAATAAAGAGTTGGTATCGCTGCTGGCCAGCTGGCGCTGGGGCTGTTCTCGCCATACCAGTAAGTCGTAAAAACGGCGGATATTCTGCACATATTGCACAGGCTCCCAGCCACGGGCGTAACCGTGTTTGGTTTGGCTGTGCCATTTCTTTTTGCTCAGCAGGGGCAGCTGGTTTTTTACATCCATCCAGCGTGCCGGGTCTTCACCGCGGGCACGGGTCAGCTCTTGTGCATCACTGACATGGCCTGCGCCAACGTTGTAAGCCGCGAGGGCAAACCAGGTTTGATCCGGTTCGGGAATATCCGCATAAAAACGTTTTAACTGGGCAAAATAACGTGCGCCGCCCATTACGCTTTGCTCTGGGTCGAGGCGGTTTTCAACGCCCACCTCCGATGCGGTGCGCCGGGTTAACATCATCAGGCCACGCACTCCGGTGCGCGAACGGGCCAGTGGTTTCCAGTGGGATTCCTGATAACTGATGGCCGCCAGCAGGCGCCAGTCGATGCCGGTTTCATTTTCCGCCTGGTTGAATAAGTCTTTCAGTTCACTCAGGTCATCATCGGTTTTACGCAAAAATGTCAGGGTGCCCGCCGGGTCGAGCTGGTCCAGATGGCCGTAATAACGTTCCTGTAGTTGTGATAATTCACCGCTTTCGCGCATGTCGTAGAAAAAATCACGTGCAGCATCAAACAGGCTGTTGTCGGCTTTACGGCCAAAGGCCCAGGCCATCTGCAGGCCATCGTTTAATTCAAATGCGACCCGCACATGGGGGAAAAACGAAGCGAAGGCTTCAAATTCGTTGGAGTTGATAATGGTGTAATCAATCTCGTTGTTTTCCACCATCTGCACCAGCTCGACCACTTCAGCATCTGTGCTTTCGATCCAGCTCAGGTCCGGCATCAGGTTGCGCTGGATATTTTGCAGGTGCTGGCTGTGGCTGCTGTCGCCCATCACCACCAGGCGGCTGTTTTTAACATCGGCGAGGGAATCCGGGGCTTTTTTGCCGGTGCGGTAAACCAGTAATTGTTTAACGTCCATGTATACATCACCAAAACGTACCCGTTGCTGGCGAGCTTCGTTAATGGTCAGGCCGGCGGCGGCAATTTGTGCTTCGCCTTTTTCCAGCGCCACGAGTAATTCATCCAGGGTATTGGCGACTTTCACTTCCAGGGTTACCCCCAGCATGTTGGCGAAGGTCTGTGCCAGTTCGTATTCAAAACCTGAGGTTTGGTCTTTGTCCTGGAAATAGGTAGTGGGGCTGTTGCGGGTAATGATGGTCAGGGTGCCCTGTTGCTGAATTTTTTCCAGCTGGCTGAGTTGCGGATGCAGGGTCTGGGCAAACAGTACGGCCAGCACAGCGATAGCTGCGCAGGATTTGAAAAACCAACTGTAAGTCCGGATAAAACCTTGCAAATGTAACCTCTGTGCGCGGGCACTTTTGAGAACAGGTGCCCATTTTAAAGCCTTAGTTACGGCTGGCCAAACCGGGCGGGCTGAATCCTGTCGGACAATTGTCGTCAGCCCCTTGCGAGAACCCATGGTTACTGGGGTTGGCTGTCTTAGAATATTTGGTTATATGCGAAGGGCTTGATTTGGTTGTTTTTTGCTCATTATTCATCAAAAACAAGCTAACTTATTGTCTTTTAAGGGTTTATTGACCTAAACAAGGGTTGTGACGGGGTTTCTGCGGGTTTAATAGCGGCTCGCGTAACCTGAAGCCTGAGCCATGATTGTTTACCGGGAGTGCGCTGAATGCGCTTTGCCTGCACAGGGGCAGAGAATAATTCAGCTGCGCCCTAGAGCCGGAGCGGCGTTTGCTTTAAAATTGCGCCTCATTTTTTGTCCCTCCTGAAAAAGGCCAACAGCGATGCTCGAACTGCGTGGTGCGCCAGCGCTTTCATCTTTCCGTCGTGGCAAGTTACTGCAAAAACTGCAGGCAGCTTCTGCCTCCGTCAGTGGTGTGTATGCCGAATTCGTACATTTCGCTCAACTGACCGAAGACCTGTCCGCCCAGGAGCTCGACACCCTTGGCAAGATTCTTAAGTACGGCCCTAAGGCTGATGCTGAAACCGCTGAAGGTACTCTGTTCCTGGTGGTGCCGCGTATCGGCACCATCAGCCCATGGTCTTCCAAGGCAACGGATATCGTTAAAAACTGTGGCCTCAGCAAAATCAAACGTATTGAACGTGCTATCGCCTACTACGTGCAGGGCAAGCTGAGCGCGGCGGATGTTGCCGCCGTGCGTGCTGCCATCCATGACCGTATGGTGGAAGCTGTGCTGGCCTCCACGGCTGACGCCGCCGTGATGTTCAGCAGCGCTGAACCTGCGCCGCTGAAATCCGTCGACGTGCTCAAAGGTGGCCGTGCCGCCCTGGTGGCCGCTAACCAGGAGCTGGGTCTGGCGCTGGCCGAAGATGAAATTGATTACCTGGTGGAATCCTTTACCAAACTGGGCCGCAACCCGAACGACATCGAACTGATGATGTTTGCCCAGGCGAACTCCGAGCACTGCCGCCACAAGATTTTCAACGCCAGCTGGACGATTGACGGCGAAGAGCAGGATAAATCCCTGTTCCAGATGATTAAAAACACCTACAACTGCAACCACGAGAACATCCTCTCTGCTTACAAAGATAACGCTTCTGTTATCAATGGCCCGGTTGCAGGCCGTTTCTTCCCGGATCCGGCAAGCCGTACTTACGGTTACCATCAGGAAGAAATCGCCATTCTGATGAAGGTTGAAACCCACAACCACCCAACCGCTATCGCCCCCCACGCGGGCGCTGCGACCGGCTCCGGTGGTGAAATCCGCGACGAAGGTGCGACCGGTATCGGCAGTAAACCTAAAGCGGGTTTAACCGGTTTTACCGTGTCGGATTTAAAAATTCCCGGTTTTGTACAGCCCTGGGAATCCCAGTACGGCAAACCTGAGCGTATCGTCAGCGCGTTTGACATCATGATCGACGGCCCCCTGGGGGGCGCTGCGTTCAACAACGAATTTGGCCGTCCGAACCTGTGTGGTTATTTCCGTACCTACGAAGAAAAAGTCACCACAGTCAACGGTGAAGAAGTACGTGGTTACCACAAGCCCATCATGATTGCCGGTGGTTACGGCAATATCCGCGTGGAACACGTGCAGAAGGGCGTAATCCCTGTGGGTGGTAAGCTCATCGTGCTGGGTGGCCCGGCCATGCAAATCGGTTTAGGCGGTGGCGCGGCGTCTTCCATGGCGACCGGCTCTTCCTCTGAAGATCTGGATTTTGCCTCCGTACAGCGTGACAACCCTGAGATGGAGCGCCGTTGCCAGGAAGTGATCGACCGTTGCTGGCAGCTGGGCAATCAAAACCCGATCCGTTTTATCCACGACGTGGGTGCCGGTGGTATCTCCAACGCTCTGCCTGAGCTGGTTAACGATGCTGGCCGCGGTGGTAAATTCCAGCTGCGTAATGTGCCCAACGACGAACCCGGCATGAGCCCGCTGGCCATTTGGTGTAACGAATCCCAGGAACGTTATGTGCTGGCCGTGGCGGCGGAAGATTTAGCCGCGTTTGATGCCATCGCCAAACGTGAGCGTTGCCCCTACGCGGTCGTGGGTGAAGCCACCGAAGAATTACATCTGGAAGTGGCCGACAGCCACTTTGGCAACAAACCCGTGGATATGCCGTTGCAGGTTCTGCTGGGTAAACCACCACGCATGCACCGCACGGCCGATTCCGGCAAGGTGAATCTGCCGGCCCTTGAGCTGAACGGTATTAACCTGGCCGATGCCGCTAAGCGTGTTCTGCAATTGCCTGCGGTGGCGAGCAAGAGCTTCCTGATCACCATAGGTGACCGTTCCATTACCGGTCTGGTGGCCCGCGATCAGTTTGTTGGCCCATGGCAGGTACCGGTGGCGGATTGTGCCGTGACCACCAGTTCGTTTGATACCTTCGCCGGTGAGGCTATGGCCATGGGTGAGCGCACCCCGCTGGCCCTGATCAACGCACCGGCTTCCGGGCGTATGGCGATTGGTGAAGTGATCACTAACATCGCCGCTGCGCCCATCGCCAAGCTGAGTGATGTGAAACTCTCCGCGAACTGGATGGCCGCTGCCGGTCACCCGGGTGAAGACGCCAAGCTCTACGCCACAGTACACGCCGTGGGTATGGAGCTGTGCCCTGAATTAGGCATGACCATTCCTGTGGGTAAGGACTCCATGTCCATGAAAACCCGCTGGAAGGATGCCACCGAAGATAAAACCGTAACTGCACCTTTATCCCTCATCATGTCCGGCTTCGCGCCCGTGACCGATGCCCGTAAAGTGCTGACCCCGCAACTGCGTGCCGACCAGGACGATACCGATCTGATCCTGATCGACCTTGGCCGTGGCCAGAACCGTCTGGGTGGTTCCGCCTTGGCGCAGGTGTATGACCAGCTGGGTGATGTGGCACCGGATGTGGATGACGCGGAAGATTTAAAAGCGTTTTTCGCTGTGATCCAGGGCCTCAATCAGGATGGCAAACTGCTTGCGTACCACGACCGTTCCGACGGTGGTCTGTATGCCACCCTGGCGGAAATGAGTTTCGCCGGCCATGTGGGTATCAACATTGCGCTTGATGCCCTGGTGGATGAAGAAAGCGATCTGTTCTCCGTACTTTTCAACGAAGAGTTAGGTGCCGTGATTCAGGTTGAACAAAGCGCCACGGAAGAAGTATTAAGCCAGCTGACCGCCGCCGGTTTAGGGGATTGCGTAGCCGTGATCGGTACCCTGAACGACGAAGACAGCCTGCGTTTCACTGTGGACGGTGAGACTGTTCTGGAACAGAAACGGGTTGATGCCCTGCGTCTGTGGGCGGAAACCTCCTTCCGTATGCAGGCCCTGCGTGATAACTCCGAATGTGCTACCCAGGAATTCGACAACCTGCTGGATGCCGATGACCCAGGCCTGCACGCCGAACTGAGCTTTGATGTGAACCAGGATGTGGCCGCAGCCCTGATTGCCAGCGGCAATCGCCCACGGGTTGCGATCCTGCGTGAGCAGGGTGTGAACGGCCAGATCGAAATGGCTGCCGCCTTCGACCGCGCCGGTTTTGCTACCACCGACGTGCACATGAGCGACATTTTAAGCGGTGCCGTGAGCCTCAAGGACTTCCGTGGTTTAGTAGCTTGCGGTGGTTTCTCCTATGGTGACGTGTTGGGTGCCGGTGAAGGCTGGGCAAAATCCATTCTGTTTAACGCCCGTGCCCGTGAAGAGTTCAGCGCATTTTTTGCCCGTGAAGATGCCTTTGCATTAGGCGTATGTAACGGTTGCCAGATGCTCTCTAACCTGCACGAGTTAATCCCCGGTGCACAAAACTGGCCGCACTTTGTACGTAACAAGTCCGAACAGTTTGAAGCCCGTGTTGCCATGGTCGAAGTGCAGAAATCAGATTCTATCTTCCTGCAGGGCATGGAAGGCAGCCGTATGCCGATTGCCATCGCCCACGGTGAAGGCCATGCGGAATTTGCCGGTGAGCAGGATATCGCTGCGGTGAATCAGAACGCCCAGGTGGCATTACGTTTTGTGGATAACTACGGTTTAACCACTGAACGTTACCCCTTCAACCCGAACGGTTCCGTACAGGGCATTACCGGTTTAACTGCCGCCAATGGCCGTGTGACCATTATGATGCCGCACCCTGAGCGTGTATTCCGCGCGGTGACCAACAGTTATTGCCCGGATGAGTGGGATAACGACGGTGCCTGGATGCGTATGTTCCGCAATGCCCGTGTATGGTGTAAATAATTCCCCATACGTCTAATAAAAAACCCGGCAAATGCCGGGTTTTTTATTGCCTGTTTATTTGGCCGCAATGCACAGGGTAAAACTCTGTTGCAGTTTTGTAAGCCATTGCCTATAGCTGCGCAGTAATTGTCTTGTTACCTTTGCCCGCCTGCTTACATAACTAAAGGATTAGTGAATGCGAATTTTGCCCACGCTTATTTTGACCAGCCTGCTCAGTGCCTGTGCTTCCTCCCAATTTGGTGATTATGCCGTTTATGAAAGTGGCAGCAGCCCGCTGAAAGTCAGCGCCAGTTATGCCGAAACCATGTGCAGTGATTATTTTGGTTACATTGATGTCTCGGTGGAAAATCCATCCTCGCAGTGGCTGAGCATGAAAAATATCCGCCTCGGTTTTGGCGGTAACAATGATGGCCAATCCCATTTCCAAATGGTTAGCGGCGATCAGTTAGCAGCCTGGGCTGATGCCCGTAAACGCACTAATGGCCGTGATGATTTTAATGCCTCCATGGCCATGCTTGCCGTTGTCGCGCTGGGTAATATCGCCCTGAACAGCTCCAATGAAAAAGCACAAAAAGCCGGTGCCATTGCACTGGTGGGCGCGGATGTGGTGAATACCGCCGATAAGATTAATCGCGCACATGATGCGGCAATCTATGCCCCGACAACTGAATCTACCCATCTTTTGGCGGGCAACGTGAATATTCCGCCGGGCATGGACCGCGCATTCTGGTTGTTATTAAGTGCCGATAATGATGCACAAACCCCGCTGTTGGGTGGCCTGCATGTAATGTATGAAAATGAAGAAGGGCAGGATGTTGTTATGTATTTGCCCGTGCGTGGTGTAAATCAGTGTGCATGGCAGCAAAATCGCAAAGATTATCTGAAACAAGCCGCCGGTAAACGCGGTATTGCCCCCAGTGGTGCCCCAGGTCAGCCGACCAACAAACGTTTGATGACAGATTATTGGTACTTGGAAAAAACCCTGGCAAAAGATGATGCCAAAGTGGGTATGAACCCCTGATCAAATAAACGAAGCAATAAAAAACCCGGCATTTGCCGGGTTTTTTATTGCGGGGTCGGGAATTAAATAATGCCCTGATCCTGCAGCATGGCGATTGCGGTTTCCACAGGGGTGTGGTCGGCATCAATCGTCAGTGCACCTTGCGGTGCTTCAAACGTGCACAGGGCAATCAGGCCGGCTTTGTTCATTAACTTAGCCACTTCCTGCGCATTGTTATTGCCAATGTCATCGCGGCTGAGCAGTACAGCTGCTTTACCCAGATTAAATAAACGGCGGTCCAGGGCACTGGCCAGCACATGTTTATTATCACCGCTTAAATACACGGCAACCGGGCGCTGATCGTAACGCGCTGCTTTTTCTTCAGCGGAAACGGCGGTTAATTTTTCGTCTTTTTGCTCATCGGCTGCGCCAACGATCATACCTGCACCCACGGTTACGTTGGTGAGGCGATCAATCACAATAAAAGCACCGGTTGCGCGGTTTTTCTTGTAAGGATCGAAAGCGACTTTTTTATTCAGTGATACTTCACATAAACCGATTTCATTGAGTTTTAACTCGGTGGCTTCGTGTTTATCCAGTGTATTCACATCCACACGGTAATGCAGGGTCGAGAAGGAACCTGTTACCGGCGTTGCACTGAATTTCATGGTGTATTGTTTGCCCGGTTTAAGGCTGTCTTCGGCCATCCACACGATATCGGCATTCAGACGGTTAGCCACGGTTGGCAGATCGTCTGGTTTAACAATCATGTCACCACGGCTGATGTCGATTTCGTCTTCCATGGTCAGGGTAACGGCCTGGCCATTGAAGGCTTCCTGTAAATTGCCATCGTAGGTCACGATGGATTTTACGCGGGATTTTTTACCCGATGGCAGAGCCATAATTTCTTCACCCGGGCGGATGGTGCCCGAGGCAACTGTGCCGCAGAAACCACGGAAATCCAGGTTCGGGCGGTTTACATACTGCACAGGGTAACGGAAATTCTGGTAATTCTTTTCCGCGTTGATTTCCACAGTGTTGAGCATTTCCATCAGGGTCTGGCCTTTGTACCAAGGGCTGCGCTCACTGCGGTTTACAACGTTGTCGCCATCGAGTGCTGAAATAGGCGCAAACTGGATATTTTTAATATTCAGTTTTTCTGCGAAAGCTAAATAGGTGGTTTTAATTTCTTCGAAGCGTGCTTCAGAGAAATCCAGCAGGTCCATTTTGTTCACCGCGACCAGTACGTGTTTAATGCCCAGCAGTGAAGCAATAAACGAGTGACGTTTGGTCTGGGTCTGCACACCGTAACGGGCATCGATCAGAATAATCGCCAGATCACAGGTGGATGCACCGGTGGCCATGTTGCGGGTGTACTGCTCGTGACCGGGGGTATCGGCAATAATAAATTTACGTTTATCGGTAGAAAAATAACGGTAAGCCACATCAATGGTGATGCCCTGCTCACGTTCTGCCTGTAAGCCGTCAACCAGCAGTGCCAGGTCAACTTTATTACCTGTGGTGCCGTGTTTCACGGAAGCGTTTTCTACTGCGGCGAGCTGATCTTCATAGATCATTTTTGAGTCGTGTAATAAACGGCCGATTAAGGTGCTTTTACCGTCGTCAACGTTACCGCAGGTTAAAAAACGCAGTAATTCTTTGTGCTCGTGCTGCTTTAAATAAGCATTAATATCTTGTGATATCAGGTCTGACTGGTGTGACATATCAGAGTCTCCAATTACTAGCTGCGAGCGGCTAGCAGTGTTTTCATTAATCCAGCGATCATGGCAGCGATTTCTTTATTTTCCCGCATCCAGGCATGGCCTGTTTGCTCATCGATCAGCCCAATACCAACGCCGATGTAAATTTGCGTTGATAATTCAGCGGATGATCCTTTGGCTATTTCAAGAAACCGGTACTTTTCTCTGTCTGATAACCGTTCCATTCCCTCTGCGATATTGCTGGGAATGGATAATGCCGAACGGGTAATTTGCTCTTTAAAGCCATATTCCCTGCTGGGCATAAAATATTTATAAATGGCGATACATTGTGCGGTACTGCGTTGCCATATCGCCAGATTTTCAACTGGCATTGCTATTCCCTTAGCGTGCACTTTTTATTGCCGCCGTCCTGGCAGCTTGTGACTCAGAGCTGGAGGCTAGAAATAACCTTCCTGCTTTTTCTTTTCCATGGAGCCGGCTTCGTCGTGGTCGATCATACGACCCTGACGTTCTGAGGTAGTGGCCAGCAGCATTTCCTGAATAATTTCCGGCAGGGTATCCGCTTCGGATTCCACCGCACCGGTGAGCGGGTAACAGCCCAGGGTACGGAAACGCACCATTTTCATTTCAGGTTTTTCACCTTGCGCGAGTGGCAGGCGCTCGTCATCCACCATGATCAGGGTGCCATTGCGTTTCACTACGGGGCGCAGGGCGGAGTAATACAGCGGCACAATTTTGATGCCTTCGAGGTGAATGTATTGCCAGATATCCAGTTCGGTCCAGTTGGATAACGGGAATACACGGATGCTCTCACCCTTGTTGATTTTGCTGTTGTAGATATTCCACAGCTCAGGGCGCTGGTTTTTAGGGTCCCAGCGGTGATTTTTGTCGCGGAAAGAATACACACGCTCTTTGGCGCGGGATTTTTCTTCATCGCGGCGTGCACCACCGAAGGCAGCATCAAAACCGTATTTATCCAGGGCCTGTTTCAGGGCCTGGGTTTTCATAATGTCGGTGTATTTGGATGAGCCGTGATCAAACGGGTTGATGTTGTTGGCTTTGCCTTCCTGGTTGGTGTGCACTATTAAATCCATGCCGACTTCTTTGGCCATCTGGTCGCGGAAGGCGATCATTTCTTTGAATTTCCAGGTGGTGTCCACGTGTAATAACGGGAACGGAGGTTTACCCGGGGCAAAGGCCTTGCGCGCAAGGTGCAGCATTACAGCCGAATCTTTACCGATGGAGTAGAGCATCACGGGGTTTTCAAACTCCGCAGCCACTTCGCGGATGATGTGAATACTCTCCGCTTCCAGTTGTTTCAGGTGTGTCAGGTTATATTCTGCCATGGCCCACTTACTCGCCTTATCGTGATTTACGATCCACTTTGGTTAATGGGGCGCTACTATACCAGCGTCAACGAGGCATAAGAAGGATTCGACATAGAACAAAAGGTGATAAACATATAAAGCTTTTTGGCGGGCCTGGCTAACCTCAGGATTCTTTTTCCGGGCTGGTTTCGCGCACGTAAGTGCCTTCCTGTTCGAGCATCTGTTTAAGGTCGGCGAGGGGTTTTTCCGTAAAGCTGTCGGAGCCTTTTTGCAGGTGATCGTAGAGGGCTTTGTAGTCGTTGGTAAGGTTGTGAATCAGCACGCTGGTCTGGTTGAAATGGTGCTCAACGTCCATCTTCATACGCGAATGTTCTTCTTTCAGGCCGGTGAGTTCGTTTTCTAAGGCGGCGGTGCGTGGGCTGCTGCTGAGCACATAGCGTTGCAGGGTAATTCCCAGGCCAATACCGATGATAAATACAAACAGGGTGGTGAGCAGTTGCAGTGTCATAGATGCTCGCTTGTATTTCCGTGGGGGAGGCTTCACTTTAGGGCCTGTTAACATTAATTGAAAGTGCCTGCTGAGCGCCCGTTTTTCTCAGAACAAGGAGAGAGGCATGAAATATAACGGGTTAAATGAATGCCAAACGACACCGTTATGGGGAAAACGGGCCTCAGCCCGAAGGGTTATGGCTAAAAACTCCTTGTTCTGTGTTGCTGTTCACTTGCTTAACCCGTTAGGCCACGTTCTCAGCGCCGTGCTCAAGAAATTTTTATCCGATAACAGGCCTGTTCAATTAGTGTTAACAGGCCCTGGTGTTCTGGTGCTGATGCTGCTTACGGGCTGCACCAGTTTAACCAGCCTGATGTTTTATCCGCGCCAGGATTTCCCGGTGGGCACACTGGAAGCCGTGCTGCACCCGAGTAAACCCGATGCACCCTGGGCTGTGATTTGCCATCCCCACCCATTGTTTGCTGGCACCATGGATAACAAAGTGGTCACTACCATTGCCAAGGCCTGTAATGAGGTTGGGCTGAATGCCCTGCGTTTTAATTTTCGCGGTGTTGGCGCGAGTGCCGGCCAGTATGACAATGCGGTCGGGGAGGTGGACGATACTCTGGCGGTGATTAAGTGGTTGCAAACGGCCCATAGCGCTAAGCAGTTTGTGCTTGCCGGGTTCAGTTTTGGCAGTTATGTGGCGGCGGCTGCCAGTCGCGAAACCGACGCGGATGTATCGCATTTATTGCTGGTTGCGCCCCCTGTGCATCATTTTCCGTTTGTCGAAATCAACGCCGCTGCCGGTACCTGCCAGTGTAGTGATGGGGATGCCGATGAGGTTGTGCCCTTTGAGGAAGTGGATCACTGGGTAAACACGCAATATCCGCCGATGGATTACACGGTTTTCACTGGTTGCGGGCATTTTTTCCATGGTTATTTGCCGGCCCTGAAAGACTGGTTGAAACAACAGCTCCTTTAACCCTGACGAATCACCCCGAATACCTTGCACTTATGTGCAAGGCCCGTAAAATGCGCCGCACATTATTCTCTATACTCAGTCCGTAAAGGGCATGAAGCATCTCCTATGACACCATTAGAACGCTACCGCAAAGACCTTGAACGGGACGATTTTTCCTACGACGTTGCGCAGGAAATGGCCGTGAAACACCTGCAGCGCCTGTACGACGATCTGGTTGCCGTGCACCGTGCCGAACAGGAAGCTTCCCTGGTCAGCCGTATGTTCAAGGGTATTGCCGGTAAAAAACCCGTGCCGCAGAAAGGTATTTATTTCTGGGGTGGTGTGGGCCGCGGTAAAACCTATCTGGTGGATACCTTCTTCGATGCACTGCCGTTTGATAAAAAAATCCGTACCCACTTCCACCGTTTTATGCAGCGGGTGCATAACCACTTAAAAGAATTAAAAGGCCAGAAAAACCCACTGGATACCGTTGCCGACCGCATCGCCGGCGAAGCCCGTATTCTGTGTTTTGATGAGTTTTTTGTGTCTGATATCGGCGATGCCATGATCCTTGGCGGCCTGATGGAAAAACTCTTTGCCCGTGGTGTTTCTCTGGTGGCGACGTCGAATATCGTGCCCGATGGTTTATACAAAGATGGTTTGCAGCGTGACCGTTTTTTACCGGCAATTCGTTTAATTAAACAATATACAGAAGTGGTGAACGTCGACAGTGGTATTGATTATCGCCTGCGCACCCTTGAGCAAGCCGAGCTTTATCATTTCCCGCTGGATGCCGGTGCCAATGCCAGCCTCGAAAAAAGTTTTATGGCGTTAATTCCCGATAACGAACACATAGTGCGCGATGTGGGTGTTGAAATTCTTGGCCGTAAAATTATGGCCAAAGCCATTTGTGATGATATCGCCTGGTTCGATTTTAATGCCTTGTGTGACGGCCCCCGCTCACAGAACGATTACATCGAGTTAGGGCGTTTATACCATGCGGTATTAATCAGTGATGTGCCGCAGATGGATGTAAAAGTTGACGATAAAGTGCGGCGCTTTATTAACATGGTGGATGAATTTTACGACCGCGGCGTGAAGTTAATTATGTCCGGCAATGCGCCCATCCATGAGCTGTATTTAGGCGGCAAACTCAGTTTTGAATTTGACCGTACTACTTCGCGTTTGCTGGAAATGCAGAGCCATGAATATTTAGCCCGTGAGCACAGGGCGGAATAATTTATTCGTATTTGCAGGATACCGGCCATCCCTGGCCATAAAAAAACCGCGCATTAGCGCGGTTTTTTTATGGGTGATTTAATCGATAAACGGCGCAGTTAAATACTGCGCCGCGTTTTATCAGATTAATTCAATCGCCATGGCAGTAGCTTCACCGCCACCGATGCACAGTGCAGCCACACCGCGTTTTTTGCCGTATTTTTTCAGTGCATAGGCCAGGGTAACCAGCAGACGGGAACCGGTAGAGCCGACAGGGTGACCCTGGGCGCAGGCACCGCCATGCACGTTTACTTTGTTGATATCCAGTTTCAGCTCGTCAACCGGCATCATGGTTACCATGGCAAAGGCTTCGTTGATTTCAAACAGATCAACCTCGTCTTTATTCCAGCCGGCTTTTTTCAGCACTTTTTCGATTGCGCCAACCGGTGCAATGGTGAATTCAGAAGGGTGCAGTGAGTTAGTGGCGTGGGCGACGATGCGCGCCAGAGGTTTAATGCCACGGGCTTCGGCTTCGGATTCACGCATCAGCACCAGTGCCGAAGCACCGTCAGAAATAGAGGATGCGTTCGCGGCAGTGATAGTGCCGTCTTTTTGAAGGCTGGGCGCAGGGTTGGGATTTTATCGATGTTGGCGTTGAATGGCTGCTCGTCATCCTGCACCAGTACTTCACCTTTACGGGTCACAACTTTAACCGGCACGATTTCGTCTTTCAGGGAGCCGTTTTCAATCGCCGCTTTGGCGCGGTTCAGGGACAGAATGGCGTATTCGTCCATTTTTTCACGGGTGTAACCTTTCTGGTCAGCCACGTCCTGGGCGAAAGAGCCCATCAGACGGCCGGTTTCGGCATCCTGCAGACCATCCAGGAACATGTGGTCCATGGCCTGATCGCCGTGGCCCATGCGGTAACCTTTACGGGCGTTTAACAGCACGTAAGGTGCGTTAGACATGGACTCCATACCACCGGCAACCATGATGTCGTTGGTGCCTGCTTTGATTAAATCGTGGGCCAGCATAGTGGCCTTCATACCGGAACCACACAGTTTGTTAATAGTGGTGGCGCCGGTTGCATCCGGCAGGCCGGCAGAGCGCATTGCCTGGCGGGCAGGGCCCTGTTTCAGGCCAGCGGGTAATACGTTACCCATGATCACTTCCTGAATGTCTTCAGGTTTTAAACCGGCACGGGCAACGGCTTCTTTAATGGCTACCGCACCCAGCTCTACGGCAGGCACGTCGGCCAGACTACCCTGGAAACCACCCATAGGGGTGCGGGTACCACTGACAATTACTACGGAATCTTGTTTGGACATATGCTTCTCGCTTAATTGGAATCAGTTGCCGCCAGCGTGCGGCACATGGTTTTACAGTCTGGCCATTCCCGTGCGGGCATGGGGGCAGCATTGTAACTAAGCCCGGCGCTAAATGGGAGTTTTGTGCCACGCACTGCCCGCACATGTGGAAAATGGCCGTAAAGCATAAAAGTGTGTCGGGTTGCAAAACGTTACTAAGAACTTCTTGCTATAGATGCTCATATAACGATACTGGTCTGTTATTAGTGCGCTTGCTCTAGAGTTGGTACTCCTGTTTTCGTTTCAAACGCCCGTTTGCCTGCAAACGGCGGCAACACACTGAAAACAGAGGGGATTCATACTTTGGGGTGATCGTTTTGCCCTTGTGCTTGGCTATAGTCGGGCACATCTGGCAGAGGCATCATCCGATGCATGCAGTTTCAACAACATAACCATAAAAAGAGGTCACTCTCATATGTTGAAAAGGTCCCTGTTAAGCCTGTCTGTCGCGGCCATTATGGTCAGCACCAGCGGGTGTAAAATCAGCAGCGTGGAAGATAATAATGTCGTGGATACGCCTGCGGTAACCGGGTCCGGCGCTGAGAGCAACCCGGCTGTCTACCCTAAATTTGCACCTTTAAACGGCGTAGCTGTTGTGCAGTTTGGAAGTGATTTCATATTCAAGAAAGCTGTAGAATCTGATGGGACTGCAGATACTGGTCTGGCGGGTACCTCTGCCGAGAATGCCATTACAAAAGCGATCGACGATCTGGATGGCTGGTCAACAACGGCTGCTATCGACATTCCATTTAATGATTCAATCGATCCGGACTCTATTTCCTCTTCTCTTCCGACTCAGAACGTATTTTTAATCAAACTTGCAGGTGGTGTTGGTAACAGTCAGGTTGACGCACTCGACTTTGCGCAAATTGGTGCTTTAGGTACCGGCGCCGTGGCTAGCCCCAATTTAACCGGTGGCGTTGATTACACCGCTGCTGTGATCAGCATTGATGGTGGCACAAACAACGTGCTGCGCATTTATCCAAAAAAACCATTGGAAGCGCGTACTAAATACATAGTGGCGTTAACCAATGGCATAAAAGACAGCAATGAAGATGATGTAGTAGCTTCATCACAATACAACAGACTTGGTAAGTAATGCCCCATTTATCAGTAATAATGAAGCGTTGCCTCCTCTTCGTGCTCTGTTACAGGGCATGGAAAAGATGGTGAAAGGTTATTTTGCTGCTGTTGATGCAGCCACATCTGGTGCAACCAGTTATTCCTGCGGTTGATGTAACACTGCAAAATCTGGATTTATCCGTTAATAACAATGTGGTGCTGACCGTGCATTTACTACCGCCAGGCACTACGTTGAAGATGCTGCTGGGTATACAACACCCTCAAACAGCCATCAATAGCTTTGTATCCGGTGCGGTAGTGAAGTCTGTTAAGGCGCAAGTGCGGCCTTGCTGCCGGTACATGCTCAACTTCTGCATGGGCGGCAATTGAGTCGGCGTTGCTGCTGCACCAAAGTATGCCTATTTCCGCTGCGCTGACTGGTGAAATTGCTGCACTAAAAGCGACGCATCGATGTATACAGCAATGCCAGTGCGCGTAACGTAACTCTGTTTGGTGCACTGAATGGTGAATTAATTCTGGATTCTGATAAGACGGCATCCGCTTACCAGGACAAACCTGGTGACCCAGGGTGCTATTACCCATGCCGTATTATCTGGCGACCCTGGTCAGTATGATCCGGATGCTGAAGATCAGGTTGCACAGATTACCGATGCTTTCTCAAGATTCAGAACACCACCTGGACTGCTGATGCAACTTTAGGCGCTGTGATTAAAGGTGTGTTAGGCACAGGTGAAACCTGATTCCAGGAACAAGCTGCGATTGTGATTCCGCCAAAAGATGTGGATGGTGCAACTAACGTAAACCGTCGTTACCCATTTGCGCAGAAGACAGCCGATGTAACTGTGCCGGTGATTGTTCCTTTGCCAGATGAGACCACCCTTGCAGCATTAGATGCTGGTAAACGGGTGCGCCCTGCTAACGGTTGGCCATGATCGTGTATCGTGCACGGTATTTTTGGCTCACGTTGCCCATAGCTCGTACCTATGGCAAACGCGTTAGGTGCTGGTTGTATTGATTCTACAGGCCCTTCACTGAAAAACAGTTCAGTTCAAGGCTGTTTTGCAACAGTAGCTATCGATTTACCACTGCACGGTATTGCGCCGCTGCCCCATGGTGATGGCACTGCAGATCCGTTTGCATGCCTGTCTTGGTTGATAGCGCGACCATGGAAACACTGTTTAACGGATCATTCCCAACCCTGTCAGAGCGTCACTGCCAAGTTTATTGCCGCGGATGCAGAGAACACTGCTAAAGCGGACCCTAATCTGTGTGGACTAATGACTCTGAAACAGAGGCGGATGGTTGCGTTTCAGGTTATTCCGGGTTCCATGTTTATCAACGTCAGTAACTTCCAGGTATCCCGTGACAATATGCGTCAGGCGGTGATGGATTTATCTCAACCTCATGGCGAGTCTGAGCAAGTTTGATCTGGATGAAGACGGCGATCACGACCTGCCGGTGACAAGCTGTTCGATACCAGCAAAGTGTATTTTATGGGTCACTCACTGGGTGGCATAGTGGGCACCACATTTATGAGTGTGGTATAACCATGGTGCAAGCAGGTTATGGGTTGCCAGCAATTCAGGCCGCAGCCCTGATCAGGCCCCAGCCAGAACATTACCCGCTTACTGGAAAATTCACCTTCTATCGGTGCAACCGAGGGTGGTTTGCTGGATAAAATTGAAGCCGGATCTAAGGGTAAAGTGAAACAAGGTGAACGCGATTATGAGGCCTATTTCAATGATTGCAGGCCACCATTGATTCAATTGACCCAATTAACTATGCATCAATGTTGAAACTGCAAGCCAAACCACTGATGGTGTATGAAATTGTGGGTAATGGCAGTACAACTGTCTTTCCGATCAGACTATCCCTGGGGTTCCGCTTACTGCGAAACCGATGAGCTGGTTGCTGGTGCCTGTATCTGGACCATGCGTATTGCTGAAAACAATTACCTGGCCGGTACCGAGCCGTTGATTAAACAACTGAACCTGACTGCCTATACCAGGTGCTGATCCTCTGAAAACTAACGGGGTTCAGCAGTCCGTGATGTGTGGTGCGTTTTAATGCGGGTATTTAGTCACCACTAACATACCTTCAACTGATGCGAACGGTAATCTGGTGTTTGGTGAATATGATGACTCAGCTTGCCACTTTCTTTGCAAGCAACGGCCTGCAGGTTCCTGTGGGGACTTACAACAGTAATGCTGGTACCGCTGTTATCAGCACCACTGATCCCCTCAATCCTTAATGAGAATAAGAATATAAATGGAGCGACATATGACATTGAAAAACGCTTTCAAAAAATTACCGCTGGCGGCCGTGGTGGCCGCCGCAGCGGGCTCGGCCAACGCGGTTGAATTCAGTATGTTTGGTATTGAAGGTCAGTTCGATAATACCATCAGTTATGGTGCCGGCTGGCGTGCAGAAGATCCGGACCGTGGTCAGGTTGCCAAATACGGCACCTCCGATCTGGTAGACGGTGGCGGTAAGGCCTCTACTTACAACTACGATGACGGCACCCTGAACTATGAAAAGGGCAAGCTGTATACCAACGTACTCAAATGGTCCGGTGATTTATCCCTGACCTATGATAACTACGGTGCGTTTGTCCGTGGCCGTGCTTATTATGATTCTGCCCTGATGGATGACGAACGTCCCTGGAAAGAACTGAATCAGGCCTCTAAAGACGCCGCCGGTAAAGGCGCTGAACTCATGGATGCCTTTGTGTATGCCAATTATGAGTTTGGTGATACCCCTGTGAGTCTGCGTTTTGGTCGTCAGGTACTGAGCTGGGGTGAGTCCACCTTTATTCAGGGTGGTATCAACAGCATCAACCCCATCGATGCTTCTGCCGCGCGTAAACCCGGTGTAGAAGTTAAAGAGGTATTGCTGCCGGTGAATATGGCCTACGGCTCCATCGGTATTACCGATGCAGTGTCCCTGGAAGCCTTCTACCAGATTGGGTGGGAAGCAACCCGTTCTGACCCTTGTGGCACTTTCTACTCTACAGTGGACTTTGTGGCCGATGGTTGTGGCCCGATTATTCTGGCTAACCCAAATCCATCATCGCCTTTGTCGGAAGAAGAAATTCTGGCTGGTCGTGATGCTGAAATTGCTGCCGGTGTGCCATTAGCTGATCGTAAGTATCCAGTTGCGGAGCGTAATAGCGACGTTAAACCAGAGTCGGAAAATCAGTTTGGTTTGGCTTTACGTTGGTACTCAGAAGCCCTGGGTGATACCGAGTTTGGTCTTTACCACATGAACCTGCACAGTCGTGTACCTTATATCGTGGGTAATGTGGCTAACCCATATGTAGCCGGAACCGATGTGGCGACTAACCTGATAACACTGCAAGTGCATACCCTGTTTATCAGATCGGTTACCCTGAAGATATCAAACTGACCGGTATCAGCTTTAACCGCAGTACCGAAGGCGGATGGTCCGTGGGTGGTGAGATTAGCGTGAAGCAGGATATGCCAATTTCCTGGAACGCATTTGAAGTTCTATATGCTTCCACCCTATCACCAAGCAGCAAACTGTTCCAAATGCGTGCTGCTGAAGCACTTGGCAGTTTTGACCCAACTGACAGTGCGCAGGTGCTAGCGGCTAGACAGGCACTTGCCGGTGAATATTTTGAAGGTTTTGACCGCTTTGACGTATGGCAGGCGCAAATGACCTTTATTAAGTTCGTTGACCAGGTGATGGGTGCGAGCCGTTTAAGTCTGATCACCGAAGTGGGTGCTACTTACGTACCTGATCTGCCAGGTCTGGATGAAGCCCGTTATGGTCGTTCCGGTGCCTATGGCATCGGTGCTGACGATACCCAGGTTGCTTCCAGCTTCGATACTAACGGTGATCCTGCCACTTATTACTCCTGTGAGACACTGAACGAAAACCCAGATTATTGTACTAAAGAGGGCTTCACCACTAAGTTGTCCGGTGGTATCCGTCTGCGTGCAACACTGGATTACAACAACGCTCTGTTCGGTGCGAACCTGCAGCCAACCCTGGCTATCGGTTATGACCGTGGTAATGCACCAGAGCCAGGCGGCCAGTTCATTGATCAACGTGTACAGGGCAGTGTAGGTCTCAACTTTGAGTACCTGAACACATACTCCGGTGGTATTGCTTACACCATGTATGACGGCACTGAGTACGATCCTCTGAAGGACCGTGATAACTACTCACTGAACCTGAAAGTAACTTTCTAACTGCTAGACTCAGGATTTAAGTGTCTGGGATAAATGAATAATTGAGGATGCGTGAATGTTGAATAAGAAAAACCTATTCGTCACCAGCGCCCTTGCTCTGACTTTTGCTGCCAGCTCCGCGCTGGCAGCAGTAAGTGCAGATCAGGCTGCGCGTCTGGGTAAAGATCTGACTCCGCTGGGGGCTGAAAAAGCCGGTGCCGGTGCCATTCCTGCATGGACTGGCCCATTAGCTGCACCCGCTGGTTTTAAAGCTGGCCAGAAATACGTTGATCCATTCCCGGCTGAAAAGGCCAAGTTTGTGATCACTGCGGAAAACGTTGAGCAATACAAAGCCAACCTGACAGATGGTCAGCTGGCTATGTTCAAAAAATATCCGAAAACTTACCGGATTCCGGTATTTGAAACCCACCGTACTGCCGGTTATCCGGAAGAGATTAACAAGGCTACCGCTGAAAACGCTGCCAAAACCAAGTTAATCAGCGGCGGCAACGGCATGGCGAACTATGAACAGGGCATTCCTTTCCCAATCCCTGCGGATGGTCTTGAAGTTGTCTGGAACCACATTGTGCGTTACCGCGGCGGCAGTGTTTCCCGGGTTGTGGGTCAGGTAACACCAACGCCGGACGGTGCTTATTCATTGGTTAAGTTCCAGGATGAGTTCACCTTTAAAAACAAACTGGCGGATTACAACCCTGCCACCATGAAGGACAACAACATTCTGTTTTATTTCAAACAGGACGTAATTTCTCCTGCCCGTCTGGCGGGCAACGTGCTGCTGGTGCATGAAACCCTTGATCAGGTAAAAGAACCACGTAAAGCCTGGATTTATAACGCAGGTCAGCGTCGTGTACGCCGCGCGCCTCAGGTTGCTTACGATGGTCCAGGTACTGCCTCTGATGGTATGCGTACTTCTGATAACTTCGATATGTATAACGGTTCCCCGGACCGCTATAACTGGAAGTTAATTGGCAAAAAAGAAATTTATGTGCCTTACAACTCCTACCGTCTGAAAAACGACAAGCTGAAATATGATGATATCGTCAAAGCGGGTCACATCAATCAGGATTACACACGTTATGAATTACACCGTGTGTGGCAGATTGAAGGCACTCTGAAAGACGGCCAGCGTCATATTTACGCAAAACGCACCATGTATATCGATGAAGATTCATGGCAAGCGGTTGAGATTGATCACTATGACGGCCGTGGTCAGTTATGGCGTGTGGCGGAAGCCCACAGCATGTTCTTCTATGACGTGAAAGTACCATGGTACGCTCTTGAAACCTTGTACGACCTGCAGTCTGGTCGTTACCTGGCCCTGGGTCTGGATAATGAAGAGCCTGTATCCTACAACTTTGGTTTTGAACGCCGTGAGGCTGACTACACGCCTAACGCTTTACGCCGTGATGGTGTGCGTTAATTTCAGACTGACGTCTGTAGTCTAAAAGCGGGGGCCTCTGGCCCCCGCTTGCATTTCCGGCCTATCTGTATCTTAATGCAGCTCTCAGTCATCCTTAGGGATGAGTCCATCCTGGTCAATAAAAACAAAATTCAGGAGCGAGCTGGTGCCATCATCGATAGAAGAAGCGGTGGTCAAAACCCTGCCCAATGGTTTGGCACGGGTGCTGGCAATGAAAATTCGTCTGCCCGATTTACCCCGTGTGTATCTGAAACGTGAAGCTTTGTCTGCCCATCTGGCAGATTGTTCGGGGCGCAGTATGATTCGCCTGGTATGTGCCGCCCCCGGATATGGTAAATCAACCACTGTGGCTGCCTGGTGTTTGCAGCAGCGACATGAAAAAAATGCTCACATCGCGTGGCTGACGTTGGATGCTAAAGAAAATGAGTTGGGGCGGTTTTTATTGTATTTGGTTTCGAGTCTTAATCAGGCTTGCCCCTCTGTTGGTATCAGAAGCAGTGAATATTTAAGCGACGGTGAGCCGGAGCCTTTATTGGCGGCATTGCTGGCGGAACTGCAAGCCCTTGGACATCCTCTGATTCTGGTATTGGACGAATGCCAGCATATTGAAAACCCCCAGGTTTGGGCGTTTTTAGAACGCTTAATCAGTTACAGGGGCGATAACCTGCATCTGGTGTTAATCAGTAGCCGTGATATTCCATTGCCGCTTGCTAAACAACAGGTGGTTGGTCAGTTAATTTATACCGATGAAGCGCAGCTTGCGTATTCCTCCGCAGAAGTGCTCAGCTGGTGTGCCATGCACCATTGGTTGTCGGGGCAATTAGCTATCAGTAAAAAAGTTGCTGAAATTACCCTGGGATGGCCGCTTGGTCTGGAGTTATTAAAAAATAATTCCGGGGCAGATGATCTTATCAATAATGTTTATGCACCTCAGGTTCGCCAGTATTTTCAGCAGGAATGGCAATCAGCCGTGACAGCTGAGGATTTACAGTTGTTATATGTGATCGCGGCTTTGCACAATGTGTGTGTACCATTATTAAATCATGTGCTTGATGGGGATATATCTCAATCCAGCATAGATAATCTCTGTCGTCAGCATCACCTGTTATTCAGGCGTCAGGACAAACCTGGCTGGTATTATTTACACCCCCAATTGCAGGCATATTTATTAAGTGAGCGTGAAGTTGATAAAGCGCTGTTAATGCGCGCCTGCACTTGGTTGGCCTCCCACCATGAAGCGAATAAAGCCGTTGAAATATGTCTCAAAGCAGGTGAATCAATTCTGGCTGCTCAATATGTCGAGCAATCTGCAGAGGCGATAGTTGCTGAACAGGATATAGCAAAATTACTCGTGTGGTATAAACAATTACCACCGGAATTAATGACATCATCTCCACGTTTAATCATTATTTTTGGTTGGACACTTGCTTTGGCTTTGCAGCTGGATGATGCCGAGCGTTTAATTGCACAAATGGACCGTTACATTCAACGTCCTGAATTTATATACTCAGAAGAACTTGCCGGGCAACTATTGGCCATCCGGGGTTATATTGCCCGCGCCCGTGGTAACTTGGAAAATGCCCGCTCGTTATGCTCCCAAGCCCTGACAAAGTTGCCCCCCAATAAACATGAAGTTTTAGTGTTATGTCATCTGACACTCTCTAATACACTCATGACATTAAGTGATATTGATGCCGCCCGACAACATAACCGCAGTGCATCGGAAATTGCCCGCGCCAATGGCAATGTGCACCTTGAAATGCTGATGCTGCATGATCTGGCGCGCATTGAGCAGGTGAAGGGTAATCTCAACCTGGTGGACAAAATGCTGGAAGAAGGCCTTCGCCTCGCCAGTCATTTACCTAAGCCTGACAGGGCAGCAGCCTATGGTCGTTTGCTGATGTACAAAGGTTACATGCGCTGGTTACGTAATGACGGTGCTGAGGCACTGTTATTAATTGAGCAGGGCATTGCGGTTGCAACGAACTGCCACGACGGTTATTGCTTGTTTGGTTATGTGTTGTTATCCAATTTGTTGCGCTTCCAGAAAAAAACCGAAGCTGCTTATGATGCGTTAAATAAAGCTGAGCGCCAATTGCAACAATGGAAAGTGCCGAATTTTATTTACCACCCGTGGCTTTCCACCATGCGCGCTAATTTATTAATTGACGAAAATAAATTAGATAACGCCATGGATAACTTAAATGGTCTCTATCAGCTTGCGCAGCAAAACCCTTATTTGGTTGCGCCGGAATATTTCCCCCACCTGCGTGGCATTATTGACGTATTTTATGTGCGTGCTAAGGCCTATGCCGGTGAACCTAAAGAAGCGTTACGCATACTGGATAAACGTATTAATGATTCTGCGTCCTACAGACAGGGTTTTAATTCGGTCATGGTATTGCTGATGCGTGCCCTTATTCGCCATCAGTTAGGAATGACGGACGAAGCGATGAAAGACTTCAAACAATGCCTGCAATTTGCCGAAAAAGATCAGTGCATTATGCCGTTCATCGAATATGGCGCGGGTATGTCTGCCTTGTATCACCAGTTGCCGTCGCAACTGAAACAAAAGCCATTTGTTGAAGCCGTGTTAAGCCATATACAGCGTGGTGACAGTGACGAGAAAAACCAAGCGTTTGCATTGGTTAAAACGGCCATCAGCAGCCGCGAACTCGGGGTGCTGAAGTTAATTGCCCAGGGGCTTTCCAACCAGGAAATTGCCGAGCAGTTGTTCATATCCCTGCACACGGTTAAAACCCATGCGCGCCGCTTAAACAGTAAACTCAACGTAAAAAGCCGTACCCAGGCGATTATCAAGGCTCGGGAGCTGGGCCTGCTGAACTGAGGCGTAGTGCGAATTGCTCAACCTGCAGGACTGTACTAAACCTTTAGTACAGTCCTGCTTGAGTGGATTCCCGTGACAGACGCCAAAACCCAACTCGTAGGCCTTTATAATGGCCGCAATAATTCGATTGCAACTGCCCTTGGTATGCACTATCGCGTTATCAATGCCGAGAGTGTTGAGCAGTTGATGGCGCTGAGCGTGGAAGGGGCAAAGTTGCTCGTGCTGGACCTAAGTGAAGTCAGCGGCCAGGATGGGCTGGAAATCATTGCCCAGATCAAAGCGGCTGAACTGGATGAAATCCCCATTATCGCCATTCATGGCAAAGTACTCGCCGGAAGTAAAATCAAAGCGTTTGAGCTTGGGGTAGACGACTTTATCAGCTGTGATGCTGAACCCAGTGAAATAGCTGTGCGTTGTGAAAAACTCATTTTCAGTAAAATCGCCAACGATCAGCTGCGCGAACAAATTAAATACGCCAATGAGATGGCATTTATTGCCATGTCAGATACCTCCGATCTCGGCGTGAATATTCAGTTTATGTTAGATGCCAACACCTGTAACAACCTGGATGAATTGGGTATGCGTTTCCTGCAGGCCATCAACAGTTATGGCCTGCGTGCCAGTATCCAGTTGCGCGGTGAGTTTGAAACCAAAAACATGGAAGGCAACGGTATGGTCAAGGAGATGGAGGCTGCCTTGCTGTGGGAACTTAAGGATGGCGGGCGTTATGTAGATTTCAAACAACGTTCCGTTATGAATTATGAACAGGTTTCCGTGCTGGTTAAAAATATGCCACTGGACGATCCGAAAAAATACGGCGCAATTAAAGATAACGTCTTTTCCCTTCTGCAGGGGGCCGATGCGCGGATTAAAGCGTTGGATAATGTGAAGCGAATCCGTGAAGAGCAAAAATTAATATCGGCTTTAACCGTGCGCATGCAAAGCGTAATTGCGGATGTGGATGAGGGATATCAGGTGGTGATGAAGGATATCGCTGATGTGGTCGAGGAAATGGCCGATAAAATACAGGGCGTGATTGAATATCTGGGGCTGCATGAAGATCAGGAGCGTGCCTTAGAGAAAATCATGGAATACGGTATCAGCCAGACCAATGGTATTTTCAGCAAAGGCATTCAGCTCGACAGCCAGTTTAAAAATCTGGTGGCCGAGCTGGGCATGTTATTCAGTGCAGAGGGTGGGCGTATCACCCCTGCCCAGCGGGCTAAACTTATGGCTCTGTTGCAGGGGAATTAAGGGCTGTTATTTACTGCAGCCAACCCCTTCGAGATTAACCACCCAGGGCGGATTTGCGCGCAGGCGCTCCACCACAAAATCCACAAATGAGCGTACTTTTACCGACAGGTGGCGATTGCTCGGATACAGGGCGTGGATCGGAAAAGCATTAAACGGCCATTCACATAACAGGGGTTTTAATTCGCCGCTGCGAATTTCATCTGCGCAAACAATAGCGGGTATGGAAGCAATACCAAAACCCTTGAGCACAAATTTTCTGAGACTGTCAAAATCGTTCACATGGATACGCGGGCGCATATTCACTGACACATTTTCCGGCCCGGAAAACTCCCACTCCGCCTGTGCACCGTAAGACAGTACATGGTGCTGTTTTAAATCGTTGGGATGGCTGGGGGTACCGTGTTTTGCAAGGTATTCGGGGCTGGCGCACAAAATACCACTGACTTCACCCAGGGCGCGGGCAATCAGGCTGGAATCCGCCAGGGCGCCAACGCGGAAGGCCACGTCGATGCCGTCCTGAATTAAATCCAGGGGTTGATCAGTCAGTACCATATCCAGCTGAATTTGCGGATGTTCAAGCAGAAATTCCGCGACAACATCACTTAATACACGGGAGCCAAACAAAACGGGGGCGGTAATGCGCAGCAAACCCGTGGGGCTGGATTGCATCTGAGTCACGGCCACGTTGGCTTCACGTACATCGGCAATGATTCGCGCGCACTGGTTGTAATAAGCAGAGCCGGTATCGGTCAGACTCAGGGTGCGGGTGGTGCGCTGCAAGAGGCGTACACCCAAGTGTTCTTCAAGTTGGGTTATTTTGCGGCTGACGGTGGATTTGGGCAGGTTCAGTGCCCGGGCTGCCCCGGTAAAACTACCTGCATCCACGACTTTGACAAAAATCGCAATTTCATTGAGGTCGAACTGATCCATGCGTGCCTCCCCGGGTAAACTGTTCGAATTATGGAACAATAGCAGGACTTTGCCCAATCATCATATTGGTACGCTAGTCTAATAAAAAAGTCTGAAGTGACTCAAAAAGTCTAAAATGTCACAAAATGTCACTGTTTTGTTGTATTTGGATACACAGGGCCATTTGCGCCACTGGCATACTCCGCACCCACATTCCTGCCAATAAAAATAATCTAACCGGGAAGTTACACATAACATCCGGCCTGCCGGGTGCGGCTAATTGATATTGTTAAAGGTGTTTGTCGTGATCAGCAAAAAAACAGTTTTAAGATCCGCCATTATTGCTGCCTCTGTGGCTCCTGCACTGGCACTGGCCTCCGGTTACAAAATTAACGAACAAAGCGCCAGCGGTGTGGGTACTGCGTATGCTGGTCGTGCTGCCGTTGCTGAAGATGCATCTGTGGTGTTCTACAACCCAGCTGCCATGACCGAATTCAAGCGTGCTGAATTAACTGTAGGTGCTACTTATATTGATGTAACCGGCGAGCTGAGCAATTCTTCAAAGCAGAATCCTGCGAACTATTCCGATTCTCAGGAAGCTAGCCTGTACCAATATAGTGAAGGCGGTGACTACATCCCTAACCCAACCATTCCATTTGCCTATTACGTGCGTCCGCTGAACGACAAAATGGCAGTAGGTCTGGGTGTATTTGTGCCGTTTGGCACTAACACTAACTATAAATCTGACAGCATTGTGGGCGGTTTTGCCGATGAAACTATGCTGAAAGTGATCGATATTCAGCCTTCTTTTGCTTACAAACTGAATGATGAAATTTCTGTCGGCGGCGGTATCGATATCGTTTACGCCCAGGCCCTGTTATCCAAACAATTGGATTTAATTCCATTCCCTGTTCAAGACGGTAGCGGTAATTTCTACCCAGGTTACGAAAATAAATACTCCGTTGAAGGTGATGACTGGGCCTATGGCTGGAACCTGGCCATGTTCTGGAAACTGAGTGACAAAACTACCTTTGGTGCTACTTACCGCTCCCAGATCGATATCGAATTCACCGGTGATTCAGAGTTTACCAGCGCCGATGGCGTGTACATTTATGTTCCCGGTAGTGGCGTTGCTCCTGTAGGTGTGGCTGGTGATACACCTTCCTATTCTACTCATGTTGATAAACAGTCTTCTCGAGTGCCACTGAGTACTCCTCAGTCTGTGACCCTGAGTGTTGCACATCAGTTAACTGATGCTCTGCAGCTGCAGGCCGGTGCAACCTGGACCGACTGGTCCGTATTCCAGAACCTGGACATTATTGCCACTGAAAGCGGAATCATCGATAACTTAGGTGGACTCAATGATAGCAACGATGGCAAATACATCGGCCACATTGAAGAAAACTGGAAAGACACCATCGCTTACGCGCTGGGTGGTACTTACACCCTGAACGATCAGTGGTTAGTACGCGCTGGTTATGCATATGATGATGCAGCGGTCACAGTTGAAAACCGCACTGCCCGTGTACCGGATAACGATCGTCAGTGGTTGACCACTGGTTTCCGTTTCACCGCTACCCAGGATATCAGCGTTGACGTAGGTGCTGCTTACCTGCTGTTCCACCCAGCGAAACTGAATGAACGTGATAACAACCTGGATGGTTCCCAGAAAGGTGCTCAAACAGTTCAGGGTGATTACGATGTGGATGCTTTTGCCCTGTCCATGCAGCTGAACTACAAAATGTAATTAAGCCCCATCGTTAGACAAAATGCGCACCCCTGTGGTGCGCATTTTTTTTGCCCATCGCAAAGGTGGAGCGTCACTTTGCGCATGTGTTCACCCATGGTGCAAAAAACCATCTGTAAAAGCTGTAATTTCCTGCCCAGGCCTTATAAATCAGGCTGTTAGCGCATATTCCCAAGGCTGGTACAGACCTTGCTGTAAGAAAAACAGATGCCCCATTTCTGAGCGGATAATCATGGAGATGAATACAGCAACAGCCTTTAATGCCCAGAATCTGGTTCAGATTCAGCAGCGCCAGCAGCTGCGCCTGCGTGCCCTGAATGTTGTGAAAGCCTTGTTTGATCAGGTGCGGGTGATACAACAGCACCGCGCTGCCTCAAATGGTGCGCTGGGGGGTAACCCATTTTTTGAAAGCAAAACCCGTGTGTTAGCCCGTGAGGTTAATGCGCGTTTTAAAGAACTCGACCGCCTGATGGAAAAACTGCCGGAGTTCCATGATGAAGCCCGTTGGGCAGATATTCACAACGCCTGGCATACCGTGCACCTGCAGTGGCGCCAGGACGATGCTATCGAAAACTTCGAGCTGCACTCCCATCTGGTGAAACTCACCCTGGACTATATTGCCCTGCTGGGCACCCAGGCGGAGGATTTAATTGAAACCACCGCCGAGCAAAAAGCCCTTGCTTTGTATGTGCTCAAATATCTGCCGGCGTTTATTGAAACCCTAGGGCAAATTCGCGGGTTAGGCACACACGCCACTGTGGTAGAAAAGTGCAGTGATGCCTGTGCCCTGCGTTTGCGTTTTCTGGTGGAGCAAATGCACAACCAGCATATTGGGCTGCGTGAACAGGCCCAGGCCATTACCCGCGAAGCCACCGGCAAATTATCTGCCCTGATTGAAGCGCAAATGTGTGAGCCCAAACTAAAACAACTGGATGCCATGATAGTGCAGGATGTGCTCAGTAGCGGCAGCATGAAAACCAAGCCCGATGACATGTTTACCTTAAGCACCCACATTATTGATGCCCACTATAACGTCATGAACGAAGGGCTGCGTTTGGTGCGCCTGAGCATGGACAGCCGTATTGAGGCCTGGGTGAATCGCTAGGTCGTCAATCCACAAGGGCTGCCTGCTGGGAATAAAAGGGGTTTTGTCTACACTGCATGTAGGCAAATACAGAGACAGCCAATGGACGGACGTGAAATCCCTTTCACAGAATTACGCCTGATACCAGGCCAGGCCATGCAACTCGAGTTTGATGGTTATACCTCAGACCGGGACCGTGCGGTGCTGCTCGGCTACAAAAACAACGCCACCATCATCATGACTATGCCAATCGACAGCGGCGCCATAGCACCGGTGAAAAACGGGCAAAAGATTAATGTGCGTTTTTTTGCCAGCCGTTTAAACGGTGTTTGTGCGTTTAAATCGGAAGTGCTTTATACCAGCAAAGTCCCCTACCCCCATATGCACATTGCCTATCCGCCCACGGTGATTCTGGGGGAGGTACGCCGCGCCCTGCGCGCTGAAGTGGATGTGATCGCCAGTGCTGAATACGAGCAGGATGGCGAAGCCAAAAAATCCCCTCTGCGTATTAAAGATTTAAGCGTTGATGGCGCGCGTATGGTGTGTAAAAACTTCAGCCTGGCCAGTGGCTCAAATATGACCTTGGCTTTTAAAGTGACAGTGACCGATATTGAATGCCTGATAAAAATTGATGCCATTGTGCGTTCAGTGAATGAGCAGGATGGGCATTACAGTTTGGGGGTGCAATTTACTGACGTAAATCCGAATGACCGTATTGCCCTGCAGGCCTTTGTGCTGGCTTCCATGCATAAAATCTAAGATTAGAGATTCCTTACTGCGGATATAAAAAAGCGGAGCCATGTCTCTACAAAAAAAGACGACAATTAAATCCCGTTTTTTCTTTCTGGGAAGGGACTTCCCAGACCCTTCCTTCGCTCACACTGCTGCTTGTTTCCGGTTTTTTAGGCGCGCCATTACACCCACGCGCCATTCGGCATCCTGCCTAGCTTCGCCGGCGCTTTGTCAGCATCCATGCTGACTACGGGCTATGGCGCTTTAAAAAACCGGCGCAGCAAGTTCGCATTTAGTGTTCTGAGTTAACGCCGTGATAAACCGGCACAAGCAAAAAAGCTCTGAATGAAATTTTAATTCATCCAGAGCTTTTTAGTTTCAAACTATGGGACAGCAGTGGAGCCATGCTCCACTTTTTTATTGCTCTTTATTTACATCAGAAGGTCGCTTTTAAACCCACGGAAAAAATAGTGGGTAATGAGGTGATATTTTCGCGCTCGGTATAATCGCCGTTGTAGTTGTAATCACTGACATTCAGGCGGTTATACACGTTGATAATTTCCCAATATAAATCCAGATCGCAGTTTTTACGCTTGAAAGTGCGGTCGGCCCGAAAATCCAGCCGGTGGTATGCGGGCAGGCGGCGGCTGTTAATTTTCGCGTAATTGGGGGTGTATTGCAGGAATACATCATCGGCGGTGGGCGTGTAACTGTCGTCCGCCACAAAAATTGTGCCTGTATTGGTATTCTGAAATACCCGGTCGGAGGGATTATCACTTTGCACCGGTGTGGTCAGGGCGCCGGATTGGTAACGCCAGCGCAGGCCCACGCTCCAGTTCTGGTCCCACTGGTAATTGGCCAGGGCATTAAGGGTCCAGGGTCTGTCATAGGCAAATAAAAACTCTTCACCAGTTTGGTTATTTGTGCGTTTGGTTTGTGCATAGGAAATACTGAACCAGCCATACCAGCGGTCTGCGAGATTTTTATTTATTAACCACTCAAGGCCGTAGGCATAACCTTCACCGTCATTTAAATATTTGGCTACATCCGGTGTGGTGATATCCGATTCATAATCCCCGTTGGACACAATAATTTTATGCAGGTCTTTGTAATAGGCTTCAAGTTTACTGGACCACAGTTCATCGCGTTTAAATTCAAAGCCCGCCACATAATGTTCTGCGGTGGGTTTTTCCAGATCCGGGTTGCCAATCTCTTTGAGTATGTACTGAAACTGGCGGGGAAATTGGCTGTGCTGGCCAAAGGCTGCGGTTAAGGTCCAGCGTGAATTTAATTCATAACGGTTTTCAAGGCGAAATTCCTGATCGGTTTCTTTTGTGTAATCGTTGCTGCCGAGCATAATGCCCGGGCTGATTTGCCAGGCAGGGGTGGCGAGCCAGTCATAGGCAATAAAACCCCGCTGGCCGTTAATAACCAGCACATCCGCTGTAGTGTACGGCTGGCCGAGGGATGCTGGCGGACAGGTTTCCAGCTCGTTGGCACACACGGTAAATTTACCATCGGCGCTGTAATCAATATTCCAGCGCTCCACTTCGACGCCATAACGCAGGCTGTCGGTATTACCCACCGGGCTGCGGAAATAACTTTTGGCGCGGTATTCAGTGGAAATAACATCCAGATTTAAAATATCCCCCACGTGAAAGCCAATATCCTCCACCTTGCGGGTAATGGCGGCTTCCTGTGAGGTGCCACCTGCGTAGATATGATCGAATAATACGGATTGGTTATCGTAAAAGGTATTGGCCGCCAATCCGCCGGCTAAACCGGGTTCACGTTCCAGCTCTTTGGAATCCGGGCCAAATTCAATTCCTACTTTGTCGCGCGCCCCTGTGGCGGTAAAACGCAGGTTGGTCAGGGCATCAAGCTGCCAGTGGTATTTAAATTGATAATCGTGGTTGGTCGGCACTTCGGTGAATGACAGTTCCTTTTCATCCACAAAATTTTCTACGTAAAACTGTAAAAGGCTTTCACGGTAAGAAAAATACAGGGCCTGATCATCACTCACCGCACCTTCTACCAGCAGGCCGGCTTTTAAAAAAGAAATATCGGCAGTGGTGCGCCAGGCTTCACGGTAAGGGTCGCGCAAACGGGTCACTAATACCGCACCGAGGGCATTGTTATATTCCGGCGACCAGGCACCGGCTTTGACCTGAAAATCCTCCACCAGATTTTCGTTGTAGGTGCTGCTGCCATCGTTATGGAACACATAACCGACGGGCACAAAATCTGTAATATAGCTGTTGTCATTAGGGGAGGAGCCACGCACCGATGGCAAGGTAAATGGCCCAAAGCCGCCTAATGTGACACCGGGTAGTGCCTCCATGGCTTTTAACGGGTCGCCACCCGCACCGGGGATTTTCAGTAGTTTTTCTGTGCTAATCACCGGGCCTTCATCGGCTGTACCTGTAACCGAAACAGCGCTCAGTTCGGCCACATCGTCCGCAATGGCCAGGGAGCTTAAAACACACAATAAAAGGGGAGATAGGCGCATTGTTTTCATCCTTTAAACAATTTAAATCAGCGCAGTTCGTTGCGCGCGCGGGCGGAAAATAACAGCCACTGTATCAGGTAGATAATGGCGACAATATTACCGAGCAATAAAATCAGGGCTATCCACAGGCAGGCAAAATACAGGTGTTTTTCCTGCCAGATAACAAACAGGCCAAATAAAATAAAACCCGTATATAAATCCACTAATGCCATCTGCCCCCAGGCGGTGGCGGCCATGGCGCTGGTTTCAGCATTAAAGTCGCCACGCAGAATGGCAAGGGTGAGAAAGCCAAACATCACGGCCAATAAAATGGATAACAGGCTATAGAGGGCGATGCGTTTCATGGTAAATCCTGTTGTTATTATTGTGTTGAGCCTGCCAGACCACACACGGGGTAATAGCGGTAAGCAATGCGCACATGCAGGTATTTTTCCTGCAGGTCTTCAATGTTGCTGATACCGGCATATTCCAGCAGGCGAAATGGTTTGCTTTCATATCGCAGGTAAATCGGGTCCAGCAACCACTGCAGCCACTTTGCCTCAGGTTGCAGAAGCAGTGCAAGCCCATCACCTGAACTTTGGCGCAGCACTTCAAAGCGGTAACTGTCGAGGCGGGTCGGGCTGACAAAAGAAAAGGCGAGGGGCTGGCCATTGTTTAATTGCGCTGCGTGGGCGGCAATAAAACGGTCAAAACCCGCATCGGCCACTAAATCTGCGCGCAGGGGCAGGCTGGCTTTTTCATCATTGGTTTGAACGGCAACAAAACCGGCAGCCTGGCGCAGGCTTATATGGCGTTGCAGGCGCATATCGTGGAACTCAAGATCGGGCACAAAACTATTGGCAATAAAACGAAAATCCTTTTCTGCAAACACTTGCCCGTTTTGCAGATATTCTACCCGGATGTGTTCCTGATCGGAGCAGCGCATGTAGTGTTGTTCGCGGTATAAGGGATCGTTGGTTTTTAAATCAAAGGCATCGCCGCTGCGAAATAATTGCCAGTCATCATTGGCGTACAGGGGCTGGCTGAGCAGGCAAACAATTGACAGCCATACAAAGTTTTTCATAACGCTCCACGCTGTAGGGCAGGAAAAATGCCCAGAAAAAAGACAGGGCAATATACGCAGGCATGTGTAATTGCAGATCACCTAATTGGCTACCGGCATAATAGGCCACAGGGCCGTTCACTGCGCCAATAACCGCCAATACAAAGGAAGGCATTTTAAGGGGTTGCAGGCAGGCGGGCATAAGGCTGACAAATATTAACCAGAGTACACCAAGCCAGAGGGGAAAATCCGTGCTGTGCATTTGCCCGCTGAGGAATAACAGACCATCAAAGCTCAAACCAATCCCAGCAAAAAACAGCATAAATATGCGCAAGGAATGGGGATAAAGACAGAGCAGGTAAATCACCAGGGGTAAACATAAAAGTGCGCCGGCATTGCCGCCGGCGACACTTAAAAACCACAGTGCATTAAATAGCAGCGAAAGCAGGACGGCTGGCATCAACAGTCCCCAGTGGCGGCTGACCATGGTAAGCGGGTTTGGCGTACATTAAATGCACATCACCGATAATACGTTCCGCAAAGCCCCCTTCGCAGTAGGCGAAATAAAAATCCCACATGCGGCGGAAAGTCTCATCGTAACCCAGGGCGGCAATTTCATCCCGGCGGGCGTTAAACGTTTTACGCCACTGGTGCAGGGTGCGCGCGTAATGGCCGGTAATATCCTCCAGATGAACCAGGCGCATATCAGAGCTTTTGCACATGGCATTTTGCAATGCCTGCACTGAGGGAATGCAGCTGCCGGGGAAAATGTAACGCTGGATAAAGTCCACGTTGTTTTTGGCGCGCTCATAACGCTGATCGCTGATGGTAATGGCCTGAACCAGGGCGATACCATCGTCTGTCAATAACCGGTTGAGGGTGGCGTAATATTCATCGTAAAACTGATAACCCACAGCTTCTATCATCTCGATAGAGACCAGTTTATTAAACTTACCGGTCAGGTTGCGGTAATCCTCTTTCAGCAGGGTGATTTTATTTTGCAAACCGAGTTTTTCGATGCGCGCTTTGGCCAGGGCATATTGTTCTTCGGAAATTGTGGTGGTGGTTACCCTGCAACCAAAATGCAACGCCGCATAAATCGCCATGCTGCCCCAGCCGGTGCCGATTTCAACTAAATGATCGGAAGGTTTTAAATCCAGTTTCTGGCAGATGCGCTCCAGTTTATGCAGGGAGGCTTCCTGCATAGTGGCATTTTCGCTCGGGAAAATACCGGCGCTGTACATCAGGGTGGGGTCTAAAAAAGTTTCAAACAGTGCATTGCCGAGGTCATAGTGGGCGGCAATATTACGTTTTGAACCTTTATTGGTATTGCGATTTTGCCAGTGCCAGATGCGGTTAAGGGGTTTGATTAACAGGTTTAAAAAACTGTCATCCACATTATTGGTCAGGTCAATATTACGTGCCATAACACGAATCACGGCGGTCAGGTCCGGGCTGCTCCAGTCGCCCGTCATATAGGCTTCTGCCGCGCCCAAACTGCCACCTAAGGCAATATGCGGGTAGGTATCGGCGTCATGAATATACATGCGTGCATGGATATCGCCTTGCGCATCACCAAAACTGTATTCCTGCTCACCTTCACAAATGATCAGGTTTGCATGTTGCATACCTTGCAGCTGTTTAAAAATTTGCTGGCGGCAAAAACGTTGCACCATATTCATGGCGGGCTGGCTGCTGCCCAGGGTTCTGCTTTGCATCATGCTCTCCTGTTATTTGTTAGGTTGGCTTGCAGGGTGGTCATAAAAAGGCGCGCGTTTTAACCACAAGCGCAGGGCCTGCCAATAAATCCGCCACACCACTTTTAAGGTCATGAGCGGGAACTTCCTTAATACGTAACCCATGCTGCGCCGGTTCATAGGTTTTTCTTCAAGATTTAAGGTGGCATCAAAATGTTTGGCGCCATCCATGGTATTTTCCATGTGAATCACGATTTGCCCGGCATAATGTTTAAACGACCAGCGGTAGTGCATGTGCATGGGGTTAAAGGGTGAAACATGAAATGCCTTGGCAAAATCAAAAATATGGGTTTGTTTAGTGCCGATATTCTGGGCGATGGCGTTAGGGAATTTCTCCGGCACAGTGGTTAAAAAATACCTATGCCTTTCACTCCACGGGGTGTTGGTGATTTCAGCGACTATCAGTTCAAGCTGCTCACCGCTTTGATCAAAACAAAAATAAAACGACACAGGGTTAAAGTTAAAACCAAAATACCGCAGGTGGGTTAACAGGCGCACCGGGCCGCTAATGTGCCCGCCGGTATTTTCTGCCACCTGTTGTTGCAGGGCATCACGCAGTGGCAGAACCAGCGGCTGTAAATAATCTTCACGGCAAAAACGCGCAAGGTTAAAGCGCTTCGCCGACCACAGCGGGTGCTGGGCCATGGCGCTGTCGATTTCATCCAGATCGAGATAGGTCATGAACAGGGGATAAGAAAATCCATGTTCTATGGGTTTAAAGCGGCGGTGCCGCACCCAGCCCTGATACAGGCGGCTGCTGAGGTTCATAACTCCACCCCGAGGGCACTGCACACCCGTAATGCGGATTTAACGCCGTCTTCATGGAATCCATTGAACCAATAGGCGCCGCAATAATGGCTGTGCAGCTCAGTGCCGCTGATTTCTGCGTGCCGTTGTTGGGCTGCAATGCCCGCGAGGGTGAAGGTCGGGTGGGCATAATTAAAACGGCGGATAATTTTGGCAGGGTCAATATCTGCACTGCGGTTAAGGGTTAAACAGAATGTGGTATCACTTTTAAAGTTCTGCAGGATATTCATGTTGTAAGTCACACTGACACTTTCCTGTGCCTGACGGGGAATAAAATAATTCCAGCTGGCCCATGCCAATGGGCGTTGCGGTAACAGGCGGGTATCGGTATGCAGCACCACATCGTTATTCTGGTAGGGAATTGCGCTGAGTATTTCCTGTTCCTGGGGGGAAGCATCACGCAGCATGGCGAGGGCCTGGTCTGAGTGGCAGGCAAAAATCACCTGGTCATATTCAAGCTGCTGGCCTTGGTTATCACTGACTGTCACACCGCTGGCATGGCGCTGCACAGCCGTTACCGCCCGGTTCAGGTGGCAAGCATCCCCTAACAGCGCGGTAATTTTTTGCACATAACTGTGGGAGCCACCTTTTAATACACGCCATACCGGGCGCTTATCCACACTTAACATGCCGTGGTGATGGAAAAAACGCACGAAAAAATAAAACGGGAAATCCATCATGGCTTTTTCACTGGCCGACCATATGGCGGCGCCCATGGGGATAATAAAATAACGTTTAAACCAATCACCGTATTTTTCATTTTGCAGGTATTGGCCGAGGGTGATGTTTTGGTCGATGCTGCCAGCCAGAAATGCTGCGGTGGCTTCTTTATTAAAACGCAGAATATCGCGCACCATGCCCCAGAACGCAGGGCGTAGCAGATTGCGGCGCTGGGCAAATAAACTGTTGAGTGTGGTGCCGTTATATTCCAGCCCTGTATTGGCGCACTGCACACTGAAACTCATGTCGGATTCTTCGCTCTCTACACCCAATTGTTGCATAAGTTTAATAAAGTTGGGGTAGGTCCAGTCGTTAAACACGATAAAACCGGTATTTACCGGGAAGGTGCCATCACTCACGCTGACAGATTGGGTGTGGGTGTGGCCGCCAAAATAATCATTTTGCTCGTAGAGGGTTACGTCATATTGGTTGCGCAGCAGGTAGGCGCAGGTTAAACCACTGATGCCACTGCCGATAATGGCGATTTTTTGTTTCATTATTTTTATTCTCCATGCAGGGCTGACATGCGCCCGGTGAACGCAAGGCGCACTGCTGCGGGTAAAAGGCCGATTAATTTCAGAAAGAAGGTAAAGGTTTTGGGGAAATGAATATCCCAGCGCTCCTTTTCCAGGCCGCGGATAATGTGCTGCGCGGCCTCGGGTGCGCCGATGCGCAGGGGCATGGCAAAATCATTTTTATCCGTGAGTGTGGTTTGCACAAAACCCGGGCTGACAATGCTCATGCGAAAACCTAGATGTTTCAGTTCGCTGTAGAGGCTTTCCATAAAATGACTGAGGGCCGCTTTGCTGGCGCCGTAGGCCTCTGCGCGGGGCATAGGTAAATACGCCACCGAACTGCTCACCGCCACAATGTAAGGTTTAAAGGCCTGATATAAAAACGGCAGCGCGGTTTCTATGGTGTAAACACTGCCCATAAAGTTGGTGTCCATCACGCGGCGGATCAGTTCACTGTCAAAATTTTTTACATCCAGATATTCGCAGGTGCCTGCATTGGCAATTACCACATCCAAATAATTGGTAAATGTGTGAATCTGTTGTGCAGCCTTTTGCAGGGAATTTTTATCGCTGATATCACAGGGAATTACGTGCAGATTGGGGTATAACTGCTGTAATTCATTTAATGCTGTGCAGTTGCGTGCAGAAGCAAAAACGCGGTTGCCTTTTTTTAGCAGTGCTTCACACAGCGCATAACCAATGCCCGATGATGCCCCCGTCAGCCAGATCACTTTATTGTGCAGTTTCATGCCATGCGCCTTTTTAAATAACGGATGGCGCTGCCTAATAAAGGCACGTGTTCATAGAGCATGGCCCCCATATCCACATAATCCCGGTGAAAATAAACCCCATGCTGATCAAAGCGCAGCAGGCTGTTACCCATTACCTGAATATTTTCCCCTCCACGCAGTTTTGGGTGGGAATAGGTCATGCACCAGAATAAAACCGCTTCATCGCCTTGGACTATTTCATGCTGAAATTCAAATTCGCAGCGGTTCAGGTTGCTGTACAGGCCGGCAAAATATTGTTGCATGGCAGTAATGCCGGAAATGTTATGCACTGGGTCAATAAAACGTATGTCATCGCGGTAGGCACTGCGCAGTAATGATTCACTGACAGGCTCCCTGGCCAGTGTTAGATAAAGTTGCTTAAAATTTTGCAGGGCGCTGTGCATCACTATTTCCTGCATAGTTATACCCGCCCTTTTTTGGAATGATGGTGCTGACGGCCCTCATTTAAAATATGCAGGGGCACGGGGCGCAGTTCCTGCACTATGCGGAGTTTTGCCATCAGCCATAACACATAGTAGGAAATATCCACTTGCCACCAATAAAAACCTTGGCGTGCCGCAGCGGGGAATCTGTGGTGATTGTTATGCCAGCCTTCACCCAGGGTTAACAGGGCGAGCCAAGTGTTATTGCGTGAATCATCTGCGGTATTAAAACGTTTTTTTCCCCACACGTGGCCGAGGGAGTTAATCGTCACGGTGGCGTGAAATAACACCACAGTGGAAATCACAAAACCCCACACAAATAATTGCGCACCGTTGGTATTGAGTTGTGGCATGTAAAGGGCAAGAAGTTCACCTGCCACAAATAAACCTATGCCGAGCAGGGCCGGTGCCAGAGCATCAAAGCGATTCAGGAAACGTAATTCGGGGTAACTGGCAAAATCACGGATACGCTGCCAGGGGGTTTTAAATGCGGCATCACAGCTGAACCAGCCGACGTGGCTCCACCAGAAACCATCCTGCACGGGGGAGTGTAAATCCGCCGCGGTATCGGAATGCTGGTGGTGATGGCGGTGGTGTGCCGCCCACCACAGGGGGCCACGCTGCGCCGCGCTGTTGGCAATAAACGCAAAAATAAACTGCCAGAAGCGGTTTGTTTTAAATGTACGGTGGGCGAAATAACGATGGTAAAACGCAGTAATCGCAAACATGCGGATAAAATAAAGTGCCGCGCATGCCATTAACGCTGTGCTGCTCACCCCCACCCAAATCACCGCAAAACAGGCAATGTGCAACAAAATAAAAGGCAGCAGACGTAAAAAATTAAATTGGCGGTTGTCGCTGACATTGTCGGCCTGGGCCTCTGCATCAAACCAGCGTAATAACGTTGGCCAGAGTGATAATCGTTTAATCATGTTGTTCTCCATATAACGCTTTAAACGTGGCCAGTACCCGGGCACGGGATGCAGCATAATCCACTATGGGTTGTGGGTAAGCGCAGGTTTTACGTTGTGCACTGCCGGGGTTGTGAATCTCTTTATTGTTTAAGGCGCGCAGTTCCGGCACCCATGTACGAATGAAATCCCCATTGGGATCAAATTTTTCCGATTGTGCGGTAGGGTTAAACATCCGGAAATAGGGCGCAGCATCCACCCCGGTGGACGCGCTCCATTGCCAGCCGCCGTTATTCGCCGAAAAATCCCCATCCACTAAATGTTGCATGAAAAACATTTCACCCTGGCGCCAGTCGAGCAGCAGATTTTTCGTGAAGAACATCGCGCTGACCATGCGCAGGCGGTTGTGCATCCAACCGGTATGTAACAACTGGCGCATGGCGGCATCCACAATCGGGTAACCGGTTTTGCCCTCTTGCCAGGCTTTAAGGTGGGCCGGGTTATCTAACCAGCGGATCTGATCGGTTTCGGTTTTAAAGGCTTGATAACGGTTGATATGGGGGAAACCCTGCACAATATGTTTATAAAATTCCCGCCAGATAAGTTCGCTGATCCAGGTATCAGGGCCGGGGCGGCCACTTTGAAATTCACCGTTATTTTCAAGCAGGGCTGCGTGCATGCACTGGCGTAAACTTAATACCCCGGCGGCAAGCGCTGCGGATAAATGGCTGGTGCCGTTTAATGCGGGGAAATCCCGCTCCGCTTGGTAACCTGTGATTTTCTGCGCAATAAAATCATCCAGTTGCTGGTGCAGGGCACGTTCACCGGATTTAACGTCGCTTAAATCTGCGCTGGCCTGCAATTGCATAAATTTAGCCGGCCAGGCGGGGCATGTAAGATCAAGCACTGCCTGTTTTTTGGGGGCTGACAGGGGGGCTTGATACTGCGCCGCCATTTTTTGAATCCAGGCCCGTTTAAAGGGGGTAAATACACTGAAATATTTACCCTGCTGGGTGAGGTTTTCACCGGGGGCAATCAGGCACTGATCATGGAACGCATGGCTGTTAATTCCTAACTGAGTGAGGCGTTTTAATACCTGCTGATCACGCCGGGATTCGTTCAATTCATATTCATGGTTAAAAAACACCTGCTCAATGGCGTGTTGCTGGCAAATATCACTTAACAATGCGGGTATTTTTTTAAAGCTGCCTGCATCTATCACCAGCAGGGGGATATTCAATACCGCGAGATTTTTCTGCAGGGCGCTGAGGCTCTCCCGCAGGTAAACCATTTTATTTGCACCATGGCCATGCTGTTGCCATTGTTGCATGCAAACAAAATAGACGGCCATCACTGGCCCCTGTTTACAGGCATTAAATAAAGCCGGGTTATCACGGCTGCGTAAATCACTGCGGAACCACATAAGATTCATTTGATCTCTCCGCTGATGGTGGTGATTGCCTGGTTGTAATCGGCGCTTAGGGCGTAACTTTGCAGGGCCGGATTAAGTGCCGTGGCATCACCGTAAATAAATACCGGCAGGTTTAGTGAGTGTAAAAATTCAGTATCGATTGCCGTGTCACAGGTTAATAACAGGGCATTGGCCTGGCTGCTGCTTAACAGGGCCGGAATATCTGCGCTGTGGCAGGGCAGACCGATGGTTTTGCAGGCATAACCCTGTTGTTGCAATAACAGGCTGAGTAACAGGGCGTGCAGCGGGCTGCAGATGTGATCAATATTTAAAACAAGTATGCAGGCTGCGCTGTTGGACGGACGCTGATTTAACAGGCGTAACTGTAATTTGCCGATAAGCAATTGTTGCAGCAGGGCATGTTCATATTGGCGGGGCTGACAGCTGCGCAGCAGGGGGCGGAAAAAATGCTCCGCTAATACAGCCTCAGGGTAAAGTGCAAACAATGCCTGGCAGGCGTTATCCAGTGCGCTGATATTTAATGTATTTAACCAGCGCTGAAATTGCTGAATATGTTCCTGCCAGATGGGGGCTACGTCGGGCAGGTGCTCGCGATCGATATATTCGCGCACCTGGCCAACGCTGATGCCCCGTTGCAGCCAATACAGAATATTTTTTACCCGCTCAATATCCTGGGCCTGAAACAGGCGGTGCCCTTTGGCGGTACGTTGCGGTTTCAATAAACCATAACGCCGCTCCCAAGCACGCAGGGTGATGGAATTAACCCCGGTAAGGCGGCTTAATTCGCGGATTGGCAAACCCTGAATTTCAGATAGCATTACGCAGCCCCAGCTCGTAGGGGTGAGGATCAAGGTATTTTTGCCCAAGCACATAGGCGCTGGTATCCGGATATTCGTGCAAATGACTTTTCAACAGGGTGAGGGGCACCACCAGAGGAGTTAAACCTTTGCGGTATTGCTCAATATGCTGGTTGAGTTCCTGTTTCTGGCGGGCATTTATTTTTTCTTTTAAATAACCCTGCAAATGATAGAGCACATTGCTGTGTTTTTTGCGGGTGGCGAGATGTTTAAGGCCCTGCATAAACACCACAAAATAATCCGCCGCAATATCCGCCAGGGGGCGTGATTTTAAATCCGCTACCATTTGCCCGAGTTGCTGGTAGGTGGCCACGTGGTGGGCCATCATCAGGTATTTATAACGCACATGAAAATCCAGAAAGGTTTTTTTAGTTAATCCTGTTTGCTGTAGTGCCTGCCAGTCGGCGTAAGCAAAAACCCGGGTAATAAAATTTTCGCGCAGCATGGCATCGTTTAAACGCCCGGCTTCTTCCATGGGCAACAGTGGGTTGAGGCGTGCAAATTCTGCGGCATAAATGCCCATGGCGGCTTCGTCGGCGGGATAACCGTTATCGCGGTAAAGTTTGACCCGCTCGTAACCGCAGCTGGGGGATTTTTGCATCAGAATATAACCACTGATGCCCGCTAATTCGGCGCTTTTTTGCCGGGCATATTCGGTGAGGGGCGCGGTGAAATTCTGTGTGGGGTCTTCCACCCCTACCGCCTGGGGGCCTGCGCTGCTGGCGATCAGGCGGATGGGCGGGCGTGGTATGCCCATGCCGATGCCCACTTCCGGGCAGACAGGTTTAAAGCTGAAATACTGGCCGAGCACATCGGTGCAGAAGTGCGAATGTTTGTGGCCGCCGTTGAAACGTACACTTTCACCGAGCAGGCAGGAGCTGATTGCGATTTGAATATCCATGGTGTCACCTCCGGGGGATATACGTTTAAATCTTATACGGGATCACATGTTTGTATAATTTTTTCAGCGAGCTGCAATGCGCTGATCAGGGCTCCTTCAACTTTACCCGCGGTGAAAATATCCCCCGCCGCGCCAAAACCAAGTTCGGCCAGCCACAGGCAGCTTTCACTTGCGCTGGCTGGTTGTGTGCGGGCATATAACCAGCGGTGGGCATAGTGCTCTGCCACCGGCATGTGCTGGCCTGTGATTTCCTCAACGGCCTGCCAGACAAGTTGCGCCAGCTCGGTTTTATCCACCTCAAGGTGTTTTTGGGAAAAGGCCGCCGTGCATTGCACGCTGATGATGCTGTCACCGTCGCGCCCGGGTTTACTGTTCTCGTGGCAGATGAAGTCCAGCAGCGGGTGACCCTGCAGGGAGATACTTACATGGCGGCATGGCCAGGGCTGCGCCAGGCGATAACCCAGTGCCCAGCAGGGGGCGTAATGGGCATCCGGCAGATGTGGCGTAATGTGCCGGGCAAGTTCAGGCTCAAGGTTCAGCAGATGCTGCAACTGGGGCAGTGGCAGGGTGCTGATCAGCAATGGTGCGGTGTAACGCCGCCCGCTCGCCAGGCTGACTTGCCATATGCCTTCTTGCCGGCAGATATGGGTAACGGGCTGGCCGCAGTCTAGTTCAAGATTTTCACTTAAACCCCGGCTCAGGGCTGACATACGTGGTTGGCCTACAAACCGGGCCGCGCCCGTGTGTGTTTGCCACTGGCCGTGCTGCCAGTGGACAAATTCACCCTGCCAGGGTGCCAGCCATCCCGCTTCCAGCCACTGTTGTGTGTGGGCCTGCATGTGTGTACTGCTCGCGGTGATGTACTGCGCCCCCATATCAAACTGCCAGCCATCCAGGCGTTTACTGGCCAGGCGCCCCCCGGGGCCGCGGGCTTTATCGAGCAGGGTGACACGGTAACCTGTGCTCTGCAGTTGCCGGGCGGCGATCAGGCCGGCCATGCCGGCACCGAGTATGAGAATGTCCTGTTGCATGTCGAACCTTGTACAGGGTGAGTAACTTGTACAAGGTTTACGCGACTTAACCCAGGCTGGTTCACCGCTGCGCGAAATATTTTCATGGCGTAATTGGCGGGCAACAAATAACGCCCAGCCACTATGCTCAGGGTGACGGACCTGTTGTGATCGCAGATGTGCTCTGAACAGGTTCCGCTTGCGTAACAGCCATAATAAATACCGGGGAAGTCGCTATGCGCATTCTGATTACCGGCGGCACGGGTTTTATTGGCCGCCATCTGTTACCCCGCCTGCAGGCGGATCACCACGAGTTAGTTCTGTTTACCCGCGATGCGCAGCGTGCACGGCGGCTTTTTCCCATGGCGCAGTGCATAGAGCGCTGGCACGACTTACATGGCCGGGTGGATGCGGTGATTAATCTTGCCGGTGAAGGTATTGCCGATCGCCCCTGGAACGAGAAACGCAAACAGCAGCTGCGTGACAGCCGTATCGCCCTGAGCCAGGGCATGGTGATACGTCTTGGGCAAATTCAGCAGGTGCCGGCTGTGGTATTGCAGGGCTCGGCCATAGGTTATTACGGCAGCAGCGGCCCTGCGGTGAGTGAGTCCGATGCAGCCGGGCAGGATTTTGCGGCACGTCTGTGTGCCGACTGGGAGGCCGTGGTGCAGCCCCTCGTGGCAGCCGGCAGCCGGGTGTGTTATCTGCGCACCGGGGTTGTGCTGGGTAACGACGGAGGCATGTTAAAACGCATGTTATTGCCTTTCCGCCTTGGCTTGGGTGGGCGCTTAGGTAACGGCCAGCAGATGCTGAGCTGGATACATATAGAGGATTGGGTGGCCGCGGCATTACATCTGTTAGGCCATGACCAGCTGGATGGGCCGTTCAACCTGTCAGCCGGTGCCGTCAGTAATGCGCAGTTCACTAAAGCCCTGGCCAGGGCGGTGCATCGCCCGGCATTTATGCATGTACCTGCAGCATTTTTGCGGATATTTCTGGGTGATATGTCCCAGTTACTGCTGAAGGGGCGTGAAGTGGTACCCGTGCACCTCAAAAAAAGCGGTTACAGTGTGCTGTTCACGTCACTGGATGATGCTTTGGCGCACCTTGTCCGGTAAACCATGTGGTAAGTTTTGCAAGGAAGCCGGATATAAAGAGGCGGGTTGTATTAGCCTTTTTCGTCATATATGACAGTGCTTTAAGTATTTGTACGATATTTGGGTGCGCCGCTTTGCAATCCCTAAAAATGCCGTCTAGATAATAATTACAACAGGACAATTTTTATGATGAATATTGGCGGTGGTATGAGCTTAAGTAAACAACAGCATGGCCAGGTACTTTTCCAGTTTGATGCTTCTTACGAGGTGAGTTACGTTAATTATTACCGTGGTAATGAACTGGCTGATCCACAGCTGATTATTACCCTTGAAAAAGGTCACGAAAGGCAGACCTTTGCATTTACTAATCCCCATTTTAATGACGTTGACCGTAATTTAATTTCCGCCAAAGGTTTATACGTGGCGGCGGTTAAACAAAATCCTTTTGGTCAGAATCAGGTAGAGGTAGGCGATTTAAAAGATGGCCTGGCTTATTTCACTGCCCGCAATGTTAAAAACATCACGCCGACCGCGTGAATTATCGCCGGGAGGCGAAACAAAGCCGCGTTTAACGCGGCTTTTTTTATGCCTGTGATTTGCCAGGGGTGATTCAACTCGTGTTAGTTGGCTAGGGAACCTGGGATTATGCGGGGTTTAAATGCTTCAGCGGGAAATGGCAGGGCAGAAACTATCGGCATGTGTTACATGTATTTCAGAGTTTAAATATACGTTCCAGGGGCAGGGGGTGGCTGATGTGATAACCCTGGGCAAAATCCACCTGCATATCGTGCAGCAGGTTAAGAATTTCTTCATTTTCCACAAACTCTGCCACGGTTTTCAGGCCAAAGGCTTTGGCCACATCCACAATGGCTTTAACCAGGGTTTGATTGTCATGGTCAAAATGCAGGTTGCGGATAAAACTGCCATCAATTTTAACCTGATTAAACGGGAAGTGTTTTAAATAATAAATAGATGAAAAACCAACGCCAAAATCATCCAGGGCTATTTGTACACCAAATTGTTTTAATTCCTGCATAACCTGTGTGGTGAGGGCAACATCCTGAATGGCGGCGGTTTCAGTGATTTCACAGATTAATTTTTGAGGGTCAACCCTGTGCAGGCTGAGTAGCTGGCGGATACGCCCCACTAATGCGGGTCGCTGGAATGATATGCCCGATACGTTAACGCTGAATTTGGCATTTTTCCCCAGCTCTGTAAGACGGGCAATATCTTTAATGACCTGCTCCATAATCAGCATGTCGAGTTCAAAGATATTTTTTGAGCGCTCTGCGGCATGAATTAAGGCGGCAGGGGCGAGGATTTTATCTCCGTCAGGAATGCGCAGCAGGGCTTCATAATGGCACACGCATTTCTGTTTTATATCGAAAATTGGCTGGTAATAAATCAGTACTTCGTGGCTATCGATAATTTCACGGATTTTTTGATTCCAGTACACACGGGTTTCGGTTTCTTTATGGCCGCCACTGCTTTCTTCATAGAGTGAACAGCGATTACGCCCTGCTTCTTTGGCCTGATACATGGCAAGATCGGCGTTGGCTAAGAGGGTTTTCAGATTATTGCCGTGGTCAGGATAGAGAGCGACACCAATACTGGCGCTGACATGTAACAGGCGGCCATTGATGTTTTCAGTTACGGCATTTACCGCCTGGCAGAAGCGATCTGCGCTGACCATGGCATCGCCGGCATTACTTTCTTTGAGAATCACCGCAAATTCATCACCCCCCAAGCGGGCAATGATGTCACTTTCCCGCGCGCTTTTGCGCAGGGCGCGGCTGACTTTTTTCAGAATTTCATCGCCAGCGTGGTGGCCATGGATATCATTTATATCTTTGAAGTTATCCAGGTCAAAAAAGAGTAATGCACTGATGTGTTGGTAACGGTGCGAGGTGGCAATAACTTGCTCAACTTCTTCGGTAAAACGGCGGCGGTTATATAAACCCGTGAGTGGATCATGGCTGGCTAACCAACCGAGATGCTCTTCAATACGTTTACGGTCGGAAATATCCAATGCAATCGAAACAATTTTGTGGCTGTTGTTATTACGTGATGGCAGGCTGGAGTGATACCAGGCCAGATAAAAAATCTCGCCATGTTTATTTTTAAGCTGGCTGTGGTGGTTGTAGTGTGAAACACGACCTTCAATAACATCAAAAAGATGGTTTTTTATTTCGGTGTATTCCTGTTCATCAAATAATACTGAGATGGGCTTGCCCTGCAGCTCTTTCTGGCGATAGCCGGTCAGCCAGTTCCCATAACGGTTGATAAGATGAATGTTGCCATCTTTATCTAATGTGATGATCAGCGCCTGGGCGGTGTTGATCAGAATTTCAATAAATTGCTTTTCTTCACTCAGGGCGGATTTTTGAGCTTCCAGTGCGTTGGTATGTTGGGTTACGTCCTGGTCGTATTTGCGTAGCTGACGGGCGAGTTTTTGCGCTGAAAATAACACGACGTCTGTTTCGTCGGTAAAAAAACGATATTTGATTTCATGGGGGAATTCAGCAAGAAATGCCGCATATTCCCGGCTAAGACTTGGAAGTCTGTGGGTGATGGAGCGTAAACGGTTAAGGGGGCCCCATAAAATTAACATCAGGAATACTTCTGAAAAGATAATGGCTAGGATGCTTAACCCAATGCTACTGGCCAGCGCTTCACGCTGTTGTCGGATAAAATGGGTTATCTCAGAAATGTAGATAAAATAAATTTTTTCTGGCGAACGTCTGTCAATATAAAGAGTGACAATAAGTTCGTAATTGTGGTTGTTGTTCTTAAACGTGATGGTTTTGCTACTGATGTTGTCGATGACGTTTTTGCTGGCTATTAGGCTGATGTCTTTGCGGAATGTTTCCCAGCCAGTGAATGCGGCTATTTCGTTTGACCAGTCATGTTTGTTTTGATTGTGATAAATAATACCTATGTCAGATGTCATTAGCTCCTTGTAGTTGAGTAACATGGGAGCAAGATTGGTCGCAAACAAAACAATGCCTATGGCCTTGCCATCCGTAAAAATAGGTACGACTGTATGCAGGGCGCATTGTTCAGGGCAGGCGATATAGTGCATGAAGTTGCCTGTTTGTATGCTGGCATTTAGTGTTTCACTACGGATTTCTGCGTTACCCCATTGGGCTATGGGATTTGATTTTGTGTCAAAAAAGATTGCAGCACTCATGCCGATATCCAGCTGCAGCTGAAACCAATAGGGGTTGAATGCGTCCTGGAGTTTTGTTGCGTTACGCTGTTCTAATGCAGGAATAATATTTTTGTAAATGAAGATGGTTTTGCCGAAATTTTCGTGCACAATTTTTTGTTGTTGAATGGATTCTTCTGTTTCGCGTATTAAGTCACGTTTATGTGCGTCACGCTGCATTTTTTGCTGGGCAATAATGTTGTGTTGACTGATTGCGATAAAAGAAGATCCAAAAAATATCAGCACGGCGCTGGTGATAATAAATGCCTGCCATTTAAGGCTAAAAAATACACCGCTACGCAAGCCCATTAGAAGGTCCAGTTAATCTGGCTGGCATAATAATGCCATTTTTGAACAGCATCGTCGCGATCAAGGCCCAGCCATGCGCTGCCATTAACTTCATGCACTTCGATTTTAAACTGCAGGTTATAGGGCAGAAAAATACGTATGCCTGCCGCTATATCTCGGGTTGTGGCGTTAGTAAGGTCTTCATCTTTGCTGATGATTTTAAAGTATTCATATTGTGTGAAGCAGGTGATGGTGATGCTGCAGGCGTAATTCATGTGCAGGTAACCTGCCAGTTGCTGTGAGCGTATTTTTTGAGTGCCATTGATTTGCAATGTGTTTGGATTGATATCGGGCACTATGTCGAGATATTCCACCTGTGGACGAAATATCTCGCTGATTAAATTAAAACTACCAAAAGTTTTTTCCAGTGAAACACCGAAACTGGACGCTGCCATTGAGCCGTCAACCGGAATGGCAATGGAGGATGATGGGCCTGTAGGAATCACAAAATCGCCCTGATAATCCCAGCTCAGATAGATACCGGAAAGTGCCACGCGATAATCCAGCGCGCTTTCATTGGCAATGCGGAAAAAATAAGCATTTTTTCCATCGCCGCTGCCACTGAGAAGTTGTGAGGGTAAAAACGCACGGATTTCATTTTTATCCGATCTTGGTTTTGCGATGCCGATTTCACTGGTCCATACGGAAGCGGGCTCAATTAGCTCCAGCTTGAAGCTTGCACCATCTTCTGCAAATACACTTTTACGCAGGCGATCGTAATAAATGGAGTAGGGGACAAACACAGTGGGACGAAGATGGGCAACGTCGCGCACATCATTAAAGAGTCCATAACTTTGAATCACGCGGCCAAGCCTTGCGCTGGCACGGATATTATCTTTTTGCAGGGGGCTGTATTCGATAAAACCATAGTCCAGTTCGATATTATTGCTGGTTTGTTCGCCTGCTTCATGGCTCACGATTTGCCCGGCAAAACTGAACGAATCTGAAAAACGCTGGTGGTAATTTAAACCAAAGTCGCGGATGTCAGTGGCGATATTATCGTCGCTGTTGCCGATAAAATCGTTGTCATCACTATACAGAGCACTCTGTTGGGCAAAACCATGCAAATTGCCCGGCGGTGTTGCCAATACCTGACTTGCCTGACAAAGCAGGCTAAGGCTTAACAGGTAAAAACTTGACCTGATCATCACTCACCTTCTTGTCACTGTATCCAATGGCGCCGGGGGTCTGTGCTACGGCCCGGAGCATTTCTTGGGGTGTGTTAAAACTTTGCGGACGCTCAGCCTGGCCACTGAAAACAAGGCGGTCCCACAACTGATCGAGTTGGCTTGGGTATACCTTTAATAATTCCTGGCAAAACTGGGGGTGCAGGGATTGCGGACTGTCGCTGAGGCGGAAAACTGTAATGGGGGTGCCATCAGGCCAGTGACGTTGTTGCAGGGTATAAATTGCGCGCAGTTGCAGCAGGCTGATGTCTTGCTGGTGTACGGAGGGATTCGTAACCACGCTCACGCTGTGGCATGGGCTGCCCAAGAGCGAAAAAAACAGAAAAATGCTGATGATCAGTTTGCCCATATCGATCTTATCTGCAGCGTCTGGACTGAGTGTAGTTCAAAGAAGCGCTGATGTGGCAGGGTGGTGGCATATGCCACCCGATCAGTGCAGTTGAAGAACTAACGCTGCTTTTTCGCAATAGTCCTTTTCTTTAACATCATTTTTTTGCTTGGATTGATCTGATCGTATCCATGTGTAGCTGGTCGGGGAGCCTTTGCAGATATTCAAGCCGAGCACGGTATTTTGTGAGCGCACAAAAAGGTTCATGGTCACTTCACCGCGACCGTTAGTGCGCAAATGCATTTTTTTCGGGGAGAGGGTGTAGGACTTTATGCCTTTTTTGCCGGTGACATTAATGGATTTACCCCGAGGTGCGTTAACCCATTCGGCGTCATCGCGAATTTCGATACTGGTCCAGTTACTGTCGGACGATACCAGTAGTTCGTAAATTTGCTCTTCTGCCATGGCATTGGTTGCGACCATGAGCAACGCGGGCACTAAAAAAGTGAGAATGCGCATACGTTAACCTTTCCTTGGATACGACTTGGTTTAACCATAGGAAAGGTTATGAAAACCGTCAAATCACGTATTAAAGCGTGATCTGACGGTGGGTTTTACAGGTGAGATTCGGCGTATTCCGCCAGAATTGAACGGGGTACACCAACCAGCTGCAGCATGCCGCCATGGCTGAAACCACGGAAACGTTCACTCAGATAGGTAAGGCCCGAACTCATATAGTTGAGATAGGGGGTATCAATCTGAGCAAGGTTACCAAGGCATACCACTTTAGAGCCTTGCCCTGCACGGGTGATGATGGTTTTCATCTGGTGGGGGGTGAGGTTCTGGCTTTCATCAATAATGATCAGGGATTTCTGAAAACTGCGCCCGCGTATGTAGTTCAGGGACTTAAACTGCAGGGGCACCTTCTGCAGTATGTAATCGATACTGCTGTGGGTGTTTTCATCATCCATGTGCAGGGCTTCGAGGTTATCGGTAATTGCCCCCAGCCAGGGTTCCATTTTTTCCGCTTCAGTACCCGGTAAAAAGCCGATGTCTTCATCCAGGCCGCGGGTGCTGCGCGTCGCGATAATATGCCGGTACATATGTTTCTGAACGGTCATTTCGATGGCTGCCGCCAGAGCCAGAATGGTTTTACCTGAACCCGCTGCGCCCGTAAGGTTGACCAGGTGAATATCCGGGTCGAGTAATAAATACAAGGCAATTGCCTGGTGAATATCCCGTGGTTTTAAGCCCCAGGCTTGTTGTTGCATCAGATGATCGGCTGGCAGATCAAGCAGGTGAACCTTGCGTTCATCCATGCTCAGTACCCGCCCGACAAAACCCTGCTCATCAATTAAAAACTCATTAACGTAAATATCGGCGGGCAAGGCTTTGCGCGGTAATACATGCAAGGTGCCACTTTTATGGTGCTGGGTTTCTACGCGTTCTATGGATTCCCAGAACGAGCCGGGGAAAACCCGGTAACCCTTGGTAACGGATTCAATATTATCGACCAGCTGATCGTTTTGGTAATCCTCTGCTTCTATGCCGCAGCCCCGCGCTTTGAGGCGCATATTGATATCTTTACTGACCAGAATCAGATGGGTTTTGGGACGCGATTGCTGGTAGAGGCCCAGGCTGTTAATGATTTTATTATCGTTCAGATCGTTGGGCAGCATGGCCTGCTGCATGGGGCGGTCAAGGTTGATACTGAGGTAACCGCGGCTGCGGCCTTTGCCGCGTGTGATAGGCACTCCATCGGCAATTTCTTCCGGGCTTGCATCACCAATAATTTCATCAATCAGGCGGATTGCCTGGCGGCATTCCGCGGCGACACTCGATTTACCAACTTTTAATTTGTCCAGTTCTTCCAGAACTGTCATGGGGATAACAACGGTGTGTTCTTCGAATTTGAGAAGGGCGGTTGGATCGTGAATCAGGACATTTGTATCAAGAACGTATGCTTTGGTACGTCTTTTTGCAGCCATTCGACCTCTCCTAGTCTGCCGGTAACATCCTCTTCCATTCAACGGCCGGAGGGGGATGAAATCAAGGCTTTTTTGCATAATTTCCGTATGCTTTATTGGCAATAAAAAATAACTACAAAATACATTTTTAGACTGTTAAATTATTTGCCCTGCCATATTGTTACAGTCTGTAACGGCCCGCAAATCACCTGCTGCGGCAGGTGATTTGCCAGATTTGTCTATACTCAAGCCATCTTTCTGAATGTGTGGCCCGGGTACATGGTGTCTGCGGTTTCTGCGAAATCTTCTGAGGTTAGGAGCAATTACCCCCTGCGGATAACCGGCTGCATGATGGCGCTGGTTGTTCACCTATTTTTGTTTTGGGGTAAGGGTGAAACATGGCTATGGCTGTATGTGGTATTCCACTCTCTTATTTATCCTCATCTTATTTTTATCGTATCTGAAAAATCCCAGGATGAAATCCGTAATATATTATTCGATTCATTTTTATATGGCGTATGTGTTGCTTTGTGGGGATTTAATCCGCTCTTAAGTGCAATGTTTATCGGTGCACTTTTAATGACAAATGCGGCGGCTGGTGGTGTCAGACTTTTTGTGCAAGGTGTTGGGGTTTTGATTGCTGGCTCTTTGTGCTCTTTGTTATTTTATGGGGTTTATTTTCGTTCTGAAATATCAATTTTATTGTCACTTATAATTCTTTTTGGGTTGACAGCTTATACAAGTAGTCTTGGTTTTTCGGTTTATAAAGTAAGTCGAAAATTAATTAAGGCGAAACATAATCTTGAGAGGCAGCAGAATGATCTTATAAGTGTAAGTTCTCTGGCTGAGGCAGTTAATTCAACACTTGATATAAACAGTATTATGCAGATGGTTATTCGCCATCTTCAGGTGCGTTATAATTTTGAGCAGATATACATCACGATTGTGAATGAAGGAGAAGGGGTTCTTGAAATTCTCGGTACCTATGGAGATACGGTTACGGCAGAAGAAAAAGCATATTTTGAATCCATGAAAATGCCACTCGATGAAGACAATCCCAGTTTATTTGTTAAGAGTCTGCGTAAAAACAGAATTCTCTATCTGCAGAATATAAAACCAGAAGATATGGCCAATGCGTCAGCTACGGATAAGCATCTGTACGAAACAAAACCCTCCAGAACCATTGTATATTTCCCTCTCTCGGTACAAGGCAAAGTCATTGCCGGCATGGGGTTTATTAATTATCACGAAGTAACGGCACTGGATGATGAGGATTTTAAAAAAATTAGCAGTTATTTGGTGCAGGTGGCTACCGGTATCCGTAATGCGCAGCTGTATCAGCAAGCCAAAGAAGCTATGCATCGCGCGCAGCAGGCGCAAATTGAAGCGGAATCATCAGAAATGGCTAAAGGTAACTTTCTTGCCAATATGAGCCATGAAATCCGAACGCCCATGACGGCTATTATTGGTTATTCGGAAGCCTTGTTGGATGTTGATGTCAGCGAAACAGAAAAAAAACAATTTGTCGAAATCATTATTCGTAGTGGTAAACACCTTCTGACTGTGATTAACGATATCCTTGATATTTCGAAAATTGAAGCCAATAAAATTGAGGTTGAATCTATTCCCATTGGTCTTGCGGATTTGGTTGAGGATTTAAAATCCCATATGGGTCTAAAGGCTGCGGAGAAAGGGTTAAAATTTTCTGTAGAATGTGAATTTCCCTTGCCGATTGAATTTATAAGTGACCCTACCCGCATAAAACAAATACTGTTTAATGTGAGTAATAACGCAGTTAAATTTACTGAGCATGGTTATGTGCGTGTGGCTATTGCTTGCGATCAAGGAATGCTGGAATTTCGTGTATCGGATTCCGGTATTGGTATTAATGATGAGCAGCGTAATCGTTTGTTTGCAGCCTTTACCCAGGCGGATACATCCACAACCCGGCACTATGGTGGTACCGGATTAGGTTTGTATATTTCCAGGCAGCTGGCCCGGTTGTTGGGTGGTGATCTCACCGTAAAGAGTGTAGAGCATGAAGGTAGTACATTTATTTTGCGTATTCCCTGCAGAACAGGTAATGGGAAGCAATATTTATCGGTAGAAGAATTTACCGCGGGTGTTGGTCATGGACTTGATTCCCAGCTTGATTTTCCGTCGTTAATGGGCCACGTCCTGGTTGCCGATGACAACCCCGATAATCAGATGCTGATTCGCCGTCTGCTCGAGCAATGTGGTTTAACACTGGAACTTGCCGGGAATGGTGCACAAGCCCTTGAACGCCTAAAAACCTCGAAATTTGATTTATTGATTCTGGATATACAGATGCCGGTCATGGGGGGGGAAGAGGTGTTGCAAACATTGCGCGCACAGGGTTATGACAAACCTGTTATTGCTTTTACCGCCAACGTGATGAAACAACAGGTGCAGAATTATCTGCAATTGGGTTTTTCCAATGTGCTGGCTAAACCTTTGATTCGCAAAAATTTATTTACATTATTAGAAGAATATTTGCCCCATCAGCAACGCCAGCTAAGTGGTCGTGTACTGGTGGTGGAAGACAATCCGGTGAACCAAAAAGTGGTCAGCCGCCTGTTACAAAAGATCAGCCCGGATTTGCAAATCAGCCTGGTGGATGACGGGCAACAAGCGCTGGATTTTCTCGCGCAGCAGATGGTTGATCTGGTGCTGCTGGATATGCAAATGCCCGTATTAAATGGCCTGGAAACCTTGCTGGCCATCCGTGCCCGCCAGTATCCCTGCCATGTGTATATGCTCACGGGCAATACGGACAGCGCAGATATGCACACCTGTATGGAGAGCGGTGCGGAGGGGTATTTATTCAAACCGATTGACCGTGCCAGGTTGACCAGCGTTGTGCACCAGCATCTCAGCGGTACAAAAGCCTCAGATTAATCCTGTTTCCTCTGGCAGGGCCGGAGTTAGCTGTGCATAATGGCCGGCATAAAAATAAACAGGAAGCCTGCCATGAAATTCTTTGCCATTTTACTCAGCCTGTTCATCAGTGCCCCTTTATTCGCATCCCCCTCAGTTGAAGGTCTGTGGACCACGATTGATGACAACACGGGTAAACCCCGTGGTCAGGTCGAGCTGTACCGCGTGGGTGACGAATTACGTGGCAAAGTGGTCAGCATTATCGACCCGGATGCCAAACACGTGTGTGATGCTTGCCCGCCACCGTTCAGCGGTAAACCTGTGCAGGGTCTGGAATTTATGTGGGGCCTGAAAGAAAAAGAAGGTACCTGGCAGGACGGCCAAATTCTCGACCCTAAAACCGGTGATATTTATAAAAGCCGCGTTGTGATTTCGGATGATGGCCAATCCTTGGATGTGCGCGGTTATACCGGTTTCACTTTGCTTGGACGCTCCCAGACCTGGGTGCGTAAGGCTCAATAATAGATCAGTGCCGCAGCCAACGGCTGATGGCATCCTGTAATGCTGAGTAGGTGATGGGTTTGGTCAGGTAGTCATCCATCCCTGCTTGCAGCGCTTTCTGTTTATCTTCATCCAGTGCATTTGCGGATAAGCCTATCAGCGGAATGTTTTTCAGTTTTTCATCTGCTTTTATTTGCCGGGTTGCCTCAAGGCCATCCATTACCGGCATTTGAATATCCATAAAAATTAAATCGGTCTGCGGATTTTCCCGCAGGTACTCCACGGCTTCCTGACCGTTATTACAGTGCTGCACCGTATGTTGCATATCCTCCAGTAAGCCTGCCATGACTTCAGCATTAATAATGTTATCTTCCACTACAAGGATATTGGCATTTTTTACGGGTGTAGTAGCTGCTTGGGCAGCCCGAATATTAATTCGTGCCCGTTTGACCAGTATAGAAAACTCAAAATGACTGCCTTTGCCATACTGGCTTTTTACCGATAATTCTCCGCCCATGGCTCTAACCAAATGCTGGCAGATAACCAACCCCAGCCCTGAGCCGCCATACTTTCGGGTTGTGGATGCATCGGCCTGGCTGAAAGGTTTGAAAAGTTTGGCGAGATCTTCGGTTTTTATTCCAATGCCGCTATCTTCTATGTTGAATATCAGTCGCACAGTATCCTTATCTGGAAAAGCATAAGTGAAATTCAGGCTGATTTTGCCTTTTTCTGTGAACTTAACTGCGTTATTCAGCAAGTTGATAAGCACCTGCTGTAAACGCAGAGGATCGCCCAGCAGAGTTGGCAGACCATTTACCTGGCCAGTCTGTATATATTGGATATTCTTCAGATGTGCTGTAGTCGAAATCATGTCATAGGTCGTGTGTAAAATGTCCTGTAAGTTAAAGGGTATTTCTTCAAGATGGAGTTTGTCTGCTTCTATCTTGGAAACATCCAGAATGTCATTGATGATGCCAAGCAGTAAATTTGATGTTCGTTGTGCTTTGCCGATAAAATTTTGCATTTTTGCAGGGTCGGTAGTTTTTTCTGCAAGTGTCAACATGCCGATAATGCCATTAAGGGGGGTACGTAATTCATGGCTCATATTCGCCAAAAATTCGCTTTTGGCCCGGCTGCTGACATCGGCTTTATGACGGGCTTCTTCAAGAGCCAGTGTTTTATTGGAAACTTCCTTTTCAACAAGATCAGTAATGCCAGTAAGAATAAGCAAAAATGCGGTCAGTAGTACAATAAAGATTAATCCTCCGGTTAGTATGTACCACGATGTCCAGTCTTTGTTCTCGTAAAAATATTGCTCATCAATGTTAAAATTTATTTCCCATATTCTGTCGGCTACATTTATTTTTATGGAGTTGTTAATTGTTGAATTTCCGCTTCCTGTCTTGAAGAGTAATGATTTTTCTGCAGGACTTGATATGTCTGATATCTCGATGTCAATTTTTTCGGCATAAACTTTAGGTAGTGCATACTCAATAATATCGTTTATTTTCATTACGCCGAGCGAGTATCCCCTGATATTATCTATGCCTGTCTTGTTGGGTTGAATCATAATTGGGGCGAGGTAAAGAAATGCCTTTTGGTTGTTGCTTTGTACCAATGTTATCGGTGCTGAGCAGGCTGCAAGCCCTGTATTTATAGTTTTTTCGATTACGGCTTTACGTACTTCTTCTGAATATAAATCGAAGCCAATAACCTTTTCACTATTAAGTAATGGGTAAGCATAATATACGGGAAAATATACTTCCTTTTGAAGTGAAGGAATAAGTTCTCCGTAGGTGTTTTTCTGTCGAAATGAAAAGTTATCTATGCCATCTTTATGAGCATGGAATTCATAGAATTCCCGCTCATTCGCTGTTACTTTTGGAATCCATTCAACAGCGCTTAAGCCATTTTGGAAGGCCATAAGCTTTGACGAGAACTGAATGAATTCATCCCGCGTGACATCGTTTGATGCCTGAAATAGCGCGCTTAACATGTCAACCTGATGCATTGCATCGCGTAGATGTATTTGCAGATTTGTTGCTATCGCGTTGCTTTGATATTCAAATTCGCTGTTTATTTTTTTAGTTGTATTATCTTTTGCTAGGAAAAAAATAGCGCTGATCATGCAGAAACTAAGCAGTAATAAGGGGATTACGCGCATTTTTCGCGAGAACTGCTGTTGTCGGTTAAATAGCAGCAATAAAATGGGAGTGAAAATCATGATTCCGATGGCATCCCCTATCCACCAGGTCAGCCAGGAAAAGGCTACTGCATCACTACGAATAACATTACTCAGGTACAAAATCCCGGTGCCCACGGAGCAGGATATGGTGCTGCTGAATATGCCGGCATAAATCAAAAATTGCAGAACATCCCTGGCGCTCATTATCAGATAGGGCGGTTGCATCACTTTGTTCAGTAACCAGCGTCCGCAGAAAGCCTGTAACATGGCACCACAACCAATAGCGGCCGGCATAAGCAGGGACCAGGCCCCATCGGATAACAAATAGGCGCGGGAAATCCACAGATTGACCGCGACAGAACCAAGCCCAACACCCAGCAAACTGCTGCCCGGCATTAATAAAACACAGGTGAGTGCAATCCCCGAGGCAGGCCAGACTGCGCTGGCAAACCCCGGTGGTATGGCAAATTGCGTTCCGGCAAGTCCCGCCAGGAAATAGGCCACTGCAGCAATCAATACGGTTTTAAGCTGATTCATTTTGACACTGAGAAGTAATACCTCTTTCAGTGTAGGCAAGGATATGACAGGTATAAAAAAACCCGCGTCAGCGGGTTTAGTCAGTTTTAACACAGATTATTCGCGGATGCGGATCGTCATGGATGATTCCGGCGAGAACTGAATATTCGACACGATCAAATCACCAAAAGCCGGGCCACTGGAGCCCATGACCCTGACATTTTTAAAGCTAATTTCTTCAATCTGACTGGGTAGTGCCACGGTAATGCTGCCGTCGGCGTTGAGAGTTTGTTTAGGTTTGCTGGCATCGTAATGCACACCGGAAACCGTCACATCCGCATCAAGCACGCTGCTGAAGGGCATGGCGAGGGCGGCGAGGTCATCGAGCGGGCCAAGGCCGTTGTCATCACTCTTTTCGCCTTTGAGTTCCTGCACCATGTTGTCCAGGTTGGCCATCAGACGGTTATCTGCCTGGCCGGTTACACTGGCCATTTCATCGTCACCTAAGGCGCGCAGGCTGGCGTAATCGCCTTCGAGCTGCTCGATTTTATCGGCTGTGGTGCTGCCCCAGGCAAATGACATAAAAGGTTGAATCGGGCCGAGTAATACAGCCGCGACAGCGGCAATCAGACGGTAACGGCTTTGGCGTTTAAGGGCGCGGTTGATCTGGCGCTCTGTCACCATGCCCCAGCTGACTAATACTTCACCCAGACGCAGGCCGCTGCGCGATTGCTCTTTCAGGGCCAGATCAAGTTGTTCGGGGGTGATTAAGCCTTTGCGGATTAACAATAAACCCAGGCGGGATTTTGCAGTGCGTTGTTCCTTGATGGACATATCCTATCCTCTGTGATCCTGATCACTGAGTCAGAGCGTGGATCAGGCTTGAATTTTCAGCAACCACAATGCTTTGACGCTTACTGCAGCGAACTTTTTTGGCTTATTTAACTCATTGATAAGGCTTGTTTTTCCGCGAATTTGTCTTTTTGTTAAGGTCTGCAACCGGCTGTAAAACCTATAGGGTGGCGCTATCGGCCTGATTGGCGTTTCAGATTGGCTTGCCCGGGCAAAAAGCGTCTAAAATCCGCTCGGCACTTCTCAATTGTGCATGCTGAAAAAAGGCGCCTTGGGGTTCTTTTTTGTTATAGTAACGGCCCGATGAAATACAGAGCTTTCAGGAATGGTGTGCATTACCTGAACGTTTTGACTAAAGGAGAACAAGATGGCTGAGCGCCACATTCAATTGTTAATTCTGGGTTCCGGCCCTGCAGGTTATACCGCCGCTGTTTACGCTGCCCGCGCCAACCTGAATCCTGTGATCATTACCGGCATGCAGATGGGTGGCCAGCTGACCACCACCACAGAAGTGGATAACTGGCCCGGTGACGTGGAAGGTGTGCAGGGTCCTGAGCTGATGGAGCGTATGAAGGCCCACGCCGAGCGTTTTAATACCGAAGTGGTGTTTGACCATATTCATACTGTGGATCTGAAACAGCGTCCTTTCCGTTTAAGCGGTGATCAGGGTGTATACACCTGTGATGCCCTGATTGTGGCGACCGGTGCCAGCGCAAAATATCTCGGCCTGGACAGCGAAGAAGCCTTCAAGGGTAAAGGTGTTTCCGCTTGTGCTACCTGCGATGGTTTTTTCTACCGCAAAAAAGAAGTTGCGGTTATCGGTGGTGGTAACACCGCGGTTGAAGAAGCCCTGTACCTGGCGAACATCGCCAGCAAAGTGCATGTGATTCACCGCCGTGACAGCTTTAAATCCGAAAAAATTCTGGCGGATAAACTCAAAGAAAAGGCCAACAGCGGCAACGTTGAAATTCACTGGCACAGCGAGCTGGATGAAGTGCTGGGTGACGATATGGGTGTTACCGGTATCCGTATCCGTGATGTGCGTGATGGCAACACTAAAAATATCGAACTGGCGGGTGTATTCATCGCCATCGGTCACACCCCTAACACCTCTATTTTTGAGGGCCAGTTAGAAATGGTGGGTGGTTATCTGAAGGTGAAAACCGGCTCTGAAGGCAACGCCACCGCCACCAGCGTGGAAGGTGTGTTTGCTGCCGGTGATGTGAGCGATCATATCTACCGCCAGGCGATTACCTCTGCGGGTACAGGTTGTATGGCGGCGCTGGACGCTGAGCGTTACCTGGATAACCTGGCTAAAAAAGGCTGAGTGTATTCCCCATAAAAAAAGCCCCGTCAGGGGCTTTTTTTATGGCTGCAGTTTTTGCAGCAGATGTATGCCGTGGCGGCTGCTGACCGGCCCGACAATTTCATGGGGCTGGGCTAATGCGAGTGCCTGGCACAGGGCCGGCGGAAAATCCGTTTCATCCATTTGCCCAAGTTCCCCCCCGGCACTGGCGGACGGGCAGGCGGAATATTCCCGCGCAATGCTGGCAAAATCAGCGCCGTCATTCAGGGCCTGCAGCACTTGTTGCACCAGCAGCGGGGTTTTCAGCAGGATATGGCGGGCATGTATATCCATATGCGGGTTTTATCCTTCGATTGTTTATTTAGAGTCTAGAATGCATTTGTTAGAATGCGCGCCCTTTTACATAGTGTTGTCAGTGGTGAGGTTACATGGCTGGTTATTACCGTCGCAATAAACCCCAGAAATCCCAGGGGCGTGGTGTCCTGCAGCAGGTGCAGACTGAAGGGCCTTACATTGAGTGGGTAGGTAAACCAGAATATTACCGCCATACCCTGGATATCGACGGTGAATCCTACCGTTATGAATCTGACTCAACTGATCTGGGCGTGGAATTAGGTGAAACCGTGGTATTTCGTTTCACTGAGAATAAAGACGGTAAGGTGATTGACCGCCGCTCCCTTGGGCGCTGGATTGATCCGGCAAGTTTGATGTAAATAAAAAAAGGCCTTCAGAGAAGGCTTTTTTTATGCGCGTTATCCGCCTCAGTGGGGCAGGGTAACGTTCAGTTCCAGCACGGATAAATTGCCCTGCTGGTCGATTTGCACCTGAATATCGTCTTCCTCGATCTGCACATATTTGGCGATCACAGCCAGTAATTCGCGCTGCAGTGCTGGCAGGTATTCGGGCGCAGTGCGTTGTTTACGCTCGTGGGCCACCACAATCTGCAGACGTTCTTTGGCGATTTGTGCGGAGAGTTTCGGGTCATCTTCATTTTTGAAGTAGCTGAACAATCCCATTGTTAACCTCCGAAGACACGTTTAAGGAAGCCTTTTTTCTGGGCTTCCAGGAAACGGTGCGGGCGATTTTCACCCAGCAGGCGCGCAACGGCATCGCTGTAGGCCATGCCGGCGTCGCTTTCGTCATCCAGAATCACTGGCACACCCTGGTTAGAGGCCTTGAGCACGGATTGGGATTCAGGAATAACACCCAGTAGATCAATCGCGAGAATTTCTTCCACATCCTGCACGCTGAGCATCTCGCCCTGGGCGACACGGCTTGGGTTATAACGGGTCAGCAGCAGGTGTTCTTTTACAGGTTCACCCCGTTCAGCTTTACGGCTTTTGCTCTGCAAAATACCAATGATGCGGTCGGAGTCACGCACAGATGAAACCTCAGGGTTAGTAACCACAATGGCTTCATCGGCAAAATACAGGGCCATCTGTGCACCGTGTTCAATACCGGCAGGTGAATCACAGATAATAAAATCAAACAGTTCGCTTAATTCGTTAAGTACGCGTTCAACGCCTTCTTTGCTCAGGGCGTCTTTATCACGGGTTTGCGAAGCGGGCAGGATATAAAGATTGTCAGTGCGTTTATCTTTAATCAGGGCCTGTTTCAGGGTGGCTTCACCGTTAATCACGTTGACGAAGTCATAAACCACGCGACGTTCGCAGCCCATGATGAGGTCAAGGTTACGCAGGCCCACGTCGAAATCGAGCACTGCTGTTTTGTGACCGGCAACGGCCAGACCGGTGGCTACTGCGGCGCTGGTGGTGGTTTTACCCACACCGCCTTTGCCGGAGGTTACAACGATGATTTTTGCCACAATCGTGTCCCTGTATAAATGAATGTTAAATGTACAAAAAAGAGTGCGAGCGAGTATTAATTAAACGCTCTGGATAATCAAGTTGCCCTCGGTCAGGCGCGTTACGCAGGTCTTTTTCGCCAGCGCCGGAGCAATATCTTCGCTGATGCGATAGTGCCCGGCGATGGCAATTAATTCTGCTTCCAAACTCTGACAACTGACACACGCCTGTTCATTGCCCTGAATACCTGCCAGGGCACGGCCGCGCAGGCTGCCATAAATATGAATGCTGCCGGTGGCGAGCACTTCAGCACCGGCGCTGACCGCACCGAGAATAATCAGGTCACCTTCCACATTCACTACCTGCTGGCCGGAGCGGATGGTGCCTGTGATGACTTTGGGAATATTGCTTTGTGTGGTTTGTTTGCTTTTTTTGCGGCTGTCTTTCAACAGGGGCAGGCCGACAGCTTCGGCAATGTTTTGCAGGTTGTCTTTGCCGCGCAAACCTATGGGCAGCATTTTTGCGTTGCGCAGCAGATTCAGCAAACCTTCAACCCAGATTTGATCGGCAGAGTCCGGCAGTTGCAGGACCACGGGCGCAAGATGAAATAAATCCGGGGCCTGCTGCAGGCGGCGTTGAAGTTCTTCTTCAATCTCGGCCAGGGGCTGGTGTTGCAGTATTAATTGATTAACAGGGTGTAAGCCGGCTTTGAGCTGAAATGCCGGAATCCGGGTTGCTGTCGCCATGGACATAGGGTTCTCCTTGCAGTGGGCATACCCTACCTTTTGCGTCGCGGCGGCTCAAGCCGATTTTCCTGAGAAACTGATGTTTTAGACTGATTTAGTCTATTTACGCCCGCCCATGGCCCGCTGGTCTATAACCTTTAATGGTGAAACAGAGGAAATAAAAATGAGCGATATGCAGCTGCTGTTTACAGTGACTGGGCTGATTGTGCTGTCCGGTTTGTTTCTTACCTACAGCTGGCACAGGTTTATTGTGTCGCGGCGCAAGGCATCGGAAGAGGACGGGCACAAACACCAGCACAGCCACTGATGCTGGCTTACCTCAGTTAAATATCCCCAGGGGCCAGAATGTTGTACTGGCCCAGGCAATGCTCGCCCCGCAGGCTGCGCCTACCAGTACATCCGTTGGGTAGTGCATCCCCAGCACTATGCGTGATAACCCCACCAGCGCCGCAAACGGCACCACCACCCAGAAAAGCTGCGGGAAAAACCAGCAGAACATGATGGCAAAGTTGACCGCATTCATGGTGTGCCCCGACGGGAAGCTGTATTTATCCAGCGGCAGGGTGTGGGCCTGAATATTGGCAAACGAGATAAACGGGCGTTCACGTACCAGTTTGCTTTTCAGCAGTTTGTACAAACCCACTGACACCATGCCAAACACAATAATGTGCCCCATCAGTTTTAAGCCCTGCAAGCCGTGGAACAGGGGCAGGGCCAGCATCAGGCTGTACCAGAAAACACCATCCCCGAGGCGGCTGATGCTTTTGAAGAAATAACGGATATAACGAAAGCCACCAAAGCGGTTGAGCATCTGGCAGATGGCTTGTTCGGCGAGGTCGGCCTTATGAAACAGTAACGGACTTTTTGACTGAGCCATTTTGCATGTCTCCCGTGATAATACCCCGTAACTGGCGGGTAAATTGTTCGACGATAGCCTCCCAGCGCAGGGTTTCTGCATGCTGGCGGGCTTTATGACGTATTTGTCGCAGCAGGTTGGGTTGATCCACCAGGCTCTGGCTGCGCTCGGCAAAACGGCCCTCGTCCGCAAAGGGGATCAGGATGCCGTTTTCATCACTCTGGATATTGCTGCGGGCGGCTGCGTAATCGAATGCCACCACCGCAAGCCCGCTGGCCATGGCTTCGAGCACCACGTTGCCAAAGGTATCGGTGAGGCTTGGGAATAAAAAGATATCTGCACTGGCATAGTGCCGTGCGAGATCCTCACCCCGCTGCGCGCCGGTAAAAATCACACCGGGGTTTTCATCGGCGAGTTTTTCCGCGAGGGGGCCATCACCCACCATAATCAGTTTGACCCGTACATCTTCGTGTTTCATCTGGCGGAAACTCTCGATGGCCAGGGCGATATTCTTTTCCGCGGCGAGGCGGCCCACATAAATCACCGCCACGTCTTCATCATCCAGGCCCCATTGACGGCGCAACTGTTTGTCACGTTTCTGCGGATTAAACAGTGCTGCATTCACGCCGCGGCTGAGCACCTGCATATTAGCAAACCCCACGCGGGTTAATTCTGCCGCCTGCTCCTGGGTAGGCACTATGGTGCCCTGGGTTTTGTTATGGAAATAACGCAGATAGCGGTAGGCCAGGGGGGTCAGCAACCCCAGATGATAATGGCGGAAATACTGATGGAAATTGGTATGGAAACCGCTCAAAACCGGGATGTTGAGTTTACGCGCCGCTTTGACCGCAACAAACCCGAGCGGGCCTTCGGTGGCAACGTAAATCACCTGTGGATCAAATGCCTGTAACTGGCGTTTAACTTCCCGTTGTGTGGGCAGCCCCATGCGCAATTCGCTGTAACCCGGAATCGACATACTGCGTACCCAGTCGGTGTGCAGGCCTGCCTCTTCATTGGCCCCGGCCGGGTGTTGCGGGCGGATAATCTGCACCTGTATTGCTTTATCACGCAGCCCCTGCACCAGGTGATTCAGGGTATTGGCTACCCCGTTGATCTCCGGTGAGAAGGTTTCAGTGACGATACAAATACGTTTTATTTCCATGGTTTCCGGGTTCTTAAATGACGTACCCAGTGTGGAATTGTTTTATGACACTTATGCTGCAGAGGTGTGACTATTTGGTGAAAAAATAAACAGCTTTGCGGGTTCAGCGATTGCGGAAGGGCACCTGGTGGCTGCTCAGAAAGCGCCCCCAGTCGAGTACTTTCAAGGGCATGCGGCTGTGACAAATCGCTTCGGCGATTTCATTGAGACGCGGGTGGTTACGTTTCAGCACCAGAAACACCAGATCAGTGCGGCGCCATTCAAATTCTGCGATCTGGCATTGCAGTTTGGCTTCACGGATCAGGTAATTGAGTTGATAGGCTGCTTCGCGGGGCATCAGTAACACCCAATAACGGGCACGCAGGCTCTCCAGCACCTTTTCATTGCAGGATTCCACTTCAATTTCACAGTTGAGTTTCACATCCCGGCCCTTATCCCGGCAGGCCAGTAAAAGCGCACCAAGGGCGGTGCCGTCATCCTGGTTTTTATAATAATAACGGCCATCCAGCTCCCGGTAGGCAACGGGGAAAGGTGCGTTTTGCTCGTTGAAGGTTTGATTCAAAAGAATACTGAAGTCATCGGCGCTGTCGGGTACTTTGTCAGCACAGAGTGCCTCGGCAAAGGCCACCATATTGGGGTAATCCAAATCGCTGTCACAGCTTTCAATGGCGAGTAAATTTGTGATCGATAAATAACGTTTATGCACTTTGTGGCGGGTAACTTTGCGCAGCAACGTGGCGGCCTCTTGCCAGAGCGGCCCGGCGTTCTCCAGTGCTTCTGCTGCGCTGGCGTGAATCGCAGGCAGGGATAACCAACGGTGGCAAAGAAAGCTGCGTGGGTTTAATTCCCCCAATTGGCCGATTTTCATTTCCCGTGCATAACGCACCGCATACCAGGCGGGGAACAGGCGCTGCAGCAACATGTTCAGCCAGGTTTCAATATTAGGGATACGTGTGGTGAGGGTGAATTTGCCTGCCATGGCTTCGTCAAGTACCTGTGGGCTCTACAGAACTGAATCGGCCGCAAAGTCGACAACTTTAGATACGTCTGCTTTAACAAAGAGAGGCAATGGCAGAGTGGAGGGGCCATGGCACTTGCGGATAAAGACACTGACAAAGGCTCGCTGGCGGATTTGCTGGCGATGAACAGCGCCGAACTTGAAAAACATTTACGTGCCGCGTTGCAGAATGCAGAACAAGCTGGCAGCCGCGGTGTGCAGGGGCGCCCTTATGTTTTGTTGTACCGTTGCCTGGCGGAATCTGTGAATGAAAATCTGGGGTTGCATCTTACCTGCGAGTGGCCCCTGACCCAGGCCTGCCAGTGGGATTCAGCCGTAGCGCAATTACGCAAAAAAATTAGCCGCCAGTGGCGCGCCAGTGTTAATCAGGATAATCCCCGCGAGCAGCTGTGTGCGCTGATAGAACAAGCCTGTCTGGATGCAGAAGATCTTTGCCGTCGTGAAGATATCTGGCGTTTTGATGTGCAGCGTAATTTTCAGCAGGCCCGTGAAGCTTTATTGGCTTTTGCGGCGAGCTTAGATGAGCCAGCCTAGTTTACATGTGGGATATGCCATTACCATTTTGCGCCAGGGTAAGAGCCATCCCCGCTGGCGTGAAGCCGCCCATTACCTGCTGGACCATGCCGCAAAAGATACCCAGTTGTTACTCGATGCCCAGCGGGAATTACTCTTAAGTGAGCAGCCATCTGCCCCATCGCGTATGCCCTGGGGGTTGATCGGCCTTGGTCTGGCCCTGGTATTTATCATGGCCGGCAGCCTGTATGTGATCTGGCGCTGGCGGATTCTGTGCGGGGCCTGATTTGCCTATAATGCCGTTTTCAGCGGAGGTTATATGGCAAATATTCTGATTGTGGTGGGGTCTGTTACCGGCAAAGCACTGAGTGCCGCACAGGCAATTGAACAGGTGCTGGCTCAGCATCATCAGGTATCCCTCAGCACTTCACCCTCCGTAGCGGATGTGCAAAACCCTTCTCTGGATATTCTGCTGGCTGTTGTTTCCACCACGGGGCAGGGTGAAGTTCCATCACCATTGATGCCCTGGTTCAGTGAGATGCAGGATCTGTTTCCACTGTTACCTGCGCTGAAATTTGCTGTGGTTGGTTTGGGCGACAGCAGTTACGCAAATTTTTGCGGTGGCAGCGAGCAGGTAGAAAACCTGCTTCTGGAACTACAGGCCCGCCCGATTTGTGACCGATTTAAAATTGACGCGCTCGAATATTACAATCCCGTGGACGTTGCGCAGGCGTGGGCGTTAGAATTCCTGCCGCTCATCTCATAACAATAAAAGGGCGCAGGATGCGACCCGATAATAACAACGTTCTCGCAGGGGATTTAACATGGCAACAGTTCTGATTGTTGATGACTCACCAACACTCATGGATGCTCACAAGCGCATGCTGGAAAACCACCATCACACAGTCATTACTGCAAGTGATGGGGAAGAAGGGATAAATATTGCGCTGGCACAAAATCCCGATCTGATTCTGATGGATGTGGTTATGCCACGTATGAATGGTTTTCAGGCAACGCGCAAATTAAGCCGCGATCCGCAAACCCGTCATATCCCCATTATCATGGTGACATCCAAAGATCAGGAAACGGATATTCTCTGGGGTAAACGCCAGGGGGCGAAGGATTATCTGATTAAACCGATAGCTGAACCTACCCTTATCAGTACCGTGCAACGTCTGCTCAGCGAAATTGCCCTGGACCGTGCCGCATTACCGGTTTAATTCGCTGGCTTAAAACGCATATACAATTTCGGTTTCGTAGCTGGTCTCTGTGGCCACTACGGACTCCGGCGTTTTGGTGTCATGCACCACATCAACACTGATACGCAGCAGCAGTTTTTCCGTGATACTGGATGTCACGGAAAATACCCACAGGCCTTTTTCATCGCTCACATCATTCAGTTTGGGCTGGAAATAAAAAGTACTGCGCAGCGCTGCGTAATCACTGATTTTATGTTTATACGTCCAATAAAAATTACCGCGGACATTTTTTTCGTCGTTATCAGCACCTTCGAGTTCGTATTCTTCTTTTTCGTAATAAAGGCCAAAACCTAAAATATTGGCGCTTAATTTATTGACAGGTGTCAGCGTGTAACGCAGGCCTAACCCAAGCAGATAACGGCTGCGCAGGGCACGGAAGTCATCATTTTCAGCCTGTACAAAAACTTCATGCCCCCAGTTGGGTGTGTCTTTAGTTAAATAACGCAGGTGCACAAAGGATTTGTCGGTATTTTTTTCATCATTGACTTCGGCGTAATCCTGCTCGATCAGGAAAATAGTTTCATCCCGCTGGGTGGATTTAATCAGTTTTAATTCAGTGCCAAAGGCGATTTTTTCGCTGCTGCCGGTTTCACCATCCAGGGTAAAAGCCAGTGAGCCATTAAGACCCATGTCAGGGTTATCCAGACGCTCGCTTTCAATATTTTCAATCGCGCGGCAGTTAACACTGAAAAAAAGAAATACAAAAAATAAAAGTCGGTACATAACAACCCGGTGTGCAAGAGGATATGTGAACCATAGCACAAACTGCTTCAGGCTGCAGCGCTGCCAAACTCGCGGGCGCTGCGTAAGTTCTTGATAACTACCAATAAATGCTGTGCTTCACGGTGCGCGGCAAGGGCTGTGGTTTGCCCTTTCATCTGCTGCAGTTTGTCGTTGATGGCTTGTTCCACATCCAGCGGGCCTGCTTGCATATGTTGATAAGCAAGGCTGGGCAACATGGATTTTGCGCGCAGTTCATGGGGTTGAATAAAACCAGCATCGCTGAGTGCTTCCTGCAGGGGCAGTAGTTCATTTAGCGGTAATGCCGACACATCAAAACGTGCCGCAATATCCTGCAGTTTTTCACTTTTACTGGCCTGCCAGTTGATATTGAGCGGCACCGAGGTGACTTCAGCGGTTGCGTTTGCAGATTTTGGGTTCAGCTGCTGAAACGAATCTATGACCCGTTTCGATAAGCCCATAATATCCATAGTGACCCCCTGGTTACTGCTATGGATTATCAAGAACCGGGCCAGCTGGCTGAGTTACGAAACCACGGGGTTTTAAAGGGGTTTTTTACTGACGGGCGGCAATAATTTGCCCTGTGCCGTGTAGCCTTTGCCGGTCAGCTCGTATAACCTAGCGCCTTACATACTGTTACATAACAATAACTCTGTGGAAGGCAGCATGTCAGTGGTCGCTAAATCTGCACAATCCGAAATTAAATACAGTGGTCGTAAGGCATCCCGTGTCGGCAGCGAGCAACGTCGCCGGGCTATTCTGGAAGCTGCACTGCGTATTGTGGTGCGCGAAGGTGTACGTGGCATTCGTCACCGTAACGTCGCCAAAGAGGCGGATGTTCCCCTAGCGGCAACCACCTATTACTTCAAAGATATTCAGGAACTCATCGGCGATACTTTTATGCTTTATGCGGAAAAAGCACAAAGTGTGGTGAATATTTTCGCGCGTAAAATGTATGAGCCCCTGGAAAATGCAGACGGTAAAAAACTGGCTGAATTAACCACTGGCCCTCGTCTGGTGAAAATCATTGCCGAGCAGCTCACCAGTTATGTAATGGATAAAGCCGTACGTGACCGTGAAATGTTAATTGCAGATCAGGCATTTCGTTATGAGGCTGTGCTGAACGCGAGCTTGCGTGGTTTGGCCATGTCCCATGAAGCAGCGCTGGAGCAAAAACTGATTGAGTTTTTAAATCTGGTGCACTCTTCACATCCAAAAGAAGATGCGCAGATTCTGATCAGCACCATCCGCCGCGCTGAATATGATGCATTGCTGAAAGCCCCGGAAGAAATTCAGCCTGAAGTGATTTTGCGTACATTAACCCGTCAGGTGTCGCTGATACTGAAAATCGATGTGGCTGAAGAAACTGCGGCCTGATTTTTTACATCACGAATAAAAAAGGGAGCTTGGCTCCCTTTTTTTATTGACTGAACTAAATGGCTTAGCGCGCCAGGAAGTAGCCCATCTGTTTCAGCACCTGCCCCAGCACATCAAATTCCAGCTCGCTGAAACGGCGGGTGTCTGCGCAATACTGGCAACTGATGGTTGGCAGCTTGCGTAAAAATCCTATGCGGTAATCCGTATCCAGACCGCAACTGTCACAGCTGATCGGTACCTCTGTTTGTGCGCTGAGAATGGTGGCAATGCTGGCACCCGGGGTTTGTTCTGTGATATCGCTGGTGTGGCTGTGGGGTAACATACACAGCTCCTTTGGATGCTGGAAATGGGCTTATTTTACAGGCTCTTGGCGCACAATCTAGTACAAATGTTCTTGAAAAAATCTATTCGCACTAAGTTTGTCTGAGGCACTTTTTGTGCCTAACGCTAACTGGTTGATTCCTAAGACAATGCCCGGATGGCTTTGGTTTTATGCGCACTGAAAATAGGCGGAATTGGTCGTCATAGCTGTAAAAGGGTGCGCTCAGCGAGGGCCGCAATTGCGAGGCAGGAGGTTAACCCCGGGGATTCAATCCCCAACAAATGCAGGCTTTTGGCGTGGCGGATCAGGGTGAAATCGGCAAACTTATCCCGTGGCCCCTGCAATTTCGGGCGGATACCACTGTAATCCGGCACCAGCCGGGATGGGTCCAGGTTCGGGTAATAACGGCGGATCGCCTCTGCAAACAGGGGCTGAAGTTCTGCATCCACCCGGTAATCCAGCTGCTGGGTGTAATGGGTATCTGGTCCGAAACGCAGCTGGTTATCTAAGTTGAGGGTGGCATGAATCCCAAGGCCTGCTTGTTGGGGCATAGGGTAAATCAGATGGCGGAAAGGGCTTTTACCCTGCAAGCTGAAATAACGCCCCTGGCACCACCAGGTATGGGGGCTGGCGTGGCCGCTGCTGGCGAGCAGCTGGCTGCTGTGTAAGCCGCCGGCATTGATCAGATATTCGCAGTTTAATTGCCCTGTATCCCCTTGCCCGCTGAACTGCAGGCAATATCCGCCCCCTTTACGCGGGCTGATGCCTGTGATGCGCGTATGGCATACCAAGGTTGCCCCTTTTTGCTGCGCATCATGTAAAAGTTGCTGTAACAGGGCGTGGCTGTCGATGATGCCCGTGGAGGGGGATAACACGCCTGCGCAAGCGTTCAGCTCAGGTTCCAGGTTGCTCAGTTCGCTTTGACTGAGGTGCTGTAAATCCAGCACCCCATTTTCTTCTGCCTGTTGTGCAAGCTGACGGAGCTTGAGGGTTTCGTTTGGCGTGCTTGCAACGAGTAACTTGCCCGTATCGCGGTATGTGATGCCCTGCTGGCGGCAATATTCACGCAGCAGGTGTTTGCCCTCTACACATAAACGGGCCTTGAGGCTGCCGGATGGATAATAAATCCCCGCGTGAATCACTTCGCTATTGCGTGAGGAGGTTTCAGTGCCGGGTTGTGCATGTTGCTCCAGAATCAGCATGTCCGGGAAATGGCGTACCAGCTGGCGTGCCACGGCAAGGCCAATCACACCGGCGCCAATCACCACACATTGCACATCAAAGTCAGCCACTTTGCCCTCCGGGTTTCTTATGCAGGTTCACGGTGCAAACAGAATAGGGGGGAGTATAATGCCGCAAACGGAGGATACGACATGTCATTTGAGCAGTTTGAAGATGTAGGGTTTTATTTTGGCTTGGCCCTGTTAATTGGTTTTATGGCTTTTATCATCTGGGATCTGGCCAAAAAATCCCAGGCGGGCAAAATCGGTTACATTGCGCTATTTTGTGGTCTCGGCATTGGCATGCTGGGCTTTATTATCAAGGGGATTTTAACCCTGACCATGGGCATCTGAACCCACCTGCTAGACTGTCAGGATGGCAGGTTAAGGGCCAGCGCAAGCTGGCCGGCAAAGAAGGAGAGCCGTATGAGTGAGAACCTGAAAAAATCACTGCAGCAACTGCATCAGACCCTCGCACAAACACAGGATGTGGATTCTGAAACCCTGAATTTACTGAATCAGGTGGCACAGGATATTCAGCGGGTTGCTGAAGGTGAGCGCCCTGCCAATCTGGTTGAACAGGTTGAACTGCAAACCGTGAAATTTGAAGGCCAGTATCCGCAGGTTTCGGCTGTGCTGCGTGATGTTCTCGACGCCCTGGCGAAAATGGGAATCTGACATGAAAAGAATGCCACGCATTAAAGATGTTATGAGCGCTTTTCCTTTTTATATTCAGGCTTCTGCGAGCATGGATGAAGCCCGGCAGATGATGACTGAACATAATGTCGGTCATTTGCCTGTCATGGATAACGACAAACTTATCAGTGTGATCAGCCTGAAAGAAATCGAACGGGTGCGTTTGCCTGGCCACCGTCACACAGATTTTGACTCCCTTACGGTGGGGGATTTATGCCCCGTCAATGTTTATATCACCGATCTGAATGTTTCCCTGATTGAAGTGCTGGAAGAAATGGCCGCACAACACCTTGATTGTGCGCTGGTCACCCGTCACGACAAACTGGCGGGTATTTTTACTGCCTCAGGTGCATGCCGTGCCTATGCGGAACATTTAAAAGAAGAATTTTTCCCGTCCGGGGGCGACTCCGTTGCATGACGTGCGCCTGGGGCCATTAAGCGCCCGGGTCAGCCATTGGCCATTACGGATTAATTTACCTTCCCTGGTTTTATTGCACGGTGCCGGTTTTACGGCCGGTTTCTGGCAGCCCCAATGGGTATTACAAAACCGCCTTAATTTAATTTGTCTGAATTTACCTGGCCGCTGTGGTGCGGATAATGCTGAGCCACACGTGCAGGATTATCTGCAATTAATTGAAGCGGCCTTGCAGGAAATTCCTGCTTATTTTGTGATGGGGCACAGCCTGGGGGGCGGCCTTGCACTGGGCCATTGTCTGGCAGCTGCCCATCAGGTGCAGGGTTTAATCATGGTGAATTCCGGTGCTCGCTTAAAAGTAGCGCCGGCAGTCACCGCCATGTTGCAGGGGGCAACGCAAAATCCCCTTGGGCAAATGTTAAGTGCTGGCAGCACTTTACCCGTGCAGGATATCGCACATATTTCTGCGGCAGCGGGCTCAGTGCAAAATGCACTGGCAGATTTCGCGGTATGCAATGAAATTGATTTTATGCCGCAATTACCATCCCTTAAATTGCCGGTGTTGATTGTCGGCTGCGATAACGACCCTCTCACGCCTTTCAAATACAGCCAATTTATGGCGGATAACATAAGTACATCACGTTTATTGCTTGTTGAAGGGGGCGGGCATTTGTTACCTTGGGCGCGCCCTGAGCAACTCAACCAGGCCGTGCTGGATTTTATTTTCCCCGCCTGAGCATCCGCATTGATTATCCGATGGACCCTGTTATGAGCATTCATTTGCTGTTACTGATTTTGAATCTGTCACTGGTGGCGGTTTTTACCACCCTGCTGGTATTAAAACGTTTACGCTCTGTGGTGTATTTTGCCCTGGTCGCTTTGTTGGTTGTGTTTGATTTTGCGGCCCTCGGTTACAGTCAGATTTATTTGTTACATAAAACCGAAGAAGACGCCTACCTGCAGAAATTAAAAGATATGCAGCAAACCATTGATCAGCGCATGACGTTTTATAAATCCCTGAGTGAAATTCAGCTGCAGCTGACATTGGCGGCCATGGCTAAAAGCCAGGATGATAACGAGCAGAGCATTCGCCAGAAAATTGTATGGCGTGATCAGATCACCTCACGTATGCAGCAGACAGGTTTCAGCGATAGTCTGATTCAGCAGGTGAATACGGACATTAACGGCAGTGTGCATCGCTATTTAATGGAAAACCTCAGTAATACCACCCTCGAACATATCGGGCACCGTAGTTTCTCCGAATTTGTACGGCGCAAGCCCCGTGATGAATGGACCGACAGCAGTTTTATTGCCGAGCTGGATGTTTACCTGAAAGATAATCACCTCAGTGACGAAACCCTCGCATTTCAGCTAAAGCGTTTACGGGTGTTTGATGAAAACGGTGTGTTAATCGAAGAATAAAAAACCGCAACCCGGCAGGATCACATCCATCCAGCAAGCTGGTGGCCCCTGATGTGATCCCGGCGTGGAGAGCGTCCGGGTTGCGGGCAAGTATGCTACTCGCTTACGTTTTACTCATCGCACGATGCGTGCCATAAAATTTCGCTTATTTCCGCAGTAAATACGTATTATTTGCCGCAATTCAGTGCGCTGCCCCTGTTTTTTGTCCAAAGCTGTGCGTTTAAAAGCCTTCATTTATTTGTCACTGCTCTTTCATCATCGGCGATTAGCCTGCTTTGGCGATCTGGAATATTGCTTGCAATTGCAACCACCGGTGCCGGGAGAAAAGGGTCATGAATCAAATGCAAACAGGGACAACATCCCTTGTTGTATCAGGGGAGGCCTTAGGTTTATTAACCGAGGCATTGGAAAGCCGCAGTTTTGGCGGTGGAACCATTAAAGCGCTGAGTGAGTTGTTATTGCGTTCAGAGGCGGTGCGCAGCGTGCATCTTTATCAGGCCCAGCGGCAGGAACAACAGCTGGTTTTAGGCCTGACCCATCACGCGGGTGATATGACAACCGCTGCCGGTGAACAATATGAGCGGGCGCTGGATTTAAGTTATCGCCGCCAGCAGGCGATACATTTCAGTGTGGAGCAGGGCATCAGCCCGCTGGAGCATCGTCTGGATTCCATGCGCGAACCCGCTCTGAAAGTGGCCAGCCATTTATTTTTACCCCTGCGGGTTAACCATACGGTGATCGGTATGCTGGTGCTGGCCCTGCGTCACGGGCAGGCTGCCCACGTTAATGTGCCATGGGTGAAATTATTAGCCTCGGTGCTGGCGCAATGTATTTCCACCTGCCTGATTCCGAATTTTATTACCCTGTATGCACGCCCCTATCAGCGTGTCGACAGCGATGAGTTTTCCCATATCGAAACCGTGCTGGAACAGTGTAATGGTAATAAAACCATGGCAGCGAAAGTGCTGGGCATGACACCCCGCCAATTACGTTATCGTCTGGAGAAACGCGCCCTGGAAACGGCAGACTGCTGAGGGCTCTGTCGCGGTATTGCCATAAAAATGTTGTCTGTTTGTCATCTGCGGCCGCTAGCGTGGTGTTTTTTTGCGGCAGATGATTATGCGTATCGCGGTTATCACAGAAACATTCGAACCTGATATCAATGGGGTTGCGCGTAGTCTGCGTATGACACTGGCTGGCCTGCTGAAGATGGGCTGGCAGATTGATTTGCATTGTCTGCAGGGTAGTGGTGAGGCATTCGCTGCGCAATTTGCGGGGGTGCGTTTAATTCCCCACCGGGGTTTTGCCCTACCGTTTTATCAGGATGTGCGCCTTGGTTTTACCCGCCCGGGTTATTGGGGGCGCCAGTGGCGTGAACAGCCGGTTGATCTTGTTTATGTGATTACCGAAGGCCCGCTGGGCTTCAGTGCGATACGCGCCGCGCGGCGTATGAATTTACCCGTGATCAGTGCCTTCCATACCAATTTCCACGCCTATTCCCGTTATTACCGCATGGGCTTTATTCAGCATTTATTAGTGCGTTATCTGCGCATTTTGCATCGTTATGCAGATTTAACCCTGGTGCCCAGCGATGCCCAGCAAAATCAATTAAAAGAAATGGGGTTTGAACATCTTGAGGTATTGCGCCACGGGGTGGATACCCAGGTTTTTAATCCGCAATTTCGTGATAACACATTGCGTGAACAATGGGGCGTTCATGCAAATGAACCCGTCATGTTATATGTCGGGCGCATCGCCAGTGAAAAAAATATTGAATGTGTTTTGGCGGCCTATCAGCATGCCCGTAAAACCTTGCCGGCATTACGTTGTGTGGTGGTGGGGGATGGCCCGCAGCGCAGCAGCCTCGGTAAAGAAAATCCTGATGTCATTTTTACCGGTGCTTTACAGGGGCAGGAATTATCACGGCATTTTGCCAGTGCGGATATGTTTGTATTTGCCAGTGAAACGGAAACTTTTGGTCTGGTCACCCTCGAAGCCATGGCCAGTGGCCTGGCAATTTACAGTTATGATCTGGCGGCAGCCGGTTTATTTGTTACCCCTGCCAATGGTGAATTAATTGAACCCGGCAATGCTGCTGTATTTGTCGAAAAATTCGCAGCCTTTGCCGCACGCGAAGATATACAACAATTGGGCCTGCAGGCCCGCGAATGCGCAGTGGGGCAAAGCTGGCATGCGCAGATTCTGCGTTTAGCTTCGTTGTGTGTGCAGGTGGTTAATCAGCCAGAGGCGGATGCGCAAGCGCTTACCCACTGATTCTTAAAGGTTTTTCTGTGCGCTGTGTGCACTAATTGGTATCTAAATTGCTTTTTATGGTGCAGAACCTAATAACGGAGCACTTTATGATTCCAAACCTGAGCAAAGAGATGATCGACATCATGCAGCAATTACGCAAACGTATGCGTGCTGAATTTGGTGTGGATTTACGCCTCAGCCAGACAGATATTGTCGAGCAATTGCAGGTTATGGCCCTGAAAAGCCGCGATACCAAAACCCGCCATCTTTTTGCCGAACTCGATCGCCACATGGGTGGCATAGCCCCCGTAGTAGAAATTAAACCAGTGCAGATTCCTGCTGCGCCGCAAAAACCAGTGCGCATCTATCGGGGGCATGCAGTGGCATAATGCACGGAGCTGGTGCGTACAGGCATAAATTGCCGGCGCGGCTATGCTCTATGCATGACAATATTTTCCCCCCTTAAAAAACACGCTGCCCGTTTGCTGGCCGTTTTGCTTGCCATGGTGATTATCTGGCTGAGCATTTTTGCCGGTAATAAAGGGCTGCTCAACCGTGTTGAATATCTGCTGTATGACTGGCGTTTTGTGCATATGCTGCCCTACGCTGGGCGGCAGGCCGGCGAGCACAATATCGCCATTATTGATATTGATGAAAAATCCCTCGCAGAAGATGGCCGCTGGCCCTGGAGCCGGCAGAAAATTGCGGCGCTGCTTGATCATCTCTACCAGAGCGGTGTGCTGGTGGTGGCCTTCGACGTGGTATTTTCCGAACCGGAATTAAATCCGGCCCATCAGTTATTGCAGGCGGCGGGTGACGAAATAAAACCCCCTGCCCGCGAGGCCATAAAAAATCTGCAGGCCGAAGTGGATGCCGATGCCGCATTTGCCCGCGCCATGCAGGAGCGCGATGTGGTGCTGGGTTTCTTTTTTCAGGATGAAGCCAGTTATCAGGCCGGGCAGCTGCCCACGGCGGTTTATGATTTACCCCTCGATGTTCGCGCCGATCTGGTGGTGACTGAGCGCCCCGGTTACACCGCAAATTTAACTGAACTGCAAAAAGCGGCGAGCGGTGGTGGTTTTGTCACTATGTTTCCCGATGCGGATGGCAGCGTGCGCCGCGCACCGCTGGTGATCCGCCGTGGCGATCAGCTTTATCCGTCCCTCGCTCTGGCCGCTGCCATGCGTTATTTATTTGTGACGGATGTGGATGTGGGTTTTGCCCGGGTGGGGGATGTCAGCGCCATGACATCCCTGACCCTGAGTGAATTTCCCGCCCTGACCGATGCCCAGGGCAATGTGCTGGTGCCTTACCGTGGGCCGGCGCGCAGTTATCCCTATATTTCGGCCAGTGATGTTTTACATGACAGGGTGGGGGATGCCCTGCAGGGGGCGGTGGTTTTTGTGGGCACCTCCGCCATAGGTTTAGCGGATTTACGTAATACCCCCATGGGGCCGCAATATCCCGGTGTGGAAGTGCACGCCAATATCCTCGAAACCCTGCT
>JACKOM010000009.1 GCA_024234265.1 Oceanospirillaceae bacterium
AGCCTCTAGCAGCTTCTAGCTTCCAGCTTCACCTATTAGTGGTGATGGCCACCCACGCCGTGGGCATGGCCGTGGGCCACTTCTTCTTCGGTTGCGTCACGCACTGCGTCGATGATGATATCAAACACTAAGGTGCGGCCCGCTAAGGGGTGGTTGGTGTCTACGTCCACCATGAATTTACCCACTTTCACAATCATGACCTGGCGTGCGCCCTGTTCGGTTTGCACGTGGGCAACCATGCCAGCTTTCCATTTTTTGGCGCCTTGCAGGTGTTTAACCGGGATGCGTTGCAGGGCATCGGCGCGGCGCTCGCCGTAGGCCTGGTCGGGGGTAACGGTGGCGCTGAATGTATCACCGGCGTTTTTGCCTTCCATCGCGGCTTCAAGGCCGGGGATGATGTTGTTATGGCCATGCAGGTAAGCCATTGGGTCACGGCCGCTGGAGGTTTCGATCAGGGTGCCGTCTTCGTCTTTCAGGGTGTAGTGAAACTGAACAACGCTGTTTGTCTTGATGGTCATGCAATACCTGCCCTTCAGTAGGTCAAAAAAACGCGCCAAGTATCCAGAGGCAGCCCCCCTTTGGCAAGTTACCATTGATTATAAGGGCCTGTGCCCGCAGACTAGCGCGCTTTAAGCCGCCGTATTTGCATTATGTTTGAACAGCAGGATTTACTCGCCATCGCCCGCACCCCCATGCCCTACGGTAAATACCAGGGGCGTATGCTGATTGATATTCCCGAGGAGTATCTGTTGTGGATGGCTGACAAAGCCATGCCCGAAGGCCGCCTGGGTATGCTGCTGGCCCTGTGTCTGGAAATTAAAATCAACGGGCTGGAATATTTAATCGAGCCATTAAAAACGGACGTGCGCCACTGATGCTGCTCGATCTGCCCTTCCCCCATAAGGTGGTGCCCAGCCACCGCAAAACCGTGGCGATTCATATCCGCGCGCGGGAGGTGGAGCTGCGTGTGCCCCACGGGGTGGATCGCCATTGGTTGCAGAATTTCGCTGCGGAAAAAACCCCCTGGGTATTACAAACCCTGCAAAAACAATTACACAGCGCGCGCCAGCAGCGCATTTTACGCAGCGGCCTGCAAATTGAGGTGCGTGGCACCCCCTATGAAATTGTGCTGAACCCTGCATCTAAAAATCAGGTGCTGGCGCTGGGCAACCAGCTGCATATTTTCAGCAAACAGGATGAAGGCGAAGCCTATTTAAAATTGCTGGATCAGTGGTTAAAAAAACAAGCAGCTTTATATATGCCGCAAAAAACCCTGGAATATATTGAGCGCCTGCAACCTAAGCGGGTGTTAAGTGAAATTCGCTACCGCAAAACCCGCAGCAAATGGGGGCACTGCGACAGCACTGGGGTTATTCAATACAACTGGTTAATTATGCTCGCGCCACCTGCGGTGATTGATTATTTAATTGCCCATGAGGTTTCCCACCTGGAGCATATGAATCATTCCGCTGCGTTTTGGAATTGTGTGGCCAGCCTGTGCCCGGATTACAGCCGCCAGCGCCAGTGGTTAAAACAAAATGGCTTGAGCCTGAGTTTGGTGGTCGATTAAGAGCGGCGAGCTTCCAGTTGCCAGCTTCTAGATTCGAATTTTGTTTCAAGCTTCCGGCTTCTAGCTTCCTGCGTTTATTAATTGCAATTTTTTCTCGCGGGTTAATTTTTTAATCGCCGCTTCACGTTTTCCTGCCGCGCTGCGGTCACTGCAACTTTCCTGATACACCAATTGCACCGGGCGGCGCACTTTGGTGTAACGCGCGCCTTTTTTATCGTCGTGGTTGTGCTCATGTACGCGGCGAGTCACGTCTTTACAACTGCCGGTATACAGGCTGTTATCGGCACACTGCACTATGTATACAAACCACATATTCACCTCTGTTGGCCGCCTTTAAAACGGCGCGGGTGGATATTAGGGCCTGTTAACACTAATTGAAACAGCCTGTTATCGGATAAAAATTCCTTAGGCAAGGCGGCGATTGATGGAAATGATGGGGCCGATTCAAAATCGTCAACACAGCGATATCAACTGGCAACTTGCGCGCAGAGGGGCTTTGCGAAACAAAACCGTTCTGGTTGCCACTACTGTCCCACAGCTTGAAACCAAGAAACTCTGGATGATGATAAATTTCATTCAGGGCTTTTTGTTTGTGCCGATTTATCACGGCGTTAACTCAGAACACTTTACAGCGAACTTGCTGCTCCGGTTTTTTAAAGCGCCATAGCCCGCAGTCAGCATGGATGCTGACAAAGCGCCGGCGAAGCTAGGCAGGATGCCGAATGGCGCGTGGGCGTAATGGCGCGCCTAAAAAATCGGAAATAAGCAGCAGTGTGAGCGAAGGAAGGGTCTGGGAAGTCCCTTCCCAGAAAAAGAAAAACCGGTTTAATTGCCGACCACTGAATTACATAGGTTCTTTCTTGGGACCTTATACCCGTGCTGGGCACAGACCCCCGTAACCCCACATTGATACGCACCGGGCGTCTGGTTGTGCAAGCAAAGTGTTCACTCCCGCAAAAAACGCTCGCCCCCGCGCTATGGGGCAGCAGTGGCTCGGTGTTGCAGCCCTTTGACGTAACCCGTTATGCCTGCAAATCTGCGCCTTGATCTGATTTATTTCGCAAAGCCGACGCGGGCACTGAGTTATTCTGAGATTCCCTCGTCCCCTTGGCCTATAGTAAGTGGCAGGCTATATTGTGCACCTCGCTCGGAACTCCCCTATGCAACGGAATAATATGAAAAAAATCGGCATTGTCCTCGCGGTTGTCCTCGCCCTGTTTGCCCTGCTGCTGGTGGCTGTGCCGGCCCTCGGGGTTTTATATCTGCAACATCTTTATGCGCAGCAGGGGCCGGGTTATCGCCTGGATATTAACGATTGGCGCGCCAATCCCTTCAGTGGTGAATTTGGTTTATTTGGTGTGAATGCGGTGGGCGATCAGGAAACCAGCTGCGAGCGTATTTATATCAACCTGGATATGGGCCAGTTATTGGGCGGCCAGCTGGTGATTGAAGATGCCACCCTGCAGGGTGCAAAACTGGAAATTGAACAAACCGAAGATGCCCTGCACATTGCCGGCCTGCGTTTTAACCAGCAACAGCAGGATGATCTGCACGCACAAAGCAACAGCGGCCATTATGCCGGCCTGCAGGCCTATAACCTCACAATGGAAAACGTGCACCTGCAAATTGATACCCCCACCTGGCGCAGCGCCCTGCAGGTTAACAACCTGTTGGTGCCGGAATTTAACCGCAGCACACCACGGGTATTTAATGTCAGCGGCAAAACCGATGTGGAATATCTGTTATACGAAGCCGACGGCCACCGCTTTGGTTTTAATCAGCCGTGGCAAACGGAATTTAATCTGGCGCTTAACGGCAAAAACCTGCGTGGTGATTTAAGCGTGAATCAGGTGCAGTTTCTGCTCGACCAATTACCCAGCGTGAATATGGATCAGCTGGTGATTAAAAATATGCAGCTCAGTGAAAACCGCCAGGCCGCCGGCCTGATTGGTATTTCCGGCCTGCTGATTGCCGATGAGTACGATGAATTATTACAGATAGCCGAATACAGCCTGCTCAATGCCAGCCACGAGGGCAACAGCCTGCAACTCGGCCAGCAGGATATGCGCGATTTTGCTTTAACTGTGCACCGCAATGAAAATGGCCAAATTAACGGCCTGCACCAGCTGATAAATAGTTACCACATGCTGCGCCAGCGCAGTGCTTTGCAAAATCTGAATAACAATGGCGCAGAACCCACAGCGCCCAGCGAAGGTTTGGCGGTGCAAACCGCCGCGCTGAATATCACCGGCCAATCCCATATCCGCCTGATCGACGATAAACTCAACAGCCGTTTCAGCCGTGAATTTCAGCTGCAAAACCTGCATATCGGCCCTTACCAGCTCAACAACCCCGACAGCCTTGCGGAAATTAACCTGGTGGGCGGTTTTGATAATAACCAGCAGCTTAACTTCACTGCCGCCCTCGGCTGGCACAACCATGGCCTGCAGGGGCGTTACCAGCTTGGGGTGAATAATCTTGAGCTGAGCGATTTCAGCCCCTACCTGGAAACCTATCTTAACCACGGCATTGCCCGTGGTGAAAGCAGCCTGCAAAGCAGCGGCACTATTAATAACAGCGTGTTAAGTGCGAGTTTAAATGCCCACGCACCGCGCATACTGGTGCGCAAAACCGAAGACAGCCCGCAACGCATTAACCTGCGCCTGTCACGCGCACTGGATAACGTATTAAGCCGCGCCGACAATCAGGAGCAAAATATCAAAGCCTACCTGAGCTTAAACGGCCCTATGACCGACCCAGACTTAGCCCTGCTGGATATCGCCAAACGCCTGTTACGCCCGGCAATTAAAGGCGCAGTGATTATTCACAACCCCACCAGTAACCCCGCCAATATGGTAGTGACTACCCTGGCCGGCAGCGATGTGCAGCAATTACCGCTGCGTGCCGTGGAGTTCCGTAAAGGGGATATGGCCGTGGGTAAAAGCGAGCTACCTTACCTTAAACAAGTTGCGCGCCTAATGCAGGATAAACCCGCCCTGCAACTGCGCCTGTGTGGCAGCGCCGCGCGGGACGAAGCGAAAAAAAGCCCCTGGCAATACCTGGCCGATACCCGCGCCGAAAATGTGCGCAGTTATCTGCAAAAAACCTATCAGCTTGATGTGAGCCGCATGGAAATTTGCCCCGCCAGCGAAAGCAAACAAACCGGCAAGGTGGAGCTGAGTTTCTAAGAGAAGGGAATAGTTTGGTTGGGGCGGGTTAAACCGCCCCGTCCACCAAGCCCCGGGGGGGGGGCCTGCTAGCAAGGCGGTAAGGCCCGCGTGTTTTGACTTGTTGCCTAACCCAACGCATACTGTACCAATATGTAATACACGGTGACCGATATGCCCCGCAATACCAGCGTAACCCTTGGCAGCCACTTCGAAACCTTTATCAATCAGCAAGTCACTGAAGGACGCTACGGTAGCGCCAGTGAAGTGGTGCGTGCTGGCTTGCGGCTCCTCGAAGAACATGAAGCCCGCGTACAACAACTGCGCGCAGCTTTAAAAGAAGGCGAAGAAAGTGGGTTTGTTGAATACAGCCTGCAGGAATTTATGACAAGCCTGGATAAATAACAGGTGAAAAAATTCAGAATTTCTAAGGCTGCCGATGCCGACTTGCGCAACATTGCCCTATACACCCAGCAACACTGGGGCAATAAACAGCGCGACGCATACATTAAAGAAATATTCAGTGCATTTTCGCAACTTGCCAAAACACCCAGAATCGCAGTGCAGATAGATGCTATCCGCGATGGTTACAGAAAATTCCCACAGGGCAGCCATGTGATCTTTTTCCGCATAAATGCAACCGACGACATTGAAATCATACGTGTATTACATAAACGTATGGATGTGGACAGCGATTTAAATTTCTCTTAATTAAGAAACCTCTGATAAATCGGAAGCTTATTAGCTCTTCACTAATGCCCCACAATTTATTTCAAACAAAACAGAGCTTCTTTTAGGTACGTCAATTCACACTCAAACAGCACACCCTGCGCAACCCACGCCATCGCCCGCGCTCTGTGGTAAACTGGCCGCCCTTTGCATGAATCCTGGAATACCCGTGAGCCAATCCTTCCGTCAGCTGCCCCTAAACGAAGCCCTGCTGCAGAACCTCGACAGCCTCGAATACCACAGCATGACCCCTGTGCAGGCCGCAGCCCTGCCGGATGTATTGGCCGGGCACGATATTATCGCCAAGGCGAAAACCGGCTCGGGCAAAACCGTAGCCTTTGCTTTGGGTTTGTTGCAGCCCCTGAATGTGCGTTATTTCAGCCCCCAGGCCCTGGTGCTGTGCCCCACCCGCGAGCTGGCCGATCAGGTGGCCAAAGAAATCCGCACCCTGGCGCGCACTATGCCCAACGTAAAAGTGCTGACCCTGTGTGGTGGCCAGCCCTTAGGCCCGCAGTTAGGCTCACTCGAACACGGTGCCCATATTGTGGTGGGCACACCGGGGCGCATCGAAGATTTATTAGAACGGGGCAAGCTGGATATCAGTAAAATCCGCACCCTGGTACTGGATGAAGCCGACCGTATGCTGGAAATGGGTTTCCGCGACAGCCTGGATAATATCCTTGCCCATACTCCTCCAAAACGTCAGACCCTGTTGTTCTCTGCGACTTATCCGGAAAACGTGAAGGCCCTCAGCGCCCAATTCCAGCGCGAGCCAAAAAGCATCACGGTGGAAAGCAGCCACAGCCAGAGCAGCATTGAGCAAATTTATTATCAGGTGGAAAAAGAGCAGCGCCTTGAGGCCCTGCTGGCGGTGTTAAGCCAGCAGCAGGCGGAATCCTGTGTGATTTTCTGCGCCACCCGTCAGGACTGTAACGAAGTGGCCGATGCCCTCGCAGACGCGGGCCACAGCGTAAAAGCCCTGCACGGTGAAATGGAACAAAAAGAGCGTGATCAGGTGCTGGTAACCTTTGCCAACCGCAGTTGCCGTATTTTGGTGGCCACCGATGTGGCCGCCCGTGGTCTGGACATTAAAGAACTGGCCCTGGTGATTAACTACCACCTCGCCCGCGACCCGGAAGTGCACGTGCACCGCATTGGCCGCACCGGGCGCTCCGGCCACCAGGGCATTGCCATCAGCCTGTTCACCGCCCGCGAGCAATACAAACTCGACGCCATTACTGACTACACAGGGCAAACACCCCTGGTGGAAGATTTACCCGGCCACAGCGGTGAAGAGCCAGAACCCGCCCCCATGGTGACCCTGCAATTTGACGGCGGCAAAAAACAGAAATTACGCCCCGGCGATATTTTGGGCGCCCTGACCGGCGATGCGGCCATCCCCGGTGAAGCCATCGGCAAAATTAACGTATTTGATTTTTGTGCCTACGTGGCGATTGAACGCAGTTATGTGCGCAATGCACAAAGCCGCATCAGCCAGTGCAAAATTAAGGGCAAGAGCTTTCGGGTGCGTAAGGTTTAATGGTTAAAGCCTGAAGCCGCGTCGGGCGTCGGGCGTCGGGCGTCGGCAGAATTTTGCTTCAGGCTTCAGGCTTCAGGCTTCAGGCTTCTGTCTACAAGCTTTTTGCCCCAGTCTCCAGACACCCGGCACCCAGCACCCGGCCTGTTAATTATTGCGATAAATCGTCTCAATCAGGTGATACCCAAACTGGGTTTTCACCGGGCCGTGCACGGTTAATACCGGTAATTTAAACACCACATCATCAAAGGCTTTAACCATATCGCCTTTTTTAAACTCGCCTAAATCACCGCCGCGTTTACCCGAGGGGCATTTAGAAAACATCTTGGCGAGTTTGCCAAAATCATTGCCCTTGGCGAGCAGGCCTTTGATTTTTTCCGCTTCTTCGCGGGTTTTTACCAGAATATGGCGGGCGCATGCGGTTGGCATAACAAACTCCTGTGTAACAATGCCGGCAGTATACCAAAACCCCCGCCGCAACGCTGCCCGCAGGGCGGCGGCGCTGGTATACTGCGGCAAATTTTTGCGGTATCTGCCATGGCTCTTAAAGCAACCATCTTCAAATGCGATTTAAATGTGAGTGATTTAAACCGTCACCACTACGCCCAATATCCCCTCACCCTAGCGCGCCATCCCTCGGAAACCGATGAGCGTATGATGCTGCGCATTGTGGCTTTTGCCCTGTTTGCCGATGAGCAACTGGCCTTTACCAAGGGTTTATCCGCCCAGGATGAGCCCGATCTGTGGTTAAAAAATTACGCCGGTGAAACCGAATTATGGTTAGAGCTGGGCACCCCCGATGAAAAACGCATCCGCCAGGCGTGCAGCAAAGCCAAACAGGTGGTGATTTTAGGTTACGGCGGGCGCACCGTGGATATCTGGTGGCAAGCCATGGAAAAACAGGTGCAGCGTTTTGAACATTTGCAGGTGCTGAATATCGATGCCACGCAAAGTAAAAACCTCGCTGCCCTGGCGGAAAAATCCATGGATATTCAAATCACCATTCAGGATGAGCAGGTATTTATCAGCGCCGGCGCGGAAAATATCAGCCTGGATATCCAGCGTTTGTACGGCAGCGCTTTTTAACAGCGCATATTTTTGTGCGCTTACCGGCAAAAATACCGGCAAGCAGCACAAAAAACTTTGCTGTCTGCCAGCTATCGCTTAGCATCCTGCTCCCTTTTAATAATCGATACATGGATTTTGTAAAATGACCCTCAAGGCATTATTTGCCGCTTTATTATTAAGCGTTAACCTTTCCGCCCTGGCCGCAGAACCCGCCGACAGCAGCGCAACCGATGCCACTGCACAGGCAGAGGCCGCTGCACAAGCCGAAAAATACCGCGCCTGGGCTACCGAACTGTGGAACTCCATGCAGCCACAAACCGGTAAAATTGAAATAGGCAGCGCCAACGCCAGCCTCAATGTCAGCGAGGCATATTATTTCCTCGGCCAGGAAGATGCGCGCAAAGTACTGGAAGATGTATGGGGCAACCCACCCTCTGACACTGTGCTGGGCATGATTTTCCCTGCCAACACGACACCCTTTGACAGCGATGCCTGGGCCGTAACCGTGGAATATGACGAAGACGGTTATGTATCGGATGAAGATGCAAAAGAAATCGACTACACCAGCATGCTCAAAGATATGCAGGCCGACACCGCCGATGCGAGCAAAGAGCGTGAAAAAGCCGGTTACGGCAGTGTGGCGTTAATTGGTTGGGCCAGCCAACCCTTCTACGATGCCAGCAGCCACAAAATGCACTGGGCAAAAGAAATGAACTTCGGTGGCAGTGATACCAACACCCTGAATTACAACATCCGTATTCTGGGCCGCAAAGGCGTACTGGTGCTGAATTTTATCGCCGGTATGGATCAGGTAGCCCTCATCGAAGCAAAACGTGATGACGTTCTGGCCATGGCCGATTTTAATGAAGGCGCGCGTTACGATGAATTTAACCCAGAGATTGATAAAATTGCGGCCTACGGTATCGGCGCATTAATTACCGGTAAAGTGCTGGCCAAAGTGGGTTTCTTTGCGATTGCGTTAGTGTTCCTGAAAAAATTCGGTGTACTGCTGTTAGTTGGCTTAGGTTATATCGGCAAAAAACTCTGGAACCGCAAAAAAGCGGCAACCCCAGTACAAACCGCTGAAGAAACCGTAAAAACAGAAGAGCAAAAAGACAAAGACGCGGCCTGATAACGGCAGCTTTTGCATTGCTGAAAATAAAAAACCGGCCATTGGCCGGTTTTTTTATTGCGCAATTATTTACGCCAGAAATTTCTGCACATACCAGCAACTGGCCAGAATTTCATATTCCTGCTCCCGCGCCCATGCCAAACCTGTGCGCACTAATTTTTCGGCATAACCTTTACCACGCAGTGCCGTGGGCACAAAAGTGTGGGTAAAGTCGATACGCTTGGCATCTAACATCACGTAATCCAGTACGGCTTCGTTGTCTTCAAAATTAATTACAAATCGATGCTGATGGGGCTGGTGCAAAACCTGGCTCATAAATGCCTCTTTTTAATCTGTGCGCTGCTGCAAGTGTAGGCCATAATAGGCCCAAATTAAGTTGAAAAAAACGCACCGTGAATAAACAACTGCTGATTATCGCCCACCACCCTTCCGCCAATACCCTGCGCATGGCACAGGCGTTGTTAGAGGGTGCCCGTCAGGCGGAGGTTGAAGGTGTTGCTTGCAGCTTACACCAAGCCCTGCAGTGCAGCGCCGAACAGGTACAACAAGCCGATGCGCTGATTTTATTTACCCCGGAAAATTTGGGTTATATCAGCGGCGGCATGAAGGATTTTTTCGACCGGGTGTATTACCCCCTGCTGGAAATCAAACAGGGCCTGCCGATGGCAGCTGTGGTGCGCGCCGGACACGATGGCACCGGCAGCGTGCGTGCCCTGCAAACCATCTGCACCGGTCTGAAGTGGCGCTGGGTGCAAGCCCCCGTGGTATGCAAAGGGGAATGGCAGGAAGACTTTTTACGCCAGTGTGAAGAACTTGGCGCTGCTATGGCATATGCTTTAGACAGCGGTATCATTTAACCCTGAAACCATGAGGTACGTTGTATGGAATTCAGTTTCGAACACCTGTCAGATGGCACCCTGCTGGCGGAATGTAACGATGAACACCAGGCTTTTGCCCACTGGCTGAATCAGGAAATCCGCCATAAACCCGCTGCCCTGCTGCCTGTCATGCAGGCCATCGCAGCGCTCAAAAGCGGGCAGAAAAAACACTACCTGCATGAAGGCCACTACTACCAGATCGACATGACCCGCGATGATGTCATCATCAAACCCCGCGAGTGGGATGATCTGCCCGACGATGAAGACATGCACAACCTGCATCTGGATGAAGACAACGAGGCCGCCTGTGGTCTGGAAGACTTCGAAGCCTTTTTAAACAGCTGGTCCGAAGGCTAAGGCACTGCATTGATGGATAAAAACGCCTTACTCGCTACCTTGCTCAACACCCTGCAACAGGAGCTGGCCGAAACCCAGCTCGCCGCGCGCGAGGCCCACGAAGGGGCCATCCATGAGCAAAGCAAAGCCGAAACCCAATACGATACCCTGGGGCTGGAACACGCCTACCTGGCGGAAGGCCAGAGCCGGCGCATCAGCGAATTACAGGCTGAAATCGTCAGCCTGCGTAACCTGCCTGCCGCGAGTAACGATGGGCAAATCCGCCTTAACAGCCTGATCCGCCTTGAAGATGAACAAGATGGCAGCAGCCTGCTGCTGTGGTTATTACCCGCCGGGGGCGCGCAACACCTGCCAAGCCCCGCCGGGCGTATTCAGGTGATCACCCCGCGCAGCCCCATCGCCGGTTTATTACGCGGGCGCAGCGCAGGTGACAGTATTCGCCTCGCCAATGGCCGGGAAATGTTCATCGCCACCATCGAATGATTTTTAATCATTATTATGTATAAAGAATTAGGGTTTTTATTCTAATTATTAAACAGCGCACATCTGAAATACCCCCACATGTTAGTTTTCCCCCGCCGGTAAAAGCGCCCGCAGAGGCCATGCAGCCTGTTACTTTAGTCAGATTTAAGCCCGCCTATCACGGGGTATGCTGCACACAATACGAGAAATAACGCACTACCCCTGTATTGCGCCCTGCACCGGCAGGCCAGTACACCCCAGAGGATTTATGATGTTAAAACGCTGGTTAGGCACGGCCCTGGTATTACCTTTTTTACAGGCATGCAGCGGTGCAGGTGGCGCAGTTAGCAGCAGTGCCAATCTTTCCCCGGTTGAAAAAGCCCTGCGCAGCGGTGACGCCATGCAGGTGGCAGACAGCGACGATCTGTTAAATGCCGCCCTGCAAAACATTGATGAAAGCCAGCAGTTATTGCTCGCCGATAAAGCTTTTATATTTAATTTAAATAACGATGGCAGCGCCAAAAGTGATGGCAGCAGTTTAACCGCCATCGACTGGGACCCATCCCACGATGCCGCCCTGTTTAACCCAACCTTCAGCCGTAATATTCCGTTATTACTCACTAATGCCATTTCCTATGGCAATGCCGCGGTTGAAAATCAGCCCCTTGCGGTGATGGGTAAAAAAAATAACAGCCGTTATTTAGCCCTCGGCAGTAACCCCATGCGTACCGCAGAGTGGGGTTTGACCACCAACGCGCAAATGCATCAGTTTATGCAAAACGCCCTGCAATGGTTAACCGGCCGCCAGGATTTAACCAGCAAAAATTTTAACGTGGTGATTGCACAGCTCGACCAGAGTTATTATTTCCCCGATAACAATGCCACCCGCAAATGGCTGGACACCTATTACCCCGGCACCGTCAGCTATAACGAAAATGACGAATGTGATGGCTCTGCCCTGTCAGCCTGTTTAGCGAAAAAACCCGATTTATTGATTATTTCGCAAAAGGCCGACAGTGAAGATGTGGATACCATTATCAAAGCGGTGCAAAACGCGCAGAAAAATGGCATTCCGGTTTTATATATGCACCTCGATGGTGGTTTAACCGATTTGGGTAAAACCCTGCTGGCAGAAATGGATATCAGCTATCAGCGCGATAACTACTGGAAAAAGTGGAGCATAGTGCAGGGCGATGCACGCCAGGCATTTGCTGATTTACCAGATAATATCGCCAGCATTCAGGGCCTTTTACAACGCCTGCAACATGATGATTTCAGCTTTCAGTTAAATGAATGTGATGATTCGTGCAGCAATGTGGCAGCCCTGCAAAACGAATTTAAAAATCCGGCCAGCACCATCAGCGCTTTGATTGGTAATTTTGAAAGCCAGAAACGGGATATTTTTAAAGAATCCGGTTACACATTGGAAAAACTGCTGGTATTACTCGCCGACCACTACCGTCAGGCCGTTACCTACCCGATGGATAAAACTACTACAGCACGCATTGAATTTTTAAAATCCCTGTATGCCGATTATGTGGTGTATAACACCCGTGCCTATAACCCGGTGCAGGCCGACATGGGGAATTTCAGCCGCAGTGATTTCAGCCATATCAAAGCGGTATCTAAAAATGTCAGCCTGCAAAGTAAGGTGAGTTTCCGCTCAGCGGGTGTTTATGCCCTGCCCGGTAAAACCTTTACCGTAACCCGTACCGACAATAATGCCGTGGGCACCAGTGTATTTATTAATACCCTGCGTTCTGCTGCCACCCATGAATTTGAAAATAACGGTTATAAACGCCCCAAATTTTTACAAACCCGTCGTTTTGAAATTAAAAGTGGTGAAACCCTGACCCTTACCAGCCCCTATGGCGGCCCGCTGCAAATTGGTTTTGACAGCAACGATATCGACGTCAGTTTCAAATTTAATAATGTGGGTGAACATCCCTACTGGCGTAACAGCGCGGATAACGCAGCCTTTGAAGCAGCCCTTGCCAAAGGGGATTACGATTGGGCCGAATTAGCAACACCGGGTTTTGAAATACACAGCAAACTCGACAAGATGCAAAAATCCATGCAGGGCTGGGGCGATGCCGCCGAATTAGCCGCCGCCACCATGCGTTATATGAATAACTTCCCCCATGTATTAGCGGGCTTCCAGGGGCCTGGCATAGATGTGCTGCCGGAAATCCATGATTTCGCCGAAGCCAAAGGCTGGCAAATCGATACCATTGATATGGTTAAACATATGAATGCCGATCAGGCCACCTGCGGTTATGGTTGCTCAGGCAACCCCTATGACGCCTATTGGGCCTACAGCCCGACCGGCCACGGTGATTTACATGAATTGGGCCACGGCCTGGAAAAATCCCGTTTCCGTTTTGACGGCTGGGATGGCCATGCATCCACCAACCCCTATTCGTATTTTTCCAAAAGCCAATATGCCAAAGATACCGGCAACAGCCCCGACTGCCAGGGCCTGCCCTTTGCAACTTTATTTAATCAATTACAGGCTGCACAAAATAGCGCTGATCCCATCGCTGCCATGCAGGCCAATAACCTGACTGGCTGGAACCAGGGTGTGGCGATTTATATTCAGATGATGATGGCCGCGCAAAATCAGGGCGCGTTAAATGATGGCTGGATGTTATACGCACGTTTGCATGTGATGGAACGTGAATTTAACCGCGCCATTAAAAACGAAACCACCTGGCTCGATAAGCGTGCCGGTTTAGGTTTTGGCAATTACAGTTTTGCCGATATCAGCAGCATCAGTAAACACGACTGGTTAGTGATCGCCATATCCACTGTCACAGCACGGGATTACCGCGATTATTTAAAAATGTGGGGGTTAACCTTCAGCAATAACGCCAGCGCACAGATAGCCAGCGCAGGTTATGCGGCCATTACCCGCACCTTTTACGCCAGCAGTGATACAGGATATTGCCTGGGCTTTAATAAACCCGCCGTGGCTATTGATGGCAGCAGTGCCTGGCCGTTGTAAAACACACCATAAATAAAAATAGCCCCGAGTGGGGCATCAATGATCACGATACATAACGGATAACACAGGGCCTCAAAAGAGGCCCTGTTTTTTAGATTGTGCAGGTGCAAGCACCGCTTGTGATGAGCACAAAATGAACGCTCGAGGGTCTGTGCCCGGAACGGGTATAAGCCCCACCAAGAAAAACCTTTGTAATTACAATGTTCGGCAATTAAACCAGTTTTTCTTTTTCTGGGAAGGGACTTCCCAGACCCTTCCTTCGCTCACACTGCTGCTTGTTTCCGATTTTTTCGACGCGCCATTACGCCCACGCGCCATGGGGCATCCATGCCCTGCTTCGCCGGCGCTTTGCTGGCATCCATGCCAGCTACGGGCTATGTCGCTTTAAAAAACCGGCGCAGCAAGTGAGCATTAAGTGTTCTTAATTAACAAAGAGGTAACGGCATAAATAAGATTTTTTGACAGCTGTATCCATATGGAATATTGCTATTTCAGAAAACGTTTTAACCCAATACCGGGAATAATCCCCGCATACCATTGGCAATAAATTCAATTGCAATGGCTGCCAGCATCAAGCCCATAATACGCGTCACAATATTCAGCCCCGTAGCCCCCAAGCGGCTGACAATCAGGGGCGACAATCGCAATAAAATCCACACCAATGTGCTCAGCAGAATAATACTCAGGGCAATCATGCCGTAATGCATAATGCCATGGCCCTTATGCCCGGCCAAAATCACCGTAGAAATAGCACCCGGCCCAGCAAGCAAGGGCATTGCCAGGGGTACAATCGCAATGGATTCTTTTTCAACGGATTCGGTGGCTTCTTCCGCGGTCTGCTGCACATTACTGGTTTTAGCGTGCAACATGGAAATGGCCATCAACAACACCAGGATGCCGCCACCGACTTTAAATGAATCAATCGTGATACCAAAAAAATCCAGTATCAGCTCACCAAAAAATAAAACCACCAATAAAATAATCGCAATCCCCGCGGCCACGTTATCACTGATGCGGTGGCGCTCCATGCGATTCATGCCGGAAGTTAAACCGATAAAAATGGGTATGGCACCAAAGGGGTTTACAATCGCTAAAATGCTGATGAAAATTTTTGCGTAATCGACGTAACTTAACATTTAAACCCCTACAACCAGCCCCGGCGGCGGAATACATATAACAAACCCGCAGCGATCAGTAGCATCACACCCCATACTAACGGGTAACCAAACGACCAGCCCAATTCCGGCATATTCCAGCCACCCGCGCTGCGGTCAAAGTTCATCCCATAAACCCCGACAATAAAAGTCAGGGGAATAAAGATGGTGGAAATCACAGTAAGTACACGCATGATTTCATTCATCCGGTTACTGACGCTGGATAAATACACATCCAGCATGCTGCCTGTCATATCACGGTAGGTTTCGAGTAAATCCATAATCTGGATGGTGTGATCATAACAGTCACGGAAATACACATGGCTGTCGTCACGGATCAGGGGATGATCGTCGCGTAATATCTGGTTAATCACTTCACGCTGCGGCCATAACATGCGGCGCAATAGAATTAATTCACGTTTGAGAATGTGGATGGTTTCCAGGGTGTCCGGCCCGGCTTTATCCAAAATATTTTCTTCCACATCTTCCAGCTGGATACCAAAGTTTTCCAGCACAGGAAAACCACTGTCGATCACCACATCCAGCAGGCTGTAGAGTAAAAAATCCGGCTGGCGGCAGCGAATCCGGCTGGCACCGTCCTGCAGGCGTTTTAAAATCATATCAAACAGGGAAATATCTAAGCGGCAAAAACTCAGCAGAAAATTTTTACCCAGAAAAAAACTAATTTGCTCAATACTTACCTTGCCCGCCTGCATGATGGGTATATTCATGACAATAAAAAGCTGGTCGGCAAAGGGTTCTATTTTCGGGCGCTGCCCTGAGTTTAGCACATCCTCCAGGGCAAGAGCGTGCAAATTAAATAATTGCCCCAGCTCGGCAATCTGATCGGCACTGGGGTGGCCGGCAACGTGCAGCCAGGTGACAGATTCCTGTGGGATAAACGGCTGGCAATCCGCGACACGGGCATTGGCCTGCACATGGATATGCTCGGGGCTGTAATCGAGCAGATGCAGGGACATGGGGCTTTGCGCCAGACCTTCATTTGCCGTGAAGGTGCCGGGAGCCGTGCCCGGCGGATGGTAACGTTTATCAAAATAACCCATGGCATTCACCGCACAATTAAATATTAACCACGGGGTAATAAATATCGCCCCAGTCTTCGTTATCCGCTTGCAGCATAATACTGATAATAATCGGCAGCAGGTGGCCAAGCAGATGGCAGCCATCCTGCACCTGGCTGCGATTAACCGAACTGCGGAAAGTTGCACCACCATGCATAATTTGGTTGCGCAATACATACAGGCGATCCAGCACTATGCACAATAATTCCCCCACCTGTTGCCGGCTCAGGGCATTCAGGGCCGCCACGGAGGATTTTTCAAAACGCTCACGCCAGTCAGCCGCAGAAGCATCACGCTGCGCCAGCCAGAACGGCTGATACACGTAGGGATTTTTAATCAAAGCTTTCACCGGGCCGGAATATTTTTCCCACAGGGCGTTATAAATTTGTTGCTGTTTATCGTGTTTGACCAGTTTGTAGATAAAACGCTGGAAGATTTCCCGTTCGGCCAGGGTTTGCAGTTTTTCCTCCGCCACACCGTAACAGGCATTAAAACCAACCCATAGGCTGATAAATTGCAGATCGGCTTCCTGCTGCTGGGCAGCAGCACAACCCAACCAACTAATAGCACGGTGTAAGCGGGTGGCGTGGGCATCGCTCAGCACATCACGTTTGCTCTGCATCTGTTCTTTTAATTCTGCGGCCAGCATAACGGCTCCCTGTCATTTGCAATCACAAACACGCAGACTAAACATGCCCACCCAGCAATACAAGCGACGGGCATGTTTTCTGTGCCGTGCTGTATTAAACTGCAGGCAAGTGGAGGGCTGACATGCCAATAAAAGCGGTGCTGGTTGATTTAAGCGGTGTTTTATACGAAGGCAATCAGGTGTTGCCCGGCAGCGTTGCAGCCCTGCAAACATTACGCAGCGCTGGCCTGCAAATACGTTTTGTGACCAACACTGCGAGCCTTTCTGCCACCCAGCTTTTTACTCAGCTGAGTGATATGGGCTTCAACCCGCAAGCCGGTGAATTATTCAGTGCCCCCTTAGTGGCGCGGGAATATGCCCTGCAACATGGCCTGAATCCCTATTGCCTGGTGCACAGCAATATTGAAGCAGACTTTGCCTGTTTTAATGGTGCACAACACGATGCCGTGATTCTGGCCGATGCAGGCGACAAATTAAATTATCAAAACCTCAATTATGCCTTTCAGTTATGCCACGGCGGCGCACCTTTAATTGCCGTGGGCAACAACCGCTATTACATGGCCAACGGCAAATTGCAGTTGGATGTGGGGGCTTTTGTGCAGGCCATCAGTTTTGCCAGCGGGCAAAAACCCCATGTGATGGGTAAACCCGATGGGGAGTTTTTCCGCAGTATTGTCAGCCACTGCCAGTTAAACCCGGCGGAATGTTTAATGGTGGGAGATGACGCACTGAATGATGTACAGGGGGCACTGGATGCAGGCCTGCAGGCGTGCCTGGTTAAAACCGGCAAATACCGCAGTGGTGATGAACAACAAATATCACCCACCGCCTGGTTATGTGATGATCTTGCCGCTTGTGTTCAGCAGCTTTTAAGCAGGGTTTAAACTCTGCAGGTAATCCACCAGTTGTTGAATTTTCAGATTGGATAACTGGCGGTAATCAAAATAGGGGCTGACAATAATGCCCTGCTCTGCCTCAAGGTAAAAATCCCCTTCCTGCCACACCGGGCCTAATAGATTCTGCCCGTGTTGTTTACCTGTGATGATTTTAATACCGGCAAGCGCATGCACATCGCAGTACCCCCAATGCAAAAACTGCCGGCTGTTAGCGCGCAATAAAAAATCGTCACGGTAATTTTGCCAGGTTTGATAGCCCTTGGGTTGCCACAAAAAAGCAGTTTTCGCCGCACAGTTAATAATTTTGCGCCAGTGATTACCGGTAGCCATCAGACTTTCTAATAACCTGTTATCCATCGCCGGCAATGTGCCCTGTGCCCCATCACATTGCATAAGGGGCGGTGCATGGGGCACTAGGGAACCTCTGAATAACTCTGCACAGCGTCGCGCATGTGCTGCCAGTTGAGATTGGCAAGGCGGCGATTGCAGGAAATGACGGGGCCTTTACAAGATCGCCAACGCAGCCAGATCGGCTGGCAGCCTGCGCCCTGCGGGGCTTTGCGCAACAAACCAGCTCTGTGTTGCAGCTTTTTGACGTAACCCGTTATGCCTGCAAATCTGCGCCTTGATCTGCTTTGTTGCGTAAAGCCGACGCGGGCACCGAGTTATCCAGAGGTTCCCTAGAATATGCAGTTGTGGCGCATTCACGAAATATCAGCCCTTACTGGCAATTTCCATCAGGGCATCAACAAATACTTGTGGCGGTTGCCCACCGCTGATGAGATATTTTTCGTTAATAATAAACGCCGGCACAGAGTTAATACCCATTTGTTTATAACGGGCTTCTTCCCCTTTTACTTTGGCGCGGTAATCGGCGTCATTTAAGGCGATTGCGGCTTCCACTTTTGATAAACCCACTTCTTCGATCGCAGCTAATAAAACATCACGATCATTCATGGCCTGCTGCTCGGTGAAATAACGTTTAAACAGGGCCAGTTTTAATTCGGTTTGTTTACCTTTTTCACCCGCGAAGTGTAATAACACATGGCAATCCTGGGTGTTATAAATGCGCGATTCATCATTAAAATTAAAGGTAAAACCATAGGCCGCACCTAACTGGCGGATACGCTCACGGTTGGCGGCGCTGTCCTGCTCAGTGATGCCATATTTTTCAATAATATGTTCACGCAGATTTTGCCCCGCAGGGCCCATCTGCGGATTTAACTGAAACGGGTGCCAGTGCAATTCCGCGTCGATTTTATCCTGCACACTGTCGAGTGCCGCCTGTAAATGGTTGTAACCAATAATGCACCAGGGGCACATCACATCCGACACAATATCAATTCTGAGCTTTTGCATATTCAGCCTGCCAGTAATACATGGAGATAACGAATCACGCCGTAGGCCAGCACACTGACCACTAACCACAACAGGTTTTGCCACAGGGCAACGGGTTTAAGCGGCATTTGCCAGTTCTGGCGCACGCCATTGCTTAACGCGTACAGGGCAAAACCCGCAAATAACAACACACCTTTTACATGGCCATTAAGCCACAGGTGCGCTACGCCCCACAAAAAAATGCCCACTAACATAGGGTGTTTAACCGCCTTGCCCCAGCTGTTTGGCATTTTTGGCGCAACTAAAAAAGCCACCGCCAGCAGCATCAGCCCATGGGTCACAAAGGGGGAACCCGGCAATGGCTGCCACAACCAGATGTATTCGGCGCTGCGGTAACCCAGCACAATCAATATTAACCCCAGCAAGGCAATCAGACTGTAAACGGCTTTAAAACGCTTTTCACCATAGCGGGCCAGCAAGCTTTCACGCAGATTGGGTGCATAGGCCTTGAGCTGGTGGGGCACTAAAAATAAAAACAAACCGAGAACTAACCATGCCATGGGATTTTCCTTTTTGTTGTGTGGCGGGCCATCACCTTAATGCAGGGCGGGCGCCGGATAAACCATAACCGCAGGATAAACTGTTGAATGGCTGGAACGCCCTGAAAAAACTCTGACATAGTCACTGCTGTCCCACAGTTTGAAACAAAAAAGCCCTGAATGAATTTAGATTTCATCCAAGGCTTTTTTAGAGATGCCGCACAGCAGTACGCTAATACGGCTTTTTAACTTCACGCTGTTTTTTTATTTACCGGCAAAAACCCGGCAGGCAATACGGTTACCCACAATCATGGCGGCGATAAATAACAGCACAGAGCCATTTTGCGAAAATAAATTCGCCAGTGCAGGCCCCGGGCATAACCCTACCAAGCCCCAACCCATACCAAATAAAACCGAGCCAATCACCAGGCGGCGGTCAATGCGGGTAAATACCGGTGGGTGAAACGCTTTGGCAAACAGGGGTTTTGCCATTTTTTTACTGATCAGCCAGAAAGCGATACTGAATATGCCAATGGCCGCAACCATCACCAGCATCAGTGCGGGATTCCAGTTGCCGAATAAATCCAGAAACGCACGCACTTTCGCCGGGTTGGTCATATCCGACACGATCAGGCCCAGGCCAAAAATTAAACCGGCCAGCAAGGCGGTAATCACTTTCATGCCAGACCTCCTAAATGCATCAGGGCTACGGTGAGCACACCGGCGCTGATAAAGGTGATAGTCGCGGTAATAGAACGCACGGAAATACGCGAGGTGCCACACACACCATGGCCCGATGTGCAGCCGTTGGAAATATAAGTACCCACACCCACCAGCAGGCCCGCCAGAATCAGTAATACGGGGGAGCTTGTAATCTGCAGCTCGGGGGTTTTACCGCTCAGCCACACATACAAAGGGTAAGCACCCGTCAGGCCGGCCATAAAGCCCCAGCCCCACAGGGCATCAATGCGCTGAAACAAACGCGACAGAATACCGGTAATGCCGGCGATCCGGCCTAAACCCAGCCACAGCACGGCTGCGGCCAAACCAATAAGTGCACCACCTGCGAGTTCTGACACCTGTGTCTCCGCTGTTGGGTAAAAAGGCGGCAATCCTAGCCAATTTGGATGGATATTGAAACAAGAATGCCAGTTGCTAGTTGCTAGTTGCTAGCGGCTGATGAATCCTGCTCTCGGTTTTGCGCGGCGGCCAGCACCCGGCTGCCGGCGATAATCAGGCGCAGCTCACGCACGATTTTTTCACTGAGCAGTTTGCGCTCGGCGGTATTCATTTCGAGGGCCTCAACCCCCTGGTTAAATACCAGCAGCACCATCATTTCCGCAACTTCGCTGAGGTGCGCCAAAGGCGGACGCAGGTTCTGGGACTGGTCACGTTTGAAGTCATCTTCCAGTTCTTCGGCAAAACGCCTGGTTTCGCGCTGGATGGCCACCCGGAACGGACGTGGGCCGGAGACAATATCGGTTTTCAGCAGACGAATCAGGTTAGGGTAGTTTTCAACAAACTCCATGAAGGTTTCCACCGACGTGGTGATCACGGAGCCTTTGACCTTGACGCGGTGACGGGCTTGGCGCATCAGTTGGCGCAAAATCAGGCCCACCTGGTCCACCAGGGCCAGGCCTAAGTCTTCCATATCCACAAAATGACGGTAAAAAGTTGCAGGGGCGATACCCGCCTGACGGGTCACTTCGCGCAGGCTCAGGGCTGGAAAGCCCTTGTCTTTACTCAGCTCGAGGGCTGCATCAATGATGGCCTGACGGGTTTTTAATTTTTGTTCCTGGCGAATACTCATGCCATCCCCCTATAAATGTGACGCTATTGTACTGGCTAATGCCGGGGGTGAAAGGGGCGCTGTGCCGGCATCTGTTAAAAATGTAATAAAAACAGCGCTTCACTGGCCAAAATGTCAGCCTGGGCTAGGCTCATTCAAACGCATGATTGAAACGGATGTTATGGACAACACCCAAAGCAACCCTAAATGGCACCCCCTGCAAAATCGCTTTGCACCCAGCCGTGAGGCCCTGAAAGCGATTGAAGACAAACTCGCCCCCCTGGTGGCGGGCCTGTATGCAGCCCCTGGCTTACCTATGCAGCTCGAACTGGATCTGGAATTACCCTACAACGGGCATATGAAACCCTGATTCAGAGGGTGAACCTGCCAACCTCTGCTTTTACCCGTGCATCGTCAAAACACACTTCGATAAAAAAACGCCCGGCTTGAGTTGTAAAAGGAATCACCACCACCTTGCCCTGCACTATGTGCTCAACGCGGTATACATCCTCACTGTGAATTTCCGGGGTGGCCAGCTCAAAGTTATACCCCATATCCCACAGGCGGCGCTTGGCTCCGCCGGTGAGCATATTGGTAATTTCCCCCACCAGATCGCGGGCATCATCATTCAGCTCGGTGACGGGTTCACCGAGCATGTTGTGGCAAATCTGCAGCAGGGTTTCGCGCTCAAAGCTGATGGCAATAGAGCCACGCACCAGCTCCCCTTCCATTTTGATAAAACCGCTAATAACCCCCAGGGGGCGGGTATTGTCCTTCAGGTAAGGGGCAGCACTGTGGGCTTCCAGCAGGGCCATGGTGGCCAGCACTTCCAGAATGCTTTCAATAAATGGATTGATAAATTGAACGTTCATCGCGGCCCCCTCACTGCTGCAAGTTTAGACCAGGGCCGCAACTAACTCAGAAAGAGTTTCCTGGCGTTACACAGGCAAAAGCTCCGCTTCGGGGAAGGTCATGTGGAATACGGGCACCTTCACACCGAGCAATATATGTTCACGCTGCACCGGGGGGAAAAAATCCGCATCAAACCGGATATCCGTCACGCGCAGGGGCTGGGCCCAGCCCGAAGCACGCACCACGGTTTTCAGAAGCCCTGTCTCCGCTGGCTGAATAAAGGTGCGCAAGGTCGGGGGTAACAGCAAGGTAGTTACCGGTAACCGCAGCGGCAATGTGCTGACCTGTAAACGGCCCTTGCCCTGCCCACCCTGGCTGAATACGACGCTTTCCTGACGGCCATCACGGCTGAACTGCATATCGGCCTGTTCTTTGGGAATGGCCCAGTTGCGCCGCCCGTTCACAATTGATGCTTCGCTGGAAACGTAAATTTTCGGGATATGAAAACAGCTCTGCCCGCCAAGACTAAAACGCCCCGGAATAAACAGTAATTCCTGGTAAGGGCCCGCGTCGGATTCGGCGTAATCCACCACCATCAAAGTGCCCAGCCCGCCTTTAAAGCCAGTCGCCGTGAGGGCACTGAGGCCCGCATAACGCTCATCAAAATCCTGCGGGAAACGGCACAAGAAAATATAACCCGTGCCTTTGAGCTGCCAGGGGGCGGGAAAATACTGCACAGTCTGGAGGGGTGAATTCATCATTGCCTCTTCTTCTTGTTATGGCGGCGAAGTCATTCGCAGCCTCTAATGATAAATTTATCAACAGAGCCTATTCTGGCATCACAGGCACGGCAATGCTAGCATGCGCGCCATTCATTTTATGGCCAATAACAGCCATCGCAGCCCGACGGACACCGATATGAGCGACAGCCGTACCCTGAATCTTGCCAAACAACTGATGACCCGCCAGTCAGTAACCCCCCTGGATGCGGGCTGCCAGCAACAGATGAAAAACATTCTGCAACCCCTGGGTTTTGCCTGTGAAGACATGCCCTTTGCCGACGTGGAAAACCTCTGGGCCCGTAAAGGCACTGCAAAACCCGTGGTGTGTTTTGCCGGCCATACCGACGTTGTGCCCACCGGCCCCGCCGCAAAATGGCAGCACCCTCCGTTTGAGCCCGTGATTAAAGACGGCATTCTCTATGGCCGTGGTGCCGCCGACATGAAAGGCTCGATTGCTGCGTTTCTGGTGGCCACCGAAAATTTCGTAAAAAAACACCCCAACCACAAAGGCTCCATCGCTTACCTGATTACCAGCGATGAAGAAGGCCCATCCATTAACGGCACAGTCAAAGTGGTGGAAACCCTCGAGGCCCGCGCTGAAAAAATCGATATGTGCATAGTCGGCGAACCATCCAGCACCAGCGTCTGTGGTGATGTGATTAAAAACGGCCGCCGTGGCAGCCTCGGCGCGGAACTCACCGTGCGTGGCAAACAGGGCCATGTGGCCTATCCGCACCTGGCGAAAAACCCGATTCACCTCGCCGCACCGGCCCTGAGTGAACTGGCAGCGGAAGTTTGGGACCAGGGCAATGAATATTTCCCGGCCACCTCTTTCCAGATTTCCAACATCAACGGCGGCACGGGTGCCACCAACGTGATTCCCGGTGAACTGCAGGTGGTGTTTAACTTCCGTTTTTCCACCGAACTGACCGCAGATGATTTAAAACGCCGCACCTGCGCCATTCTGGATAAACACGGCCTGGACTACGACATTAAATGGACCCTCTCCGGCCAGCCTTTCCTGACCGATAAAGGCGCCCTGGTGGCCGCCACCGTAGAAGCGATCCGCGAAGTGGCCGGCATTGAAACTGAACTCTCCACCTCAGGTGGCACCTCCGACGGGCGCTTCATTGCCCCCACCGGCGCCCAGGTGGTGGAATTAGGCCCCCTCAACGCCACTATCCACCAGGTCAACGAGCACGTGACCGCCGCCGATCTGGACGTATTAACTGAAATTTACGAGCGCATTCTGGAAAAGCTGCTGGCCTGATGACAAACCATTACCTGTTATGCCCCGTTTGCCAGCTGAGCCTTGTTTCAGTGGGCAAACACTGGTCCTGCCCTGCCGGCCATCAGTTTGATGAAGCCCGTCAGGGTTACCTGAACCTGCTGCTGCCGCAACAGAAAAAATCCAAACAGCCCGGCGACAACGCCGAGATGATTCAGGCGCGGCAGACCTTTCTGAATGCCGGTTATTACCAGCCGGTTTCCGACACCCTCAACCAGCTGGCGGTGGAGCATTTATTTAATCTGCCCAATCCCCACGTGCTGGATTTAGGTTGCGGTGAAGGTTATTACACCGAACGTTTGCAATTAGCCCTGCAGGATCACCAGATCGCCAGCGAAATTTACGGCCTGGATATTTCCAAGCCGGCCATTCTGGCGGCCTGCAAACGCACGAAAAATATTCACTGGCTGGTGGGCACCAACGCCCACCCACCGGTCAGCCCCGGCAACAGCCAGCTGATAGTGTCGATTTTCACCCGCATTATGGAAGCGCAACTGCGTGCATTAATTGCCGAAGACGGTTACCTGGTGACGGTCAATGCCGGCAGCCACCATCTGTGTGAATTAAAAGAAATTATTTACCCGGCGGCGCGTTACGAGGAATTCGATGTAAAAGCCCGCCTCGAAGGGTATTTCGAGCATCAGCACCGCACCACGCTGGATTACCCCATCTGCGTGCAGGGTGAAGCATTAAAAGCGCTGCTGGATATGACACCCCACACCTGGCGGGCCAACGCGGAAACCAAAGCCCGGCTCTATGCCCTTGAGCAGCTAAGCTTACGGGTGCATATGCATGTTGACTGGTTTAAACCATGTTAAAAAAAGCCATGGCCGCCCTGCGTGATCTGGCCGATGACCCCAACCGCGCCCTGCGCATTTTCATGCTGGGCTGCGGGATTTTTTTCTTAAGCCTGCTGCTGTTCTGGCATTTTTATGCGGCCCTGCCGGGCAGCCTGCAGGATGAAATCATCACCCTGTTATGCCTGCTGCCCCTGGCCGGTGGTTTTGTCACCGCCGCCGTGGGATACTTCGCCCTCAATTTCTACCGGTTTTTTCGCTGACCATGACACACGCTTTTCCCGATCTGGAAATATACGTAAAAGCAGCCACTTTCATCGCAATTGAAAACTGGCTCAAACAGGAATTCGACACGGTCGAACGCATCAGCGAAAACAGCAAGGGCCAGCCCAGCTGCAGCTGGAAGGTGAACGGCAATACCGTACTGGCGTTTGGCAAAGCGGTGAATGATTTCACCAGCATCTGGTTTAAAACCAACTTCACCCAATGGAATACCGATCTGGATTGCGCTAAAGCCTGCGCCGCAGGTTTAGGCCTGGAAACCCGCTGCAGCGATGGCGGCTGGCAGGAGAGCGACGATGAAAACCCCGGCTGGATACAGATTAAAGACGGCGCCATCCGCCCGATTGCCTGGCCCAACGCCAACAAATAAAACCGGCTTAAACACCGGCAATAAAAAAAGGCCCCGCAGGGCCTTTTTTTATGGGCTGCTGAAACTCAGCGGCCACGTAACACGGACACATCTTCCGCCTGTAAACCTTTCTGGCCGTTAGTCACGGTGAATTTCACCTGCTGGCCTTCAGACAGGGAACGGTGACCATTACCACGGATAGAACGGAAATGCACAAACACATCATCACCGTTTTCGCGGGTAACAAAACCAAAACCCTTTTTCACGTTAAACCATTTCACGATGCCTTTTTCACGGCCATCGTCCACATCTTCTTCCACCAGTGTGCCACCGCCATTACGACGCACCAGACGACCTTTGGCCAGTAAAGTAACATTGGCCAGCATTACGGCAAATACCGCCACTACCGCAACCAGGTAAGCTGCCAGAGCACCACTTTGCTGAAAGAATACTGCCAGGGGGGACGCTTCACTGGTGCGCAGGGCCACATCAACAAAGTTCAGAACCTGGCTGCCACCGGCCATAGCGAATAACAGAGCCATCAGCGCAGGGGTAGGAATTGCGAATAACAAACAAACAACGACTTTTTTTACCAATTGATTTTGCATCTTCTCTCTCACTTATCTGTACGTGTAGACGGCCCCATTGCTGTACAATGCGACCAAGTCCGGTATCTAATATGAATTGGCTTTAAAAATCAACACGATAGCTTTTTATGACAAAAAACACCGTAAAAACAGCAGAATTACTCGCGCGCATCGATGAACTCGAAAGCCGTTTTGCGTTTATGGAAAGCACCATAGACACACTGAACGACGAAATTATCCGCCAGAGCAAACAGATCAGCCTGGCGGAAAATACCCTGCGCCAATTAAGTAAACAGCTTGAACAGCTCAACCGTAATAATGACGGTATTCGCCCATTGGAAGAGGAAGTACCGCCGCCCCACTACTGATGGAAAAATCAGTTAAATAAAAAAAGCGGGCTTTCGCCCGCTTTTTTTATTTGCGTACTTTGATAAAGCGCCGCGCAATCAGCAGCAATAACAAGGTGAGCAATACCGGCAGCACCAGGATATTGAGCACTTTGAGGCGCGCCCCGAGGGCTTCAATATCTTTATCCAGGGCATGGCGTACTTCACGTAATTCTTTGCGGATTTCGAGTTTTTCTTTCTGGAAATCCAGCAGTGCAGCTTCCTGCTCTGAGGTCATCATTTCACTGGACTGATGTTTTTTCGCTTCAAGTTCAGCCAGCTGGGCTTCAGTATCTTTAAGGCGCTGTTCAAGGCGCATTTCATTTTCCTGCAGTTTATCTGCAGCCTGACGCTGTAAATCCTGCACCACAGTAAACGGACGATTAAAACGGCCACGGCTGCGGATGCTGATTAAATCCGCACTGCCCATAAACTGCTCGATCAGGTTATTCACGAAACTGCCGTTATCGGCCCACGGTGTTGCACTGCGACGGCCGAAGAAACTTTGCACCTGCACCCACATGCGGTCGCTCAGCACATCCGTATCGGCCACCACAACGACGTTAATATCGGCATGCTGAATATGGTCTTTATTTTGCTGTGCGAGCTGACTGTTATTAAAGGCAGAATCCACAGGGCCGCTGATGCGCCCGGCAAAACTGTAAAAGTCGCCGGTGGTTTTAAATTCATTGGCCAGCTCTGCAGGGTTATGCACCAGATTATAAGCATTCACATCAAGTGGCATCGCGTAATTGGAACTCCACACCAGATCATCAAAATTGGTGGTGGCATTTTCCAAGGGTTTAATAAAACCTGTGGATGCAAAATTAATGGATTCCAGATCCTCGGTGCTCACTTCATTGGCATTAATGGTTTCATGGCTGGTGCCTAATAAACCAAGATGGCGTAACGCCCCCTGCTGGGTGGAAACCGTCAGGCCATAGGCCGCATCCAGCACCACTTTGCTGGCGTCATATTCAATGCCCCATTTCGCAAATAATGGCTGCAGGGAGGTATCCAGTTCCGCATTACCTAATTCCGGCATCGATGCCTGTTCAGCTTTAGGATCAACAAATAACAGCAGCTTGCCGCCTTTTAATACGTATTGGTCAAGGCGGTACAAAGCCTCTTCGCTGAGTTGCGGCGGCTGAATTAAAATCAGCAAATTAATATCCGGGTCAAGATTACTGAGCTGATCATCCAGGCTGCGCACTTCATAGAGTTGCTCCATCTGCTCAAATACAACCCATGGGGTTGTGGGCTGGCCGGTTTGCATATCAAAACCACCACGCACATCCAGGGATGACAGCAAACCAATCGCAGGGGCTTTTGCACGGCCCATGCGGTAAATCAGCTCGCTGATGTCGTATTCCAGAAAGGCTTCTTTATCGGGCTGTAAAAATCCTATGACGGCTTCTTCGCCACTGACACTTTTGGCCACCAGACCAAAATAAATATCTTCACCACTCGCCACGGGCACAGCCTGTAAACCGGATTCAGCAGCTTTATCTTCCGCTTCGGAGAAGGGTTCCGGGTCGACAATTTTCAGGGTGATATTGCCATTACCCGCCATGACATATTCGGCGAGTAAATCTTTCACCTGCTGGGCGTAATTACGCAGCGGGATGAGATCTTTACTGGCCTTATCGGAATAATACAAGGTCAGTTCTACTTTATTTTGCAAACCTGACACTATGTGACGGGAACCGTCCGACAGGGTGAATACCTGTTGTTCGGTTAAATCCAGACGCAGATGTTTAAATGCAAAACCACTGATGACCAACAAAATGGCAGCCAGCAAAGCGGCAAGCGGTAATTGGAAATAACGTTGCATAGCTGCTCCTCAGGCTGTTTTATGCCTTTGTACTAACCACTGTGTTACAAACAGCCAGAAACCACTGACCACCACAAAATAACTGATATCGCGTAAATCCAGCACACCGCGGGAAATGGCGTCAAAATGGGTTAATAAACTCATACCCGCAACAAAATCCTGTACGGTTTGTGGCAGCATAGCCACGCTGTCGAGCACCACAGGCACACCACTGGCCATGAAAATAAAACACACCACCAACGTGAGAATAAATGCGATAACCGGATTACGCGTGATCGCAGACATAGCACCGCCAATGGCGAGGTACACACTGGCCAGCAACAGGCTGCCAATATAAGCACCGATAATCACACCGTTATCCGGCTCACCGAGATAATTTACCGTCACCACCAGGGGGAAGGTCATTAACAGGGCTATGGCACTGAGTAACCAGGCGGCAAAGAATTTACCCAATACGGTGGCGCGAATACCAAGGGGTAACGTCATTAATAATTCCAGAGTACCGAGCTGACGTTCAGGGGCCCATAACCCCATGGCAACCGCCGGCAGGAAAAACAGATATAACCAGGGCAGGTATTGGAAAAACGCACTTAAATCCGCTTGGGCTTTATCAAAAAAGTGCCCCAGATAAAAAGTGAATACACCGGCCATTACCAGAAAGGCGAGTATCACCACATAGGCCGTGGGTGTTGCAAAATAATTATACAGCTCGCGTTTCATCACTGCGGTTACGGCACGCATCAGGCAACCTCCTCACTGCGGGTCAATTCACGGAACACATCATCCAGACGGCCTTTTTCCACGTGCAGATTTTCAAGCGGCCAGCCCTGTTGCTCCAGATATTGTGCCAGTGCCGGTAAAATCATTTGCCCGTCCTGCGCAAATGCCATCAGGGTCAGGCCATCTTCCTGTTCTTCTACTTCGCAGATGTAATCCAGCTCGAGTAATTTGCGCGCAATACCTGCCACGGGTTCGCTGAGCTGAATCTGCACCGCATTATGGAAACGGCTGGAGGCTTCAAGGGCCTGCGGTTTATCGTCAATCAGTAAACGGCCCTGATTGATAATGATGGCCCGGCTGCACACTGCGCTGACCTCTTCCAGAATATGGGTGGAAATAATGACGATTTTGTCGTGGGCAATATGGCGGATCAGTTCACGCACCTGATGTTTCTGGTTAGGGTCCAGGCCATCGGTGGGTTCATCCAGAATTAAAATTTTAGGGTCATGTAACAGGGCCTGGGCTAAACCCACGCGGCGCGCAAAACCTTTGGAAAGGGTGTTAATGCGTTTATCCAATACGCCTGTGATTTCAACCTGGGCACAGACGGTTGCCATGCGCTCTTTGCGTAACTCACCTTTAAGGCCACGGGCATCGGCAATAAAATTTAAAAATGCCACCACGCTCATATCACCATACAGGGGCGCACCTTCGGGCAGATAACCAATCAGACGTTGCGCTGCGGCAGGGTCTTTTGCCACATCAATGCCCATCACCGTCACACGCCCGGCACTGGGTGTCAGGTAACCGGTAATCATCTTCATGGTGGTGGACTTACCCGCACCGTTAGGGCCAAGAAAGCCCAGCACTTCGCCCGGACTGACCTGGAACGATAACTGATCAACGGCGCAGTAACCCGCAAACCGCTTGCTCAGCTGCTCAATGCAAATCATGTGAGACTCCTGTAAACACAGAAAAATGGCCAAAAGCCCGCAAAAACGCCCAATATACCTAAGGGTTTTCCGGTGCGGCAACGATCTTGGCCTAGAATGTCACCTTATTGTGATCGAATAGAACGTTGGCACGGGGGCATTTACTGGTAAAATGCCCAGCGCGTCAACGAACAACATTCAGAACAACAAAGTTAAAGGGTTGTAAACCTCAGCAATACCGACGTAGCAAGGCAAAAACCAACGCATAACCGCAGTTTATGAACAATAAATGAGCATTATGGGTTCGTTTTTAACTAAGTTCCGGCAAAACCGCTGGTTTATACAGCCCCCATAGGGACCATTTTGCACATGATTCGTTCTCTGTTTACATCAGTGGCCAGACGTTTTTTACATCTTTGGGTCAAATCCACTGTGGTTGGTTTCGACAAAACCAGCATTATACCAACAAACCTGTGTTTTTGTGGTGCCTAAGCGCTCCTTCCGCCGTCAGCCTGGTAGTTGAGCAGAAATTGCCCGCAGCTGAATACATCCGTTTATGGCAAACCTGAAGATTGAGGCGAAACTCAAAAACCGCCTGATTTATGTATCACGCCCGCTGGGTTTTATTTCCGCAAGCGTGTCATTCCGTTTAATCACCGGCCCTGAAAACCCTGGAAATCGGTGAGCAAAATCTGGCTTTCGACGCACAGATTATTCCGTGAGTGTGTTCTGGGCCGCGCCCGAAAAAAAACATCTTAAAATCTGGCTGGGTGATACCTGGTCTGTGGTGGTAAGTTACGTACCTTTCTCCGGGTACTGTTTAACGGCCGCAGTACTTTTGTTGAAGCCAGCCCGCCGTTAAACCTGCGTGAATTTATTAACAAAGTGAAGGTGGTGGGCACGCAGTCTGCGTAAAATCGGCCGTATGCTGCGGGTACACTTCCGCCATGCGCGCTCCGCCACCATAGGCCGGATTTATCCACCGCCGCACCCTGGTGCAGACATTGTGCAGCGTAAACCCCTGATCAAAGCCGCCATCGCCCAAAGAAATGGCCGACAAAAAATCACCATAGAAAAGCCCTCGCCAAGGCGGTGAAATACGGTGATGAAATTGCCTCTAACCAGTCCCACTCCACCATCACGTTTCTGGACATAGTATTGCTGGCTGTGGACAAAAATTTACAACGGCATCCAAGTACACAACCTCGAAAAACTCAAAGAAGTGCACAAGGACAACGAAATTATTGTGCCTTGCCACCGCAGCCACATAGATTATTTATTACTCAGTTGCACCTGCTGTTCAAAATGGTTTTGTACCACCACAAATTGCCGCTGGTATTAACCTGAATATGCCGGTGGTAGGTTCAATTCTGCGCCGCGGCGGTGCGCTTATAGCGCCGCAGTTTCAAGAGATAACCCTCTGTATGCCGCGTGTTCGATGAATATCTGCACTCGGTGTTCACAGGTGGTTACAGCACCGAATATTTTGTTGAAGGTGGCTGCAGCCGTACGGGCTGCACCCTGGCACCTAAAGCCGGTATGCTGGCTGCGACAGTTACGCAGTTACCTGCGTGACAGCCAATAAGCCGATTATTTTATGCCGGTGTATATCGGTTACGAAAAAATCTTCGAAGGCGGCACTACTCGGTGAATTACGTGGTAAGAAAGAAAAGAATCCCTGCTCGGCCTGGTGAAAACCATCCCGTGATCTGAAACACTTTTGGTAAGGTGTATGTCACCTCGGCGACCTGACTGATCTGACAGAATTCCTCAATGGCAAACGCCCAGGCTGGCGGAAGAGAAGAACAGGACGCGGATTTCCGCCCGCCTGGTCACGGGATGTCACCAACGAGCTGGCCGTGGAAGTGGTTACCCAGATCAACAAAAGCCGCTGCATTAAACCCGATCAATATGATTGCCCTGGCCCTGCTAACCCCGTCAGGCCATGGATGAACGTATTCTGTCGCAAACCCTGAATATGTACCGGGACATGGCCTAGCTTCAGCCATTTAACGGTTCTGCTCGACGGTGAAGGCCAGGACTGGATCGCCTATGCCGAACGTATGGGCGCAGTGCAGCTGCACCACCCATAAACTCGTGATTTAATCACCCTGGATGAAACCAGGCCGTGCTGCTGAGTTATTGCAACAATATCCTGCATATGTTTGCAGTGCCCTATGCTCTTGCGTGTTTATTTATCAGCAACCGAATTAAAACGCGAAGATGTTATCCGCTTCAGCAAAACGATTTATCCGTTCCTGGAAATCCGAGCTATTCCTGTATTGGGATGAAAAGCGATATCGAACCTGCCATCAATAATGGCTGGATATCTTTATCGCCAACGGCAACCTTAAAAGAAGTGGGCGACTGCCTGAAACGCCCTGCGGTAGCTCTAACGATTACATCATGCTCTCGGTATTGTCCCAGTCCGTAATTCGGGATTCTGGGCGTTATTACATCGTCATTTCCGTGCTGAAAACCACCGGCACAGATACCCAGACAAGATGACTTTCGTGGAATACTGTTCACTCGCGGCTCCAGCGCATTTCCATGCATGGCCTGAATGCCTGAGTTCTCCGACAAGGGTCTGTTCCGCAACCTGGTGGACGAGCTGCTGAAACGCAAATGCTGCGCCTTGAAAACAACAAACTGGTTTTTGGTGAGAGGTGTTGAAGCCATCGCGGATGATACCAAGTCCTGCTGGAATGCCGAGTTGCGCCGCTCTATCCTGCAGGTTGCCAGCAACCGCTGATCTGACTGCCGCCCGTGGGCGCACCCCCTGATCAAAAACAAGCACAGGCTCGGGCTGATGTGGTAAAGTCACGCCAGTTTTCAGCTAACAGGCGTTCACACCAAATGAACCGAATAATATCCGCGACCCATTTTCCAGCCTGAGCCATGCGGCGGCAGCCCTGGCGGCCTTCGTTGGGTCTGATTTTATGCTGGCTTCTGAACAGGCCAGCCAGGGTATTTACCTGGGTGCTACCTCACCTTGGCATCAGCATGGTTTTGCTGTTTGGCGCCAGTGCCCTCCCTGCCCGTGACTCAGATGCCGTGATCCGCCAGCTCAAACGCCTCGACCATATGATGATTTTTGTGCTGATCGCAGGCTCCTACACCCCATTTTGTCTGATCCCCCTCAACGGCACCCTCGGCTGGACCCTGTTTGCTGTGGTGTGGGGCATAGCTGCAGCGGGCATTCTGACCAAAATGTTCTGGTTACACGCGCCGCGTTTATTATCCACCGCCCTGTATGTGGGGATGGGCTGGCTGGTGGTATTTATGATCAAACCCCTGAGTAACAGCCTGAATGAAGGAGCCATGTTCTGGTTAGTCAGCGGTGGTGCGTTTTATACCGTGGGCGCGCTGGTATACGCCTTTAAATGGCCAGACCCTTTACCGGAGCGTTTTGGTTTCCACGATATCTGGCATCTGTTTGTGATCGCCGGTGCCGCCAGCCATTACGTCAGCATCGCCGTCTACCTCTGACGGCAGAGCAGCGATCACCCGCCTCACCCAAATGGGATTAAGTTCCCCCCCCATTTGGGGCAAGGAAAACACTTGTTCGCCGACTACTCTCTTTATCGCCATTGGCAACCTCCAATAAAAATAAGAGAGAAACAACATGAAACGTCTGTTCCTGCTGTGTGCACTGTTAATCAGTGCGGCCAGCCATGCTGGTTATTCCACCACCCAATACCCAATCGTAATGGTGCCCGGTGCCGCCGCTTTTGATACGGCCCTGGGTGTGGATTACTGGTACGGCATCACCGACCGCTTGCGTCTTTACGGCGCTAAGGTTTATGTCACCAACTTAAGCTCTATCCAGTCAAACGAGCAGCGTAATGAAGAGTTGTATCAGGACATTATCGCTATCCTCGCCCAGACCGGAGCCAAAAAGGTAAACCTTATTGCCCACTCCCAGGGTGCCCTGTCCGCCCGTTATATTGCGGCTGTGATGCCAGATCGCATTGCATCGGTAACCACTGTCTTTGGTATGAACCGCGGCACCCATTTCTCCAGCGGTTTCCGCGCAGCCATCCCTGAAGGCAGCACCATGGAGCAATTAATTGCGCCACTGATCGATGGTGCATTCAACTTTGTGGAACTGCTCTCCGGTGTGCCCCAGGATGGCGACTACAACAGCCAGCAACGTGGCCAGCAAAGCATTCTGGCCCTGGCAAAAGCCACAGACCCGGCCAATGTTGCTGTATATAACGCCCAGTACCCCCAGGCCCTGCCCAAGGTAGACTGCATGACCATCGCCAACGGCACCCAGGGTGATGTCAGCAGCGCCTATTACGGTGATCCTGTCGTCAATGGTGTACGTTATTACTCCTGGGGTGGTGACGCGGTACGCACAAACCTGCTAGATCCGATTGATGATTTATTTGTGACCTTTGTGCAGGCCTTTGTGCCCAGCAATTTCAAATGGGATGGCCTGGTGCCCACCTGTGGCCATGCGTTAGGTAAAGTGATCAAGCTGAATTACGGCCACAACCACTTTGATGCCATCAACCACACCCTGGGTCTGGGTTACCTGTTTATGGATATCCCAACCCTGTATGTGCAACATGCAAACCGCCTGAAAAACGCAGGCCTGTAATTGAAAAAGGAGAACGGGGGCACTGCCCCCGTAACCCCATGCTGAACAAAATACTGTTATGCAGCGCCGTGCTGCTTTTGTTGTTTGTACTGGCCCACCAGCCAGTGCATATTTTATTCAGTCACAGCCAGGCTGAAATAACCGCCGCCAGCACATCGCCCGCCGCTGAACAAAGCTCTGCCGCCCTGGCAGCTGTCACCGCGCCTGTGATTGCCGCTCAAATTGCCCCTGAACTGAGTGATGTGAATTTACCCGGCCTCTACGATGCACAGGGCAAACTGGATATGGCACAGGTTAAATTACTGCTGGATTTTTTCCTGAGCGATAAAGACAGCCTTGAGAGCCGCAAAAGCCTGACCTGCCAAACCCTGCAACAACAGGCAAAAGAGGAAGATAAAATACAACTGCAAAATCTGTGTGAACGTTATTTTACATATCGCGCCCAGTGGTATGCCCTGGCTAGCTCACTGCAACCGAATAACCACCACGCAGGGCAAAGTGATTTGCAACAGGCACTTGCACAACGGGAAAATCTGCAACGCAGTTTGTTCAGTGCCGATGAGCAAACAGCATTATTCGGGCGTGATAATGCCTATGACGAATGGATGCAACAGCGTATGCAAACACCCGCAGCCCAGCGCGAACAACTTGACAATAATATGCAGCATATCAGCGAAGCTAAGCAGGCCGCCGATATCCGCAGCACTGAAAGTGCACAGCGCGCCCTGCAACAGGACGCTGAAATTTTTAGTCAGCAGCTCAGTTGTTATGCGCTAAATAAACAACGTAATACGCAGGATATTCAGACACTGTGTGATCTCAGCCAGGGGCAGTTATTACGTATCCGTAATCACATGGCGATTTCGCCATAACCTTAAAATAAAAAAGGAATACACAGTGTATTCCTTTTTTATTAAGCCATTAAAACCGCCAGTTTTTAAAAATGACTGGCCCAGTCATCGGGTAATTCAAATAAAAATACTTCACGGTGATCAAGTTTACCGCCCCAGTTAGTGGAAACATAAATGCGGTTACCCAGCATATTCATCGCGGCCGGCGCTTCGTCACGGTAATCGCCTGAATAATTGTTGTAATTCGGGCCAACTCGCCATAACACAGGTTTTTGTGTTTCGGGTTTTAACTGCATCAGCACTAACTGATTCGCGCCCCAGTCGTTGGTGGTCGATTTTGCGTAGGTATTTACAAATGCCCAGCCGGTTTTAGTGGCTGGCATTTTGCCGAAGTGAAAACCCAATGCCCAACCATAATCCTTATGGCTGCCAAAGGCGATGCGATTATCGTAACCTGCGTTTTCACCGGTGACATAAACTGCATCCAAATAATCGGTGCGATTATTCTGGCTGATAAATAACTCCCGCCCGTCCGCCGCAAATGACCAGCCCGAATGGGTCTCACCTACCGAAATTTTTACAGGTGTTTTATCCGCCACATTAAAATCCAGTGGCCATAAATGGGGACCATCAAACCAGGTGCCGATGTCAGAGGGGCGCTCGCCATAACTGGTATCACCCCAGGCGCGCCCATAATGCAGCACGATACCTGTGCCCAGCGGGGATATTTCCACCATATTCGGACGCGGGAATGTACTGGCGCCCGCGTAATGATCTAAATTTGTACCGGCCAATTCAGCAGGCATTAAAAGGTGTGTGGTGTCAGTGGAAATCTGATAATGCACAAAAGCATCCACAACGTAAGTGGCGCCATTATAATGGGCTGCCATAAACGCCCAGTGATCGCTGTCGTTAGAACTGTCACCTTCAACATCGTTATAAACCAGCGTAGATTGCGCCGGAATTAGCCCACTGAAATCTTTAACCAGGGTGCTCTGTAAATTTTCTGCGCTGACGTCATCAACCATATAAAGCGCTGCATCATAGCGATAATACACACGGTTCGGGTGATTACCGGTTAAATCCCAGCGCACTTCATGATATTCGCCAATACCTTTATTGGCCGTATGCTGCAATTTATGCAAAACCTTGCCCGTGCCCCGTTCAATTACCCAGCAAGAAAACGAGTTACCACCAAACGCCAGAAAATAATCACCACTGCTGTTTTCCGGGCTATAACGGGAATACACAATCAGCGCGTCCGATGTTTCATCCAATTCAGAGGCATCCGTTAAGCGGGTAATTTTCACCCCCGTCACCGGATCTTTACGGCTCATGCCCTTGGCGGGAACGGTCGCCCCCAAGTAGGGTTTAATCACTGCGCGGCTGGTTACGTAATTGGAAGAAACCGGCTGACCAGTAGCATCAATATCTACCTGTTTTTGCGGAGCTGACGAACCACTTGAACAGGCCGCCAGCAGCGCACAAACGGACAACCAAATGATAATACGACCCGGGTGTCTGATGATCTTCATAACAATCCAATAGAGAAGATAGGATGGCGCGCATCATATCACTCCGCAGCAAATGCACACCTACGAAGAAAGTATCAATATCAGACAAAAGCACGCACAAAGTCTGAAGGAATAAAGCATTAGGCTTTGTTCACAGGGCCTCGGCCTAACGCAGCAGGGCCACACCCTTCACAAGGGCATAAACCTGCATACCTTTCTGCAGGTTTAAGATCTGACAGGAATAACGGCTGATCTGACTGTGCAAATACTGCCCCGCCACTTCCAGCTGTACGTTCACCTGATGGTCGGAAACTGACTGCAACCCCAGCACTTTGGCAGGCCAGGCATTGAGTATGCTGGTGTGCTCGGGTTTTTGCAGGGCAATGGCCACATCACGGGCCTGAATCACCACCCGGTTGGCACCAGCCTGCATGTGCGGCAGTAAAATTCTTTGCCCGCCGGCATCAGCACAAAACAGCCCGAGCTTTTCATCCCAGTGCACTTCACTGAACTGCAGCACACTGTACTGGGCATCGGGCAGCAGTTTGTCATCGGCAATGGCCTGCGCAAAAGCAGCGCTGCTGTGAATAGACCCAGCCACCACCTGATGTACATAATCCGCCAGCTGCAAAACCTCCTGCCACTGGTGGGAAATCATCACTACGGGTATCTGATAACGGGCCACTATGTCGCGCAGCAAGGCAAACATTCGCTGCCGGCTTTGCTGATCGAGGGCGGCAAAAGCTTCATCAAGAAATAACCAGCGGGGCTGATTTAATAATGCCCGCCCCAACTGCACTCGCTGGCGTTCACCACCGGATAAATCGCGCACCGATTTATGCAGCAGCGGGCCAATATCCAGATCCGCAATTACCTGCTCAGGGGTAAAACGTTTTTGCACCGCATTGCGATAACCAAATAACAGATTGTCACACACGCTTAAAAACGGAAATAACGTATCTTTCTGGAACACCAGGCTGATATCACGCTGCTGCGCTGGTACACACAGTTTTTCTGTTTGCCAGGGCTCATCCTGTAAATAAATTTCGCCCTTGCAAGGGGTTAAACCCGCCAGCATATGCAGCAGGGTTGTTTTACCCGCACCGCTGTTACCCCATAAAAAATGGATGCCAAGGCCGGAAAATTCCGCCTGATAATGGCAGGCAAATGGCCCCTGTGCGCGAATATCAAAGCGCAGGGCGTGCATGTTTTAACCTTTGCAACAGCAATAAGCCCAGCAGGGATAACACCACCAGGGTCAGGGACATCACATGCGCCGATGCATATTGCAGATTTTCCACTTTTTCGAAAATCGCCACCGACACCACCTGGGTTTGCCCGGGGATATTACCGCCTATCATTAACACCACACCAAATTCCCCGAGGGTGTGGGTAAATACCAATAAAGCCGCTAATAAATAGGCACGACGTGAAAAAGGGAAAATAACACGGCTGAAAATCTGCCAGGGTTTAGCACGTAAATTTTGTGCCGCCTGAATATAGTGCGGCTCAATCATGCTGAAGCTGCTTAACAGAGGCTGCAGGGCAAAAGGTAATGAATAAATCAGCGAGGCAATTAACAAACCTTCAAAACTGAATAAAACCGAATTTAAACCCAGCATGTGCAGCGGGCCATGGGGGCCAAGCAGTAATAACAAATAAAAACCCAACACAGTAGGCGGTAAAATCAGCGGTAAAAAAGAAATCGCCAGCACCAACTGTTTACCCATATGCTGACGGCGGCTTAACCACCAGGCCAGGGGGGAAACCAGCGGGATTAACAACACACAGCACAATAACGCCAGCTTGAGGGACAAACCAAAGGCTAATAAATCCGCATCACTCACGGTGCAATCCCATAACCGGCCTGTTCAATTTGGCGCTGGGTTTGCGCAGCTGATAACCAATTCCAGAAACAACGGCTCGCCGCATTATCCTGCAATAAAGCGGCTTTCTGATTTAAAAGGGGCACATCCTGCAGAATAATATATTCACTTGCCGGGCGCTGGTTCATCAACAAAGCAGATAAAGCCACAAAACCTCCGGCCAACGTGCCCTGATCCACCAGCAAATAAGCCTGCTGAATATTATTGGCGCGCACATAAGCGCCATCATCCACCGCCAGTTGCTGTAAATAAACCTGTGCCGCATGGCCATAGGGTGCCGTAACAGGGTTTGCCATCACTAAACGCACTTCACCTTTTTGCCAGGCAACATTGTTAGCAACCTGCCCTTTAAACCATAACGCTAAACGGCCACGGGCATAAATGCGGGTGTCTTTTTTTAAATTAACGGGTAATTCATCCACGGCTTTTTCATCGGCGGATAAAAACACCGAAAATGGCGCACCATTCATAATTTGCGCATGTAACTGACCGGAAGAAGCACTGCTGATTTGCCAGGGTACAGCACATTGTTGCTGATAAGCCGCAGCCAATTGATTTAAAACGGGGGCGAAATTAGCCGCTGCGGCGATACGCAGCGGCTCAGCGTGCCCGGCACCCATGCATAACAGCAGCAGGGCACCGGCAATTTTTTTACAGCTGGGCAACACAGAAAGCGCCCACACCGGTCAGCACAATAGTGTATGGCAGCGCCATCCACACCATTTTGCCGTACGACAAACGCACCAGCGGGGCAATTGCAGAAGTCAGCAGGAACAGGAAAGCAGCCTGGCCGTTAGGGGTTGCCACACTTGGCAGGTTAGTACCGGTGTTCACCGCCACGGCAAGAATTTCAAAATGCTCACGGGAAATATCACCGGCATCCAGCGCCGCTTTTACTTCCGTGATGTACACAGTCGCCACGAACACGTTATCGCTGATGGCCGATAATAAACCGTTAGCGAAGAACATAATCAAAGGCTGCACATCCGCGGCCTGCATAAATACCCAGTGCACAATCGGGTGGAACAGGTGCTGATCATGGATCACCGCTACAACCGCAAAAAACACCACTAATAATGAAGTAAAAGGCAGGGCCTCTTTAAAAGCAGCGCCGATCTGATGTTCATCGGTAATACCGTTAAACGCAGTTTGCAGCACAATAATCAGCAGCCCCACTAAACCCACGGGTGCTAAGTGAAAGGCCAGGGCCACAATCAGAATTAACGCAGCACAGGCACACACCAGCAGCTGAACTTTTTCAGACGCAGTGCGTTTTGCGGTTTCATGGTCATCGTATTCTTTGAGAATGTTATAAACCGATTGCGGCAGGGTTGCGCCGTAACCAAACAGTTTGAATTTCTCCACCAGTACAGTGGTCAGTAAACCCAGCACCAGCACAGGCATAGAAACCGGCGCAACCGCCATAAAGAAGTCAGCAAAGTGCCAGCCCACTACACCGCCAATTAACAGGTTCTGCGGTTCACCCACAATCGTGGCCACACCACCTAATGCAGTGCCCACAGCAGCATGCATTAACAGGCTGCGCATAAACGCACGGAAATTATCTAAATCTTCACGGTGATGCTCGTGAATTTGCTCATCGGCCTGGTGATCGTGCTCGTGGTGGTAATGTTTACCGGAAGCCACCTTGTGGTAAACCGTATAAAAACCAACGGCAACGGCAATAATCACCGCGGTTACGGTTAAAGCATCCAGGAATGCAGACAGGAATGCGGCCAGCAAACAGAAAATCAGTGACAGGGCAATTTTGGAGCGCACCTTGAGGAATATCTTGCTGAAAATAAACAGCAATAAACCCTTCATGAAATAAATACCCGCCACCATAAACATCAGCAGCAGGATAACTTCGAAATTCATCAGGGCTTCTTCGTAAACGTTTTCTGGCGAAGTTAAACCCAGCACTACCGCTTCAATAACTAACAAACCACCGGGCTGCAGCGGGTAACATTTCAGGGCCATCGCCAGGGTAAAAATAAATTCCAGAATCAGTGCCCAACCGGCCACCGTATAACCCACATCCGGAATCATCACTAACAGCGGGTTAACCACCAGAAATGCAATAATGGCCAGTTTGTACCAGGCAGGTGAGTGACCCAGAAAATTCTTATAAAGACTGCTCATGTTTTAGTTCCGTCCAAGGTTTGCCTATCCACCAGTCATATTCATGAAGCGCAGAATCTTAACCTCATCCGCCGCATTAAAGTAGTGACGGGCTGGTTTTAATTGCATGGCATCACGGATCGCCTGCTGAACGCGTGACATATCACCAGGATAACGGCGAAGCACCGCTTTAAGGTCAACACTGTGCTCATTACCCAGACACAATAATAGACGACCCTCAGCCGTTACACGTACACGGTTGCACGCTTCGCAGAAGTTATGGGAATGGGGGGAAATAAAGCCAATTCTGCTCTTATGCCCGTCGGCAAATGCAAAATAACGACTTGGCCCCGGTGTCTGGCGGCTTGAATCCAGCAATTCATAGTGCTGGCTGATCACCGCTTTAACTTCATCACTGCTCATATAGGCCTGGGCCTGATCATGCTCAGTGATAGTACCGAGGGGCATTTCTTCGATAAAACTCAGATCGATATTGCGGCTGCGGGCGAATTCCACCAGATCCATAATTTCATCATCATTACGGTTACGCAAAATAACCGCATTAATTTTGAGATTCTGGAAACCGGCAGCAATTGCAGCATCAATGCCTGCAATCACCTGTGCCACATCACCGGTACGGGTAATTTGCTTAAAACGTTCGGCCTGCAAACTATCCAGGCTGACATTCAGGCGTTTAACCCCGGCTTTTTTCAGCGCCACTGCTTTATTTACCAGCTGAGAGCCATTGGTGGTCATCACCAATTCTTCCAGCCCGGGTAAAACCGCAAGATCAGCACATAAACCCTCTATGCCACGGCGCACCATTGGCTCGCCGCCGGTCAGACGGATTTTATTTACCCCGAGGGAAACAAACGCCGCGGCAATTGTGTGGATTTCTTCAAGGGTTAATACCTGGGCGCGGGGCAGAAATGTCATATCCTCCGCCATGCAATATACACAACGGAAATCGCAGCGATCCGTCACCGAGATGCGGATGTAATCCACCACCCGGCCAAATGAATCCACTAATTTTTCTGTCATGTAAAACCCCTGAAGGGCCGGTATGGATGACCGGCCATGCAGCCAAGACTATGGATAAATAATGCTGGCGGCCACTATAACGCCATTATGGGGCGCTCGAAATGAGGTAAATCAGTTTTATCCCATTACCAGGGGAACCTCTGAATAACTCGGTGCCCGCGTCGGCTTGGCGAAATAAATCAGATCAAGGCGCAGATTTGCAGGCATAACGGGTTACGTCAAAAAGCTGCAACACCGAGCTGTTTTTTTTCGCAAAGCCCCTTCGGGCGCAGGCTGCCAGTCGATCCGGCTGTGTTGGCGATTTTGTAAAGGACTCGTCATTTACTTCAATCGCCGCCTTGCCAATCTCAACTGGCAGCACATGCGCGACGCTGTGCAGAGTTATTCAGAGGTCCCCTAGCTTGTTATCCGGCGCCCAATCATAGCAATACTTATTCCAACAATTCAAAAAATAAAAACCCTTCATTTTCAAAGGCATACAAGGTGTGCAGGCACTAACATAAAACAAGCAAAACCAGTTTGCACCAATAAAAAGCACCATCAAACAGCCAGCCCGCACCATGAAAAGGCATAATCAGGCGACCAGCAAAATGGCCTGCACCACGGAGGATTGCCCGATATCAAGGGGCGACATTCAGCACAGGTTAAAATCCCCCCATTATTTAGGGAGGACCACCATGCCCCTTTTCAGCCTGGGATTTCGTATTTTCTTTTTATCCGCCGCCGTCAGCGCCCTGCTCAGCATGGGCCTGTGGCTGGGATATTTAAGTGGTTTAAACAACCTTTACCCCCTAGCCGGCAAACTCTGGCACAGCCACGAATTATTGATGGGTTATGGCCTGGCGGTGCTGTGTGGCTTTTTATTAACCGCCATCCGCAACTGGACAGGGCAATACACCTGGGACCACAAACCCCTGTTGATGCTGTGGTTGCTGTGGCTGGGCGCACGCCTTGGTTACCTGCTGCCCCTGCCAGTGAAACTCACCGCTTTTATGGATATTGCCTTTAATATCGCCGCACTTGTGGCCATCAGCACACCCTTATTACGCGCCCGCAACAGCCGCAATTATGGTTTTATTGCGATTTTTGCCGGTATCACCCTCGCCAACCTGCTGTTTTATGCGGCCCTGCTCGGCGGTTATGCCAACCTTTACGCCTACGCGATGCAACTCGCCGTGCTGGCGCATTTATTTACCCTGCTGATTATTGCCGGGCGCATCATGCCGTTTTTTACCGAACGGGTAACCGGCCTGCAGCGCAAAACCTGGCCCCTGCTGGAACAGGCCATGATTGTTTTATGTTGTGCCCTCACCCTGCTCAGCCTGCTGCCACTACCCGTAGCCTTCAGCGGAGCCCTGTGGTGCGCCCTCGCCGTGGCCGCCGCCCTGCGTTATGCGGGCTGGTACCATAAAGATGTGCGCCGCCACCCCCTGTTGTGGATATTACACGGCGGTTATTTAACCCTGGTGCTGGGCATGGCCGGTTATGGCCTGAGCCTGATCTGGCTGCCACAACACAGCACCGCCTGGCTGCATGTGATTGTGCTTGCCCTGCTCGGCAGCCTGATGCTCGGCATGATGGCGCGGGTATCCCTCGGCCATACAGGCCGCCCCCTGGAAGTAAGGCCCGTTATTGTCGGCATGTTTGCCGTGATACTCGCCCTGCCCTTAGTGCGCAGTGTATTACCACTGTTATTACCCAATTTTTATATGCCGGCCCTGCACCTTGCCGCATGCCTGTGGATGCTGTGTATGTTGGTATTTTTGTGGGTGTATGTGCCGGTGCTTAGCAGCCCGAGACCGGATGGGAAGGCTGGGTAGTTGGTCGGGGGTCGGGGGTCGGGGGCTTGGCGCTGGGGGCGCTTGAAGCCTGAAGCCGGGCGCAAATTGCGCCCGCATTTTTATTTCTGAATTACTTTTGCATTATTCGGCCATTTGAAAATGGCAGTATTGTAATACACCTTTTTACACCACCGCATGCCAATACAAACTCATCAGTCACATTGCGTACATGTAAAACCACTGGTAATGTACAGCCACAAATAACAATTCTATCAATTTAAGTCGCATTATTTTTTAACAACAAAAATACATGCTTATACATGTAGAAATTAATATCAAAGGAATGAATTAATGAAATTATTATCCGCAATATTATTTACAATCGTAATTGTTGGATGCTCTTCAATGCCTGGCATGCCCGGCTATATCGAGGTGACCAAATCTAGCTTTGACGGCTCAACCCAGATGACAATGGAACCGGCATTTGTATATCGAAAAAATGATGGATTTAGCGGCAGTGACTTACAACTGTCTTTATTATGGCGCTCTGCCATGAAAACCAATGAAGTGGTATTAATCGCACAAGTTTCTGGTGCTCAAAGCATTGCTCGTGGCGAATCTCTACATTTCAACATTGACGGAAACATTGAAAGCCTTAAATCCATAGACGAATTAACCACCATCAATTATGAACCTGCCGTTTATTCCACTGTTTATATTCAGGGACAAAACACATCATCAAAACGATATGTCGTATCAAAACAATTCATAGATAAAATACTCAACGCCTCTAACGTAAAAGTTAAATTGGAGTTATCTCAATCTTTTGTCGAAGGAATTTTTACAGACAAATCAGCCTCTTCAGCCAATGGTGCATTCAAAGAATTTGTAGAAAAAGCCAAACTAAACGGCTACTAACATTCAACAAATAAATTCTGTTTTATATGATGTGCATTCTCGCCGATATAGCTGTGATAACCTCACAGCTTTTTTGCTTGTACCGTTTTATCACGGCGGTTAATGAAGAACACTTAATGCGAACTTGCTGCGCCGGTTTTTTAAAGCGACATAGCCCGCCGCTGGCATGGATGCCAGCAAAGCGCCGGCGGAGCTAGGCAGGATGCCGAATGGCGCGTGGGCGTAATGACGCGCAGAAAAAAACGGGAACAAGCAGCAGTGTGAGCGAAGGAAGGGTCTGGGAAGCCCCTTCCCAGAAAAGAAAAAACGGGATTTTAAAGTCGTTTAATTCTGAAACGTCAAAGCAGAACTGCCTATCGTGGGGGGCTTGTACCCGTGCCGGGCACAGGCCCCCGTCACCCCGCTTTGAACGCAGCCGGGCGTTTGTCCTCACTCCAACAAAAAACATTCGCCCCCGCGCTATGGGGCATCCTGCCCTGGGGTCCCTCGCTTCGCCAGCATCCCTGCTGGCTCGGGCGTGTTTTTTGTTTGCGTTTCGGCGCCCTCGAGCGTTCATTGTGTGCTTATCACAAACGACTGTTGTATCTGCGACATATAAAAAAACAGAGCCTCAAAAGAGGCCCTGTTTTTTGGGTGAAAAATTGTGAGGCAGCGGTGCGCTTACACAGTTTTTATTCTCAAACTAACTCACATCCCTAGTCACTAGTTCCTAGTTTCTGCCAACTAGCTTAACAGCTGGCTAAAACTGATATAGGGCACCAACTGGCCACGTTCAAATGTCTGGTCCAGTTCTAATATGGCAAAACCATCGGCCCAGCTGGCGGAGCTTAATACACCGCTGCTTTGGTTGGGATGTTTTTCCAGCATTAACTGGCCATCTTTCTGCACAATACGCACGCGGTAATATTCGCGGCGTTTACCAGGTTTTTTCAGCTCAAAATCAATTGGCAATTGCAGGGGTGCTGAAGGTTTTTGTTTAACGCCCTGGCAGGCGAGTAAATAACCGCGCGCCACAATTAAAAAGGTAACAAATACCGCGCTGGGGTTACCGGGCAGGCCAATAAACGGGGTTTGCCCTACGCGGCCAAACGCAAAGGGTTTGCCGGGTTTAATAGCCATGCGCCACAGGTTTAATTCACCCAATGCGCTGACAGCGGCTTTTACGTGGTCTTCTTCACCGACGCTCACGCCCCCTGAGCTGATAATCACATCGGCCTGTTCGGCGGCTGCGGCAAAGGCGTTGCGGGTAATAGCAAAATCATCGGCGAGGGTGCCTAAATCCAGCACATCAAATCCCATGGCCTGACACAGGCCAAGCAGGGTGTAACGGTTGCTGTTGTAAATTTGCCCCGGGGCGAGTGTTTCTCCGGGTTCACGGATTTCATCACCTGTGCTGATCAGGGCGATTTTAAGGCGGCGATATACGCTGACATTGGCCACACCGATAGAGGCCAGCAGGCCTAAATCCTGGGGCTGTAATTTGCGGCCTTTTTCCAGCACCACCTGGCCGTGCTGAATATCCTGCCCGGCAGCGCGGATGTTATCACCGGCAATTAAATTCTTTTCGCAGATCAGCTGGTTATTGTCTTCGCGGCAGACCTCCTGCATCACCACCACATCGGCACCTTCGGGCACACTGGCGCCGGTGAAAATGCGCGCAACTGTGCCGGCCTGCAGGGGGGCAGGCGCAGCACCGGCGGGAATACGCTGGCTGATGGGCAGGGCTTTGCCCGGCTGGTAATCACACAGGCGCAGGGCGTAACCGTCCATGGCGCTGTTGTCAGCCGGCGGCACCTGCACGGCACTGGTAATATCCGCCGCCAGCACGCGGCCAAGGGCCTGGCCCACGGGCACATTTTCAGTTTGTGTAACGGCACGCACCTGCTGTTGCAGGGCGTTGATCATCTGGTCTACCGGCATTAAACCGGGGTGGTCGCAGCAGCTCATGAACGTGGCCCACAGCAATCAATACGGCCAGTGTTGTCACTGGCAGGCTTAATAATTAAATGCTCGACAAAATTACAGGGGCGGGTGCGGGCATCGAGCTGCTCGCGGATAATCATGCTCCACGCGGTTTTGCAGGCATTGGTGGAGCCCGGCATGCAGAACATCACAGTGCGGTTGGCCATGCCGGCAATCGCGCGGCTTTGTACGGTGGAGGTGCCGATCTGCTCACGGCTGATCTGGCGGAAGAGTTCACCAAAACCGTCCACTTCTTTATCAAACAGGGGGCGGATAGCTTCCGGGGTGCTGTCGCGGGCGGTAAAACCCGTGCCGCCGGTAATCATAATCGCCTGCACACTGACATCGGCAATCCAGGCGGAGACAATTGCGCGCATCTGGTAAACATCGTCTTTGCAGATTTTACGGTCGATCAGGGTGTGCCCTGCTTCCTGCAGGCCATCCACCAGGGCCTGGCCTGAGGTGTCAGTTTCCAGGGAACGGGTATCACTCACGGTGAGCACGGCAATGTTGAGGGCAACAAATTCTTTGGGGGTGTGGTGGGCCATAACTACCTCGGAATAAAACGGCTGGGCCTATGGTAAAACAGAATGGCCTTTAACGCTTGATCAACATCAACGCCCTGCCCGTCTGTTAGGCCCACAATGAATTTGCCCTCGGGTGAGAACCCTTGGGCACGTAGGTGTCCGCCGTCCCCTCGTGGCGGATATTTCACGTGTGCTCATCGTAACCTTAACCCTCCCAGTTTTCTGCGAGGGTTTTTTTATGGCTTTTGAACGCAATTTTTGAAGGCGTGCGGCGTTAGCAGATATTACAGCCATTAATCCACAGCACAAAAACCTGAATTACAAATCAGATTTTTAAGCACTATTGCCCAACATTTAAAAAATGCACTGAATGGGCAGACCGAAGACACAGGTAACAGATGGTTCTCGCCAAGTCACTCACATAAAGAACCATATTCCTTGCAAGGGGATATTTGAAAAACCACAGACAAAATCATTCGGCAGCAAAGTATGGGTTTAAATCCATCTGCGCACTTTCTGCCGGTAAACAACAAACTCGTCACCAAAAACTTTATCCAGGGCACGCTCTTCAGGAATGATCTGAAATCGGGTGATATAAAGCGTAAACAACAGCGGCGCAATCAACCCGAACAGATTATTTAACGCCAAACATATCGCCAGCATCACCAGTAACATACCAAGGTAAACAGGGTTACGTGATATAGCGAAAATTCCGGTATTTACCAGTGTGCTGGATGCAGCGGGATTTTTAGGGCTGCCGGTAGTGGCCGCCACGCGAAAAGCCCTGAAGGCAATAAAGATAATGCAGCCGCCTGCCACTGCAAAAACAAAAGCCATTAACCAGCGCAGCAAAGCTGTTAATGGCATTGGCTGAATAATTACATTTAGCAGCAACATCAGTAAAAGATGGGCAAACCATACATAAGGCGGTGGGACTTTCAGTTCGAGACAGCGCATCACAATTTCCCTGTTATTTTTATGCGTTATGAATAGCTGCGTTTTTATCCGTTTGAATACGGTTTATTTTGCGGTCATGCCCTGATTTACATAAATATCAAAGCGGTTGGCCTTACCTTCAAGACTGATGCTGGGTTTTTGCCCATTTAAAAATGGGCTTTTACGCGGACGTTTAACCACCACCCGGTAGCGTGCAATCTGCAGCGCAAATGGCAGAAGTTCATCGGCATCATCATCACGCCCCACCAAACTGCGGAATACCTGCATGTTTTTTTTCACCTGCGCGGTATTTTTTTCATCGTGGGGGAACATGGGGTCTAAAAACACCACGTCAAATTGCTGCCCGTTGTTGATGGCCTGTTGCATAAATTGCACGGCGGGCATGGCATGTAATGTCATGCGTGTGGCAATCGCAACGCACTCATCATCAAGCCGGGCCCTTTGCAGGCCGTCTTCTAATAATGCCGCAACCGCCGGGTTGCGTTCTGTCATGTCGAGGGTGCAGCCCAAACTGGCCAGCATCAAACTGTCGGTGCCCATACCGGCGGTGGCATCATAAACATGCAGATTTTTTTTATGTTGCAGGCCGATAGCTTTGGCAATGGCCTGCCCCGCTCCGCCACCGTGTACACGCCGGTAAGCGGTGGCACCGCTGACAAAATCCACCCGCACAGGGCCGGGCGCATCCGCGCCCTGCTGTTGCAGATGCACGCCCTGTGCATCGCAAATTAACAAAGCATCACAGGCCTCCCCCTGATGCAGGGGTAAACCGCTGCTCAAACTGAGGGCGGATGCAGCCGCCTGATATTCAGGGGCCGCACTGATGGCGATTACGGCCTCAGGCAAACCAGCCGGCATACACACCACCGATTAAAGCCACACCTAACAGCAGGCGATAAATCACAAACGGCTGCATGGACATGCGGGAAATAAACGCGAGGAAAAAGTGGATACACACATAAGCACTGATGGCAGATACCGCAACGCCCAAGGCGATGATCGACCAATGGGTTTGCACACCCGCTTCAATCAGCTCTTTTATTTTTAAAGCACCGGCACAGAAAATCAGCGGCATGGATAAATAAAAGGAAAACTTAGCCGCCACATCACGCTGAAAGCCTAAAAATAATGCCGCTGTCATGGTGATACCAGAACGGGATGTGCCTGGTATTAAAGCCACAGCTTGGGCACAGGCAATAATTAATACGGATTTTAAATTCAGCGCCGACAGGCCCTTATCCAGATGTTTGTTTTTATCCGCCCAGCCCAGCAACAGACCAAATACGATGGTTGTAACACCAATCACCAATACAGAACGTAAATTGGCTTCAATAAAATCATTGAACAACATACCGGCCAAACCGGCGGGAATAGTGCCAATAATTACCCACCAGGCTAAACGGCCCTGTTCATTCATTTGCCGTTTAACTGTGCTCAGGTAAAAACCTTGTGCCATGCCGGCCACATCACGGCGGAAATACAACAACACGGCCATTAATGTGCCGACGTGCACCGCCACATCAAACGCTAAACCCTGATCGGGCCAGCCTAACACCTGGGAAGGTAATATCAGGTGAGCAGAACTCGATATAGGTAAAAATTCAGTAAAACCTTGCAGCAGTGACAGCACGATGGCTTGCCAGATTTCCATATAAACCGCCTGTATCAGGATTTTTGTTGTTGGTTGATGGTTTTCCAGTGACTCTGCTCACGCAGGTACACTAATTCGATTTCTTCCGGGGCAACCCCCTGACCCTGTTGCAGCATCACCTGCGCAGCAGGCAATAAATAACGGGCATGGGGCAGAATATCCGCAAATTGTTGCAGGGCGGCAGCACGAATTGCCGGGGCTAATGCATCACCCATTTGCCAGCCATTGCCTACACCCACCAAACCTGCGGGTAAATCATCCGCCCAGGGCTGGGCAGCAATGGCATCGATGCAATCTTCTTTCTGGGGTTGCATAAGGCCTGTGGCCCCATCAAAGGCATACAAACCAAAATAAAGTTCACTCATACGCGCATCGAGTATGGTGAGTACGTTTTGCACGCCGTGTTGCATATAGGTTTGCTGGGCCATGCCCTGCAAACTGGATACAGGCAACAGGGGAATATCCAGCGCAAAACCCAGGCCCTGGGCGGTAGCGGCGGCTATACGAATACCGGTAAAGGAACCGGGGCCTTTACCGAAAGCAACCCCCTGTAACTGATGTTTGTTAATACCCGCTTCACCCAATACTTCATCGAGCATGGGGTATAACACCTTGCTGTGGGCGCGGGGCGCATCGGTATAACGGCTGAAAGTATCTGCGCCGGATTGCAGGGCGACTGAACAGCCATCGGCAGCGGCATCTATGGCCAGAATAATGGACATTTTCATCTTCCCGGTTCGAAAAACTGGCGCATTCTAGCACTAACCCGCGGCCTGTGGTGCAGATGGTCGTGGCTTGTCCGAAAAACGTCTGACTTAGACCAATCCTTGTACAACTCTGCTACCTACACTGCCTGAGCTGGCCCCTCCAACAATAATAAAGTTAAGGAGCATCTCGGATGCGTAACCTCTGCTCGTTAGTACTCGCTCTGGCCCTCTCTGGTTTAGGTATCAACACCCATGCAGCGTTGCCCGATAAAGCCACCGCAGCCGGTGACAGTATCACCATGGGTTTTGCCGCAAACTGCACTAAAAACCGTTATTTCTGGGATTTGTTCTGCTTATTAGGCGGCGATCAACCCCAGCATTCCTGGTTTGATGGCTGGAACACTTCGGTTACCAGTGTGCATGACCGCTACAAATTGCTCGATTCCACCATAGTGGCCAATAAAGATGCGGCCAAGTCCGGTTCGGAAATGTTAGGCGGCGATAATAATTTTGCGGTGCAAGCCAGCAAAATTGTGGCGCAAAGCCCTAAACCAGACCATGTGGAATTAATTTTGGGTGGTAATGACATCTGTAACCGTGATTGCACCGATGCCAGCCATTGCAGCAACCCTCTGTACACTGAAAGCCAGTGGCGTAATGCAGTACGTGCCGGCCTGGATACGTTAGTGCAGGGCCTGCCAACGGGTTCCACTGTGTTTTTAGGCTCAGTGCCACGGGTGCAGGATTTACGCGCCGCGGGTTTAGCCAAACAAAGCAGCAACAGCAGCGTGCGCTGTGAAAACGTATGGAGCAGTTATGATATCTGCACCATTGCCACCAGCGGCTCCACTTTAAATGGTGAAACCTCGGCATAACGTTTAGCGGCCATCAACGTTGCACAACGCCGTTATAATGAAATTCTGGCTGAAGAAGCCAGTGCCTATAACAGCAATAGCAATGGTAAAAACCCACAGGGTATTGAAGTGGTAGCGGATTATGTAAATGAATCCACCCCTTCAACCGGCACAACCACATTTGGTAAAGATGATATTGATGGCGGTGATTGTTTCCACCCAAGCCTGCAGGGGCAGAATAAAATCTCCCAGGTGATGTGGAATAATAATCCCGACCGTTAATCTGCAAATTAAATAAACGGAGCCAGCCAGGAGCCTCAGGGCTCCTGCACCGCATATACCAGATGCACAGGCAATCCATGGCGCATCAAAGATATTTCCAGACGTTGTGCGCTGCGCAGGTTTTCCCAAAGACTGTTGTAACCATCATGCACCCACTCATCGTTGATACGCATAATCACATCCCCTGCCTGCATGCCTAACTGGGCATAAAAAGCATCCGTATCACCGGGTTTGAGTTTCAGCAGATGTTGCCCTTCGACTTCCATGTCCGTGGTGATGAAGTTTTTTTCCAGCTCTGCCTGACGGTTTAATTGTTCATCCAGCCAGGTACGGGATAAAGGGCTTGGAGGAATGGATGTTAATAATTCACGCACTCGCCCGGCGTGATCATCATCGGCCAATTCTTTTTGGGGTTGTTCCTGTTGTGCAGCCTGTTGAGCTGTAAAGTCAGTGCTGAATTCTGTATCTGCACCCACGGATATGCTGCCCGTATCATGCGCAGTGTCCACAACCGGTTGGGCCGCTTGCCCCGGGCTATAAAAACGCCCATCCCGGAAAAAAATCAGTTTGCCACCTGCAATTGTTTGCAAACACAAACCCGCCTGACATTGATTTAACGACCAACGTATTTTTTGCCCCTGAAATTCCACATCGGCAAAACTCAATCCGACAGGTTGCACGGGGTAAATATGTTTTACGCTTAAACCCGGTAAATTCTCCGCAGTTACAGGCGCAGCTAAGTACGGTTGCAGATAGGCAAACAGCCGTTCCCAATCGGCCTGAGCAATATAACGTTTGTTAATCAACAATACCGGCGGTTTAGCCAAACCTGCATTTTCGAGGGTAGTTTGTTGCTGCAATAAGCTATTGCGTAATGTTTCACTTTGCCGGCATTGATTAAATGCTGGTGCATTAAACCCCAATAATACAGGGCTGGCGTCCAGGCGCTCAGCATCCATATTATTTTGTGCAAGGATAAATTGGCGTAAATCTGCCCGGTTGACCTCAGGCACGCAGGCCAATGCTGTGGCAACGGGCAAAGCAAATTTATGAAATGCACGCCAGGTTTCATAAAATTGTATTTGCATGCCGCCCTGGACATAGGGCATGTACTGCAGCAGTTCCTGATAAACACGTTTACAGGGTTCTGAAACAAGTGTGCAGAATAATTGAATGGTGACGGCGCTGTTATCATCGCCTATCTGCCAATCAGCTTTAGCAGCATATTCAATTAATGGGGCATCCGGCATTTGCAGGGAGCTGCGCACCGGGGCGGCATTTTGTGTGGTCACCCAATTTTGTAATACACCACGCAGGGTCAGGTATTCCTGCCAATGCAGTTCATACAGGGCAATTTTATCGACATTGGCAAAATCTGCAGTGCGTAATGCGTTATTACCCTGCACTGCCAGGTCAACAGGTGCCTGTTGTTCGCTGCATGCTGCGATAAATAACAGAAAAATCAAACAGATAGATCGCATGAGAAACGCCCTTTTTTATTTTTATGGGGCTATTTTTGATCTTTGCGATAAATATACAAGGTTTTATCCGCCATAAAAAAACCGGCTTGCGCCGGTTTTTTTAAGTTCAGATATTACTTAGCCTTTGGCGGACGGCCACGGCGTTTTGCAGTACCTGCCACCGCTGGTTTAGCAGCGGGTTTTGCTTTTGCTGGACGGCCACGTTTACCCGGAGCTTTTTTCACTGCCACTTTTTTGGCTACTGCTTTTTTAACAGCAGGTTTAGCCGCAGCAGGTTTTTTAGCTGCCGGTTTTTTGGCGGCTTTTTTCTTCACAGCGGTTTTTTTCAGCTTCGCCGCTTCTTTTTTCTCACGGGCTTTCACACGTGCAGCATCTTTCTTCGCACGACTGGCTTTCCACTTAGCAGTGAAAGCAGCAACCGCTTTTGCAAGATCCGCATCAGCTTTGCTGGCCAGTGATGCAGCCAGTGCTTCAACGGCTTGTTTAGCAGCTGCAGCAGCAGCGGCTTGTTTTGCTTCTGCTTTAGCAGCAGCCATTAATTGTTGTGCATCTTTCACAGCAGCTTTTGCTTTAGCAGCAGCAGCTTTCTCTTTAGCAACTGCAGCACGGGCACTCACTACCGCTTTTTTAGCAGTAGCAGTTTTGCTGGTGGCAGCTTTTTTAGTAGCAGCCGCTAACTTAGCAGCAGCAGCTTTGGTTTTAGCAGTTACTGCGGCTACGGCTTTCTGCGCGGCAGCCATGGCTTTTTCGGCCTTAGCAACGGCAGGAACAGTAACACTTACAGTGGTTTTTTTCGCTGGGCGACCGGCTGGACGACCTGGACGTTTTGTTGCAACCGCCTTTTTACGACCTCTTGCCATGGTTCAATTCCTCTTGAATGGGCAGATTCAATTAAAAAAATAGCTGATAAAAAAACCAGATCAAATTTTTCAAGGGGAAAATATAAGATTTTTTTTATAAAAACCAGTTTTTGGGGAATAAATGGCAGTATTCGCACCATCCATTGAAGATTTTTCTGCTTTTACAGAAAAAATGGATGGTGCGAAACGCACTTAAATGTTGCGCGGCAGATATTGGGTAACGATTGTTGCCAGCATATCGATATGTGCAGGTGATGCGTTCAACGCTGGAATATAGTGGTAACGTTTACCACCGGCATGCAGGAAAAATTCTTTGTTTTGCTCGGCAATCTCTTCGAGTGTTTCCAGACAATCGGCCGCAAATGCAGGGCAAATTGCATCAACCGATTCAATTCCGGCAGCACCCCAAGCTTCCAGGGTTTTATCTGTATAAGGCTGCAACCATTCCGTAGGCCCGAAACGGCTTTGAAAACACACCTGATATTCATCGCTCTGCAACTGCAGCTCTTTTGCTAATAAATCAGCCGTTTCAATTACTTGCTGCTGATAGGGGTCGCCCTTTTCAACATACATTTTGGGAATGCCATGGAATGAAAGTAATAATTTTTGCGCTTTACCATGCTGCTGCCAGTGTGCACGAATGCTTTCTGCCAGGGCATGTATATAAGCAGGCTGACGGTAATAATCTTTCACCACAGACACTTCGCAGAAGTTACGGTTGTTTTGCAGATACGCAGCTACCTGATCGTAAATCGCACCTGTAGTGGTTGCGGAATACTGCGGGTAAAGCGGAATTAACAGGCAGTGTTCATATCCCTGCGCCAATAAACCCTGTAAACGTTCACGCAAGGAGGGTTTACCGTAGGTCATGGCAAGATGCACATCGATATCCTGCATCCCCATGCTGTGCAGTTTTTCCTGCAGGGCACTGGCTTGCTCATAACCTATGCTGCGAATCGGTGAATCACCCTGCCATACGGTTTGATAAAGTTTGGCAACGCGTTTGGGGCGAAACGTCAGCACAATTCCGTTAAGCACTAACCACCACAGCGGATTACGTTTGATAACCCTGTCATCCCATAAAAACTCTTTCAGATAACGCCGTACCGCAGGTGCGGTAGGTTCATCGGGGGTGCCGAGGTTAACTAATAAAACTGCGCGACGGGCCATGGCAATTGTCCTGAACAAAAACTCTGAAATACGCAAGCATACGCATTGTGGATGTGAATACCAAATTGCGGGCATAAAAAAAGCGGGCATCAGCCCGCTTTTTTTATGAAGTGCAGATTATTTTGCCAGAGCAGCAAATACCGCAGCTTTGATGTCATCCAGTGAACCAACACCGGCTACATACTGATATTTAGGCGCATTGGCCACGCCTTTTTCCTGCAGACCTTTGTAGAAAGAAACCAGAGGTTTGGTTTGCTCGTGGTAAACACTTAAACGTTTACGTACGGTTTCTTCCTGATCGTCTTCACGCTGTACCAGATCTTCGCCGGTCTGGTTATCTTTACCTTCCACTTTTGGTGGGTTGTAAATCACGTGGTAAGTACGACCAGAACCTGGGTGCACACGGCGACCGCTCATGCGTTTTACAATTTCTTCATCATCAACGTCGATTTCAACAACCGCATCGATAACAACACCGGATTCCAGCAGTGCTTCTGCCTGCGGAATGGTGCGTGGGAAACCGTCGAATAAAAAGCCGTTTTTGCAGTCGGCTTCAGCGATACGCTCTTTGACCAGACCAATGATCAGGTCGTCGGAAACCAGACCACCGGACTTCATCACTTCTTCCACTTTTTTACCCAGCGGTGTGCCAGCTTTAACAGCCGCACGTAACATATCGCCGGTGGAGATTTGCGGAATGGCAAATTTCTCGGTGATGAATTGCGCTTGAGTACCTTTGCCTGCACCTGGGGCGCCCAGAAGGATAATACGCATTGGCAAGAGCTCCTTAATAAAGGTCGAAATTATCTCCGAATGAATTTGTTGCCAAAATCATTTGGGCATAACTTCCGGGTTACGGGGTTTCTGGCCCTGAAAGGGCACAGGTCATGCGATCAGGCGGCGGGACTATCGCTCATAATTTGAACAGCAGGCCACAGCGAGTCGGCCACAATACCTAACTAAGGTAAGTTAAACAAGTCTGAAGCTTGTTCGCTGTTTATGCGAACTGGCGCCAGCGGGTTTCAGGCACCCATTTGCAGTGACGTTCAAGCAGGTATTGCAGATAGACACTGGCCTCACAAAACAGGAAGCGCTGTGCATTGGGGGTAGGAATTAACAGGTTCTGGCTGTGTTTCAACTCACTGTGTACCCAGCCCGGCAGGCCGTACAGCGGAGGTACGGGCAGCCATACGTTTTGCAGGTCAACAAAACTGGTATCCAGTTTTACATCGGTCATTTGTTGGGTAGTACCGAGCATCATAGTCGGTAAGGTGCCCACGCGAGTCACACGGCAGGCCAGTAACTGGGCTTTTAAACCGACAGCAAAACGCTGCGGTGTTTGTTCAGGGGCAATATATACGGAGCGGAACGCGACCGGACATTGCTCCAGCCAGCGCTCAAAACGGTCATTTGTCTGCACGCTACACCCTCCATCATTCTGAAGAAGTGTAGCCATTGTTTATTTTTTACACAGTTCGTTTTTTGTGCAGCTTTGTTACCCTGTGTTACGCATACCCGCTGCGATGCCGGCCATTGTCACTTTCAGGGCCTGTTCCAGCTCAGGGCAAACATCGTTTTGCTGACGGGTACGTTTTATCAGCTCGGCCTGCAGATAATGCAGGGGATCTGTGTAGGGATTGCGCACCGCCATGGATTCACGGAATAAAGGATTATCATCCAGCAAGTTCTGCTGGTTTTTCAGCTGATTAACAGTGTGAATGGCATTTTGCAGACGCAGGCGCAGCTCGGAACCTAATTGTTTGTGCTGCGGTGCAAGGGTTGCTTCGTAATATTCGGCAATGGCCATATCAGTTTTGGATAACACCATTTCCAGCATGTCGCTGAAAGTGCCGAAAAACAGCCAGTTTTCACGCATATTTTGTAATTCGTTTAATTTGCCGCGGGCAATCATATCGGCAAGGGCGCTGTCACCACCGAGCCAGGCAGGCAGCATTAATCGAATTTGTGTCCAGGCAAAAATCCACGGAATGGCCCGCAAACTTTCTACCCCGCCATCGGCTTTGCGTTTCGCCGGGCGGCTGCCAAGGGCTAATTTACCTAATTCCTGCTCAGGGGTTACCGCGCGGAAATACGGCACAAATTCAGGGGTCTCACGGATTACTGCGCGGTAAGCCTGCACCGCTGCCGCGGCCATTTCATCCATCAATGCACGCCACTCGGGTTTAGGTTGGGGCGCAGGCAACGCAGACGCCTCCATCACCGCCGCGAGGTACATCTGCAAACTGCGGATTGCCACATCCGGGTTACCAAATTTAAAGCGGATCATTTCACCCTGCTCGGTAACACGGATGCAGTTCGCCACTGTGCCGGGGGGCTGAGACAGAATCGCCACGTGGGCCGGGCCGCCGCCACGCCCCACTGTGCCGCCACGGCCGTGGAATAAAACCAATTGGGTGTTATGGGCGCGGGCAGCGGCCATGAGGGCTTCCTGGGCATTATATTGTGCCCAGGCTGCTGCCATCTGCCCGGCATCTTTGGCGGAGTCGGAATACCCTATCATCACCATCTGCCGCCCTGCGCAATATTGCTGATACCAGGGAATTTCCAGCAGGTTATTTAAAACCGCCGGGGCACGGGTTAAATCATCGAGGGTTTCAAATAACGGTGCGATGGGCAGAGGTTGTTTGCGTCCGCACATTTTTAATAACAGGGCCACAGCCAATACATCTGACGCCTGCCCTGCCATGGAAATCACATAGGCACTGATGGCATTTTGGGTTTCAGCCGCCACCACTTTGCAGGTATCAAGTACCTCCTGGGTTTCGGCGCTGGGTTGCCAGTCCGGGGGTAACAGGGGGCGTTTATTTTGTAATTCACGCAATAAAAAAGCCTGTTTTTCAGCCTCGCTCCATTTTGCGTAATCCCCTTCTTCGAGATAACGGGTTAATTCGGAAAAAACCTGGGCATGGCGCGCGGATTCCTGACGGATATCCAACTGTGAAAGGGTTAAACCAAAACACTGTGCGCGGCGCAGGGTATCGAGCAAACGGCCATTGGCCACTAATTGCATACCGGACTCCACCAAGGAGTCGTAACATAATTTAAGCGGCTCAATTAAAAGCTGTATGTCTTTGAGGGGCGTTTTATGGGTGACCTGATCCTGCAAACAGGCTTCAGCCCATTCGCGGGTATCTTTCATGCGCTCACGCAGGTTATGTAATAAAAAGCGGTAAGGTTCCCTGACATCACCACTCACGGCACGCAATAAATCATTGCAGCGCCACATGGATAATTCGCTGATCAGGGCACTTAAATCACGGATGTATAAATCCGCGGCCATCCAGCGCGCCATTAATAATACCCGGCGGGTGATGTGTGAGGTTACGTTAGGGTTGCCATCGCGATCGCCACCCATCCACGAGCAAAAACGGATCGGGGAAATATCCAGCGGCATACGGGTGCCACATTTATTCAGCAGTAATTCATCCAGCTCGCGGTAAAACGCCGGCATGGCTTCCCACAGGGAGCTTTCAATGACGGCAAAACCCCAGCGCGCTTCGTCTTCCGGGGTTGGTTTGCTGCTGCGGATTTCATCGGTAAACCACACCTCACCCACCAGCACTTTCAAACCGGCAAGCAGGCGATTTTTTTCCGCCGCATAGGGGTGGCTGTCGAGCTGCTCGAGTGTGCCCAGCACCTGATCGTATTTCTGAATCAGGGTACGGCGTGTCACTTCCGTGGGGTGCGCGGTTAATACCAGTTCGATATGGGTTTGACGCAGGCGGGCAAGCACATCGTCACCAGCATCCTGCAGGCGCGGAATCAACTGGCTGAGCATGCGGATATATTCGTCGCCTTCATCACGGCGGCGATGCACCACATCGTGATATTGCTCGGCAATATTGGCGAGGTTCAAAAATTGGTTAAACGCGCGGGTAACGGGTAATAAATCCGCATCGGGCAGGGATTTAAGTAAATGAATAAAACCCGATGCATCACCGGATTTACGCGCCTGTTTTGCGGTGGCACGAATTTCTTCAATGCGCTGCAACATGGCGTCACCCAGATCGGCTTTGATCACCTCACCGAGCAGCTCACCAAGAATACGGACGTTTTCACGCAGGGCCGGGTGTAATCGTTGCATCGTGCATCTCCCTTCAGGCGGTAAAGACAGTGTGCGTTGCCGAAGCTAAGCGGTCAAATCGTTTGTTTTTTGTAAAGAATCGTAGCCGCGCAGGGCAGCATAAATAAGTGCGGCTAAACTCAGGAAGTTGTCATTGGCGTTTCAGGTGCAGTATGAAAGTCAGAGAACTGTTAAATAAGTGGGCCAGCAGCAGCGAACATCACAAAACGCTGGAAACCATGCAGATTGGGATTCCCCTCAAAGATGCCGCACGGCTTGAAGCTCTGGTGGCTTTATATCCGGGCCTCAGTAAAGAGCAGATGCTCAGCCAGATTATCAGCTCCGCACTGGAAGAAATTGAAACCGCAATGCCCTATGTGCCAGGCCCCAGGGTAGTGGCGCAGGATGAAATGGGTGACCCTCTCTATGAGGATATCGGCCCTACCCCGCGTTATTTAGCCCTGCGCGCGGCCTATTTGCAGCGTCAGCAAATGGGTAAACCCAACACTAAAAAAGCCAGTTAACGGGCAGGCAATAAAAAAGCGGCTGAAGCCGCTTTTTTATTCTGCGCTGATATCTTCCGGCAGGCTTAATTCGGAATCCCCGATCAGGCTTTTGGGTAATTCTTTTTTCACCCGCACACCCAGCTCGATAAATTTCTGCGCTTGGCCGACTAAGTTGCCACGCCCTTCTTTTAATGAACCCCATGCATCCTGATAGGTGTTATGGGCGGTGTTGATCTGCGCGCCGAGTTTTTCCATTTTTTCAGTAAAAATCCGCAGCCTGTCATACACACTCGCGGCCTGGTCGGCGAGTAATTTGGCGTGACGGTTTTGCCGCTCAATGGACCACAAACTGGAAACCGTGCGCAGCGTAGCCAGTAAGGTGGTCGGTGTGACTACCACAATGCGCTGATCAAACGCATCGTTAAATAATTTTTCATCACTCTGGAACGCAAGCATAAAAGCCGGTTCGACGGGCATAAACATAAAAACAAAATCCGGCGAATTTAAATTCGGCAGTTTTTGGTAGGCCTTATCGGATAAACGGCGAATATGGTTGCGGATAGCTTCCACATGGCGCTTTAAGGAAGCTTCACGCTCTACATCGGACTCTGCATTCACATAATCGGTGTAATCGTTCAGGGATACTTTGGCATCCACAATAATGTGTTTGCCTTCCGGCAAATTGATAATCACATCCGGGCGCAGGCGCTGACCTTCATCGCCCTGCTGGCTGGATTCACGCACAAATTCTTCACCGGCGCGCAAACCACTTTTTTCCAACACGGTTTCCAGCACTAATTCCCCCCAGTTGCCCTGGGTTTTCTTTTCACCACGCAGGGCACGGGTTAAAGCTGAAGCCTCTTCGGTGATTTGTTTGTTGAGTTTGTGCAGTTCTTCGATCTGGGTTTTGAGGGAAGCGCGGTCTTTGGATTCACTCACATACACGTCATCGACTTTTTTGCGCAATCCTTCGAGCTGATCTTTAAAGGGATTTAACAGGGCACTGAGATTATTTTTGCTTTGCTCGTTGAAGGTGGCATTTTTTTGCTCGAAAATTTTATTGGCGAGGTTTTCAAATTCCTGGGTGAGCTGCTGTTTATTACGCTCCAGTAATTCGATTTGCTCACGGGCGTGTTGCTGGTCTTTCACGCGGCCTTCTTCGAGTTTGGCAAGCTGGGCTTCACGCTGCATCAGGGTTTGCTGCAGCTGCTGGTGCTGTTGTTCAGTACGCTGCAAATTGGCCTGAGTTTGGGAAAGTTGTTCTTGTATGGCGGGCACCCGGGCAGCCTGTTCAAGACTGGCATCCAGGCGTTGTTGTAATTCCTGCAATTGTTGCTGAATTGCAGAAAGCTGCTGGTTTTTCTCGGCGAGTTTCTGCTGTTCAAAGCCCAGTTTGCCCTGCAGGCTGATCTGCTCGCGCTGTGTCTGCGCCAGTTGTTCGCTGAGGTTTTGCTGGGCCTGCTGCAATGCAGAATGTTGCGCTGCTTGTTTACGCCAAATCACAAACCACGCAGCATTGCCCGCCAGGGCCAGAAATAACCCACTTAACAAAAAATCCATGACCACCCCCAAAACAAAGGCGCAGTGTAACAAAAGCTGCAGCGGGGGGCATGCGTACCTTTGTACCTTTCATTTTATGTGTGGCCTGATTGACGCCCATGGCTTAACTTCTAGGCTCAGGATGAGGATAAACCGGCGGGGATAGCACCATGGGAAAAATAACAGCAGGGCTTTTATGTGTGGCCATCATGGGCAGCAGCGGTTGTGTTTTTGACAAGGACAACAAATCCGCTAATAAAACGGATACACAACTGCGCGAACTGATCAGTGATGCAGGTTTGACAGGTAACCCCGCCGCCGGACGCGACATTGCTTCTATTCTTGATCCCAAAGCCCAACTGGGCATGCAGTTATTTTTCAGCAAAGCCCTCGGCGGTGATCAGGACAGCGCCTGTGTCAGTTGCCATCACCCCGCCCTGGGGGGTGGCGATGGTTTATCCCTGCCGCTCGGTGTCGGCGCGGACAATACCGATCTGTTAGGCCCTGGCCGGGAACGCAGTGGCAGCGTTCTGCCAAACGTGCCGCGCAATGCCCCCACCACATTTAATATCGCCCTGTGGGATCAGGTGCTTTTCCACGATGGCAGAGTTGAGTCCCTCAGTAAAATTCCCGGCAAAAATGGTTCTGCCGGTGCAATACGCACCCCTGACAGCGCACCGGGCACTGCGGACAGCAACGCTGGTGCAAATCTCACCGTTGCCCAGTCACGTTTCCCGGTGACATCCGCCGCTGAAATGCGTGGCGCCAGTTTTGAATTCGGTAACAGTAACCAGACCGTCAGGGATCACCTTGCGGCACGTCTTGCTGACACGGGTGCTGGCAGCGGCGAATTAAGCACCCCGGATGCTGACGGTATCGCCGGTGATGACTGGCAAGCCGCCTTTGAAGAGGTTTACAAGGGTGAAGCCGACGTGGCGAACCTCATCAGCTATGCGCGCATTGCCGACGCCATTGGCGCCTACGAAAACTCACAGGTGTTTGTCGATAATCCCTGGAAAGCCTATGTGGAGGGGGATAACAGCGCCCTCAGTGCAGCACAAAAACGGGGGGCAATGTTATTTTTCCGCGCGGCGGATGACGGTGGTGCAGGCTGCGCCAATTGCCACCGCGGGGATTTTTTCACCGATGAGAAATTCCACAATATCGCCATGATTCAGATTGGCGAAGGCAAAGGTGATGGCGCCAATAACGATGATGACTTCGGACGTTTCCGCGAAAGCAAAGAGCTGAAAGACAAATATGCCTTCCGCACCCCTACCCTGCTGAATATTGAAGTCACAGGTCCCTATGGCCATGCGGGTGCCTATAACAATCTGCAGGATGTCATCCGCCACCATCTCAATCCACAAAATGCCATCGATGATTTTTTTGCCAGTGCGCTGACTTGGTGCCACAACATCGCCCAGCTCAGTGAAGTGGCCGATTGTGATGCCCTGTATACCCATGCCGAAGACAATACCCGCAGCGCCCTGACATTACTCACGGACCTGCAGGATAAAGGCCTTTCCAAACTGCAGAACATCAGCCTGGATAATGCTCAGGTGGAAGATTTAGTGGCGTTTATGCAGGCCCTGACGGATCCCTGCGTAAAATCCACCAGCTGTATTGGTCAGTGGATACCGGACACCAGCACCACGGGGGCGGCGGGTCTGCAAATCAATGCAGAAGATGCCAACATGCAGCCCCTGCTGCATAACTGAAGCCCGCTCAATACCCATAAAAAAACCGGCCATTGGCCGGTTTTTTTATGGGGTTCAAACTCAGCGGCCTTTGTGGGCCATGGGTTTGCCTTTTCCGGCGGGCTTACCCGCGGGTTTGTGGCCCGGTGTTTTTCCTGTACCCGGTTTTGGACCACCTGCTTTTGGTGCAGATGGTTTTGACCCTGAAGGTTTAGAGCCAGCAGGTTTAGCCGGTTTTCTCTCATCCTGCTTGGGGGCTGGATTATGGGGCAAACCTGTGTGCTGGGTACGTGCAACTTGCAGACGACGCGCCTGGGGATTACCCATGGGGCGCGAGTTACGTTTAGCCATCTGTTCCTGACGGGTTTCAGCGGGCACCAAACAATCCGGTCCTTTACCAATGAGGTGGGCCTTGCCCATACGGCGCAGGGCTTCGCGTAACATCGGCCAGTTTTCCGGATCGTGGTAACGCAAAAATGCCTTGTGCAAACGGCGCTGTTCTTTGTTTTTGGCACTGAATACCAGCTCATTATCACGACGTTTAATCGGTTTGAGCGGGTTTAACTCGGTGTAATACATAGTGGTGGCCGTGGCCATGGGCGACGGGTAGAAGTTCTGCACCTGATCGACGCGGAAGCCGTTTTTCTTCAGCCACAGGCCTAAGTTCATCATGTCTTCATCGCGGCTGCCGGGGTGGGCCGAGATAAAATACGGGATCAGGTACTGCTCTTTACCGGCCTCTTTCGAGAACTGCTCAAACATGCGCTTGAAGCGGTAATAGGAACCCATGCCCGGTTTCATCATCTTGGTCAGCGGGCCATCTTCACTGTGCTCAGGGGCAATTTTCAGGTAACCGCCCACGTGGTGGGTCACCAGCTCACGCACATATTCAGGGTCTTCCACCGCCAGGTCGTAACGCAGGCCTGAAGCGATGGCAATTTTTTTAATGCCTTTCAGCTCACGGGCCTTACGGTACAGGGCCGTTGTGTGCTGGTGATCCGTTTCCAGGTTGCTGCAGATAGTCGGATACACGCAGGACGGACGGCGGCAGGTTTCTTCGATTTTTTTGTCTTTGCAGTTCAGGCGGTACATGTTGGCCGTGGGGCCACCCAGATCGGAAATCATACCGGTGAAACCCGGGGTCATATCACGTACTTTTTCAATTTCATTGAGGATGGATTCCTCACTGCGGCTCTGGATGATGCGCCCTTCGTGCTCGGTGATAGAGCAGAAAGTACAACCACCAAAACAACCACGCATAATGTTGACCGAAAAGCGGATCATCTCGTAAGCGGGAATACGTGCATCACCGTACACAGGGTGTGGCACACGCTTGTAGGGCATTTCAAATACCCAGTCGAGTTCCTCTGTGCTCAGGGGAATCGGTGGTGGGTTCAGCCAGATATCATTACGACCATGGCGCTGCACCAGGGCACGGGCGTTGCCCGGGTTGGTTTCTTTGTGGAATATGCGGTCGGTGTGGGCATACAACACAGGGTCTTTGCAGACCTGCTCATAGGATGGCAGGCGGATATAACTGGTGGCCGGGTCCGCTTTAGTAGCCTTCACACTCGGAATAATAGTAATCGCCTGCTCCGGGCCGGGTTTGGCATCGGACTGCTCGGCTATGTATTCATAGGGGCTGATTTTGGGGTTAAGACGCCCCGGCTGATCCACCTCAGTGGAATCAATTTCGGTCCAGCCTTCGGGCAGGCTTTTACGTAAAAACGCAGTGCCACGCAGGTCGGTGATATCTTCAATTTTTTCGCCCCGCGCCAGGCGGTGGGTCACATCAATAATCGCGCGCTCCGCGTTGCCATAAAGCAGCATATCCGCGGTGGAATCGAGCAGCACAGAGCGGCGGATAGACTCAGACCAATAATCGTAATGGGCAATACGGCGTAATGACGCCTCAATACCACCGATAATCACCGGCACATCTTTGTAGGCTTCTTTACATTTCTGGCTATAAACCGTCACCGCCCGGTCAGGGCGTTTGCCAGGTTCATCGCCTGGGGTGTAGGCATCATCGTTACGCACGCGGCGATCGGCGGTATAACGGTTGATCATGGAATCCATGTTGCCGGCGGAAACCCCGAAATACAGGTTAGGTTTGCCGAGCTTCATAAAACTTTCTTTATCGCGCCAGTCCGGCTGGCAAATCAGACCTACCCGGTAACCCTGGGCTTCAAGGGTACGGCCAATCACCGCCATGCCAAAACTCGGGTGATCCACATAAGCATCACCACAGACGATAATCACATCACAGCTATCCCAGCCCAGTTGATCCATTTCCTCGCGGGACATAGGTAAAAACGGTGCCGGTCCGAAACATTCGGCCCAGTACTTGGGATAGTCATAGATGGCGGTTGGCTGGGACATAAACCTGGGCCTGAGATCAAAAAGGGGCGCATTTTACCTGAATATCAGAGCGCTGTGGTGGGTTTTTTGTAAGTCAGGAAAAGGTAACGGTATAAAAACAAAACCCGGCACAGAAGGCCGGGTAAGAACTAGCTACGTTGTTGAAACTTCGTTAAAAACGAACTCAAAATGCTCATTTATATCTATAAACTGCGCTTTTTCGCCCGTTTTTGCCTTGTTTCTACTGCCTCGCTGACGTTTTTACACGGCCTCCTGGGCCGTGTTCCATCAGATCACTCAGTGGTGATGGCCGCCTTCACCGTGCACGTGGCCGTGGGCCAGTTCTTCTTCGCTGGCGTCGCGGATGGCAACCACTTCACCTTTGAATTTCAGATCGCGGCCAGCGAGTGGGTGGTTAGCATCAACGGTAACTGTGTCTTCATCCACAGAAACCACTTCCACCATCACAGGGCCCTGTGGACCGTCAGCGTGGAATTCCATACCTACTTCCACTTTCTCAACACCCTGGAATGCCGCCATTGGCACCTGGGAGCAGAGTTCTTCGAGGCGCTCACCGTAGGCTTCAGAAGCTGGGATTACCACATCAAAGGTAAAACCAACCACCTGACCTTCCAGGGCTTTTTCTAAACCAGGGATAACGTTCTGCGCGCCGTGCAGGTACACCAGCGGCTCCTGACCTTCAGATGAATCAAACACTTCACCTGTGTTGTTATCGGAAACGTGGTAATGGATGGTCACGACTTTTTTGGCAGCAATGCTCATAGAGGCTCCAGATTAAATAAAAGGGCACGCCCTGCGGAGCTAACGCAAGAAACGGTATTTCAGACGTCAACGGGGCGCACAGTATGAATAAGCCTGAGCCAATGCTCAAGGGAACCCCTGAATAACGCTGTACAGCTCCGGCATGTGTTCAGAGATTCCCAAGGTTCAGACTGCAGGACAACTTCTACATATGAAAAGCCCCCTTACGGGGGCTTAAGTGTTATTACATACCCGCCATGTAACTGATCATCACACCTGCGGCCACCGCCGAGCCGATTACACCGGCAACGTTGGGGCCCATGGCATGCATCAGCAGGAAGTTATGGGGGTTGGATTCCAGACCGACTTTGTTAGAAACCCGCGCCGCCATAGGCACAGCCGATACACCGGCGGAACCTATCAGGGGGTTAATCGGGCTTTTACTGAAGTAGTTCATCACTTTCGCCATCAGCACACCACCTGCGGTACCAATACAGAAAGCGATCAGGCCCAGCACCACAATACCTAAGGTCTGCACATCGAGGAATTTATCCGCCGACAACTTAGAACCCACGGATAAACCCAGCACTATGGTCACTATATTAATCAGGGCGTTCTGCGCGGTATCGGACAGGCGATCCACCACGCCGGATTCACGCATCAGGTTACCCAGACAGAACATACCTAACAGCGGCGCAGCATCCGGCAGGAACAGGGCCACCAGAATCAGCAGGATAACCGGAAACATGATTTTTTCGGTTTTGGAAACGGAGCGCAGCTGTTCCATTTTGATTTTACGTTCCGCTTCAGTGGTCAGGGCACGCATAATCGGCGGCTGAATTAACGGCACCAGCGCCATATAGGAGTAAGCCGCCACCGCAATGGCCCCCAGCAGGTGGGGTGCCAGCAGAGTTGCCACGTAGATGGATGTCGGGCCATCTGCACCACCGATAATACCGATTGCCGCTGCTTCTTTGAGGTTAAAGCTCACGATACCTGCATCGTTGAGGGCAATCGCACCAATCACGGTACCAAAAATACCAAATTGCGCGGCGGCGCCTAACAACAAGGTTTTAGGGTTCGCCAGCAACGGGCCAAAATCCGTCATAGCGCCTACACCCATGAAAATTAACAGGGGTGCAACGCCTGACAGAATCGCCACGCTGAAGAAGTTATACAACATGCCACTGCTGAAGCCCTGATCCACAGCTAACGCGGTGACACCTGCTTGCTGAGACGCACTGAGTGCCTTGAAGGCCATAATGACTTCATGGCGCAGGTGCTGGGTCAGCTCAGCCGCCTGATCGAGAGGGAACTGAATTAACTGCGCAAGGGCAGCAACCTGCTCGGGGCTGCCCATGTACAGGGCGTTCTCCACGGAGGAATAGGACAGACCAGCACCGGGGATATTCGCCAGCAGACCACCAAAGCCGATGGGCAGCAGCAACAGGGGTTCAAAACCTTTTTTGATCGCCAGATATAAAAGCACCAGGCAAATGGCCATCATCAGGGCCTGATCCCAGTGCAGCTGGGCCACACCGGATTTCAGTAAGAGTTCGGTTAATTTTTCCATATCGACCCCTTAAGCCACTGTGATGAGCATTTCGCCCACCGCAATTGAGTCACCCTCACGCACACCCACAGCGGTCACAGTGCCGGCTACGGGTGTACGGATTTCGGTTTCCATTTTCATGGCTTCGAGAATCACGATCAGATCACCTTCGGCAACTGTGTCACCGGGTTTAACCATGACTTTCCAGATGTTACCGGCGAGGGGTGCCGGTACAGCCTCACCACTGCCGGAAGCAACCGCAGCAGCGGTCACATCACCATGGGCCTGATTGAAACTCAGTGGCGCACCGTTGAGGGGGGCCAGCTGGCTGATATCGCCGCCTGCATCCACTTTCACCACATAACTGTGGCCATCAACATTAACGGTGAAGGTATCTTCCTGGGCACCTTTAGGTGCTGGTTCGAAGGCAGAAGCATCACCACGGTTTTTGAGGAACTTCAGACCTACCTGTGGGAACAGGGCATAACTGAGCACGTCATCAATAGCCTGTTCAGCCAGTTTGAAACCATCTTTGGCCGCCAGTTCTTTTAACTCAGCCGTCAGTTTATCCATCTCAGGGGTCAATAAATCCGCAGGACGGCAAGTAACAGGTGCTGCACCATCCAGAACCCGAGCCTGCAGTTCTTTGTTAAAAGGAGCCGGCGCTGCGCCGTATTCACCTTTTAAAATGCCCTGGGTTTCTTTGGAAATATTTTTATAACGCTCGCCGGTTAATACGTTTAATACCGCCTGGGTACCCACAATCTGGGAAGTCGGTGTTACCAGGGGAATAAAACCTAAATCTTCACGTACCCGGGGGATTTCTTTTAACACGGCATCAAATTTATCCGCCGCGCCTTGGTCACGCAGCTGACTTTCCATATTCGTCAACATGCCACCCGGTACCTGAGCAACCAGGATACGGGAATCGGTACCACGCATGGCACCTTCAAATTTCGCGTATTTTTTGCGTACGTCGCGGAAATAAGCGGCAATCTCTTCCAGCAATAACAGGTTAATACCGGTATCACGGCTGGTGCCTGCAAGGGCTGCAACAACGGATTCAGTTGCTGTATGACCATAGGTCATGGACATGGAAGAAATCGCGGTGTCCACACGGTCAATACCCGCTTCTACTGCCTTGAGTATGGTCATATCGGAAAGACCGGCAGTGGCGTGGGCGTGCAGTTGTACTTCTAAATCGGTTTCAGTTTTCAGACGGCTGACCAGTTCAAACGCCTGATAAGGGGTCAGGATGCCGGCCATATCTTTAATGGCGATGGAGTCAGCTCCCATATCTTCAATACGTTTAGCCAGATCAACCCAAGCCGCCAGGTTATGCACTGGACTGGTGGTATAGGACAAAGTACCCTGGGCATGTTTACCCTGTTTTTTAACGGCTTTTAAGGCTGTTTCCAGGTTGCGCGGATCGTTCATCGCGTCAAATACACGGAACACATCAACACCATTCACCGCAGCACGTTCTACAAACTTCTCTACCACATCATCGGCATAGTGGCGGTAACCGAGCAAATTCTGGCCACGCAGCAACATCTGATGTTTGGTTTTTGGCATCGCCTTTTTAAATTCGCGGATACGATCCCACGGATCTTCGCCCAGAAAACGGATGCATGAATCAAATGTCGCACCGCCCCATGATTCGAGAGACCAATAACCAACCTGATCGAGTTTTGCTGCAATAGGCAACATATCGTCAATGCGCATACGGGTTGCAAATAATGACTGGTGGGCATCACGCAGCACCACATCTGTGATGCCTAGGGGTTTTTTAATATCGGTCATGGGTAATGGCCTTTTAATTATTATTCAGTTGCTTTGTCGTTTTACACACATCACTTTTGGCGATTGCGGTATTCTTTCACAGCAGTGGATAACACTTTCAGTAATTGCGGGTCCGCTGCGGGCGCTTTGGCTTGTGTGGGTTTCACCGGTACAGCCACAGGTTCGGGGGCAAAACGCATCACTAATTTGGACATAATGCCGGTAGCGAATATCAGGATTGTTAAAAAAACAAACACAGTTCCCATACCAAGCACTAATAAGCCCAGGCCGTCAGCCATCAGTTGAGACATAAAATGCCACTCCTTTTTAGGCGCTGAATAAATTCTGACTTAAGAACGCCCACTTAAATACAGAGCATTTTTGCCAGTTCAGTAAAAATCCAAAAAACGTAACCGGGCCAATGTACTGGAAGAAGTAGGCACATTCAACTTTACAGGTACAACAAAATAGGCTTATTCCGCCATTTTTTGCTATTATACCTGCCCTAAATCAATCACTTATGCCGCAAAATCAGCATGAAAATTTCACTCGCCCCGATGGAAGGATTAATTGATGTTCACTTGCGGGATTTCATTACCGCCTATGGTGGATACGACCATTGTGTGACCGAGTTTTTACGGGTGGTTGATTTGCCTCTGCCCGACAGGGTTTTTTATCGAATATGTCCTGAAGCAGCCACTGGCTGGAAAACCCCCTATGGCACCCCTGTGCACTTACAATTATTGGGCAGTAATCCAACCAGCATGGCGATTAACGCCGCGACAGCTGCACGATTAGGCGCCCCCGTAATTGATTTGAATTTTGGTTGCCCCGCGAAAACAGTAAATAAAAATGAAGGCGGCGCAATTTTGTTACGAAATCCGGAGCGGGTTTACAACATTATTTATGCGGTGCGCAGTGCTGTACCAGATCATATTCCGGTTACTGCAAAAATGCGTTTAGGTTATGAGGATAAATCCCTTGCCATTGAAAACGCACAGGCAGTGCAAGCTGCGGGCGCTGCGCGCCTGACTGTGCATGCACGCACTAAGGTAGAAGGCTACAAACCTCCCGCACACTGGGAATGGATTGCCAAAATACGCGAGGCCATCACCATTCCTGTTACCGCTAACGGTGAAATCTGGTCATTAGAGGATGCAATACGCTGCCGTGAAATCAGCGGCTGCGATGACATTATGATTGGCCGCGGCGCCATCGTGCGCCCGGAACTGGCACGCATGACAAAAAATATGCTCACCGAAGATTTTGATTGGACACATATGCTGCGCAATATCGTTATTTTATTTGAGCGCACCCGCGATGAAGGCAAATCAAACTATGCACCTGACAGGGTAAAACAATGGTTGGGTATGCTGAGCAAACATCACAGCGTGGCCCAGACATGTTTCGATGAAATTAAGCGAATAAAAGATAAAGAAGAAATTCTGACTATTTTGCTGCGTTATCTTGCACAGCAGGAAGGCGCACAATAAAGGTAGTCCCCTGCCCCACTACGCTATGTAAATCTATCTCGCCATGATGTTTTTCAATAATGCCATAGGAGATAGATAACCCTAAGCCGGTACCCACCCCAACCGGCTTAGTGGTAAAAAAAGGATCGAAAATCTTTTTAATAATGTGCTCAGGTATGCCCTTGCCATTATCAGCTACACTGACACAAACCCGCCCATCCTCCAGAAATGTTCGCACATTAATTTCCCCGTCAGCACCTTCCATGGCTTGTTTGGCATTAATCAGAAGATTCATAACAACCTGACCAATCTGATTCGACTGCCCTGAAATTTTTGGCAAATGATCAGAAAGTTCTTTCACCACTTTTGTTTGATACTTAAGCTCATTCCAAATGACTTTCAATGTATTTTCGACACATTCGTTAATATCAAAAAGTTGATTATCTTCGCTATCAGCTCTGGCAAAACTCTTAAGATTAGAAACAATATCCCTTACTCGTATCAGGCCCTCTTCAGAATCCCGGATAATCGACACCATATCTTCGCGAATAAATTCGACATCTTCTTTCTTAAGTACAGCATCAAGCTTTACTCTGATTTCATCAGAAGGATTGGCAACAAAGTTATCATACGCTTCAAAAGCCCTGAAAATACTGACACCATACTCTTTAATCGTTCCCATATTACTGAGCACAAAACCGACGGGATTGTTAATTTCATGGGCAACACCAGCAGCCAACTGACCTATAGATGCCATTTTTTCCGATTGAACAAGCTGAGTTTGAGCCTGCTTTAGCTCATCGTGTGCTTCTTTAATTTCAGCAAAGTTTTTTTCGAGTTTTTTCTGTGATGCACGACGCTCTATCATCACACTAATCTGAAACCCTGCGATCATTGCCTGGTCAATTTTCTGCGCATTAAAATTATCAGGATCAACGATAAAAAATTCACACATCGTGGCCGTTCTGCCGTAACTTTTTATAGGTACAAGCAAAATGCCACCGATCTCATTTTTCAGAAGCAAATCCCTCAATACCGCATCTTCAATATCCCGCACCACAACAAACTTTCTATCGGACTTTTCTATGACGGTTCTATACAACCACTGCATCCATGGATATGCATTAAAATCCTCTACAGCACTTTCTATGTTTTTTTCGCCCAATAATTCAGATATAACAAATTCACCATCATCTTTACGGTAATGCCAGCGGGCTGACATCCCCCCCAGATAATCCAGTGTTTGCTCCACATACTATTTTATTGCCGCGGATAACAATCCTGAATCCTGCGCCAGCCTGGCTATATTTAACAGATACTCCAACTCTTTCTTCTGTTGCATCAGGTTGTCAAACTGATGACTAATCATATCAATACTGGATTGTACCTCGCGGGTTTTTTCATCCAGTAATTTCTCTGCCGATATACGGGCTGCTTTTTCGCGCTCATAGGCAAGTAAATATGGGGTTTTTTCTTCACTCATAAATCACCCACAAAACTAATATTCCACTCACACTGCTCATGACCATGATGCATACATTTAAAATGATCGATGGTAATTTTCTGATCAAAATGTTTTGCAGAACCTGCTAACAAACCCTCCGCAACAGCACACATTTTTCTTTTTGAGCGGTAAACAAGCCGTCCCTTATCACCACTCGAAAAGAACTCGAATGCAGGTAAATAGGCATCCGGAGTTACACGTTTGACTTCAGCATGAACAGTTTCATCAAGATGCGTTAATAAATCCTGCAGGCTTGTGTACTCCTGCATAACAATCGGGCCACGGGAAAGCAGCTGCGGAAAAAGGTATTCACCAAACGCCTTAAGGGCATCACTGACACTAATATTTAATTCGGCCGCAATGGTAGTCGCCAAAGCCACGGCTTCTTCATCCGCATAGGTAGCTCCGCTGGTATAACGTCCACCACTGGGCACAGCACTTTTTTCCAGAACATTGTTCCAGGTGGCCATACCAAAATTCTCTACAACAAAATCAGCCAACACATTAAAAATAATACCCTGCATAGCTCACTCCTGATTTGTTAACTGATTTGCCAGAATCATCAACGCTTCATTGGTAAAGGGTTTTTCTAAGGCAGCATCAGCACCATGCTGAAGCGCACTGTTTAATTCACTTTTATGCTGCGCCGAGATGACAATAATTTTCACGTCATGCGCAGAAAAATGCTGCCGGGTGTAATCCAGTACTTCATGGCCCGTCATGCCCGGCATACGCAGATCAAGTGTCATCAGACAGGGGCGTTTATCCATCAGCAGCATACCTGCCTGGAAACCATCAAAAGCCAGAAAGGTTTCCCAGCCAGCCATCCTGAACACACGACTGATAGCTTTTGCCATAGGCTGGTCATCATCCACGATAAGAACGCTTTTACGCGGCATGACAAAATCTTCAGGGATAGGGAGGGAGTTAGCGCGCATGAAAACAAGCAGATCATCGTGGCTGATGCGGTGATCCCCCCTGGCACCGGGCAGACGGTAAGCGGGCAACAAGCCTTTTTCGATCCAGCGGATCACGGTTCTGAAATTTACTCCCGTAAAACCCGCAACCTCTCCGGTGGTATACACTTTTGATGCCGACACTTGTTTTACCTTGGCTGTTTTTTAAACAATCTAGGTCACAACCTGTACAAAAAACAGTCTTGTTTTATACTTTTTTCATATTAGACAGGTATGGCAGCTTAAAATATAGTCAATTAAGCCTGTCATCACCGGGAAGGAATACAGATGACCAATGAGATTGCCCACATCCTGTTCGTAGATGATGAACCACAGATGCTAAGCGCACTCAAGCGGGTATTCCGTGGTGAACAATATAGTGTTGATACGGCTAACAGCGGTGCCGAAGCATTAGAACTGATTAAAAATACCGAATATGACGTCATCATTTCTGATATGCGCATGCCGGAAATGGATGGTGCAGCATTCCTGGCCGAGGCCTACAAAAAACAACCCAATACCAAACGCATACTTTTAACCGGATATGCAGATCACGACTCCACTGTGCGCGCAATCAATGAAGGCAAGGTGCATCAGTATCTGAACAAACCCTGGGACAATACGGCGCTGCGGGAGCTGGTTGACCGCTCTATAGAAGATAAACGCAACGAAACCAGCGCTGAAGGCGTATCTGAGGCAGCCGCCAAGCAACTGAAAGATCAAGTTGCACTCGTGAGTCAGGAATTAGATCAGGCAACTACTTTTGTCGACCTTGCCCGCGAAGAGCTGCTCAACCAGTACACCACCACCATTAAAATCATGAGCAACCTCGCCAATCTGCGTCTGCAGGGTGACAGTGAAATGAATGAAGAAATTGTCCGCCACAGTGTCGCTATCGCCAAAGCACTGAAACTGGATGATAAAGTTGTGGGGGAAATCCGTAACGCCGCAAGATTGTATCAAATCGGAAAAATCGCTTTCTCAGACACCTTACTGCGAACACCGATCGAAAAACTGAACGCTGAGCAACAAGCCGTATATATGCAGCATCCTGAACTGGCAGCAGACACTCTGATGCCCCTGGAGCCCATGTCGTTCTGCGCAATGCTGATACGCCACCAGAATGAAAATTCCGATGGCACAGGCACTCCTAGTCGCCTCAAAGGTAATGAAATCCCCCTTGGCTCACGCATATTGCGAATTGTTATCGATTTCCATCAACTGATTTACGGGGTTTATTTCGGTATCAAACTTTCAGTTTCAGATGCTCAGGAATACCTGATCGGTCATGCGGCAAAAAAATACGATCCGGTACTGGTGCAAATTTACACCAAACTTCTGAAGCACCTGAAAAATAATAGTTCACACAAAGATGATCACATGGTTGCCGTTGATGACCTGCAACCTAATATGCTGGTAACCCGTGATTTATTAAATACTGAAGGGATGCTGTTAATTGCCAAACAAACCGTACTTAGTGCGATACTCATCAATAAGTTAAAAGCTTATGTTGATAAAACCCACCGCGAGTTACGGGTGTTTGTTAAAAAAACAAACGAAGAAGAAAATAATCAGGTATAAAAAAACCAGTCACATGGACTGGTTTTTTAAATTTGGTGCGCTCAGGAGGATTCGAACCTCCGACCGCCTGGTTCGTAGCCAGGTACTCTATCCAGCTGAGCTATGAGCGCAAGTTTTGTGAAAATGCAGGGCATTTCCGGTATTCAGATAACATCCCAAAATTTGGTGCGCTCAGGAGGATTCGAACCTCCGACCGCCTGGTTCGTAGCCAGGTACTCTATCCAGCTGAGCTATGAGCGCATCGTTTGGGGTGGCGCATTATATTGATAATTTCGAATTAGTCAACTAACGCCTTTTGCTATTTTAGCGTGGCGGAGAGAGAGGGATTCGAACCCTCGATACGGTTTCCCATATACACCCTTAGCAGGGGTGCGCCTTCAGCCACTCGGCCATCTCTCCAATCACGCGGCGCATAATAACAAAAAATCGGAAAAGTTAAAGCAAAATCTTCAATAAAATTAATATTTTAGTGAAGTTTTTAATTATCAGTGCCGTTGTCTTTTTCTTTTTGAATACGCTGGTAAATCTCTTCACGGTGCACGGAAACTTCTTTTGGCGCATTCACACCAATACGCACCTGGTTCCCTTTTACACCTAATACGGTCACGGTTACTTCGTCACCAATCATTAGGGTCTCGCCAACTCGACGGGTCAAAATCAGCATTCTGCGCTCCTGATACCTTTGGCTCCTTCCTCACCCCATCACAGGTGAGATACCACAAACCCGCATGAGGGCCGCGGGTGTTCCTTTAGGTTTAGTATTGACTACGTTTGGTAAAAGAAAAGCGCACCCTGCCAGGTATCCAGAACTTTTTGTTATGGATATCACTTTCTTTTACGAACATAGGTACACAAGAAGAAAAGTGCTGAAAACTCAGCACTTTTCAGAAGAATAACGGCAATGAATTGACGTTATTCGCCATCCTTATCGTCTGCATCCAGACCAAAAGCAGTGTGCAGCGCGCGAACAGCGAGCTCCATGTACTTCTCAGAGATCACGACAGAGATTTTAATTTCTGAGGTAGAGATGATCTGAATATTGATGTTTTCGTTTGCAAGGCATTCAAACATCTTGCTGGCAACACCGGCGTGGGAGCGCATACCAACACCCACCATGGAAACCTTGGCGATGTCGTTTGCACCTTTCACTTCACGGGCGCCCAACTGCTTGGCAACATCCTGCAGAATATTCAGGGTCTTTTTGTAATCGTTGCGGTGCACAGTGAAGGTGAAGTCAGTGTTACCGTCAGCGGCAACGTTCTGCACAATCATATCCACTTCAATGTTTGCAGCACTTACAGGGCCGAGAATCTTGGAAGCAACACCCGGAATATCAGGTACACCCTGAACGGTTAATTTTGCTTCATCACGGTTGAAGGCAATCCCGGAAATGATTGGTTGTTCCACGGCGTCTGTATCCTCAATGGTGATCAGGGTTCCTGCACCCTCTTTGAAACTGTGAAGTACCCGTAAAGGCACCTTGTATTTGCCTGCAAACTCTACGGAGCGAATCTGCAGAACCTTTGAGCCCAGACTGGCCATTTCCAGCATTTCTTCAAAGGTGATTTTGTCCATGCGACGGGCTTTCTCAACCACACGCGGGTCGGTGGTATAAACGCCATCAACGTCGGTGTAGATCTGGCATTCATCGGCTTTTAATGCAGCCGCTAATGCAACACCTGTGGTATCAGAGCCACCACGACCAAGGGTCGTAATGTTGCCAGAGCCATCAACACCTTGGAAACCCGCAACCACTACAACGCGGCCTGCATCTAAATCAGCGCGCATGTTTTTGGTATCAATTTCCTGAATACGGGCTTTCATGTACGCATCATCGGTCACGATACGCACTTGCGGGCCGGTGTAGGAACGGGCATCAACGCCCAGCTTATTTAAAGCCATGGATAACAGGGCAATCGTCACCTGTTCACCGGTAGAAACCAACACATCCATTTCACGGGGCGTTGGCATTTCGGAAATCTGGTTAGCAAGACCGATCAGACGGTTGGTTTCGCCACTCATGGCGGAAACTACCACAACAATGTCGTGGCCCTGCTCTTTAAAGGTTTTTACTTTTTCTGCAACGGCCTGAATGCGCTCAACTGAGCCCACTGAAGTTCCGCCGTATTTCTGAACTATTAACGCCATGGTAGCCCGCTATGCCTGAAAATTAGCGGGCGCTAATTAAACACTAATTGCGCCCGATTTCAATAATACTGATTAAAGATTCGCCTCAGCCCATGCTTTGAACGCAGCCAGCGCATCCGCTATGCCTTCAGGCTTTTTACCACCCGCCTGGGCCATATCCGGTTTACCGCCACCACGACCATCCACATAAGGTGCGGAAATCGCCACTAAATCACCTGCTTTATATTTGCCAACCAGATCTTTGGTCACACCTGCCAGCAGGGTTACCTTATCGCCGTCGGCGCTGGCCAACATAATTAATGCTGAACCCAGTTTGTTTTTCAGCTGATCCAGGGTGGTGCGCAATGCATTTACGTCAGCACCTTCGAGCTGTGCAGCCAGCACTTTAATGCCGTTTTTATCCACTGCACTGCCAGCCAGATCATTACCTGCACTGCTGGCCAGTTTGGCTTTCAGGGCATCCAGATCTTTTTCTGTCTGACGGGCACGGGCGAAAGAGGCTTCAACCTTTTCAACCACATTGTCGCGGGTACCCTTGACCATGGCAGCAATACTGTTGAGGGAGTTCTCAATCTGATCCACAAACTGCAGGGCATATTCACCCACCACAGCTTCAATACGGCGCACACCGGCAGCCACACCCGCTTCAGAAACGATACGGATTAAACCAATATCACCGGTACGTTTTGCGTGGGTACCGCCACACAGTTCAACGGAGAAATCGTCAGCACCCATGCTCAGCACACGTACATCGGCTTCGTATTTTTCACCGAACAGAGCCATTGCGCCTTTTGCTTTAGCAGCGTCCAGGTTCATAAGCACAGTGGTCACTGCGGTATTTGCGCGAATCTGGGCGTTAACCATACGCTCAACGGTTTTGATTTCATCGGCAGTCATGGCTTCAAAGTGTGCGAAGTCAAAACGCAGACGATCATAGGTCACCAGGGAGCCTTTTTGCTGAACGTGCTCGCCCAGTACTTTGCGCAGGGCTGCATGCAGCAGGTGAGTTGCTGAGTGGTGCTGGGCAGTGCTCTGACGTTTGGCTTCATCAACCAGCGCAGTCAGGGTATCACCTACTTTGATAGCACCTTTTTTCACTTCACCGTGGTGCAGATGATTGCCTTTTTCTTTGGTGGTATCAGTCACCACAAATTCAGCACCGGCGGCCTGCAGGATACCGGTATCACCGGCCTGACCACCTGACTCACCGTAAAATGCAGTGCCTTCAAGCACAATCACACCCGCCTGACCGGCCTGCAGTGTTTCAACTTTTTTACCTTCAGCAACGATAGCAACCACTTTGGCACTGTTACTCAGGGAGTCATAACCCAGGAATTCGGTCTTGCCTTCCAGCTCAACCACGCCGGAATAATCCACTTTGAAGTTGCTGGCAGCACGGGCGTTCGCACGTTGCTGTTCCATGCACTTTTCAAAGCCGGCTTCATCAATGCTGAGGTTACGCTCACGAGCGATATCCGCGGTTAAATCCACTGGGAAACCATAGGTGTCATACAGTTTGAAAACTGTTTCACCGGGAATAATTTCACCTTTTAATTCGGCAATCGCTTCGTCGAGCAGCTTCATACCCTTATCCAGGGTCTTAGCGAATTGTTCTTCTTCCAGACGCAGGATTTTTTCCACATTACCCTGGTTTTGCTTCAGCTCGGGATAGGCATCACCCATCTCTTTTACAAGGGCCGCAACCAGTTTGTGGAAGAACATGTCCGTAGCACCCAGCATATGTCCGTGGCGCAGGGCGCGGCGGATAATGCGGCGCAGTACATAACCACGGCCTTCATTGGAAGGCATTACACCGTCACACACCAGGAAGCTGGCGGAGCGGATATGGTCAGCAATGACACGCAAGGATTTACTTTCAGCATCTTTAGCGCCGGTAGCCTGCTGGGCAGCAGCGAGCAGATTCTGGAAAAGATCGATTTCATAGTTGGCATGCACATGCTGCATAACCGCGGAAATACGTTCCAGACCCATACCGGTATCCACCGAGGGTTTTGGCAGCGGCACCAGATCACCATTGGGCTGGCGGTCGAACTGCATGAAAACGTTGTTCCAGATTTCGATGAAACGGTCACCGTCTTCTTCAGCGCTGCCCGGTGGGCCGCCCCAGATGTGGTCGCCGTGGTCGTAGAAAATCTCTGTGCAAGGGCCGCAGGGGCCGGTATCACCCATCTGCCAGAAGTTATCAGAAGCGTAAGGTGCGCCTTTGTTATCGCCGATACGCACGATTTTCTCGGCGGGCACACCCATTTCTTTGTTCCAGATTTCGAACGCTTCATCATCGGTGGCGTATACAGTCACCATGAGTTTTTCTTTGGGGATGTTAAGCCACTTCTCAGAGGTCAGAAACTCCCAGGCAAAATGAATTGCATCACGCTTGAAATAATCGCCAAAACTGAAGTTACCCAGCATCTCGAAAAAGGTGTGGTGGCGGGCGGTATAACCTACGTTTTCCAGGTCGTTGTGTTTACCACCGGCACGCACGCAACGCTGACAACTCGCCGCACGGGTGTAAGGACGATCATCACGTCCGAGGAACACATCTTTAAACTGGTTCATACCTGCGTTGGTAAACAGCAGGGTTGGGTCATCACCGGGAACCAGGGAGCTGGTCGGCACGACTGTATGGCCTTTGCTTTTGAAGAAATCCAGGAACGCCTGGCGAATTTCTGCGGTTTTCATAGGGTATCCGTTTCCGCTTTGCTTTTATTGGCTTGCCAAAAATTTTAGCGGGCTAGTATAGCTATCCTGTCAACAACATACGAGAGGGGCACACAATGCGGCAGCGGCTTACACTCAATTACAAATTGCCACTGGAACAATACATTAGACACTGCTAAAGTAGCTAAAACTAATACAGGAGACATCCCCATGAGCATTGATCGTCTGGTATTCGCCATCGCTGGTGTTTTTATTCTGCTGAGCCTGGCCCTGTCACAACTGCATTCCGTGAACTGGCTGTGGTTTACCGCATTTGTTGGCGCCAACCTGTTCCAGGCCGCCTTTACAGGTTTCTGCCCGCTGGCCATCATCCTGAAAGCCGTTGGTATCAAACCGGGCTGCGCTTTTAACTGATCGGCGAATTGTTGTTTTAAACGCAGCAGCTATTGCGCTGCTGCGTGCATTTCACCATTATCAGCGCCTGAATTTCCGCGCGCCGATAATATGAAAAAAGTAGTCCTTGTTATTGCTCTGCTCAGTGCCGTTAGCGGCGTCACCTATTGGCTATGGCCATCCAGCGAAACACCTAAACCAGCCCTGCACAGCTGGATCAAAAACACCGGTAAAATCATCAAATCCATCGGCCATCAGATATTACCGCAAGGGGATAAATCCACCTTGCCGCCATCATCGATGCCCGATCAGGGGCCTTCTGTTGAAAGCACAGGCCCTGCAAAAAATATCAACTGGCATTACACACCCGAGCACGACGCCCCTATTCAGGCCTTAGGCAGTGACAAACAAATGTTGCCGGACATGTTCAGTAAAAAAGTGCCCGAACCAAAAACCTCGTTAAGCGGAAAGGTACATCTGGATGAGGGCGATAATTTTGAAGGCGCCGAAGTAGGCGTGGAAATTCCGACCAAGTTATAGGAGGTAACATGCACGGAATAATTGCGCTTGTGCTGCTGTTCAGTGCTGCATTATTGATGGCCGCAAGCGGCGTTGGCCCCTTTGCCAAGGAGCCCTTCAACCGTTACGCCTTACGTATTTCCCGCTTGCCAGCAACGACACAACTGCTGATACGCCGTGTTTGCCAACTCAGCATTGCCCTCTGCGTGCTCTACTTTTTAGGTTTTATCCGATGATAGAAGTGGTTGCCGGTCACCTTGCCTCTGGCCGCTGGCGTGTCAAACGGGTTGGCGATATACCTGTGCTCAGCCATATCCAGGCATTCAGCCGCCGCGCAGAATTCCGTATCGGCCCAGATCAACTCATCGCCATTGATGAACAGTCTTTTGCACAACATCCGCAACGCATCCGCCTGACCTTCAGTGACGGCAGTTATTGCATCGCCGATGCACCCACCCAGGATTTACTGCTGTTACGCGAAATGCTTGACCGCCACGAGGCAGCTCCCATTGCCAGTAACGACCAGAAACCCTGGATTACCGGCATGATTTTAATTTTCAGTGCATGGATTTTATTCGAGTTGGCAAGACCTTTATTTGACCACTGAATACTCCCTTTGGGTGACATTATGCCCATGATAGGTATAATCGCGCCCTTTGTTTTAGCGTGAAAATCCCTATGACAGCCCAGAAAATCGTGATTGTAGGTGGTGGTGCCGGCGGCCTTGAACTGGCAACTCAACTTGGTAACAAACTCGGCAAAAATGGGCTGGCGACCATCAAATTGGTGGATGCAAAAAACACCCACCTGTGGAAACCCCTGCTACATGAAGTCGCCACAGGTTCGCTTGATTCCGGTATTGATGAACTCAGTTACCGCTCCCACGCATACAACCACCATTTCACTTTCCACCTTGGCAAAATGAGTGGCCTGCAGCGCGATAAAAAACAAGTTGTATTAGCCCCCATCCATGATGATGCCGGTGCAATGGTGCTGCCGGAGCGCACGCTCTCCTATGACATTCTGATCATGGCCGTCGGCAGCCAGACCAATGATTTTGGCACCCCGGGAGCTGGTGATAATTGTTATTTCCTGGACAGCCTGGAACAGGCAGCGATTTTCCATAAAAAATTACTCAACACTTATCTGAAAGCCGATAACGAAGCACGCACCCGCGGGCGCCTCGAATTATCCATCGGCATCGTTGGTGCCGGCGCTACCGGTGTAGAACTCGCAGCCGAGTTGCACAATGCTGCAGAGTTATTATCTGCCTACGGTTTACGCCATCTGCAACGCGATCAATTAAAAGTGACCGTGATAGAAGCGGGCGAGCGGATTTTACCTGCCCTGCCACACCGTATTTCCCAGGCAGCCCATAATGAGCTGACCAAAATCGGCGTGGATGTACGCACCAATACCTTTATCAGTGAAGTGACCGCAGATGGTTTTAATACCAAAGATGGGCAACATATCCATGCCGATTTAATGGTATGGGCCGCCGGAGTGAAAGCACCGGATTGGATGAAAAACCTCGATGGTCTGGAAACTAACCGCATCAATCAGCTGGTGTGCAAATCCACATTACAAACCAGCCTGGACGACAATATTTATGCGATTGGTGATTGCTGCCATGTTCTGCAAAAAGATGGCCGCCCTGTGCCACCACGTGCACAATCAGCCCACCAGATGGCCAGCCATGTGTACAAAAATATTCTGCGCCAGCGTAAAGAAAAAGGCCTGCTGAATTACACCTACCACGACCACGGCTCGTTGATTAACCTCTCCCGTTATTCAACCGTGGGCAGTCTGATGGGTAACCTGAATAAGGGCAGCATGATGGTTGAAGGTCGTATTGCACGTATCGTGTATATATCCCTGTACCGCTTACACCAGATCGCCCTGCACGGTTATTTCAAAACCATTCTGATGTCATTATCCGGACGTATTAACCGGGTTATCCGCCCGCGCCTGAAATTACACTAAGTGCTGCGTGCTGCGGATTATTCATCATCCGCAGCACACAACGCATATTTAGCCTGCTCGAAACTGTAACCCTTCCCCACCAGGTAACGCAGGGCTTTATCCCTTGCGCGCAAATCGGCTACAGGTAATTCAAAACGACGCCGCGCCACATCGGCAGCCATGGCGAACCAATCAACTTCCTCTTCTGCTAAAGCCGCCTGCAACAGAGCATCGGTAATGCCTTTTTCTTTTAGCCCCATGCGGATTTTGGCAAGCCCATCACCACGCTGACATTTAGTGCGAATATACATGCCGGCAAAACGTAAATCCGATTGCAGACCATCCGTAATCAATTGTTGTAAAACGGCCTGTAATTCCTCAGCAGATTGCGCCCTGTGACTTAATTTACGCTGCAGCTCCGCCAGGCTGTGCTCACGCCGGGCCAATAAATCCATTGCTGCAAGGCGCAGGGCTTTTTTATCCAACAGATTCTCGGCGGAATTTATTTTGTTATTTCGGTTAAACATCCAGGGAACCTCTCAATAACTCAGTGCCCGTGTCGGCTTTGCAAAATACATCAGATCCAGGCGCAGATTTGCAGGCATAACGGGTTACGTCAAAAAGCTGCAACACCTAGCTGGTTTGTTTCGCAAAGCCCCAAAATAAAAACTGCGGCCGGAGCCGCAGTTTTTTGTCCATCGCAGGTGAAATTAATCTTCCACAGCTTCGGTTTCAGGTTCATCAACATCAGAGGTTTTCAGCGGGCTGATCAGCAGCTGGGCACGCACTGCATTTTCAATTTCTGCAGCAACAGCTGGGTTATCTTCCAGGAATTTGCAGGCATTCGCTTTACCCTGGCCAATTTTCTCACCGTTGTAGGCATACCAGGCACCGGATTTTTCCACCAGACCGCATTTCACACCCAGGTCGATAACCTCCGCACTGCGGTTAATACCCGCACCGTAGGTAATCTGGAATTCTGCCACTTTGAATGGTGGGGAAACTTTGTTTTTCACCACTTTCACTTTGGTTTCGTTACCCACCACTTCTTCACCCACTTTCACGGAACCGGTACGGCGGATATCCAAACGCACAGATGCGTAGAATTTCAGGGCGTTACCACCCGTTGTGGTTTCAGGGTTACCAAACATAACGCCGATTTTCATACGGATCTGGTTGATGAAAATAACCAGACAGTTGGCGTTTTTAACGTTAGCGGTAATTTTACGCAGGGCCTGGGACATCAGACGGGCCTGCAGACCCATGTGGCTGTCACCCATTTCACCCTCGATTTCGGCCTTTGGTGTTAATGCAGCAACAGAGTCGACCACAATCACATCCACCGCACCGGAGCGCACCAGGCTATCAACGATTTCCAGGGCCTGCTCACCGGTATCCGGCTGGGAAACCAGCAGGTTATCCAGGTTTACACCGAGTTTTTCTGCGTACAGTGGGTCAAGCGCGTGCTCCGCATCAACGATAGCCACGGTTTTACCCTGCTTCTGGGCTTCAGCCATGGCAGACAAACACAGGGTGGTTTTACCGGAGGATTCAGGGCCATAAATTTCAACAATACGACCATAGGGCAGACCGCCAATCCCGAGGGCGATATCCAGGGATAAAGAACCTGTACTTACTGAAGGGATAGCCTCGCGGGGTTGCTCGCCCATCTTCATGATGGCGCCTTTACCAAACTGACGTTCGATTTGAGCAAGGGCTGCGTCCAAGGCTTTTTGGCGATTCTGATCCATTTTGTTTTTTCCTCAGAAGTACTGTAGATATGAACAGTATTAAAACACAGGTTTTTACAAACCACTATAGGTTTATACAATATTTTTTTGCATACCCATCAGGGCAACTATAACCGTTTGATAGCGCACCGCTTCGCGATCCCCCTCAAACTGAAAACACTCACTGCGCATACGCTCACCATTGGCCCAGGCGAACCACACAGTGCCCACGGGTTTTTCGGCACTGCCCCCATCGGGGCCGGCAATACCCGATACCGCTACCGAAACCTGAGCACCACTGTTTTGCAAAGCACCGCGGGCCATTTCTTCAACCACCTGACGGGAAACCGCGCCGTACTGGCTGAGTGTTTCTGCCCTCACACCTAACATACGTTGTTTGGCGGCATTGCTGTAGGTGACAAAACCCGCATCGAAATAAGCGGAGCTGCCGGCAATCGCCGTCATGCTTTGTGCTATCCATCCACCGGTACAGGACTCCGCCGTGGCCATCATCAGACCCGCATCTTTAAGCTCCTGCCCCAGGGCACGGGCACGACTGGTTAATTCGTAATCCATAAAATTTCCGGACTTTTCAAGCCTTACGGTACAGGGGCGAATACCGTACAATCCCGCGTCAATTTTGCCAAATATTATCAGGGGAAAACCGACGTTATGGCGGTTAGCGAAGATGTAAGTCAGCATACGCCCATGATGCAGCAATATCTGCGCATCAAAGCCCAGCACGTTAATGAAGTCCTGTTTTACCGCATGGGGGACTTCTACGAGTTGTTTTTTGACGATGCTAAAAAAGCTGCACGCATCCTCGATATCACCCTCACCGCCCGGGGCAAAAGTAATGGCGAGCCAATCCCCATGGCGGGTATTCCTTTCCATGCGGCCGATGGATATATCGCCAAACTGGTGAAACGCGGTGAATCCGTTGCGATTGCCGAGCAAATGGGTGATCCGGCCGAAAGCAAAGGGCCGGTTGAGCGTCAGGTGGTACGTATCATCACCCCCGGTACCCTGAGCGATGAAACCTTCTTGGATGAGCGCCGCGATGCCCTGCTTGTCGCCATCTACAGCCACAAAGATAAACACGGTATCGCCAGCCTGGACATCAGCGCCGGGCGTTTCCATGTGCTTGAACTTCAGGGTGACAGCGCCCTGCAGGCGGAAATTGAACGCCTGCGCCCTGCGGAACTGCTGATTGCAGATGATTATGCCTACCCGGAATTTATCAGCCAGCGCGCCGGCCTGCGCCGTCAGCCGCCGTGGGAATTTGAAACCGACACCTGCATGCGCCTTCTGACCACCCAGTTTCAAACCAAAGATTTACACGGTTTTGGCTGCCAGGACATGCCCTATGCCATCCGCGCCGCCGGCTGCCTGATGCATTACGCGCGGGATACCCAGCGCACCGCCCTGCCCCATATCCGCACTATCCGTGTTGAGCAGCAGGATGATGCTATTCAAATGGATGCCGCCACGCGCAAAAACCTGGAGATCGACCAGAACCTTAACGGCGGCACTGAATATACCCTCGCCTGGGTCATGGACCGTACCGCCACCGCTATGGGCAGCCGTATGTTGCGCCGCTGGTTAAACCGCCCCCTGCGTGATGCTAAACAAATCAACCAGCGTCTGGATGCCATTGAAGCTTTTGTGCAGACCTACGCTTACGAAGTGAGCCACGGCATCCTCAAACAAATCGGCGATATCGAACGTATCCTTGCCCGTGTTGCCCTGCGCTCTGCCCGTCCACGGGATTTTGCCCGTCTGCGTGATGGCCTTGCGGTTTTACCTGAACTGCAAAATGCCCTGGCCCAGGATGGCCTCGCGCCGGTGAAAAAACTCGCACAAAGTGCCGGCACCTATCCGCAACTGGTGGCGTTACTGCAAAAAGCCATTATCGAAAATCCACCTGTGGTGATCCGCGAAGGTGGCGTCATTGCCGATGGTTATGATGCCGAACTAGACGAACTGCGCGGTTTAAGTGAAAACGCCGGCCAGTTCCTGCTGGATATCGAAACCCGTGAACGTGAGCGTACCGGTTTGTCCAGCCTGAAGGTCGGTTACAACCGTGTGCACGGTTATTACATCGAACTCAGTCAGGGCCAGGCCGATAAAGCGCCGACTGAATATATCCGCCGCCAGACCCTGAAAAACGCCGAGCGTTTTATCACGCCTGAGCTGAAAGTTTTTGAAGATAAAGCCCTGTCGAGTAAGAGCCGTGCCCTGTCGCGGGAAAAAGAGCTTTATGAAGGGCTGCTGGATGTTCTTTTAGAACATCTCGCTGACTTGCAGGAAACCGCCGCCGCACTCTCAGAACTGGATGTGCTCGGTAACCTCGCAGAGCGTGCCGTGACCCTGCAATTCTGCCGCCCGCAGCTGAGCAAACAGGCCGGCCTGGATATTCAGCAGGGCCGCCACCCCGTGATTGAAGCCGTGCTCGAAACCCCTTTTGTGGCCAACGATCTGCAATTCGATAACAAACGCCGCATGTTAATCATCACCGGCCCGAACATGGGTGGTAAATCGACCTTCATGCGCCAGGCGGCCCTGATCACATTGCTCGCCCACGCGGGCAGTTATGTACCGGCTAAAGCTGCATGCATAGGCCCGGTGGATAAAATTTTCACGCGTATGGGATCAAGCGATGACTTAGCCGGCGGGCGTTCTACCTTCATGGTGGAAATGACCGAAACCGCTAACATTCTGCATAACGCCACGGCTAACAGCTTAGTGTTGATGGATGAAGTGGGCCGCGGCACCAGCACCTTTGACGGTTTATCCCTTGCCTGGGCCTGCGCAGAACATCTCGCCAAAGAAGTGAAAGCCTTCACCCTGTTTGCAACACATTATTTTGAAATGACCCAGTTGCCTGAACAGCTGAAAAATGTCGCAAACGTGCACCTGACCGCCACAGAACACGATGACCACATAGTGTTTTTACACCACGTGCAGGAAGGCCCCGCCAGCCAGAGTTACGGCCTGCAGGTCGCTAAACTGGCCGGTGTGCCTGCGGGCGTGATTCGCGAAGCCAAAGAAAAACTTCTGCAACTCGAACACACCAGCGTGGATTTACAGCAATCAAGCGCTAAACCACCTATGCAGGTTGATCTGTTTGCCAGCGGCCCGTCCGATGTGGAAATTGCCTTATCGAAGCTGGATATTGACGGGTTAAGCCCCCGTCAGGCCCTTGAAGAGCTGTATCGTTTAAAAGAAAAGCTGAAATAAAAATCCATGGCTTTATACTTTATAAGCATAAAGCTATAACCCAAGACTCTAGTGTTATTCTTGCCTGCAATACGGTGCCTCACTAGAATGTCGGGTTTTTGAAGAACCGTGATTGCGGCCTCGCCGCCCATAATAACTGAGGCAAGTTAGATGGCATTTGTCGTAACTGAAAATTGCATCAAGTGTAAGTACACCGACTGTGTGGAAGTATGCCCCGTAGACTGTTTCTACGAAGGCCCGAACTTCCTGGTTATTCACCCTGATGAGTGCATCGATTGTGCGCTGTGTGAGCCAGAGTGCCCTGCAGAAGCAATTTTCTCTGAAGATGAAGTGCCTGCTGGCCAGGAAGCATTCATCGAGCTCAACCGCGAGCTGTCAGAGGAATGGCCAAACATCACTGAAATGAAAGACAAGCTGCCTGACGCCGCCGAGTGGGATGGTGTCGCTGATAAACTCCAGCATCTGGAGCGCTAAAATAAAAAGAGGCGGCTTTCGCCGCCTCTTCTACTGCACCCTAGGTGTCATCCTGACAGATCATCCCGATCATTCCGCTACAGCATCCTGCCGCCAACATCCTGTCATCACGATATTCCCTTACCGCTGTTATAAACATAATACAGTTCTTTTATTCGACAAGTCGTTCTGCGCCAACCTTTACATCCGTTTACGCCAAATTAATACAACAGCATGATTACGGACATTTTGAATATAATTTGCAGCCAATAAAAAAGGCGGCCAAGCCGCCTTTTTATTCCCTGAAAATCAGGCCTCGTTAACACCGAATAATGCACCGGCATTCAGGCCCTGTTTCTCCATGATTTCACGCATACGTTTTAAGGCTTCCACCTGAATCTGACGCACACGCTCACGGGTTAAACCAATTTCTTTACCCACTTCTTCCAAAGTACTGCTTTCACAACCACGCAGACCAAAACGACGGGAAATCACTTCGCGTTGTTTATCGGTTAATTCATCCAGCCAGGCATCGAGGTTGCTGGTCAGATCATCATCCTGCAGCAGCTGACATGGATCTGCATAATTTTCATCGGAGATAGTATCGAGTACGGATTTATCGGAGTTATAACCCAGTGGGGTATCAACAGAAGTCACACGCTCATTGAGGCTTAACATGCGCTTCACGTCGTCAACGGGTTTTTCCAGCAGTTCAGCAATTTCTTCTGCGGAGGGTTCGTGATCAAGTTTCTGGGTTAATTCACGGGCGGCACGTAAATAAACGTTTAATTCTTTAACAACATGAATAGGTAAACGAATGGTACGGGTCTGGTTCATGATGGCACGTTCAATGGTTTGACGTATCCACCAGGTAGCGTAGGTTGAAAAACGGAAACCACGTTCGGGGTCAAACTTTTCAACAGCGCGGATTAAACCTAAGTTACCCTCTTCAATTAAATCCAGCAGGGTTAAACCACGGTTCACATAACGGCGGGAAATCTTTACAACCAAACGCAGGTTACTTTCGATCATGCGTTTGCGGCCTTTTTCATCCCCTTTACGCGCCAAGCGTGCAAAGTGCACTTCTTCTTCCGGGCTTAATAAAGGCGAAAAGCCAATTTCATTTAAATACAGCTGGGTTGCATCCAGGTTTCGCTGAGCATCTGCTTCACGGTCACGTACACTTAACAACTCTTCAGGTGCGTCATCGTCGGTGCTTGCGTCGTCCTGTAATTCTGCTTCGTCAATTACGATATCGTTGTCGAGATCGTCTAATTCCCTTTGTACCGCCATAATCATGTCCGCCATGTTATTGTTGTTGTACTGGAACATATTCAAGTTTTGTTCCAATCACCCAACTTGTTTAAACCCGGACCCTGATTACCTGTCTATTCTACTTCCTGGGCAGGTAAGTTAACGGATCCACCGGTTTACCATCGAGACGGATTTCAAAATGGAGTTTTGTTTTATCCGTCCCGCTAGAACCTATTTCGGCAATCGGCTGGCTGACTTTAACTTCCTGATTTTCCTGGACGAGTAACTTGCTGTTGTGGGCATATGCGCTTAAGAAGCGATCATTATGTTTCACAATAACTAAGTTGCCGTACCCGAGTAATCCATTCCCTGCATACACAACGGTGCCAGCCGCTGCTGCAAGTACAGGCTCTCCCATGGACCCGGCGATATCAATACCCTTATTCACGGGCTGATTTGATGAAAATTTGGCGATCACCTGGCCATTTGTTGGCCATATCCAGCTTGGATCATCCGCCGATGGCGCACTTGGTGGTGTCACCGGCAGGGCCCGCACAGGCTTTGTAACCACTGGTCTGTCCTGTTTAGCAGGGGGTGTCAAAGTTTTGGTCGGCAATGTACGGGGTGGCGTTGCAGCCGGTGTGCTGGCCACACGACGACCAATATTGATTTGCTGTCCGGGATAAATGGTATACGGATAATAAATAGAGTTAGCACCTGCTAACTCTTTGTAGTCAGCGCCGTAGCGCCAGGCAATCGAATACAGGGTTTCACCACGCTGTACTGTATGGGTACCGGTAAAGCCCGTATCCACATCAAACTTCTCATCAACCGATACAAAACCGCTGCAGCCACTGAGTAACAAAACGCCAAAAATACTGGCCAGAATAAACATGGCACGCTTGTTTTGTTCCAGATGTAAGGTTTTTTGACGGGGCAAATTATGTACTTTTGTACTTATTGGAACAAAACCGACTTTTAACATATTTAACCGCTTAAAATTTTTTATCTTATTAATAAACGATATAAAAAAACGATTGAGCGCACATTTCAAATTTCCGGCAAAAGCCTGAATGACAAGAATCCGCTGCCACAAAAGCCCATTTACCCCTCTTTTTGCCGGTTTACATGTGTACATAAATTACTCAGAAGCCATTTTTTTACCGGCCCGCTCCAGTAACAGAACAGAAATAATCGCAGCACCGGCGAGCAATATCGCCAGCAGAATTTGCGGATCCTGCACTTCAAATGGCAATATCGGCCATTCCTGTACTGGTACAGATTGGCCGTGACTGTCTATACGGGAAACCAACACTTCTTTCCATGGCCATATTTTCACCAGGGCACCGGCCATAAAACCGGTGAGTACTGACATGGTTAAATTAAAGTGATGATGTAATAACCAGGACAAAACCCGTGAAAACGACAAAATCCCCAC
>JACKOM010000010.1 GCA_024234265.1 Oceanospirillaceae bacterium
GGATTCAAATGCACCAGAGATATAACGCACAACTGGTACACCGCTGGATGTACTGATAGTTGCAGCCTGTTTGCCTTTCACTTTGATGATGCCGATCATTTCGCCGTCTTTATTTTCTGCCACGGTTAATACTGCGCCGTTGCTGTGACTCAGGGTGGCCTGTTGTTTTGCGCTGTCGGCCGCAATGGTCAGGGTTTTACCTGCAAAACCAAATACCAGCTTGATATTGCCGTTATCAACAGCATCAGTACTGCCACTTAATAACAGGCTGGTGTTTTTGTCGATGCCAGCAAGAGCTAATTCGAGTTTAACCTCAAAATCAGCATGAGCATTGTTACTCAGTGCTTGAGCATTTTCTCCGCTTATTTCAGTGGTGATATCCGAGCTGGTATCAGTCTCAGAGTCATAACTATAGTGGCGTTCGGAGAGGTTTAAGAATACTAATTGCAGGTCTTTAATGTTTAGTTTGATGCTAAGTGCAATATTACTGCCCATTTCATCTTGCAGATCACCAGTGAAGATTAATTGAAGATTATTAATATTGGCTGTGGAATTTATATTGACCGTTTCATTTATAAGCCCGAGATCGCTCTCATAATTCTCGGTTTGATCGTCGGCATCGTTCACATCTGCTTGTATATCTAAGTTGCCTGAAAAAGATAGTTTTTCATCATTTAATTGTTCGAATTTAACTGCTGCGCTGACACTAAATTTATTACTTTCTGAACCAGATGAAATGTCTTCAGATGTGTAATGCCCATCAGTGTAATCATCGGTATAAGAACCGCTATTTGTTTTACTAAACTGACTCGTTAATTTTCCGTTAGTAACACTGAATATATAATTAGCACTACTTACAAATCCATTGAGGCCAGCGATATCGGCAGAGCCAGAGGTATTTTCTTCGTCTGACCAAATTGGTGTTTCAGACTGGCTATATTCATAGAGTTCCTCATAAGTACCCGTAATATTCAGGTTCACTGCGAAACCATTGATTTCCTGAATCACGGAATATGTGTTGCCAATGATTAGAACTGTAATGCCGTCCGCGCTGTATTCAGTGTCAGAGTCTTTTTCGATATTGGGGTTCATTGCATCAGCAATGGTGTACACGGCTTGAATAAAGGTGGCATACATTGCAGATGCTTCATCTTGCCCCAGCATCTGTGCGGCATTTAATTCTTCAGCAAAACTTTCCCCGCCAGTGGTGATGTCATCTAAATTGGCCGCTGTGTATACATCGCGGACATCAGCCACCATTGCCTTTGCAGTGGCTTCGGCTTGTGCATCACTGATGGAATCTTTTTTGTCATCGCCACAGGCGAGCAGGGTAAGGGATAAAACAGATACTAACGAGAGTTTGAGGAATTGCATCGCAGCCCTTCATGGGCAAATAGTCAAAAAGCGGCGCGATATTAACCAGTGGCGTGTGACACCTCAATGGCAAAAGGCTTACAAAGCCCATAAAAAAGCCCGCCAAAGCGGGCTTTCATCACAAGATCAGCCTATCGGCTGTTTATTCGTAACTCTCAATCGCCGGGCAGGCACAAATCAGGTTGCGGTCGCCGTATACGTCGTCGATACGGTTCACGGTTGGCCAGAATTTGTGGCTGTACAGTGAGGCCACCGGGAAGGCGGCCTGCTGACGGCTGTAGGGACGGTTCCACTCGCCGCTGATGTCACGCACTGTGTGCGGGGCATGTTTCAGGGCGTTGTTTTCCGCGTCCATTTCGCCGGCTTTAATGGCGTTGATTTCCTGTTTGATGGTCACCATGGCTTCGATGAAACGGTCGATTTCGGCTTTGGTTTCCGATTCGGTCGGTTCGATCATAAATGTGCCGGCCACAGGGAATGACATAGTCGGGGCGTGGAAGCCGTAGTCCATCAGACGTTTGGCAATATCCACTTCAGTTACGCCGGTTTCAGCTTTCAACGGGCGCAGGTCAACAATACATTCGTGGGCCACACGGCCGTTACGGCCTGTGTACAGAATGGGGTAGTGTTCACCAAGTTTTTTCGCCATGTAGTTGCCGTTTAACAGGGCCATCTGGGTGGAGAGACGCAGGCCTTTGCCACCTAACAGGCGGATGTACATCCAGCTGATCGGTAGGATGCTGGCGCTGCCGTAAGGTGCGGCGGACACCGCGCCCATGCCCACGGAGGCATCTTCAATGCTGCGCACGCTGTGGTTAGCAATGAAGGGTGCGAGGTGGGATTTCACGCCGATCGGGCCCATGCCCGGGCCACCGCCGCCGTGTGGAATGGCGAAGGTTTTGTGCAGGTTCATGTGGGATACGTCAGCACCGATAAACGCTGGCTGGGTTAAACCCACCTGGGCGTTTAAGTTGGCGCCGTCCATGTAAACCTGGCCACCTAAGGCGTGGATAATTTCGCAAATTTCTTTGGCGGATTCTTCGTATACACCGTGGGTGGACGGGTAGGTCATCATCAGGCAGGAGAGGTTCTCCGCGTTGGCCTGTGCTTTGGCGCGCAGGTCATCCATGTTGACGTTACCTAAGTCATCACAATCCACCACTACCACACGCATGTTGACCATCTGCGCGGAGGCAGGGTTGGTACCGTGGGCAGAACGGGGGATGAGGCAGATATTACGGTGAAAATCACCACGGCTCTCGTGGTAGCGTTTAATCGCGATTAAACCTGCGTATTCACCCTGTGCACCTGAGTTTGGCTGCATACAGATAGCATCAAAACCTGTGATATCCCGTAACCAGGTTTCCAGCTCGCCGATCATAGTGGCGTAACCGGCGGTTTGGTCTTTCGGGGCGAAGGGGTGAATGCCGCCGAACTCAGGCCAGGTCACGGGCAACATTTGCGTGGTGGCGTTGAGTTTCATGGTGCAGGAACCCAGGGTGATCATGCTCTGGTTCATGGCCAGGTCACGGGTTTCCAGGCGTTTCATGTAACGCAGCATTTCGTGTTCGGTGTGGTAACGACTGAACACCGGGTGGGTTAAAAACTCACTGCTGCGCTGCAGGCCGGCGGCAATCGGGCTTTGCGCGGCGGCATCCAGGGTATCGATATCCAGGCCGGTTTTGCCGGTGAAGATTTCGTACAGGTCAGCCACATCGGCACGGCCGGTATTTTCATGCAGGCTCACACCCAGGGTGTTGCCGGCATCGATACGCAGGTTGATCTGTTTGGCGTTGGCGCGGGCCAGCACGGCGTTTTTATCGGCCACGTTAATGGTTAGGGTATCGAACCAGTTAGTGTTTACTAGACTCACACCGGCTGCCTGCAGGCCGTTGGCCAGGATGGTGGTCAGGCGGTGGATGCGGTTGGCGATACGTTTAATGCCCACCGGGCCGTGGTACACAGTGTAGAAAGAGGCGAGGTTAGACAGCAGCACCTGTGCAGTACAGATGTTGGAAGTCGCCTTCTCACGGCGGATGTGCTGTTCACGGGTCTGCAGGGCCATACGCAGGGCGCGGTTGCCGCTGGCGTCGATGGATACACCAATCAGACGGCCTGGCATGGCGCGTTTGTGTTCATCTTTAGTGGCGAAAAATGCCGCGTGCGGGCCACCAAAGCCCATGGGCACACCAAAACGCTGGCTGTTACCCAGGGCCACGTCGGCACCCATTTCACCCGGAGTTTTCAGGGTGGCGAGGGCCATTAAGTCAGTGGCGACTGCGCTCATGCAGTCTTTTTCGTGCAGCTTGGCGATGATGTCGGTGAAATCACGCACTTCACCGTTCAGGCCGGGGTACTGGAACAGGGCACCAAAAATGTCGGCATCAAGCGCGTCATCGGCTTTACCCACAATTACATCCCAGCCAAAACCGTAGGCGCGGGTTTTGATGACGTCGATGGTTTGTGGCAGGCAGTTTTCATCCACAAAAAACGCGTTGGATTTGTTTTTCTTCACCACACGTTTGATCAGCGCCATGGCCTCGGCGGCGGCGGTGGCTTCGTCCAGCAGGGAGGCGTTAGCCAGTTCCATGCCGGTCATATCGATAATCACCTGCTGGTAGTTGAGCAGAGCTTCGAGACGGCCCTGGGCAATTTCCGGCTGGTAAGGGGTGTAAGCGGTATACCAGCCCGGGTTTTCCAGCACGTTACGCAGGATCACAGTTGGCAGGCTGGTGTCGTGGTAACCCATACCAATAAAAGAACGGTAAACCTTGTTCTGCTGGGCTACGGATTTGAGGTAAGCCAGGGCTTCGCGCTCGGGCATGGCATCACCCATCTGCAGGAAAGCATCACGCAGGATGTTCTCCGGCACTATCTGGCGGGTCAGATCATCCAGGGAGGTTGCGCCAACGGCTTCCAGCATGGCGTTTAGGTCAGTCGCGTCGAGGCTGAGGTGACGGTTAATAAACTCGTCGCGGTTTTCCAGCTGGGCGAGGGTTGGTTTGGTCATGGAATGAACAACCTCTGGTGGGGATGACAAATTTGGGGCGCGGATTGTAGCAGATTAGCCGCTTTTCCATAAGGGGGTAGGCACAGCTGTTAACGGGGCCTGCGGGCATGAAACGGGTAGCCATTGGCCTGTTACTGCGGGTCAACAGAATGTTATGGGCGGTCAAGCAAAAAAACAGCCCGGCTTTTAGGATGCCTGCACTTAATTGTTTTTCAGGAGCGGCACGTGAATCAGCAGGCGACCTACAGTCACGCAGAACTGCAGTATTTTATGAGCATCGATAAACCGGGTTCTAAATTGCCCTCCGGTAATATGTCGATGATTGACCGCATAGTGCAAATCAATGCCAGCGGCGGGCGTTATGGCAAGGGTGAAGTGCTTGCCGAATTTGATATCAGCCCGGACAAATGGTTTTTTGCCTGCCACTTTCCTGGCGATCCGGTAATGCCCGGTTGTCTTGGCCTTGATGCACTGTGGCAGATCGCAGGGTTTTTTCTTTCCTGGTCGGGGCCGTCCGGCAAGGGCCGCGCCCTGGGCTGCGACAAAGTAAAATTTTTCGGTGAAATTTTACCCAGCACCCTCAAGGTGACGTATCACATCCATGTAAAACGCATTCTGATTAAAGATATCGCCATGATTATTGCCGACGGTGATGTGTATGCCGATGGCCAGCATATTTACAGTGCTGAAGGTCTTAAGGTGGCGTTTTATCAGTTACAGGGGGCTGCGGCATGATATTACGTCACAGCATTCAGCCGCGGCGTGTGGTGATTACCGGCATGGGTATTATTTCCAGCCTGGGTAATAACCTTGAGAGCGTCAGTCACTCCCTGAAAAATCATACATCCGGTATCGGCATTGACCCTGAATATATTGAGCAGGGTTTGCGCAGCCATGTGTGCGGTTTAATTAAAATCGATTTAAGCGAATTAATTGATCGCAAAATGCTGCGTTTTATGGGTGATGCCTCAGGTTATGCTTATCTGGCGGCGCAGCAGGCCATTGCCCAGGCGGGTTTAAGCGCCGCGGATTTAAGCCATGAAAAAACCGGTTTAATTATGGGGGCGGGCGGCGCCTCCACGCAAAACGTTATCGAATCTGTGGATATTCTGCGCGCCAGCGGCATTCGCAAAGTGGGCCCGTACCGGGTAACCCGCACCATGTCGAGTGCGATCAACGCGAATTTGTGCACGCAATTTAAAATCCGCGGTTTAAATTATTCCGTCACTTCCGCCTGTGCCACCAGTGCCCATTGCATTGGTCTTGCCGCACAACAAATTCAGCTCGGTTTGCAGGATGTGATACTCGCCGGTGGTGGTGAAGACTGCCACTGGAGTTTGTCACTGTTATTCGATGCCATGGGCGCCATGTCGAGTAAATTTAATCACGCACCACAAACGGCATCGCGCCCGTTTGATAAAGAGCGTGATGGTTTTGTGATTTCCGGTGGCGCAGGTGTTTTGGTGCTCGAAGCCCTGGAGCATGCACAGGCCCGTGGTGCACATATTATTGCGGAAATTACCGGCTTTGGTGCCACCTCCGATGGCCAGGATATGGTCGCGCCCTCCGGTGAAGGGGCGGCGCGTTGTATGCAGCAGGCATTAAGCAGTGCCCGTGGCCCGGTGGAATATTTAAATGCCCACGGCACCAGCACGCCGGTGGGTGATACTGCGGAATTGCTCGCCATTAAAAAAGTATTTGGCAATGAAGCGCCCCTGATCAGTTCCACTAAATCCCTGAGTGGCCATGCCCTGGGGGCTGCCGGTGTACACGAAGCCATTTACAGCCTGTTAATGCTGCAACAGGGTTTTATTTGTGCCTCCGGCAATATTGTTAACCCTGATGATGCCGCCGAAGGTTTACCGATACTTACCCACACCAGCTCACGCTCTTTAAACCGGGTGATGTCCAACAGTTTTGGTTTTGGTGGCACCAATGCCAGCCTGATTTTCGAACGTTTTATTGCCTGAAGCTGATATTCAATTTTAAAAAAGTGCGCATTATGAACAGGATTAAAACGCCATTAAATACACAGCAGGGAGCAGAACCTGCGGACATTTTCAGTGCATTAAATCTCGAGATTGATAACACTGTGCTGAATTTTATGCAGGGCGCGGCTGCGAAGACGGCAACAGGTTCATTCTGCGCGCCCGGGGTTTTAATCAACCAGGCCGGTTATTTAAAAACCCTCAGTGATCATGCCTACGAGCGGGCGGTGATAAATCCCGTGCAGGCCAAACAACGTTTATCAGCTAAACAAATTTTACAGGCACTCGATCCGCAGCATATTTGCATACTTGATGCGGGCGCTTTATATGCGGCTGAGATAAACCTGCACTGCCCACGGGGTGAGGTGGTAACCTTCGGGGTCATTGCCCAGAACCGCGAATATCAGGCCGGTGTGTGGAGTCCTGCCCTGCATCAGCAAGCGGCGCAGCTTGCACAACAATTGGCGGCGCGCTCGATACCGGTATTAACGTTGATTGATACCCCGGGGGCGGATGCCGGTGAACAGGCCAATGCACAATTGCAGGCCCATGTTATTTCCGCGTTAATCAGTGAAATGATGGCCCTGCCAGTACCAAGCCTGGCGGTTATTGTGGGCTGTGGTTATTCCGGGGGGGCAATTCCCCTTGCGGCGGCAAATTTATTGTTCGCCACCCGCGGCAGTGTGTTCAGTACAATACAACCCGAGGGCCTGGCGAGCATTGCACGCAAACAACATCTGAGCTGGCAGGCCTGCGCAAAAATTGTTGGCATATCCGCACCGGAATTATTTGCCGCAGGTTTAATTGATGGTGTGATTGATTTTGACCCCTGTGATGCAGAGCCGGACCTTGCCAATTTGCGTCTCGCCCTGCTTGCCGCCTTACAGCATATTCAGCATAATGCCGCGCAAGCGATGCAAACATCACAAGTGGTAACGGCTGATGATAATTCCGTTTATCGCCGCCTGCGTTACCTGGCGCAGATAAAACGCCTGCAATCCCCCCCTCTGCATGGCAATTCACTGATACCGGCAGCACCTTCCATATATAACGCCGCGTCAGATGATGTTTTGCCGGTAAAACCTGTCACCCAACAACAGCGGTTTAATGACTGGCTCAGTGCCCATGATGCACTTGCCTATTACAGCGATCTGGAAAAAGCAGCCAGCCATTACCACAGGGCTGCCATTCACCATCATTCACAGAAATACAAACAGGCCAAAAACCAGCTGGCGATCGAAGTGGTTATGCATTTGTATAATTACTGGAAAGCCGATGGCAAAGATTTATTGGCACAGTGCCTGATTTATCTTGAGCAGCCTGAGTTCATACAAGCGCAACAGGTACAAACCTTGAGTACAATTCAGGGTGTCATAAACGCAGCAGATTTAAATGCTGAATTACGCAGTGCCTGCCAGAATATGTTGCTATTTGATGCCCTGTATGACGGCATAATAGGTTCGCTGAATATTATTGCCGCCCAGGCCAACAATGAGCATGTTATTTCGCAGCAATCGATAGCGGCGTTATTAAATGCTGCCCGCCAGCAAGTGTTAGCGCAACAGGGGGCACACCCTGTTTTCACCAGTATGGCCAGCTTTGAAAGCTGGTTGCGCGAATTACCCAGATTGCACAACCTCAGTGTTTTTTTACGTCAGGTGGAATCCTGGAAAACCCTGCAGCACACGCGTTTATGTGATGCTTTGTTGTGCTTAATTACATATTTATTTGAGCATCTGATTCCACAATATTTCCGTGCCCGTAAACAAGGGGCTAGTTACAACGGCAAAATAAATCCACAGTTTATCGGGCGAAAACGGGATTTCTGGCACCGTTTGGCAATGGCATGCTGTGATTTACAGATTCAGCAATTACAACGGGAAAACCATGTGCACTGGCCCAGCTGGTCAACATGGGTAAAACACTTACAAGTGGATTTTAAAGCGCAATTAACCGGTCTGGTCAGCACTGACCCCCGCCATTTCCCCGGTTTTGCCGCGAGTATTAAAAACGCCCTGGACGCAGGTGATCAGGCCTGTGGTCTGGTGGTGGGCATTGCACAGCACTGCAACGGGCAGCATTTTGGCCTGGCCATTTCCAATACCCATTTTCAGGCTGGGGCGATTGATATGGCCGCAGGCCTGCGCATGTTGTGGTTGATTGAAACCTGCCGTGAAAAAGGTCTGCCGCTGGTGGGTATTATTTCCTCCGGTGGTATGCAAACCAAAGAAGGTGCCGCTTCGTTATTTTCCATGCCGGTGCTCAATGAAGCCCTTTCGCAATATTACCTTGCAACGTCTATACGCCCCCTGATGCTGGGGTTTGCCGATTGTACCGGCGGCGCCCAGGCAAGTTTTGTTACCCATCCATTTGTGGATACCTGGTATATCAGCGGTGCGAATATTCCCTTTGCCGGGCAGGTAGTGGTGCCGGCGTATTTACCGGCGCGGGTGTGTCTGGCGAATTATGTGCAGCAATTTTCTGATGTGTCCTTCGCCGGGGGCTATAAAACGCCGTTGCAGGGTTTAGTACGTAATCCGTTTAATGTGGAATTTGAAGATGCATTACGGGCCATTGATCCGCATATATGCGCTGGCGAAATTGATATCCAGGATTTATTGGCAGCCCATCTGCAGGCGGAAAAACCCGCGTCAAGGTTTTATGAAAATATGCTTCGGCCAAAACGCTTTGCACCTCTGCACAAAGTACTGGTGCACGCCCGTGGTTGCACCGCAGTGAAACTGATCAATGATATTCATGCAGAAAAATTATCGGTTGTGTTAGTGCAATCCGATCCGGATATGCACAGCCATGTGGCGCAATTATTAACGGGGAATGACGAATTATATTGCCTGGGTGGCTCAACACCGGATGAAAGTTACCTTAACGCCAATAGTGTGCTGCGTATTGCCCATATCAGTGCCGCGGATGCGTTACACCCCGGCATAGGATTTTTATCTGAAGATCCGCAATTCGCCTATCGGTGTGAGCAACAGGGCCTTAATTTCATTGGCCCAGCGCACCAGACCATTGCGTGCATGGGTGATAAGGCCCAGGCCCTGAATGCAGCGATTAAAGCCAACATCCCGGTGGTGCCGGGTAGTTATTGCATATTAAAAGATGTGCAGGATGCCAGATCACATGCCGCCAGGGTGGGGTACCCATTGATTTTAAAAGCGGTATTTGGCGGTGGTGGCAAAGGCATAGCGGTGATCGAAAACGAAGCCCAGCTGGCCAGCAATTTTAAACGTCTCACACTTGAAGCGAAATCAGCCTTCGGACGCGGTGATCTCTATCTGGAAAAATTTATCAGCCACATGCGCCATGTGGAAGTGCAGATCTTACGTGACGCATATGGTTGCACAAAAATTTTGGGTATCCGCGATTGCAGTGTGCAGCGCAATAATCAGAAGTTAATCGAAGAATCCGCCTCAGGTGTGTTGCACCCCTTGTTAGTGGCAGAGATGCAGGATGCAGCAACCGCCCTGGCCAATGCGGTGGATTATTGTGGTGCAGGCACAGTTGAATTTATTTTCGATTTAAATGCGCAGCAATTTTATTTCATGGAAATGAATACCCGCTTGCAGGTTGAACACCCGGTAACGGAAATGGTCAGTGGTATTCAGATTGTGCAGCAGCAATTACGTATCGCGGCGGGTGAATCCATCAATGATTTGACGGTGCAACAACAGGGTTACGCTATTGAAGCGCGTATAACCGCTGAGCGTATTGAGTTGCACAATGGGCAGATTATCACCCATCCATCACCGGGTATTATCAGTGAACTTGTCTGGCCCGATATTCCGGGCATCCGCATTATCAGTTGTGTGGCTGAAGGCAACAGGGTGGAATCGTTTTACGACAGTTTGATTATTCAGGTTATCGCCCGGGCCGAAAACAGAGAGGCGGCGATCACAACTTTACACATTTTTTTAAGCCAGCTGCAGATTAACGGCATTAATACGAATATTCCCCTATTGCTGACGGTATTAGAGGATGAAATATTTTGCGCCGACCAGCACAATACCGCTTTTTTAAGCGAAATGGCGGCACGTTTGCCGGCAAATTCTCTGCATTCATCAGTATGTCATGCTGATCATGCACAGTGGCGGGCCTTGATTCATGTGCCCGGCAGCCCGGCATTAAAAGTATTTTCCCCCGGCAACGGTATTTTTTACAGCGCAGCATCCCCGCAGGATGAGCCCTTTGTAAAAAAAGGTGCATTGGTCAGTGTGACAGATACCTTGTGTCTGTTTGAGGCCATGAAATTATACCGGCCATTTGCTCTTTATGAACTTAATCATCCGCAATATGAACTGTATCCCGCGCATCTGCAGTTCAAAATTCAGCATATCAATGTCAGTGACGGGCAATGCATTAACGCAGGTGATCTGCTGTTTGTACTTGAACCCGTAACATACTAACCAACCAGAAAAGTGAGGAAATAAAAATGTCAGATATTCAACAGCGCCTGTTTAACGTTGTCAGTGAGCAGCTGGGTGTGGAGGTGGACAAAATTACCCCTGCATCACGTTTTATCGAAGATCTTGGTGCGGATTCACTGGATACCGTTGAATTAATTATGGCGATTGAAGAGCAACTGGATATTGAAATTCAGGACTCCGAAGCGGAAAAATTCTTTACCGTGCAGGATGTGCTGGATTACATCGCGAACCATGTAGCAGCCTGAATTAAGATCTGACGCGGAGGTACGCATGGCAAGTTTGTGGCACACAATAAAACTCGTGTTGTTTTATGTAAGCTGTTATTTGCTTGCGACATGCGTGGCTCTGTATCTGCTTGTCTTTGGGCGTTTTATGCCCGAGGCAAAAAAGAATATTTTTAAACACCGCTGTATAAGTGTGATTATGTGGCTGGTGAAGGTATTTTTTTCTATCCGCATCAGTATTGAAAATCCGCACCTATTGCCTGCGGAACCCTGTGTGCTGATGGCTAATCATCAAAGCAGTCTGGAAACTTTTTTTCTGCAACTCCTGTGTGAACCTATGAGTGTTGTATTAAAAAAAGAGCTGGTTGGTTCCGTTTTATTACGCAGTGCTTTATCCCTTGCGGACCCTGTACCCCTGGACCGCAGTAAACCTGCGCAGGCCTACCGTGATTTATTAAAAGAGGGCAGCCTGCGATTACAGAAACAACGCTGCATTCTGATATTCCCCGAAGGCACCCGCGTAAAAATTGGTGAGCAGGGCAAATTTAACCGCGGTGCCGCATCCCTGGCGCACCGTGCGCAGGTACCACTGGTGCCGGTCGCGCATAATGCGGGTTTATGCTGGCCACCTGTTGTGCACCCACAGCATACCCACATCCGGGTGCGCATAGGTGCAGCCCTCGATGCGCGCAACCTCTCCCTCGACGAATTATATTTGCAATCCTGTGCTTGGCTGCAGGAAAACCGCGATGCGCTGATTTCAGCTGCGCAAAAAAACGTCACCCCTCAATAATAAAAGGAATCAAGTGTGTCCGTTATCAGCCCAAAAATTCGTGGTGCATTATGTGTAAATGCCAATCCGCAGGGTTGCAGCCAGAATGTGCAATATCAGATTGATACGTGTGAGCGGGCCATGGCTGCTTACACTTTGCCGGATATTATTCCCAAAACTGTGTTAATTATTGGTGGCTCAGCGGGTTATGGGCTTGCCTCGCGGATTGTCAGTCAGGTTTTTTTTAAGGCGCAGACAATCTCGGTGGTATTTGAAAAGGAACCCAGCGCCCATAAAACCGGTTCCGCTGGCTGGTATAACAATTTTGCTGTCAATGAATTTGCCGTTGAGCAGGGCAACCTGGATATCGCCATCAATGCCGATGCATTTCAGGCAAGCACAAAACAGCAGGTAATTGACGTTTTAAAGCAGCGTGGCCTGCAGGTGGATTTACTGGTGTACAGTGTGGCGGCACCACGGCGCAGCGTGCCGGAAAATAATACAGAGGTTGTGTATCAATCGGTGATCAAACCCATAGATCAGGCGTTTACAGGCCAAACCTATGATATAAACAAAGGCCAGTTACAGGCCTTCGCCATAGATGCTGCGTCTGCCCAAGAAATTCAACATACCATTAAAGTGATGGGCGGTGAGGACTGGCAGTTATGGGTGCAGGCTTTGCAAAATGCCGCTGTCCTGGCGGCTGATTTTCAAACCGTGGCCTTCAGTTATCTGGGTGGGGATGTGACCCGGGCCATTTATCACGATGGCACTTTAGGGCGTGCCAAAGAAGATTTAGAAAAATGCTGTGAAAATATCAACGGCCTGTTAGCGCAGCAAACTGCGCAACGCAGAGCCACTATGCCTCCCGCTAAAGTTGCGGTTTTAAAGGCTATAGTGACCCAATCCAGCGCGGCTATTCCATCCTTATCGGTTTATATTTCTGCCCTGTACAAAGTGATGAAAGAGCAGGGTAATCACGAAGATTGTATTGCGCAGATCATTCGCCTGTTTACCACGGGCCTGTACCCGCCGGGTGCCTTAACCTGTAACATAGACAAAGCCTACCGGCTGCGTTTAGATGAGTTCGAACTCGCCGCGGCAACCCAGGCAGAGGTGAAACTGCTGGTGCAGAACATTCAGCCGGGTGATATTGAGGGTGTGGTTGATTTTAAAAGTTTTAAACAGGATTTTTTGCAGTTATTTGGTTTTGCCTGGGGCTAAGGGCTTGGTAACAAGATGAGTCACATTACGGTATCCATGTCGTCGGCTAACTCCATTGTGTGTTATCTGGAGCGCAATGGTTATCTGAATATAATGCAGCGCCAGCATTTGCTTAACACCCTGGGGTTGAGTGAAGACGATATTACCTCCCTGGAACAACGGCTTGCTTTGCCGCAATACCATGCACTGTGGCATGAGGCGCAAAAACTGACGGCAGACCCCGCCCTTGGACTGCATATCGGCATGGAGCATCACCCCAATTTAATGAGTTTGGTATCCAATTTATGGGTACACAGTGAAACCGCTGAGCAGGGCATGGAACGTTATGTGGAATATTGCAAAATTCTGCACACCGGCATGAGCATACGTTTTGATAAAGGTGAACATTTTTCCAGCGTTATTTTTGAATACAACGATCAGCAGGATTATTGCCAGGCGGATATGGAACGCACCCTGGGCTTAAATGCCAAACGGGCACGTCAATATCTGGGGGAAGATATGGAGATTATCAAAGTCTCCTTTATGCATGCCCAGCCTGCCTATCATGCTTTGTACGAAGATTATTTCCGCTGTCCGGTAGAATTTAATGCGCCACGCTGCAGCATTGTCTTTGCCAGCGAATATCTTAAACGCTCCTCAGAGCCCCATAATCCCTATGTGTTTTCCGCCCTGCGCGAACAGGCGGAAAAACTCAAAAAAAGCCTGTTATTAAATAAAACCACTGAGCAGGTTGCGAATATTATTGCTAAACAACTGCATGTGGGGAATTACCAGATAGAGGATATTGCCAAACGCCTGCATATGAACCGGCAGACCTTATATCGCCGCCTGAAAGCGGAAGATCAGAATTTTAAAGACCTGTTGGATAATATCCGTCAGGCCAAGGCTATGGAGCTTATTCAAGACCGCAATATGTCTCTCAGCGAAATTGCCTATTATCTGGGGTTTTCTGAAATCAGTGCCTTCAGCCGTGCCTTTAAACGCTGGACCGGTGAAACCCCCACCCATTACCGGCAGGTGTTATTCAAATAATGGGGGTGAATAAACCTGCTGTGTTTTCATTCGCCGGATGCTTGAGTAAAACTGCGAGTTAAAATTGCCATAACACGAGCAACAGAATCCCCACAACGGTCAGTATTGTGAGTACTATTTTGCTGTCCTGGCGGGTAAATGGATTGGGGATGTTTTCAACCGGCGTAAAACCAATAATTTTGTATTCCGACCTTGTAAAATAAAAAACAGCGACAAAACAAACTCCAATGGCTGCTCCGATGATGGTGTTGTAATCCGGATACTGTGCCTGCAAAAATGTTTTTATATAGGATAAAAATGCGCCACAGAGTGCAATAAGTGCAATTTGCAATATCAGCTTAAGTGGATTGATAGACGCTTGTACTGGGTAATACTCTTGCTGGCAGTTCTCACATATATAACGTTGGCTGAAAAAACGATTTTCCTGCTTCAATGGGCCAGTGCATTTTTCACAGATATAAATTGCCACGTTATCTTCCTTGTTTGTGTTAATCGAGTAACAGCTAAAATTAGCTTCTAGCTTCTAGCTTCTAGCTTCTAGCTTCTAGCTTCTAGCTTCTAGCTTTTCTTGCCCATAAAAAAACCGCCCTCAGGCCACGGCTGTCCCACAGTTTTAACCTCATACCGCGAGCCTCATCTGAGGCTCGTTTTCTTTCCCCCTCTCTGGCGGAGGATTAAGCACTTCCATCAGTGATTTTCTTTCAAACAGGTTTAACCTCAGCACCCTCAACATCCGGTAAACCGTCCAACCCGCACGGGCCGCGTAACGTGCATAGGCCACCAATAAATACACGATCATCGCTATCCATATCTGGGTCATGACTGCGTTACGTGATGTTCCCAAAAAACCACGAATGCTCAGGCTTTGTTTGATCGCTTTAAAAAATAATTCAACCTGCCAACGATCTTTATAAATACCTGCAATGGTTTTGGCTGACAGCTCAAAATGGTTGGTTAAAAACTCATAGGTTTTTTCTGTTTCATGGCAGTGATACACCACTCGCCGCAACGCGGGTACTCCGCGTTTCTCCGCATGGGCGCTGCTGAACTGAATATCCTGATCAGCTAATATCCCGTGCACAGGATTGGCTGAGTAACTCTTTGTGACTGTAAAAACCGCATTGCTGCGTAGGCGGGTAACGAAGAAAACCCCTTGTTTTGTAAGATTTGCGAACCATTCGTAATCCATATAACCCTTATCAAACGCAACAATGCTGCCTTTTGGGAAATGAAATTCACGTCCCTTAACCATGTCGTTCTCCTGACCATCGCTTAACGCAACAAATTCAGGAATCAATGTGCCGTGATTTAACCCCACACTGAGTTTGACGTTGGCGGTATCGTCACGGTGTGCAGCCCAAGGAAACACACTCAGTGATAAATCAATGGCGCTGGCATCCAGGGAATAGAGTGGATTTTTAAAGCGGAATTTATGTTTTCCCGGCATGTTTTTGCAATGGGTTAATAATTTTCCGAACAGGTTCTGATACAGCTCCGCGGGTTGTTTTTCGTTCATTCTTGCCAGGGTTGAGCGGGCAATGGGTTTAGCACCGAGATGGTAGAGTTTGTGGCGCTGCGCCTGCAGGTTGGCCTGAATATCCCGCAAACTTTGGCGGCCGGAGAGTTGTGCCATGGCCATGCCAATGAATTGATCCCAGCGGGAAGCTGAGCGAAGTTTTTGCCCTGTATGATGCTGTTGTGCGAGATTTTCAAATTCATGTCTCACAACAGGTTTGAGTAGTTGGTGGAAGGCAGTGTTAGAATGCGACAAAGCCTGAACTCCTTGTGTTGTCTGCTGTGTGGAAACGTCAGAATAACACGCGGGGTTCAGGCTTTTTTGTGGTTACGTCAAACTGTGGGACAGCAGTGGCCCTCAGGCGGTTTTTTTATTCAGCGGTTCAGCTTATTCGCATTCAGCGGCGTAAGCGTCAGCGCTTAACAGACCATCCAGCTCAGCGGCGTTGGACAGTTTGATTTTGAAGAACCAGGCAGCGCCAAACGGATCAGCGTTTACGCCTTCCGGTGCATCTACCAGGGCTTCGTTGATCGCTACGATTTCACCGGATACAGGTGCGTAAATATCAGATGCGGCTTTAACCGATTCAACCACAGCAACAGAGTCACCTGCGCTTACGGTGGCGCCCACTTCTGGCAGTTCAACGAATACTACGTCACCCAGTTGGTCCTGGGCGAATTCGGTAATACCTACGGTTACAGTGCCGTCACCTTCGTTGCGGATCCACTCGTGGGAGGCTACGTATTGCAGGTTTGCTGGGATATTGCTCATGGCAGTTTCCTGTTCGTTAAAAGGTGATTATTGATAAACTTTTTGGCCGTTGCGTACAAACGGCATCTTCACTACACGGGCGGCAACGTATTTGCCGCGCATATCCACGTATACGGTATCACCTACATTAGCAGGTACCCGTGCCATGGCGATGGAGAGTTGCAGGGTTGGGGAGAAAGTCCCGCTGGTGATTTCACCGTCGGCATTGACGCCGTCCAGGCTCACCGCCTGGTGGCCACGCATAACACCGCGGGTTTCTAGCACCAGGCCAACAAACTTACGTGCCACACCGGCAGCTTTTTGTGCTTCGAGGGCTTTGCGGCCAATGAAGTCACGTTCGGCAGGGTTGAGGGCAATGGTCCAGCCCATACCGGCTTCCCATGGGGAGATGGTTTCATCCATGTCGTTGCCGTACAGGTTCATACCGGCTTCGAGGCGCAGGGTGTCACGGGCACCTAAACCGGCAGGCTCAATACCTGCGGCACGCAGGGCGTCCCACACGGCAACGGCTTCGCCGGCGGGCAGCATAATTTCAAAACCATCTTCACCAGTGTAACCGGTGCGGCCGATAAACCACTCACCGCAAGGCAGGCCCTGGAATACGGCTAAGCCTTTGGCAACGGCCTGTTGGGCTGGGTTAAGCACAGTCATGGTTTTGGCGATGGCGTTTGGCCCCTGCACGGCGATCATGGCCAGTTGTGGCTGTTCGGTCAGGGTCATATCGAATTTTTCAGCAACCTTGCCCATCCAGGCGAGGTCCTTTTCGCGGGTGGCGCAGTTCACCACTACGCGGTAACCCGGGTCCATACGGTAAACGATCAGGTCGTCGATCACGCCGCCTTGTTCGTTGAGCATACCGCTGTACAGGGCTTTGCCGTCGACGGTGAGTTTGTCGACATCGTTGGCAATCAGGTAACGCAGGTAATCACGGGCCTGTGGGCCGGTCACGTCAACCACTGTCATGTGGGAAACGTCGAACATGCCGGCATCTTCACGCACCAGGTTGTGTTCTTTGATCTGGGAGCCGTAGTGAATAGGCATGTCCCAGCCACCGAAGTCGACGATTTTGGCGTCAGCCGCCAGGTGTGCATCGTACAGGGGGGTGCGATTACCCATGTTAAAACTCCGGTCATTTAATAAAGCGCGGCATTATAGCGGCACGCCGCCCAAAGCGGAATCCGGTGGGGCATGTTTTGCCGGTATTGGCATAAATGACGCGTTTTAGCATCTTTCGGCCAATGGTAATTTCCTGAAAATGTTAGAGCATGTGCTCTAATGCGCCACCCGAAGCAGAAGGAAACATGTTTTGGGGGCTCAGCATAATAAAAATAAGAAAGACGAAGGGACTTCCCGATGCGCTACAGCCTCATCACATCACTGTTGTTTGTTTCATGGCCGGTGTTTGCCCAGATGCAACCCCTGGAGGATGACTCCATGGACGCGGCAGTGGGGCAGGCGTTTGTAAAATTTGAAAACTTCAAAGCCTCTGACAACGCAGGTTTTGTGGCAGGTGTGGATACCGACTACACCTTCACCCGTCTGCAGTTTGGCCTGAACATCAAAACCCTGCTTAACATCGACAAAGTGGAGTTCGGTAAATACCAGCGTTTTGACGATACCATGGGCGATCAGACCATAGAGCAGGATCTGCTCTTCTATAACTACGCGCTAGGCCATATCGATGCCAACGGCAACATAGTGCCGTTTGAGATGAATGACCCTTTTATCGAATTTGCCTATGACGAAACCGGCGGCAACAAGGATTTAATCGGCCTGCGTTTTGGTTTTGGTAAGGCACGGGGCACTATGTCGAACGACATCCGCTCCCTTACCGGTAACATCGACGTTACCATCAAAGATACCAGCCTCAAGGTGGATAACCCCCTAGGGGGCGGCAAAATTTCCCTGCCCGGTCCGGTGGAATCCACCGCACAGTTAATCACCGCAGAGGGTGACCCGGATGATATACGTGCCACTTATATCGGTATTGCTAACGGCTCAGAATTTAACTTTCAGTTATTTGGTTTTATTCCCCTGACCCTGACGGTAACCGATTGCACCATGTCGCTGGTGGGTAAAAACACCTGTTATCCGCTGAATAAATACCTGTCTAACCCCGTGGGTGTAAAAGCCAATAATGATCCGCAATCCACCCTGTTTAAACCCGGTGATGGTCTGTTTATTTCGTTTCAAACGGTGAACAACCTGAAATGGGGTGGGCCAGGTGAAGAGCTGCGTGACACGGTAAAAGGTGCGTTTTTTAACGTGCCCCGTGAGAGTTTAACCCTGAACTTCGATCAGGCGGATGAGGGGATTCATCGCTCCCGTACTGAATTTATCAGCCGTGCTATTACGATTGATGGCATCGATTTTGGTAATGCCCGCTGGGGTACTAACACGATTTATACCCCTGCGCCTTGATGGGCAGGGTGCCTGGGAAGTTAACTGCGTGGGGGATTACCAGCGGCCAATGCCGCGGTCGATGAACTCAGTAGGCAGACGTGCGGTGCCTGTGGTGCTGTCACCCAGGCTGATGGTCATGTCCGTGGGCATATTGATGAAAAAGCCCTTGCTGGTGTCGTAACTGCTGGTCACAGTGCTGCCATCACCCCATTTCCAGGTGAAGTTTTTATTCTGTACCGACAGGAAAAAATCCGAGGTGCTGCTGCCATCGCTGTCAGCGATGCTGAAGCTTTTGAAATTACCCAGGTTATAACAGGTTTCATTGCCCGATAACTGGGCACAGCTGTAACCATCAACGCCCAATTGGGTCGCCTGATAGCTGCTTGAATTGCCGGAGGCATCCAGCAGGCTGCCCGCATAAGTTGTACTGCCATCGGTGAAGTTAATACCGATATGGCCACTTAAATTACTGATGTCGCCTGACAAACTGCCTTTTGCTTCACCAAAACCCAGACGGAAACCTACCAGGTTTTGTTTGCCTGTACCGTCATCCTGCACGGCCCACTCAATGAATGGATTGCTCACCACAAAGGGCACAAAGGTACCTGTGGCGGTATCGATATGCCCCAGGGCAAAGTTGTTGATCGTCGCGTCTGCAATCGTACCGTTATGGTTAAAAATGACTTCATCAGCGTTAAGGTTAATGCGTATCTCTTCGCCGAAGCTTAAGCGGCTGAAACGGGTGTTAGCATCAATAGGATCAATAAAGGAATCGAGGTTAATAAAAGCCTGCCCCACTTCGGAAGAAAGGGCTTCATCCCCCAGTTCCTGTAGGTCCGCGCTGGCATAACTGCTGAGCAGTGCCAATGAAAGTGCAGTAATCCGGGCTTTCATAGGGTTATTGTTTTTATTCCCTTGGTTGACTGATGTAACGGCCACTTTGTCCTGAAAAGCGACCGCGTCACTCTACCGGATGGCCCCGGCAAGTCAACGTGTCGGACAAGCCTAAAACGTTCGAAAAGTGTAAAAATTGCATTTTTATGCCATGAAGCACTTTTCACGTGGTACTTAAGTACGTATTTGAACTGCCATTCAGCCGCGAATCCCCCTAAATACCTGATTTTATGCCACTTTCAGGGCATGTTTACGGGGCTTGTCGTGTGATTCTTTTACCTGAAAACAGTTCGTTTATTGAGCAGATAGGACTGTGCATTTGTGATGCACTTCACACAAATAGCGCATAAGTATTAGTCGCCATGCGCAGCCCGGCAGGGCTTTTTAATAGCTTTTAGCTATAGACCCTATTTAATCAATCAATTGTCTATATCAAGTGGGGATGCCTAAGATTGCATCCAGAGATCGGGATTACCGGTCAGGCAAAAAGTAACTACCCCATGAGGAGCAAGACTATGTACCAGTCAATCATCAACACTCAAGTTCAGCCATTCTCTGCAACAGCTTTCCACAAAGGCGAGTTCGTACCGGTAAGCGATAAAGACCTGATCGGTAAATGGTCTGTGGTGATGTTCTACCCAGCGGACTTCACCTTCGTATGCCCAACCGAACTGGGTGACCTGGCTGACCACTACGCCCAGCTGCAGGAAATGGGTGTTGAAGTGTACTCAGTGTCTACCGACACCCACTTCACCCACAAAGCCTGGCACGACACATCCGATACCATCGGCAAAATCCAGTTCCCGATGATCGGCGACCCAACCGGCAAAATCACCCGTAACTTCGGCGTGATGATTGAAGAAGACGGCCTGGCCCTGCGTGGCACCTTCGTGGTGAACCCTGAAGGCCAGATCAAAGTGGCTGAAATCCACGACCTGGGCATCGGCCGCAGCGCTAAAGAACTGGTACGTAAAATCCAGGCAGCCCAGTACGTTGCCAGCCACGACGGCGAAGTGTGCCCAGCCTCCTGGCAGCCAGGTGAAGCGACTTTAGCCCCATCCCTGGATCTGGTAGGCAAAATCTGATCCGAACTCGCTGATTGACTGACCCCCGGCCGGGGCAACCCGGCCGGTTCCATTAGCCTCCAGCCTTTCATTGTGTTACCCGAATCTTAAAAGTGTGCCCGCACACGCAGGAGCTGATCATGTTAGATACATCATTAAAACAGCAGTTAAAAACCTATCTGCAAAATCTGAAACGCCCTGTGCAATTAGTGGTATCACTGGGTAACGATGCAAAATCCGCCGAAGTAGATGCACTTGCGCAGGAAATTGCCGAATTACACCCCGCGGTGAATTACCGCCGTGATGACAACGCCAGCAGCCGTAAACCCAATATGCAGATTCTGGGTGAAAATGGCTCTGTGATGAATTTTGCCGGTGTGCCCCTGGGGCATGAATTTACTTCACTGGTATTGGCCCTGTTACACACAGGTGGCCACCCGATTAAAATTACCCCTGAACAGGTTGAGCAAATTAAATCCCTGCAGGGCAATTATGAATTTGAAACCTACATCTCCCTGAGCTGCCAGAACTGCCCGGATGTAGTACAGGCCCTGAATATTATCAGCGCATTAAATACCAATTTCCGTCACACCATGATCGACGGTGCGTTATTCCAGGCAGAAGTGAGTGATCGCAAAATCATGGCTGTGCCTTCTGTTTATATGAATGGTGAATTATTTGGCCAGGGCCGCATGACCCTGACCGATATTCTGAAAAAACTCGATAAAGGTGCCGAGGCCCGTCAGGCCGCAGCCCTGAATGAAAAATCCCCCTATGAAATGTTAATTGTCGGTGGTGGCCCGGCCGGTTCCGCAGCGGCAATTTACGCAGCGCGTAAAGGCATTCGCACCGGTGTGGTGGCCGATCGTTTTGGTGGCCAGGTGATGGACACCTTAGCGATTGAAAACTTTATTTCGGTGAAACACACCGAAGGCCCGAAACTGGTTGCTGGTTTAGAAGCCCACGTGCGTGAATACGGCGTAGATATTATGGACGGGCAAAAAGTAAAAACCCTGCTGGGGGCTGATAAATCCGCATCCGGTTTAGTGGAAATTACCACCGAAAGTGGTGCGACCTTAAAAACCCGCGCTTTATTACTGGCAACAGGTGCGCGCTGGCGCGAAATGAATGTGCCCGGCGAAAAAGAATACCGTAATAAAGGTGTGGCCTATTGCCCGCACTGCGATGGCCCCTTATTCAAGGGTAAAGATGTGGCGGTCATCGGCGGGGGTAACTCCGGCATTGAAGCGGCTATCGATTTAGCAGGTATTGTAAAAAGCGTAACCGTGCTCGAATTTGCCGACACATTACGTGCCGATGCCGTATTGGTGAAAAAAGCCGAATCCATGGGCAACATCACCATTATTAAAAATGCACAAACCACCGAAGTGATCGGCGATGGCGAAAAAGTCGTGGCCCTGCACTACAAAGACCGCATCAGCGGTGAAGCCAAAGAAGTGAAACTGGCGGGTATTTTTGTGCAGATTGGTTTAGTGCCTAACACTGAATTCTTAAAAGAAAGTGGTGTGACCTTAACCAACCGCGGTGAAATTGAAGTGGGCGCCCGTGGCGAAACTTCCCTGGCGGGTGTGTTTGCCGCCGGTGATGTGACGGACATTCCCTACAAACAAATTATCATCGCCATGGGCGAGGGCGCCAAAGCCTCACTCGGTGCGTTTGATTATTTAATCCGTACTCCGGCACCCGTGCAAAACGAAGTCGCCGCGTAACGAAAAGATGCTTAGCGTATCCACACCGCTCCCTCGGCGTGGATTTTCAGCGGCCTGTGGTCCTCTCTCCACAGGCCGCTTTTTTTTAGTGTTGAGCTGGAAGCTTGAAGTCTGAAGCTAAATGCAGAAGCAATTTTCGGGGTATGGCCAGGGATGGTCGGTATCCTGCTTTTAATTATGCTGCGCATGGCGGCAGGAGCAATTTTCAGGGTATGGCTGCTGGAAGCTAGAAGCTTGAAGTCTGAAGCTAATGGTTGAAGCGGTTAATCGAGGCGTTAATTCAGAACACTTTTTTGCGAACTTGCTGCGCCGGTTTTTTAAAGCACCATAGCCCGTAGCTGGCAAGGATGTGGGGCACCGCAGCATAATTCGGTGCCCGCATCGGCTGAGTGAAAATTTTCAGATCAAGGCGCTGCTTTGCAGGCATAACGGGTTATGGCAAAGAACTGCAACGCAGAGCTGGAATTTTTCACTCAGCCCCGTAGGGCGCGCCCTGCCGGATGACCTGGCTGTGTTGGCGATTTTGCAAAGGACTCGTCATTTACTTCAATCACCGCCTTGCCAACTCACCCGGCAGACTCGCGCGATGCCGTGCAGAATTGTGCAGCGGTGCCCTACAAAGCGCCGGCGAAGCAGGGCATGGATGCCCCATGGCGCGTGGGCGTAATGACGTGCCTAAAAAACCGGGGATAAGCAGCAGTGTGAGCGAAGGATGGGTCTGGGAAGTCCCTTCCCAGAAAAGAAAAGTTGGGGGGTTATTGCTATTAAATTTTTCGATTTGAAAATATTTTTACGCATCACTTCCTACCGCCAAAATCGCATCCTTCAGTGTCGAATAATACGCTGTGCAACCTTCTATCGGTTTAACCTTGGCCCCTACCAGGGTTTTTAACGGCTGAAACTGCAAATCACAAAACCATACCTGTATACCATCACGCTGGCAGCAGCTGATTAATTTTTGCATGGCCGCAAGGCCGCCTGCATCCAGCAGGGGTACGGCATCCATATAAATAATTAACCCCTTTTTGCCCTGTGCCAGCAGGGCCAGTTCGGAAAATATGCGGTCAGCGGCGGCAAAAAATAACGGGCCGTTTATTTTATAAACACACCAGCCAGCGGGCAGGGGGCTATCCACATAACGGCTATTCTGGCTGATATCACTTACCTTGGTCATTTCGGCGATTTCTTTCATAAATAAAATCGCGGCAAGCAAGATACCGGCGCTGATGGCGATCACCATATCGAAGAAAACCGTCAGGCTGAAACAACAGATAAATACCCAGATATCGCCGCGAGGTGCGGTTTTAATTAAATGCACGGCTTTGGGTGCTTCGCTCATATTCCACGCCACCATCACCAAAAGGGCAGCCATGGCAGGCATGGGTAAATAGGCTAAGGCGGGGGCCAATAATACCAATGCAAGTAATACCACGAGGGCGTGAATCATGGCGGCGATGGGGCTTTGTGCCCCGGCGCGGTAATTCGCCGCCGAGCGGGCAATGGCGGCGGTGGCGGTAATACCGCCAAAAAATGGGGTAATGATATTGCCTATGCCCTGGCCCATTAATTCGCTGTTGGCGCTGTGGCGTTTACCTGTCATGCCATCGAGCACCACGGCACATAATAAAGATTCAATCGCACCGAGCATGGCAATGGCAAAAGTAGCGGGTAATAAATCGTGTATCAGTTGCCAGCTTATTTGCAGGGGCTGGCCATCGGCCCCGGCCTGTAACCAGGGCCAGTTAAATTCCGGTAAAAAAGGGGGAATGCCAAAACCTGTGCCGCCATCGGGCAATAAATACTGAAAACGTGAGCCTATCGTTTCCACCTGCCAGCCGTTTTGATTAAACAGAAACGCGAGCAGGGTGCCGGCCAATACCGCGGGTAAATGGGCGGGCAGGGGTGTTTTTAATTTGGGCCACAGCAGCATAAAAGCAAAAGTAAGCAGGGCTACACATAAAGATGGCCACTGGCTGGCGGGTAAATGCTGGATAAGGGCAATTATTTTGCCTGTGTAGTGTTCCGGCAATGTTAAGCCCTGCAAGCCAAAAAAATCTTTGATCTGCAGGGTTAAAATCACCACCGCTATACCGGCGGTAAAACCTAAGGTGACGGCTTCGGGAATATATTCAATAAATCGCCCGAGGCGTAAAACCGCCATCAGCATTAATAATAAACCTGCCATCAGGCTGGCTATTAATAAGCCCCCCAAACCGTATTGCTGGGCAATGGGGTAGAGGATCACCACAAATGCGGCGGTGGGGCCGGAAATACTGAAACGAGAGCCGCCGCTTAACGCAATTAAAAAGCCGGCAATAATCGCCGTATATAAACCGTATTGTGGTGCTACGCCGCTGGCGATGGCGAGGGCCATGGCAAGGGGAATAGCAATAATGCCCACCGTGATGCCGGCGAACAGATCCTTAAATAATTTTTGGCGGGTGTAACCTTCGTGCAGGCTTTCACGCAGGGCGTGGCCAATACGCAGTGAAAATAAGTGGGCACGGTGTGGCATGTTAAGGAACCTCTGTATAACTCAGTGCCCGCGTCGGCCTTGCGAAATAAATCAGATCAAGGCGCAGATTTGCAGGCATTACGGGTTGCGTCAAAACGCTGCAACACCGAGCTGTTTTTTTTCGCAAAGCCCCAAAGGGCGCAGGCTGCCAGTCGATCTGGCTGCGTTGGCGATTTTGAAAAGGCCCCGGCATTTCCCGCAATCGCCGCCTTGCCAATCTCAACTGGCAGCACATGCGCGACGTTGTGCAGAGTTATGCAGAGTTTCCTTAACTCCGGCCAAAAATATGGGCCGCAGTATAAACCCAGATCGTCGCTGTGGAAGCGTTGCAGATCAGGTTTTATAACATCGCTTTTTGCGGGTGCCCTGGTGTAGCATCCCCTGTGCCATTTTTACAGGTGAACAATATGCAATGGTTAATTGTGAAATACGCCCTGACCGCAGCGGTTGTGGTGCTGGTATCGGAAGCAGCAAAACGCAGTGATAAATTGGGAGGTTTAATTGCGGCGTTGCCACTGGTGACTGTGCTGGCGCTGATCTGGATGTATGCCGAAGGGCAAAGCCAGCAGAAAATTGCTAACCATGCTTTTTATACTTTCTGGTATGTGTTGCCGACCCTGCCGATGTTTTTGCTCTTCCCTTATTTATTAAACCGCTTTGGTTTTGTGGCGGCGTTAGGGGCCAGTGCTGTGCTCACCTTAATGATTTTTGCACTGTTTGCGCTGCTGATGCGCCGTTTTGGGCTGTACCTGTTGTGATTATTCCAGCGGCAGGCTGAGCAGCTCATCAATGCTGGTTAACAGCTCGGCCATGGCGCCGGGCAGTTTTTCCACCAGATGGCCGATGTTGTGGTTATCGCTTTTTACCGCCGCATCAATTTCCACACACAGGCCGTAGAGCACATCCGCTGCGAGGTTGCCTGTCACCCCCTTGAGTGCGTGGTTGAGGGAATGCACTTCATCCCATTTACCTGCGGCAAAGGCCGCCTGAATGGGGCCAACATCCTGGCTATGGTTATTTTTGAACATGCCAAGCAGTTTCACTAACAGTGCTTTTTTCTGGCCGAGCTGATTAAGGGCTTTGTTGATATCCAGACCGGGCAGGCGGGCAGGCCATTCTGCAGACATAGGTGACTCCTGTGCCGGGTTATTCAAGGGTTTTGCTCAGTATAGACACTTCCCTTGGCAATGGTGGGGGGATTGGGTTTAATGCCCGCTTATCACTGAAACTGAGTCACGGATGTTCTACTTATATCAGTCCAACCAGACGGAAACCCTGTTGCAGCAATTGCTCAAACAGCTGGCCACCCCGCATAACAATCCCTTTGTGGCCGATACCATACTGGTGCAGAACCCGGGCCTTGCCCACTGGTTGAAGATGCAGCTGGCGCAGGCATTCGGGATTGCCGCGAATATCGAATTTCCCCTGCCTTCGCGTTTTTTATGGCAAATTCAGCGCCAGTTATTGCCCGAGCTTGCCCAGGAATCCGTCTTCGCTAAAGACAGCCTGAGCTGGCTGATCTATGCATTACTGCCGGCCTGCGAACAACAGGCGGCCTTCAGCCCGGTTCACAATTACCTGCGTGATAAATCCGATCTGGGCCGTTACCAGCTTGCCGCCCAGCTGGCGGATATGTATGACCAGTATCTGGTATACCGCCCGGACTGGATTCTGGACTGGGAAAACGGCGGCACGGCGGGTATCAGCGATGACGGTCAGTTATGGCAGGCGCAGTTGTGGCGCATTATCTGTGAGCATATCCGCCAACAGGGGCAACCCCTGTGCCACCGCGCCCACAGTTTGCAGATGTTCCAGCGCGCCCTGCAGCATTCCGCCACCCAGCTGGATTTACCCAAGCGCCTGTTTATTTTTGGTTTTTCCGCCATGCCCAAAGATATGCTCGATACCTTCGTGCTGCTTGCGGCCCATACGGATATTTATTGTTTTACCCCTAACCCTTCTGAACATTATTGGGCCGATATTAAAAGCGCCCGCGCCCAGGCGGGTTTGCGCGCCCGAGGCCACAGCACCGAACTAATGGATGTGGGTAACCCTCTGCTGGCGGGTTATGGGCGCATGGGGCAGGAATATCAGCAAATATTGCTTGAGCATAACCATCTGCTCGACGAGCAATTATTTAAAGCGCCGGGGCAGGGCAATTTATTGCAGCGCCTGCAGCAGGACATTTTTGATCTGCATGATGGCAGTGACCCACGCCAGATTAACGCAGATAACAGCCTGCATATTATGAGCTGCCACAGCCCTGTGCGTGAAATTGAAGTGCTGCATGATCACCTGCTGAATTTGCTGGAAAATGATCCGCAATTAAGTGTGCAGGACATAGTGATTATGATTCCCGATGTGGCGGCCTATGCACCTTATATTGATGCGGTATTTAACAGCGCAGCCGTGTTTTTGCCCTATTCAATTGCCGACCGCCCCGCCGCGGCGGAGCACCCCTTATTAAGCGCCTTTCAGTTTTTATTGGCCTTGCCCCGGAGCCGTTTCAGCGTCAGCGAATTATTTGCTTTTGTGGAAACCAAGGCCGTGGCGGAGCAATTTAAACTTTCGGCAGATGATATTAACCGCCTGAAAATCTGGTGCCAGCAGGCCGGTATCCGCTGGGGTTTAAGTAATACCCAGCAAGCGGCGTTAGGTTTACCGCAAGTGGCCGCCAATACCTGGCAGGAAGGTTTTAAACGTTTATTGGCGGGTTATGCCAACAGCCAGAATGCCGCGGTTTTAGGTGTGCAGCCGGTGGGCAGTGTAGAGGGCCTGCAAAGTGAAGCCCTGGGTAAATTAATGCAGATTTGTGATGCCCTGGCGCATGCCCTGCACAAGATGCAAAACCCGCGCAGTGCCGGTGAATGGCTGGTGGTTTTACAGGATTTAAAAAATACCTTTTTTAAATTCGATGAAAACGACAGCGGCGCCGAAGAGGCTATATTACGCGCCATGCAGAGTTTTGCCGCCGGCACTGAGCGCATAAACCTGCAACAACAACTTGAGTTTGAACTGGTGGCCGATTATTGCCGCGCCGAACTTGAACAAAGCAGCGGCAGCCAGCATTTTATGGTGGGCAAGGTAAACTTCTGCACCCTGCTGCCGATGCGCAGCATTCCGTTTAAAGTGGTGTGTATTTTAGGCCTTAACGATGGGGATTACCCGCGCCAGAGTCAGCCCCTGGGTTTTGATTTAATGCAACACCAGCGCCGTTTGGGTGATAGGTCACGCCGCGAAGAAGATCGCTATTTATTTATGGAAGCCCTGTTATCGGCGCGCCAGCATTTATTATTGAGTTACCGTGGTTATGACCAAAAAACCAACGGGGCCAAAACCCCATCCGTGGTGCTGGCGGAATTAATGGATTACCTGCAGGGCGCCTATTACATCAAACAGCCGGGTGATTTACTTGCGCATATTTGCACTGCGCATAAATTACAGCCGTTTAATCCGGTTTATTTTACCCCCAATAGTGGTTATTTCAGTTATGACCCCCGCTGGCTCAAGGCCAACCAGGCTGCGCAGCAAAACACGGCAACATTAAACAGCAGTGCCTTTGTGGTGCCGGCACACATCAGCCTGGAGGATTTAAGCGCCTTTTTCAGAAATGCCCCCCAGGCATTTTTACGCCAGCAGCTGGATATCAAATTATTCAACCATGAAGAGCAGCAGGAGGATGACGAGCCTTTTGCGCTGGATGGCCTGCAACGTTATCAGCTCAAAGATCAGCTGCTGGTCAGCGATATCGCCGGTGATAAAAACCTGCTGAATACCGGCCACCTGCCGGTGGCTGCTGTGGGTGAATATGCCCTGCAACAATTACAGGCCGATATTCACGAATTACGCAGCATTAACCGTTTATTACAGCGCTGGCCACGGGCTGCCAAACAGGCGGTGAATTATCATTTTGGCCAGGGTTATGAATTACAGGGCTGGTTTGAAAACCTGTATGACAAAGGGCATATCATTATCAGCTCAGGTAAAAGCAGCAAAAAACGTTTAATGGATGCCTGGTTAAAACACCTTTGTCTTAACAGCCAGCATAGTTTGCATACCTATGCCCATTATGAAGATGCTTCACTGCATTTTCCGGCCATGGCCGCGGGTGATGCCCGCGCCATGCTCGATAAATACCTTGCGGTATATGTGCGTGGCATGCAAAAACCCCTGCCGTTGCTGGCGGATTTACTCTGGCCGTTAATCGACCCGCGCGAAAAAGACCCTGTAAAAACAGCATCAAATGCACTCGCTGGTAATTCTTTTAACAATATACCGGGTGCGCAGGATGATCTGCACCTGCGCCGCTGTTTTGGCGAGCTGCAGGATTTACCCGAAGCGTTACTGGAAATTGCCGCTGAGCTTGGCCATTGCAATGCAGAGGATGAGGACCGCCAGCTTTGGTTAGATTTGGAGTTATTAAATGCCAAATAACAGCGCAGCATTAATGCCCCTGAATCCGTTAACCTGCCCCTTAACCGGGTTGCAATTAATTGAAGCCAGTGCGGGCACGGGTAAAACCTATACCATCACCAGTTTATATTTACGTTTGATTTTAGGCGTGGGTTACAAAGCTTTATCCCCCGAGCAAATTCTGGTGGTGACCTTCACCAACGCCGCCACCGATGAATTACGCGGGCGTATCCGTAAACGTTTGCGTCAGGCTGAGTTATATCTGATGGCCGTGCAACAGGGTAATGCGCTGCAGGCCGATGATTTTATGGATGCCCTGCTGCCGGACCACACCCAGCATGGCGATGCCCTGCGTCGCCTGCGTGATGCCCAGTTATTAATGGATAACGCCGCAATTTATACCATTCACGGTTTTTGCCAGCGTGTATTAAGCCAATATGCCTTTGAAAGCGGGCAGAGTTTCGCCCATGAATTTGTGCTCAGTGATCAGGAATTAACCGCCCTGGCGGTGCGTGATGTATGGCGGCAAAAAATATATGCCCTGCAGGGGGAGTATTTAACCTGCTGGCTGGATAGTTATGCATCCCCCGATGTATTGCATTTTGCCATGCAGAATTTACTCAACCGTGCCGAACTTGAAATTATCAGCCTGCCGGATACGGGTAATTTTGACGCAGCCAGTCGCGATCTGGCCGCGGCCCACCAGGCATTGCAAGCATTGCCTGATATTTGCACCGAACTGGCGGTTTTATTTAATGAGTTGCCAGGCACTAACGGTACCTTTATGAACAGCCTGCAGGGGCGTTTAAATGCCCTGCAAAAAGTGCTGCTTAATTGCCATGCGTTAGATAATAAACTGAGTGGTAAAACCTATGCCGAGCAATTGGATAACTTTTGCCCGGATAAAATTGCCGCGAAATCCGTTAAAAAAGGTTTTGCCGCGCCACAACACAGGGCATTTGAACTGATCGAAAATCTGTTATCGGCCTGGCAGGCCTATCAGGCCAGCCAAAAGGCCTGGGTACAGAATTATTTTGTCAGTTTAGTGGCCGAGGTGCGCAACAGGCGCAGCGCCCTGAAACAGCAGCAGAATGTTATTTCATCCAATGATTTATTAACCACCCTGGCAAATGTTTTAAGCCTGCAATCCGGCCAGTCCCTCGCACGGCAATTACGCCTGCAATTTCCGCTTGCCATGGTGGATGAATTTCAGGATACCGACGCCGAGCAATATCAGATTTTTAAATCCCTTTATGCCGCGCAGGCCGGACATGGCCTGTTTATGATAGGTGACCCAAAACAGGCGATTTATAAATTCCGTGGCGCGGATATCAACACTTATTTACAGGCAGCGGCGGATGCCAGCGCGCGTTATACATTGGATACTAACTACCGTTCCACCGCGCCCCTGGTGGATGCCTGTAACTGGGTATTCAGCCGTACGGCGGATGCTTTTGCAGCACAGCAAAAAATTAATTATCAGAAGGTCAGTGCCGGTAATAAAAGTGTATTGCCCCTGAAAAGTGCCGGTAAAACCGTGGCGGCATTAAACTGGCTGGAAGTAAAATTCGACGGTGCTAATAAACAAAATGCCATGCTTGTTATGGCGCAGCGCTGTGCGCAGCATATCAGCACCCTGTTAAATGCCGACAGCGCCATAGGTGTTAAAAAGCTCACCGCCGGTGATATTGCCGTGCTGGTGCGTAACCGCCATGAAGCGGCTGTTTTGCAAGCGGAATTAGCCCTGCGCAATTTACGCGCGGTGTTTTTAAGCAATGATTCCGTTTTCCACAGTGAAGAAGCCCAGGCCCTGTATGGCCTGATGGAAGCCGTATTAAATAACCACGAAAGCGCCTTTAAAAATGCCCTTGCTGCACCCGTGTGGGCATATTCCCTTGCGGAAATCCAGCACATGGGCAGTGATGAGCGTGAGTGGGAAAAAATGCTGCTGTTGTTCAGCGATTTACAGCAACTGTGGCTGAAAAAAGGCCTTATGGCCATGGTCATGGCATTTATACATAACACAGGCCGCCCGGCCCGTTGGCTGCAAAATGAAACCGAGCAGGGCAGCAGTGGTGAGCGTCGCCTGACGAATATGCTGCACCTTGCGGAGTTATTGCAGGATACCAGCCAGAAAGTGCATGGCCGTGAAGGTTTATTATCCTGGTTTGCGCGGCATATCAGCCAGGGCATTGAGCACGATCAGGCCCAGCTGCGCCTCGAAAGTGAAGCGGATTTAATTCAGATTATTACCCTGCACCGCAGTAAGGGTTTGCAATATCCCGTGGTGTATATGCCCTTCACCTGCCTGTGGAGCAGCGTGAAAGAAAATATTTATTACGACCAAACAAAACAACGTCTGGTGGCGGATTTCAGCAGTGATGGCACCCCCGCCCAGGCCGTGCAGGAAGCCCGTGCAGAAGACCTGCGCATTTTTTATGTGGGTATTACCCGCGCTGAATCCGCCTGTTTTATTGCGGTGGCGGACCATAAAGACATTAATAACGTTGCCCTTGGACATTTAATGGATTTGCAGGGGCAAAGTTTAACCCAGTATCTTGCGGAAAATGCCAGCGCAGAGCGGGTGTTTGATGCGGCACCGGCAGAAACGGGCTGCACCGCGTTTAATGGGGCAACTCCCCTGAATATTCAGGTATTACGTGCGCGCAGTTATCAGGGCGCGGCGATTAAAAACTGGCGGCTGGGCAGTTTTTCTGCCCTGAGCCAGGGTGCCCACGGGGATACGGTTTTCAGTGCGCGCCACGATGAAACAAATCCACAGGCTGCTGTGGTCATTACTCAAAATGCGCTGAGCGAAGAAAGCCCGCCCCTGAGCCGTTTTACCTTTCCCCGTGGCAGCCATGTGGGTAATGCCCTGCACAGTATTTTTGAAGAGCTGGATTTCACTGCCGGCCTGAGCAAAGAAAACCAGCAGGTGATCGTACAACAATTATTAAGCGCAGGTTTAATCAGCAGTGCAGAGGCGGATGAAGCATTATTGCAGGTATGCAATGCATGGTTAATGGATTGCCTGCAAACCCCTTTAACCGCGCAGGGTATTAAATTGGCGGATATCAACGCCAAACAAAAACTGGTCGAGATGGAGTTTTATTTCCCGGTGCATGATTTAAACCCGGCGGCCCTCAATGCCCTGTTAAATGAATATGCTTTTGTGCCCGATGCAGCGCCGCTGGATTTCAAAAGTTTAAACGGCATGATGAAAGGTTTTATCGATTTAATTTTCTGTGCCTCTGGGCAGTATTTTGTATTGGATTATAAATCCAATTACCTCGGGGATTGCCCCGCCGCCTACCAGAGTGAACATATGGCAAAAGCCATGGCGGCGCACCGTTATGATTTTCAGCTGGTGTTATATACCTTGGCCTTGCATCGATATTTACGCCACCGTTTACCGGCTTATGATTATGATCGCCATATCGGCGGTGGCCTGTATTTGTTTTTACGCGGTATGCAGGGCGCGACCGATCAAACCCGCAGCGGGGTGTTTTTCCATAAACCCGCCAAAGAATTGATCGAAAAACTCGATGCACTGATGCAGGGGAAATAATATGGCCATGGAATTACGCAACTGGTGTGAAAAACAAGGCCTGCGCCCCCTGGATTATCAATTTGCTAACTGGTTAAGCCAGCACGAAAACCGTGCGGGGGTTTTAGCCCTTGCAGCACAATGCAGTTATCAGTTATCCCTCGGGCATATTTGCCTGCCACTGCACAATAAGAATCCGCAGTGGTGCGCACAATTAAACGACAGCCCGGTAGTGGGCAATGCCGATGAGCAGGATAAACCCCTGATACTCGATAACGGGCGTTTATATTTGCAGCGTTATTTTGCCTATGAAATCGCCCTGGCCGCGGCTTTAAAACAACGCCAGCAGCAAAACCCCTGGCCAGAGGCTGACATTCAACATGCCCTTGGCCAATTATTTAATACCCTCAAGCAAAGCGAATGTGACTGGCAATTAATGGCGGCGGCCACCGCTGCCCGGCAAAAATTAGCGGTGATCAGTGGTGGGCCGGGCACGGGTAAAACCACTACGGTGACAAAATTACTCGCGGTGTTAAATATTTTGCACGGCGCCAGTGGCCATCAGCCCGTGATTAAACTCGCTGCACCTACGGGTAAAGCGGCAGCGCGCCTGACGGAATCCATCAGCGCGGCGCAGCAACAATTATTAACGGCTAATCCGCAATTAAAAGCCGTGGCGGATATTCCAACCCAGGCCTATACCCTGCACAGGTTATTGGGTTATGTGCCGGGCAGTGAGCAGTTCCGTCACCATCAGCATAACCCCCTGCATCTGGATATTCTGGTGGTGGATGAAGCCTCCATGGTGGATTTACCCATGATGGCAAAATTACTTGATGCCCTGCCGCAGGATGCGCAATTAATTTTATTGGGCGACCAGCACCAGTTATCCTCCGTAGAAGCCGGTGGTGTGCTGGGGGATATCTGCAACGCAGGTGCGCGTCCACAGGTTTACAGTGCGCAGCACAGCCAATATTTACAACATGTCAGCGGGCAGCATTTACCTGTCGATATGCAGGCACCCGCAAGTGTTGTGGGTATGGCCGATTATTTATGCCACCTGCGCAAGAGTTACCGTTTCCACGAAAAAAGCGGCATAGGTAACGCTGCGCGTATTGCCCGTGAAGGGCGGGCTAATGCCTTGCAGCTGTGGCGTGAATTATTCGCCAATGAAAGTTTCAGTGATATACACTGGTTTGAACTGGCGCAGGATAAATTAGAGCGCGCCCAGGTGCGGGCCATTTGTGAGCCCTATCGCCATTATTTACAGGCCATTAAAGAACAGCGCCCAGCGCGTGAGATTCTTGCCGCATTTAATACCTACCGCATTTTAAGCCCGGTGCGTGAAGGCGCCCTGGGGGTGGAAGGTTTAAATCAGCAGATTGAAGCGCAATTCCGCCAGGAAGGCCTGTTGGCCAGCGGTGACTGGTATGCCGGCCGGCCGGTGATGATTATGCAAAACGATTACCGCCTCGGATTATTCAACGGTGATACCGGCATTATCTTGCGGGACAGCGACGGCCAATTACGTGCCTTTTTTATAGATAACCAGAACAATGAACGCTGGATTTTACCGGCGCGCCTGCCTGCGCGGGAAACCGTATTTGCCATGACCATACACAAAAGCCAAGGATCAGAGTTTGAGCACACCCTGTTGGTGATGCCCGTCAGCAATAACGCATTATTAAATCGTGAGTTGTTATACACAGGTATTACCCGTGCTAAAAAACAACTGACCTTGTATGCACACAGTGATGCACTGGCCACGGCCATGGGGCAGGGCACTGAACGTTATTCAGGCTTGCGCGAGCGGTTGTGGGAATAAAAACCTATAGTTGTGCGTATATTGTTAAGAATATTGATTAAATTTTTCTTATCGCTGATTTATCACTGTGTTAATTCAGAACACCTATGCGAACTTGCTGCGCCGGTTTTTTAAAGCGACATAGCCCGCAGTCAGCATGGATGCTGACAAAGCGCCGGCGAAGCAGGGCATGGATGCCCCATGGCGCGTGGGCGTAATGACGCGCGTAAAAAACCGGAAACAAGCAGCAGTGTGAGCGAAGGAAGGGTCTGGGAAGTCTTTTCCCAGAAAGAAGAAACGGGGTTTAAAAAACGTTTATTTCATCATCAATGCAATAAAAAAGTCTATTGTGGGAGTCTTTCACTTGTTCATGGCTGGGCCCTTGAACGTTTATGTGTGTTGGTAGTTGTATCTTCAAGAAATGAAATAGGCCTCAACGAGGCCTATTTTTAATAACAAAAATTTTAAAATTTTCAGGACTTTTTAACCAAAAATACTCCGGATTCCACATGATCGGTATACGGAAACTGATCGAACATGGCGATACGTTTAATCTCGTGGGTTTTGCACAGCTCGGTTAAGTTTTCCGCCAGGGTGTGCGGGTTGCAGCTGATGTAAATAATATTTTCATATTCGCTGATCATGGCGCAGCTCGCGGCATCTAAACCGGCGCGGGGTGGATCAACCAGGACGGTTTTAAAATCACACTCGTCTAAGTTAAGTTCATCCAGACGTTTCAGCGCTTTAACCCCTTTAATATGGGCGGTAAATTCTTCGGCGCTGCAACGGCCAAATTGCAGGTTAGCCACTTTATTTAATTCGGTGTTAAACCGTGCGGCATTCACCGAAGGTTTGCTGATCTCGGTGGCCACCACACGTTTATATAAATTGGCCAGGGCGATGGAGAAGTTGCCGTTACCACAATATAACTCGAGTAAATCCCCCTCGGGTGCCGGGTTTACATCCCGCGCCCAGGTCAGCATTTTTTGGTTCACAATGCCGTTGGGCTGGGTAAAACTGCCTTCGATTTGCTGATAGTGATATTGCTGGCCTGCCACATTCAGGGTTTCCAGCACATAATCACGCTCTAACACGATTTTTAAATTTCGCGCGCGGCCAATAATGCGGATATTTAATTCGCTTTGTAGTTTTTGCGCTTCGGCCTGCCAGGCTTCGCCGATCTGGCGGTGATAAATCAGGGTCACCAGCATATCGCCGGAAAGTGTGTTTAAAAATTCAACGGTAAAAAGACGGTGGCTGAGTTCTTTAGTGGCGTTAATTTTAGCCAGCAGTACGGGCATTAACTGGCAAATCTGCTCACTGGCGATGGGAAATTCGTTAATTTCAATCGGATCGCTTTTGGTGCCGGGGTTGAACATGGCATAAAAGCAGCGCTCGCCGGAATGCCAGATACGAAATTCGGCACGCAGACGGTAGTGTTGTGCCGGGCTATCATATATTTCCAGGGCGGGCGGGTTAAAAGGTGCATACAGGTCCGTCAGCATGTCCACTTTATTGGATAACAGTGTTTCATACATTGTCGGATCAACTATGTGCATGCCAAACTCCGGGGTCACGAAAAAGGGCGCATTATACAAAAATCACGCCCTGACCGGTAATGCGTTATTGATATAAGGAAACCATATGCAGCCCTACACTCAGGAACTGGTAGATGTTCTGCGGGTAACACAGCTGGAGGCAGTTGAAGGCCGCTGGTTGTATGAAGGCACCTGTGAGGATTTAGGTTTCCGCAATCTGTTTGGCGGGCAGATTCTCGGCCAGAGCCTGTATGCGGCCTGCCGCAGTATTGCCCAGCATTTTCGCCCCCATGCGCTGCACGCTTATTTTTTATTGCCCGGCACTGTGACTGCGCCTGTGCAATATCAGGTACAACAACTGCGGCAGGGTAAGTCATTTGCCACCCTGCGGGTGGATGCTTTCCAGAACGGGCAGATGATTTTCACCCAGACCACATCATTTCAGGTACCGGAGGAGGGTATGCAGCACCAGCGGCCTATCCCTGCTGCCCCCGCACCGCAAGGGCTGACAGATCAGCTGGAATTAACCCGTAAATTTGCCCATTTGTTTGCGGACCGTAACCGCGAGAAATATACCGCGATGCGCGCCCTGGAAACCCGGCAGGTGAATCCGCTGAATATTTTTGCGCCGGATAAACGCGAGCCCCATAAATATGTGTGGTACCGCACCCGTGAGGCATGGCCCGCGGATGATTGGGCATTACCCTATGCGCTGCTGGCCTACAGTTCGGATTTTAATTTAGTTACCACGGCCCTGCTGCCCCATGGTGTGTCGTTTTATACTCCTGGCATTCAGCTGGCCAGCCTCGACCACGCCCTGTGGTTTCACCGTGAACCCAAACTGGATGACTGGTTGTTGTATGAAATCGAAAGCCCCATTGCCAACGGCGGGCGCGGCTTAAACCATGGTTTCATCTATCATAAAGGCGGTGAACTATTGGTCAGCGTGGCGCAGGAAGGTTTAATGCGTGTGCGTCCGCAACTGGAGCAAAAATGAATTTATACGGCCGCATGCTGCTGGTGATATTACGTCTTTTATATGTACCCAAACTGGCGGATGCTTTGTTGCGCAGCCGCCTGCGTTTCCGGGTGTGGCCCCATGATTGTGATTTTAATTTGCACCTCACAAATTCGCGTTATTTCAGCCTGATGGATTTGGGGCGCACCGAACATATGCTGCGCTGTGGCTGGTTGCCGGCGATTTTTAAATACAAATTAAAATTTGTGGTGAATGCCAGTGAAATTACCTTTATCCGTGAATTACCGCCGTTTGCACAATTTAATCTGTCTACCCAGTTGTTAGCCTTTGATGAAAAATATGCGTATTTTGAGCAGCGTTTCACCCGCAAAGGCAAACTGCACGCCATTGCCCACGCACGGGTGGCGATAATTCAGGGGCGTGATCTGATCAGTGCCGGGCAGATGGCAAAACTGGCCGGGCAAGAGTTGCAAAGCCTGCCACTGCCCGAGGCAATCGCCCTGTGGAAACAACTGCTCGACCATAAAAAGTGGCAGGGCAGCCGGCAAAAATAGCCCAGCCCCATGTCCTGATTTACCAGTTTTATTTCACACAAAATGCCAGGGTTTAATGCCCTGGCATTTTTCATCCAGCCTGTCTTTTAATGCCTGTTTGCCTGTCTTTATTTGCGTATTCGCTGGCCATTTTAAACATGGGTAGTTTGCCGGTTCTTATCTTTACTTAATGCTGTCGGGTGACCGGCCGAGGGGCGCAGTACTCACCACTAATAAAAAGAGATAGCTATGCAAATAAAATCCTATGCTGTTTTGCTCAGTTGCAGTGTCTTAATTGCCACGCAGGCGCAGGCCATGTCCAAGCCGCCGGCGGAAATCAAACAACCCGCAGGCATTGCCTATACCGGCAGTGTGGATAGCCTGGCGCAAAAATGTTTTGCGATTCAGTCGCCGCAAACCGGCAATTATCTGAAAAAATATACCAAGGGCGGGGCGATTGATGATGGCCTTGGCTTCCGCTTTGAAAATATACCCGTGGCCAGTGCTACGCATTTTTTCCTTAAACCCACGTCGTTTAATCATTTTATGCTGACGGATAAAGACGGGCGTTATTTTGCCAGCCATTTACCGGCTGAAATCAGTGCGGGGCGTTATGCGGGTGAATTTGCCGAATGGACGGTGAATAAAAATGGTGACAAATTCAGTTTTTATGGCACAGCCTTAAAAATGAATGTGCGCCATCATTTTACCGATGCCCATTTATATTTTTTCGATTTGTTAAACCCGTTTAATCTCAACAGCGAAGATGAATTTCGCTTAGTAGCACAGAGTGATTGTAAACCCTACCCTGAGGTTACCGTGAATGCGACGGGTAACCGCAATGCCCTGAAAGGCGATGCATCATCACCTGTGCGCGGTTTTGTAGATCCCCATACCCATATTACCTCCTATGAATTTATGGGCGGCAAAATGATGGCGGGTAAACCTTTCTCACGCTGGGGTGTGGAGGATGCCTTAAAAGACAGCCAGGATATCCACGGCCCGAACGGTTCGCTGGATTTAATCGGTAACCTGTACACCTTCGGTGATCCTAATTTCCGTTACGACACCCGTGGCTGGCCTGATTTTCCCTGGTGGCCTAACCATCAGCAGATGAGCCATATGGGATATTATTACAAGTGGATTGAGCGCGCGTATTTATCCGGCCTGCGTTTAATGGTGACGGATTTAGTGGAAAACGAAGTGCTGTGTAATGTGCAGAAAACCGTTAACCCCGCCAGCTGGGTAAATCCCAATGACTGCAACACCATGGCGAGTATCCGTTTGCAGGCAAAACGCATGCACGAAATGCAGGATTATATCGATGCGCAGGCAGGTGGCGCAGGCAAAGGTTTCTTCCGTCTGGTGACATCACCTGAGCAGGCCCGTGCGGTAATTGCCAATGGGCAGATGGCGGTGTTGATGGGGGTTGAAGCCTCGGAAACATTTAACTGTGGTTTAAAAGACAGTTGCAGCATGGCGAGTATTGAGGCCCAGTTAAATGAGCTTTATAACCTCGGGGTGCGCACGATTTTCCCAACCCATAAATTTGATAACCAGCTCGGCGGTTCTGCGGTGGAAGATGGTTTTATCAATTTAGGTATGTGGTTATCGTCCGGGCGTTTCTTTGAAACCAAAGAATGTGATGCCCATACCCATGGCAAACATTTTAAATCAGGCTTCCCGTTATTAGGTGATGTGCCGGTCATTAAAGATATTCTCAACAGTGCGAATTTAAATCCCGTATATGATGAGAGCATTGAGCACTGTAACCGCCATGGTATCACCCCCTTAGGTGTGTATCTGGTTAACCGTATGATCGATAAACATATGTTAATCGAGCTGGACCACATGAGTGATTTAACCTCGACCGCTGTGATGGATATTGTTGAAGCACGCAATTACAGCGGTGTGATCAGCAGCCACAGCTGGATGCCGGATGGTAAAAACGGTGAAGTACACCGTGATTTACGCCGCCTGATTGAAAGCGGTGGTTTCACAGCGCCCTATAACTCAGATGCGAATTCCGTGCAGGGCAGTATTTCCCGTTATCTGGATATTGTGGAGCAAACCCCCTATTGGCCCGGTGTAGGTTTTGGTACCGATATGAGTGGTTTGGGTGGGCAGGCAGGGCCGCGTGATGATGCGCAGATTAACCCCCTGCAATATCCGTTTACCTCTGAATTTGGTATTACCTTCGATAAACAAAAATCCGGTAACCGGGTGTTTGATTTAAATAATGAAGGCATGGCCCACTACGGTTTAGTGGCTGATCACCTTGAGGATATCCGTGAACGTGCACCCCAGCGTATTTATGAAGCTGTGATGAATTCCGCCGAGGCTTATTTGCAAATGTGGGAGCGGGCCGATGCTAATACTAGTGTCGGACATGTGAATCCCCTGGCGCAATGATGGGTTATTAACCCGATAAAAAAGGACGCTGTCCCACAATTTGAAACTAAAAAGCTCTGGATGATGTTAAATTTCATTCAGGGCTTTTTTGTTTATGCCGGTTTATCACGGTGTTAAATCAGAACACTTAATGCGAACTTGCTGCTCCGGTTTTTTAAAGCGACATAGCCCGCAGCCAGCATGGATGCTGGCAAAGCGCCGGCGAAGCAGGGCATGGATGCCCCATGGCGCGTGGGCGTAATGAAGCGCCTAAAAAACCGGAAATAAGCAGCAGTGTGAGCGAAGGAAGGGTCTGGGAAGTCCCTTCCCAGAAAAAGAAAAACCGTTTTAATTGCCGAACGCTGGATTACAAAGGTTTTTTCTTTGGGGTCTTATACCCGTTTCGAGCATAGACCCTCAGCGTTCATGTTGTGCCCATCACAAACGGCAGTTGCACCAGCTCAATCTAAACAAAAAGGGCCTCAAGCGAAGCCCTTTTTTATTACCAGCAAATACTCTGGAAGGTATTTTTCAGCGGGCAAATATTAATGCCCTGTTGTTTTAGTGTTTGTTCCGTGTTGAGCAGGTTTTGCTGGAATTCTAAAGCAACCTGTTTTAACTGCGCATCTTTAAATGCATAACGGATATTGTCCATGGTATTGGACCACAGCGGATGTTTGTGGCCGGGCACAAAGGTGCGGCCAAAAACGCTGCTGCGGTATTTATCTTCCGCATCGCAGGCCATATTGATCAGCTGGCTGCGTGGCGTGTCGGCTTTAATCAGGCTGTGTGCCGGTGCCGGTAAGTGCATGCTGAAAAAGATGTATTGATCACCCTGCATGACGTGCTCCATGGAGTAGTGGTCGGCGGAGTGTAAAAAACTGACCTGCCAGATCAGGGTGGCGAGGGCGTGGATATCATCGGCTGCAGCAAAGCTCGGAATAAATAATTCCACCTGTTGTTTGAAGGTGCGCAGACTGCCGGCATCCAGGTGTGGATAAACCTGTGCAATAAATGCATACACCTGGTCGTAATAGGCCTGGCCATATTGATTAAATGCCAGTTCGCTGTTTTTTAAACTCCACGGCGGGCAGCGAAAACCGGGATTTAATAATTGCTCCTGTACGTCACCTGCAATGCTGCTGACAAATTCATCGCCGCTCACGGGGAAGGGCGCGTAGGCCTTGCTTCTGTCCTGGGCCCTTTGCACGCGCAGGGCTTCATTATTAATACGTAATGTAAAACGCAGGTGGGGCGCGAGTAACTGATACAAGGCATCCTGTTTATTCAGCACCTGCAAACTGGCCGCCGCCACGCAGGGCAGGCCAAAGTGAATATTGCCGTGGAAGCGCCCCGGCATCACAAATGCGCTGCTGGCCTGCAGATGTAATTTGGCTAAATCCCACAGGCTGCCATCGGCTGGGGTGTAAATGTGTGCATCATCTTTGAAACGGATTTGCACATCGGCGTGCTTGTGGCGGTTGATGCGCAGCAGGGGGCCGGTGTAATACACATCCGCATCTGTGTGCAGGCTTTGCACCACGGCGAGATTAAGGCACAGGTAATCACCGTCATGGCTGACCAAACGGCTTAAGGGGGTATCGCTGATCCAGTGGTAGAGTTTGTCGTCGGGCAGAATGTCCACACGGCGATCATCAAGCAGTTTTTTGACTTTGAATTTCACCATGGCGCTGAGGGTTGGCACCAGATAGGTGGGCTTGCGCCAGAAGTTAAAGTCGAGGTTATCGGCTGCGGAAATGCTTAACACGGACGGAATCCCGCGCCACTGGCTGACATGCACCGTCTGGCGGATGCCGATGATTTTGCCGGCAAAATAACTCAGCAGGCTTTTCAGCAGGGCATGGATATCCAGCAGCAATAATACAAAACCTGCGAGGGTAGCTTTCAGCCCTAAAAACAGGGTCAGTAATAGTATCCGCAGGCGCTGCAGTGGCGAGTTGGTTTGGCTGGTGGGGTGCATGGTTCTCTCGTATTGTTTTTTGCGCGAAGGATAAAGCCGTTAAAGTGAGAAGCAAGTAGCATTTTGTAATGTTAGCCGGTTGACGGCAGATGGCATGCGCGGGGCAGCAGTCTGCTTTGCACAGTGGTATACTGCGCGCACTTCGCCACCGCCGGGTGGCTCTGTTAATCCCCAGGAAGTTGAAGATGGCAAAGTATGTATCCCGTGTGATGCAGGAAGATGATGGCTGGACCGCAGGCATCATCCGCCGCGTCAGTGCCCGTGAAACCGTGGTGACCAAGAGTCAGGGTGGTTTTGCCTCTGAAGCCGCCGCACAGGCCTGGGCCGAAAAAGAGCTGGCAAATTTTGCTAAGAACCTCAGCTCCCGCCGTACAGAACGTGCAGCCCAGCACCAGAAAGACTTAGCCGAGCAGGCGGCCCGTGATGCGGAGTTGGCCCGCCGTAAAGCCGAACAAGATGACGAGCAGGAATAACCCCCTGTGAGTGATGAAAAGAAAACTGCCCTTACCCTGTAACGGCAGTTTTTTTTTGCCTGCTTCTTACAAGGCCGATGACTGTTAAACCGAAAGGGGGTCATCTGCGTATGAATTCCGAATGTACTGCACCTGAGGGGAGAGTTTAAAAATGCCGGATATCGTGGTGATGTTTTTTCTGCTGGGTCTGATTGCCGCCCTGTTGCGCTCGGATTTAACCGTGCCCAAAGCAGCTTACGATATGCTCAGTTTGCTTTTGATGCTCACCATAGGTCTTAAGGGTGGCATGGCCCTGTATGGCAATCTGCACTGGCAGATGTTACCGGAATTTTTGCTGGTGATTGCCTTAGGTGCGCTGATTCCCCTGATGTTATTTCCGGTATTACGCCGGGTGATAGGTTTATCCCTTGCTGACAGTGCCAGCCTCGCGGCCCACTATGGTTCGGTAAGTGCGGGTACCTTTGCGGTGGCATTGGCCTATGTGGAATCACACCAATTAAGTGTTGGCCCTGAGGTCACCATTTATCTGGTGCTGATGGAATTGCCGGCGATTATTGTCGGTTTGTTATTGTTTCGCCGTTATCAGGGCGGGCAGACTGGTTCCCTGGGTGCGCTCTGGCATGAGGCCCTGACCAGCCGGGGTGTGATTCTGTTACTGGGGGGAGTGTTAATCGGTTTGTTGTACGGCCCGCAAAAAGGGGCGGCGGTAACCGATTTATACACAGGGGCTTTTAAAGCCATCCTTGCTTTATTTTTATTGGAAATGGGTATGGTTGCCGCGGAAACCCTGCGCACGGTTTCCCTGCGTTACTGGCGCTTAATTGCCTTTGCATTGCTGGCCCCGTCCGTATTGGCCCTGTTGGGGATTGCCGCGGGCAAGGTGCTGGGACTGAGTGAAGGTTCCACCCTGATTCTGGCCAGCCTGACCGCCAGTGCTTCTTATATTGCCGCGCCGGTGGCGATTAAAAGCAGTATTCCACAGGCGGATATTGGCCTGGCTATGTTGTCCTCCCTGGGGTTAACCTTCCCCTTCAACGTGTTATTGGGTATAGGTTTTTACCATTACCTGATTGCGCTTTAATCTGACTGCCGGAGCCCCTATGTTAATCGCCGCTAATATTCTGATCGCCCTGATTGCCCTGTTGCATGTGTATATTCTGGTGCTGGAAATGTTCTGGTGGGATAAACCCAGGGGCTTAAAAGCTTTCGGGCAAAGTTATGAGCAAGCTGCCGCCAGTAAAGTGCTGGCGGCCAATCAGGGGCTGTATAACGGTTTTCTTGCGGCGGGTTTAGTGTGGGGGCTGCTGCAGGGTGATTTGGCAATTAAATTATTTTTCCTGAGCTGTATTGTGATCGCCGGTATTTTTGGCGCAGCCACCGCTAATAAACGTATTTTATTTATTCAGGCGGTGCCGGCGTTTATCACTGTGTTGTTACTGATGCTGAGTTGAACCATGACAGATAATATTGCACGTTTAATGGCGGATGCGATGCTGCAGAAAATACTGCTGAGCGCAGTTGTTCTGCTGATTTTTTTCATGTTATTGCACTTTCTGAAGAATATTGTGGTGCGTTATGTGGATGATAATGAGCGCCGTTACCGCTTACGAAAAATTGTCGGATTCAGTGGATATATCCTGGCTTTACTGGGGTTAATTTTTACTTTTAGCGACAGATTGGGTGGCTTAACAGTTTTTCTAGGTGTAGCGGGCGCTGGTGTTGCTTTTGCTTTACAGGAAGTCATTGCCAGTGCAGCAGGCTGGGTGGCGATGTCGTTCGGGCGCTTTTATCAGGTAGGCGACAGGGTGCAACTCGGTGGGATAACCGGTGATGTGATTGATATTGGTGTATTACGCACCACCTTGATGGAGTGTGGTGGATGGATAAAAGGCGATCAATATAACGGTCGAATTGTCAGGGTTGCCAACAGCTTTATTTTTAAAGAGCCTGTTTTTAACTATTCATCGGATTTCCCTTTTTTATGGGATGAAATGATAGTGCCAGTACGTTATGGCAGTGATTATGAAAAGGCCCGTGGGGAGTTTCAGCAGGTATTGGATGAAATCACTGGCGAATATGCGCAGCGCCTGCAGGGGAACTGGCGGCATATGACACAGCAATACATGCTGGAAGATGCCCGCCTGCAACCACTGGTGAGTGTGAACCTCACGGAAAATTGGGCAGAGTTTATATTGCGTTATGTGGTTGATTACAAAAAACGTCGCAGCACCAGGGATGCAATCAGTTTGCGTATTCTGGCTGTAATAGAAAATTCACAAGGCGATATCCGCATCGGCGCACCGGCATTTGAATTAGCAAACCCTGCAGATGTGCGTGTCAGCATGCAATGAAAGTCCCGTGGGCTATGCCCGGAGGTTTTTCACTGGGATGTGAAATGCTTCCGGGTTAAATGGCTTAAACCAATACTTAAGCATTAGTCTTATATCTTCTCAGCTAAAGGGCTAGCCGTTATAGTGCTGCTTCCTTTTTTGTACGAAAGCTGGCTATGACAATTATAAGAATATTTGCCGCCGTCGCAGTGCTGCTGATTGCAGGATGCAGTGCCCCCATCCATGAACCTAAATCCCTGGTTGTTACCCCGAAATATGCTGTTTCCGTCAGCTGGGAAACGGTAAACCAGAATACCGATAACGAAACCATTACCGATGTGGCCGGTTATATTGTGCGCTGGGGGCAACGCTCCGGTAGTTATGATAATGCGCAATTTGTGCCTGGCAGCACCATCAGCTCAGCAGAGTTGCAGGGCTTAACTGCCGGGCAATATTATTTTGTGGTCACAGCGGTGACTGAAAGTGGCGTTGAAAGTGAGCCATCACAGGAAATGGGTATAGATGTAGGGCCGGAGGTCAGTCAGTAATGGTCAATATGCTGAAAAAATTTTTATTGCTGGGTTGGGTGTTAATAATCAGTCAGCAGGTTTTTGCCGCTGAGTTTTTTGTGCGCCCCGATGGTGGCAGCTGGAGTCAGTGTGATGGCAGCGTCAACACTGCTTACAACGCAGGCATTACAAACCGCCAATGTGCGGTAAAACATCTTTTTGAATTATTAGATCCACAAACCCGCAGCACTGTGCACATTGCCGGTGGTGATATTGTCAACATAATGAACAACGCCGATGGCAGCCGAGCAGAATATGAAATGGGTCGCCATGGGGATTACACCACAGGCAACTGTAATGAAAGCTGGAATTATGGCTGTTATATGCCATCAATTCCTGCTGGTTCTGCGAGTAATCCCACTATTATCCGCGGTGAAGGCTGGAACAGCGGCTGTAAAAATCCGCCGCAATTATGGGGCAGTGGCCGTGCCACACAAATATTCACCATCACTAACACTGAGTATGTGCAGCTTAGTTGCATGGAAATTACCGACCACAGCAGTTGTATAAGTGCTGCGGGTTACCCTGATAAATCCCTGGTGTGCGACCGCTCGGCCCCCTATAACAAACCCTTTGCTGATCGTGGGCTATTGATGACGGATGCCAGCAATATCACCCTGACAGATTTAACCATTGCGGGGTTAGGCAATGGCATCAAAGCGGGCCGCTTAGGTGATGTGACTTTATTGCGGGTGAATTTATATGCCAATAACACTGCCGGTTGGGAAGGTGATTTAGCGGATGGAAATTCATCCAGTAATACCGGCACTGTGACATTTAAGGATTCAGCGATTACCTTCAGCGGCTGCGGTTTAATTTATAATCCCGGCCAGGCAGACCATGGTAAGCCCCATGCTTGTGCCAAACAGGACTTAGGCGGTTATGGTGATGGTGTGGGTACAACCCATACCGGTGGAAATTGGATTTTTGATCATGTGCAGGTGATGCACAATAACAGCGATGGTATCGATCTGCTTTATCACGAACTCGGCGGTAAAGTGACCATTAAAAATAGCCGCATTGAAGGTAATGCCGGTAACCAGCTGAAAATATCCGGCAACTCTGAAATTGTGAATAACATTATTATGGGTAATTGCGGTTGGAACAGCCGTCAGGATGCCGCGTTAGGTGCAAATGGAGAAAACTGTCGTGCAAATGGATCTGTGGTGGTATTGCAGTGGTCAGGTGCAAATGATTCTGCTGTGTTGTTAAACAACAGTATTGCCTCTGAAGGTGATTGCGTAATTATGGGGGGGCAGCGTGCGGGGGTAACCGTTGGTGCAGTTGCTCAATCATTACGCGCGGTCAACAATATTTTCTACGCTATGCCGGATTTTCTGCAGCCCTTTGAAAACAGCTGTATGTTTTATACCGCGATTAATTATCCCACCATGCAAGTGCACAACAACATAATCCATAAGGTTAAAAACTACGACAGCCCCTGCACTAATTTTGTGAAAAACGTTCCCGCCGGAAATAATGCCAATAGCGGCGTATGCACAAATGCTGGCACCACGTCTTTTTATGATAATGATGATTATTCGGTTATCTCAAATCCACACTGGTCAATCATTGACGTTGGCATCAAACACAGTGATTACAGTCCTTTGGTATTGGGCTTTGAAGCGAATAAAGCCACATTTAAAGATGCCGACTCCCCAGCACATAACCAGGGTTATACCGGCAGTGTGGGTGGGGTTGCGGTACCCACGGTGGATTTTTACGGTAAACCCCGCGACAGTCTGCCGGATATAGGTGCAGTTGAATATTATCTGCCGCCCAAGGCGCCAACCCTGTTGGATGTGCATCAGGTTCAGCCCTGAGATATCTTTTGCCCGCAGTTAAAGGCCACGTTACAGTGGCCTTTATTTTTTGTGGGGTAGGTTATGCAGGATTTACGCGCTGCGCTCGCCGCTGTTTTTGGTTTCAGTGATTTTCGTGCCGGGCAGGGCGAAGTGGTGCGGCAATTACTCGCCGGGCACTCCAGCCTGGCGATATTCCCGACCGGCTCAGGTAAATCCCTGTGTTATCAGTTCACCGCCCTGCAATTGCCCCACCTCACCCTGGTGGTTTCACCCCTGCTGGCCCTGATGAAAGATCAACTCGAATTTCTTGCGCAAAAGGGCATTGCCGCCGCCAGTCTGGATTCCACCCTCAGTGCCGAGCAAAGCCAGCAGGTAATGGCGGATGTACGTCAGGGGCGTATCAAAATTCTGATGGTATCGGTGGAGCGTTTTAAAAATGAGCGTTTCCGGCAATTTATCAGTGCAGTGCCACTTTCCATGCTGGTGGTGGATGAAGCCCACTGTATTTCGGAGTGGGGGCATAATTTTCGCCCGGATTATCTGAAACTGCCCGATTACCGCCGGCAGTTAAATATCCCGCTGGTATTGTTACTGACGGCAACGGCAACCCGCAAAGTCAAACGGGATATGGCAGAGAAATTTGCGATTAACCCTGCCCACATAGTGCAAACCGGTTTTTACCGTGAAAATTTGCATTTATCCGTGCTGCCTGTTGTTCAGGCCGAAAAAGATAAACAACTGCTGCAGCTTATCCGGCAGCAGCAGGGCAGTGGTATTGTATATGTGACCCTGCAAAATACCGCCGAGCAGGTGGCCGAAATGCTGCAGCGTGCGGGTATAAGTGCGTTGGCCTACCACGCAGGTTTTGAAGATGCCATTCGCCAGGATATTCAGAACCAGTTTATGCAGGGGCGGGTGCAGGTGGTGGTCGCAACGATTGCCTTTGGTATGGGCATTGATAAATCCGACATACGTTTTGTGATGCATTACGATTTGCCAAAATCCATCGAAAATTATTCCCAGGAGATTGGCCGCGCCGGGCGCGATAACTCGGCGGCTGAATGTATTACTCTGGCCAATCTGGATGGTTTAACCACCCTGGAAAATTTTGTGTACGGTGATACCCCGGAATTATCCGGCATTGAATACGTGTTGCAGAATATCCGCCAGGAGTGCCGCGCCGCGCAGTGGGAAGTGCAGTTGGTCACCCTTTCTAACAACAGTAATGTGCGTCAATTACCGCTTAAAACCTTGTTGGTGCAGCTTGAATTACGCGCTGTGATTAAACCTCTTTATGCCTATTATGCTGATTTTAAATACCGGCTTTTACAGAGTGAAAATCAAATTCTGGCGCAGTTTGAAGGTGAACGGCGTGAATTTCTGGCGGCTATTTTTAAACATACGGATTTTAAAAAAGTATGGGGCAGTGCGAACTTTGAGGTTTTGTATGCCCAATACGGCTGTGAACGCAGCAGAGTCGTGGCGGCACTTGAATATCTGCATGAAAAAAACATGCTGGAGTTATCCACCTCAAAAATCACAGATGTTTATGCGGTGGATGAAAATCTGTTAAATCAGGCCTCACTGGCAACTGAATTACAGCAGTATTTTGCCGAAAAAGAGCAATCTGAAATCAAACGTATCGCCGCCCTGGTGCGTTTTTTTGAGTTGGATACCTGCCTGAGTTTTAATCTGGCGCGTTATTTTGATGATCAGGTCGCGCCGCAATTTTGCGGGCATTGCTCCGTATGCCGGGGGCAGGTCGCCACATTATCTTACAGCAGCAAAGTGGCCTGGCCGGCGGATGAATATTTACGCCGTGTATTAGCCGAATTCAGCAGCAGGGTTAAACAGGACGCCGGGGTATTTTTATCCGTGGATTTATGTTGCCGTTTTTTAGCGGGGATCAGCGTGCCGTTATTTACCCGGCTAAAATTGCGCCAGCAGGAAGGTTTCGCCTGCTGTGAGCAGCAGGCCTACGGGCAGATACGTGAAAAAGTGGGGATGTTAATCGGGGCGCTGTAAGTGGCCCCATTTTAATCTTCTTCAGAGGCTTCACGCAGGCGGGCCTGACGTTTTTCTTCCTCGGCGAGCACGGCTTTAATTTCCTGCATTAAGGCATCCACATCAGCGGGTGCTGTGTCATCGTTAAATTCACCGCTTAAGGTTGTGTCGGGGGTTAAATTACCACTTTCGTACAGGGCCCACATTTCTTCTGCGTAGTGGGTATTTTCCAGCTGGGGGGCAAATTGCGCGTAATAACGCGTCATATTATTTACATCCCGCGTCAGCATGCTTTGTGCGTGGTTATTGGCCGCCGCATCCACCGCCTGGGGCAAGTCGATAATCACCGGGCCGTTTTCATCGACCAGTACGTTAAATTCCGATAAATCGCCGTGCACCAGGCCTTCGCACAACATACGCACTATGTAGTGTATGACCATGGCGTGATCTTCCAGCGCCTGTTCTTCGGACATGCTGACATCATTTAAACGCGGCGCGACGTTGCCATCTTCATCGGTGATGAGCTCCATCAGCAGCACACCTTCGAAACAACCATAGGGTGTGGGTACGCGTACTCCCGCGCGGGCTAGGCGGTAGAGGGCATCCACTTCGGCGTTGTGCCAGGCTTCTTCCTGCTGGGCGCGGCCGAACTTGGAGCCTTTTTCCATGGCGCGCTGGCGGCGGCTGTTGCGTACCTTGCGGCCTTCCTGATATTGCACGGCCTGTTTAAAACTGCGCTGGGCAGCTTCTTTATAAACCTTGGCACAGCGGATTTCGTCGCCGCAACGCACGACGTATACCGAAGCTTCTTTGCCACTCATCAGGGGGCGCAGAACCTCATCCACTAAACCATCATCAATCAGGGGCTGAATGCGTTTGGGTATTTTCATGGGGGCATTTTATACACGGGATAAGCGGGGGATGGAATGGCCCCCACGGGGATGCTGCTGATTTTATTGGTTTTTTGCCAAAACCGGCTCAGCGCATATCAAACCAGAGAAACCCCGCTTCACTTGGGTTAATGCTGAGCTGTTCGCCGTGTTGCAGCATAATGCCATCCCCCGTGCTAAGGGTTTGCCCGCCGATGTGCAGGCTGCCGGAAAAGATATGCAGGTAGGCGTATGCCCGTTCGACGCTCAGCTGCCGGGGCGTGCCGCGTAGTTCATAAAAATAAATTGCCGCATCGCGTTTGATAATCAGTGGTGCTCCGCTGCCCTGGGGGCCAACCAGCAGAGGCGAGGTCAGCGCCATGCGGTTAATTTGCTGGTAGGACGGGGCTGTTTGTTGTTCTGCGGGTTTGAGCCAGATTTGCAGAAAGTGCAGGGGCTGGTCGCTGTGGTTATATTCACTGTGATAAATGCCACGCCCGGCACTCATTAATTGCAGATCCCCCGGTTCTAACACTTCTTTATGGCCAATGCTGTCGGCGTGGGTTAAGGAACCTCTGAATAACTCAGTGCCCGCGTCGGCTTTGCGAAACAAAGCAGATCAAGGCGCAGTTTTGCAGGCATAACGGGTTACGTCAAAAAGCTGCAACACCGAGCTGGTTTGTTTCGCAAAGCCCCTTCGGGCGCAGGCTGCCAGTCGATCCGGCTGTGTTGGCGATTTTGTAAAGGACCCGTCATTTACTGCAATCGCCGCCTTGCCAATCTCACCTGGCAGCACGTGCGCGACGCTGTGCAGAGTTATTAAGAGGTTCCTCAACTCACCGCTTAATAAAAAAGTAAAAATCTCCATATTTTTATGGCCATGGGTAGCAAAGCCGCTGTGGGGTGCGACCCTGTCATCGTTGATCACCAGCAGTGGGCCATGGCCCATAAAAGCTGGGTCGTAATATTCGCCAAACGAAAAACTGTGGTAGCTCTCCAGCCAGGGGAATTGACTGCTGCCGCGTTCATGGGCGTAACGTATTTGCATGATCACACCTGTTAAATGTTATGGCTGTGCATATTAGGGGCTGCTCGGTAGAATAAACACACTTTAATTTTCCGGTATTTTTGCGGTTGATGTGATTTATGCATGCAGTTTTTGTTTATGGCAGTTTGAAAAAAGGTTTTTATAACCACGCTTTTTTGCGTGGGGCCCGTTTTGCCGGAAGTGTTGTAACTGCGCAGCCCTATAGTCTTTTTTCATTCGGGCCATATCCTGGTTTGTATCACACACCTGAATATCGCATCGCAGGCGAGCTGTATTTGGTGAATGATGCGGGACTGCAGCGCCTTGATGAGCTTGAAGAAAATGGCCATGAATATCTGCGCGAAAAAATAGAGCTGCATAATAGCGCGGGCGAATCACTCAGTGCCTGGTGTTATTTCTGTTTGTTGCCCCACGGGCGGGGCCTGCGTGGCAGCGGGGTGCACATTGACGATAAGGGTGTTGCCAGCTGGCAGCGCCGGCGCTGAGGGCACTGCCCCGAAAAATACATTGGAGTACACCACTTGCTCCCGGTTGTAGTGATAATAAATCAGCCCGGCGATAATCAGCCCCATCATCACTAAAAAAATTAACAGCTGTTTATTCATAAACTTTCCTTGTGCTGTGCACTGTCATTTCCCCCTGGCGCTGCCAGGCGGGGCGCTCTCCGCAAATCATATCGGCCAGCACTTTTCCGCTACCACAACCTAAAGTCCAGCCAAGTGTGCCGTGGCCGGTGTTCAGCCACAGGTTGGGATAACGGGTGGCACCTATGTAAGGCACATTGCTGGGGGTGGCAGGGCGCAGGCCCGCCCAGAAACGGCTGCGCTCAAAACCGCCGATAGCGGGAAATAACTGGCGGCACTGCGCAACCATACGCTCACAGCGCTCTTCGTTAATTTCCGTGCTGTAACCACTGAGTTCCGCCGTGCCCGCCATGCGTAATTCATTGCCGAGGGGGGTGAAAACTACTTTGTGTTTATCATCGGTCACGCTGCATTGCGGGCCGGCTGTCGGGTTTTGCATGGGCACGGTAATGCTGTAGCCCTTAGCAGGATAAATATTCAGTGAAACACCTAGGGGTTTGAGCAGCTGGCGGCTGTAACTGCCGAGGGCCACCACGATTTGCGGTGCTGTGATGACATCACTGTGGCCATTGTGATGTACCTGCACGCTGACCATGCCCTGCTGCTGGTGCAGGGCTTCGATATCGTAATTAAAGCGGAAGGTCACCCCGAGATTTTTGCAAACCTCCGCCATGGCCTGGCAATAAAGGTGGCAGTCACCGGATTCATCCTCCGGTGTGAAGGTGGCACCAAAAATCTGGCTGGCCATATGCTGCAAGGCGGGTTCAGTTTCGATGGCGCGCTCAGTGCTGATCACCCGCCGGTTACAGCCATGGGCGCGCATCAGGGCCGCAGCATATTTAGCGTTTTCAAAGGATTTTGCATCGCGGTAGAAATGCAGTATGCCGTTTTCCCGGGCCTGATATTGCAGATCATGTTCCTGGCGCACTTGTTTAAGCAGATGGCGTGAATAGAGACCTAGCTGCACCAGACTGCCGAGGTTACGGCGGTACAACCAGGGCTGGCATTGCCAGATAAAGCCTGCCAGCCAGCGCCACTGGTCAGGGTCCGGCCGCGGGCGAAAAAGCAGTGGCGCATGATTATCAAACAACCAGCCTGCCACTTTAACTAGGGTGCCGGGGTTGGCCCAGGGTTCGGCAAAGCTCACGGAAATCTGCCCGCCGTTGGCAAAGGAGGTTTCGTTGCCGGCTAAAGGCTGGCGGTCGAGCACCAGCACTTTACGGCCAGCCTTTGCCAGCCAGTAAGCGGTGTTGATACCCACGACACCGGAACCCAGCACAATCGCATCGAACATCGGCCCCCCTTATCTTCCTGCGGAAGAAGCGTTTTTGGCTGTCCTGTTCAATTTTTAACCATACGCCAAATGCCGTTTTTTGCAACACTGCTACGCTTTAGGGGGTAGCTGAATAAGGACATCCCGTGGTTGTTGTACCCCTGCTCAAGCGTGTGTTGCTGGCCCTATATTGGGGGTTGTTGTGCGCCCCTGCGTTGGCTGCGCAAATGCCGCCGGCGGCACCGCAATACATACTGGAGCAGCCCGGCATGCCCCTTACCCTGCAGCAGGTGATGCAGCGTAATGACTGGCAGCAGAGCCAGGGTAATCTGAATTTTGGTTACCGCAGTGAGGGTTTGTGGCTGCGTCAGAACGTCAGCATGGCCCCGTCCGAGAGCCGTTTTTTGCAGATCAGTTATCCCCTGCTGGATGATATTCAGCTCTTCTGGCTGCAGGGGGAAAATATCCTGCAGCAATACCACACAGGGGACGGGCAGATTTATGCCAGCCGGCCGGTAGCTTCGAATAATTTTGTGTTTCGTTTTAATGGGGCCGCTGGGGGCGCATACGATTTATATCTGCGTGTGCAGACATCAGGCACCCTGACGGTACCTATGCACTGGTACGGTGATACGCAATATCAGTCCCTGAGTGATTTACACGCAATGTTATTCGGTGCGTTTTATGGCGTGCTGCTGATTATGCTGCTGTATAACCTGTTTTTATTTTTAGCGATCCGCGATGTTGTTTATTTTTATTATGTGCTCACCGTAGGCAGTATTCTCGCCCTGCAATGGGTTTACGATGGTCATGCATTTGCTTGGTTCTGGCCGGATCAACCTGCCATTAATAATTGGATATTTCCGATTGTTTATTGCGTTAATCAGCTGATGATGCTGACATTTATCGCTAATTTCCTGCATGTCAAAATGACCAGCACCTGGTTTACGCGCACTTTTTTTGTTTTACGTGCTGCAGTGTTGTTACTGCTGGGGGCAGCTTTTCTGGTGCCTTACCACAAAGTGATGCCCTTGGTATTACTGATGGGTATGGTGGGTTTAGGCACAGGTTTATTTGCAGGATTCCGGCTGTGGTTTAAGGGTTACAGTGCCGCGCGATATTTCACTATTGCCTGGGTATTATTTGCCTGCGGCATCATCATGACAACCCTCAAAGGGTTAGGATTATTACCGGATAATAATTTTACAAATTATGGTTATATGCTCGGCTCAGTGTGTGAGGTTTTACTGTTATCGTTTGCACTGGCTGATCGTATTGAAAGTGCCCGCCTGGCAAAACAGCAGGCTGAGCAGGAAGTGCAAACAGCCCGGGCGGAAAATATTAAAAATCTGCAGCGTTATCAGGAATTATACGAAAATGCGGCGGTGGGTAATTTTCAGGGCAATATGCATTACCAGCTGATAAAGGTGAATAAAACCTTTGCGCGTATATTAGGTTATGCCACCGCCGAAGAATTTATGCGTGAAGTACAAGACAGCCGGGATGTATTGCTCACACCATTGCCGCTGTTTGAAAAAATGCTCGCCGATATGCAGCGCGAAAAAGTGCTCTCTGACCGGGAGTTGTTACTGAAGGATCGAAATGGTGAACCACGCTGGGTGTCGATCACATTACGTCAGGTGAATATGGATGGGCACAACCTGATAGAAGGCTCGATGATTGATATTACCGCCCGTAAACAGGCTGAGCTGGTTAACCAGCATCTGGAGCAGGAACGTCTGGAGGGGCTTGAGCAATTATCCCTGGGTGTTGCCCGGGAAATTAATACCCCGCTGGGCAGTAATGTGGTGACTTCGGCATTTCTGGAAGACAGCATGAATAACCTCATGGCCCTGTATGAAGGTGCACGGGATAATCCGGAACTGAATAAATTCGCGAAATTATTGCGCCAGTCATTGCAATTAATTACCCAGAATCAGAAAAAGGTCACACGTATTGTGCGGCGTTTTCGCGAAGTATCTGTCAGTGAGCTGGGAGCTACCCGGCAACTATTTGATCTGGATAAAAGCCTGCAGGAATTTATTGCCGACGAGCGCTGGGATATGGCCGGCTGGCGTATTGATTGTGCATGTCCGGCGGGCATTGTATTGAATTCTTACCCAACTGCTTTACGGCAAATTCTCAGTCAGCTGATGGAAAACTCACGAATACACGGCAAACAAGATCAGCAAAGTTCACCTGCGGTGGCGATAGAAGTGCGCGAATTGGATAACGGTTGGATAAGCCTGGCATACAGTGATAATGGCCCGGGTATCGCGGATACTTTGTTAAATAAATTAGGCCAGCCATTTTTTTCAACCCTGCGCGGGCCAAATGGGCGGGTTGGTTTGGGCTTATTTATGGTGAAAAACCTGACCAGCCGTTTATTAAAAGGGCAGGTCGTGTATGCCAGCCATATGCATGCCGGTTTTCATGTGGTGCTGGAAATACCGCGGGATGTGCAAGCTTAAAGATGTGTAACAGGCCGCAATGACAATTAAAAAATGTGACCCATAAAAAATGCCTGCAGTTGCAGGCATTTTTTATATGGGTGTATTTAACCCACGGCTTTGTGGCGTTGCCCGGGCTGGCGATTAATATAACGTAAATCGGTCAGATGGGCTTTGAGGCACTGCCAGAGTTGGTAGGACTCTTTATCTTCGTGGATATGGCGGCGCAGACCAAACAGGGATTGTTCAAGTTCCACCGCCATATTATCCCAGTATTTCAGGTGCAGATGGCACAGGGCTTTATAGGCGCACAATTTTGGCTGATATTGCGGGGCTAAATGGTGTTCGGCGCGCACCACGGATTGCAGACACAGGTCAAAACGGCCGTAGTGAAAGTGATTGCGTGCACCTTTGAAATGCCACCAGGCCAGAGCGTTGTGTAACAGCGTGAACATAAGACATACCTCATGGATGCATGCCTTGAGTATAGATGTTGTGAAACAGGTCGCAGGAAAATTGCGATAGATAAATCTGCACTTAAAACGGTTTTGTATAGCAGGGAGGCACAAGGAAAATGGAACAGGTGTTTAAGAAGCGCGATTAATACCGCGTTTCCTGAACACCTGTTGCGGGTGGTTTACACCTGATCCGGCGGCAGAATCTGTACTTGCACGCGGCGGTTCTGGGCGCGGCCCGCTTCATTCATATTGCTGGCAATGGGCGCGGATTCCCCGTAACCCACAGCACGCAGGCGACGGCCCTGGATGCCCTGGCCTTTAAGGTAGTTGCTGACGGCCTGGGCACGGCGCAGGGATAACGCCTGGTTGGAACGCTCATCACCCACGCTGTCGGTATGGCCGCCTACTTCCACCTGGGTTTTGCCATATTCCTTAAGCACGATAGCCACGGAATTTAAGGTTTTATAGAAGGAATCCCGCAGGTCTGAACCGGCGCTGGGGAAGGTGATATTGCCCGGCATGTTGAGAGTGATCACGTTGGTTTTGGGGTCGCGGCTCACACTTACACCCGTGCCACGCAGTTTTTCGCGTAATTTGCTTTCCTGCACATCCATGTACTGGCCCACACCGCCGCCGATGGCGCCGCCAATCAGGGCCCCTTTAACGGCCCGTTGCCCCTGGTGTTTTTTATCGCCGGTGGCAGCACCCAATGCTGCGCCCGCTACGGCACCGCTGATGGCACCAATGGTGGCGTTACTGGTTTTTTCTTCGCCGGTGTAAGGGTCGATGGTGGTACAGGCAATCAGGTTGGCCGACAGCACAATTAACAGGGATTTTTTCAGCATGAAATACAGCTCCATTTTCAAAGCTGCGCATCATACCTGAGAAAAAGCCCCTGCAAATGCGTCTGTGAAGGCTTTTCTTGTACATGCAAAACAGATCACAGGCGAAGTGCAGAAAAGCACCTGCTTTGAGTTGCTCTGCTGAAAGCTGGGCCTTGTCTACACTAGGTGCAGGAGGTGGCTGATGCGCTATTGGTCGATGATATTGCTGATCCTTTTTTCATCCTGGCTGCAGGCTGAGGAGGATTTATTTGATATCAGCCTGGATCAGCTGGGACATATATCCGTGATGGGGGCCACCCTGACACCCAAAACCCTGCAGGAGGTGCCGAATTCCGTCACTGTGCTGCGGGCGCAGCAGATCCGTGAATTACCCGTATCCACCCTTGAAGATTTACTCAGTTATATTCCCGGTTTTCAGTCCGTGCGTGAGGGCGACAATATCGCCAGCAATACCTATGCATTGAGGGGGCGGCGTATTGGCAGTGCTAACCGTGAAGTACTGATACTGGTAGATGGCATGCGCTTTCACAATACCTTTACTGACGGTATCGCAGTGCCGCGTTTGGACATTCAGCGCGTTAAACAAATTGAATTTATCCGTGGGCCGGGTTCAGCGATTTATGGTTCCAATGCGTTTCTGGGCGTGATTAATATCACCACGGATTATCCTGCGGGGGAGCTGCTGATCCAGGGCGGGGATAACCTCACCCAGGGGTTAAGCATCAGCGACGCACTGCAAAAAGGGGATTACCAGATTGGGATATATGCACGGGAATACAGCAGTGATGGTGTGCAATACGCCCATGGTGAAAGTTATGGTGAGGATGTGGGGCGCACCGGGGAAAAAAGCATTGACCACGATCTTGCCCTGCAAATTGAAAATGGCCGTCTGATGGCCGAACTGACCTATGCAGGGCGTAAAAATCAGAATGGCTACCTGCAGGAGAGTGTCGCCAATCAAACGAATGTCGAAGAAAGCCACTACCTGACCGCACAGCTGCAATATGGCCGAGAGATGATGGCCGGGCTGGATATTTCAGGGCGTTTATATGCACGCCGCTGGCGGCGTGATGCGTTATTAGTGGCTGCGCCGGAGGGGGCATTGGTTACTGTGAGTGGCGGACAGACAGCCCCTTTGATTTCTGATATTTCGTTCCGCGGCGATGAATATGGCTTTAACCTGTTAGGCACTTACCGCACAAATACCCAGATTGGTTTGGAACTCAGTCAGGATGAAAGCCCGGTGGGCAGCCGCAGTAATTACGACCTGCTGGCTCTCATGGCCAGCGATTTTCCAATCGCTTATGACCCAGCAGCAGGTTATGGCGCTGAGCTGATTGAACGGCATGTGCGCCATAAATTAGGCCTGTTCTGGCAGCAGCAGATTGTCCTGAATGAATCCCTGCACGTTTTGCTGGGCCTGCGCTATGACCATTACTCCGCTGTGGGGGAAAATTTCAGCCCGCGCATGGCAGCCGTGTATCAGCTTAATCCGGCAGACAGCCTGAAATTTTCCTATGGAGAAGCCTTCAGGGCCCCGGCGCAGAATGAGCTTTATCTGGGTAATAATCCTGTGCAACGTGGCAATGCGGATTTAAAACCGGAAACCGTGCAAACCTACGAAGCCATCTGGACCCATATGCAGGGTAATGGCATCAGCGAGCTGAGTTATTTTGAAAACCGCTTTGTGAATGGCATAGAGCAGGTGGTTGCAGGCAACAATCTGCGCAGTTTTCAGAATACTGCCCATCCGGAAACCAACCGGGGTCTGGAATATTCCCTGCAAACCCCCTTAACAGATAGTTTTAATCTGCGTCTGGCGGGCAGTTATTTCCTAGACATGGCGCCATCGGCTTTCCGTCTGGCGGATAAAACCGGCAGTGCTGTTTTAAGCTGGCATAACAGTCAGTGGCAGGCCAACCTGAGCTCAATCTATATAGGGGATACGGAATATCTGAACCGGCAGCAAAACAAGGTAAACATTACTGGCACCTGGATCTGGCACAGCAAGGTTCAATACAGCTTCAATGCGGATACACGGGTTTTCCTGCAGATTAACAACCTTTTTGACCGGCAATATGCTTCAGCACCGATAGGCTCGGTATTGAATAACCCCCTGCCTAACCCCGGTTTTTTTGCCCTGATGGGGCTGATTTGGCATTACTGAAAGCGGCTTTTGAGTATTTGCCTACGGGGTCGCAAAAATATTTGCAAAAACACCTGTTTACCCTTTGCTAATACTCAATTCTTACCGTAGGATTTGCACCGCTTTATAACAATCACGCACTCAAGGGGGATTTATCCATGCGTTCACTGACTATCGCTATGCTGGCCGCTGCTGCTCTGTTAACTGGCTGCAACAAAGCTGAAGAAGCTGCTGTTGAAGCTCCTGCTGCTGAAGCAGTAGTAACTGAAGAAGTTGCTGCTCCTGCTGAAGCTGTAGTAGCTGAAGAAGCTGCTGCTCCAGCTGCTGAAGAAGCTGTTGCTGTTGAAGCTGCTCCAGAAGCTGCTGCACAGTAATGTGTTTTAACCGGGGCTTCGGCCCCGGTTATCCTTCCCCGCCTGTTTCATCCGCACCACCTTTCTGAAAAACCTTCGCCAGACTCAAAAATCTATAAACTGTCTTTCCTGACATTTCCTTTTTCCGGATACAAAAAACCTTTCCGTAGCTGCTGCTTTGCATTTTTTAAGCTGCCGCTTATAACTGTTTATTCGTGCTTTTTAAGTTTTACGCCCCGCCGGATTTTGGTACACAAATGAAAGGTGCGATTGATCATAAGCAAATACGACTTACAAGATGGCGTTGCAAAAAAATATATTTTTGCGGGAACTATTTTTTTCTTGAGCACAAGAATAATATCTGCGCCCGTTAACCACCCACCTCTCATTGGAGAAAAAAATGCGCGTATTAGCCTCTGTAATGATCGCTTCTTCCCTGTTCCTGGCTGCTTGCAAAGAAGAAGCCGAAACTGCACAAGTTGAAGCTGTAGCTCCTGTTGCTGAAGAAGTTGCTGCTCCTGCTGTAACTGAAGAAGCTGCTGTTGCTGCTACTGAAGTTGAAGCTGCTCCAGCTGCTGAAGCTGTTGCTGCTGAAGCTGCTCCAGCTGTAGCTGCTCAGTAATTACTGAAAAAAAGGGCGATGAATTTTCACCGCCCTTTTTTTAAAAACACGTAAAACCCCTTATTTTATAGTCTTTTTCTTATCTACTTGCGGTTATCCTGCTGCATTAATTGCGCAAGTTCTTTGCGGCCTTCTTTCGATAATTCAATTAATTTTTCCAGATCATCTTTGTGTGCAACACTTTTGCGCAGCTGATCAAGATCGTGTTGTTTAAATAAATTCACCATGTCCATGACACGGCCTTCCGGTAAACCCAAGCCCATTAATGTGCTGCGTGCTGCTTCCAGACTGGTGTAAAAAGTTTCACGGAAAACTGATTTAACCCCCAGGGCATAAAGCTGATAAGCATGGGTGCGGTTACGGGCACGGGCGATCACTTTTATTTTGGGATAGTTTTTTAAAACATATTCCGCCACTTTTAGTGAAGCTGCCACGTCATCCACTGCAATTACAAAAACCCGTGCATTTTTAAGCCCGGTTTTTTCCAGTAAATCAAAACGGCATACATCGCCAAAATAAACCTGATTACCGAATTGCCGCACCACATCCACGTGGCTGGCATCTTTATCCATCGCTACAAAGTGAATACCGGTGGAGGTGAGCAGGCGGCCAATAATTTGCCCGAAGCGGCCAAAGCCTGCGATGACAACGTCAGCTTCGGCCACATCGTGGATGGCATCAAAACTTTTTTCCGGTTGTTTTTTCTCAAGGGTTAACTTGCACAACAGATTATATAACCAGGGGGTTAACAACATGGATAAACCAATGGCCAGCACCGCCGCGCCGGCTAACTCTGCTGATACTAACTGGCTGAGTTTGGCCTGGGTTAATAAAACAAAGGCAAACTCACCACCCTCTGCCAGCAGGCAGCCGAGCAATAAACCATCGCGCCAGCTGTGACCTTTAATCTTCGCCAGTACAGCCAGCACCAGGGTTTTGGCAAACAATAATATGCCCAGTAAAACCGCAACCAGTGCCGGGCTTTTCCATAAAAGCTCGATGGGCATGGTCATGCCGATGGCCATAAAAAATAAACCGAGTAGCAGCCCCTTAAAGGGTTCGATATCACTTTCGAGCTGATGGCGGTAATGGCTGTTGGCGAGCATTACCCCTGCAATAAACGCCCCCATGCCCATGGAAAAACCGAGATGTTCCATCCACCAGGCGCTGCCCATCACCAATAACAATGCCAGGGCTATTTGCACTTCACGCACATGGCTGTTAGCCACAAATTTCATCAGGGGCGAAAGTGCGTAACGGCTGATTAATAAAATGGCGAGTAAGGTGCTTAATAACCAATACCAAGGCGCAATATGGGTACTGCTGACGGTGTTTCGATTTTCACTGGCCAGCCAGGCGGTAAGAATTAACAGGGGAATAACGGCAATATCCTGAAATAACAGCACCGCAAAACCATCACGCCCGACGGGGGTGGAGATTTGCCTGTGATCCGCCATGAGTTGCACGGCAAAAGCGGTGGATGAAAGTGACAGGGCGCAGGCGATAAAAATACGTGTTTCACTGGCCAGTTGCCAGATACCCAACAATGCATAAATAGCGACGGCGGTGAAAAATAACTGCGCCAGGCCTAAACCAAAAATAGCGCCGCGTAGCTGCCAGAGTAATTTGGGGCTGAGTTCCATACCCAGCAGAAATAACATCAGCACTACGCCAAATTCGGCAAAATGCAAAATGGTGTCGGGCTGGTGGATGAGTTCCAGCCCCATGGGGCCGAGTAAAATGCCGGCGCTGAGAAAGCCCAGTATGGGAGCTTGTTTAAGGCGTTTAAACAGTGGAATGGCAATCACGGCGGTGGCAAGTAATACCAGTGCCTGTAATAAAAAATCGTTCACAGTAACCCCCCTTAAATCATCTGGTTTGATTATAGGGGAACCGGGTGTGTCTGTGGGGAATCAGTCGACAGTGGCAATGCAAAAAACAGCATTATCCGCATAACTGTTAAGGGTTAAGTTTTGTTGCTCGTTTGCTGTCAGCGGATGAAAGCCATTTTTCTGCCAGAAGGGCAGGGCATCCTGTACGGCCACCAGGCTCATGCTGTGGCAACCCAATTTTTGTGCGCAACTGCGGGCTTGCTCTATTAATTGTGTGGCAATACCCAGCCCGCGCCCGCTGTTACTGACGGCGAGATCGTGTAAATACAGGGTTTTTATTGTGGTATTTTCAGGGCAGGCGATAAAAGGGCCGTTAAAAGGAGTAATTTTCCCCGGGGTGCTGCAATACATTAATAAATAGGCGATGGCTTGGTTGTGTTGCGCGGCAATCAGGCTGAGGCTGTCTTGCATATTTAAGCGCTCTGCCATGCAGGCACGGCTTTCAATTAATGTCTGGCCATAGGCCTCTGCCTGTATGCTCATAATGGCATCGAGATCATCGGGTGTTGCAGGGCGGATGTGCATAAGGTTCAGTACAAAGCCGGGTGCTGTTCAAGGTAGGTTAAATACAGGCGCAGATCAAATTCGTACTGGTGGTAGTTTGGCTCCATGTGCAGGCATAACTGGTAAAACGCTTTGTTGTGCTCTTTTTCCCGGAAGTGTGCCAGTTCATGCACGACAATCATGCGCAGAAATTCCAGCGGGGTTTTGCGGAATAAACCCGCAACATGGATTTCATTTTTGGCCTTTAATTTGCCGCCCTGTATGCGTGAAACATAGTGATGCGTGCCGAGCGCATTTTTAATCACATGGATTTTATCGTCGTACACCACTTTGCTGAGGGGGCCGGCACTGCGCATATAATCGTTTTTAATATCCTGCACATATTGATACAGGGCTTTTTCACCGCCGAGTGAGTGGGCACTTGGGTAGCGTTTTAACAGGTGTTCCCCGAGTTTGTCATTGGCGATTAAATCCTGCACCTGCTGTTGCAGGTGGGCTGGGTAATGCTGCAGGTATTTAAGAGTATTCATGGAGTGTTTACGCATAAAAAAGGCCATTGCAGTTAACTGCAATGGCCTTTTGTTGCAGGGATTAACCGCCGATCTTGGCATCCAGTTTGGATTTCAGAATCTCGTTAACCACCGCAGGGTTAGCGGTGCCTTTGCTGGCTTTCATAATCTGGCCAACGAAGAAACCTGTCATCTTGCCGCGTTTATCCGGCTCGGCATTCACGTACTGTTCAACCTGCGCGGTATTTTTATTGAGGATGTCATCCACAATGGCTTCAATCGCGCTGGTATCCGATACCTGTTTTAAACCGAGGCTGTCAATTAAGCCATCCACATCGCTGCCTTCACCGTCCCAGATGGCCTGGAATACTTTTTTCGCGCCACCGGCGGAAATGGTGTTGTCTTTGATGCGCAGTAAAATCTGCCCGAGTTGTGTAGCGTTTACCGGGCTGTTTTCAATGCCCAGTTCGCCGGATTTATTCAGGGCAGCGGATAATTCACCCATTACCCAGTTAGCGGCTAATTTGAAATCACCGCAGATTTTGGCGGCGGATTCAAAATAATCGGCCATGGGGCGGGTGGCGGATAATACGGTGGCGTCATAGGCGGACAAACCCTGTTCATCCATAAAACGCTGTTTTTTCTGGTCGGGCAGTTCTGGCAGGGTGTTGCGTACCGCGTCGATATAACTGTCATCGATCACAACCGGTAATAAATCCGGGTCAGGGAAGTAGCGGTAATCGTTGGCCACTTCTTTGGAACGCATGGAGCGGGTTTCATCCTTGTTGGCATCATACAGGCGGGTTTCCTGAATAATGCGGCCGCCGTCTTCGAGAATATCCATTTGGCGGGCAATTTCCGCTTCGATGGCTTTTTCAACGAATTTAAAGGAGTTCACGTTTTTAATTTCGGTGCGGGTGCCGAATTTTTCCTGACCTTTGGGGCGCAGGGAAACGTTGCAGTCGCAGCGCATGGAACCCTGGGATAAATCACCGTCACAAATACCGAGGTAGGTCATAATGCCGTGGATTTTACGGAAATAAGCCGCTGCTTCTTTAGCGCTGCGAATTTCCGGCTCGGACACAATTTCCAGTAGCGGGGTACCTGCGCGGTTTAAATCGATACCTGTCATGCCCTGGAAATCTTCGTGCAGGGACTTACCGGCATCTTCTTCGAGGTGGGCGCGGGTAATGTTGATGCGTTTTGTGCTGCCATCATCCAGTACGATATCCACATGGCCAAGGCCAACGATAGGCTCGTGCAGCTGGGTAATTTGATAGCCTTTTGGCAAATCAGGGTAAAAATAATTTTTACGGTCAAACACTGAGCGTTTGCCGATATGCGCATCGATTGCTAAACCAAATTTCACCGCCATGCGCAGGGCTTCTTCGTTAAACACCGGTAATACACCGGGTAAACCTAAATCAACCGCGCTGGCTTGAGTGTTGGGCTCGGCACCAAATGCGGTGCTGGAACCGGAAAATATTTTTGATTTGGTGGCGAGCTGGGCGTGGATTTCCAGGCCGATTACAACTTCCCATTCCATCTTTTTCTCCTTATACGCCCGCAGGTGCTTGTTTGTGCCAATCGGTTGCCAACTGGAATTGATGCGCGATATTCAGCATCTGTGCTTCATCCCAGTAATTGCCGATTAACTGCAGGCCAACGGGCAGACCATTTACCATGCCAGCCGGAACCGACATGCCGGGCAGGCCCGCGAGGTTTAATGCGATAGTGAAAATATCTTCCAGGTACATAGCGATAGGGTCGCTGGTATTTTCACCGATTTTAAATGCAGGTGATGGGGTCACAGGGCCCATGATGATGTCGACGTCTTTAAACGCTGCGACAAAATCATTTTTAATCAGGCGGCGGATTTTTTGTGCTTTCACATAGTAGGCATCATAAAAACCTGCGGATAATGCATAGGCACCGACCATAATGCGGCGCTGCACTTCTTTGCCAAAACCTTCTGCACGGCTGCGTTTGTATAAATCCTCTAAATCTTTTGGATTTTCACAACGGTGACCAAAACGTACACCATCCATACGCGACAGGTTGGCGGAACATTCTGCCGGGGCCACCACGTAATACGCCGGAATGGCCAGATGGGTATTGGGCAGGCTGATTTCTTTCACTTTGCAGCCCATTTTTTCAAATTCACTCACAGCCGCGCGTACTGCAGCCGCCATGGCAGGATCTAAATCTTTGCTGAAATATTCTTTGGGCAGGCCGATGGTTTTACCGGCGATGCTGTTATTCAGGCTCGCGGTGTAATCCTGTTTCGGGCGTTCAATACTGGTGCTGTCTTTGGTATCAAAACTTGCCATCACGTTGAGCATCATGGCGCAGTCTTCGGCGGTCTGGGCAATCGGGCCACCCTGATCGAGGGATGATGCATAAGCAATCATGCCCCAGCGTGAAACCAGACCGTAGGTTGGTTTCAGGCCGGTAACACCACACAGGGCTGCGGGCTGGCGGATAGAACCACCGGTATCGGAGGCGGTTGCACCCGGGGTTAAACGCCCGGCAACGGCTGCTGCGCTGCCACCGGAAGAGCCACCCGGCACACGGCTGGTATCCCATGGGTTTTTTACAGCGCCGAAATAAGAGGTTTCGTTGGATGAGCCCATGGCAAATTCGTCCATGTTGGTTTTACCCAAACTCACCGCGCCGGCCTGTTTAAAATTACTCACGACGGTTGCATCGTAAGGGGCGACAAAGTTGCTCAGCATTTTTGAACCGCAGCTGGTTAATACACCATCGGTACAAAAAATATCTTTGTGGGCCATGGGGATGCCTGTCCATACGGAGGCTTCACCCTTGGCGCGTAAATTATCGGCGTTTTTCGCTTCCTGCAGGGCGTTTTCTGCAGTCACAGTGATAAAACTGTTGAGGGTTTTATCCTGTTCTTCGATGCGTTTCAAAAAGTGCTGGGTGATTTCAACACTGGAATACACCTTGTTTTCAAGGTCTTTTGCAATTTGGGCAATGGTTTTGTTATGCATGGCGATCACTCAATAACCTTAGGCACAAGATAACAGCCCGCTTCGGTGGCGGGGGCAACGGTCTGGAATTTTTCGCGCTGATTACCCTCGGTAACCATGTCGGCGCGCAGGCGCTGAACAGCATCAGTCGGATGCGCCAGGGGCTCAATATTGTCGGTATCCGCCGCATTCATTTGCGCAACAAGATCTAAAATCTTGCTGAGCTCGGCCTGATATTGAGTGATTGCTTCATCGCTAACGGCGAGGCGTGCTAAGCCCGCAATGTTTTCGACGTCGGAACGCTCTAATGCCATGATTTTGTGTCCTAGTTTCCGGTCGTTGCAAAAAGCGCTTAAGTTATCACATTTGCGCCTTGCTCAAAAAGGGCGGCGTTGTTAGAGTTAGCCGCAAATTAAAACCCGTTAAAAATAGGCGATAAAAGCGGATGTTTAAGAAATTACGCGGTATGTTCTCCAGTGACTTGTCCATCGACCTGGGAACTGCGAATACCCTGATCTACGAACGCGAAAAAGGCATCGTGCTCAATGAGCCTTCAGTGGTAGCGGTGCGCATTCAGGGTAGCCAGAAAAGTGTGGCGGCCGTGGGCCATGATGCCAAACGTATGCTGGGCCGTACCCCAGGCAATATTCAGGCAATCCGTCCTTTAAAAGACGGTGTTATCGCCGATTTCGTTGTTACCGAAAAAATGCTGCAGCATTTTATCAAACAGGTTCACCAGGACAGTTTCTTCCGTCCAAGCCCCCGTGTGCTGGTATGTGTGCCTTGTAAATCTACCGAAGTTGAACGTAAAGCCATCCGTGAAAGCTGCTTAGGTGCCGGTGCACGTAAGGTGTATCTGATTGAAGAACCTATGGCCGCAGCAATTGGTGCCGGCCTGCCGGTGGAAGATGCCAGCGGTTCTATGGTGGTGGATATCGGTGGTGGTACTACTGAAATCGCGATTATCTCCCTCAACGGTGTGGTGTATTCCGAATCCGTGAAAATCGGTGGTGACCGCTTCGATGATTCCATCGTGACCTATGTGCGCCGTAACTACGGCAGCCTGATCGGTGAAGCAACCGCTGAACGTATCAAACAGGAAATCGGCACCGCTTACCCAACCGGCGAAGTGCGTGAAATTGATGTGCGTGGCCGTAACCTGGCTGAAGGTATTCCACGCAGCTTTACCCTGAACTCCAACGAAGTGCTTGAAGCGCTGCAGGAATCCTTAGCGGGTATCGTGCAGGCCGTGAAAAGCGCCCTTGAGCAATGCCCCCCTGAACTGGCTTCCGACATCGCGGAGCGTGGTCTGGTATTAACCGGTGGTGGTGCCCTGCTGCGTGACCTCGACAAACTGCTCTCTGAAGAGACTGGTTTACCTGTGCATGTGGCGGAAGACCCTCTGACCTGCGTAGCCCGTGGCGGCGGTGCAGCACTGGATACCATGACAGATCAGCAGCTGGAGCTGCTGGCTGCCCACTAATTCAGGCCGGGAGTCTCTGCCATTAAAGGGATCTTTGCATCATCAGGCCCCTCCTACGGGACGAGAACCATTGTGTTACTCGTCCTTTCTGCATTTCTGATGGTCGGGGATGCCCGTTATCCCCAGTATGCTTTTTATGCCCGTCAGGCCCTGGGTTATGTTGTCACCCCCGTGCAGTGGATGGTGGCAACCCCCCTGCAGGTGGCGGATTGGGCGGACGAGTCTGCAACAAGCCGCAGTACCCTGATGGAAGAAAATGCCCGCCTCAAACACGAGCAGTTAATCCTCAGCCAGAAAGTGCAGCAGATGGTTTCCCTGCGTGCGGAAAACAACCGTCTGCGGGATTTACTCAGTGCGTCAGAAAAACTCGACGATAAAGTGCTCGCCGCCGAAGTGATCGGCGTTGACCCTGACCCCTATACCCACCATGTGATTATTAACCGCGGCAGCGATGCCGGGGTTTTTAAAGGCCAGCCCGTATTGGATGAAAACGGCCTGATGGGGCAGGTGATAGAAGTATTACCTTTCACCAGCCGGGTGATTTTAATTGCCGACTCCAACCATGCGATTCCCGTGCAGGTCAGCCGTAACGGTGTGCGTGCCATCGCCGTGGGCACGGGCAAAATCGATGAAATTGAACTGATCTATGTGCCCTATACCGCCGATATTCAGGAAGGTGATGTGCTGGTGAGTTCCGGCCTGGGGCAGCGTTTTCCCGAAGGTTACCCGGTGGCGGTGGTCAGCAAAGTTGCCCACGAACCCGGTGAAGCCTTTGCGATTGTCAAAGCCCGCCCGAGTGGTGCCCTGGATCGCAGCCGCCATGTGTTGCTGGTATTCAGCAAGCAAAACATCAAACCCCCGGTGTTCGGAGATAAGCCATGAGCTGGCGTATATTCTGGGTAGTGTCCGTCAGCTTTTTTGTGGCTTTTGTTTTTGCGGTATTCCCCCTGCCACGTCTGCTCGATTTTATTCGCCCTGAGTGGGTGGCGATGACAGTCATTTTCTGGATGCTTGCCCTGCCCGGGCGGGTAGGTATTTTTACCGCCTTTGCCATGGGGTTGTTACTCGATGCCCTGGAGGGCCATCTGCTGGGGCAATCCGCTTTTGCCCTGACAGCCCTCGCCTACCTGACCGGCCTGTTATATCAGCGTCTGCGCCTGTATAACCCCCTGCAGCAATCCGCCATGATTCTGGTGTTAATCGGCACCTATCAGCTGATGCACTACTGGGCGGAAAGTATGATTTTAGGGCGCGGTGAAACCCTGCTGGTATTACCTTCCATCGCCAGTGCTATTTTCTGGCCCGTATGGCATGGCCTGTTAAGTTACGTACAACAACAATTACGACTCCACTGATTACACACCATGAAAGCTCCTTTGGTATTAGCCTCGTCTTCCCCAAGACGCCGTGAGTTATTGCAGCAAATCGGCGTTGAATTTGAAGTGCGGGTTAACCCCGTGGATGAAACCCCCCTTGCCGCAGAAAAGCCCGCCGATTATGTGCGCCGCTTAGCCATCATCAAGGCGCAGGCCAGTGTGCAGGCCGATGATACAAGGCCCGTACTGGGGGCTGACACCACTGTGGTGTGCAATGGTGAAATCCTCGGCAAACCCGCCAACCTGGGTGATGCCAAACGTATTCTCGGTATGTTATCGGGCCGCGCCCACCAGGTGATGACCGCGATAGCCCTGGTGCAGGGTGAGCAGATTCAGAGTGAAGTGGTGGTCACCGATGTGGTGTTCCGCAACTTAAGTGATGCCGAAATAGAAGCCTATTGGGCCACGGGAGAACCCTCTGATAAAGCCGGTGCCTACGGCATACAGGGTAAAGGTGCGGTGTTTGTGGCCCGCATTGAAGGTAGTTATAGCGCGGTAGTTGGTTTACCCTTGGCCGAAACCGCCGCTCTCCTTACAAAATCAGGTGTGCCCCTATGGCAGTAATGCAACCCAACATGAACTGCGAAATTCTGCTCAACATCACCCCCACGGAAACCCGTGTGGGCATTGTTGAAAACGGCATGTTGCAGGAAGTGTATATCGAGCGCAGCAAACGTCTGGGCATTGTCGGCAACATCTATAAAGGCAAAGTGGTGCGGGTTTTACCCGGTATGCAGGCGGCATTTGTGGATGTGGGCCTGGAGCGTGCTGCGTTTATCCATGCGGCGGATATTCAGGGCCCGGCACTGGATTCTGAATATGCGCGGCGTAATCCCGATGCGATCAGCTCCCTGGTCTATGAAGGGCAAAGCCTGATTGTGCAGGTCACAAAAGACCCCATCGGCAGCAAGGGTGCACGTCTGACCACGCACTTATCCATTCCCTCGCGTTTTTTAGTGTTTATGCCCCACACAGAACACGTGGGCATCAGCCAGCGCATTGAAGATGAAACCGAACGTGAGCGTCTGCGTGCATTAGTGCAAACCTGCATGGAAAAAGAAGGCCTGGCCACTGGCTGTGGTTTTATTCTGCGCACCGCTGCAGAAGGCGCCGGTGAAGAAGAAATCCTCGCCGATACCAATTATTTAAAACGCCTCTGGGCTGTGCTTAAACAACGCACGGAAACAGTGGAGGCACCGGGCCTGATTTACGAAGAATTACCCCTGCAATTACGTACCCTGCGGGATTTTGTGCGCCCGGATACCAACAAGGTGCTGATCGACAGCCGCGAAAGTTTTGTAAAAGCCCAGCAATTTGCCCAGCAATATGTGCCGCAATTATTTGAGCGCCTCGAATATTACCCGGGTGAGCGCCCCATCTTTGATTTATACAGCGTTGAAGATGAAATTCAGAAAGCCCTTGGCCGCAAAGTGCAGCTTAAATCCGGTGGTTATTTAATTATCGACCAAACCGAAGCTATGACTACGGTGGACGTTAACACCGGCGCATTTGTCGGCCACCGCAACCTCGAAGAAACGATTTTTAAAACCAATTTAGAAGCTGCCACCGTGATTGGCCGACAGCTGCGCCTGCGAAATTTAGGCGGCATTATTATTCTCGATTTTATCGACATGACAGACCCTGAGCATCAGCGTCAGGTACTGCGCATGCTGGAAAAAGTGCTGGAAAAAGACCACGCCAAAACCAAAATCAGCACAGTGTCAGAGCTGGGCCTGGTGGAAATGACACGCAAACGTACCCGCGAATCCCTCGGGCAAATGTTGTGTGAACCTTGCCCGCACTGCACGGGCCGTGGCCGGGTAAAAACCGCTGAAACCGTGTGTTATGAAATTTTCCGCGAAATTCTGCGTGAGGCCCGCGCCTATAACACAGATACCTACATGGTGCTGGCTTCCCAGTCGGTGATTGATTTATTGCTGGATGAAGAAAGCGCCAGCCTTGCCGATCTGGAAAACTTTATCGGCAAAACCATTCGTCTGCAGGTTGAGCCCATGTATTCCCAGGAACAGTTTGATGTGATTCTGCAATAAACCATGCGCAACAGGATTCTGCACCAGGGCCTTAACGCCTTTATTTTATTAACCGTCAGCGCATTTTTTGTGCTGGCCGTGTATTCCGCCATTGGTCAGAAATTATTACCGCGCCTCGCCGATTACCGCACCTGGCTGGAGGAATATGTTTCCGCTCGGGTAGAGGGTGATGTGCACATCGCCACTTTGCAGGGCACCTGGCAGATTTTTACCCCGGGTGTGCACATGGAAGGTTTATCCCTGCAGGTTGCAGGGGAGAGCGAACCCCGTTTATCCATTGCCTCGGTGGATGCCGAACTGGATGTCAGCGCGAGTCTGTTGAAACTCGCGCCGGTATTTTCCCATATCCGTGTTTCCGGCCTGAGCATCAGCCAGCCGGATGAACCTAAACCTGAAAGTAATAACGACAGTATTCAGTCCCTGATTGAAACCCTGTTAATTCAGCACGAAGTGACCCTGGATAATATCAGTCTGCGTTTACGCGGTGCCGAACAGGCGGTGCAATTGCAGCATTTAAGCCTGCATGGTGATGGCCGCCACCGTCTGATCAGCGGCAGCCTGCACGTGGGTAACGATAAAAAAATTAACACCAGTTTTACCCTGTATTCGGAAAATTCCCCCTACGATCTGGATGAATTTTACGCCCGCGGTGATATGGCGGTGCCGGATATTGCAGTGCTAGATTGGCTCGCCCAGGCGGGCATTAAAACACCCCTGCAGCCGTTACATACCTCGGCCCGTTTACAGTTTGAATTTAAAGACGGGCGCGCCAGTGCCTACCTCAAGGCCTCCAGCCCACGTATTGCCGACGGCGATAAACTCGATTTACAGGCGGTGCAACTGGCGGTTTGGCTGCAACAATCATCTGAACATGAGTGGGAGTTAATTCTCGACCGCCTCGCTTACCAACAGCAGGGTAAACCTGTGGTGATCAGTGGTATCCGCGCCGGCCTCACCCAGCAGGAAGATGCCACGCGCTGGCACCTCGCCATGGACAGTGTGGATTTACCCGAATGGCACCAGCTGATTGCGGATATGCCCTATGTGCCACAAAGCGCCCTGGATTTACTCAACCAGCTCAACCCCCGTGGTGAGCTGTACAACACCCGGGTGGATTTCTGGCAGGCAGATGAAACCTGGCATTTTAATTTAAGTGGTGATGCCCAGGCCGTGCAGGTGGCGGCGTACCACGGCGCACCCGCCATCGATGGCCTTAACGGGCATTTCAACGTGACGGAAAAAGGCGGTGAGCTGTTATTCGACAGCCCGTCCCTCGCCGTTGGTCTGGGTACCTTTTTATATGACGCACCATTAACCCCCAGTGTCGCCAGTGGGCGGGTGAGCTGGACACTTACTGCAGAGCAGGTGCACCTGTTTGCCGATCACCTGCAGCTGCAATTCCCCGATGGCAAAGTGGGTGGTGGTTTCCAGCTGTGGTTGCCACTGGATAGCGCCTTGCCGGGGCAGTTATTACTCAACTTATCCATCGAGAATCTGGCCTTTGCCGGGCACCGCTATCTGGTGCCGAATGTGGCCGGGCAGGGTACCCGCAGCTGGCTGGCCAGCGCCCTTGGCAAGGGGACTATTCCCAAGGGTAATTTATTGCTGTTTACCGAATTAACCGAGCATCCCCACACGGTGACTGAGCTTTATCTGGGGATTAAAAACGGTGAGCTGAAATACCTTGCCGACTGGCCGGCGATTCACGATGTGCAGGCGGATTTATGGCTCGACAGTCAGGGCCTGAAAGTGGCCGTGGCCCAGGGCAGCAGTTTGGGTGGCAAGCTGTATAACGGCGCGGTGAATATGCCCTTTGCCAGCCCGCTTAACCTGTATGTGGGGCTGCAGCAAAAAGGTCAGGCCAGGGAAGTGTTCCGTTATTTCACTGAATCCCCCCTGCAGGAAATCGTCAACCATGGGCTGGATAACTGGTTACTCGATGGTCAGGAGCAACTCAGTCTGGCCCTGAAAATCCCCCTCAGCGGTGATGGCAAACTCACGGTGCAGGCCGATACCCGCTTGCAGAACGTGAATCTGGTCATGAACGATGTGGGCATGACGTTTGAGAATCTCAACGGCGATTTTGGCTTCAGCAGCGCCCGCGGTTTATACAGCCAGAAACTTGATGCACGCCTGTGGCAGCAGGCCATGCGTGTGCAGGTGAAATCCGATATGGAAGCGGGCATGGTGTCGGAGTTTGCCTTTAACGGCACCCTTGCCACCGATGGCCTGAAAGACTGGTTAAAACTCGGTTTCCTCTCGCCCTTAACCGGCAATGCGCCGGTCAGCGGCCAGTTTGTGCTTGATACCCGCGCCGGCCACGACAGCCATCTGGATGTGAACACCGACATGCAGGGCCTGGCGGTGGATTTACCCGAGCCCTTCGGCAAAATTGCCGCACAAACCCGCCCCCTCAGCGTGAATGTCAGCCTCGCTAAAAAACAGATTATCCGCATTGGTTACGGCAATTTGCTCAACCTTGCCCTGGCCCTGCGCAAAGGCCAGTTACAGGGCGGGCAGATTTTTATCGGCAGTACGCCAGCATTTATTCCCAGTGAGCCCGGCATCGAAATCGCCGGCCATTTAGGGGATGTGGATGTGGAAGTCTGGCAGGCGGCGGTGCAGCGTATTATGCAAGCCATGCCCGCCAAAGAAGCGCCCCCCGTGGTGGACGCTAGCATCAGCGTAGCGCCGCAAGATGCAGGGCCGGTGGATTCCCCCCTGCGGCATATTGATGTGAGCATCGACCGTATCCGCTACCAGAAGTATGTGGTGGAAAACACCCATGTGCTGATTGATGAGGCTAACGCTAACTGGCAGATCACCGCCGATTCCCCCCTGGTAAAAGGTGTGATCCGTTACCCCTACAATGGCCCGGTGTCGCTTGATCTGGATTACCTGCACCTGCCCGCGGATGACAGCCCTGAAACTCCGCCGGCAACTGATACGCCACCTGCTGCGCCGGTGGATGTGCTGGCCGGTTTTGATCCGCACACCCTGCCGGCGGTGAATCTCAAGGTCAAAGAAATCTTCCTTGGCCCGCGTAATTACGGGCAGTGGGATGTGGAGCTGCGCAGCAACCCCCAGGGTGCGCGCCTGCACATCAACAACGCCAATATCAAAAAATTGAATATCGCCGGTAACGTCGACTGGACCCTGATCAATCAGGTGCACCACTCGGTGCTGAGCTTAAAACTCAGCACTTCAGATGTGGGGGGTATCCAGCGTGCCTGGCAGATGAAAGCCGCCATCGAAGCGGAAAAAGGCCAGGCCAGCGCCGATGTGAACTGGCAGGGCTCCCCCGCCGGTTTCAACTTCGCCACCCTCAACGGGCTGGTGGATATGCGTATGGATAAGGGCCGCTTTGCCGACGTGGAAGGCACAGATGCCCTCAAGGCGTTTGGTGCCCTGAACTTCGGCACGATCAGCCGCCGTCTGACCCTGGATTTCTCCGACCTCTACCAGAGTGGTGTGCACTTCGACACCGTGAAGGGCAAAGCCACCATCAAACAGGGCGTGATCGGCATTATCGACACCCTGACCATGGATGGCCCGGGTATTAAATTTGCCACTAGCGGCACCATCAACCTCAATAACAAACAGCTCGATCAGGAACTGTTTGTAACCATTCCGGTTTCCAGCACCCTGCCCCTGGTGGCGATTCTGGCCGGGCTGGCCCCGCCGGTGGCGGCATCCATTTATGTGGGTGAAAAACTGGTGGGTAATGAAATCGAGCGTTTTACCAGTGCGTCCTACACCATGACCGGCAGCTGGGAAGATCCCAAACTGGAAATCAAACGCCGCTTTGATAACAACATCGACGGTAAAAAAGACAAATCCGTGTGGCAACGGGTGAAAGGTGTGTTTGGAGCCGACAATGATTAACGCCGCTGTGATTCAGCTGGTTTCCGGGCAGGATACCGCCGCCAACATGGCGCGGGTGGAATACTGGCTGCGCAAAGCGGCCGCCGCCGGTGCCAACTGGGTGGTACTGCCGGAAACCTTCTACTGTTTCGGGCGCAAAGATCAGCGTGTTTTAGCCCAGCAATTTCTGCAGGCGGGTGGGCCGGTGCGCAGCCAGCTGGCGAATCTGGCCCGTGAATTAAACATCAGCCTGTTTGCCGGCAGCTTGCCCCTCGCCGAAGGCTGTCAGCAGGCCGATAAAGTACGCGCCAGTTGCCTGGTCTACAGTGAACAGGGCCGGGAAATAGCGCGTTACGACAAAATTCACCTGTTTGATGTGGATGTGGGGGATGCCCACGGGCGTTACCGTGAATCCGATACCTATGAGGCAGGCGAGCAACCTGTCACTGTGCAGATTGGTGATAAAACTGTTGGTTTGAGTATTTGTTACGACCTGCGATTTGCGGAATTATACCGGACATTATCCGCCAGTGGTGCGCAGGCTGTGATAGTGCCATCCGCCTTTACCTACACCACAGGTGAGGCCCACTGGCATGTTTTGCTGCGCGCCCGCGCCATTGAAAACCAGATGTTTGTACTGGCCCCCAACCAGGGTGGCCAGCACGATGCCAACCGCCGCACCTATGGCCACAGCATGATTATCGACCCCTGGGGGAAGGTGCTGGCCGAGGTGCAAGACGAAGGCGAGGGCATGGCCATGGCGGTGCTGGATTTTGCTTATCTTGAGGATGTGCGCCGTAAAATGCCGGTCGCGGCGCACCGTAAGTTACCCTGATTGACCGGCAGGGAGACCCTGTGCCGTTCACTCTGATTCCCTGGCAGCATGCCGTTGATAATGCCCTGATTATCCGTGGCCACCACACCCCCTTCAGCGGTAAACCCATAGTGCATTTCCTGCATGGTAACGGCTTTTGTGGCCTGACCTACCTGCCGTTTTTAGAAGCCTTAGCGGCGGATTTTGACCTCATCATCAGCGATATGCCGGGCCACGGGGATTCCGGCAGTGAATCGCCTTTTATGGGCTGGAACCGCACCGCGCGGGTGATGGCCGGTGTGCTCAAACAGCAGATGGCGCAACTGGGGGATGTACCTGTATACCTGCTCGGCCACAGCTACGGTGGGGTGGTCAGCGCCCTGATGGTGAAACATTTACCTGCGGTGCGCGGCCTCGTCATGCTCGACCCGGTATTATTCCCGCCGGGCATGCTCAGTGTGATGGCGGTGGGCGATACCCTTGGCCTGTTAAAAAATGCCCCCCTTGCCAAAGGTGCGCGGGCGCGGCGCAAACACTGGGCGAGCCGCCGTGAAGCCTATGGTGCTTTACATAACCGTGGCATGTTCCGCGGCTGGAGTACCGAGAGTTTTGCGGCCCATATCCAGCATGGCCTGCGGGACCAGGCCGACGGTGTCACCCTCAAATGCAGCCCCGAGCGTGAAGCGCAGATTTTCTCCAGTTATCCGCGTAAGTTATGGGCTTCGCTGGCCAATGTGCATGTACCTATGGTGCTGTTTGAAGCGCAAAAATCTTTCCCGTTTATCGCTAAATCCAGTGCACGCCTTGCGGTGCTCAACCATCGTCTGACCATCCACAAGGTGGCCGGCGGGCACTGTTTTATGCAGGAAAACCCTGAACAAAGTGCCCGTCAGGTGGCTGCGGCCCTGCAAGCCCTGGAGTTTAACCATGCAAATCTGGGTTGATGCAGATGCCTTCCCGGCGGCAATCCGCGATATCGTTTACCGCGCGGCTATGTCCCGTCAGGTCAGCACCACCTTAGTGGCCAACCAGTTTATCCGCACGCCACCATCGCCGTTTCTGAACAGCGTGGTGGTGAGCAGCGGCGCGGACATGGCCGATGATTACATTGCCGAAAAAGCCGCCGCCGGGGATTTAGTCATCACCCAGGATATTCCCCTCGCGGCGCGGGTTATCGAAAACGGGGCCCATGTGGTCAACCCCCACGGCCAGGAGCTGACCCGCAATAACATCGGCCAGCAGTTATCCCTGCGCAATTTTATGAGTGATTTACGCAGTGCCGGCACTGTGACCGGCGGGCCGGCAGCCTACTCTGACAAGGACAAACAAACCTTTGCTAATGCCCTTGATCGTTTTATTACCAAACATAAAAAACCAGCATAAATACGTCAGCAGCCTATGCTGATAAAACCCAGTGTTAACAGGTGTGGAAGGGGATAAAAGTGCGTTATGGATTGTGCATACTGGCGTTATTGATCAGCCCTGTGTGGGCTGGCGAATACAATACGCGCATCGACACCTACATCAAAACCCTGCAGCAGGTCGCCCGTGAACCTGTGTTAACCCGGACCCTGATGAATGCCAGCCATGAGTGCCAGTCCCTGATTGGAATTCTCGCCATTGAAAAACAATGGGCAGAGCTTTCTGCTCATGAGCGTCAGATCATGGTGTCGGAAAACCAGCTCGGTTACCGCTTCCGTGATTTGATCGCTGAGCCGGATACCGATTTTGTGGAATTTATCCTCAGCAGCGAACAGGGTGAAACCGTCGCCGCCTGGCCTGCTCCTTCCGATTATTGGCAAGGTGATGAAACCAAATTTATTCAGCCTGCCATGCAACGTAAACCCGTGGTTGAACGTTTTGACTGGGATGAAAGCAGTTCGTCCGTATCCCTGCATATTTCGGTGCCGGTGTTTGGCCAGCAAGGCCTGGTGATCGGTGTGTTAACCGCCGGTATTGAAGTGGATATCGCCAGCCTCAAAGATCTGCAAATTCCCTGACCCATTATCCCTTGCCGCTCGCCATGCCTGACCTATGCTTAACCGGAAGTATTCATGCCGGAGGTTGTATGAATTGGTCGGAATTAGGTTTACGCCAGAAACTCATGTTACCCATAGCTGTGATCGGTACCCTGCTGGTGCTGTTATCGGCGATTCAGATTTCATCCCTGCAAACCATCACCAGTGAATATGGCCACGTCAACGAGCAATACATGCCCGCCGTGGAGCTGGTGCTGAATGCCGACCGTGACCTGTACCAGGCGCAAATCGCCGAGCGCAGCATCGCCCTTGGCCAGCACAGCGACAAATTCCGCAGCATGCACAGTGATAACCTGCAGCAGGTGGAAGACCGCTTGAAAAAAGTACTTAACCTGGACGTGGGCGCAGCCAACCACAATCAGGTTAAAAATTTCCTGGATGCTTTTGATCGCTGGCGCAGCCAATCCACCGATTTAGTACATAAATCCCTTTCGGGGGAATACAGCGTGGAAAGCGCCGCCGCCATGAGCATGGGGCCACTGGATAAACAATTTGAAGAAGTGCGTGATGTGCTCGATGTGCTCGGTGAAACCCTTGGTAAAGATGCTGCCGCCCTGCAGGTGGATGCGGTAGGCACCCGTAACAATGCACTGAGTATATTGCTGGTGCTGGTCAGCCTCGCGATTTTGGTGATTATCAGCGTCGCCATTTTCTTCCCGCGCCTGATTGTGCGCCCGGTGAATGAACTCTCCCGCGTATTGGATGAACTGGCCGATGGCCGCGGTGATTTAAGCAAACGTATGCCCAATGTGGGCGGCGATGAAATAGGCCGCCTCGGCAGCAGTTTTAACCGCTTCCTCACCGGTATGCAGCAGATGATCGGCAGTATTCAGCAAGTGGCCAGTGGTATTAATGGCGCTACCCAACAACTGCATGAAAGCGCCAAGGACAGTGAAATTATCAGCTCGGATTACGCAAAATCCATGGAGCTGGTATCCACCGCCAACCATGAAATGGGCCTCGCGATTCAGGAGGTTTCCGCCAATACGCAACAGGTTTCCGAAGCGGCAAAAAGCTCTGATCAGGTGGCTAAAGATGTGGCTGCCCAGTTCCGTCAGGCCGTGAGTGAAATACAGGCCCTGGCAGCGAGTGTGAATAACTCAGGTGATGTAATTGCCGAACTGGAAGCCGAGACCACCAGCATTGCCTCGGTGCTGGATGTAATTAAAGGCATTGCCGAGCAAACCAACCTGCTGGCCTTAAACGCTGCCATCGAAGCGGCCCGCGCCGGTGAACAGGGGCGTGGTTTTGCCGTGGTGGCCGATGAAGTACGCACCCTCGCCAGTAAAACCCAGCAATCCACCGGCGATATTAACGTAATGATTGAACGCCTGCGTGCCGGGGTAGGGCGTGCGGTCAGCAGCATGAAAGACGGGCAGAGCAAAGCGGACCGCACGGTTGAATATGCCGAGCAATCCGAAGCCAATATCAAAAAGATTTCCGCCGCACTGGTGGATATCAGCGACCGTATTTTACAAATTGCCTCCGCCATTGAAGAGCAAACCTCAGTCATTGATGAAATTAACCAGAACCTCAACGGCGTTAATGAATTAAGCCAGCGCGCTATGCGCAGTGCGGGCAACATTGGTAATGCCGTGGCCGGCCTGAAAGGTGAAGCGGAAAATCTGCGTCAGCAGACGGGGCATTTCCGGGTGTAGTGCTGGAAGCTTGAAGCCTGAAGCTTGAAGCAAAGTTAAAAGCAGACAGCCGAAAGCATAGTAAAAAGCATAGAGCCGGAAGCTTGAAGTCAGAAGCAAAGCCGAAAATCAAAAGCCCTGAATATGTTAAATATTCAGGGCTTTTTTATTGAGGGTAAATACAAGGATTTTAGGAGGAGTATTTGTTTTATTTACCTGTTACCAATTTATCGAAGCCATGCAGAAGCTTTACAAGATTAAGCGCTTCCTCTATGCAGCTATGGTAATCGTATTCACGCATTGCCATTATCCCAACTTGACTTGCGTTAGGGTACTTGCCTGTCAGTGTCGCTTCGCGCGCATTTTCCAAAAACACGCATTGAAGCCATAACTCGAAAGTATGTGCTTTTAAATAGTTATCAACGTTGATCAATGGAGGATTATCAGACCAGAAACCAATTTTTTTCATTTCGGCTTCAATTTCGTCGAGCGCCAATAAGACTTTTTTATCTTTCTCGGACTGTTTTCTAAAATTATTTTTGTTGTCCATGACTTATTACACTAACAGTTTATTCATGTGTTTTTTGTAATGCGCTGATTGAACACTGGCATTAAGTTGTGTTTTTCAGCTGCTCACCCTGCCAGTGCTGTTATATCCGCGCAATGCCGCCTAAAAATCTGCACAAATAAAAAAGCCCTGAATGGGTTTTCCATTCAGGGCTTTTGCTTTTCTGCTTGCTTCAAGCTTCAGACTTCAAGCTTTCAGCTTCCAGCTCTATCAAGAGTGACGGCGGGTTTTACCTTCACCGCGGAACTCTTTACGCGCGCCTTCACGCTGACCATCGGTACGTGGACGGTCATTACGGAAGTTACGGCTGTCACCACGTGGTGCATCACCACGGCCACCTTCACGGGGGGCACGGGCAGGGCGGTCACTGCGCTCGCTGTATTTGCTGCGCATCGGCGGCTCAGAGCCTGCTTCGTATTTGCTCAGGTTCATGGCGCGGCCACAGACCTGTACACGTTGCAGGGTGGCTAATACGTCAGCAGGGATACCGGCAGGCAGGTATACGGTACTGAAGGTATCCTGAATGCTGATGTTGCCAATGTATTTGCTGTCCAGGTTGGCTTCGTTGGCGATGGCGCCCACGATATTGCCTGGTTTTACACCGTGGTTACGGCCCACATCCAGGCGGAATGCCTGCATATCGCTGTCGGGCATACGCTCGCGGGGTTCACGGCGTGGGCGTTCTTCACGGCTGCCACGCTCATCACGGCTGCGGCTGTCACGATCTTCACGGCGTGGACGTTCTTCGCGCTCTGGGCGGGCTTCACGTTCTTCCAGTTGCATGCTGCGGTTGCCCTGGTACAGGCAGGCCATAGCAGCAGCCACTTTGGACCATTCCCACTCGGTTTCTTTCTGGAACTCGCTGAAGAGTTCAGTGAAATAGGCCAGGGATGGGTTTTCGGTCTGGGCCAGAATCTGTGCTTTGAATTTTTCGCGGCGTTTGGCGTTCACTTCTTTTGCGGTTGGAATCACTAAGGGTTCCATGCGCTGTTTAGTGGCGCGTTCGATGGTGGCCAGCATGCGGGTTTCGCGTGGGGCCACAAACAGGATTGCTTCACCGGTACGGCCAGCACGGCCGGTACGGCCGATACGGTGTACGTAGGCTTCGGTGTCGTAGGGAATGTCGAAGTTCACTACGTGGCTGATCTGTTCAACGTCCAGACCACGGGCGGCTACGTCGGTGGCCAGTACGATGCGGGTCTGGCCATTTTTCAGGCGGGTTACCACTCGTTCACGCATTGGCTGGGACATATCGCCGTGCAGGGCTTCGGCGGCGATACCGCGGTTAGCCAGTTGTTCGCAGATGTCGACGGCGCTGTTTTTGGTGCGCACGAAGATCATCATGGCGCTGAAGTCCATCACTTCGATCAGACGGGACAGGGCTTCAACTTTGTTCATGCCTTTCATCACCCAGAATTTCTGGGTGATGGTGCTGGCGGTAGAGGTTTTGGATTCGATTTTCACTTCTACCGGATTGCTCAGGTAGGACTGGGCCAGCTCACGGATTTTGTGTGGCATGGTCGCAGAGAACAGGGCGATCTGGCGGCTGGATGGGGTGTGGGAAAGTACCCACTCCACGTCATCGATAAAGCCCATGCGTAACATTTCGTCCGCTTCGTCCAGTACCAGACCACGTAAATCGCTCAGGTCCAGGGTGCCACGGCGCATGTGGTCCATAACACGGCCAGGGGTACCGACTACCCACTGGGCGCCACGTTTAAGTTCACGCAGTTGTGGGGTGAAATCCTGGCCGCCCACTAAGGTTGCCACGGATACACCACCTAAGTGGCGGGCATACTGCTGGCAGGCTTCAGCAACTTGCTGGGCCAGTTCACGGGTCGGTGCTAACACCAGTACCTGCGGACGGTTGTTGTTTAATTGGGTGCGGGCTAACAGTGGCAGAGCGAAGGCAGCGGTTTTACCGGTGCCGGTTTGAGCCATACCAATCATATCCTTGCCTTCTAACAGGGCAGGAATACTGGCAACTTGAATTGGGGATGGCTGTTCGTAGCCCATGTCTTCGATGGCGCGCAAAAGAGCGACAGGTAATCCCAGGCTGGCGAAACCTGTAGCGTTGGCGTCTTGGGTCATATTTTTACTTTCTCAGCAGGCGGGGAAGCTCAGATTAGTTTCCACCGGTTAAAAACGGGCCGCATTGTACGCGATTTTAACTGGCCTTTCCTGCCTTATTCGCGGTTAGTGCGCTATGCCCATACGTCTCTGAACACTGGCCGTTGCAGCTCGTTTGTTCAGGGGGGCGCATTATGCAGGGTAATGGTTAAAAAATAAACAGGTATTTGGCCTAAACTGTCTTTTTTGGTTCAAATGTACAAATTGGTTATAAGTCAGCCAGTCTCACCCCCTAGCGTCGCCAAGGCCAAGTGGTATACTGCCGCGCACTTTTTTTGGGAGCAAACATATGTTCAAAGTTAACGAATACTTCGACGGTAAAGTGAAATCCATCGGTTTCCAGACCGCTACCCTGCCTGCCACAGTGGGTGTGATGGCAATCGGTGAATACGAGTTTGGCACCAGCCAGAAAGAAGTGATGACTGTGGTGAGCGGTGCTTTAACCGTGAAACTGCCAGGCAGCGATGCATGGGTGACGTTTACCCAGGGTCAGAGCTTTGAAGTACCTGCCAACGCTAAATTCCAGTTACAGGTAGCGGTCGAAACTGCTTACCTGTGCACTTACGAATAAGTGACAGTCACAGGCTGGGCCGGATTTAATCCGCTTCAGCAACCATAAAAAAACGGGAGCCATGCTCCCGTTTTTTTATGGCTTTACAATTACTTAATAAAGAGTCTGTTTTTAAGGATGTCTGTTTTTATTATGTAGTGCGCGTCTTTATATATAGAAAAACCTAATTTTTCAGCGAATAAAGCTGAGTTATCCGTAGTATTTTCAATTCCAATGTGCATGTAATCTGGCGCGATTTTTAATATAAATTTTAAAAGTTCAGTGCAGTGTCCTTTTCTCGTTTCATAGAACCCTATTCTTGCAATGGTAATTGTGTTTTGTGGCCAAAAGTATTTGCAAGGAGTTAATCGGATATATAACTGGAATCTTTTTGTAGTTGCAGCGATGTTTTTTTGTGGTGTTACATAAGCGTAATTTCGTTTGTATTTAAATCTATCAGTTAAAAAAATATTCAATTCTTCGCAAAATAACTGAAAGTCCATTTCCATTCCTTAAAAAACATATGCGGCCATAATGCCCGCCAGTATATTTTCCCCTTCTTTATGCAGTGGGCTGTCTGCAAATATCGCGTCGTCGGTGTTGATATAGCGCAGCGCTCCGGCCAGCACATAGTGGCGCCACTGTAATACCGTGCTGTAACTGAGTTGCCAGCCGGCAAAACCACCCTGGGCTGTATAGGCCGGGCGGCTGGCGGTGGCATCGTCACTTTTTACGCCATAAAGATAAGCATGGTAATCCGCACTGGCAGCGAGGGCTCCGAGGGTGATTTGCGGGCGCACCGTCAGGCCGTGGAAGGGGTAAAACCTGCGCCAGCGCACCTTAGGTTCAAAGGTAAAGCCCCGCCATTGTGCGCTGCTCAAATCGCTGGAGGCGGCCACGCGCAGGGGGGCATCTAACAACAGGGCATTATCCGCCGCCCAGTTGCCGAGCCAGTAATATTGCAGGGAAGGGCCGATTTCACCTATCCAGTCCAGGTCATCCATGCCCCGGCGTGCGCGGTTTTTATCGCTGTCCACGGGTATGGAACCACCAAGGCTCAGTTCGCTGGCCACGGGACCCTGTTCAAAAAATTTGGTTTGAATCAGGTTGCGGTCCACGGTGAGATTTTCGCTGGTATAGCGGAAATAGGGGGTGGGCAGAATCAGGGTTTGGTATTCATCCGAGCCAACATAATCCGGAAACACCACGGCCGAAACCCCGCCGCCCCATTCCAGATCGGCACTGGCATTGATAGCCGGTAATAACAGCACAAATATCCACAGAATTTTTTGCATGGCGGCCCTCCCCCGGGTCGCACTATCTTGCATCTTTAACGGGGGGGCAAGTGGCGCGCGAGGGTGGCGAGCAATTGTTCGCGGCTGACGGGTTTGGGAATGTAATCCGCAAACAGGTTTTCATCACCGTTTTGCTGGCCGCCAAGCACATCGGCACTCAGGGCGATCACCGGCAAACCGGGGTGATTTTTTTGTATTGCACGGCAGGCGGTGCGGCCATCCATGCCGGGCAGGTGAATATCCATCAGCACCAGATCAGGTTGCTGCCGGGTGATTTGCTGCAGGGCACTTTCGGCGTTATCAAACAGGCTGAGTTGCAGGGGTGTGTCTTCGAGCATGGCCACCAGCACTTCCTGGTTGATCAGGTTATCTTCCACCAGCAGTACATGGGCGCGGGCGAGCTGCAGCGCTTGCTTCTCCTGCGGGGCATCCGCCGGTGGCGGGCAGGTTTGCATAGGCAGATCAAAATAAAACACGCTGCCTTTGCCGGGCTCACTGCGCAGGTGTATTTCACTTTGCATCAGTTGCGCGAGGCGCTGGCTGATGGCCAAGCCAAGCCCCGTGCCACCAAAACGTTTGCTGATATCTGCGCTGCTTTGCTCAAAGGGCTGGAACAGGCGGCTGGCCTGTTCGGCATCTATGCCGATGCCTTCATCGGCCACGCTGATATGCAGGTGATCAGCGCGCCAGCGCACGGTGAGGCGCACCTCTTTGCCGCTGGCGGTGAATTTCAGCGCATTGCCGAGCAGGTTGATGAGTATTTGCCCGAGTTTAGTTTCATCGGTCAGTGCCCAGGGGGGCAGGGCAGGGTCGATGTCGGTGTGAAATATCAGGCCTTTTTCGCTGGCACGGCCCTGCATCATGGCCCCTGTGCCGGCGAATAAACCGGGCAGCTGCACGGCTGTTATATGCAGTTCCATTTTACCGGCTTCGATTTTGGCCATATCCAATACGCTGTTAATCAGCTCACTGAGTTTGCGTGCGCTGAAGGCCATATTGCCCACGTAATTCACCGCTTTGGCGGGCAGGGCGAACTCCTTCTGTTTTGCCTGCAGCAGTTCGGCAAAACCGACAATGGCGTTGAGCGGGGTGCGCAGCTCGTGGCTCATCTGGCTGAGAAAACGCTGGCTGTTTAAACGGGCTTCTTCGAGCTGGTGGATTTTCTGGCGCAGCTCCAGCTGGCTGATCACCTCGTGGGCGAGGGTGTTCAGGGCGCGTTTTTGTTTTTCGCTGAGTTGTTTGGGCACCCGGTCGATGGCGCACAGGGTGCCGATGGCGTGGCCATTGGGGCTGATAAGCGGCGCACCGGCGTAAAAGCGGATATCCGGCGCCTGGGTAACTAAGGGGTTATCGGCAAAACGTTCATCTTTGCTGGCATCCGGCACTTCAAACACTTGGCGGCCATGGATGGCGTGGGCGCAGAAGGCTAAATCCCGGTGGGTTTCCCTCGCATCCAGCCCGACCCGGGCTTTAAACCACTGGCGGTCAACATCCACCAGGCTGATAAGGGCGATGGGGGTGTCGCAGATATCGCTGGCGAGCTGGGTGAGATCATCAAAGATTTGCTCAGCCTCGCTGTCGAGCACGCCATAGGCGTACAAGTCGGCAAGGCGCTCGCGTTCATCATCTGTGGGAGGGGCAACTTTCATATCAGCAATCCCTAAGGGTCACCGGAGTATAGACAGTGTGCCCGGCTCTGCTCAGCGGCTCTGCTCAGCTGGCGGCGATGTTGTAACTGCCGGCCTCACCCCCGAGCAGGCGGCTGAGTTCCGGCAGGTGTTTTTCCAGCTCGGCTTTTAAGGTCCAGGGCGGGTTGAGCATAAACATGCCACTGCCGTACATGCCGTTGAAGGTGCTGGCATCCCCCACCAGCAGGCGCACGTCGAGCCAGTCTTTGCTGAGGTTTTTGAGCTGTTCAGTCATTTTTTGCGCTTCGCCCTGTTTGTTGCTCTGGCGCTGGGCGCTGTTGATCAGGGGGTACCACACCACGTAGGTGCCGGTGGCAAAACGTTTGATGGCCGCCTGCAGGGTTTTGACTACGGCGGCATATTCGCTGGCCTGCTCGTAGGGTGGGTCAATCATTACCAGGGCGCGGCGCGGGGCCGGTGGCAGCAGGGCGATAAGGCCATCAAAACCGTTTTGTTGCTGCACTTTGACCTGACGGTTTTTGGCAAAATTGTGGCCGAGCAGTTTGAAATCCTGCGGGTGTAATTCGTAGAGGTAGGCTTTGTCGTCTTCACGCAGCAGGCTGTTGGCAAACATGGGCGAGCCGGGGTAATGGCGCAGGTTTGGGCTGTCGTTGGCGGCTTTGACTATGTTGAGGTACTCACGCAGGGGGGCGGGGCATTTTGCCCAGAGTTTGCCGATGCCGCTGGCGTATTCGCTTTTGCCGCTGGTCATGGCGTTGTCGAGTTTGTAAGCGCCGGCACCGGCGTGGGTGTCTATGTACCAGTAGGGTTTATCTTTCTGGTTCATGTAACTCAGGCATTCCACCAGCAGCCAGTGTTTCAGGACATCGGCGTGGTTGCCGGCGTGGAAAGCATGACGATAACTGAGCATGAAAATACCTGGGGCAATTGAAAAAAGGGGGCCATTCTATCCTGTCTGCCCGAGACTGACGAATCCCAGTGGCGTACTTTAACCGGCGAGTCGTGTACAATGCCGCACCTTGTTTTAACCCTATAGGGCAATGCCGTGATTTCGACCGCTAACCTCACCATTCAATTCGGTTCCAAGCCTCTGTTTGAGAACGTGTCTGTTAAATTCTCCGACGGCAACCGCTATGGCCTGATCGGTGCGAACGGTTGTGGTAAATCCACCCTGATGAAAATCATGGGTGGTGATCTGGCACCTTCCAGCGGCCAGGTGATGCTCGCCCCGAATACCCGCTTGGGTAAACTGCGTCAGGACCAGTTTGCTTTTGAAGAATTCAGCGTGATCGACACCGTGATCATGGGCCACACCGAGCTGTGGAAAGTGAAACACGAGCGCGACATGATTTACGCCAAGCCTGACATGAGCGAAGAAGACGGCATGCGCGTGGCTGATCTGGAAGTGGAATTCGCCGAGATGGACGGTTACACCGCTGAATCCCGTGCCGGTGAACTGCTGCTCGGCCTGGAAATCCCGATTGAACAACACTACGGCCCGATGAGCGAAGTCGCCCCCGGCTGGAAATTACGTGTGCTGCTGGCCCAGGCCCTGTTCTCTGATCCGGACGTGCTGCTGCTCGACGAGCCAACCAACAACCTGGACATCAACACCATCCGCTGGCTGGAAAACATCCTCAACCAGCGTAACAGTACTATGGTGATCATCTCCCACGACCGTCACTTCCTGAACAGCGTGTGCACCCACATGGCTGACCTGGATTACGGCGAACTGCGTGTGTACCCCGGTAACTACGATGACTACATGACGGCCTCTACCCAGGCCCGTGAACGTCTGCTGGCGGATAACGCCAAGAAAAAAGCCCAGATCGCTGAGCTGCAAACCTTCGTAAGCCGTTTCTCTGCCAACGCGTCCAAGTCCAAACAGGCGACTTCCCGTGCCAAGCAGATCGACAAAATCAAACTCGACGAAGTAAAACCGTCCAGCCGCGTATCGCCGTTTATCCGTTTCGACCAGGAGAAAAAACTGCACCGTGGTGCCGTGCACCTGGAAAACGTGGGCAAAGAATACGATGGCCGTTCGATCTTCAAGGGTTTTTCCATGAACGTGGAAGCCGGTGAGCGTATCGCCATTATCGGCCCTAACGGTATCGGTAAAACCACGTTACTGCGCTGCATTGTGGAAGCGGGTTTTGCCAGCAGCGGCACCGTGAAATGGGCTGAAAACGCGACTGTGGGTTATTTTGCCCAGGACCACGCGGCGGATTTCCCCAACGATGCCACCCTCTACGAGTGGATTTCCCAGTGGGTGAAAGCCAGCGACGACGAGCAGGTAATCCGCGGTACATTGGGCCGTATGCTGTTCAGCTCCGACCATATCAACAAATCCGTGAAAGTGATTTCCGGGGGTGAGCAGGGCCGCCTGTTGTTCGGCAAATTAATTCTGCAGAAAAACAACGTGATGGTGATGGACGAACCGACCAACCACCTGGATATGGAATCCATCGAAGCCCTCAACCTTGCGTTGGAAAACTTCCCCGGCACATTGATCTTCGTATCCCACGACCGTGAATTTGTATCCTCCCTGGCCACGCGCATTATCGATATGCGCCCGGATGGCATTGTGGATTTCAGCGGTAACTACGAAGACTACCTGCGCAGCCAGGAACTGGCGTAACAGGCTTGAGTGTGTAACCCCTAAAAAACCGGCGCCAGCCGGTTT
>JACKOM010000011.1 GCA_024234265.1 Oceanospirillaceae bacterium
GGTATCGCCATGGCATGGCGCGCAGGCTGCCGGGTGGCCAACCTGGAATTCAACCAGTTCCACCCCACCTGTTTGTATCACCCCCAGGCCAAATCTTTCCTGATCACCGAAGCGGTACGCGGTGAAGGAGGCCTGCTGAAACTGCCCAATGGCGAGCGCTTTATGCACAGGTTTGATGAGCGGGCCGAGCTTGCCCCCCGTGACATAGTGGCCCGCGCCATCGACCACGAAATGAAACGCCTCGGTGCCGATTGCCTGTATCTGGATATCAGCCACAAACCCAAAGAATTTCTGATCGAACATTTCCCGACGATTTACCAGCGCTGCATGGAGCTGGGCATAGATATCAGCAAACAACCGATTCCCGTGGTACCGGCTGCGCACTACACCTGTGGTGGCGTGGTGACCGATACCTCTGGCCGCACCGATGTGCCCAAACTTTATGCCATTGGCGAAACCGCCCATACCGGCCTGCACGGGGCCAACCGTCTGGCGAGCAACTCCCTGCTGGAATGCATCGTATTTGCGCGCAGCGCCGCCGAGCACATACTCGCCAACATGAATAAAAGTGAGGTTCCCTATGCACCGGACTGGGATTCCAGCCAGGTGACGGACTCCGATGAAGACGTGGTGATTTCCCACAACTGGGATGAACTGCGCCGTTCTATGTGGGACTACGTGGGCATAGTGCGCACTAACAAACGCCTGCTGCGCGCCAAACACCGTATCGACCTGTTACAGCAGGAAGTGGCGGAGTTTTACGCCAACTACCGGGTAACCTCTGACCTGCTGGAACTGCGTAACCTGCTGGATGTGGCAGAGCTGATTGTGCGCTGTGCGATTGCACGCCGTGAGTCCCGCGGCCTGCATTATTCACTCAACTACCCGCGGCTCCTGCCCAGTGCCTTCGACACTGTACTCACGCCCGGTATAGACCTCGCGCAATAAAATCCGCAATTGCCGCAGGGCATCTGCGTCTGTTGTTCTGTCGGCGCTGAGCACTAACCACTGCCAGCGCCCGTCAATCTGCACCTGCATAATCACAGCCGCAAGCCATACCCGGTCAACCCGGATGCGGCTGATGGTGCGCGCCGCTGCGCCCTTGTGACTCAATAACCAGGGGCCGTTGCCAAACTCAAATACCTGCTGCCATTGCCAGGGGTACATGCCACGCCCTAAACGCCACAGGTAAAAGCCTGCCACGGGCAAAAAAATCCCCAGCCATAAAAATCCGGCAAACATGCAATGAATAATCAGACTGAACAAACTGACCATCAGCAGGGCAAATAACCTGCTGATGGCGCGGGAAGGGCTTAAAACAATTTTATTTTGGCTGGACACGGTTGAGGATCATATCAACCATGTAGGCCACATCCGGATCAGTTGGGCGATCCTTCTGCATAAACCAGGTGAACATATCCGCATCTTCACAGGTTAAAAGTTTGCGGTAGCGGGCCTGGTCCTCGGCGCTCAGGGTTTCGTATACGTTTTCGATAAAAGGCACCAGCAGAACGTCCAGCTCCAGCATGCCGCGGCGGCTGTGCCACCATAAACGTTTCTTTTCTGTCTCTTTGTCGCTCACAGCAACCTCACTGCCTGTGTTGAAGTGCGGCTATTATACGCAGTTGCGCGCCGATGTCGCCTTGCATCACAGGGGCAGACGGCAAACGCCTTTTCCGAGTAAAATACTAGGGAATCTCTGAATAGCTCTGCACAGCGTCGCGCATGTGCTGCCAGTTGAGATTGGCAAGGCGACGATTGCAGGAAATGACAAGTCCTTTTCAAAATCGCCAACACAGCCAGATCAGCTGACAGCCTGCGCCCTGCGGGGCTTTGCGAAATAAACCAGCTCGGTGTTGCAGCTTTTTGACGTAACCCGTTATGCCTGCAAATCTGCGCCTTGACCTGATTTATTTCGCAAAGCCGACGCGGGCACCGAGTTATTCAGAGGTTCCCCAGGACTTACCACGGAGAGAGACTCTATGTCTGAGGCGCTGTTATCCGCCTATGCATTCCAGCCCCTGGCCAGCGATGATGGCCGGGCCTGTTTATATCCCCTGCACGAAACTGCCCTGCTGCAGATTCAGGGCAAAGACGCAGCCAAATTTATGCAGGGGCAGATGACCGCCAATATCCAGGAAATCACCCCCCAGCAGTGGCGGCGTGGAGCGAACTGCACCGCCAAGGGGCGTATGGTGAACAGTTTCACCCTGCTGCAGGCCGACGATCCTGAACCCACCTATTTACTGGCCATGCACAGCCCGCTGCTGGAAATCAGCATGGCGCACCTGAAAAAATACGCGGTATTTTTCAAAGCCAGTCTGCAAAACGCACCTGACTGGGTATTGCTCGGCGCCCATGGTGATGGCATTGAGCCATTGCTGCAAAACGTCTGGCCAGAATTACCCAGCCCCCTGCAGGCTGTGCAAAACCAAAGCGGCTGCCTGCTGCACATGGATATTCCCGGCACCTGGCAACTGTGGTTAAAGCGCGATGCCGCACAGCAGGTGCTCGATAAACTCGCCCCGCAGCTGCAATTACACTCTGCCGAACAGGGCCTCGCCCATTACCTGCGCGCCGGTATTGGCCGGGTGCGGGCCGACACCACGGAATTATTTATTCCGCAAATGCTCAACCTGCATAAAAACGCGGGCATCAGCTTTAACAAAGGCTGTTATACCGGGCAGGAAATCATTGCGCGCATGCAGTACCTTGGCAAACTCAAACGCCATATGTACCCGCTGCGTTTTACGGCCAATGCCGCCCCCGCCGCGGGCACACACCTCTACAGCCCCCTGAAAAATTCTGAAGTGGGCGAGCTGGCGGAAGCCATCGCCGTTGCACCGGGTGAATACCTTGCCCTGGCGGTGATTGAGGATGAGTTCAAAGATTCCCCGCTTCAGCTCGGGCAGGACAATCCCATTTCCCTTGAGCTGCTATCCTTACCCTATTCACTGGACTGAGCAGCCACCGGCTGCTCGCCATTACAGGGAGCAGCCATGGCCAACCTTCTCGAAAAAGTCGCACTGGATATCATCGCCGCGATTAAAAACGACAGCATAGTGCTGCCCACCCTGCCGGAAGTAGCCCTGCGGGTGCGCGATATCGCCGAAGACATTAACTGCACCATCCCCCAGCTGGCCAAAGTCATGACCATGGATGCCGCCCTCAGCGCGCGGGTCATCAAGGTAGCCAACAGCCCGCTGGTGCGCAGCCCCCAGGAAGTCACCGATTTAGGCACCGCCATTGCGCGCCTCGGCATTAATTTCACCGCCAATCTTGCAGTGGGCCTCGCCATGGAGCAGATGTTTCAGGCCACCACGGATATTGTTGATAAACGCATGCGCAGCCTGTGGAGCCACAGCATGGAGGTTGCCTCCATCAGCCATGTACTGGCCCAGCACTACACCAAATTACAGCCCGATCAGGCACTGTTAGGCGGTTTAGTGCATAAAATCGGCGCCCTGCCGATTCTGGCCTACGCCGAAGACCACGGTGATTTATTAAGCGATGCCATCGCTTTAGATAAATTGATTGAAAAATTACACCCCAAATTAGGCGAACATATTTTAAGCGCGTGGAAATTCCCCAAAGAATTACGCAACGTGCCGGGGCAATATCTGAAATTCGACCGCGTGGTGGAAAAAGCCGATTACGCTGATGTGGTGATGGTGGCGAATTTACAGTCCTATCTGGGTACAGACCACGCGTATACCAAAATGGACTGGAATGAAATTTCTGCCTTTAAACGCCTCGGCCTCGCGCCGGATATCGAAATGAGCGAAGCCCTGAACCTGGATGAGGGTGAAAATATCAAAGGGCTGTTAAGTTAAGAAATCTCGGAATAGCCCATAAAAAACGCCGTATAATGAGGCTGTTTAAAAACGTTAGCGAGGCAGTCAGAACAAGGCAAAAACGGGCGAAAAGGCGCAGTTTATAGTTAATAAATATATGCTTCGCTCACCCTTCGGGCCGTCTTACGACGTTCTGCCAGAGGCAGTGAGCATTTTGAGTTCGTTTTTAACGAAGTTATGACAACGCAGATAGTGTTTACACAGTCTCATCTTTGCGGCGTTTTTTTATGGGCGTTTATCGGTTACAAATCCTGCAAAGGGTTTTGCCCCGCCCAGGTAAAATACGAAGCAATATAGTCTGCGGGCACATCCTGCCAGCGCGCATAAGACCACACAGGGGTATTGTCTTTATCAATAATGCGCGCGCGTACACCTTCGCGGAAATTACCACGCCGCGTGCAGTGAATCGACATCATCCACTCCATTTTCACCACTTCATTTAATGGCATATGCTGCGCACGGCGAATTTGCTCCAGCACCAGTAATGCAGTTACCGGGCAGCCGGCCTGATAATCTTTCCAGGCCTTTTGCAACCAGGGATGTAACGTGGCGATAGCGGCAAATTTTTGCTCTATGACACTTAAATCATCACCAGAAAATGCATCGCTCAGGGCCGCATCATTGTGGGTTAATAAACTTTCCGGCAAAGCCTCATGGCGCTGCCCGCTGAGTTTTTCCAGCACGGCATCCACCTGGGCAAAATTATCCGCCTGCCAGATTTGCGCCTGTAATTCGCGCAGCACATCCATTTTTTGCTGGTCCGCCAGATACACATCCGCCAGCCCGCTTAACAGGCAATCCTGCGCATTTAATAAGGCGCCGCTCAGGCCGATAAAACGCCCCCAATGCAGGGGTATACGGCTCAAATAATAGGAGGCCGCCACATCCGGATATAAACCGATTTTAATTTCCGGCCAGGTTAACTGGGTACTTTGCGAAACAATACGGTGGCTGCAACCCACAAATAAACCCAGACCACCGCCCATCACATAACCATGCCCAAAAGCCACTATGGGTTTGGGGTAATAATGCACATTAAAATTAAAGCGGTATTCGCGGCTGAAAAAATCCTCCGCATAGGGATTTGGCCCCTGCGGATGCAGGCACATGGAATCATATAATTTGCGGATATCCCCGCCGGCGCTGAAGGCTTTATCCCCTTCGCTGTCGAGGAAAATACAGCGGATATCCTCACGCTGCGCCCATGCCTCAAGGCGATGGGCCATTAAATCCACCATTTCCAGACTGATCGCATTTAACGCCTTCGGGGCATTTAAATGAATCCAGCCAATTTTCTGGCCATCACGGCATTCAAGCTCGGAAAATACAACAGGCACTGTGTTATCTCTTAACGGTGTATTCGGACTATGGTTTGATATGCTACGTAAAAACCCGGCGAGCACAATGACATGCTGTTCCTGTTTACCCTGGCATTTCTGATCATCATAGTTCTGCTTTATTTATTACTGCAAAAACTCGCCTTAAATCCCCGCAGCCACGCCCACCAGCAAGTGGCTGCTGAGCAGGGCTGGCAATACCGCAGGCTGATGCAATTACCACAGGTATTATGCAGCCAACCTTACCTGAGTATTGAAGAAGGTTGCCTGCGCAGTGGCCACCACGGTCTTTATGGCAATGAAAACGGGCTGGATTTCTGGTTTTGCGATGTCAGCTGGATTACCAGCAGCATCCAGACCCAAACGCTGTTAATCATAAACGCACGCCAGCACAGCCAGCTGCATTACGTTGCCAGCCATGCTTTGCTGCGCGATGTATTTTCACCGATAAATCCCCAGCGGGAAATCAACCTGCTGAATAAACAACATTATTGCCGCCCCGCCGAACTCGATACCGCCATCAGCCAAGCACTTGCGCCATGGTTAATGACAGGTTTGAGCATTGAATATTATCAGGGCACTTTGTTAGTGTTCAAAAACCAGCATTTATTGGCCAGCGAAGACTTAGCCGCGGCCCTGGAACACGGCCTGCGTATTTTGCAGATACTGGAAAGTTATCATTAACCGGAAGGCGAATAATAATGACAATGCCCTTTGCCGAATACCCGCATTACGATGCCACCGCACTTGCAGGCTTAATCCGCAAAGGTGAAGTCAGCGCCGCAGATGTGCTGGAAAGCGCTGTTTTACAGGCCGAACGTTTAAATCCGGCACTGAATGCCATTATTACCCCACTTTACGACCACGCCCGTTTGCAATTACACCGTGCCGATAAAAATGCCCCGTTTTATGGCGTGCCGTTTTTATTAAAAGATTTATTAAGCCAGCTGGAAGGTACACCCTACAGCGCCGGCAGCCGTGCTTTGCAGGGATATATTTCCCGCCACACCACCACATTGGTGCAGCGTTTTGAGCAAAGCGGCCTGTTAATTATGGGCAAAACCAATACACCTGAACTGGGTTTAATGGGCACCACAGAACCCAAAGCTTTTGGTGCCACCCATAACCCATGGCGTCAGGGATATTCCACCGGTGGCTCTAGTGGTGGTTCGGCGGCGGCAGTGGCGGCGGGCATTGTGCCCCTCGCCAGCGGCGGCGATGGCGGCGGTTCAATCCGCATTCCCGCCTCCGCCTGTGGTTTATTTGGTTTAAAACCCTCCCGTGCACGCACCCCCTGCGGGCCTGATTACGGCGAAGCCTGGGACGGTGCCGCGGTTGAACACGTCATTACCCGCAGTGTGCGGGACAGCGCTGCCATTTTAGATTTAAGCAACGGCATGGATGGCGGTGCCGCCCACCCCGTCGGCCATACCCACTACAGCAGCTCACTGGAAAATCCCGTGCGCAAATTACGCATTGCCCTGTGCACTAACAGCCCCCTCGGCACACCTGTGAATAAACATGTGGTGCATGCCCTGCAGCAAACCGCGCAATTATTAAAAGAATTGGGCCACGAAGTGGAAGAAGCCTGCCCGGAAATTCGTGGTGCCGATATTGCCCGTGCGTATCTGCACATGTATTTCGGCCACATGGCCGCCGATTTAACCCATATCGGCAAAATGGTCGGTAAACCCTGGCATAAATTACCCGTGGAATTAACCACCCACACGCTGGCACGTTTTGGTTTTGCCCTGAGTGCCGGGGATTATGTGCTGATGAAACACACCTGGAATCAATTAGCCCGCGCCATGGCCCGTTTCCACCAGCAATATGATCTTTATTTAACCCCTGTGATGGCCACCCTGCCCCTGCCCCACGGCAGTTTTGAACACAGCTGGCTGGATAATTTATCGATGCATCTGGTCAATGCCCTGCACCTGCACGGCCTCGCCCTGAAAACCAGCATCATCGAAGATATGGCCTATAAAAGCCTGGAAAAACTGCCTTTTACGCAACTCGCCAACCTCACCGGGCAGCCTGCTATGTCAGTACCGCTGTTCTGCAGCCACGACAATCTGCCCATCGGCAGCCAGCTCATTGCCCCCATGGGTGATGAACTCACACTGCTGCAACTGGCACGGCAATTAGAAGAGGCCTGCCCCTGGGCCCAGCGCCTGCCCGCGGTGCGCTAAGCAAATAGTCTACACTTCCCTGAGGTGCGTGAATCCGCAACTCAGGGAGAGTGACATGGGCAAAGAGCACGACGAAAAACTCATCGACGAAGATCCTAACGCCGAACTCGACGATTCGATGCGCATTAAGCTGCTTGAAGCGTCAGCAAAATCACGTCTGATTATTCTCGCCATCATGGCCACCCTGTGCCTGATTCTGCTGGCAATTGTGATTGCAGGTTTTATCACCATGACCATGCGCATCAGTGATCTTGAAGCGGCCAACGTGGAATTACACGCCCTTCACACAGAGCAGGAAGGCACCCTTGAAGCCATCTCCCTGCAACTGGCGAAATTCGACAGCGATTACGGTTCAAGCCTGGATTCGATTAAAGATTTAAGCCTTAACGGCGCTGAGGGCAAACTCGCAAAAGTCGCCAAAATGCTGCAGCAGTTAAGTGATATGCGTGAAAAAGAACTCGCCACCACCCGCAACGGCCTGCTGAGTTTGTCGCGCATGGTACGGGGCAGCAGCGTCTGGCAGGACGACTACGGCAATCAATATCAGGATTTACTCAGCAAAAACCGCAACCTGATGGAGCAAATTCAGGACCTGCGGGGCGTGAAAAAAGAGGAAAAACCAGAGCCACCCGGCACCCTGGATTTTTAAATAAAATTGCAGCGCACGCTTATTTGCGCACAATAGCGCCATGCATATTTATGAATGGCGCGAGCCACACTTCCGCCCGGTAAATACCTTCTACAAACAGCAGGGCCACACCGGCAAAGCCAACGGTACTGACAGGGTATGGGTTATCGAAGATCAGGGCGAACTGCTCGGCGCTGTACGTTTAGTCCCCATGGAGGGGCACTATTGGCTGCGCAGCCTGCAAATTGCAGCCCATCAGCAGCGCAAAGGTCTTGGCTTACAACTGCTCGCTGAAATTAACCGCACAGTGCCAAACAACATCTATTGTTTTCCCTATGCGCACCTGCACGGCTTTTACACCCACGCGGGTTACAGCCATTTAAGCGCAGATAATTGCCCGGAAAACATACGTTTACTCTATGCCCGTTATGGCAAAACCCCACAGAAAACCCTGCTGATGGCGCGCGTTTCTGCCAGTGCAGAGCCAGCCCTGCTGGGGTAGACTCCGGCCCCGTTACGATTCACCCATTGGAAAACAACATGTCTAAACCTAATAAATTAAGCCAGGTAGTTGCCAAGATTTATTCCCTGCCAACCTTCCTGCAAGTACCGGCCCTGAGCAAAGCATTTGGCAGCATTATTAAATACGCCGGCCACAGCGGCGTAAAAGTTGAAAAAATGAGCCACAACGAATGTATCGTGAGCCTCAAAAATAAAAAGAAAGTGCAAAACCACATTGGTGGCATCCACGCTGCGGCCATGGCCCTGCTCGCGGAATCCGCCACGGGTTTTGTGTGTGGCATGAATGCCCCGGACGATAAAATCCTCGTGATTAAAAAAATGAACATCGATTATGTTAAACGTTCCACCGGTGCCATGCGTGCAGTGGCCACCCTGAGCGATGAACAGATTCAAAAAATCAAAACCGAAGAAAAAGGCGATGTGATCGTTGCGGTAACAATCACAGATGAAGTAAACGTAGAACCTATTAAAGCCGAAATGACTTGGGCCTGGGTCAGCAAGAAACGTTAATTTAAAACCAGCTACAATGTTTCTTAAATAAATAGCCCGCAATTTGCGGGCTATTTATTTTCTGGAAAGCCAAAGAACATCGTATGAAATGGCAAAAATATTTTCTGCGATTCTTAACTTTATTAGTCCATTAATCCTAAAAACAAAAACGGCCCCGAAGGGCCGTTTTTTTATTGCATCCCATCCCTGGGACAAATTGCCCTATTAGTTAGGCAGAACTACAGAGTTAGACACCGTCCAACCAGCATACCAGAAGCTGGAAGCTGCTGGATCAACCGCACCTACGTAGCTTTCAGAGGTAATTGCACTGTTAGCAGCGGTGAAGGTTTTGTTGGTAACTTCTGCATCAACAGACCAAGTGTAATCTGCATCCAGAGTACCGGTAGCAGCAGTGTTGATAGAAGACACTGAACTTTCCAGCAGAGTTTTAGCGTATTCAACTTCTTCAACAGAAGATGGAATTACGATGCCATCTTTGTCTTTTGCAGAATCAGTATCACCAGAAGCATGGGTACATTTTGCAATGATGTTGCTGTGAATCAGGTTGGTATCAATCTGATCTTTAGTTGCCTGGTCATCGATGTCGTAGCATTTTTTAGCGCCGAAAACGATGCTGTTAAATACTTTAGCGCCGGTACCTTCACGGTGCAGAACACCAGTAGTCTGTGCGTTCAGGCTGAAGGTTACGTTAGCAATGGTAGGCATGGAACGTGGATCGTTATCCATGGAGTCACCATCGTTGTCAGACTCGATACCTTTGTCAGCCAGTTTGTTAGCAACTGCATCAGCAGCCAGGTTCTGACGTACGATAGCGTACTGCACACCACCTACGAAGCCCTGATCCCAATCGATAGAATCGTCTTCTGCATCTGTGATAACCAGGTGTTTAACAACAACAGCACCACCCCAGAACTCAACGCCGTCGTCAGCGTTATCGTTAACTTGCAGGTAATCAACAGAAGTACCAGAACCGATACCCTGGAAGCTCACACCGTTCAGCTCGTTGTCAGGGGAAACAGCATAACCGCCTTCAGTTACTACAACGTATTTCAGGTCAGCAGAGTTGTCAGTGTTGTCATCACCACCGTAATAACCTACACCGCCTTCACCCAGGATGTTGCACAGGCCAGTGTCTGGGCACTGGTTGGTGATACCAAAACCTTGTAATACCAGGCCGCCCCACTCACCGGAGTTAACCATATCTTCGTCAGCAGAAGAGAATACTACTGGCGCAGCAGCAGTACCTTCAGCAGTCAGGTGTGCACCACGGGTAACAACAAACGCAGCAGCAGCCTGACCTTTAATCTGGGTGCCAGCAGGAATAGTCAGATTAACTGGGTGATCATTCAGCCACTCAACGTCAGAGTCTTTAGCCAGTTTCACGTCGCCGTAACCCAGTTTAACCATACCAGACAGGATGTAAGTGGTGTCTTTGTCCAGAGTGGCGCCGGTAGCAGTAATACGACCAGTTAATAAACATTCATTCACTTCTGCTTTCTCTGCAGTAGCATCTTTATGCTCGAAAATACCACCTAAAGACTCGCAGCTATCAGTAGCTTGGGTCAGCGGGTTACGCTTAACCAGAGCGGTCAAAGCGGTTTCTTCGGCAGAGCTGCCTGAATCACTACCACAACCTGCCATTACAGCAGAACCGGCGATAACTGCGGCGAGCAGCGCTTTGTTTGCAAACTTCATTTTTTTCTCCACGGTTTTATACACGGGTTGTGTGTTTTGTTTTACCGGGGACCATATTAATTTTGCAATATGACATTTTTGGTTAATAAAAATGACAAATACATGACATTGAGTCGGCATAAAAAAAACCCGCCATTTGGCGGGTTTTTTTATGCTTTCACGAACGCTTAAAATTTCATGCCCATATCAAAGCTGTAGGAAATACCTTCTTTGTAGCGCATATACACTTTACCATCCTGGGTGTAGAGCACTTCTTCATTCAGCAGGTTTTTCAGTTTAAAGCCCATGCTGAACGTATCGGATATTTCTTTATTAAATGTCATATCCAGGGATTTAAACGGTTCTTCATACACACTTGGCAACGCGTTTTTACCTACCTGCACAATACGTTCACCGATTTCGTTATAAATCAGCGCACTTTTAATTGCGTACGGCTCGTAGTCCATGCTTAACATCAGGTTAATGGTATAAGGCGATTGGCCCTGCATGGCACGTTTCTGACTAGACTCGGTATTACCCTCCGGCAATACAACGGAAGAGGTAATGCTGGAATAGTTACCTGATATGCCCATATCCAACCCATTAAACAGCACAGGTAAGTCCTTGCGGAAATCTACTTCGTAACCACTGTTACTGGCACTCACAGCGTTATCAAAGGTAACAACCGTTTCCGAACTGACTTCTAAGGTACGTTCAATTGGGTTAGTAAAATCCTTGGCAAAAAATGCTAAAGAAACACTATCAGAACCCTCCCCATATAACTCAAAACGCAAATCCGTATGGGTAATTTTCGCAGAGACTAAATTAGGATTACCACGCATGTTTTTGCCCGTATCCGGATCCAGAAAGCTGGAAGATGATAATTCCAGAAAGGTCGGCCGGTTTACAGTTTCTGCCATCGCAAAACGAATCTGGAAGTTATCCCACACCTTAAGGGTTGCCAGTAAACTTGGCATGTTATCAGTTGAAGACTGGCTAATATCAATCGGCTCAGGGTCAACTGTGCTTAACAAATCAAATGTGTGTACGTTCTGTTCATAGGTTTCACTGCGCATACCCAGAACCACACTCAGGCGGTCCCACATATCCAGATCAAAAATCAGGTAATTCGCCGCAATACTCTGATCAGCAGTATAACCATCGGCAGGGTTAGTATTGTTAACCATTATAAAACCATCTGACTTTATATTTTCGTCGGAATAAATTTCATCTGGGTTCTGATTTACTCGAATATCCTCCGGAATATTATTCTTTTTATACCAGGTATATTCATAACGAGTTAACTGGCTGTCACGGTCGGTTTGCACCATATCCATACCAAACGTGAATTTGCCCGTGAAATTTTTGGTTTTAAACACATCGGCATTTAAGCTGAAACCCATATCCAACGTGCTGTCCGTCAGACTCAGGAACTCGCGGTTTGTTTCACCGTCGGAAATACCGAAACTTACGGTATCAGATCCGGATCTGTCATCATAACTGTAGGTGCGGCGATCCGGAGTATCCAGGGTTGCTTCCGAGCTGGTGATGCGCCAGTTACCTTTCAGCCAATCAGTTAAAGTATGCTCACCCAAAAATTGATGGGTTAACAACTGACGCTCTGACCACTCCAGTTTGTAATCACTGGTGTTATAACCACCTTCAGATTGATAACCTTCATCTAAATTCGTTAACCGGTAAGATTTACGCGCCATAAAGGCGTTGTACTGCAGGGAGTTTTTGTCGTTTTTAATCGCAGCAGAGAACATACCATCCAGATCAACTGAATATTTTGTTTGTTCCGCATTGTATTTATCTTTTAATGAGGTGCCAGCATCGGATGCTTTATAGGTGTTGTTCTCAATTTCACGGTAGCGCCATTTATTTTTATACGCACCGTATCCCATAAAACCATATTTATATTCACCTGCACTGAAAAGCTTGGCAAAATTTAAAGAAGCACCAAAATCGTTTTGTGCAGTGCTCTGTGTAGTTGCGTAATTCTTCGCAAAAGCTTCGCCGGCAGCTTCGACTTCCGCATCATCCATACCATTAAAACCATTAAAGTATCCGTATGGTTCGGTTGGCACACCCGCAGGAACATCACGACTGCCATCATCCATACCCAGGTAATCCGTAGAACCACCTTTATGGTCGATTACATCTTTGCCGGTTACTTCGGTATTACCACCCAGGCTTAACTTAATAGAGAAGTTATCTTCCTCGGGTAATTTTTTGGTACGCAGTTTTACCGCACCACCACCAAAGGCACCGGGCAGGTCAGCACTGTAGGTTTTTTGCACTTCAATACTGTCTAAAATTGACGCTGGGAATAAATCCAGCGGTACAGCGGTTTTACTCGGGTCAGTTGAGGGTACTGCTGCACCATTCATTAATACTGTGCTGTAACGGTCTTCCATACCACGCATGACAACGTATTTACCGTCGATCAGGGTTAAACCCGATACGCGGGTTAATGCAGAAGCAGCATCCGAATCACCGGAGCGGGCCATTTGCTCTGTGCCCACAAAATCAGCCACGCTATTGGATTCTTTACGCTCATCGGTTAATGAAGCAACAGAACCCTGAATAAAGGGCGCAACCACCACAAATTCTTTTAAGGCAATACCGGCCGGGGACAAATCAAATTGTTTTTCGGTGGTTTGTTTGGCAACCACGCTGATGCCATCCACGGTTTGCGTGGCAAAACGCGGGTGAATAATAGAGATGCTGTAATCACTTGCACCGACGGTGGCAGTGAAATAACCGTCTTTATCGGATACAAATTCCTGGGCAACGCCTGTGAAATAAATACGGGCATTAGCAACGGGTTTATTATCTTCACTGCTCAGCAGGCGGCCTTTGATTGTGCCAGGTTCACCCACTTGTTTTTTCTCATCGCTAAAAAGTGGGCCCTGTTTTTCTTCTTTGGAGGTTTCAATCGCCACGTGGGAAACAGGGTTGCCCTTTTGCTGGGTCAGAATAACCTGCAGGTATTCCCCCTCAGCCACATCCAGGTTCAGGTTAACGTTTTCATAACCTGAACGGGATACGGAAAACTGGTGTTTACCAGCAGAAAAATTAAATAACGACGCTCCATCTTCGTTGGCGGTATATTTTGTGCCTTTGTCCATCCACACAAAATAATCGGTAACAGGTGCATTACCTTCAAATACGTATAAGCGTAACTGGCTTTGCTGATCCGCAGCGAAAGCCAGCGTGCTGCATAACATCAGCAGCAGGCTTGCAATCTTTTTCATGTTATTTCCCCAATAATCTCAGCTTAGAGGCAGCGCCATTTAGCATCTGCACATTTGTCCATGGCTTTACGCAGCTCTGTGGCTTTGCGGAATAAATCCGGACGGGTGAGTTTGGCTAATTGTTGTTGGGAGGTTTTAAAATCACCGGTGCGATACAGGGCATAGGCGTGGGCGTAGAGAATATCCTGATTCTCCAGCAGGCCATTGCGGTACAACGCATCACCCATACCGGCCACCAGATCAAAATTCTCCAGCTCAACCAGTATGGCAAGACGCTGTTTCAATTTAGCGGGCTGATCGCTCACTTCGGCATTGATATTCAGGGCACGGTATAAACGCCCTGCCTGACGGTATAACTCGGCAGTATCACCGGCGAGCTTAGGCTCCAGCACATAGGCCTGCGCAAATAAATCTGATGCGGCCAGGGCTTTATCCTGTTTGAGGTAGGAATGCGCCAGTTCTGTCATCACAGCAACGGATTGCGGGTAACGCAGTTTGGCTTTTTCCAGCAGGGCAATGGATAAATCCAGCTGGTTACTTTCACGCAGGGCACGGCCTAATACCACATACTCTTTATCACTGCCTTCACCGGTTGCTAAGTATTTCTGGCCGGCGGACAGAGCTTCCTGATACAGGCCAAGATCGATGTAATAATAAACCTGCTGGCGCATGTAACGGGTTTCCAGCGGGAAACGTTTCTGGCCATCGGCCAGGGCAGCCCAGGCAGAAGAGTACTGTTTCATTTCCCAGTAACACTGGGCTTTAAGGCTGTAAACAGAAGCCAGTGCCGCACCGGTTTCCGCGGAATCTTCAATGGCCTCGAGGGTGCCTTCATAATCCTGCTGGGCAAACAAACTCTGCGCGAGATAAATATAAATTAATTTATCCTGCTGACCATGTTCGATAGACAACATGTAGTTGGCTTTTGCCGCAGGGTACTGTGCAGATTTAAAGTTTAATAAACCACGCAGCAGATAATATTGTGCGAGGTCGGTTTTTTTATCCTGGACATTTACACTGTCGAGCACAGATTCCGCGCGGCTTAAGTTACCGTCGCTGACTAACAGTGCTGCCAGGCCTAATAAATCCACCTGCTCTTCTTTTTGTGCAAAGCTGTTGCAGGAAACTGCCACCAGCAACATGCACAGGTAATATTTGATCGTTTTCATCCAGCTCACCACTAATTCAGATCAAAACGAATGGTTTGCTCAAACCAGCCTTTTACAGGTTTACCCTGATAAATCGCCGGTTCAAATTTCCACTGTTTAATGTTGTCGGTTGCAGCCTGTTCAAAAACACCCGCTGGCACTGATTCGAGAATTTTTACTTTCTCAATTTGCCCTGCGGTATCAATTAACAGGTTGAACTTCACATAACCGGTAATACCTTTACTGCGTGCGCGTTTCGGGTAATCCAGTACGGGGCGGGAGGATGGCACAGGTAAATCGTCGACGCTGTCAGCATTCATGGCAACGTCCGATAAATCACCCAGAATGCCATTGCCTAAACCCATTTCATCCAGATTAAAACCCAGACCCACATCAACCCCACCGATAATGGAGTCTAAGTTGGCCGGTGGCGGTGCCACCGGACGGGTTTGTGGTTTTGGTTTAGGCTGCTGCTGTTTAATCACTTTTTGTTGTTTTTGTGGTGCTTTTTTCGGTACATCGAAATTAACCTGTGACTTCACGTCCTTATCGCCGGTGCTTTCAACGTAACGATTTAATAAAACCACGCTGCCAAATACGATCAGTGCGCCCACCACCATAAATAATGCGGCACTGATATTTTTGTGCCCACGGTTAGGCGTGTAAGTCATGCTGGTCATACGCCACCCACTTCCGCCTGGGTTGCAACACCAACATCTTTGGCACCGGCCAGTTTGCACTGGTCAACCACTTCCACCAGTTTGCCTGCAGGCACGCCGGTATCGGTCACCACCAGTACGGATTTTTGAGTGCTGGCACGCAATAAATCTTTCAGCTGGCTTTGCAGAACCCACACACGCACAGGCTCACCGTTTAAATACACATCACCAGTTTTATCAATGTGCACACGGATAGCTTTAGTGGATGCCGCGGTCTGGCTGGAGGCCTGCGGGCGGTCAATATCCAGCTTCATATCTTTTACGAAGGTGGTACTCACCATGAAGAAAATTAACAGAATAAATACCATGTCAATCAGCGGTGACATGTCGATGTCTTGGACCGTATGCGGCTTCTGACGGGATCTCATGATAATGACTCCATCTGCTGCTTGGAGCAGAGAATATCTTTAATTTGTTCCAGTTCGAATTCCATGCGCTGCTGTTTACGATCCAGTGCACGGCCAATAATCAAACCTGGAATGGCAACAACTAAACCCATCTGGGTAGTGAATAACGCCTGGGAAATACCCCCGGCGATACCACCACCGTTTTGTGCAAATAAATTCGCACTGACTAAAGAGTCGAAGGTTTCAATCATGCCGGTTACGGTACCGAGTAATCCGGTTAATGGCGCAGCGGCTACTATGGTCATGATCAGCTTGGAATATTTGGACATTTCCCGGGAATATTCGGCAAATGCACCATCCAGATGGCTGCGCAGGTTGTGCTGATAAATTTCAGCCATTTGCAGACCCTGCACCACCGCTGAATCAATAATGCCTTTTGGATTTTGCTCGCGGTGCTGCGCGTAACGTCCGATCAGACGGCGCACACTGCGTGGGTTGCCACGCTTGAGCGTGGCAAAGCGGTAACCAATGGCATACCAGAGTATTAACACGGCTATCGCCAGTGGCAGCATGACAACACCGCCATGCTCCATAAATGCGACAAACTCTGTGATAAATGTCTGCAACATGATTAGGCAACCTTGTCGACGGCGGCTTTATCAGCTTCAGAGGTAAAAATGTTGGTGATGCGCAGGGCAACAATTTCCATATCGTTTTTAATACGCTGCGCCCAACCGGACAGCAGGTTACCCAGCAGTACACCCGGAATGGCTACGATCAGACCAAATTCGGTGGTAACCAGTGCTTCAGAAATACCACCGGATAACATTTTTGGATCACCGGTGCCGAACTCAGTGATGATGTCGAAGGTTGAAATCATACCGGTTACGGTACCCAGCAGACCCAGCAGAGGCGCTACCGCAGCAAACACTAAAATGGTGGTGCCAAAACGGTCGAGGTGTTCACTTTCGTGCAGGATGCTTTCAGAAATAATATCTTCGAGGTGCTCACGCTCACGGTCGAGGTTACGCACAGTGGCACGTACCACACGGGCAGTTGCGCTTTCGAATTTTTTCGCAGTCGCGGTTGCGCCCTGAATATCACCTTTTTCCAGGTATGGACGGATAGCTTCCATGACTTCACCGGAAGCCTGGCTTGCACGGCGCAGGAAGATCGCACGGGCAATTACCATCATCAGGGCAATAATACCCAGCACAACGATAACCCAACCTACTACACCACCGGCACGCATAATGTCGGATAAGGTTTTTTCTTTATTTTCATCCACAGCCACGTTGCGGTTTTCAATTAAGAACAGGGGCAAGGTTGCTACCTGTGCACCGGCTGCAAATTCAGTTACTGCGGCAGTTGCAGGTACAGACCATAATTTCAGTAAACCTTCACCGGCAGGTGCTAATACACCGCTACCCTGCTGGCTGATACCGTACACCGCAACGTTACCCACGTTGATAATTTCACCCTGGGTTTTGGTGCCATCGGCGAGGTGGAAACTGCCATTTTCACGGGTCACGCTGCTCAGACGTTTGATCAGCGCATTACCACGGCGGAATAATTCAGTGACTTTTTTACCGTCATCCATTTCGGCAAATGCTTTATCGCCATCCAGTTGCTGACCGTATTTTTCCAGAGTTGCATCCGCCTGCAGGAAAGTGGATTCAAATACATCCTGGTTATCCTGGTTGGATTCGATCACGCGTTCTGCATCCAGCAGCAATTCTTTCTGGTTATTGACTTTGCTGTTGCTGCCGATTAACGCTTCTTCCATATCGTTAATGGCTTTTTGCTCTTTGGAAAATTCAGCATCGGCAGTCTGATTTAATTTATTCAGGCGTGCCTGTAAATCACGTTTCTGCGCATCTAAAAATGCGAATTCTTTTTTGTAGGCCAGTTCCAGATCGGTAACTTCCGGGGCGGCTTTTTTAACTTCCTGTGGCTGCGCAGCAGGGGCAGGTGCTGCGGCAAAGGCTACAGAGCCGGCCAGCATAAGGGCTGCAAACGATACTGAGGTTAACTTCTTCATTTTAATTACTCCGCTACCGCCAGGGTGTTCGGCAATTCGAAATAGCCGGTACGAATTTGTTTTTTCAGGGAATCAAACAAACCTGCAATTTGTTTTTTCTCAGTTTCGTCGTGGGTTACTGCGAAATTCCACTGGCCATCAGCATGTACGGCTTTGCCGAATTCACCCTGACTGGTTTGGAAATACATCAGTACCATGCCCACACGGGCAACATCAGCCAGCACATCATCTGCGCCCAATTTAATTGGCTGACGGTAAATGCCGGACTCTTTAGTCAGACGCACTTCATCATCATAAAAAGCCCACAGACGGTTAACGGCTTTATGGGGTGCTAATACATCCACTTCGATCTGATCGATGATGTCGTTCAGGGCAGACATACGTTCCTGCACTTTAAATGGCAGGCCAGTGCTGATAACGGCTTTTAATTGTTGAGCTGCATCCAGCACTAAAGGTTTCAGGTCTTTACCCTGAATGGCGCTGTCAGCGGCGCGTTTACGGGCGTCATCCAGGGAGATTTTTAATTGTTTTAATTCCAGCTGGTTGCGCTGCATATTGGCTTCCAGCTCGGTGCGCTGCACTGCCAGGGATGCCATGCGGTTACGGTGTTGTTCTTTTTTATTATCGAGGGAGTTTTGCAGCTCTTCTACTTCACCACGCAGCTTCACCAGTGCGTCCGCCATGTTATCGATATTATCGGCGGCGTGGGTAGAAAGAGATATCGCAAGAATCGCAGCACCTAATGTGCCGGGAAGAAAACGACCAGTCTTCATAATGCTTACCTGTGTAGGGAATGTGCTATAGGCGCTTTTAAGCTGGCGGTAAGATAATTTTTCTTTATGACACTGGTATGACATTACAAAAGGGTTGCAGAAAAAATACAGGGCGGTGACAGTTAACCGGCATTAATATGACAAATACATGACAAACTAATCTTTATTTATCCCTCAAGACCTGTGGAAAATTATTTCAGTCAATTTGTGACAATTTTATTTCAATTTATTGGCAATGCGCCGCGCAGCAATAAAAGCCAACTACACTTCTGCTGGTGATTATTTCTGGCAGGGACAGCCCATGGGTACACTACAACGCTTGCGCACTTCGTTTATTTCCCTTGGTTTATTGATGGGGCTGTGTTTCCCACTTTACGCACAATTTTTTGTGAACTGGAAAGAAGGCATGTTTGTCTGGTTTATGCTCGGCTGCCTGATTGCCGGGGCCAGCATAGGGGTATTTAACTATGTGCTGGTGCAGCGCATTTTAATCAGCCAGCTGCTGGCCATTGCCGAAGTTTCCTCGGCCATTGCACAAAAGGATTTGCGTGCCCGCTGCGATGCCAGCAGCAAGGATGTGGTGGGTGACATTATGCGCAACGTTAATCAGATGGCGGACGGGCTTGATACGGCCTTCGGCGAAATACGCAGCATTGTGGATGCCACCTCCGGCGCAATAACCGACATGCACAAAACCACCAGCAGCAACTCCCGCGCCCTCAGTCAGCAATCCCAGGTGTCACAACGCACCCTCGCGGCCCTGGATGCACTCAATCAAAGTGCCCAATCAATTCTGCGCGACACCGAACAGGCCGCAGAAGCAGCCGACAGGGCCGATGGCCACAGCAATACCGGCACCCAGTTTATGCTGCGCTCGGTGGATGCCATGCGTTTATTGACCTATGAAGTCAGCCAAGCGGCCGCGGCCATGGATGAGCTTAAAGAGCAAAGCCAGCAAATCGGCAATGTGCTGGACGTAATACGGGGGATTTCCGAGCAAACCAACCTGCTCGCCCTCAACGCCGCGATTGAAGCAGCCCGCGCAGGGGAACAGGGCCGGGGCTTTGCGGTAGTTGCCGATGAAGTCCGCGCCCTGGCCAGCCGCACCCGCGACGCCACCGGCGATATCCAGAAAATGATCGAATTACTGCAAAGCCGCGCGATTAACGCAGCCACTGTTATGCTCAACGGCCACACCCAAACCCAGGACAGCCTTAAACTGATTGAAGAAACCCAGCATGCCCTGGCCACCATAGGTAATGAGGTACGGGCCATCAACCAGACGAACCACACCATCAGCACAGCCACGTCCCACCAGAACAGAGCCATTGATGAGGTCAGTCAAAATCTGCATCAATTGTTGGATATTGCCCGTCAGGCAAATGAATTTTCCGAGGGTTCGGACCGCATGTGTGTCAGTGTTGGCGGCAGAATTGAGCAACTCAAAAACATAGTACATGCATACCGGCTTTGAGCCTGAGCGATCAGGGGGTTAGAATGCCCCCTGACCCGGAGGGCGAATTTTGTCACAAACCATTCCCTTAAAAGCCGAGCTGAGCAGCGATAACAAATGCAGTTTTTGTTCTGCCATGTGCTGCCAGTACATCACCCAGCAAATTGATACACCGCGCTCCATTCAGGCGTTCGATACCCTGCTGTGGCAAATTGCCCACCAGGGTGTGCATGTATTTAAGGATTGTAACGGCTGGTACATTCTGGTGATGACCCGCTGCGGCCACTTATTGGCAAACAACCACTGCGGAATTTACGACACGCGGCCTATGATCTGCCGCAACCACGATAACGCGGCCTGTGAATTTGATGTGCCCATTGATCAGGGCTGCGAATATTATTTTCAGACTTACGATGCGCTTAACGAATATTGCCGCAAGCGCTTCAAGAAATGGGATCAGCGTTTTTCACGCTGATCACCACCACCACTTCATGGTGTTGTCGTCTTCCGGAACTACCACACGACTGTCAAACACATCTTCCAGCTGATCTTCGGTTAACGGGCCGGTGTTGCGTACAAACTGGCCGCCCTCAGGCAACATACGGGTCGCAATTAAATCTGCATGGGCCAATTCAGGTTTAACCATCACCAGCGGGCCATCACCCACGGGCAAATCATTTTCAAGAATCTGATCTTCCAGTTTGGGCGGATCAATTTCGGAATAACGCAGGTAATACACATGGTCGGCTTCTACTTTAAGTTTCAGCTCGGCGATGCGTTTTAAATCGAAGTTCTCAATCCCCTCAAGACCCATCAGCGGGCGGCGCATAATAATTTCATATTGGCCCGGCTGCAGTTCAAACCAGGTATAACCATTGGCGCGAATGTTAAATACACGCTCGCCATCGATATAAAAACTGGGGGCTTCAATTTCATCTGCGGCCCACTGGCTGTTGGGACGGTAAACATAAAGCAGCGCTTTGTTTTTATAATCCCAACGGTTGGCAACGGGCTCATAGGGTTTACCGCTTACCTTGGCAATGAACGCACCATGGTTATGCCCTATGGATTGATAGATGTGGATACAACCACTTAACAAAGCTGCAGCAGATGCCACAAACAACCATTTACTTATTCTTCTTATCATTTCGTGGACCTGTTCCGCCAATACAACGCTCTTCGGGTACTGAGCACTATTCAACCAAAAGCTGGGGGTGACATAATTACAAAAAATTACACAGAAATACACAGGGAGGCGTTATGCGATATACAAAAGCAAAAATTTTTCTGTTTTTTGGAATCGCGGTCTCTGCGTTTTTTTGCAGCGCCGATAACAACGATGAAACGGCGGGCAATGATTATTACAAAAATGATATAGATGCCGCTATCCGTGAAGCACGGGAAAATCCACGTGCACAACATTTTTCAGCCAGGCAATGGTATGAACGGACAACGGCAGAAAGTTTTGAATTTCCGCCTTTAATGGGCAGTGAAATGGAGGCCGCAGTTGTTGAAGGCGGCATTGGCGCTTCTGCTGCAGGAGATAATAAAAATACCGGTGAATTGTCGGAAAAAAATCAGGTTGAGCAGGTTAATAATGAGCAGGCGCAAAATGACCAAAACATACGCACTAAAATTAACACATCGGTAAATCCGCAACAGCCAGAAGCACAAACAAGTGGTTACAGAGTGGATGTAAATTCCAGTTTTTACACCTTCCCGGGGGGTGATTCTGTTTCCACAAGCGGTATATACTCGGACGGCACATTTACGAGTAATAAAAGGCCCTGATCATGAAGTGGTTGTTGTCGCTGATAAGCCTTGTTTTGATCCAGCATTGTTTTGCACAGCAGTATGCCGATGGTTATTACACGGATGACATCACCCGCGCCGTAAAAGAAGCCCGTGAAAAATCCCACCATTACGATTACAGCAGTAATTACCGATACAAACGTACCACTGCACAAAGTATCGATATTAAACGCATGGATTATCAGGAAATGGACAGCACCCTGGTGGAGGGCGCTATTGCTTCGAGTGCTGCCGGTAAGGTTGACCCGGATGATGACAGCGCTGTGTTAAAACAACACTCCGAATTACGCGCGGCCGATGAAGATAAACAGCTGACCCGCAATAACCGCGTGAATGAAGCACAGGCCCAGCAATTCGGCCACTACACCCATTCAACCGGTAATGCCGTTACACCGAACGGCATTTTAAGCTCCGGTAGCATTTACAGCGAAACGACCCTCACCTCTACCCCTAGGCCCTGATACTCTGCCAGGCTTTTTCCAGCCGGGCAGCGGTGGCTTTACGGGCAATGCCCAACACTTTCATATCGGCCTGCAATTCGCGGCGATAATCTTCCGGCAACACATCACTGGCCAGAAAATCCTGCAGCAGGGCATGCAACTGACGCTCCCCTTCCGCCAGGGCAAGATGGGCATATGCCTGCTCCCTTTCAGGAAAAATCCCCTTTAACGCGAACATCAATAACATAGCCCGCTCCGCCAAGTACTCCGGTAACTGGTAAGCCAGCACCATGGCCTGCACATGCCCCAGCGCCGCAGCCTGGATGTGCATATCCTCAAGGATACGAAAAGCTTTGTTGTAATCCGTATAACCATCCCCCGGCAGTATCTGCCCGGCCCCTACGGCCACACCATCAAAACGGCAACGCCCATGGGGAATATGCTGCAACAGCCCCAGCGGTGGCAGGCGTTCAATCGTCACCCCCGGGGCAGAGGCCGGAACATGTACCAGCTTGAGTTGCGGGCGGCCCTCAAGCTCGCCGGTTTTGCACAGCACCAGCAGCTCCTGGGCCATTTCCGCCATTGATATATAGGTTTTTTCGCCCCTGAGCAGGCCATCGTGCAACTGGGTGGCAATATTACGCGGGTGATTACCCTGGGCTTCTGACACACACATGGCCGCCCATGCCCCCATGGGTAAAGCAGGAATTAATGCCTGCAGGGCACTGCGGTAACCCGCCGCAAAAACACAGGAGAAATCCGCAGCCTGCTGGCCCGCATTGAAGGCCCATTGCAGGGTGTTATGCGGCAGGCTGTTTGCCCAGAAAAAATCGCTGAATTGCTTAAATGTATTGGCAGACATAGGACACCACAAATAAAAAGTGGGGGGCTATTGCCCCCCACTCAGGTGATTTTAAGGTGCGGGCGTGGCCGCTGCGGCTTTTGGAATTTGCCCCTGCAGCTCTTTCAGATCAGCCTTGAGCGCCTCAAGCTGTTTATCGATCTGGCTCAGGCGGCGGTTGTGCTGAATACGGGTAGCATCAATGGCTTTAATCGAAGCAGACTGCTCATCCAGTTGTTTCTGCGCGGCTTCCGGCACGCCTTTGAGGCGTTTATTCAGATCATTAATATCTGACTGCAGGGATTTTGTCTGGGCGGCTAACTGATCTGCCTGCTGGGCTACACGGGTATCCAGCTCACCGGCCTGCTGACGCAGGGATTTATTGGTTTTTTCCTGATTTTCGATACTGGCGCTGTGCTGAGTCAGAATTTTACCCTGATCGTCGATCAGTTCTTTATTGCGCGCCACATCCACTTTCAGGCGTTTATTCGTGGCATCCCACAATTTCTGAATTTCGCTGCCTTGCTCGTTCAGCTGAATACGCAGGGCATCCACCGACAAATTCGCCTGCTCGCCGGTATCGGATAATTGCCCCTGTAATTTTTGCAGGGCCTGGGTGGTAATCCGGGATTCTTCCATCAAAGCCTGGTTCTGATAAAACAGATAACCCAGCCCCAGCAGGGATACCAGCAGACACATCCACAACACATAGGGGGTTTGCCCCTGGGCCGTATTTTCCGGCTGGGGATTATTCACCTGGGGCGGCACTTTTTTGCTGGCCGTTTTTGGCGGGTAATAGGGCATGTCATCCTTAGTGGCGGATAACGAAGCGAGCTCTACGGGTTCCTGATCACGGGTCATAATGTTTTAAACCAAATGGAATGCTACACATTCTGACAATCTCGCCCCATTTCGCAAGTCTGAACGCCGATGAATTATGCATTTCGCCAAATACCCACACTTTTTTCATGAATAGATAAGCCCGGGGGGGGATGCTATCATTCCGCCACCTTACATCTTGTAGGGCGCCTGCGGGCGACTTGATGAGAAAAACACAGCATCAGCTACGGAGAGATTACATATGTCGTTTGAACTGCCAGCACTGCCATACGCTAAAAACGCCTTAGAGCCGCACATTTCTGCTGAAACCCTGGAATTTCACCACGGCAAACACCACCAGACCTACGTGACCAAGCTCAACGGCCTGATCGAAGGTACTGATTTCGCCGGCAAATCCCTGGAAGACATCGTAAAAACCTCCTCCGGTGGTGTATTCAACAACGCTGCCCAGGTTTGGAACCACACCTTCTACTGGAACAGCATGGCGCCAAACGCAGGTGGCGAGCCTACCGGTGCACTTGCTGAAGCCATCAACAAAAACTTCGGTTCTTTCGCTGAATTCAAAGCTAAATTCAACGACTCTGCCGTGAACAACTTCGGTTCCAGCTGGACCTGGTTAGTGAAAAAAGCTGACGGCTCCCTGGCTATCGTAAACACTTCTAACGCTGCTACCCCAATCACTGAAGCCGGTGTTACCCCACTGCTGACCGTTGACCTGTGGGAACACGCTTATTACATCGATTACCGTAACGTACGTCCTAACTACCTGGAAGGTTTCTGGAAGTTAGCAAACTGGAACTTCGCGGCAGCCAACTTCGCCAAGTAATTCCGGCTTGAACGAATAAGCCAGTGCAGTTAGCCTGCACTGGCTTTTTTTATTGGGAATAATCATGAAAAAACTGATTTTGGGTTCCAGCTCAGTGTTCCGCAAAGCCCTGCTGGAAAAGCTTGGCCTGGAGTTTGAGTGCGACTCCCCGGATATTGATGAAACGCCCCTCAAAAATGAACACCCCAGGGACATGGTCGCACGCCTCGCATTAGCCAAGGCCCAGGCCATTGCCAAACGCCAGCCGCAGGCACTGATTATCGCATCAGACCAATGCGCCACACTGGATAATAAAATTATTGGTAAACCCGGTGAACATGCCGCTGCCGTACAACAACTGCAGGATGCCAGCGGGCGCAGCGTAACTTTCTATACCAGCCTGTGTCTGTACAACAGCCAGAACGATGAATATGAATTGTGCGTGGAGCCATTTCACGTGCATTTCCGCGAATTAAATGACAGCCAGATTGAAAATTATCTGCAGCGTGAGCAACCCTACAATTGCGCAGGCAGTTTTAAATCGGAAGGTTTAGGCATCAGCCTGTTTGAACGTCTGGAAGGGGATGACCCGAACACATTAATTGGTTTACCCCTGATCAAACTGATCAGAATGCTCGGTAAACAAGGTATCGATGTAATTTAACGCAGTAATAAAAAAGGGGCTTTCGCCCCTTTTTTATTTAGTTTTTAAACAGCTTATTCAGTTGTTTATCTATGCCATCCACACCGAGTTTGTCACTTAAATCCACTTCGTAAATACCATCAAATTTACGGCGCGCAATATCAGCACTGTCTTCTTTGTTCAGCACAATGCTCGGTTTGATGAATACCATGAGATTCTGCTTAACCTTAGTTTCAGAGGTTGAACGGAATAACCAACCAATTAACGGAATATCCCCCAGAAACGGGATTTTCGACTGGGTTTCTTCTACCGCATCGTTAATTAAACCACCCAATACGATAATTTCTTTATCTTCCGCCAGAATCTGGGTTTTGATGGAGCGTTTGTTGGTAATTAAATCCGCCTGCCCTTCAACTGGTTTGGTTTGTACCGACTCAGTGCTTTGTTCCACTTCCAGACGGATAAATTTGCCATCATGAATATGGGGAATCACTTTCAGTGTGGTACCCACATCCTGACGTTTAATAGTAGTGAACGGATTTGAGTTACTGGTGGAAGAAGTGGAGCCGGTGACAAACGGCACGTTCTGACCCACCACTATCTCAGCTTCCTGGTTATCCAGGGTCATAATAGAAGGCGTAGATAACAGGTTACTGTTGGAAACCGATTGCAGAGCCTGAATCACCACCGCAAATTCCTGACCTTTATATAAACCACCACCGCCAATTGTCATGCCGGATGCAAGACTGGGAGCACCGGTTTTAATGCCGGTAATAATATCCGTCAGGCTTTGCCCAGCATCACCAAAATTGGTGCCTAATAAAGGGGTTTGCCCGCTGTTGATATTATCCAGATCAACCGCAGCTAACTGTGTACCGATGCGCTCCGCGTTGTTACCAATAATTTCTACGATCGCCGCTTCAATCAGCACCTGCGCACGGCGCACGTCCAGTTGCGAGACAATTTCACGAATTTCACTTAATACCGATGGCTCTGCGCGGATAACCAGCGCGTTAAGGCCTTCATCCGGGTTCACACTGGCTTTTGCGCCGGTTTTATTGCCCTTTTCATCCGCCACATCACCTAACAGGTTTTTCAGCAGTTCGGCCATTTTTTTCGCATCGGCATATTGCAGGCGAATCACAGTGGCGCTGCCGGCAAATTTAGACGGGGAATCCAGATCCGCGATCAGGCTTTTAATACGGTCACGGGCAGATTTTTCACCTTTGATAATAATGCGGTTTGCACGTTCATCGGCCACCACACGGATACGGCCCTGCACACCACTGGTATCAGCGGTTTTGCCTTCAGATACTTTTTCCGGGTCGAGGCTTTTTAAAATCTCAACCACATCACCCACCCAGGCTTTTTCCAGCTGCACCACTTCAAGATCTTCGGAGCCTGAGTTGTCGAGTTTTTCGATAATTTTTTCGATACGTTTAATATTGGCAACGGAATCAATCACGATTAAAGCGTTTGCGCTTTTTACACCGGCCAGATGGCCGTACTTAGCAACCATAGGGCGCAGAATCGGCACTAAATCCAATGCTGGGGTATCTTTAATCTGAATAACCGCAGCCACTAAATCCTCACCTTTGTTACGCCCGATACCAAAGGGTGAACCACCTTCCTGTTTAACATCGTTCTGCTGAATAATTTTAATCACGTTGCCCGCAGGCACTGCTGCAAAACCATTCACGTTTAAAACTGACAAAAACATCTGGTACACAGTTTCTTTATTCATATCCGCATCGGACATGATAGTTACCTTGCCCTTAACACGGGGGTCAATTACAAAACTGTACCCGGTGATATTGGAAACCTGGGCAATTAAGGCGCGGATATCCGCATCCTTCAGGTTTACCTTCCAGGTTTGCTCTGCTGACTGGGCCTGATTGCTGATAAGTGCAATCCCCAGTAGCAAACTTGCCAGCCATTTATGCATTGTCATAATTTACCGCTTATCTGAAACTGTGATTAATTGTAAAACGACTACCCCCGCGCTCAACCTCAATGCGGGCTGCGCCAGAGTCATAAACTTCGTCGACCAGGTTTTTATCTGCATCCGGATTACCCAGAGAATGGCCATTCACGGAAATAATTTTGTCGCCGGGTTTCATACCTAACCCCGTCAGCATGCTGGCATTTTCAGTGACTTCGTAACCGTCATCAGCCACTTTCAGACCTACATTATTCAATGCCTGTTGCGCATCACCTTCCAGCTGATCTTTGGCAAAGGCTACAAAATCCTCAGGGCTGCTGACATCCTGCAGGCGTTCATTAAAATTGCCACCGCGGGGACGTTGGCCTGCATTTTCACGGGGCGCAGGAATATTTTCACGCAGGGCCTGTACACCACCGGTAATATCTTCAAAGGTCAGGGTTTCGAGTTTACCGTTGGTATCGAGCACGACTTTATCTTCGTACACGTTGGCCAGGGTCGTACGCCCCTGCACCCTGTCGCCCACACGGAAAAATTCCCCTTCACGGCCCGTCTCCGCAATAATTGCGCTGGACTTACTTGGATCACGGGAAGTAAACACGCCCAGCAACACTAAACGTAAACGGGTTTCCGGGGCTGCCTCCACATTCATCTGCGCAGTGCTTTCATCGTAACGGCCAAATAAATCCCAGGCGGCAATGTCCTGCTGTGTATTTTGTTGTGCCGCACCGTCGGCGTGTTCTTTTGCCGCTGGCAGCACTAACACAGGACGATCAGCCACCTGCCAGGTAAAAGAAGCAGATTGATACGCAATCACCACGACCAATAACCAGCAGAGCACTGCCAGTGTGCGAATCAATGTTTTATGTTCAGACCAATGGCCCACACACATTCCCCTGCAAAAAATAATTAAAAAATCCTATGGGATACTTCAAAAATGCTGGCATCAGCAGGTGCTGTGCCCGGCAAATTTTCACCCAATACGTCGATAAAACGGCGTTTGATCGCAACGCTGGCCCAACCATCGGGTTTTACCTGGGCATCCGCCAGATCGTCACCTTCAGTTGTCACCACACCCACATTTAACTGACCAGCTTCTGCGGAAAGATTTGCCAGCAGCACGGGCAATTGTGCCGTTTTATTCTGGGCACCGACCCGGTAATTAACCCGCCCGCCCTGCCACACTGCGCGGCCCTTAGCGGCGAGGGTTTTATGTGCCGGAATATCAAACGAAAATTCTGCATTGCTCAGATCAAGATCACCGCTGATGTTCACGCCCTGAGGGTTGGTAAAACGATTTACCAACGCTGGGGTAACAAACGCTTTCACTTCCCGCAGGTTCACAATTCCCGCCGGGGTCGCTGACAGGCGCGCTGACAATTTAAAATCAGGGTTTTTTACATCAATCTCGGCCGCCAGTTTACCCACCAGCAGACGCGCAGGTTTTATCTGCCAGCTTGCATCAATAGCGCCGAGCATAGGGTGATTCAGCTTGAGGTCTGCGTGCCAGAGGGTGCCAGTGGCTGCCACAACCTGCACCGGCAGATTCGATGGCAGTACCCATTTTTGAATCAGACTGACCGGAAACAGCGCCAGCAGAAAAATAACGTACGCAAGAATCCCTACAGCAATAAACCAGCGATTCCGAGTTTTCGTGGTCAAAATCTATCCCGCTTTATTATGGTTATAAAGGCAAAGTCGCCCATTCTAAAACAGCTGGGGCGCAAGTGTAACGGTGAAAAATGACAATTCTGTAACCTTAACCTATTTGTGTGAAAAATATGACAGACAAATGCAAAGGCGCAGAGTTCATGCCGCGCGGCAGCTTTACACTTCATCCGCAAGCGACCTTTTTGGCCTGATATCGCTGAATTCCCTGAACACAGGCAAAAAAAAGCCCCGCAGAGCGGGGCTTTTTCAGGTTACAGGGGCAAATTACATCATGCCGCCCATACCACCCATGCCGCCCATATCAGGCATTGCAGGTTTGTCTTCAGGGATTTCACCTACCATACATTCGGTGGTGATCATCAGACCGGCGATAGAAGCCGCAGCCTGCAGGGAAGAACGGGTCACTTTGGCTGGGTCAAGGATACCCATTTCCATCATGTCACCGTATTCACCGCTCGCTGCGTTGAAACCGAAGTTACCTTTACCGGATTTCACTTTATCAACCACTACGGAGCCTTCGGCACCGGCGTTTTCAGCGATCTGACGGATAGGTGCTTCCATCGCGCGCAGGGCCAGGGCGATACCCACGTTCTGGTCTTCGTTGTCGCCTTTGATGGTCACGCTGCTCAGGGCACGTACCAGGGCAACACCACCACCGGCAACCACGCCTTCTTCAACCGCAGCACGGGTAGCGTGCAGGGCATCTTCGACACGGGCTTTTTTCTCTTTCATTTCAACTTCAGAGCCGGCACCCACTTTGATAACGGCTACGCCGCCAGCCAGTTTCGCCAGACGCTCCTGCAGTTTTTCTTTGTCGTAGTCGGAAGTGGATTTTTCCGCTTCGGCACGGATTTGCTCACAACGGACTTTCACATCCGCCTGGCTGCCGGCGCCGTCTACGATCACGGTGTTTTCTTTGTCGATCACCACACGTTTAGCGGTACCCAGCTGATCCAGGGTAGTGGTTTCCAGGCTCATGCCGATTTCTTCAGAAATCACAGCGCCACCGGTCAGAACAGCGATGTCCTGCAGCATGGCTTTACGGCGGTCACCAAAACCAGGGGCTTTAACTGCGGCCACTTTGAAAGTACCACGCAGGTTGTTCACCACCAGGGTAGCCAGGGCCTGACCTTCGACGTCTTCTGCAACGATCAGCAGCGGGCGGCCGGATTTAGCAACGGCTTCCAGCACAGGGATCAGCTCCTGCAGGTTATCGACTTTTTTGTCGACCAGCAGAATCAGCGGGTTATCCAGCTCAGCAACCATTTTTTCCTGGTTGTTAATGAAATAGGGAGACAGGAAGCCACGGTCAAACTGCATACCTTCAACCACTTCCAGTTCGTCGTTCAGGCCTTTGCCTTCTTCAACGGTGATAACACCTTCTTTACCCACTTTAGCCATAGCTTCAGCGATGATGTTACCCACGCTTTCATCGGAGTTAGCGGAGATAGTGCCTACCTGGGCAATGGCTTTGGTATCAGCACATGGCACAGCCAGTTTTTTGATTTGCTCAACCACAGCGGCAGTGGCTTTATCGATACCACGTTTCAGATCCATTGGGTTCATGCCGGCCGCAACGGATTTCAGGCCTTCGTTAACAATGGCCTGGGCCAGTACGGTAGCGGTAGTAGTACCGTCACCGGCCTGATCGTTCGCCTGGGACGCCACTTCTTTTACCATCTGCGCGCCCATGTTTTCGAACTTGTCTTTCAGGCTGATTTCTTTTGCAACCGATACACCGTCTTTGGTGATCACAGGGGCGCCGTAGGATTTTTCCAGCACCACGTTACGGCCTTTCGGGCCCAGGGTAACTTTTACAGCGTTCGCCAGAATGTTCACGCCGTTCAGCATTTTCTGACGGCCAGCGTCACCAAAAATAACTTCTTTTGCTGCCATGTTCTTAATTCCTGTTTTATCCGTTGAAAATCAAATCACACAAGGTGCGGCAATTAAGCTTCGATCACACCGTAAATTTCGCTTTCGTTGAGGATCAGCAAATCTTCGCCGTCGATAGAAATGGTGTTGCTGCCGGAGTATTTACCGAACACAACGATGTCACCCACTTTCAGGTCCAGCGCTTTTACGTCGCCATTTTGCAGAATACGGCCAGTGCCCACTGCCACTACTTCACCCTGATTAGGTTTTTCAGCCGCTGCGCCTGGCAGAACGATACCACCGGCGGTTTTTTTCTCTTCTTCTTTACGACGAACTACAACACGGTCGTGTAATGGACGAATTTTCATCTACCTATCTCCAAACAAGCACTATACAAGTTTTATTGAGAGCCCCAGCGCCCTGGTGCTGAATCTGTTAGACGAACAGTCAGCTCCCTGTTCGCATGGTGCGAGGCATAATGGGGCCAGCCCATTAGTTTTCAACACCTTTTTTGAAAAATTATTCGCGGGTCCAGCTGCCTTCAATGGCATCACCGCCAGCTGCGCTATTGCGGCGGGGGGCAACCATACTGATACGCGGTGCAAAACGCTTTACCAACAAGCGGCGCAGGGGCGGAATCAGCCCCAGAAAACCCAGTGCATCACTGATAAAACCCGGCACCAATAACAGAGCACCACACACCAGCAGCACAATGCCTTCCATCGCGCTCTGGGTCGGCAACTCGCCGCGCGCCACGGAGCGGCGCACATCCATCAGCAACATCATGCCCTGCATACGTACCAGGAAAATCCCCAGCACAGCGGTCAAAAGCGTCAGCCCGATCGTTGGCCAAACACCTATGTGCTGCCCCACTTTGATGTAAACCGCAATTTCGGCAAAGGGGATCAGCAATAACAACAGCAGTTTCATGGGCAGCTCCGGGCCAAGTTAAGGGCCCTTTAATAGTGGTGTTAATTTTGCTTTCAACCCCCTGACCCACACAAACGACAAGAATATGGCAGGGAAGCATTTTTATGTCCGGATTATATGAGCTTGCCGATACCGCACTGAAAATCGGCCTGGGGGCGATGATTTCAGGTTTCAGTGCCTATTGGTTGAGCAACAGCCAATACAAACGCAACGCCCAGGCGCAACGGGAACAACAGCAACGCGCCCTGATTGAAGACGCCGCCGTTCAGGCGGAGCAAATTCATTATATTTTTCTCAAATATTTCGAATTAATTCAGGAGTACATGCACTCGGTGCAAAACCGCTATGAATGGCCGCAAACCCGGCGTTCAGAGTTATATCTGGTGCTCGATGAACTGGTGCAGGGTTTTAATAATCTCACCAGCGCTGAATCCAAACTGCTGTTGTTAAATGAAAAAAATCTCTACAAGTGCCTGCGTAAAATGCGCAGCCGCATCATATTTTTCCGCCGTCAGTTTTATATCGATAAAAAGGATCTCAATGAACAAGAGGCCTTGGAGATTCGCCGCGATGTAGGCAAAATGCGTGAGGAATTTTTTGACGCCCTGAGCGCAAAATACGCAGAGATGTAAATCCTTCTCGGGCAGGCAGCCCACTTCTCTACCCTCCAATTGCACAAAAAATGCGCAGAGTGGACAAAGCTCTGCGCGTCGACGCAAAGGGACTATACTCATCTGCGATTTACGATAAACCCGGTGTGCAAGCAGTACACACCCCACTCCTGAGGATTTCATTATGCAAATTAAGAACTCCGTGATTGCCATTACTGGTGGCGGTCAGGGTCTTGGCAAAGCCATGGCTCTGCACCTTGCCAAAAAAGGCGCAAAACTCGCGCTTATTGATCTCAATGAAGAAAAACTCGCTGAAACCAAAGCCGAATGCCTCGCCGCAGGTTCACCGGCAACAGAATATTTTTTATGTAACGTAGCCAAAGAAGCCGACGTAGAAAGTACCTTCGCGGAAATTCCAAAAAAATTAGGCGGCCTCAACGGCCTGATCAACAACGCCGGTATTTTACGTGACGGCCTGATGATCAAAGTGAAAGACGGCGAAATGACCAAAATGCCACTGTCCCAATGGCAGGCGGTCATTGATGTCAACCTGACCGGTGTATTCCTGTGTGGCCGTGAATTTGCTGCGCAGGCCATCAACCATAAACAACAGGGCTGCATCATCAACATCGCCAGTATTTCCCGCGCGGGCAACATGGGCCAATCCAACTACAGCGCGGCAAAAGCCGGCGTTGCAGCCATGACAGTCACCTGGGCAAAAGAACTGGCGCGCTACAATATCCGTGCGGCCGCCATTGCACCGGGTTTTATTGCCACAGAAATGACCGCCGGCATGAAACCAGAAGCCCTGGAAAAAATGACATCAGGTATTCCGCTGAAACGCATGGGCCAGCCTGAAGAAATCGCCCTGACCGTTGGTTTCATTCTGGAGAATGATTACCTGTCCGGCCGCGTGATTGAAATCGACGGTGGTTTACGCCTCTGAGCCGATAAAGTCCCGCCTCTCTGCCCCGCAGGGTCTACACTCAAAACTACTGTGTAAATCCTGTGGAGTTTTTCAATGTCACTCAGCATCCGCGCCAAACTCATGGGCATTCTTGGGGCCGGCATACTCACTGTCGGCCTGATTGCCATCGTATGTTTTTACCTGTTATCCGGGCGTCTCAATGATTTTGAAGGGCTGTTGCACCACGAAGTCGCCGCAGCGCTTAGTGCCGACCGCATGACGGTTGAATTCAAAGTTCAGGTGCAGGAATGGAAAAACGTCCTGCTGCGCGGCGCAGATCCTGCCAACCGGGAAAAATACTGGGGCAAATTTGAAGAATCCCACAACAAGGTGCAGGCACTGGGCAAAACCGTTTTATCCGAAACCGATGACCCCGAAGCCCGCAAATTAACCCAGCAGTTTCTCGACAGCCACGGTGCATTATTGCCGCGTTATAAAGAGGGATATCAGGCCTATATCAGCAGTGGTTTTGATCACACCGCCGGTGATACGGCTGTAAAAGGCATAGACCGGGAGCCCACTACACTGGTTGAAAACGTCACCGAGCGTTTATACACGCTGGCCAAAGAACATTCCGATAAAGTCACGGCAGCCAGCGCCTCAACGGTGAAATTCGGTATGCTGTTTATTTTTATCAGCATGCTGGCCGCAATGATGGCTGGCATGTGGGCATTAAAAAACTGGTTAATTACGCCCTTACAAAACCTATGCAGCAATCTGAAACATCTCAGCAAGGGGGAGCTGAATATTCGTATTGAGCATACAGCCGACGATGAAATTGGCCAGATGACTAATGCGGTACGCAGCCTGCGCGACACATTAAACGACAGTGCCGGCGCGATAGAAGCCACCCTCAGGGAATTAGGTGGGGCAGCCGGGGCACTGGTCAACATTTCGGGGAAAATTGAAAAAGGCACCAAGGACCAATACCAGCGCACCGATCAGGTGGCCACCGCCATGACACAAATGTCATCCGCCGCCGATCAGGTCGCCAAACATGCTTCGAATGCTGCCAGTGCTGCAGTTCAGGTGGATAAATCAGCACGCACGGGCGTAACCACCATGCGTCAGGCAATCGCCACAATTAACGCAACCTCAGAGCAAATTGCCAGCACGGCAGATGTGGTCAAACAACTCGAAGAAGACACCAAAAGCGTGGGCACAGTGCTGGATGTTATCAAAGGCATTGCCGAGCAAACCAACCTGCTGGCACTTAACGCCGCCATCGAAGCTGCCCGGGCGGGTGAACAGGGTCGCGGATTTGCGGTGGTGGCCGATGAAGTGCGCACCCTCGCACAACGCACTCAGCAGTCCACCGCTGAAATACATACCATTATCGAAAACGTGCAAAACGGCGCGCAAAACGCAGTGAATGCCATTGAAACCGGTAAAACCCGTACCGGAGCCAGTGTTGAACAGGTCAATAACGCCGGCCAGACCATCGAAGAAATCAGCAGTGCCATGCAGCACATACTGGAAATGAACGGGCATATTGCCCAGGCGGCCCATGAGCAATCCTCTGTGTCAGAGGATATCAGCCGCAATGTGGTGGAAATTACCAGCATTGCCGAATCCTCAGCCCAGCATGCGCGTCAAACCCTGGAGCACAGCGAAAAACTCACCAGCATGGCCGACGAGCTCAGCAAACTGGTGAAACGCATTAAAGCCAGTTAACCTGCCGCCATGGCAAACATGGCACAACTCTCAACCGCTGTTTATCAACAATTACGCACCCTGCCAACGGGGTGCGTCACTTCTTATGGGCAATTAGCACTACAGGCAGGGTACCCGGGTTATGCCCGTCAGGTCGGTGCTATTTTGCGTGGTCTGCCCCATGACAGCGATTTACCCTGGCACAGGGTATTACGCGCCGACGGCCGGCTGCCTTTCACAGCAGGCACAACCGAATTCGACGAGCAAAAAATACGTTTACTGAAGGAAGGAATCCAGGTGGACGGCGACAGGGTCAGCCGCCGGTATTTCCGGAGTTGCGCCGTAAGCTAGCCTTGCGCGACATGATATATACCACCAGTAAAATCGCTGGCATACCCAGCAGTGCGGTATAAACAAAGAAATCAAAATATCCGTATGCATCCACCACCACACCTGATTGCCCGCGGATAATTACCCCCGGCAAGGTCATGAATGAGCTGAATAAAGCATACTGAGTCGCGGTATATGAACGGTTAGTCAGGCTGGATAAATAGGCGATAAATACCACAGTCGCCAGACCTCCGCTGATATTGTCGCCACTGATCACCATGGCAAGCAGCCACTCAGATGGATGCAGCAATGACATCATGGCAAACAATAAATTACTCGCGGCCGTGAGAATGGCACCCAACAGCAGGGGGCGCAGAATTCCGTAACGCGCAACCAACACACCACCCAAAGCAGTGCCCAGCAAAGACATAATCAAACCGAATACTTTGGTGATACTGCCGATTTCGGTAAGGCTGAAACCAAGATCCAAATAAAACGGCATGGCCATCACGCCCATGGTGATATCACTTAAACGGTAAACACCAATCAGCGTCAGCAGAATCACACCATGCCAGCGATTGCGCACAAAAAATTCATAAATCGGGCCGCCCACCGCCACCATAAACCAGGCGGTTAATTTGCGCTGCCTGCGGCTGAAGGTAAAAGCCCTGCGCCAGGTCGGTGCTGAACCCCAGTTTTGCAAACGCTCGAGCATATGCTCAACCCGGGCAGCGAGTAATTGCACCGCGGTATCGTCTGTTTTTGGTTCACGCACCCAAAAAACAGTCAGGATGCCCACCAGCATACACAGGGCCATAACCTGATAAGAAAACATCCAGTCGATGCCTTCTGCGAGATATAAAGCACCGGCGCCGGATACCAGCACGGCAATGCGATAACCGTAAATATAACTGGCCGCCAGAGCACCCTGACGGTGCTCCCCGGCACTTTCTATACGGAATGCATCCACTGTGATGTCCTGGGTCGCAGAACATAAAGCCACAAATAAGGCAGCCATCACCAGCCAGCGGATGTGCTCCGCCGGATCGATACAGGACATCACATACAAGCCAGTACCAATACCCAGCTGGGCCAATAACATCCAGCTGCGTCTGTGCCCCATACGCCTTGAAAACCAGCCAAGGTGAGTGCGCTCAATGACAGGGGCCCAGATAAACTTGATGGAATAAATCAGACCAATCCAGCTGACATAACCAATCACGGTGAGGGAAACACCCTCCTCTCGCAACCAGGCAGAAAGCGTTGTGAAAACCAGCGCATTGGGTAAACCTGCGGAAAAACCCAGCGCCAGCAGGGCGAGTACTTTGGGGTGCCAATAAACACCAAAAGCCTCTCGCCAGCTTGTCTCCCTATAGGGGGCTGTCACCCATTAATCCTTGAAGTTTTTAAATTGCAGGGGCTGCACAATCTCAGGGGATGCACGCCAAAGGGCCATCACTTCCTGCAGATCATCGCGTTTTTTGCCGGTAACACGAATAGTTTCACCCTGAATAGCAGTGGTCACTTTGCTGCCACTGTCTTTCACCATTTTCACCATGATACGGCTCAGGTCTTTATCAATGCCGGCTTTCATTGTGGCGGTCACTTTAACCTGCTTACCGGCACCTTTTGGGTCAGAGTATTCAACACACTCAATTTTGATACCGCGTTTGATCAGGCAAGCCTCAAGAATAGGTTTCATCTGATCGGTCTGGAATTCATCGTTAGCGGTGAGGATGATCTCTTTATCCTTCAGCTCAAAACTGGCGTCAGAGCCTTTAAAGTCGTAACGGCGTTCAAGTTCACGATTACTCTGATCAACCGCGTTTTGTGATTCGTGGCGATCAATTTCCGATACAACGTCAAATGAAGGCATGAATGTCCCCTCTGAAAATGGTGAATATACGTGAGTCAGTGATGAACCGTGTGTTTATTTACTGCACACCCAACCTGCTTCACATAAATAACGTCAACCCCCGGCGTACCTCAGTACAAACCCGCACGGACGGTTTAAAACTGGCGATATTCTAGGGCCACGGACAGGCGCTGGCAAACTTAACGCCATGGACTATGTTTGAGATATGGAAAATAAAATTCTTTTAAATCAGCGGCAACAAAGTTACTACCTGTGTTTGCCCGCCGCCAGGGACAGGCAAATATTCCACAGCGTATTTGCCTATGATGCCCTGCTGCGTTACTGCAGCAACCATCCGGATTTCACCCTGCAGGCATACTGCCTGTTTCAGGACGAAGTCCATTTATTGATACACACCCATCAGCAACCCGATTTGCTGATGGATAAAATCATGCTCAGCCACAGCCAGTGGCACCAGCAAAACATCAATCAGCCTGGTTATTTATTCGACGATCAGGCCACCAGCCGGGTTCTGGTTCAACCCCGTTATTTGCCTGAAATTGTACGTGCTGTTCATCAACTACCCGTACAACGCCGTTTGTGTGCAACCCCAGCACTGTATGCCTATTCCTCGTATGGGGATTACCTGGATATTGCCACCCCTGGCGCGCAACTGGATAAAGAACTGATCAGCACCATGATTTGCGCAGTGAAAACCCAGCGTCTGCGCAGACTTGAAGACTTTATGGCGCAGCCAGCCAAATACTCGGCAGCCCAATTAAAAACCGGCAACCACGCTTATTATTACGCACTTGCAGATGCACCGTTTATTACTCAACTACTCAGCCAATACCCGCAGGAACCCAGAGCAAACCAAACCGACTGGATCGCTCAATGGGATAAAACCCTGGTATTTCTCAGCGAACTACTGCACACCGATGAATTCACCTGCCTGCGTGGCGGGCGAAACAGCCACCTGGCGGACACCCATTACCTGCTTGCCTGGCTTTTCCATCAATTGCAGGGCGGCCCGATTGAAATTGCCGCCACCGCGCTGGAAACCGATGTGCAGAGTTTACTGCTGAATATCAACGCCATACATTTGCATCACCCCGCGCGCTTTTTACGGTATATTGAACAATCCTGGACAACCCAAAACCAGCAATACGCCGCTTAAATATGCCATGTACAATCGTCGGCCCTGGGGCCATGGGCTGCCTGTGGGCAAGCCTGCAAAAGCAGCCCTGCCATTTTCTGGCGAAAGATGGGCATCCCTTTTTACAAACCGATCACTTCGAATATTTACCTGCGGCAACACAAGTAAACTTCAGCGCGTCAACCTTTAATGAATATCGCAACACAGGCGATCATCTGATCATCGCCACCAAGGCCTATGCGGCAAAAGATGCACTGCAACGCGCACTGCAATCGGTAAAGAATCCAAGCAGCATTTTTTTATTGCAGAACGGCATGGGCAGTCAGCAGGAAATTGCAGCTTTATATCCGCATTTACCCATATTTGCGGTCAGCTCAACCCACGGCGCCTTTAAACCTGACCCTCTTACATTAATGCATGCCGGCATGGGCACTCAGCGTATCGGCCCACTAACTGCAAGTGCAGAATTATCCATCGTTGAAGAATTACTGCCGCCCGGCAGTTTCAGCTGGTATCTCGATATCGAAAATGTGTTGTGGCAAAAATTACAGATAAATTCCGCTATCAACGCATTAACCGTCATTTATCAGTGTGCAAATGGTGAGTTACTCGATGGTGGTGAACGCCAGCAGCATATGGCCAAATTATGCGCGGAAACCGATCTGCTTCTGCAAACATCAGGCATAAACCATCAGCCATCATTAGCATTGGCTGAACAGGTCGCAAAACTAACCGCAAAAAATTTCAGCTCCATGTATCAGGATGTTGCACACCACCGGAAAACCGAAATTAAATACATTAATGGTTACATAGTGGACAAATGCCGTGAGTATTCACTGCTATGCCCGACCCACCAGGCATTATTACAACAGGCAGAAAAATGGGCCGTTAATCCCAGTTGAGTCAAGCAGGCAGCGCTGCTAGTCTGGCAACACAATAACAATAAAAATTACGCCATGTTCACACGTATTTATCATCTCAAAGTTCGTCAGAAACTTTTTATTCTGCTGATCAGTGGCCTGATCATTATGCTTAGCTGTGCACTGGCGGGCAGTGTCTGGCTTGCCCTCAGTCAACCTACGCCAAATCAGATTTTACAGCCCCTGATTAATACCTATCATACCAACAGCCATTCGCCGGCCAGATGGATTGAATATCTCAACGAAGCGCAGTCCGAATTTAATATTTCAGACGTCAGCATTTACAGCATGCAGGGTAAATTAATTGCCAGCAGCCGCAGCCATGTACCGGAAAATATTCATGAGGATAACAGTTCAATCCTGCAACAAAGTTTGCTGGTAACCCCACAGGGCATATTGTTAATTAACAGTAAGCGTCGCTGGCTGGAAGCTATCGGCTCACTGGGCTTAATTGTATTCAGTGCCCTGATGATTTCTGGTTTAGGGCTTATTTACCTGAGCCTGATGCTACTGGATTATTTAATCACCCGCCCTATACGCAAACTCAATCACACCATGACACTGATTTCCCAGACCAGTGATTTTAAAATCCGCGCCCGTCAATATTACCGCGACGAAATTGGTACCCTCGCAAAAAACTTCAACAGCATGCTGGATATCATCGAAACCCATAGCCGGCAAATCAGTACCGAAAGCAAAAAAGCAAATGCGTCTAAACAGAGAGCAATAGAACTCTCTAAAAAAATGCACGAAATGAACGAAAAACTCAGCACTGAGATAAAACAACGCATCAGTGCCGAGCAGGATATTTCAGATCTTCAGCAATACCTCAACAATATAATTGAATCCATGCCCAGTGCGATTATCGCAATAGACGCTGGCATTCATATCATCCAGTGCAACAGCGCCGCACAGGAACTTTTCAATGTACAAGCAGATGTCGCATTGCAAAAACCCCTGCAGACCATTTGCAGCCATCTGCAGGAATATTATGAGCCTATTCGCTACAGCGTTGATGATCAGCAACTTCTTAAAATTGAACGTATTAAATTACACTCCGATAATACTACCCGCCTGTTTGACCTGACCATTTACCCGCTGAAAAACAGTGAAAATCCCGGTGCCGTTATCCGTATCGACGATGTCAGCCAGCAGGTGCGCATGGAAGAAGTGCTGGTACAAAATGAAAAAATGATGTCCCTCGGCGGGCTTGCTGCCGGCATGGCACATGAAATTAACAACCCACTCGGAGCCATTATTCATACCCTGCAGAATATGAACCGCAGGCTCGATCAGAAACTGCCTAAAAACATCGAAACCGCACTCGCGGTGGGTACCGATATCGGCAGTATCAGGGCCTATTTATCGGAACGGGGAATTTTTTCGTTTATCGATAATATTCGCGAAGCCGGTGAACGGGCCTCGCAAATTGTCAGCAACATGCTGCAGTTCAGCCGCCAGAGCCACAAAGATTTACACCCGCAGGATATCCATCAAATCATTGAGAGGGCCCTGTCTATTGCCAGCAATGATTACAACATGACAACCGGTTACGATTTTAAACGTATCGAACTGCTAAAAGATTTTGAATTTAACCTGCCCTTAGTGCCCTGCATTCCTTCCGAAATTGAGCAGGTTATTATTAATATCCTGAAAAATGCCGCGCAGGCACTCAACGAATATGGCAATCAAAAAGAATTTGATATGGACTGGTTTGCGCGTATTGAAATCCATACCTACCTTGAACACGGGCAGGCGGTCATTGAAATTGCCGATAATGGCCCGGGCATGGATGAAGAAACCCGCAAACATATTTTTGAACCGTTTTTTACCACCAAGGATGTGGGCGCAGGTACGGGCCTCGGCCTGTCGGTGTCTTATTTTATTATGACCTCACACCACAATGGCGCCATGCAGGTCAGCAGCCAGCTGGGCCAGGGCAGCATATTTACCCTGTCACTGCCGTTACAAAGCAATCCTTGACCTGTCCGCTAAGCTTTCAGTACCATGCGCGCGTTTTGTGGTGCACTGCCTGCAGTGTTAAACGGGAAACTGGTGATCAATCCAGTGCTGCCCCCGCAACGGTGATCGGTTAAGGGACAACATTTGCCACTGTGCTTTTTGCATGGGAAGGCGTTGCCCCGGATGTTAAATCATCAGACCGTAAGCCCGGATACCGGCCCGAAACAATCATTAACGGTGTTGCGGAGGGCGACCGCCGTGCAAAATTTGCACTGCACTCTTATTTCCTGTCTGGCGGGTATTTCCTGCTTTTTTGCTGGCACTTCATCTGGCCACGCAGAAACCCAGACCTTAAACACAGTCGAAGTCACCGGCTATGAACAGCCCGGCGTGCCCCTGTCTGCCTATTTTTTAGATTTTGAACTACAAACTTATCAGGATGATTTAGCGGGTGTTTTAAATCACCAGGCGGGTATTCAAACCCAGCGCGCCGGTGGCATTGGGGCTTACAGCAGCCTGTGGTTACGGGGCAGCCCTGCAAAACAATTGCGCCTTTATCTGGATAATTTTGATTTAAATGATCCACTCACGGGTGGCATTAATCTCGCGCTGATTCCCATGCAATTACTGGAAAGCGCAACCATTTACCCCGATTACCAGCCCATGCATCTGGGCAATTCAGGCTTAGGCGGCGCTATTGTATTAAATACCCCCCAGCAACGCAGCGGCAGCCAATTGCAGGCTGAGGCAGGCAGTTTTGGTTATGCGGGGCTGCACGGTGGTTATTACACCCCCACTTTTACCCTGATGGCCGGTGCACAACAGGCCGATAATAATTTCACTTACCTGGATGATAACGGCACAGACCGTAATCAGGATGATGATTTTTATACCACGCGCCAGAATAATCAGAATAACAGCCACTACCTTTTAAGCCGCTGGCAGCCGGATAATTTCGATATTTTATATTTGCATCAGGATTACCTCACCGGCATCAGTAATACCCGCAATACGGCACAACAGACACAATGGCAAACCATAGGGGATAAATTTGCCCTGCGTTATGCCACGGATTTTGGCGGCACATTCGAAACCCTGTTAAATAAACAATATCAGTTTTATAACGACCCCCTCAGCGAAGTCGGCTTAAACCAGGACGATTTTGTCTACGATTACTGGCAACACAAATTCGGCTGGCAATCGGATGCAGTTCCTATGGCGAGCAGCCACCTGTATTACAGCCTGCACCACACACATGATGAAATTCGCAGCGATGATCAACTGCAACAAAAAATAAACCGCTATACCCGCCAACAATGGGATGCAGGCCTGCATCTTGATATCAATGAATATGTCGCACTGGATGCACGCCAGGAATGGATTCATGATCAAACGGATTACACAACATCCGCATTTGCCGCTAACCTGCAGACATCTTTGTCCGTCATTGCATTTTCACTGCAGGGCGGCATGTTACAACGCGCCCCGACCCTCGCCGAATTGTATGTTACCCAACCACTATTAAATGCCAACGCCGATTTAAACAAAGAAACCATGGCCTTTATCGCGGCATCCGCGGCAACTCATATCAATAACACCGAGATTAAACTCAATATATTCCAGCGCGAATTCCGCGACATTATCGTGGTGTTATACGATTCACGCGGTATAGGCAAAAGCAGCAATTTTCAGTCCGCACAAATTAACGGCACTGAACTCAGCATTAACCAGCGGTGGCACTATGTGGATATCAGCCTGCAGCACAGCAGCCTGAATACCCTCAACCAAACCGATAACGCCGCATTGCAGGGTAAAAAATTACCGGGCTTTTATCACCAGAGCAGTGATGCAAATGTGTTATTTAAGCTGAACAACATCACCTGGAATATCAATTACAACCTGCAGGACGAGCTGTATTTCGACAGTGCCAACCTGGTTAAAGCCCGCAGTAAACCCACCTGGAATACGGCCATCAGCCAGCAGTGGGCAGAGCAGAAATTAAGTCTGCAAATATACAACCTGCGCAACGAAGCGTATCAAACCTTTAAAAATCAACCTGCGCCCGGGCGCTACGGCATTATCACTTACAACGTACACTTCTGAGGGAAACATGAAAAAACTATTATTACTGGCCCTGCTGAGCCAGCTTGCTGCGTGTAATCTTCTTGATGAAAACAAAAATACCGCTGGCCCATCGGTCAGCAACCTGACCGAAGACAGCGCAGATATCCGCGTGGCTAAATTCAGCCCTGAAGGGGATATCTGGCTGAGCGTGAATGACAACAGCAACCCTGTCATCAGCATTTTTAAACAACAAAATGGCGAGTGGCAAAAACAGGAAACCGATATTGCAACAACCCACCCGGTGACTGAAATCGCTTTTGTACGCGGCCGCAGTGACCTAAACGACGGTGCATTATTAACCCTGACAGCCGCCGATTACGGCAGCAGCGATCTGGCATTTCTGAGCAGCGATCTGAGCGATCTGCAAAGCAATTTACAACCAAAGGCCTACAGCGATATTAAATACCAATTAGGCAATGAGCGTGTTTACCAGATTGGCCGTTTTGATCTCGATTATATTGCCAGTGTGAGTTATGACGATTTAATTGCGACAGTCAGTTATCAGTACAGTGTGAATGATGATGGCCTGACCGGTGCTAACCCCTATACCGTGATTGAAAAAGCAAATAACAATGCCTACCTTATCCGTTACGGCAGCACCAGCATCTGGCAAATCAATCCACAGGCCAGCGCAGAGGAAGATTTTAAACTCGCAGAAATTGATCTGAGTGATTTTGCCGATGCCGATGGCACACCGGAAATGGCTGACGCTGTTTTAGTCGGTGATGTGCTGTATGTGATTCTGCAACGCCTTGAGTATTATGATGCGATTCACAAAGGCCTGTTAATCGCGATTGATACCACTGATAACAGCATTATTGATCTGGATAATACTGCAGAGGGTACTAATGGTTTAGAACTGTTAGTCACAAACCCTGAAAACATTCAGTACGTGAATAACAAATTGTTAATTAATGCCGTTGGTCGTTATGCCGCATGGGATGGCAGCCGTGATGCAGAATATACCGGTGGTGTGGAAACCATTAATCCACAAACCCTCGACCAGACTTTAATTTTTGCCAACAACGCCAGCACAGGTCAAACCAGCAGCTGCTCAGTGTATGGCGATAAAATGCTGTTAAATCAATATTTCTCTTATGGTTCGAATAAAGTGACATTAGTGGAAAACATCAATATCTGAAGCATAAAAAAAGCGCCGTAAGGCCACTACTGCCACACAGTTTGAAACTAGAAAGCGTTGAATGAATAAATTTCATTCAACGCTTTTTTATTTGCAGTGATTTACTCCGGCGTTAATCAGAACACTTCATGCGAACTTGCTGCGCCGTTTTTTAAAGCGACATAGCCCGTAGCTGGCATGGATGCCAGCAAAGCGCCGGCGAAGCTAGGCAGGATGCCGAATGGCGCGTGGGCGTAATGGCGCGCCGAAAAAATCGGAAACAAGCAGCAGTGTGAGCGAAGGAAGGGTCTGGGAAGTCCCTTCCCAGAAAGAAAAAACGGGATTTAATTGTCGTCATTTTTTGTCTGGACATGGCTTTACGGGGGCCTTCCCCCCGTGCCCCCGCTTTGAACGCAACCGGGCGTTTGTCCTCACTCCAACAAAAAACATTCGCCCCCGCGCTATGGGGCATCCTGCCCTGGGGTCCCTCGCTTCGCCAGCATCCCTGCTGGCTCGGGCGTGTTTTTTGTTTGCGTTTCGGCGCCCTTGAGCGTTCATTCTGTGCTCATCACAAACGACGGTTAAACCTGCACAATCTAAACAAAGAGGGCCTCAAACGAGGCCCTGTTTTTGGATGCAAAATTGTGGAACAGCCGTGGTCATAAGGCGCTTTTTTTATGCTCGTTAATTTCACACCCTGAAAGTTTGTAGCTTTTCCTGCAGGGAACGGGTCAGGCGGGATACTTCGCCAATCGCTTCCACCGTATGTTTGGCATCATCCACGGTTTCACGGCCAAGTTCATTAATCGATAAAACGTTCTGGTCGATTTCATGGGCAACCTTGGTTTGCTCGGCGGCAGAAACCGTGATTTTTTTATTACTGCCGAGAATCTCATTTACCGCCGCCACTATCTGCTGCAGGGCATCACCCACTTTGCCGGAGGTTTCCACCGTATGCTGGGCTTTCTGATGGCTTTGCCCCATGGCTTTTACCGAATCGGAAATACCGCTGTGGATAGATGTCATTACCACTTCTATTTCCTGGGCGGAGGTCTGTGTGCGGCTCGCCAGGGTGCGCACTTCATCCGCCACCACCGCAAAACCACGGCCCTGCTCACCGGCACGGGCCGCTTCAATCGCGGCATTTAATGCCAACAGGTTTGTTTGCTCAGCAATGCCTTTAATTACCGACAGCATATTCGCGATATTGGTGGAATTATCCGCTAATTTATTGATCACATCCGCCGAGCGCATAATTTCATCCGCCAGCTGATTAATTTGCCCAAGGGTATCCACCACCACTTTACTGGCAACGTCCGCCTCTTGTTTTGCCCTATCCGCTGAATGGGAGGCCTCATCACTTTGTTTTGCGACTTCCTCTGCGGTGGAAGCCATTTCTGTCACCGCAGAAGCCACTTGTTCAGTTTGTTTTAATTGTTCACTGGCGGCATGGCTGCTCTGCCCGGCATTCTTTTCTACCAACAATACTTCTTTACTGACATCTTCCGCGGTTTGTTGCACGGCTTCGATCAGCTGGTGAATTTTTTCCACCATATTATTAAATTCACGGGATAATTCGCCCATTTCATCATTGGATGCCACATCCACCCGTACGCGCATATCCCCCTGGGCGACTTTCTGCGCGGCCTTATAAAAGGCATCTACCGTAGTGCGCACCGCGAGGAAAAACGCCGCATATAAATACACTATGGTGAACATCACTAATGCAATAAGGGCGGCCACTGTAATTAAACGCTTGGTTTGCGAGCTTAAACGCTGATCGAGAATTTTCTCCGCCAGCGGCAGGGATACATCCGCCACCGCCATCATTTTTGCCTGACGCTCATCCACATAATCAGCAAAATCCACCCAGGACATAGACACATCCATGGCGGAGACAATTTCCTCATCGAGTTTTATTTTGATGTCGTTAAGCGCAGCAGTGGATTCAGCAAAAGGTTTTTCAAAACTTTGTTTAAACTGCGCGCTGTTTTTGAGGATAACCTCATGGCTGCGCCCCATGTCTTTTTCGGTATTGTTCAGGCCATCGTAAGCGGCATTGAGCATATCGTAGGTGACTGTCTGAATATATTTTTCGATCAGCGCATAAATACCCACAGTACGCACCTGGCCAAGCGCCGCAAGGTATTGCGGATACTGGGACATCTGTAATTTCAGTAATAACTGCACATCGGGGTTGGTATCCTGCGCCAGGCCAGAATCCTGCGCCGCCACCTGGGCGAGGAATAAAATCTCCTTCACCACCTGCTGGTACAGGTTGTACTGGTCCACCACTGTGGGCTGTTTATTATCACCACCACGGGAAAGGCGCTGCTGCCAGGCCGACAGGTTATTTTCCACCGCGTTGCCGATGGCTTTGCCTTTGTATTTACTGCGCAGTTCTTCGAGCCCGGCAAACAGTTTTTTCTCCGCGGCCATCACAGCTTCATCCACTTCCGGACGTTTGTAGAAATTCACCACAGCGGCAATATCACGGTAACTGCCCGCCGCATTGGCCACGGCCATCACATCACGCACGGCATTAAGGGAAACTTTTTCGGCCTTGGTGGCCTGAATGGTGGCGTAGGACTGGTGAATAATCGCGTAACTTAACAACAGCAAAGGAATGAAAAACGTCACGCTGATCACCCCAAACTTCTGGGCGTAGGTGAGTTTGTTCATCAGCATCACGGCAGGGGCTAATAATCTGCGCACTCTGGTTTCCTTTACTTCCTTCTACAGCTATCACTCAGTGTAGACGTTTTTCCCCAGAGGAAACTCCGGGCAGGCAAATGGCGTAAAACAACCAGAACAGATGAAAAAACAATGGGTTACGATACCGGCGGTAGCGCAACCCTCTAGGGAACCTCTAATCAGAGCAGCAGGTGGCGCACATCCGAGAGTAACTCCGCCAGATAACGGGTAAAACGCGCCGCTTCCGCACCATCCACCACCCTGTGGTCATAACTGACCGACAACGGCAGCATGAGGCGCGGTGCAAACTGCTTACCGTCCCACACGGGTTTGATACTGGCTTTGGAAACCCCGAGTATGGCCACCTGGGGGGCATTCACAATCGGCGTAAAGGCTGTGCCACCAATGCCACCCAAACTGGAAATGGTAAAACTCGCCCCGGCCATGGCATCGAGCGGCAATTTTTTATCGCGTGCTTTTGCGGCAAGCAGGGAAGATTCACGCGCAATGTCCGTGACGGATTTTTTATCGGCATCTTTAATCACCGGCACCACCAAGCCATCGGGGGTGTCCACCGCAATGCCCACATGGTAATAGCCCTTATAAATCAGGGATTGGCCATCGGCGGAAAGTGAACTGTTAAAGGCCGGAAATGCCTGCAGGGCTTTAACACAGGCTTTGGTGATAAATGCGAGCGGTGTGACTTTTACATCCGCCGGCAACATGGCCGCCATGGGCCCTTTGCGGTATTCCTCAAGGGCGGTGATATCCGCCTCATCAAACTGCGTCACCTGAGGAATCGTCAGCCAGGAAATACGCATATTGCGTGCGGTGGCGAGTTTAATTTTGCTGAGCGCTTTGCTTTCCACCGGGCCAAAACGGCTGAAATCCTCGGCGGGTAATTCCGGCAGGGCAAAACCACCGGCAGCGGCTGCGGGCTGCTGCATTTTTTGTTTTACAAAAGCCTGCAGGTCTTCTTTTAAAATGCGGTTACGCGGGCCACTGCCCTTCACCTGGGTGAGATCAACCCCTAATTCCCGCGCCAGCATACGCACCGCAGGGCCGGCGTGAACATCTTTGCCACTGGGCAAATTGTCGGATGCATTCAATGCGGCTGCCGCTGTAATTACTTTGTCGGCGGCGGGGGCAGATTGCGCAGCGCTTTGCACAGGTTTTTGTGCAACAGCAACTGCGGGCTGTGCTGCTGAAATTTTTTCTGCTGCGCTGAAACGCATTTCCGCAATCGGTGTACCGCTGTTAACTTTATCACCCACTTTCACCAGATAACGCAGCAGCACACCGGCCCGTGGTGCGGGCACATCCATGCTGGCTTTATCGGATTCGAGCACAATTAATGAGGCTTCGGCATTTAAGCTGTCGCCTTCTTTGGCGACCAGTTCAATCACGCTGACCTGACTCATGCCACCTAAATCCGGCACGCATATTTGCTCGCTGGCACCCGTATTAACGGCGGGTGCAACAGGGCTTACAGCATCGGTAATTTGCGGATTCACAATCTGATTTTGCGCCTGCACAGCTGCAACCTGCGCAGGTGTATCCGCAGAAATTTCCAGGCTCAGTACCACGGAGCCAGTGCTGACTTTATCACCTTTTTTTACGTCAATACTGCGGATAATGCCCGCCGCTGGGCTGGGAATATCCATGCTGGCTTTATCGGATTCCACCACAATTAAGGTGTCTTCCGCGGCAACCCTGTCACCCACTGCCACGCTGATTTCAATCACTTCAACCTGCTCTATGCCACCTAAGTCGGGCACTGTGACGTTTTGCATTGTCATTTTTTTTGCCCCCTCAGCTGTACATAGGATCGTTTTTATCGGCATTTATGCCGTATTTTTCCATGGCTTTTTTAATCTCTGCAGGTTTTACATCGCCCTGCCCGGCTAACGCACGCAGGGTTTCAAGCACCACAAAATAACGGTCCACTTCAAAGAAGCGGCGTAATTTTTCCCGCGAATCACTGCGCCCGAAACCATCCGTGCCCAAGGTGTAATAGGCGCGCTCTTTAGGTAAATACGCACGTAATTGTTCGGAATAGGCTTTGATGTAATCCGTGGCAGAAATGATCGGCCCTTCCGTGTTTTTCAGGCAGCTTTGCAGATAATTTTCCTGCTGATTTTTGCCTGGGTTCAGGCGGTTATGGCGCTCCACTGCGCGGCCATCGCGGGCCAGTTCGTTGTAGCTGGTAACACTCCACACCTGGGCATCCACACCGTGTTCTTTGGCAAGAATTTCCCGCGCGGCAATCACCTCACGCAAAATCGTGCCGCTGCCAAACAGCTGCACTTTTTTGCCTTTGCCGCTGTGTGCATGCAGGCAATACAAACCTTTAATAATGCCTTCCTCCACACCTTTGGGCATGGCAGGTTGCAGGTAGTTTTCATTCATCACTGTGATGTAATAAAACACCCGCTCGTGGTTGTGATACATGCGCTTTAAACCATCGCGGATAATCACCGCTAATTCATAACCGAAGGTGGGATCGTAGGTCACACAATTGGGAATAGTACCGGCCAGAATATGGCTGTGGCCATCCTGATGCTGCAAACCTTCACCATTTAATGTGGTGCGCCCCGAGGTTGCGCCGATTAAAAAGCCCTGGGCCTGGCAATCACCCGCCGCCCAGGCGAGATCGCCAATACGCTGAAAACCAAACATGGAATAAAAAATATAAAACGGGATCATCGCCATGTCGTAGGTACTGTAAGCGGTGGCCGCCGCCAGCCATGCGGCAAATGCGCCGGCTTCGTTAATACCTTCTTCGAGAATGCGCCCCTGTTTATCTTCCTTGTAATACATGACCTGGCCAAAATCGACCGGCTCATATAATTGACCTTCGGAGGAATAAATCCCCATCTGGCGGAATAAACCTTCCATACCAAAAGTACGTGCTTCATCGGGCACAATCGGCACTAAACGGTCGGTCAGGGCTTTATCTTTCACCAGGGCCGATAAAATACGCACAAACGCCATAGTAGTGGAAATTTCCCGCTCACCACTGCCTTCGGTCACTGCATTAAATAAACTTAATGCGGGTATGGCTAACGGGGTTTTATTTTCACGTCGCACCGGCATAAAACCACCGAGTTTTTCACGGCGTTTACGCATGTACTGAATTTCTGCGCTGTCTTCGGGTGGGCGATAAAAAGGCACATTGCGGATTTGATCGTCATTCAGGGGAATATCAAAACGATCGCGGAATTCACGTATGGTTTGCTCATCGACTTTTTTCAGGCTGTGTGTATCGTTTTTCGCTTCACCGGCATCCCCCATGCCATAACCTTTAATGGTGTGGGCAAGAATAACCGTGGGCTGGCCTTTGTGATTCACCGCAGCATGGTAGGCCGCATACATTTTGTAAGGATCGTGCCCACCGCGGTTGAGCTGGAAAATTTCTTCGTCGCTCATGTTTTTCACCAGCTCGACAGTCTCGGGGTATTTACCGAAAAAATGCTCTTTGGTGTAAGCGCCGCCCTTGGCTTTGTAATTCTGGAACTCACCATCCACCACTTCGTCCATGCGTTTTTGCAGCATGCCGGATTTATCTTTGGCGAGCAGCGCATCCCAGTGACGGCCCCACACCACTTTAATCACGTTCCAGCCGGCACCGCGGAATTCACATTCCAGCTCCTGAATAATTTTGCCGTTGCCTCGCACCGGGCCATCGAGGCGCTGTAAATTACAGTTCACCACAAAGATCAGGTTTTCGAGTTTTTCACGGCCCGCTAAACCGATTGCACCAAGGCTTTCCGGCTCATCACATTCCCCATCCCCTAAAAATGCCCAGACTTTGCGGTCAAGGCGCGGCACCAAACCACGGGCCGAGATATAACGCATAAAATGCGCCTGATAAATCGCCTGCAGGGGGCCTAACCCCATGGATACGGTCGGGAATTGCCAATAATCGGGCATGAGTTTGGGGTGCGGGTAAGAAGACAGGCCTTTGCCATCCACTTCACGGCGGAAATTCTCCAGGCGGTCTTCATCAAAACGTCCTTCCAGGTAACTGCGGGCATACAGGCCGGGGGCAATATGCCCCTGGAAATACACCAGATCACCCAGCGGGCAATCTTCACTGCCCGCATTCGGGGCGCGGAAAAAATAGTTAAACGCCACATCGTACAAAGTGGCGCTGGAGGCAAAACTGGAAATATGCCCGCCTAAATCGTCACCGGATTTATTGGCGCGCACCACCATGGCCAGGGCATTCCAGCGCACCAGGGAGCGGATGCGCCGTTCGATAAATAAATCCCCCGGCATACGCGCTTCAGCGGCGGGCGGAATGGTATTGCGGAAGGGGGTATTTAACGAAAACGCGAGGGGCAGACCATCGCGGGTGGCACGTTCGGCAAGGCGCTCCAGCAGGTATTTGGCCCGCTCAAGGCCCTCCTCACGGATCACCGAATCAATGGATGCCAGCCACTCTAAGGTTTCAACCGGATCAAGGTCCTTATCGAACGTCGCCATAAGGGCGCTCCCTTGTGCAATAAAGTTATAAAAAACAGTATAGACAAGGGAGGGGCGAAAAATAGCGTTAACGGGAACTGGCGGCAGATATTTTTTCGCGGGCCTGATCAAGGTAAGTGCAGAGTTTTTCCACCCCTACCAGAATGCCCGGCACGGGGCGGGAAATATCATCCCCGGAAATCACATAAAATTGGCCGAGCTGATTAGCCGCCAACGAGGGCCACTGCCGCCAGGGCAACATGCTTTTGGCATCGGCGGTTTCACCGGCGCTGATAATCACCTGCGGATTTAAACGCAATACACTTTCCACACTCACCTGGGGCACCACCACGGGCGCATCGGCAAATATATTCTGCCCGCCGCAAGCACGTATGCCGAAATCAATCATATTGTCTTTATTCAGGCTCATCAGTGGCTCGGACCACACCTGATAAAACACCCGCACCGGCGCACGGCTGGCATAACGGTTTTCCAATGCCCGCCAGGCATTGAGAAATTGCGCAGCGTTTTGCTCCGCAATATTCACATGGCCACTTAATTGCCCGAAGCGGCGAATAGTATCGGCAATATCCTGCGGGGTTTTAGGGTCGGAATATTCAATGCGCAGGCCGAGTTTGGCGAGTTTTTCTAATTGTGCAGTTAAAGCATTGCCCGGCCAGGTGATAATTAAATCCGGTTTTAAACGCAGCACATTTTCCAGCTGCAGGCTGCGGTAATCCCCCACCCGCGGAATTTTTTTGGCAGCCTCGGGGTAATCACTGTAGGCCACTGTGCCCACCACCTGCGCACCGGCACCGGCGGCAAATAATAATTCGGTGATGTGCGGCGCGAGTGCGACGATGCGTTTCACCGGGGCGGCATTTTCCGCGGCCAAACTGCCGGCAGAAAAAAACAGCAGCATTAAACAGGAACAGGCAATACGTAACATAATTAACCGTGGCGTTTCAGGCGGTAGAAATAGGGTTCATGGCCCTGCACATCTACCTGGCTGATGCAGGCATAGGGCACATCCATGCGGTTGATATTCACAAATGGCAGGCCCAATACTTCTTTTAACAGCAGGCGAATAACCCCGCCATGGCAAATTACCAGCACGTTTTCCTGTTTAATTTGCAGCACTTTAAACCAGGCTTTTAATACCCTGGCTTCAAAATCCAATACGGCTTCCCCTTGCGGGGCTGTGTAGTGCATGGGATTTTCCCACAGGCCTTTAATGGCGTCGTAATCCTCCGCCATCACGCTGCTGAAGGATTTATTTTCAAAACGTCCGAAATCAAATTCCTGCAGATCATCTTCGATATTCAGGGGCAGGCCACGGGCTTCACTGAACTGCCGGGCAAATTCCCGGCAGCGGCTTAAGGGGGATGTCACCACATGCTGCACATTAATTTCAGCAAGGGCTGTTTGCATTTGCTGCCACCCCAATGGCGTTAGCGGGTGATCGGTGCGGCCACGGAAAACCTCACCGCCTTCTGGCTCACCGTGGCGCAGCAAATAAATATTCACTGCTCGCTCACCCCGGCGCTGGCGAAGGTCGCCATATCCGCATGTAATGCGCAGGCATTTTGCAAAATACTAAGGGCCAGGGCCGCACCACTGCCCTCACCTAAACGCATATCCAGTTGCAATAACGGGCGACCATTTAATGCACTGAGCATTTTGCCGTGGGCACCTTCGGCGCTCTGGTGGGCAAAAAATAAATACTCTTTTAATTGCGGTTGCACGGCATTTGCCCACAGGGCGGCAGCAGTGGTGATAAAACCATCCACCAGCACCACTAAACCTAATTGCGCGGCGCGGATATAAGCGCCGGCAATCGCCGCGATTTCAAGGCCGCCAAGGGCCTGCATAATCGCCATTGGCTCGCTCGCCGCATGTAATTGATGCAGTTTGAGGGCATTTTCCAGCACGTGAATTTTATGCTGTAAACCTGCGTCATTCAGGCCGGTGCCACGCCCGGCCATTTCTGCCACAGGGCAATTGAGTAATACACAGGCAAGGGCTGCGGCGCTGCTGGTATTACCAATGCCCATTTCACCGGCCACAAAAATTTGTGCACCCTTTGCTGCGGCCCGCTCGGCCGCCTCTTTACCCACCTGCAGGGCTGCGGCCAGCTGCGGCGCGCTCAGGGCAGGCCCCTGGCTGAAATCCGCACTGCCATTGCTGATGCGTGCATCCACCACACCGGGCAGATTTTCCAGGGCGCTGACAGTGCCCACGTTTACCACTTCCAGTGCCGCACCCTGCTGGCGGGACAATACACATACCGCTGCGCCGCCACGGGAGAAATTACGCACCATTTCAGCTGTTACCACCTGCGGGAAGGCACTCACCCCTTGGGCACAAATGCCGTGGTCGGCGGCAAATACCACCACCTGGGATTTATCCGCCTTAGGAATTTCCAGCCCCTGCACGGCAGCCATGCGAATGGCGATTTCCTCCAGCATACCGAGGGAACCTGCGGGTTTGGTGAGTGTGCCCTGGCGGGCCTGCGCGGCAGCACGTGCCTGTGAATTTAACGGGTGTAACGGGGCTGTTAACCAGCTCATGCGGGTTCCTTAACTGACAGGGGAATACCGGCCACCATCAGGGTGACCCGTTCGGCAAGTTGGGCGATGCGCTGGTGCAAACGCCCAAGTTCATCCACATAACGCCGTGAAGCTTCGCCAAGGGGCACAACCCCGAGGGATATTTCATTACTAACCACTAAAATCTGTGCGCCGCTGTGCTGCAAGCTGTGCAACAGGGCATCACATGCTGCGCTGGCATCCTGCCCATGGTAATGCAGGTTGTTTAACCACAACGTCAGGCAGTCAATCAGCAACAGCTGCCCGGCGGGGGCTGCATCAATGGCTGCGGCCAGTTGCAGGGGTTCTTCACACAGCTGCCAGTGGGCCGGGCGGTCACTCTGGTGGCGGGCGATACGCTCGGCCATTTCCCCGTCGCTGACTTCGGCGGTGGCGATATACAGCACCTGCTGCGCAGATTGCGCGGCCAGTTGCTCGGCGTAGTGGCTTTTACCACTGCGGGCGCCGCCCAGTATCAAATGCAGCCTGGCCATTGAGGTTCCATTCGTAGAATAAAAAATGCGGGCTAATATTAATGGGTTACAGGCGAAAATCCCACAGGGGGCAGGCATGCGGGACCAACGGAAATTCATGCGCCATACGCTCAACAGCACAGTGAGTGTGTTTAATAACCATAACCACGAATACCTGGGCATTGTGGTGGATATCTCCGAACAAGGCCTGATGGTGTCCAGCGCCATGCCTCTGGAGTGCGATAAAAAATACATACTGCAGATTGTGGATGCCCCGGTGAACGGCGGTGGCCGCCATAGTGGCAGCATCAGCGCGCGGGCGGTGTGGTCCGCCAAAATCAACAGCACTATGTATGGCACCGGCTTTGAAATAGAATCCCGCTCCGAGCAGGCCAGTGCGATGTTTAAACGTTATGTCGAAGAAGGAATATCGTCTCGGAGTTGATCTGGGCGGCACCAAAATTGAAATTACCGCCATGGATGAACGCGGCCAGCTGAGTCTGCGTAAACGCATCCCCACCCCGGCAAACCACTACCCCACCCTGTTAGAAACCCTTAGCCAGCTGGTGACCGACACCGAGGCTGAATTAAACGTCAGCGGCTGTCCGCTGGGTATCGGCATTCCCGGGGCGATTTCACCTGCCACGGGCCTGATTAAAAACGCCAACACCACCTGCTTGATTGGCCAGGCTCTGCACCGGGATTTAGGCACGCGCCTGAAGCGCACGGTCAAACTGGAAAACGACGCCAACTGCTTTGCTCTGTCGGAAGCCATGGACGGGGCCGGCGCAGGTTATGCCAGTGTTTTTGGGGTGATTCTGGGCACGGGTGTAGGCGGCGGCCTGGTGATTAACGGCCAGTTATTAAATGGCCCCAATGCCATCAGTGGCGAATGGGGCCACAACCCCCTGCCCTGGCCCGGCAGCACGGATTTACCGGCACAAACCTGTTATTGCGGCAAACAGGGCTGCATTGAAACCTACCTGAGTGGGCCGGGTTTTGCGCGCCAAGCGGCAGCGCAGCAGAATTTAAGTGGCAACAGCCGCGAGATTATCGCGTTGTATCAGGCGGGCGATGCAGCAGCGCAACAAGCCTATGCTGCGTATGTGGATCGCCTTGCGCGCGCACTGGCGACTGTGATTAACGTGGTTGATCCCCACGTGATTGTGCTCGGCGGCGGTATGTCGAATATCACAAGCCTTTATCAGGATGTACCTGCCCGTTGGGGCCGTTATGTGTTTTCCGATACGGTTGAAACCCTGCTGGTGAAAAACCAGCACGGGGATTCAAGTGGTGTGCGCGGCGCGGCTTGGTTAAATTCGCTGTGTTAAATGCGCCGGGTTAAATACCTTGCGTTAAGTCCGGCTGCACATTCTGCTCTGGCGCAGCGGCATAACGGTTAGCACGGGCAAAGGTGTTTAAATCATTAAATTTCACACCATTTTCACGCATCACACGGTGGGCGGCGGATGCCGTCATCTGGCGGATATAAAACGGCTCACCCACCACAAAATGATGAATGCCATGGGTGCTGCCGAAATTAAAACAGAATAACTGAAAGGGCCAGAACAGCGGCGCATTCAGCACCTGGGTTTGCTGCAATAACGAATTCACGTTACCAAAATAATGCATATTCGAGCTGATAAAATTCAGGCAGAACGAACGCAGATAAAAAGGTGCAATTAATACCACCACAAATTTATCCGCCCAGGCGAAATAGGCCTGTGTTGCAGCAGACCACTGCATATCCATACCCGCCAGCGCAGCACCGATATTCAGCGCATGGAAACCTAAAAAACCATACCAGATAAACGCCGTGGCCAGGCCAAGGGGGAAATTCGCCCCGATAATACGCAGCAACATCATGCCACGCGAATAATGGGTGTCGCCTTCAACCAGGGTGCGCACCACATTGCCCAAAAAGGTATCGGCCATAATCCAGAAACGCAGCCCCCCATAACGGCGCCCGTTGCCAATACCGACTTCCTCAATATCACGCTGGGTGCCTGAGGTTTTGTGATGCAGAAAATGCAGGTGGCGGCGTACCCAGGGGTTGATGGTGCCGGGGCGCAATAACCATACGCCGAGCATCATGGCGTGGTGAATGATTTTATGGCGGCGGAAATACTGCCAGTGAATCAGATCGTGTTCGATCTCATGCAGCAGGGATGTCAGCATCGCCACCAGCACAATGCACAACCAGGCGGGCATATAACCCTGCCAATACGCCATGCCGCATAACACAACGCCTGCCGCACTGAAGCTGAATATCAGCAGGCCGAGCAGATTCTGATGCTGTAAAAAAGGGTAACGTGCACGTAATTCATCACCACGCTTGCGGATCACGCGGCGGATGTTTTCAATGGCCTGTGTTTCGGCCTGGCCCTGGTACGACATGGGGCACTCCTTATTATTTTTTGCGGCATTAAGCGCCAAAATGTCCGCGATAGCCACAAAAAAAACCGCCGCAGCGGTTTTTTTACACTTCTCAAAATCGGTGTGAACTCAGAGGTGCCCCAGGATAGTGGCCGCCGCAATCAGCACCAGCCAGATCACCGCACTGCGGATCAGAAGGTCGTGATCGTTTTCCAGGGCCTTGAGGGCTGCGCTGCCGGAAAAATCCTCCATCTGCGGTAATGCACCCTGGGCACTGGCGGCCAGCACCTCGGCGGCGGGAATTTCCGGATTACGCACGCTTTTCAGCACCTCACGGAACGCGCCGGTAAAATCCCCGGCCAGACAGAAGGTTAACGCCAGCAGGCGGGAGGGAATCCAGATCAGGGCATCCACCAGCTGATCACTCCACTGCTGTTTTAATTCGAGTTTGAACCAGAAACTCAGCAACCATAAAAAGGCACCGGGAATGCCCAGCAACATAAACCAGAATACCGGCACAAAAAAACGGATAAACCAGGCGTAATTAATCGCCGCGGACACCTCTGCGTGTAATTGCTGCGGTTCTACCACCTGGGTTTGTGTCTGCAGGCTTAAAAATCCCCGCGCCGATTCAAACGCGCCCTGATAATCGCCGCGCTGCCAGGCTTCACGGTAACTGCGCAGGCGGGCGTTAAAATCATCGCGCCCGAGCACATACAGAAATAAAACAATTTGCAGCAATACAGATATAAGCCCGAGCAGCAAGCCATGCAGGGACGCAAAAAACACCGCCAGCAATACGCAGGGTAAAATCACACTTAAAAAATAACCGCCCACCTGCAAGGGAATGCTCTGTTTTGCCAGGGCCAATGGCTGCAATACGCGGCTGAACCAGATGCGCTTGCGGCGGTAACCACTGCGGCTGGTCTGGCGCTGCAATAATAAACTCAGCATTAAAATCAGAAATTTCATCCTGCGTTTTCCTCAAGTGATTTCCGGTAACGGGCCCAGTCAAACGCAGGCCCCGGATCAGTTTTACGCCCCGGCGCAATGGCATCATGCCCGGCGATGTTATCCGCACACAGCGCCGGATATTGACGCATTAATTCACGGCTGACCTCAGCCAGCACCCGGTACTGTGCATCGCTGTAGGGGTCTGTGTCTGTGCCCTCCAGCTCAATGCCGATGGAAAAATCATTACAATTTTCCACCCCTTTAAATACTGATTTACCCGCGTGCCAGGCGCGCTCATTCAGCGGCACAAACTGCACAACTTCACCTGTGCGGGTAATTAACAGATGGCTGGAAACCTCAACACCTTTTATTTCCTGATAAAAAGGATGTTTATCCCAATCAAGCTGATTACAGAAAAAAGCTTCAATATCCCCCGTGCCATATTCGCCGGGCGGCAGGCTGATATTGTGAATCACCAGCAGGCTCACATTCGCCCCTTGCGGGCGCTGGTTAAAATTCGGTGACGGGCAACGGCGCGCGCCCTTCAGCCAGACGGATTCATCCATTTACATCACACCGCGATCAAGATGCCGCCATCAAAACCTGTTCATGGCAGACAGTCAATTCTAGGGAACCTCTGAATAACTCTGCACAGCTCCGGCATGTGCTGCCAGGTGAGATCGGCAAGGCGGCGATTGAAGTAAATGACGGGTCCTTTACAAAATCGCCAACACAGCCAGATCAGCTGGCAGCCTGCGCCCTGCGGGGTTTTGCGAAATAAACCAGCTCGGTGTTGCAGCTTTTTGACGTAACCCGTTATGCCTGCAAATCTGCGCCTTGATCTGATTTATTTCGCAAAGCCGACGCGGGCACTGAGTTATTCGGAGGTTCCCTAGGGAAGCTCTGCAGGATAATTCTGCACCGCAGGGGCCGCAGGCAGCGGGAGTCTGTTATTATGCCGCGAAAACAATAACGGGGGGATTATGGAAGAGATATTCAAGCAGGTGCTGAGCGCAATAAACGATGTGGTATGGGGCCCCTGGATGCTGGGCTTATTGGCCGTCACCGGTATTTATCTGATGCTGGGGCTGCGTTTTATGCCCCTGCGCAAAATCCCCAAGGCATTTATTCACCTCTGGCATGGCCGCAAAGGCAGTGGCGAGGGTGATATTTCTGGTTACAACGCCCTGATGACTTCCCTTTCTGCCACCGTCGGCACAGGTAATATCGCCGGTGTGGCCACCGCCATTGCCATGGGCGGCCCCGGTGCCCTGTTCTGGATGTGGTGTATCGCCTTAGTGGGCATGGCCACTAAATATGCCGAATCTGTTTTAGCTATCCGTTACCGTGAAGTGGATGCCAACGGCGAATATGTCGGCGGCCCTATGTATTACATTAAAAACGGCCTTTCCTCTAAATGGCGCTGGATGGCCGGCACCTTCGCATTTTTTGGTATGGTGGCGGGTTTTGGTATCGGCAATACCGTGCAGGCCAACAGCGTGGCGGAAGTGCTGGCGAATAATTATCACCTGGATAAAACCCTCACCGGATTTGTGATTGCGGCCCTGGTGGGCGCGGTGCTGCTCGGCGGAATTCAGCGTATCGGCGCCGTGGCCGGTAAACTGGTGCCCTTTATGGCGATCGCCTATGTGGGCGCCGGGCTGGTGATTATCCTGCTGCATATTACCGACCTGCCTTCTGCCATTGCTCAGATTGTGGAAGCGGCCTTTAACCCGGTTTCCGCCACCGGCGGTTTTGCCGGTGCCACCGTATGGGCGGCGATCCGTTACGGTGTGGCACGCGGAGTGTTCTCCAACGAAGCAGGTTTAGGCAGTGCCCCCATTGCCCACGCCTGCGCCCAGACCAAACACCCGGTTGATCAGGGCCTGATTGGTATGCTCGGCACTTTTATCGACACTATTATTATCTGCTCGATTACCGGCCTGGTGATTGTGCTCACCGGCGCCTGGCAAAGCGGTGAAAACGGCGCAACTCTTTCGTCCCATGCATTCAGCCTTGCCCTGCCGGGCATTGGCCAGCACGTGGTTGCCATCGGCCTTGCTCTTTTTGCCTTCACCACCCTGCTGGGCTGGAGTGTTTACAGCGAAAAATGCACTGTTTACCTGTTTGGCGTAAAATACGTCGCGCTGTTCCGCCTGTTCTGGGTATTGGTAATCCCCATGGGCGCCGTGTTCAGCCTGGATAACGTGTGGTTACTGGCCGACACCTTAAATGCCATGATGGCACTGCCCAACCTGATAGCCTTGTTATTGTTAAGCCCGGTGGTTTTCAAACTCACCCGGGAGTTTTTCCAGCAGCCTGAAAGCCGAGATTTAGATTAAGCCCATGAATTTACGCATCGAAGACATCACCCAGGATATCGAATTTGCCGTGCGCAATGCCCTGCAGGAAGACATCGGCAGTGGTGATATCACCGCCATGCTGATTCCCGCTGCAAACCAGGCCCATGCGCGCATCATCACCCGCGACCAGGCCGTTATCGCCGGCCAGGCCTGGGTTAATGAGGTATTCCGCCAGCTCGACCCTGCCGTGCAGGTGATCTGGCATGTGCAGGATGGCGAGCGGGTCAGCCCCAATCAGGTGTTGTTTGAATTAAAAGGCGCAGCGCGCAGCCTGCTCACCGGCGAGCGCAGCGCCCTGAATTTTCTGCAGACCCTGTCAGGTGTGGCCACCCGCGCCCGCGCCTACGCCGATTTAGTGCAACACACCCAGGTAAAACTGCTCGACACCCGCAAAACCCTGCCGGGCCTGCGCACCGCGCTGAAATACGCCGTAACCTGTGGTGGTTGCCATAACCACCGCATAGGTTTGTTTGATGCGTTTTTAATCAAAGAAAACCATATAGCCGCTGCCGGCAGTATCGCAGCGGCCGTAGCCCAGGCGGCGGTGATCGCCCCCGGCAAACCCGTGGAAGTGGAAGTGGAAAACTTCACCCAGCTAGATGAGGCCCTGAACGCAGGTGCCGACATCATCATGCTGGATAACTTCAGTTGTGCTGATATGCGACACGCCGTGGCCCATACCCAGGGGCGCGCCAAGCTGGAAGCCTCCGGCGGCATTACCGATGCCACCCTGGTGGAAGTAGCAGAAACCGGTGTGGACTTTATCTCCATCGGCACCCTCACCAAGGACATCAAAGCCGTCGACCTTTCCATGCGCATGCTGTGATTGGCCCATACCCATAAAAAAGCCGCCCACGGGCGGCTTTTTTATTGATCGCCAGCAAACTTCATTTCAGCCCCTGTGCGCGCCCCATTTTTAACCAAAAAGTATCGGACCAAAGCACTGCGCCTCTCAATCCCCGACCCGATTAACCCAATTGCGCACTTGCTGACAAAAATTGTCACTTACTGACATCGTGTAATTTAAAGCCCCTCAAGCCAAGTGTGAGCCACACCCAGTATTTATGCGGGTCAGTCGACAATATCTGACTTAAGTAGGCTTTTTTTTATAAAAAAAATAATGAATACTGCTCGCACTTGAGTTGGCACAATGCCTGCTCTAGTTATAACAAGGCTGAAAAAGCCGTCGAATACCCTAAGACTAAAACGCAGTGGAGCGGTCTATCATGAAAAAACAACAAGGTTTTACCTTAATCGAGCTGATGATTGTAGTTGCCATCATCGGTATTCTGGCTTCTGTGGCTATTCCACAGTACAAAACTTACATCACCCGCGCTGAAGCAACCAAGTTAATTGTGCCAACCACCCGTGGCATATTAAACGCTGTTGCCGAATACCACGCCACTTATGCTAAATTACCTCCAGCCTTTGCTGATCTTGCCTCTGCTGGCATGTTAGTAAGTGCTTCTGGTGGAACCGTAGTTGCTGCAGACTATGCAACTACAGATATCGCCACAGTGGATATGAAAGACGGTGTTATCACTCTGACATTCACAGCTACCCCTAAAAACGAAGAATTCAAAAGCTTAACAGTAATATTAAGCCCAACTGTTGATGCCAAGACTGGCGCTGTTAAGTTCGGTATTACCGGCGGCACACTGCCAGCTCAATACCGTCCAAAAATCTAATATAAGTTAAATTAGTAAAAAAACCCGCTGCGGCGGGTTTTTTTATGCCTGTGAAATCTCATAAATTTAGAAAACACTAGGGAACGTTTGAGCATCAACCATGACCACCTCTCACAGCGAAACTGCATACCTTGCAATAACACAATAACACCTTGTTTTCCTACAATTTGCTAAAAGCACCTTTTGCACGCCTGGTGAATATGTTAGAAAAGCAAATCATCAGAATAACGACAATCAGCATATGTCTAAGCTCAGTGGTCTCGCACGCCGGTTTGTTGAAGTAGGCCTGCTGCAAGAAGCAAAAGCCCTCGAAATTCTCGTCAGTGCCAAAAAGGAAAAACGCCCCTTTGTGGTCCAGGCCACTTTAAGCGGGGCCTGTAACAGCCGCACCGCAGCAGAATTAGTGGCCAGCGAATTTGGCCTGCCCCTGCTGGATATCTCCAGCATGGACCCGAACCTGTTTGAAAAAGACCTTGTATCCACAGAGCTGCTCGAAAAGCACCGTATTATCCCAATATTCAAACGTGGTAATCGCCTGCATATTGCCCAAGCAGATCCTTCCGATATCCAGGCGCTGGATGAAATAAAATTTGCCACCGGCATGATAGTGGATGCCGTTGTCGTCGAAGCCGACAAACTTAACGTATTGGTTGAACGCCTGTTATCGGGCAGTGCCGATGCCAGCTTGGGTGATCTGGATGGCGACTTCGATATCGAAGAAGACGATAGCAGCAAAGCCAAAGATGCCGATGATGAAGTCGCCGATGAAGCCCCTATCGTACGTTTTGTGAATAAAATGCTGCTTGATGCCATTCGCACCGGCGCATCAGATATTCACTTCGAACCCTACGAAAAACGCTACCGGGTGCGTTACCGTACCGACGGTGTATTACATGAAATTTCTTCGCCACCGGTTAGCTTGGCAGGCAAAATTTCCGCCCGTTTAAAAGTTATGTCACGCATGGATATTTCTGAGCGTCGAGTCCCCCAGGACGGACGTATCAAAATGAAAATATCCAAAACCAAAGCCATCGATTTCCGCGTGAATTCTCTCCCCACATTGTGGGGCGAAAAACTGGTTTTGCGTATTCTCGACCCCTCCAGTGCCAAACTGGGGATTGATGCACTGGGTTACGAGCCAGACCAAAAACAACTCTACTTGGATGCATTATCACAGCCGCAGGGTATGATTCTGGTTACCGGGCCAACCGGCTCTGGTAAAACGGTTTCCCTGTACACCGGCCTGAATATTCTCAACACCCCGGAAACCAACATTTCCACAGCAGAAGACCCGGTAGAGATTAACCTTGAAGGTATCAACCAGGTTAACGTAAACGCTAAAGTGGGCCTCGATTTCGCAGAAGCTTTACGCTCCTTCCTGCGTCAGGATCCGGATGTGGTGATGGTGGGTGAGATTCGTGACCTTGAAACCGCCAATATCGCGATTAAAGCTGCACAAACAGGCCACCTGGTTTTATCCACCCTGCACACCAACGGCGCAGCAGAAACCCTGACCCGTTTGGCAAACATGGGGGTGCCGCCGTTTAACATTGCTACCTCAGTCACCCTGATTATCGCCCAGCGCCTGGCGCGCCGTTTGTGCACACACTGCAAAAAACCGGTGGAATTCCCTCCCGAAGTCATCAAAAAAATGGGCTTTACCAGCGAACAAATGGCAGAAGCCACTTTTTATCAGGCGGTCGGCTGCGAACATTGCAGTGGCGGTTACAAAGGCCGCGTGGGTATTTATGAAGTGGTTAAAATCACGGATGCGATGTCCCGTATTATAATGGAAGGCGGTAATGCGATTCAGATCGCTGACGTCGCACGTAAGGAAGGGTTCAACAACCTGAGATTATCGGCCCTGAAAAAAGTCGTGGCCGGTGTGACTACCCTCGAAGAATGTCAGCGCGTCACCTCAGACTAACGGATACACAATATGGCGAAGACCAAAACCGGCAGTTACGTTTGGGAAGGTGTGAACAAACGGGGCCAGAAAATTCAGGGCGAAATGATCGGCGAAAACGCTGCCATTATTAAAGCTCAGTTACGCAAACAAGGTGTAATGCCCGGCAAAATTAAACGCAAGTCCGAAGGTTTGTTCGGTCTTAGTATGCAGGGCGGCGGAAAAAAAATCGGCAATGCGGATATCACCCTGTTTATGCGCCAACTGGCGACCATGACCAAATCCGGTGTTCCTTTGGTACAGGGCCTGGAAATAGTGGCCGATGGTATGGAAAACCCCAATATGCAAAAGCTGGTACTGGGCATTAAAGATAAAGTTGCCGCCGGTAACGACTTTGCATCATGCCTGACGGAATACCCGGATCAGTTTGATAAACTGACCTGCAGCCTGATTGAATCCGGTGAGCAATCCGGTGCACTGGAAACCATGTTAGACAGGGTTGCCATTTATAAAGAAAAAACCGAATTGCTCAAACAAAAAATTAAAAAGGCCACTAAATATCCAATGATCGTTATGATTATTGCAATGATTGTAAGCGCGATATTGTTATTAAAAGTAGTGCCAACTTTCCAGGAAATGTTTTCCAGTATGGGGGCCAACTTACCCGCCCCCACCCTAGCTTTGATTGCTACATCTGAATGGTTGCAGGCAAATTGGTACATATTGCTGGGCGTTATTGTCGGAAGCGTGTTGGGATTAAAGCATGCAATTAAAACTTCACCTGCAGTTGAAGAACAAAAAGATATTATTGTTCTGAAACTTCCTGTCATCGGCGGTATTATGAAAAAAGCAGTAGTGGCGCGTTTTGCGCGGGTTTTATCAACCACATTCTCTGCTGGTGTCCCTTTAGTAGAAGCACTTGAATCCGTAGCCGGCGCTGCGGATAACGTGATTTATAAACGTGCAATTTTAAAAGTGCGTGATGATGTTTCCAGCGGTATTCAGCTAAACGCCTCCATGCGTTCTACAGGCGTATTTCCCAATATGGTGGTGCAAATGGTGGCCATCGGTGAAGAGTCCGGTGCGCTGGACGCAATGCTGGCTAAAGTCGCCGAATACTTTGAGCAAGAAGTCGATAACGAAGTGGATGGTTTAACCGCCATGATTGAGCCATTTGTAATGGCATTCCTGGGTGTTGTGGTGGGCGGTATGCTGATCGCAATGTACCTGCCAATCTTCAAAATGGGTGACGCTGTATAATGGTTGTTTTAGATTTACTGGCAAACAATACGCTGTTTTTTTTGTTTGCCGTGACCCTGCTGGGCCTGTGCGTGGGTAGTTTTCTGAATGTGGTTATATACCGTCTGCCCATTATGCTGAAACGCGAATGGCAGGCCGAAATAGCAGAAATGCAAGGTGAAACATTACCAGAACAACCTGTATTTAATTTAACAAAACCCCATTCAGCCTGCCCTAAATGCAATGCACCCATTCGCCCCTGGCAGAATATTCCTGTTATCAGCTATTTGTTTTTACGTGGTAAATGCGCCAACTGTAAAAACCCCATCAGCATCCGCTACCCGCTGGTTGAAATTGTAACTGGTGCATTGAGTCTGGTGGTGGCACAGCACTTCGGTTACAGCTGGGCTAGCGCAGGTTTATTGGTATTTACCTGGGCATTAATCGCCCTGACCATGATTGATATTGACGAGCAACTCCTGCCCGACAACATCACCTTACCACTGTTATGGCTGGGTCTCATCTGCAACAGTTTTGGCATTTTCACCGATCTGCACAGTGCGGTATTTGGTGCTATTGCGGGTTATTTATCCCTCTGGTCCGTATTCTGGTTATTTAAATTATTAACCGGTAAAGAAGGCATGGGCTATGGCGATTTTAAATTACTCGCTGCCCTGGGTGCATTTTTCGGCTGGCAGAGTCTACCTGTGATTATTCTGCTCTCATCCGTGGTAGGTGCTGTGGTGGGAATCATCGGCATCATGGCCATGGGACGGGATAAGAATATTCCAATTCCATTTGGCCCCTATCTCGCTGCAGCAGGCTGGATTGCTGCCCTGTGGGGCCAACAATTAACCGCCGCTTATTTTGCCTATATGGGCATACATTAAGGTGTTTGTTGTTGGTTTAACCGGCGGCATTGGCAGTGGCAAAACAGCGGTCACACGCTGTTTTGAAACCCTTGGTGTACTCGTAATAGATGCCGATATTGTCGCGCGGGAAGTTGTTGCTGCCAGGACCCCTGCTTTACAAGCAATAGCAGCGCGTCACGGCCAAACAATTTTGCTGGATGACGGTAATCTTAACCGTGCAAAATTACGTGAAATTGTGTTTAAAGATCCTGGCGAGCGCCGCTGGTTAGAACAACTGACCCATCCGCTGATTCGCGAGGGCATTATTCACGGCCTGCAAAATGCCAAGGCGCCTTACTCCATTCTGGTTTCGCCCCTGTTAATTGAAAGTGGGCAAGCGCAGTTATGCCAGCGCATTTTAGTAGTGGACGTTTCCCGCGACACACAAATCGAACGCACCATGCAGCGCGATCACAACAACCGGCAACAAGTTGAAGCCATTATTAATGCACAAATCAGCCGCGAGCAACGCCTTGCTCACGCAGATGATGTCATCAATAACGAGGCCGATCTCGCCCTGCTTGCGGATACAATTACCAAGCTGCATCAAACTTATTTAATACTCAGTAAACAACATGACTCTTGAAGTGAAATGCCCAACCTGCCAGAAAAACGTGCAGTGGAATTCTGATTTCCCCTATCGTCCATTTTGCTGTGAACGCTGTAAATTAATTGATCTGGGGGAGTGGGCCGCAGAAAAACACGCTATTCCCGGCCCGGAACTGAATGAAGAATTATTGTCCGGGGATATTCCGGACGAGTTCAAACACTGATTTGATAATGAGCCAGCAGTGCGCGGATAATGCCCTGATTGGCAGCAGGAAACGCATACTGGTTTATTTCATGTAAATCTATCCAGCGGGTTTCCTGGCCTTCTGCACCGTGTGCATCGCCACTAAAGTTATGCACCCGGTATACATCGAGCACAACCTGTTTATCAGGATAATCGTGCGCAATTTCCACCAAAGGAAAAACAGCTTCCGCATCAATGCGGATGCCGATCTCTTCAGCTAATTCACGCTCCAGCGCCTGCAGCGCCGTTTCGTTTGACTCCTGTTTACCACCGGGAAATTCCCACAAACCGCCCTGATGCACATGCTCAGGGCGTTTGGCGATAAACAAACGGTTGTCAGCTGCCATAATCGCAGCTGCAACAACCCTGATACGCTTTTTATCCATTAACTACGGTAATCCGCGTTAATGGTCACGTAGTCGTGGGATAAATCCGTCGTCCAGATAGTTTCCTGCACATCACCACGGCCAAGACAAATACGGATGGTAAATTCCGCATTTTTCAGTACAGCGGCACCCTGAGCTTCGGTATAGGAAACTGCGCGACCGCCATTTTCAACGATACACACGTCATCCAGATAAATGCGAATTGCATCCAGTACCATATTTTTCACACCGGCACGGCCAACGGCGGCGAGGATACGCCCCCAGTTTGCGTCGCTGGCAAATAATGCAGTTTTTACCAACGGAGAGTGAGCGACTGTATAAGCAACCTGCAGAGCTTCTTCTTTTGAAGCCGTTTCTTCGACTTTAATGGTCACGAATTTAGTCGCACCTTCACCATCACGCACAATGGCGTGGGCAAGTTCGATAAAAATATCACGTAACTCTGCTTTTAATTTTTCATACAAAGCACCGCTGGCCTGGGTAACAGGTGCATTACCGGCGGCACCGGTAGCGATTAACATGCATGAATCGTTAGTGGAGGTATCACCATCAATAGTGATGCGGTTGAAAGATACATCCGCACACTCCTGACAAATTTGTTGCAGCACAGACTGCTCAATTGCCGCATCAGTCGCGATAAAACCCAACATGGTCGCCATATTCGGCATAATCATGCCGGCACCTTTGGAAATACCGGAAATGGTATAGGTAATGCCATCGTGCTCGAACTGACGTGAAGCGCCTTTGGGCTGAGTGTCAGTCGTCATAATGCCGTTACTGGCATCAAACCAATTATTTTCCGCAAGGTTTGTTAAGGCATCGCCCAGTACCGCAGTGATTTTTGCCACGGGTAATGGCTCACCAATTACACCTGTGGAAAATGGCAGAATTTGTTCTGCACTTACGCCGGTTTTTTCTGCAAGGGCCTGACACACAGCTTTGGCATCAACCATACCACGCGCACCTGTGCCCGCATTGGCGTTACCGGTATTAATAATTAAATAACGCGGTTGATGGGCCAAATTTGCTTTCGACAGGGTTACCGGTGCTGCGCAGAATGCGTTGGTGGTGAATACACCCGCAATGCTACCGCCTTCTGCCACCTCAAAAATAACTACATCTTTACGGCCAACACGTTTAATGCCGGCGGAAGCAATACCAATACGTACGCCCTGTACAGGCAGAAAATCGTTAAAAACTGCTAAATTAACAGCCATTTTGTTTACCTTTTATGCCAATTTACCGTGACATTGTTTGAATTTTTTACCTGACCCGCATGGGCAAGGATCATTACGACCTACTTTGGGTAAATCGCGTTTGAAGGGTTGTGCGGCTTCGGAATTTTGCTCTTCAGATGCTGCAGCTTGTTCGCCTGCCTCTGCATCCGGGTGAGTGAATTGCATCTGCTGACGTGCTGCCTGCTCACGGCGGGCATTTTCCATTCGTTGCATTTCTTCCTGACTCATAAACTGAATATGGGACAGGGCCTTAATGGTTTCAATCTGCACGTTATCGAGCAATTCTTTGAATAATTCAAAGGCTTCGCGTTTGTATTCCTGCTTCGGATTTTTCTGTGCATAACCACGGAAATGAATACCCTGACGCAGGTAATCCATAGCAGCCAAGTGTTCCTTCCAGAGGTTGTCCAGCACATACAGCATGATGCGCTTTTCTGCATCGCGCATGGTGCTTTCACCGGCTTTTGTTTCTTTTTCCTGATAGGCAGCATCCAGCTCAGCGGTAATACGTTTACGCAGTGTTTCTTCGTACAGGGCTTTATCATCTTTCAGCCACTGCGCCACTGGCAACTTGATAGCAAATTCTGATTCAAGGGTCTGCTCAAGGCCTTCAATATCCCACATTTCCAACACACTTTGCGGTGGAATGTGATTATTGATTGCATTCTCCAGCACGCCATGACGCATCGCAGTGATGGTTTCACCAATGGTATCTGCTTCAAGCAATTCGTTACGCTGCTGGTAAATAACACGGCGCTGATCGTTGGCCACGTTATCGTATTCTAATAATTGTTTACGGATATCAAAGTTGCGTGCTTCTACTTTACGCTGCGCTTTTTCAATCGCACTGGTCACCATGCGGTGCTCGATAGCCTCACCTTCTTTCATACCCAACATTTGCATCATGCGACGGGTTTTATCCGATGCAAAAATGCGCATCAGATTATCTTCCAGAGAAAGGAAGAAACGAGATGAACCAGGGTCACCCTGACGACCTGCACGACCACGCAGTTGGTTATCGATACGACGGGATTCATGGCGCTCGGTAGCAATAATATGCAGACCACCGGCTTTCAGAACGGCTTCATGGCGCTCTTTCCAGGCGGATTTAATTTCTGCAATTTGCTCTTCTGTTGGGTTTTCCAGTTTGTGAACTTCAGATTCCCAATTACCACCCAGCATAATATCCGTACCGCGGCCCGCCATGTTGGTGGCGATGGTGACAGTGGATGGGCGACCGGCATCGGCAATAATTTGTGCCTCACTGGCGTGCTGCTTGGCGTTGAGAACGCTGTGTTTAATTTTGGCTTTGTCCAGTGCAACGGATACACGCTCACTGCTTTCAATGCTCGCGGTACCCACTAACACAGGGCGACCTTCAGAGGTTGCCTGACGAATTTCTTCAATAACCGCTTTGTATTTATCCTCTTCAGATAAATACACAAGGTCGTTGTAATCGATACGCTGAATCGGTTTGTTGGTAGGAATAACCACTACATCGAGGCCATAAATCTCGCGGAATTCATAAGCTTCGGTATCCGCTGTACCCGTCATACCGGCCAGTTTTTCGTAGAGGCGGAAATAATTCTGGAAAGTGGTGGACGCTAACGTCTGGCTTTCAGCCTGAATACGTATACCTTCTTTCGCTTCGATGGCCTGGTGTAAACCTTCACCCCAACGACGACCAGGCATAGTACGGCCTGTGTGTTCATCAACAATGATCACCTGACCATTTTGCACAATGTAATCTACGTTGCGCTGATAAAGGCTGTGGGCGCGTAATGCAGCATGCACGTGGTGCAATAACATCAGGTTGGCAGGAGAGTAAAGGCTATCGCCATCCTGTAAAAGGCCTGCCTGGGTGAGCAGGTCTTCAACCAATTCATGACCTGGTTCATTTAATTCAACAGAACGGGTTTTTAAATCAATAACAAAATGACCGTCTTTGCCGGCTTCGCCTTCCGCAGCATCTACATGCTCAGACAGCTTAGGAATCAGGGTATTTATTTTTTTATACAGCTCAGAGCTGTCCTGTGCAGCACCGGAAATAATCAGCGGGGTGCGCGCTTCATCGATTAAAATAGAGTCAACTTCGTCGACCACAGCGAAAAATAATTCACGTTGCATACGGTCTTCTTTGCTGAAGGCCATATTGTCACGCAAATAGTCAAAACCAAACTCGTTGTTGGTGCCGTAGGTAATGTCAGCTTTATACGCAGCGCGTTTTGTTTCGGCATCCTGACCAGGTACAACAACACCTACGGATAAACCCATAAATTCATACAGTGGTTGCATCCAGGCAGCATCACGGCGTGCCAGGTAATCGTTGACGGTAATAACATGCACGCCTTTTCCGGCAAGCGCATTCAGATATACAGCCAGTGTTGCTACGAGTGTTTTACCTTCACCGGTACGCATTTCAGCAATATTACCGCCGTGCAGGGTCATGCCGCCTATCATCTGCACATCAAAATGGCGCATACCCATTACACGCTTACTGGCCTCACGCAGGGCTGCAAACGCATCGGGCAGAATATCATCCAGGGTTTTACCTGCGGCAAGAAGGGAGCGAAACTCGACGGTTTTCTGCCCCAGTTCTGCATCGTTCAAGTTTGAGTATGCAGGCTCAAGCTCATTTACCTGAGCGACAATTTTGCGCAGACGCTTTAATTCGCGCTCGTTTTTGCTACCAAGAATTTTTGTAAATAATGTATTTAACATGATGATTTCTTATTTCTATTGATTATAAAACTGAACGCAAAAAAGCAGAGCCAAAAGCCCTGCTTTTATACCCGAAGCGGGTGATCTAATGAAGGGGATTAACGCAGAGTGCGGTGAATATAGGCGGCAGGGTCAACCGTGCGGCCATTTTTATACACTTCAAAGTGAACGTGGGGGCCAGTAGAGCGGCCACTGCTGCCCATTTGAGCCAGCACCTGATTCTTACGCACCACATCGCCGACTTTTACATCCACTTTTTTACAATGGGCGTAGCGGGTTTTGTAACCAGAGCCGTGGTTGATCTCAACCATCAGGCCATAACCGTAACGATCCGATGCCCAAGTCACGACACCCGATGCAACTGCAACGATAGGCGAACCTTCTTTACCGGCAAAATCGAGGCCTGCGTGCCAGGCAATACGCCCGGTGAACGGATCCGTACGCATGCCATAACGGGACGACATCCAGCCTTTTTGCACAGGTAAACCAGCAATAAAGGAATCGCTCTGGATCTTCTGTTCGCCCATTAAGGAATCGAGCACCTCAAGCTGCTGCTCGCGGTTGTCTATCTGATCACTTAACTGATCAAGAACTGAAACGATATCGGGTGCCTGATAGACAGAACCAACATCCATTTCGGAGGATGGGCCACCAACGGCAGGCGATTCATCAAAATTGAACTCGCCTTTATCCAGGCTGGCGCGGTCAATCAGGCGTTCACCTAATGCATCAAGCCGGGTAAGCCTCGCCTGTAACTCAGCCATGCGCAGGGTTAAACCAACTAGCTGCTCATCAGTTTGTGCACGGATTTTTTCGAGATCCTGGCGCTGCTGGCTTAAATCAGACTCCCACGCTTTTGCAGTTTCAGGCCCTAAAAGGCCTTCATCCGCCAGCATCATGGTCAGGAAATAACCCGCAGCCCCCATGGAGAAAGGCAATAAAGCGAGGAAAACCAGCAGCATCCAACGTGCTGTTGGCCCTAATGATATGGTTTTGGACTTACCGTGGCGTTGCCCAACAATGATGATGTTCATGGAGAACGCTTCCTTACCGCTATGCGAATCAACCAGTCAGCCTCAGTCTAGACTGGGTTTCGCATTGAGTTTGTAAACCGCGTCACACAGGTACTAATGTTTACAAACTGTAAAAACAAAAAATGGCACTTTCGTGCCATTTATTATCCTGCCGCAACCGGACGTGCGTAGGAGATAGGTGCGGTTTTCTCATCTTCGAATTCCACAAATTCCCATGCATCCTGCTGTTTAAGCAGCGTCCGCAACAACTGATTATTCAAACCGTGGCCTGATTTGTAACCTACGTACTCACCAATCAGTGAGTTACCGAGCAGATACAAATCACCCACCGCATCAAGAATCTTATGTTTTACAAATTCATTTTCGTAACGCAGCCCGTCTTCATTCAGAACACGGTAATCATCGACTACGATGGCATTATTCACAGAGCCACCTAAAGCCAGATTCTTGGAGCGCAGGTATTCAATATCACGCATAAAACCGAAAGTACGCGCGCGACTGACTTCTTTTACAAAGGAGGTAGAAGAGAAATCCAGACTGGCAACCTGATTGCTTTCGTCAAACAAGGGGTGATCAAAATCGATGGTAAAGCTCACTTTAAAACCATTGTATGGACGGAATGATGCGTACTTGTCGCCATCCTTCACAATTACAGTGTCTTTAATACGGATAAAACGCTTAGCCAAAGACTGCTCTTCAACACCCGCAGACTGAATCAGAAATACAAACGGACCGGCGCTGCCGTCCATAATAGGTACTTCAGCTGCACTGACTTCAACATAGGCGTTATCAATGCCCAGGCCAGCCATAGCGGAGAGCAGATGCTCAACGGTGGAAACCTTAACGGAACCATTGGTTAACGTCGTAGAAAGAGTTGTTTCACCGACATTCACGGCGATCGCTTTGATCTCTACCGCTGGGGTAAGGTCGGTACGAACAAACACAATACCTGTGTTTACAGGTGCTGGTTTAAGAGTCAGGTAAACCTTCTCGCCAGAGTGAAGGCCGATGCCTGTGGCTCTTATTATATTTTTTAAGGTACGCTGCCTAATCATTTAACTTCTTTACTCGTCAGTACGGCAATCCGGCATTATAACCATCATTGCCCCGTTAGCCAATCAGGCAGCGTAATCAGGCATTAATCAGCCTGACGACGCAGGAAAGCAGGGATATCCAGATACTCGAGATCCTTACTGCCATCTGCCTGGGGACGTGGTTTTACAGCAGCCTGACTGGTATTGCGCATCACAGTCGGACGCTCAAGCTGTTTATAATCGAGCGGATTGTTATCAGCCGGCTTGGTGTTATCAACCACTTTCTTCGGTTGTTTCAGCTCCAGTCCACCAAGACCTGTGGCAACGACAGTCACACGCAGTTCATCAGTCATGGTTTCATCGATAACGGTACCCACCACGATGGTGGCGTTTTCAGATGCAAACTCTTCAATGGTATCACCCACCTCAGAGAACTCACCCAGCCCCAGATTCACACCGGCGGTGATGTTAACCAGAATGCCACGGGCACCCTGCAGATTTACATCTTCCAGCAATGGGCTGCGGATGGCTGCTTCCGCAGCTTCGCGGGCACGATTTTCACCGGTCGCCTTAGCGGTACCCATCATGGCCTGACCCATTTCTGACATAACGGTACGTACGTCAGCAAAGTCAACGTTAATCATACCCGGACGAATGATCAGATCGGCGATGCCTTGTACCGCACCTAACAGTACATCGTTAGCTGCAGCGAATGCCTGTAACAGACTGGTATTTTTACCCAGCACGGTCAGGAGTTTTTCGTTAGGGATAGTAATCAGAGAATCAACATGTTTCGCCAGCTCAGCCAAACCTTGTTCAGCCAGAGCCATACGTTTGCGACCTTCGAAGGGGAAAGGTTTGGTCACAACCGCAACGGTCAGAATACCGAGTTCTTTGGCAATTTCCGCAACTACAGGTGCAGCACCGGTACCGGTACCACCGCCCATGCCAGCAGTAATAAAGACCATATCCGCACCGCGAATTGCTTCAGCAATACGATCACGGTCTTCCATCGCTGCAGAACGACCCACTTCAGGGTTGGCACCTGCACCAAGACCCTTGGTTACACCGGAGCCTAATTGCAGTACAGAACGGGCAGAAATATTACGCAGAGCCTGTGCATCAGTGTTGGCACAAACAAACTCTACGCCTTCAATATTATTTGTCAGCATGTGCTGTACGGCATTACCGCCGCCACCACCTACACCGATTACTTTAATTACGGCGCTATGCTGTACATCATCAACAATCTCAAACATATCCCCATCTCTCTGATTCATCGCCCTTCTCCTTTCCCGACAGGCGTTTTAGCGCCTATTTAATCCTAAAAGTTGCCTTTAATCCAATTTTTTGCGCGTGCAAAAAATCCGACCGGATTCTCTTCCCTGCGAGCATAAACCAGCTCTCCCCGCTGTTTTTTAGCACCGTAAATCAACAATCCTACGGCAGTGGAATAAATCGGGTTATCGATCACTTCCGGCAGCCCCTGCACACCCTGCGGCCTCGCCAAACGTACCGGCATATGGAATATTTCCTCCGCCAGTTCAACAACCCCTTCCATTTTTGCAGTACCACCGGTCAGGACTATGCCTGCGGCCACTAAATCTTCAAAACCACTGCGGCGTAATTCCGCCTGAATCAGGGTAAATAATTCTTCGTAACGGGGTTCAACCACCTCCGCCAGCGCCTGACGGGATAAACTGCGCGCAGCACGCTCACCCACACTTGGCACCTTGATCATTTCTTCCGGCCCGGCCAGCTGGGTCAGGGCGCAGGCATATTTAATTTTAATTTCTTCCGCATACTGGGTTGGGGTACGTAACGCCATGGCGATGTCATTGGTAACCTGATCACCGGCAATCGGAATGACAGCGGTATGGCGGATAGCACCTTCGGTAAAAATCGCGATATCCGTGGTGCCACCACCGATATCCACGATACAAACGCCGAGTTCTTTTTCATCTTCGGTTAATACGGCATAACTGGATGCAAGCTGCTCCAGAATTACATCGTCAATTTCCAGACCACAGCGTTGCACACATTTTTCGATATTTTGCGCAGCATTTAAGGCGCCTGTTACCAGATGCACTTTGGCCTCAAGACGCACACCCGCCATGCCAATCGGCTCTTTCACACCTTCCTGCTGATCGATGACATATTCCTGCGGCAGAATATGCAGAATTTTTTGGTCCGCTGGAATTGCTACGGCTTTGGCAGCATCCATCACACGATCAATATCCGCCTGCACCACTTCACGATCTTTAATCGCCACAATTCCGTGGGAGTTCATGGAGCGGATATGGCTACCGGCAATACCTGCAAATACAGAGTGAATCTGGCAACCCGCCATTAATTCAGCCTCTTCGATGGCACGCTGAATAGACTGAACTGTGGATTCAATATTCACCACCACGCCTTTTTTCATGCCGCGGGATGCGTGTTTACCAATGCCCACCACTTCAATGCTGCCGTCTGCGCGTAATTCGCCGACAATCGCCACGACTTTGGAGGTGCCGATATCCAGACCGACGATGAGTTTATTATCTGCTGCCGCACTCATGTTTTTTCTCACGTTATTATCTCTGCCTAGCCCTGGCTGTTTTTTACGGGGGTTTTCCACGCCACCGCAAATCCCTGGTTATAGCGCATATCAATTTTTGACACATTTTCGATGGATGGCATCACTGCCTGCAATCCACGGTCCAGTCGCTTTAATGCTTCCAGTGTGTCATCCAAACCTATAATAATTTCAAAGCCCTGACTGACATCGATATGCCAGCCAGCGCTGGTTTTTTGCAAACCACGAATACTTAACTGATGCTGTTTGGCCCAAGCACTAAATAGCTGAAACTGCGCCATCACTTCTTTTGCCTGATCTTCTGGGCCATCCAGCAATGGTAAATCCCGGTCTTTAATTTCGATCGGCAGAATATTACCTTCCTGGCTCAGCAAATCATGCTCACGCCAGCGGGCCACAGGTAATTCTTCCTGCCATTTAATAATCAAAGGGCCATTCCAGTTTTTAGTCACACTGGCTTTACGAATCAGCGCATGGCTTTCCACCGCGGCACGTAACTCGTCCACATCCATCTGAAAAAACGTTGCCGGAAAATACGGGGCAATTAACGCGTTAACCTCTTCTTTTTTGACGTAATCAAAAGAAGCTACGTATTCGACACCGGATATTTCCCGGTCCAGCGCCATACGCACCAGATAAGCAGCTGCACCTAAAACAGAAACCACCAGCAACACAATCCCAGCAGGTTTTATCCAACTGAGATTCCAGTCGCGCGGGGCAGCGCTCACCGCTGCCCTGGTTGCCCCTTGTTTTGGCTTAGCCATTCATGCTTCCTTTCAGAATTTCCTGCACTAATTGTGGAAATTCAAAGCCCGCTGCTTTTGCCGCCATTGGCACTAAGCTGTGATCTGTCATGCCCGGAATAGTGTTAACTTCAAGCAACCAGAAATCACCGGTTTTATCCTGCATTACATCCAGACGACCCCAGCCGGAACAACCCACCGCGTTGTAAGCAGCCAGCGCTAAATTCTGAATGCGTTTTTCCTGTTCAGCACTCAAACCACAAGGAATTAAATACTGGGTGTCATTCGCCAGATATTTGGCGTCAAAGTCATAAAAACCGTGGGTGGTTTTTAATTGAATAACCGGTAACGCCTTACCATTTAAAATTGCCACGGTAAATTCAGGGCCAGTGATATAGGCTTCGGCCAACACACTGTCACCCGCATCGGAAGCGGCTTTGTATGCGGCCGCAATTTCAGATGCATTATTCACTTTGGAAATACCGATGCTGGAACCTTCGCGGGCAGGTTTCACCATCAGAGGGAAACCCAGCTCGGATGCTGCGGCCACTAATTCAGCTGCACTGTTCACATGGCGAAATGCAGGGGTAGATAAGCCCATACCCGCCCAAATTAATTTGCAGCGCCATTTATCCATACACAGAGCAGAGGCCATTACACCACTGCCGGTGTAAGGAATATTCATGTATTCCAGCACACCCTGAATGGTGCCATCTTCACCACCCGGGCCGTGTAATGCGATAAATGCACGGTCAACGTTTTGTTCACGCAGTTGTTTTACCAGGCCCTCAGACGGGTCAATTTTTACCGCATCAACGCCACTGGCAATTAATGCCTGATAAACAGCTTCACCGCTTTTCAGTGAAACGGCACGCTCCGCACTGCGACCACCTAATAAAACAGCAACACGGCCAAAAGTACTCATTATTTCTCTCCAATCCAGGCCGGAATGGTTTCTACCAATCCATGGGCGATGCTGCTCACATCACCTGCACCCTGTGTAATTAACAAATCATTGCCTTTAATCACGTCGCGCAGAATGGCATCTACATCCGCACCACGCTCTACAAATATCGGGTCGATACGCCCACGCTGACGGATACTGCGGCACAGTGCACGGCCATCTGCACCGGGAATTTCTTCTTCGCCCGCCGGATATACATCCATTAACAACAGCACATCCACTTCGCTTAAAACACGCACGAAATCTTCGTACAAATCACGGGTGCGGGTATAACGGTGGGGCTGGAACAACATCACCAGACGTTTATCCGGCCAACCGTTACGCACGGCCTGAATAGTCACCTCAACTTCACGGGGGTGATGACCATAGTCATCCACCAGCATCGCATCACCCGTCGCCAACGGATATTCCGCCAGCACATGGAAGCGGCGACCAACACCCTGGAAACTTTCCAGCGCACGTAAAATGGCATCGTCAGCAATACCTTCATCGGTTGCCACGGCAATTGCCGCTAAAGCATTTAATACGTTATGGCGGCCCGGCATACGCAGGCTGATTTTCAGTGGCGCGAGATTATTCGGACGGTGTGCCACAAATTCAGTAACCATGGCTTTTTGCACCACATCGGTGGCATAAAAATCCGCTTCGTCGGTAAAACCGTAGGTCAGCACCGGACGATTTACTTCCGGTAAAATGGAGCGCACGTTTTCGTCATCCACACATAATACGGCCAGACCGTAAAATGGCAGGTTGTGCAGGAATTCGATAAATACCTGTTTCAGGCGGTTAAAATCCCCCTGGTAGGTATCCATGTGATCGGCATCTATGTTGGTAATGATGGATACCATAGGCTGCAGATGTAAAAACGAAGCATCGGATTCGTCAGCTTCGGCAACCAGATAACGGCTGCCACCTAATTTCGCATTGGTACCCGCGCTGGTGAGTTTACCGCCGATCACAAATGTTGGATCAAGGCCGCCTTCCGCCAAAATGGATGACACTAAACTCGTGGTTGTGGTTTTACCGTGGGTACCGGCAACCGCAATACCGTGACGGTAGCGCATTAATTCAGCGAGCATTTCGGCGCGGCGTACAATCGGTGTACGCTGGGCCATGGCCTGCTGAATTTCAGGGTTGCTGGTATTAATCGCGGTGGATACCACGATTACATCGGTGCCCAGCACGTTTTTGGCGTGGTGGCCGATAAAAATGGTCGCGCCGAGTTTTTCCAGACGATCCGTCACCGCAGAAGGTTTCATATCAGAACCGGAAATATCATATCCCTGGTTCAGTAATACTTCGGCAATGCCGCACATGCCCACACCACCAATGCCGATAAAATGGATACGGCGGATACGGCGCATTTCGGGAATATCCCAACGTTTTACGGCACGGGTATTATCAATCATGGAGAGCCTCAATACAGAAATCTGCTACTTGTTTTGCCGCATCAGGTTTCGCTAACGTGCGCGCGGCATGGGCCATGGCCATTAATTCCTGTTTATGGCCAGCAAAATAATTTAAATCGTCCGCCAGTGTGGCGGCACTTAATGCGGATTGGGCGCGCAATTTAGCTGCGCCGGCATTCACTAAAAACATGCCATTGGCCGTCTGGTGATCATCCACCGCATGGGGAAACGGAATTAATAATGACGCACAACCCGCGGCCATTAATTCACACACGGTTAATGCACCGCTGCGGCACACTACTAAATCTGCCCAGGCATAGGCCTCTGACATATCGCTGATAAATGGGCTGACTTTTACATCCACACCCGCGGCCTGATATTGCTGCTGGCAGCGTTCAAAATCTTTTTTGCCCGTCTGGTGCCAAACCTGCGGGCGTTTTTCCGCAGGCATTGAAGCAAGAGCTTCACACATCGCCAGGTTAATGGCCTGCGCACCTAAACTGCCGCCCACCACCAACACCCGTAAGGGTTGTTGCAGGCGTGGCGCCATGCGCGCATCGGGCGAAGGCAGACGCATAATATCTTCACGTACTGGATTACCCACGCTGATCGCTTTCGGGTCACGGAATGTGCCGGCAAATGCCTGCAGGGTTTTATTCGCAACCTTAGCCAGCCATTTATTGGTCATGCCAGGGATGGCGTTTTGCTCATGAATTAATAAAGGCGTTGCGGTTAATTTCGCGACAATACCACCGGGACCTGAAGCAAAACCGCCCAAACCTAAAACCACATCGGGTTTTACACGGCGAAATACTTGCCACGACTGCCATACCGCACGCACAACTAAAAAAGGCGCACGTAAAATCTGCAAACCACCTTTGCCACGTAAACCCACCACATCAATTGTGTGTAACGGGTAACCGGCATCGGGGACTAATTCATTTTCAATGCCTGCTTTACCGCCGAGCCAATGCACTTCAATGCCCTGACGCTGTAATAACCGGGCAACACTCAATGCAGGGAAAACATGCCCACCGGTACCACCGGCCATAATTAATGCACGTTTAGTCATGTTGCTCTCCATTCACTTCCGCATGAATGCGCAACAACAATGCCGCGGCAAATGCACAGGCCATCAGACTCGAACCACCGTAACTGATAAAAGGCAGGGTTAAACCTTTGGTTGGCAGCAGCCCCATATTCACCCCCAGGTTAATAAACGCCTGGAATGTAATGGTGAGGGCGATACCAAATGCCATATAGGCTGCAAAAAAATGGTGTTTATTTAAGGCCTGCTGTCCGAGGCGCATACTCTTAATAAATAACCAGACAAACAAACCAATAATGGTCAGGGAACCGAGCAAACCAGTTTCTTCTGACCAGATAGCAAACACAAAATCCGTATGGGCTTCGGGCAGATAAAATAATTTCTGCATGCTGTTACCTAAACCCGCGCCTAACCACTCACCCCGACCAAAAGCGATTAAACTTTGTGTCAGCTGATAACCACTGCCAAACACGTTTTCTTCGCTCCAGGGGTTTAAATAACCCGTGAGGCGTTTCATGCGGTATTCCTGGGTTACCACCAGGGCGATGGATAAAATCAGCATGCCACTGACCGTCACCGCATACTGACCTTTTTTCACCCCGCCTAAAAACAACATCGCCATGGCGGTGGCCATAATCACCACCACAGCGCCGTAATCAGGTTCGAGCAGCAATAAAATCGCCAGCACAGACAGCACCATCAGGGGTTTAAAAAATCCCATCCAGCTGCTTTGCACTTCATCTTTGCGGCGCTCTAAATAACCCGCCATATAAATAACCGTGGCAATTTTGGCTAACTCACTGGGCTGGAAATTAATAAAGCCGAGGGAAATCCAGCGAATACTGCCGTTTACTTCACGCCCGATACCGGGAATTAATACCAGCGCCAAACCAACAAAACTGACCCCCAATAACGCAGCACCTAACTGACGCCACAAGCTCAGGGGAAAATGCAAGGTGAACCAGCCAACGAATAACGCCAGCAATAAATAAATACCGTGACGAATCGAAATGCCAAACGGGTTATGCATTTTTGCATCAGCCCAGTCCATGCTCGCCGATGTCACCATAATCCAGCCGAGTACACTTAATGCGGTAAACAGCCAGAGATACTGACGGTCGAGCACAGGCAGACGCCATTGCAGCATCTGTTTCCAGAGGGGCGTATTTTCCTGTACCCGGGTGGCTGAACTCATAGGGCTTTTACCTTCTGAGCAAATTGTTCGCCGCGATCTTCAAAATTTTTGAACATGTCAAAACTGGCGCAGGCGGGTGATAACAAAACGGCATCACCGGCTTTTGTCAGGCTGCGTGCTTTGGCAATGGCTGCATCAAAATCGCTGCCGACAGAGTGACATGGCACAACATCCTGCAGGGCAGCCTGAATTAACGGCGCATCGGTGCCGATTAACACCAGGTGGCTGACAAATTCAGCAACTGCATTTTTTAAATAGGTAAAATCTGCGCCTTTGCCTTCACCACCGGCAATTAAAATAACCTTGCCGCTGATATCACCGCCCAAACCTTTCAGGGCGGCTTCAGCTGCACCCACGTTGGTGCCTTTGGAATCATTGAAATAGGCTACACCGTCAATTTCACGCACCCACTCACAACGGTGCGGCAAACCGCTGAAGGCACGCAGGGTTTGCAACATGGCAGACATATCAATGCCGGCTAAATCCCCTAAGGCTAATGCAGCTAGTGCGTTGGCGCGGTTATGCAAACCTTTAATGCGAATTTCTTTACAGGCCATTAACGGAGTGAGGCCTTTGAATAACCAGGCTTCACCCTGATGTTCATTCACACCAAAATCTTTTAAATCCGGTTTACCTAAACCGAATTTCACAAAGCTCATGCCCTTGGCCAGCATAGGCTCGCTCAGGGAATCATCTTTATTCACAACGGCCTGCTGGCAACCGAAGAAAATACGGTGTTTGGCTTTGTGGTATTCCAGCATGCTGTTGTTGTAACGATCGAGGTGATCGGGGGAAACGTTCAGCACGGTTGCCACTTTGGCATTTAATTTATCGGTGGTTTCCAGCTGAAAACTGGATAATTCGAGCACATATAATTCACAGCTATCGTCGAGTAAATCCAGCGCAGGTGTGCCTAAGTTACCGCCCACCCCCACACGGATGCCGGCATTTTTAGCCATTTCACCCACTAAGGTGGTAACGGTACTTTTTGCGTTAGAACCTGTGATAGCCACAATCGGCGCTTTAGCTAAATCAGCAAATAACTGAATATCCCCCACCAGACGTACACCGGCATTTTTTGCTGCTTGGAGCTCAGGGGTTTCCAGGGAAAGCCCGGGGCTGACAATAATTTCTGCGGCGCTGTTTAACATGGCCTGGTCAAGTCCGCCGAGCACCACGGGCACAGCCGGAAATTGCTCACGCATATGCTGGGCATAGGGTGGATTTTCACGGGTATCCATCGCCGCCACCGGCAAACCTTTATTTGCCAGAAATTGCACCACGCTGAAGCCGGTTTTACCCAAACCGATCACGATGCGTTTTTTATCTGTACTGATCAGCGCCACAATTAATTACCGGATTTTTAACGTTGCCAGACCTAACAAAACCAGAAACAGGGTAATAATCCAGAAACGGACAATTACACGGGGTTCCGGCCAGCCTTTTAATTCATAGTGATGGTGCAGGGGCGCCATACGGAAAATACGTTTGCCGGTTAATTTGAACGAACCGACCTGCAGAATTACAGAAACTGTTTCCGCCACAAAAATACCGCCCATGATGAACAGCAGCACTTCCTGACGCACAACCACCGCCAGCACACCCAGCGCAGCACCTAATGCGAGGGAGCCAACATCACCCATAAATACCTGTGCGGGATACGTGTTAAACCACAGGAAACCAATGCCCGCACCCACCAGCGCACCGCAGAAAACCGCTAATTCACCGGCACCGCTGACGTAAGGCAGTAATAAATAATCCGCGAATTTCACGTTACCGGCTAAATAAGCACACAGGCCCAGGGCGGCACCCACCATGACGGTTGGCAGAATGGCCAGGCCATCAAGACCGTCAGTTAAATTCACCGCGTTGGAACTGCCCACAATCACGAAGTAGGACAGTAAAATGAACATCACAGCGCCAAGCTGGAAGGTGTATTCCTTAAAGAACGGCACCACAAATGTAGTTTCAGAGGGGTTTTGCGCGGTCACGTATAAAAATACCGCCGCAGCCAGGGCCACCAATGACAGCCAGAAATATTTCCAGCGCCCGGGTAAACCACGGGAGTTTTTCTGCACCACTTTGCGGTAGTCATCCACCCAGCCAATTGCACCGGCGGCCATGGTGACGAATAACACCACCCATACAAACCGGTTTTCTAAATTGCCCCACAGTAATGTGGAGACACCGATAGCCAGCAGAATCATCACGCCGCCCATAGTCGGGGTACCGGCTTTGCTGAGGTGGCTTTTGGGGCCATCGTCACGCACGGACTGACCGATCTGTTTTAATTTCAGACGGGCAATAACCTTTGGCCCAAGCCACAGGGAAATGGCCAGCGCTGTCAGCGCCGCCATAATTGCCCGCAGGGTCAGGTAATTCAGCACGGCAAAACCGTTATGTAAGTGCTGTAAATATTCCGCTAACAAAAGCAGCATGGTTCAGTCCTGTTTTTCTGATTGTGTGACGGCCTGTACGACCAGTTCCATCCGGGCACTGCGTGAGCCCTTCACCAAAGCCGTCACGCCTGGTTTTAATTGTGTTGTTAAAAACTTAATCAGGTTGTCGGCGCTGGAAAACCAGTGCCCACCATTATCAAACGCATCCACCGCCGAACGGCTGTAAGCACCGCAGGCGAGCAGCATGTCCACACCTTTACTGTTGGCGTAAACGCCGATTTCAGCATGGGCACGGTGACTTTCCGCACCCAGCTCAGCCATATCCCCCAACACCAGAATGTGTTGCCCCGGGCGGCTGACCAGCACATCGATGGCCGCACGCAACGAAGCCGGGTTGGCGTTGTAGGTGTCATCAATCACCACCGCGCCATTGAAGCCGGCTTTTTCCACCAGACGGCCACTCACCCCGGAGAAACTTTCCAAGCCGGCAACCACCACGGGTAAAGCAACACCCGCCGCAAGGCACGCGGCCGCAGCGGCGCAGGCGTTGCCGACGTTATGCTGCCCCATCACAGGCAACTGCACCTGGCTGTTACCCTGGGGTGTCACCAGTACAAAACGGTAACGGCCAGCGTCGTCCACTTCTAATTCCGTGGCACGCACATCGGCGTTATCTGCCACACCAAAGGCCAGCACTTTTTTCTGCCCGGCGCGTTCACGCCAAGTGGCAAAATAAGGGCTGTCGGCATTGAGGATGACGGTGCCTGTTGCGCTCACCACATCCACCATTTCACCTTTGGTCTGTACCACACCCTCAAGGCTGCCAAACCCTTCGAGGTGGGCGGCCGCGGCGTTGGTAATCACGCCTACATCCGGGCAGGCCAGTTCACCTGTGTAGCGGATTTCCCCTAAACCACTGGCACCCAGCTCAATCACCGCCGCATCCTGCTGACTGAGGCGTAATAAAGTGAGGGGGGCACCAATGTGGTTATTCAGGTTGCCACGGGTAAAGAGCACTTCACCCTGCTGACGCAGGATGTTGCTGATCATCTCTTTGACGGTGGTTTTGCCGCTGCTGCCGGTCACGGCAATGACAGGATTTTTGAACTGGCGGCGATTATACAACGCCAGTTTGCCTAATGCTTTAGTCGTGTCATCCACCAGCAGGTAAGGAATTTGTTGCTGCGGAGCGCGGCTCACCAATACGGCGGCGGCGCCCTTTTCCATGGCCTGTTCAATGAAATCATGGCCATCAAAACGCTCACCACTTAACGCCACATACAGGTCGCCGGGCTGCAGGGTGCGGGTGTCGGTACTTACACCGCGGAACGGCACATTACTGCCCATGGATTTTGCCTCGATGAATGAGGCCACATCTGCGATGCGTGGTGCGCCAATCATGGTGTTACTCCCAACAGCGAAATGGCGGTTTCAAGGTCGCTGAACGCCAGC
>JACKOM010000012.1 GCA_024234265.1 Oceanospirillaceae bacterium
TCACTCCTCACTTCTTGTTCTGAAAAAAACAGGCTCTCAGCAGGCGCGTTTCAATTAGTGTTAGCAGGCCCTATGCAGTTTTGCGCTAAAGGGCCACACATTTGCGGTGGGATGCTTTACAATGGCCCGCTTATTTTTTTGGGGCTTTGCCGTGTTGAGTTTACGAAATATCAGTTTGCTGTGTATTGCCGTGATGTCGGCGGTAAGTGTTTACTTAGCAGCCAGCCTGCCCCTGTCCCCGGATGAAGCCCATTACGCCCTGTATGGCAGCCATTTAGACCTGAGTTATTTTGATCATCCGCCCATGGTGGGCTGGATTCAGGCCCTGATGCTGAATATCAGCGAAGCGGATTTCTGGCTGCGCCTGCCACCTATGTTGCTAAGCGTGGCCACCGGCCTGATGTTATTCCGTTTCACCCGCCGTTATTTTGATGAAGCCAGTGCCTGGCTGAGCCTGCTGTTTTTCAGCTGTTTACCTATGTTTCGCATGCTGGGCCTTGCCTGGGTGCCGGAAGATCCTTTGATGCTTGCCGGTTTATCCTGCCTGTGGGTGACATTGGCCCTGGCGGAAAAAAATACCCTCAGCCTGTGGTTATTACTCGGCGCGAGTTTAGGTATTGCCGCCCTGAGTAAATACACCGCCGTGACCCTGGCGTTATCCGTGGCCTTGGCGTTGTTTTATTTACGTGGCCCTAAAGTGCTGCTGGAAAAAGGCCTGTGGCTGGCGGTGCTGGTGGCGGCGCTGTTATTACTGCCGATTCTGCTGTGGAATTACCAGCACGAGTGGATTTCATTCCAGTATCAGCTTGAGCACGGCACAGAGCGCCATGCCGCCAGTTTAATTGCCGCCCTGCAAATGCAACTGGGGCAGATACTTTCCTACAGCCCGCTGATTTATATATTGGGTGTGGTGGCCAGTTTACTGCTGTGGCGCAACCCGCAGGCGCGGGTGGTGATGATGTTTGCCTGGCCGATTTTGCTGTTATTCAGTTTTTCAGCCTTAAAAGGCCGTTCTTTACCCCACTGGACCGCCATGGGCGTATTATTTTTGCTGCCCCTGATCAGCCATGCTTTCCTGCGTTTCTGGCAGGGCGGGCGCATCGCAAAAACCGCTTTAATTCTGCTGTTCAGCACAGCGCCGCTGATCAGCATTGCCATGTTGCTGGTGCTCGGTAAAGTGAATTTAGGTTTTAAAGATTATCAGCACCCCCTGCAGGATTTAGTCGGCTGGGATGAAGTTGCACAATTAACCCGTGAAGTGGCAGAGGCCGATCCGGAACCCGCCATGCGCCAGATTCTCAGTTCTAACTGGTCCTATGCTTCACGCCTTGCCTGGTATGGCCGCCCCCTCAGCGTCAAAGTGCTCGACACCCGGGTGGATCAGTTTGACCTGTGGTTTGGTGGTATGCAGGCAGGTGAGGGTGGTTATTTAGTGCTGCCCCGTGAAAAAGATAAATTCGAAAATAAATTACTGCTGAACTTTGCGGACTGTGAGTTTGTCTTTGAACACCAGGTTGAAAGTCCGCAACAGATTAAAATCAACGAATTTAAGGTGTATCGCTGCCATGCTTACCAGCCCTAAACAACATGTGAATAACGCCGTGATGGCGTTTTCCCTGCCGGTTATTTTGCTGCTGGGATTTGCTGCGGTGTGGGCCGCCGGCACAAATGGCCTGTTATTTGTTTTTTTAAATCACTGGTTACATGTTTTACCCGACTGGTTCTGGGCGAATGTAACCTTCATGGCGGATGCATCTGCCATGGGCGCTGTGGCGGCGATTTTATTATTACGCCGTGAGCGTCTGGTGCTGGCCATGCTGGTGGGCGGCCTGATCTGCGCATTAATTATCCGCGCCCTGAAATTAGGTTTTGATTCACCCCGCCCACCGGCGGTGATGAACGGCAGTTTATTTGAATTAATTGGCGCAGGTTTCAGAAAACATTCTTTCCCCTCCGGCCATGCGGCCACCGCATTCTTTTTTGCAGGAGCATTACTGGGCTATAAACCCAGCGCCAAAATGTATGTGCTGGTGCTGGCCGGTGCTATCGTTGCTGCCCTGTCGCGTATTGCAGTAGGCGTGCACTGGCCGGTGGATATTTTAGTGGGCGGCGCAATTGGCTGGCCGATTGGTTATTTAAGCGCGCGTTATTTTGCACGCCGCGAATATTTTAATTACGCAAAACGCTGGTTAGTGTTTGTGGCGGGTTATCTGGCCAGCTTGCTGTTGCTGTTTTACAACAGTGAGCTGCCCTATGTGCTCCCCCTGCAAATGGCCCTCGCGGTAGCCGGTTTGTTTTGCTGCATGTACTACATTTCTTTGCGAATTTTAAAAGTGTGAGAAAACCATGTCATTAACTGTGTCGGTGGTCATCCCCACCTATAAAGAAGTGCTGAATATCCCGCTGATTTCCAAAGCGGTTAACGATGCTATCGGCCATTTAAGTTACGAGCTGATTTTTGTGGATGATAATTCCGCAGACGGTTCGATAGAGGCGGTTGAAAAACTCAGCCACCAGTGGCCGGTACGCATTGTGGTGCGCACCGAAGAGCGTGGTCTTTCTACCGCGGTAATGCGTGGTATTTACGAAGCCAAAGGCGAGCACGTGGTGGTGATGGATGCGGATTTATCCCACCCGGCCAGCGCAATTAACAACATGCTGGGTTTATTACAGTCCGGTAAAAGCGATTTCGTGGTGGGTTCCCGTTATGTCGAAGGCGGTTCCTTCGATGAGGATTGGGGTTTCTTCCGTCTGCTAAACTCCAAGGCAGCCACTTGGTTAGCCATGCCCCTGTGCCATATTAAAGACCCCATGTCGGGCTTTTTTGCGTTTAAACGCAGCAATATGCCAGCCGAACATCTGTTATCCCCGCTGGGTTATAAAATTGGCCTGGAAATTTTAGTCAAAGGCCGTTTCAGCGCCCCGGCGGAAGTGCCGATTCATTTTGTGGATCGCCAGCACGGAGAAAGTAAATTGGATTTTAAAGAACAGGTTCGTTACCTGCGCCACCTGCGCCGTTTATACCGCTTCCGTTTTCCAACGGCGTCTGAATTTCTGCAATTTGGTTTAGTGGGTGCCACCGGCTTTTTAGTGGACTCATTATTTTATTGGATGATGCAGGCCCTGTTTGGTTTGCCACACACTGTGGCGCGGGCCATTTCTTTCTGGCCAGCGGTGACCTGGAACTGGTTCTGGAACCGTACCCTGACTTTCTCTGACCGTGCTAAAACCAATAAATTAAGCCAGTGGGCTTCGTTTGTGGGTACATCCCTGTATGGTTTTGTGATTAACGTCGGTTCGTACAAACTGCTTACCGATTATGTGCCCTATTTTATGGAGCACAAATACATGGCCCTGATGGCCGGTGTATTAATGGGCATGGGCTTTAACTTTATGGCAGCACGTATTTTTGTGTTCCGTAAATTAGACGAAGAAGTTGCGCAGGAAACCGAGAAAAAACACTGATGTTCCGTTTAGGTTTAATTATTAACCCCTTTGCGGGTTTAGGCGGCAGTGTTGCATTAAAAGGGTCTGACGGTGTTGCGCAGCAGGCCCTTGCCTTAGGTGCCGTGCCCAAAGCGGGCATGCGCACCGCCCAGGCGTTAGACGTATTATTGCCCTTCAAAGATCAGCTGCACATTGTGACCTGCGCCGGTGATATGGGTGAAAACCTGTGTCGCGACATGGGTTTTCAATTCAGTGTGCTGGATTTAACCCTGCATTCCCCCAGTACCGCCGCAGATACCCGCGCCGCCGCCGCTGCGATGCGCGAATCCCGCGTGGATTTATTATTATTCGCCGGTGGTGATGGCACAGCGCGGGATATTTGCGCCGTGGTGCAGGATAGCTTTCCGGTATTGGGTATTCCTGCCGGGGTTAAAATTCATTCCGCAGTTTATGGCGTCAACCCCCGTTCCTCCGGTGAAGTAGTGGCCATGTTATTGCGTGGCGAACTGGTGGATATTAAAACCCAGGACGTGCGTGATATTGACGAAGAAGCCTTTCGTAATAATCAGGTGCGTGCGCGTTTATTCGGCGAAATGCTGGTGCCCCAGGCCGGTGAATTTGTGCAGGGCGTGAAAATGGGCGGCATAGAGCACGAAGATTTAGTGCTGGATGATATTGCCGCTGATTTACACAACCGCATGCTGGACGATGTGCTGTATTTAGTCGGTTCAGGTAAAACCACCGAGCATGTAATGCATCACCTCGGCCTGGAAAATACCCTGTTAGGTGTTGATGTGGTTTACGATCGACAAGTGATTGCCAGTGATGTCAGTGAACAACAGATTCTCAGCCTGCTGCAGCAATATCCAAAAGCGGTGATTATTATCAGCATTATTGGTGGCCAGGGGCATATCTTCGGGCGCGGTAATCAGCAATTCAGCGCGGCGGTGATTGAAAAAATCGGCCGGCAAAATATCTGGATACTGGCGAGTAAAGCGAAATTAAAATCCCTCGAAGGCCGTGCCCTGCGTCTGGATACCGGCGACAGTGCACTGGATGTCAAACTCGAAGGGCTGATGGAATTAACCACGGGTTATCACGATAGGGTGTTGTACCCGGTGAAAGCGTAAACAGGGTTCTGTATGCGTGATCAATAAAAAAGCGCTGCCCCTGGCAGCGCTTTTTTTTGAGCGGGTGGCGGTTATTTAACGGCCGAATTTAATATCCACCATCATATCGTTGGAAAGATTTTCCAGCTGACGGGCTAAATCATCCACATCAAAATCCGCTGGCATACGCATTAAAATCTCCGCTTTAAATAAAGCTTCTGCGGACATGGCGGCGCTTTCACAATCTGTGTTGAGTTTTAAAACGTTTACGCCGTTTTTTGCGAGGGTTTGGGAGACTTCACGCACTATGCCTGGGCGGTCGTTGCCGATAACAGATAAACGGTAATCCTGGGTTTGTACTTTCGGTGCAACCTGGCTGTTATCCACCATCACTTTCCAGCCCTGTTTATTCAGAGCTTCGAGGGCGGTGATTAATGCGGCGCTGTTTTCCTGGCTGACGGCAACCTGCAGAATACCGGCAAATTTGCCTGCCATTTGTGCCATCTGGCTGGCCAGCCAGTTGCCCTGATGTTCATTGACGATGCGCGCGAGGGTTTCCACCAGACCGGGTTTGTCATCGGTCATCACACTGATAATTAACGTGGCAGACATACAGCAGCTCCATTCATTTTTGTTATTTCACGCCACTATAAACAAGGCGGGCTTGTCAGAACAAGCCCGTTTGTTGAATGCAGAGTTATTCAGAGGTTCCCTAGCGAAAACGCTCGATGATGGCGTCCTGCTCTTTGATCAGCTCGGCGAGGATATTGGCGCTGTCTTCTGACTGGCGGGCGGCGGCTGCGGTTTGCTGGGCGGAATCCTGAATATCGTGCATATGTTTGCTGATATTTTCCGCGCCGCTGCGTTGTTCATTCACCGCATGTTTGATGCTCTGCATTTGTTGGTGAATGGCGTCGATGCTGGCGAGGATTTGTTTTAAATCTTCGTGGGAGGCTTCGGCCTGTTCGGCATTGCGGTTGGCCTGGGCGCTGCTTTCATCCATCACACTGCGCGCCTGTTGGGCGCCATCGCGTAATTCACCGACGATGCGGCGGATTTCCTGGGTGGATTCCTGGGTGCGGGTGGCGAGGTTACGCACTTCATCGGCCACCACTGCAAAACCGCGTCCCTGTTCACCGGCGCGGGCCGCTTCAATGGCCGCATTCAGGGCGAGCAGGTTGGTTTGCTCGGCAATGCCCTGAATCACTTCCAGAAAACTGTAAATGGTGTCGGCGTGGTCGGCGAGGCTCAGCACCCGGCTGGCGGCCTGGCTGATGGTGCCCGCCATGGATTGCAGATTATGGCGGCTTTCATTCACGCGGCTTTCACTCTGCACCGCATCCTGCCGGGCCTTGGCCATGTCACTGGCGGTTTGATCGACACTGGCGGTGACGGTATCAAATTGGGCGGTGATTTGCGCAAAGGTGCTGGCAAACTGGCTCAGGGCTGCATAAGTGGCATCGGTTTGGGTCTGGCTGGTATGGGCACTCTGGCGGCTGGCATTACTTGCCGCACGGATAGGGGTGATAGTGTCCTGCATACGTTCGAGCAGGGTGAGCAAATGGCTGTGCAGATGCTGCATGGCAAAACTGATCTGGCCTATGTCGTCGTTGCGCCCGCTATAAACATAGGCGGCAACGGCATCATCACTGATGTTTTGCGCCTGGGTCAGCAGGCTTTTCACGCCCCTTTGTTGCCACATATGGTTGATGGCAAGCAGGGGAGTGCCCAGCAACATGGCCGCCGGGGAAATGCTCAGGCTTAAGCCCGCCATGCCCATGCCGATGAGAATGTTGTTGATCAGCCCCCAGGGCAGGGCGCGGATTTTTTCCGTATTGCTGAACAGGGGTTTATTGGCATTGATGCGTGCATATAAGGCATCGGCGCGTTTTACATGCTCGGCCGAGGGTTTGACCCGCACGGATTCATAACCCACGGTTTTGCCGTTCTCTTTTACCGGGGTGACATAGGCATCCACCCAATAATGGTCGCCGTTTTTGCAGCGGTTTTTGACGATTCCCTGCCAGGGTTTGCCGAGTTTTAGGCGGTCCCACAATAACTGAAAGGCCGCCGGGGGCATGTCCGGGTGGCGCACTATGTTGTGGTTTTTGTGCATCAGCTCGTCTGTGCTGAAACCGCTGATGGCCGTGAAAACATCATTTACGTGGGTGATGGCACCTTTTAAATCCGTGGAGGAGATAATCCTTTGTTCAGGCGGGTAGTGGTGCTCGCGCTGGGTAACTGGCAGATTTTTCTTCATGGCATCCCTCCGTGCTTGCATCAAGCATAGTTCAATTGCACAAAGCGGCTGTTTTATCACCTGTAAGTGGCTTGTTAGGGGTCTATGCTTTTGCTTAACTTTGCCGACTAAAAAAATAAGGAAGTGTTATGTCTCAGTACCTGATGGCCATAGACCAGGGCACCACCAGTTCCCGCGCGATTGTGTTTACCCGAAATGGTGTGATTAAAGCCGTGTGTCAGCAGGAATTCCGCCAGATATTTCCCGCCGATGGCTGGGTTGAACACGATGCCAATGAAATCTGGCAATCGGTTTTGCAGGTGTGTCGCCAGGTGTTGCAGCAGGCCCAGTTAAAGGCTGCCGATATTGCGGCTATCGGTATTACTAACCAGCGTGAAACCACCGTGATCTGGGATAAAAAAACCGGCGAACCGATTCATAACGCAATTGTGTGGCAGGACAGACGCACCGCTGATTTTTGCCAGGGGCTGAAAAACCAAGGCCTTGAGGCAGATGTAAACGCCAAAACCGGTCTGTTAATTGACCCCTATTTTTCCGGCACCAAAATCCGCTGGATTCTGGATAACGTGCCCGGCGCCCGTGCCCGTGCGGAAAAAGGCGAATTAGCCTTCGGCACCATAGATACCTTTTTATTATGGAAACTCACCGCCGGGCGCGAACATAAAACCGATGTCACCAACGCATCGCGCACTTTATTGATGAATCTGCATACCCTCAAATGGGATGAATCCCTGTTGCAGATGCTGGATGTACCCGCTGCATTATTACCGCAAATTGTGCCCTCAAGCTGCAATTTCGGGAAAACCGAGGCAGATTTATTGGGCGGTGAAATTCTGATTGGTGGCATGGCCGGCGATCAGCAGGCCGCGTTAATTGGCCAGGCCTGTTTCAAACCCGGCATGGCGAAAAGCACCTACGGCACGGGCTGTTTTTTAATGGTGAATACCGGTGATAAACCCCTGTTAAGCCAGAACCGTTTGTTAACCACAGTGGCTTATCAGGTGGGTGACACTGTGCATTACGCCGTAGAGGGCAGTATTTTTGTGGCCGGCGCGGCGGTGCAATGGCTGCGTGATGGCCTGAAGTTAATTCACAACGCCCGTGAAACCGAAACCATGGCCCAACAGGTGGGGGTGGATAACCCGGTTTATCTGGTGCCGGCTTTTACCGGCCTCGGCGCACCCTATTGGGACCCCCACGCGCGCGGCGCGATTTTTGGTTTAACCCGCGATACCGGCATTGCTGATATTGTCACCGCGGGGGTACAGGCGGTGTGTTACCAGACCCGTGATCTGCTCGGTGCCATGGCAGCCGATAACGCCCATTTCAGCAATTTGCGTGTGGATGGTGGCATGGTGGTGAATAACTGGTTGGTGCAATTTCTGGCGGATATCTGCCAGTTACCGATTGATCGCCCTGCGATTACCGAAACCACAGCCCTTGGTGCAGCCTATTTAGCGGGCATTGCCGCCGGTGTGTATAAAAATTTTGATGAAGTGGCACATTTGTGGGAAAAAGAGCGGCATTTTGATGTTAAAATGCCCAGGACTAAAGCGGATGGCTTATATTCCGGCTGGCAACAGGCGGTGGAGCGGGTGCGCAGCGGTCATTAATGGATGTGATTGGCCAATACCTGTTTTTCATGCGGGGCCGGCCGTGCCCCTTATGCAGCATAGGGAGTAAAATCACGCAGCGGATTTATCTGGCTGGGATGCCTTATGCTTCAAACTCAAAAACAGGCCATACGTTTGCGCCGGGCAGTGCTGGCCAATGTGGGCACTATCATCAACGCCGTGTTGTGCGTGTTTGGCGCGCAACTGGGCTATTTCGAAATTTCCACCACCGAAGTTTTGTTGCTCACCGGTATGATCTGGCTGGGGCACTTAGTTTTTGTGCTGCTGATCGCGACCAATCTTAATCTGCGTTTCCCCTGTAAAGATTTAAGTTTCACCGTGCCGCAGATGGTATGGGTGACTATTTCCGTCAGTCTTATGTTGCTGTTCTGCGACACACTGCGCCCTTCTATGATGATGGCCTATTTGTTGGTGATGGTGTTTGGTGCTTTTTATTTAAGCCTGCGGGGTTTTATTTTTTTCACCCTGTTTTTACTCAGCTGTTATTTATTGGCCATGGTCCAGGTGGCGCAGATGCGCCCTGATAACGTGGACTGGAACCGGGAACTGGTGATACTGGTCGGTTTTTTATGTGTGGTGGTGGGCTGTGCCTTTGTTGGTGTGGAAATCAGTAATTTACGTCGTACGCTGATGGGCCGTAACCGCGATTTAAAAGCGGCGAACTCACGTATTGAAGAACTGGCCATTACCGATGACCTCACAGGTTTATACAACCGCCGTCATTTGATGAATATCCTGCAGCAGCAACGGGCCATGGCGAACCGTGGGCAATATCGTTTTGTATTGTGTTACATCGACATGGACCATTTTAAAAAGGTGAATGATATCCACGGCCATGTGATTGGCGACCGCGCCCTGGAAGCCTTTGCAACGGTTGCCCGTGAATCCCTGCGTGAGGTGGATATTGCGGCCCGTTTGGGCGGCGAAGAATTTGTCCTGGTGCTGGCGGATACCAGTTTGGTGAGTGCGCAGAAAATTTGTACCCGTATCGCAGCGCGTTTGGCCAGCATAAAACTCGCACCACAATTAACCCTGACCATGTCAGTGGGTATTACTGCGTATCGGGCCGTGGAGTCGATCGACCAAACCCTGGAGCGGGCGGATAAATTATTGTACGAAGCCAAAGCCAGCGGGCGGAACCGGATAGTGATGGATGTGGGCAGCGATGAAGAGAATGCTGTGTTGCCCTTTAGCCCGGTAGAAAAACGCGCATAAAAAAACCGCCGAAAGGCGGTTTTTTTATGGGGGAATTATTGACGGGCTTGTGCCATTAAAAATTCCATCAGGGCTTTTTGCACATGCAGGCGGTTTTCCGCTTCATCCCACACAATGGAGCGCGGGTCGTCGAGCATATCGTGGCTGACTTCTTCGCCGCGGTGCGCAGGCAGGCAGTGCATAAATACTGCATCTTTATTGGCGTGATCCATCAGTGCAGGGGAAACCTGATAGGGCGCAAATACTTTGACGCGTTGTTCCTGTTCCTGCTCCTGACCCATGGACGCCCACACATCGGTGGCCACCAGATCAGCGCCTTTAACGGCTTCGCGTGCATCGTTGGTGAGGAAAATTAAATCTTCAGCACCTTCCATAAAACGCGCTTTTGGCTCATACCCGGCTGGGCAGGCAATACGCATTTTAAAACCAAACTGTTTGGCAGCGTTGATGTAAGAGCGGCACATATTATTGCCATCACCAACCCAGGCCACGGTTTTACCTTTGATATCCCCGCGCTGCTCGATATAGGTCTGTAAATCAGCCAGTACCTGGCAAGGATGGTAATCATCGGTCAGGGCGTTGATCACCGGCACCTTGGAATATTGCGCAAACAGCTCAATACCGCTGTGGGCAAAAGTACGGATCATGATGATATCTACCATGCGTGATAATACGCGGGCGGTATCTTCGATGGGTTCACCACGGCCCAGTTGGGTATCCCGTGGTGACAGGAAAATAGAAGAACCACCTAACTGGCTCATGCCGGCTTCAAAGGAAACCCGGGTGCGGGTGGATGATTTTTCGAAAATCATGCCCAGCACGCGGTTTTTCAGCGGCTCGTGAATTTCGCCACGGTAATGCATGGCTTTTAATTCAATCGCGCGGTTAATCACCGCGTACAGTTCTGTGGTGGTTAAATCAGATAATGTTAAAAAATGTCTTACACCCATAGGTGACTCTTAAGCTTGTTGGGCGAAGAAGCGGTTAATTAAAGCCGCTACCCGGATGCTGATTTCATCAGCCTCTTCGTCCGATAAAATAAAAGGCGGTAATAAACGCACCACATTCATGGCGGTAACGTTAATTAACAGGCCATCCTGCAACGCTTCTTTCATCAGCGTGCTGGCGTTTTCAGTGTTCAACTTCAGGCCGATCATCAGGCCCTTGCCACGGTATTCAGTGACATAAGAAGTGTCGTTTAAGTGGGCTTTTACACCGGCGCGGATACGTTCGCCCAGCTCGCTGATGCGGGCCAGCATATTACCGCTGGTGATGGTGTCCACAACCGCAACACCGGCGGCGCAGGCCAGGGGGTTACCACCATAGGTGGAGCCATGGTTGCCGGGTTGTAATACGTTTGCCGCTTTGCCAGAAGCTAAACAGGCGCCGATTGGCACACCGTTGCCCAGGCCTTTGGCGGTGGTCAGCACGTCCGGCAGAATGCCGCTGTGCTGGAAAGCAAAATAGGTACCGGTACGGCCGTTGCCGGTCTGGATTTCATCCAGCATCAGCAGCATGTCGTGCTCGTTGCAGATCTGACGTAAGCCCGGCAGGTAATCCGCCGCCGGGGTGCCCACACCACCTTCGCCCTGCACAGGTTCAACCAGCACAGCGACGATATTCGGGTTGGCAGCAACGGCGTTTTTAACCGCCTGCAGATCGTTGTAAGGCACACGTACAAAGCCGTCTAACAGGGGGCCGAAACCTGCCTGTGCGGCTTTGTTGGCGGTGGCGGTCAGGGTGGCCATAGTGCGGCCGTGGAAAGCCCCTTCCATTACAATAATGGTTGGCAGACTGATGCCTTTTTCGTTGCCGTATTTACGCGCAATTTTGATGGCGGCTTCGTTGGCTTCAGCGCCTGAGTTGCTGAAAAATACGTTATCCATGCCGGAAACCTTGGTCAGTTTCTCGGCCAGCTCCTGCTGACGGCCAATGCCGTAGAGGTTTGAAGTGTGAACCAGATTTTCCGCCTGTTCGCGGATGGCGCTGGTCACTGCAGGGTGTGCATGCCCGAGGCCGGACACGGCGATACCGCTGAGTGCGTCCAGGTAAGCCTTACCTTCGGTGTCATAAACATAAGCACCTTTACCGTGGGTAAAGGTCACCGGCAGGCGGCCGTAGGTATTCATAATGGGATGCATCATGCACTCCTTCAAAACGCAAAAAGGCAGCACAATACGCTGCCCCTAAAGGAAGTCGGCCATCATACGCAACACGCCCCCATTTGACAACGGTATGGCCTTGACACGCTTGTTTTTACAGGGTTTTACGGCTTTGCATGGTCATACCCTAGTGAATGGCTGGGTTATTCGTTAAAATGGCGCAAATTCACATCGACACCCCCAATGAGGTTGCCATGTCAGACGTAATGCAAACCATCAAAGAACAAATCGAAGGCAATGCCATCATTCTGTATATGAAAGGCAACCCGAATCAGCCACAGTGCGGTTTTTCTGCCCGTACCGTGCAGGCGGTGATGGCCTGCGGTAAGCGTTTTGCCTACGTAGACGTATTATCCAACCCTGAAATCCGCGCCAACCTGCCTTTATACGGCAACTGGCCAACCTTCCCGCAGCTGTGGGTAAAAGGTGAGCTGATCGGTGGTTGTGACATCGTGACTGAAATGTACGAGTCCGGTGAGCTGCAGAAAGTGATCGACGGCGCTGCCAGCGAATAACTTGCGCACCTGAAAAAGCCACCCGCGGGTGGCTTTTTTATTGCCTGTTGACAGAAATCAAATCTATTCGATAAGCATTCTTATTTATCTTTACACTTCTTTACTCATAGTGAAGAATGGCGCCGTTGTTTCACAAAGAACGGATGAGAAGAATGAAAAAATCCCTGACAGTTGTGTCGTTATTGGCTTCTTCCATGGTGATGGCCGCACCGAGCAACGAAGAATTACAGGCGCAGATTGACCAGCTGCGTGCCCAGTTAGAGGCCACCACCACAGCAGTGGAAAATCAGGCTGCGTTAACATCACCGGTGAAAGTCGGTGGTTATGGTGAAATGCATTACGCCAACAGCCAGGAAAAAGGTGGTGAAGACACCATGGATTTCCACCGGTTTGTGCTGTTTTTTGGCAAAGAAATCGACGCCAAAACCCGTTTTTTCTCTGAGCTGGAAGTGGAGCACGTGGTGGCCAGCAGTGATGACGGCGACAGCGGCGAAGTGGAGCTTGAACAGGCCTATATCGAGCACGATCTGAGTGATGCCCTGAAAACCAAAATCGGTATGTTCCTCGTGCCTGTGGGCATTCTCAACGAAACCCACGAACCGGATACGTTTTATGGGGTTGAGCGCAATAACGTGGAGAAAAATATTATTCCTGCCACCTGGTGGGAAGGTGGTGTGGCTTTAAATGGCCGCAGCGGCATGCTGACCTGGGATGTGGCTTACCATTCAGGTTTAAATCTGGATATCGCAGGTGGTGATTATAAAATCCGCGATGGTCGTCAGCAGGTGATGGAAGCGGAAGCGAATAATTTTGCCTACACAGCCCGTATTAATGTAACCCCGTTGGCGGGTGTTACCTTAGGTGCCGCCGTGCAGTATCAGGAAGATGTTGCCCAGGGTGCAGGTATTGATGCGCAATTAATCGAAGCCCATGCGGTGGTGCAGCAAGGTGCATTTGGTTTGCGTGCTTTGTATGCCGAGTGGAGCCTGAATAACAAAATCAATGCAGTAGAAGCCGGTGCCGATAAACAAAATGGTTTTTATATCGAACCCTCCTACAAAATCAGCGACAAACTCGGTGTATTTGGTCGTTACAGCAGCTGGGATAATTTAGCGGGTAACAGCGCCGATTCAGCGCTCATTGAACAATCCTTTGGTGCCAATTACTGGTTAGCCGAAACCGTAGTATTAAAAGCCGATTATGTGCGTACTGAAGATACCAGTGCGAGCAGCGATGCGATTGCCGATACCCTGAACCTGGGTATGGGTTACAGCTTCTGATCAGGCTGATTTTTTAGCAGTTGAAGCAACGGCCCAGTGCCGTTGCTTTTTTATGATGGAGTCTGACATGCGAACCCTGTTATGTGTGCTGGCTGTTTTATGTGTATTACCTGCACAGGCCAAAACCCTGCTTAGTGCGCAGGATTTTCTGGCACAGCAGCATTTACAGAATGCAAAAGTGGAAACCCTGTGGCTCAACGCAGAGCAACAAAAACAGGTGGCCGGAATTTTAAGCCATGCCTATGCCGGTATCCGTATCCGTTATTGGCAAGAGGGCGGGCGCACCGCATTTATTCTTAATGAAGTGGGCAAAGAATTACCCATTACCTTTGGTGTAGTGGTACAGGGTCAGCAATTAAGTGCCGTTGAAGTGCTGGAATTCCGTGAAAGCCGCGGTGATGAAATTAAAAGTGAAGGTTTCCGGGCGCAGTTTGCCGGCATTGCCTTAAATGCCGAAGGTGAATTAAACCGTAGTGTGGATGGTATTTCCGGAGCCACCTACTCAGTGCGGGCCATGAAAAAAATCGTTAAACTCGCGCTCTATTTACAACAACAGATCCATCCCTGATGTTCAAACGTCAACTGCGTTTTTTTCTGCACCGCTGGCATCGCCGTCTTGGGCTGGCGGCTGCTCTGATTTTAGTGTTGGTGAGTATCAGCGGCCTGATGCTCAATCACACCGGTGATTTCGCCCTCGCGCAACATTATCCCCAATCCCGGATCTGGTTATGGCCTTACCATGTGCAGGCCAACCGTGGTTTTGTATTGGCAGATGCAGTGGTGTACAGCAGTGAAGAACAGGTTTATTTAAATCAAACCCCCCTCACGCAATGCACCCCGCCCGTGTTAGGGGTCGCGCAAAACGCGCAGCAGCTCTGGGTGCTGTGCGCTGCGCAATTATTGTTTTTGCAGCAGAGCCAGCTGGTGGAAAATATCGCCAGCAGTTTATTGGGTGATAATTTACAGGGGATTGCGCAGTCAGAGGGGCGGATTTATTTACAGAATAACGGCCATTGGCAGGCGCTGGATGATATCAGCCTGAGTCTGGGTGACACACAGGCTGTGGCTCCGCCCATACTCACGCAACAAATTTTACCGGCGGATTATCAGCAAAATCGCGTGATCAGCTGGCAGAAAGTCATACAGGATTTACACAACGGGCGGTTTTTTGGTGCCATGGGTGTGTACGTGGTGGATATCGCAGCACTCATTTTAGTGCTGCTGGCATTATCCGGTTTCTGGATCTGGTACAGCCGGCGTTAAGTTTTAACTTTCGCTGCTGTCCTGGGGTTGCGGGAACAGATTTTTGGTAATCACCAGTACTATGCCAAAAACCTCGGCGAGGGTGCCGCCCATATATAATTCCAGCTGCCACTGTTTGAAATTAATCCACTCCAAACCTGAAGCAATAAAAATCAGGTTCATGGCAATTAACTGCACCAGCAGTATGGCAATAAAACCCCGCGCATAAAGGCGTTTCATATCCCGGTCGGAAGCGAGATTGCGGATTTTTTGCTCAAGCATGGGGTGGGTCGGCTGGGTTTTTTCGCTGTAACGCAGCTGATCTTTGATCTGCTGGGTTAAATCCTTCTGCAGTTCATCCTTTAACAGCGCAGACATTTAAATTAACCCCATGTTTTTCAGGCGGTATTTCAGTGCCTCACTGGACACATCAAAATACAGGGCCATATCCAGATGGCTGGTTTTTTTGGCGTGCAGTTTTTCCACTTCTTCTTCGGGCATTAATAAGTGTGCGGCAAAACGGTTTGCCATCACTTCTTCTATTTCTTCGCCGGTGGAAGAAGCAGGTGAGCGTAAATCCAGGTAGCTGTATTCTTCGTCCAGCACATTTTGTTCATTGCGGTATACAAAATGGCCAAGCTCATGGGCGCAGGTAAAACGTTTGCGTTTCGGATGGTCAGCGTAATGCAGCACGATCACCGGATCTTTGCCGGCTTCTTTTAATAACGCGCCTGAAACCTGATCGGGTAAATCCGTATCCATGACCTCAAGGCCTAATTCGCGGGCGATGGTCACCGGGTCCACCGGAAAACCCCGTGTTTTCCATACGCGTTGTAAAATTGCCTGGGCGGCCTGACGTGCATCCATGGTATTTCCCCCTAACTGCGGCTGTTTATAACGGCATGGGCCGGTGAATACAAGCCGCGTTTAACGGGCCCATTGAATATGGATGGGAATTAACAGAGTTTTTTCCGCATCGCTATCGCCTTCGGGAAAGGGCGGAAAGGGATTCGCCGCGAGTATCTGGCGCAACATCCAGTTATCCAGTGAGTTATCCCCCGAGCTTTGCGCAATTTCCACCTGGGTGGCAAAACCAATCGGGATTAATCGCAGGCGTACAACTAAATCACCATCGCGCGGGCCGGCGCTGGCTTTATCAATAATGTGCAATAACACCTGCTGCGCGTAACTGGGTAACTGATTACCGGGGGTGATATGCACGGCGCTATTTAATTCACTTTGTGGATTTTGAATGGCATCACGCTGCTCGGTATTTTGTGCCTGATTATGTGAATCGCTCTGGCTGGGTGCCGGTGCACTTTTGTTTTGTTCGGCGGGGGATGCGGTTTTTGCTTGTTGGTTTTTTTCCTGTTTGCTTGGCCCCTGGCCCGGGCGGCTGATCACCGCGGCCTGGCTGGCAATTTCATTTTGCAGGGTGGTTTTATTAGCGGGTTCATCTTCACTGGTGTTCTGGCGGGCGTTGCGCAGCAGGGTGATCGCCATATTATTGCCCGCAGCCAGATATTCCTCGTGGGCAGGCCATATTTGCCAGAGCAGCAAACTGTGCAGGCTGAGGGATAATAACAGGGCCCATTGCAGGGGGCGTATGTGGCGCGTGTCTGGCAAAAATAACATCCTGTATAACGCAGAACCGGTCACAACTGTGCATTATGCTTCTGGGGTTGGCCGGCCGGACAATGCCCTATAGTTTACCGAAACGGTAGGATTAAGCTAAGTGGCGTTGTATAGTATCGGCCACTCAGGTGGACCCTGAACACCGTTAACAAAACCCAAATGGAGTGTGCGATGAGCGTATTAGTAGGCAAAAAAGCCCCCGATTTTACCTGTGCTGCGGTTCTGGGCAACGGCGAAATCGTTGAGAACTTCACCCTGTCCCAGGCCATTAAAGGCAAATACGGTCTGGTGTTTTTCTACCCACTGGACTTCACCTTCGTTTGCCCATCCGAGCTGATCGCGCTGGATCATCGTGTTGAGCAATTCAAAGCCCTGAACGTAGAAGTGATTGGTGTATCTATCGATTCTCACTTCACCCACAACGCATGGCGTAACACCCCTGTTGATAAAGGCGGTATCGGTCAGGTGAAATACACCCTGGCGGCTGACATCAACCACGAAATCTGTAAAGCCTATGACGTAGAAAGCGCCGGTGGTGTTGCTTTCCGTGGTGCTTTCATCATCGACAAAAACGGCCTGGTACGTTCCCAGATCGTGAACGACCTGCCACTGGGCCGTAACATGGAAGAGCTGATCCGTCTGGTTGAAGCTCTGCAGTTCACCGAAGAACACGGTGAAGTGTGCCCAGCCGGCTGGAAAAAAGGTGACAAAGGTATGACTGCTTCCCCAGAAGGCGTTGCTAAATACCTGAAAGAAGAAGCTGGCAAACTGTAATTATCAGTTTTGCATGGCATATCCTGAAAATTGCTCCTGCGTTTTCAGGATACCGTCCATCCCTGGACATGCCCTGAAAATTGCTCCTGCGTTCTCAGGATACCGTCCATCCCTGGACATAAAAAACCGCGCAAATGCGCGGTTTTTTTATGCCGGTATATTTATAAATTACGTTAAAGCGCACTAATACACAGGCCTAAACAGCAGCTTTCACCGGGTTGCAGCCTTTTATAATCGGAAAATGCATTGGCGGTTTCCACGCAGAACATGCGCAGGTAATCATCAAGCGCGAATTGGCCGAGGCGTTTACTTTTTTCAATCCACGGGTTCCATACTACTGCGCTGTGGCTGTTAATGCCCTGTAATTCGCGGCGGTAAAGCGGGGTTTTTAAAACCACGGCGGGGTGATTTAAATAAATCCGGTCGGTTTCACCCTGAAACAGAATATCTCCGCTCTGCTGTTTTTCCTGCCAGTTTTCCAGGGTGTCGATATAGGGCGCAGCGTGGAAACCCTGAATGCGGGTTTGGTTAATATCCGCCGTGGGGAAATAGGTGTGCAGGGCCTGGCTGAAGTGGAAGGTTTGAGTGCCGGTATTGTGGGTGTATAAATTCAGGCGGCAATCTTTGCCAAAAATAAATTCCGCACGCAGCGCAAAACTGTGTGGCCAGAAAACCTGTGTCTCAGGGCTGCTGTGTAAACTCAGCTCTGCTTTTACACCCTGTGCGCTTTCTTCAAGGGCACTGAGCTGCCAGTTAAGGCTGCGTGCAAAACCGTGCGCATCTTTTTGCAGAATATCGTTTTTAACATCGGCAGGGTTTTTATCGGCGTTGCCAAACCAGGGCCAGCAAACCGGAATTCCACCACGCAGGGCCTTGCCCCTGTGGTAGGCAATTTTGTCACTCAGCCACAACCAGTTGGCCTCGCCTTTAGGGTTAAAACGGATTAACTGCGCGCCCTGCAGCACGATTTCGGCATCAAACAGCGGGTGGTCAATCACCAGTACATCGAGCTGGTCGCGGGTCTGGCGGGAACAAAAAGCAGCGTGCGATAACATCGTAAATCTCCCTGTGAGGCGGCCATGCTAAGGCTTCGCCGCCCCCTTGAAAAGAGACTATTGTGTGACAGGGCAACTGGCCTGATAATGCGCGCCCCTGTGGTTATTGCATGGGGCATACAACTAAGGAGAAAGACATGGCAAAAGCCAAAAAACGCAATCCGTTTGCCTTTGACCCGATCATGAAAAAAGGCGGGGTGCACGCAAGCAGTGAAAAAGCCAAACGTAAACAAGACAAACAAAAACTGAAAAAAGCGCTGATCGAATCCAACGACAGCGCTTTTTTTTCGCCCCTGATTTTTGCTGCGTTTATTTATTCCCCGCTGACCACTGTTTGATTCTGCTGACTGATTGAATCAAACGTCGCCACTTTATTGATTTCATCCGCTGTAAAATAACTGGCCTGCAATGCCTGAACGCTGGCCGCGCTGCCATCGGATTTTTCTAAAGCCCCCCGGTAAACCTGATAACGCTGCGCGAAGGCGGCATCATTAGCATATTCTGCCATGACAGTATCGACCGTTTGTGCATCGTATTCTTCACTTAAACTTTGGTATAACGCGCTGTTATCACCGCTTTGCAGCTGGCTTTGTTGAATGGCACTTTGCTCAATATCATTGCGCATGGTTTCGCGGATAGTGCGTAAATGTTCGGGTAATTTAGCTTCCGCTTCGGCCAGCAAGCTGGTTTTTTCCGCAACACTCATTTTACTTTGCTGAATGCTGAGGGAATCGAGTGTGAAAGTGGCGTAGGCTTCTTCATCGGCAAAAAAGGCTTCGCGTTCATCCCCGCTGAAATATTGCCCGCGCAGGGCGCTGATCTGATTTAAACCAAAACGTAAATTGGCCAGCATTTGTGATTCATTTTGTTGTGCTTCCGGCGGCAGGCTTTGCTCCATTAATGCTGCAACATCGGCTTTAAAATGCAGATAGGTTTCGAGCAGGGCCATGGCCTGGGCGGCGGCTTTTTCATCCAGATGGCTGTAGGCATAGGCGCGGATTTCGGCAATGGCATCATCGGCGCTGACATCCCCCACGGCGGAGAGAAAATAATCAAATAAATGCCGCACATCGATATTTAAAATTAAATTGCCGTTGGCATCCTGTTGTAAATCACCATCCACCATGGTGCCCTGCAGGCGGCTGGTTTTGGCAAGAAATTCTTCCCGTGCATAACCGCTGCTGGGGTAATCCATCTTGCCTATCACTGTGCGGCGGATATTTAAATGCAGCAGCATGTCGTGCTGGGCCTGGTTATCAAAATGCAGAGCGGTTTGTTGTTGCAGGGGGCGGCTTAATTGCCAGGCGAGGCCCGCCAGTAACAGGCAGGCACATGACACTGCGATGATTTTTTTGGTACGCATAAAAACTCCTGTTACCCCGTGCAATGAGGCTGTGTGAAAACTAACTGCGTTGCCAGAACTTCGTTAAAAACGAACTAAAAATGCTCATTTATTACATATAAACTGCGCTTTTTCGTTCGTTTTTACTAAAGCCCGCCAGCGGGCCAACCTAAAGGTTGTTGTCTCCGCTTCTCTTCGGCTGCCTTGTTCTGACTGCCTCGCTAACGTTTTCAAACAGCCTCGTAACGCGGTTTTTTTAACAGCTTAAAGGCCTAAGTTTTTCAGGCGGTTTGCCTGGGTGCGGTACAGGGTTTTTGGGTTTAACCAGATGGAGGTGGTACCCAATGTGTGGTTAATTGCATCCACATGGTTCATGTCATAACTGGTACTGATGACTTTACCCATTTTTGCAGAGCAGATATCCACTAAACCGTCGCTGGTTTTAACGCTCTGGTTGGCAAAGACCTTACCCAAAGCGGCCTGGAAAGGATCAAGCACGTCCAGCACGTTGGTGTAGGTGGAGCTGCCGGTCCAGGAATACATTTTGACGCTGTAACCACTCACACTCACGGTTTCAGAACCTGCACCACAATAATCACTGGTGTTCACACCCCAGCCATGGCGCTTGTTTAAATCGTTGGTGCCGGGTGTGGTTAATGTCCACAGGGCGTTAATGGCATTTTGCTTGTTATTGGCGTTGGACAGCCAGTTGACGATTTCACCAAAGGCATTGGCGAGGCCCGCCGCGCCATCTTCCACCGCACTGCCGGCGGGTAATACACCACGGATAACATCGGCGACTTTAGAGCCTTTATTCACACCATCGATGGATGTTACCGAAGCAACTAAGTTGGGTTTCAGGGTGAGTGCAACACGGGATGTCGGTGCGCCCTGGCTATGGCCAAACAGGTTGACCTTACCACCGTTATTGGCCGCCCAGGGCACTATCTGGCTGGCTAATTGCGCACCGCGGGTTTCGCTGTCGTTAAATGCTGAAACACTGGCGGCATAGACCACGGCGCCGTCACGGCGCAGATCGTAGGGAATGCCGTAAAAATAATCGATGATGCCACCGAGTTTAGTGAAGCCGGCGACACCGTGCACCAATACAATCGGATATTTGGTTTGGGTGTAGGTGCCCGCCTGTGCCGCAAATGCTGCACACACGAGAGTCAGGCCGAGGGCCAGTTTTTTAGCTTGCATTGTTATTTCCTCGCAGGTTTTTATTTTTGTTGGACTGCGGGGTGCAAGAGTAGGCGGCAGTTGCCAAAGCGGCCATAGCCTTTATGGGTTCGGCCAACTGTGCATTTTTGCATTGGCTGGCCGATTTATTCCGGTAGTGATGCGCCGCTTTTTATGGCGCTGTCGCGTCCGGGAAAAACACCCGCAGGGAGTTTTGGTAAACCACCGGCAGCAATGTTTCGATATCCATTTCTTTTACCTGGGCGACATGCTCGGCCACAAACGGAATATAAAACGGCGCGTTTTCCCGCCCGCGGAAAGGCACAGGGGTGAGGTAGGGGGAATCGGTTTCCAGCAAAATATTTTCAGCCGGGGTTATGCGGATAATTTCCCGCACATTATCGGCTTTTGGAAAGGTGCAGATACCGTTAAAACCCAGGCAAAAACCATCGTTAATGGCAAATTGGGCAAGCTCAATACCCGATGTAAAACTGTGAATCACGCCTTTGCGTTTAAGGCTGCCGGAAAAGTTTTGCAAAATGGCGCGGGTATCTTCGTCGGCTTCGCGGCTGTGAATGACCACGGGTAAATTCAGATCACAGGCGATTTGCAGCTGGGTTTCAAATACCGTTTGCTGGGTTTTTCGGTCGGAATGTTCGTAATAATAGTCCAGCCCGATTTCGCCAATGGCGACAATCTTGGCCGCAGTGGCCTGCTCACGGATAAAAGTGGCCGTCTCGGCGGTAAACTTTTCTGCATCGTGCGGGTGCACACCCAGGGTGCCATAAATATTGTGCGCAGCTTCGGTGAGCTGTAACACGCTGGCGAGGTTATCCGGCGAAACCCCGATGGTAATTACCCGCTCCACATTGGCCTTGGCGCACTGTGTGAGAATGTCGGCCAGGGCATTTTCCTTGAGGTAATCCAGGTGGCAGTGGGTCTCTATGATGGGGTGGTTAAATACCGGGATGTCGCGCTTTTTACTGCTCATGGGAATATTGCCGGAAAAAGACGCCATTTTAGCCTTGAAAGCCTGGTATCCCAAGCGCCTTGTCTATACTCAGCCAGAGGACGTCGGAGGACAGGACAATGTCACTATTCACACCGGGAATTAACCTGCTGAATAACATGGGGTTTGCCCGCAAGTTTCAGCTGTTGTTCATCGTATTTTTGTTACCCGTCGGTTATGGCGCTATCACCATTTATAACAATCAAATGGCTGTTATTGATGCCGCCGATGGCGAAGTGCGTGGTTATGATGCTTACGCAGAATTGCACCCGCTGCGGGTTTTAGCTGCAAAACATCGTGGCACCGCTGCGCAGTGGTTAAATGGGAATGCTGCGGCGAAAAGTGATCTTGCCGGGCTTGAGCGGGATATCGATAAACAATTTGAAGTGGCCGATGCCAGCTTAAAAAAACAGGGTTTTTCCTTCCTAAACAGCAAATTACATGGCCTGCAGAGTGATTTTGCCGACCTGAACAGCAATAAACTCGAAGCCTTAGGTTCCGCAGCCAGTTTTAAACAACACACCGACTGGATTCAGGAGATGTCAGCCCTGATTGAAGAGCTGGCCACGGAAAGTGGTTTGATTCTCGACCCTTACCTGGATACCTACCTGCTGATGCAATTGTCGGTTTATCAGCTACCTGCGGTGCAGGAATTTGCCGGGCAACTGCGCGGCCGGGGTGCTGGTGTTGCTGCCAAAGGCAGTTTTACGCCGGAGAGTTTTCTGGATGTTACCCGCCTATACAACGCTATATTGTCCCCTATGCAGCTGGCGGTTTATCAGGTGAATAAAGCCGTGGAATTTAACCCGGCTATGGGTGGCAAGGTTCAGCAAGCATTAGCTCAGGCCCAGCGTGATATGGACAGCTTTCTGAAAATGACCGATGAGCATCTGATTAAAAGTGAGCAGGTGTCCGTTGATAGCGGCAGTTATTTCGCGGCGGGCACCCAGGCGATTGGCAGTGTTGCCGCCCTGAATAAAGAAGTGATGGCCCTGTTCCATCAGCGCAGCGTGGAATATGAAACCGCTGCCCAACAGCATTTACTATGGACGGTTGTATTATTTTTATTGCTGCTGGGGCTGGCGATGTATTTACTGATGTGCCTGAAAAAAGCCGTAGATATCAGCACTCGCATGGTCAAACAGATGGCCGATGATCTCGAACATGGCCAGTTAAATAAGGAATACAGCATCGGCGGTAGTGATGAGTTGAGCTGGGTGGTCAATGCCTTAGGGCGCTCATTCCGGCAACTGGCCAGTGCAGTGGGTAACGTCAGCCAGCAGGCGGCCAATTTGACCGCTACGTCCAATCAATTACAGACAGCTTCAAAAACGACGCGGGTATTAGGGCAACAGCAAAAAGATCAGGTCAGCCTGATTGTTTCTGCCGCCACTGAACTGGCCGCATCGGCCCGTCAGGTGGCCCAGCATTGTGAAGATGCCGCCGGGCAGACCCGTGAAACCCGCACCCAGGCGGAGCAGGGGGCAACTTTATCAACCCAGTCGGCGAGCGTAATCCGCGAGCTGGCGGAAAGTATCCGCAATGCGGGTGATGAAATTGCACAGCTGGCCGAACAGGCCGCGCAGATCAGCACAGTGATTGATGTGATCAAAAGTATTGCCGAGCAAACTAACTTGCTGGCGTTGAATGCCGCGATTGAAGCGGCCCGCGCCGGTGAACAGGGACGTGGTTTTGCGGTGGTGGCCGACGAAGTGCGCACCCTTGCTACCCGTACCCAGGAATCCACCCGTGAAATTGAAAATACTATTTCCAGTTTGCAGCAGGTTGCCAAACAGGCGGTGACCGCCATGAACAGTGCCTGCGATCAAGCCAATACCGGTGAAAAACAGGCGATCCAGACGGGCGAAGCCTTAACTGAAATCCGCACTAAAATTCGCCAGATTTCCGATGTTATTGCCCAGGTGGCCACCGCCGGTGAAGAGCAGTACCTGGCCGTGGAAGAAATTACCCAGAACATTACTAAGGTCGATGATGCGGCATCCAATCTGGTGACAAATGCCAATGAGGTTGCGCAGAGCGCCGCGAATGTGGAAGAACGCTCACAAAGCCTGGCCAAAACCGTTGGTGCATTTCGTATTTAAGGTCAGTGGGGTATTGCCTGTGTGTTTATATCAACACCTTGTCGAATAAGCCCCGTATAATGGCGGCATTGCATAAGGAGTGAAGATATGGACCTGAGTGCCATCCGCCGCCAGTACGCATTAAAAGGCCTGCACCGCGAAGATCTCGCAGCGAATCCGGTCAGCCAATTTGAAACTTGGTTGGGTGATGCCATCGCCAGCCAGGCATTTACCGACCCTACTGCGATGTGTTTATCCACTGTGGCTGAAAATGGTATGCCCAGCCAGCGTATGGTGTTGCTGAAACATACCGACGATAAGGGTTTTGTTTTTTTCACCAACCTTGAAAGCCGCAAAGCCCAGCAGATTGCTAAAAATCCCCATGTGAGCCTGCATTTCCCATGGCTGGCCCTTGAGCGCCAGGTGATTGTGAGTGGCACTGCTGAGAAACTCTCCATCGGCGAAGTGACTAAATATTTTTTATCCCGCCCGAAAGACAGCCAGATTGCTGCCTGGGCCTCCCAGCAAAGCCGCCCAATCGGCGGGCGTAAATTACTCGAGCAGGCCTTTGAGCAAATGAAACATAAATTTGCCAATGGTGATGTGCCCTTGCCGGGTTTCTGGGGGGGCTTTCGCGTAGTGCCCCAGTCGGTGGAATTTTGGCAGGGCCGTGAAAACCGTCTGCATGACCGTTTCCTTTACGAAAAAGATGGCAGCGGCTGGCAAATTAACCGCCTGCAGCCCTGATACGTAAAATTTCCGCCGCATGTTCGGGGTACTGGGCCGCCAGTATCCCGGATTCAATTAATTCAAAATCCGCAAAATCAAACCCCGGTGTCACGGTACAACTCACCAGGGCGAAATCCTCTGCGTTGTGGTGCAACACTGCTGCGCAAAACCAATAACCGGCGGGTATGCACAGGTAGGGATTTTCTGCGGTGAGTGTGTGCTGGCATAAATCACCCGAGGGGGAAATGCTCATCAGCCTCAGCCCGCAACCCTGGTGATAAAACCACTGCTCATCACTGTGCAAACGGTGCCAGCGCGACTGGTGTTTACCATGCAATAAATAGTGGATGGCCGTCATGCTCGGGCGTGTGCCCCGTGGGGTTTCACAGGGTGTGGCGGCAGTATAAATACGCCGGTAAAACCCGCCCTCGGGGTGTGCCTCAAGCTGTAATTGCGCTTGCCAGTATTGCCAGTTCATATCATTTATCGTCTCGATAATATTTCTGATTCGGTTAATCCCGCGGCCTGTTTTACATTCCACCGCCTTAACGGCACGGATCGTGTGAGGATATACCGTGAGCAGCGCAGAACAAATTTCCCCACTGGATCCGGTCGATCTGATTTACCAGCATGGCCTTGCCATAGTGCCCGGTTTTATTGCGGCGGATATTTGCACGGCCTTGCGTGCGGATATCCGCCAGTTACTCGAAGCCGGTGAGTTCCGCCAAGCCGGGGTGGGGCGCGGCGCAGCCCAGCAAACCAATCAGGATATCCGCCGGGACCGTATCCACTGGCTTGATGGCAGCACCCCCGCGCAACAGGCTTATCTTGCGTGTATGGAAGAATACCGTATCGCTTTAAACAGCCGTTGTTTCCTCGGCCTGCTCGATTATGAAGCCCACTTTGCCCACTACAATCCGGGTGAGTTTTACCGTAAACACCTTGATGCGTTTCAGGGGCGTTCCAACCGCCGCGTGACGACTGTGGTCTATCTTAATGATGGCTGGCAGAGTGAATGGGGCGGCGAGCTTGAAATATTCACGGCCCAGGATGAAAGCCTGCTTAAGGTAGAGCCGCAGGCCGGCACCCTGGTGTCATTCCTGAGTGATGAATTTCCCCATCAGGTTTTACCTGCTACCCAACCCCGTTTGAGTATTGCGGGCTGGTTCCGGATTAATCAGAGCCTTGCTGGTGTGATAGACCCCGCCCGCTAACGGGTGAAATTGGCATTCTTCAGGGAGATAAAATGCTGCGTTATTTAATGCTGTTCAGTTGTTGTGTGCTCACTGCCTGTGGTGCCCCCACCCCCACCAGTGATCCGTTACCGGAAGACGATGGTGGGTTTTATCATATTCAGCTGCTGGTGGATGATCAGCATCCGCTGAATACTGAGCTGGATGTCGATATGTACGACATCGATTTGTTTGACTCTTCCCCTGAATTGATTGCTGCCCTGCAGGCCCGTGGTGTTGAGGTGATCTGTTATTTCTCCGCCGGCAGTTATGAAAACTGGCGTGATGATGCGGATGATTTTCCCTCTGCCGCGCTGGGTAATGATATGGATGGCTGGCCCGGTGAAAAGTGGTTGGATATCAGCAATACCGATTTACAGGATGTTATGGCTGCGAGACTTGATCTGGCGGCAGAAAAGGGCTGTGACGGGGTGGATCCGGATAACGTAGATGGTTACAGCAATAACACAGGTTTCATCCTCAGCGCCGCAGACCAGCTTGCCTACAACCGCTGGCTGGCGGATCAAGCCCATGCCCGCGGGCTGACTATAGGCCTGAAAAACGATCTCGGGCAGATTACTGATCTGGTGGCGGATTTTGATTTTGCGGTTAACGAAGAATGTTTTGCCTATGACGAGTGTGACTTGCTCAGCCCCTTTGTGCTGGCGGATAAACCCGTTTTGCATATCGAATACGGCTCTGAATTTTATTACCCGGGGCCTGAACGGGATGCCCTCTGCGCGCAATCATCTGAGCTGGGTTTGCAAACCCTGATTATGCCGGATGATCTGGACGGCAGTTTTCGTATCCGCTGCCCCTAGCAGCTCCCATGGCATAAGCCCTGCGCCGGTCTATAGTGGAAATGACCCGCTTTGGGTTGTTATGGGATGGATAGGCTATGGGTAAATTAATGAGTCTGTGTTTGCTGATTGTGTTGAGTTTGGCCGTACAGGCGGATGACACGGACCTGACACCGGAAGAGCAATGCGCCATTTGGGCGAAATCGGACAATATTACGCCTGAGCAAATGCAGGATTACATGGATGAATGTATTGCAGAGCTTAAGAGCCGCTGATTTTGCCCAATAAATTACTGCGGCTTACATCCACCACAAAACGCGAGCTGAGGGCGGTGCGGCCCAGCAGCATGGGGAATTTCATAGTGCCGCGGTGGGTGAGGGTTATTTCGATGGGCCATTCCTGCTGCCCGAGACGCGCCAGGGTTTTGATGACATAACGCTGCTGGCGGTGGCCGCCGGAGTTAGATACCACACGTTTTTCCACCAGGCGCGCTTCACACTGGGTATTTAACATCACCTTGTCGGATTTAAAACGCACACTGAAGCGCACCCAATTTTCACCATCACGCTCAAACGCTTCGATTTTATCGGCATGCAGGGCAGAGGTGCGTGCGCCCGTATCGACTTTGGCCGGGCAGGCTGAAAGGCCCAGTTCGGGCAATTGAATATGCTCGTACCAGCCGATGGTTTGTTTGGGTGCTTTTTTATTTGATTTGATCATGCCCGGACGTTATCTGTTATGGCGCCAATAAAAAAGGGGCCGCAGCCCCTTTTTTACATCTGCGTATTACGCAGCGCTTAAGTCGTCGTCCAGGGAGTCATCCACGTAGTCGTCATCACCGTCACTGTAGGTGGAGAACATGGTGAATACTTTACCTTTACGGATCAGCGCTTCGCGGTATTTAACCCAGGCTTTTTCAACTTCGCTTTCGCCTGGTACTTCGCCGCGGCATACACTGACAAAGCGTTTTTGTGCATCGTCTGCAGGTTCTTGTTTGGCCTGCTCCAGGGCATACAGTGTGCGTCCGCAGGCTTCTAAAATTTCTGCTTGTACGCGTGTAAAGTCACCGGATGCTTTGAATCCATATGGGAAATTTTCGTCATCAAAGTAACGTTTTGTTGCTTTGAAAGAGCCGAAGTCAGCCATGTCAACCCCCTCCTCAGGATGAAATTGTGCGGAGTATGGACGCCGATATACAATGCGTAAAACAAAATTATTTTATCAATTCAATAAAAGTAGATAATCGAAAAAGTGGACACAGAACTGCTCAAAACATTCCTAGAGGTCTGTAAAACAAGGCATTTTGGCCAGGCGGCGGAAAATCTGTACCTGACCCAGGCGGCGGTCAGTTCCCGTATCCGGCAACTGGAAACCCGTTTGGGGGTTGGCTTGTTTTCCCGGCAGCGCAACAACATCAAACTCACCCCGGCGGGGGAGCGTTTATTGCCCCATGCACAGATGGTGCTGAATGCCTGGCTGAAGGCTTATCAGGAAGTTGCGGTCAGTGGGGTTGAGCAGGAGCAATTCGCCCTGGCCGCCAGCCCGGACCTGTGGGATCTCCTGTTGCACGATAACCTGCCTTTGATTAAACAGCGTTACCCTCAGTTAATGCTGCGCGCCGAAATGCACAGCCAGCCCCTCATGGCCCGCCAGCTGCTGGAGCATGCTGCTGATATTGCCCTGATGTGCGATGTGCCAAAGGTGGATGAACTCATGTCAGAAAAAATCACTGAGCTGAATCTGCTGCTGGTCAGCAGCCAGCCCGTGGCCGATACAGCTGCTTTGTCTGAACTGGGTTATATCGCAGTTGACTGGGGTGTGACGCAACGCGCGCAAAGTTCTGAATGGCTGGCGGGTATTGTGCCGGTATTGCAGACCAATATGGCCCGTGTGGCCCTGGAGCAGATTCTGAAAAATCAGGGGGCCGCTTATTTACCCGCCGCCATGGTGGCGGAGTATATCGCCAGCGGCAGGTTGTGCCGGGTAGCGGATGCCCCTGTTTTCAGCCGTGCAGTTTTTGTGTGTTACCGGCGTGATGCCGAGAAAAAACACTGGATTGAAAAAATAGTGCCGTTATTAAAAGGTGTTTAGTCACCTTTTAATACTGCCCAGTGTCCCTGACAGCGTTTGCCTTTCATGGTTAATACCCAGTTACCGTTCGCTTCCTGTTCACGTATGCGGCCGGTAATGAACTGGCCATCGCCAATATCAAAATAAACATATCCGCTTAAGTCTTTACGCGCTTTGCCTTCGGCGCACTTTTTCAGAAAGCAGAAAAACTCGATATGGGCGGTGTTTTCTTCGCCCAGGGTAATGGTTGCACTACCGGTTTCTTTGCAGTCCCCTTTGTGTGTGACCCAGCCCCCCTGATAATCGGAGCCGGTTTTGCTGCAGGCGGTTAACAGTAACAGGCTTAATATTACGACGGGCTTCATCATAAGCCCTTAAATACAGGAACGCGTTTTTCCAGCAATGCGGTGACTGCTTCTATATGTTCTGGCCCCTGGTGCAAACCTGACTGGATGGCGGCGCTGAGCTGCAGCATGGCACTTAAATCGAGTTGTAAACCCTGGCGCAGTAGTTGTTTGGTTGCGCGCACTGCCTGTGGTGATTTCGCGGCAATACTGCTGGCCAATTCAATTGCCCGTGGTAAGAGCGCATGTTCTGAGGTGAGCTCGTTGATCATTCCCCATTCGAGGGCTTTTTGTGCGCTGATGCGCTCACCTGTGAGGGCCATTTGTGTGGCGCGTGCATAACCAATAATGCGCGGTAATATCCAGGCCCCACCGTCGCCGGGTATCAAACCCACATTAATGAACGATTCGGCAAAAAACGCCCTGTCACTGGCAATGCGCATATCGCAATACATGGCAATATCACAGCCTGCACCTACGGCAGGGCCATTAACTGCGGCAATCACAGGTTTATTCATCTGATATAAGGCGAGAGGGATGCGCTGGATAACATCCGCATATTGCTGGCGTACCTGATTGGCATCGCCTGCAAACATGCCGGTTTTATGGATCATATCGCGCACATTGCCCCCGGCGGAGAAAGCAGAACCTGCCCCGGTGAGCACAACGCAGCGGACATCGTCATCCTGGTTACAACTGTTTAACGCACCGACTAGGGCATCAACCGTGTTTTCATCTGAAATAGGGTTGCGCAGCTCAGGCTGATTGAGGGTAACCAGTGCGATGCCCTCTTCGGGCATACTGACAATAACGGGCAATTCCATAATTCGCTCCTTTTTGGCCATCATACTGGCCGATGCCGGAGCGGGGAACCCTTCAGTCAATGCACCAGTGTTTATGGGCTTGCAGGGTTAAGCGCCACTTAGGGTTTTGCAGACAGAACTGCAGGGCCGAACGGGTGTTAGACGCTTTGATGATATCTTTGTCGCTGCCATCGGCGGGGTTGGCCATGGGTGACAAATAATAATAATCAGCCGTGATATGGGCTACGTTCTCTGGCGGGCAATCCGCCTGGGGGAATACAAGCTTGAGTTCGTTGCAGTGGGTGACGACCACGGTTGAAGCCCCTTTAGGGCTGACGCACACCCAATCAAGCCCGGCAGGCAATGGCAGGGTCCCGTTGGTTTCGACAGCGACTTCAAAACCCAGGCTTTGCATGTGCTTAATTAAGGTTTCGTCGAGTTGCAGCAAGGGTTCACCACCGGTAAATACAACATATTGATGGCCAAGCCCGTTTGGCCATAAGTTCAGTAAATGTTGCCCGAGTGCATTTGCATCACTGAATATGCCGCCGTTTTGCCCATCCGTACCTGTGATATCGGTATCGCAGAAGTTACAAACGGATGTGGCGCGGTCTTCTTCGCGGCCATTCCATAAATTGCATTTTGCAAAGCGGCAGAAAACGGCGGGCCGTCCAAGCTGCGCGCCTTCACCTTGCAGGCTATAAAAAGCTTCTTTTACCCGGTAAGCCTTGGCCACTTATTCGTACTCCAGTGGATCAACCGCGTTATTTTCCGCAAAGGCTTCAAGGCGCTCATTGCAGGCACCGCACTTACCACAGGCTTTGCCGCGCCCGTTATAGCAGGTCCAGGTATTGGCATAATTGAGGTTCATGGCCAGACCGCGGCGCAGAATCTCACCTTTGCTGGCATTCAGATAAGGGGTTTCGATACTCACGGGTTCGTAGTTGGCAATACGTGATACCGCATCCATCGCCTTTACAAACTCAGGGCGGCAATCTGGGTAAATGGCATGATCGCCAGCATGGGCACCGTAAAATACTTTGTTGGCGCCGATATCTACCGCATAACCAATCGCAAGCGAAAGCAGAATCATATTGCGGTTAGGCACCACGGTAGATTTCATATTCTCCGCAGCGTAGTGACCTTCGGGCACATCTATATGGGAATCAGAGATTAAAGAAGAAGACAACATCAGCTGATTGATCGCCGACACATCCACCACCTTATGGGGCAGACCGAGCGTGCCACAGACAGAGCGTGCCGCTTCAATCTCACGCACGTGTTTCTGCCCATAGTTAAAGGTAAGCGGAAAGACCTTATAGCCATCAGCAATCACCTGATTAAGCAGGGTGAAGGAATCCATCCCGCCGCTATAAATAACAACCACTTTCTCAGACATAACTACTCCCCTTAACAAGGGGGCAGATTATAACGAATGGGTAAAAAATCGCCATTTCAGACTTTTTGTAAAATATTTACAAAAAGGACTTGCGCAGAATGTCCAAGTCTCTATAATGCGCCCCCACAACGACGACGCAAACAAAGCTAAGTTGTTGAATTTAAAGCAAATTTTCTGAAAGCTAGGCGATCTGAAAAAGAGTTTTAAAAAGCGGTTGACGCAGCAGGTTAAGTCCTTATAATGCGCGCCTCGCTGAACGAAAGGAGAGTCGAAAGACGAAATCTGAAGTTCGCTAAACAACTGAAATCAAAACAAAAATTGAAAATAAGTTGTTGACAAAGAGATGTGATTCGGTAGAATGCGCATCCCGCTTCGAGAGAAGCAAAAAGATCGACCCGAGCGGCGATCTGGTCTTTAAAAAAGAATTCATGTAATTCGTGTGGGTACTTACCGGAATGCAGATGAGAGATCAAAAGCATATCGAGTAAGAACCACTGTTAATTCAGTAGTTTTGTACTTGAGCAAGAAAATAGACGCAAATTCCGCGTCGCATGATTTTAAACTGAAGAGTTTGATCATGGCTCAGATTGAACGCTGGCGGCAGGCCTAACACATGCAAGTCGAGCGGCAGCACTTCGGGTGGCGAGCGGCGGACGGGTGAGTAACACGTAGGAATCTACCTAGTAGTGGGGGATAGCCCGGGGAAACTCGGATTAATACCGCATACGCTCTACGGAGGAAAGGGGGCTTCGGCTCTCGCTATTAGATGAGCCTGCGTCGGATTAGCTAGTTGGTGAGGTAAAGGCTCACCAAGGCGACGATCCGTAACTGGTCTGAGAGGATGATCAGTCACACTGGAACTGAGACACGGTCCAGACTCCTACGGGAGGCAGCAGTGGGGAATATTGGACAATGGGGGAAACCCTGATCCAGCCATGCCGCGTGTGTGAAGAAGGCCTTCGGGTTGTAAAGCACTTTCAGTTGGGAGGAAAAGTTTGTGGTTAATACCCACGAGCCGTGACGTTACCAACAGAAGAAGCACCGGCTAACTCCGTGCCAGCAGCCGCGGTAATACGGAGGGTGCAAGCGTTAATCGGAATTACTGGGCGTAAAGCGCGCGTAGGCGGCTTGTTAAGCGGAATGTGAAATCCCCGGGCTCAACCTGGGCACTGCATTCCGAACTGGCTGGCTAGAGTGTGGTAGAGGAAGGTGGAATTCCAGGTGTAGCGGTGAAATGCGTAGATATCTGGAGGAACATCAGTGGCGAAGGCGACCTTCTGGACCAACACTGACGCTGAGGTGCGAAAGCGTGGGGAGCAAACAGGATTAGATACCCTGGTAGTCCACGCCGTAAACGATGTCTACTAGCCGTTGGGGTCCTTGAGACTTTAGTGGCGCAGCTAACGCGATAAGTAGACCGCCTGGGGAGTACGGCCGCAAGGTTAAAACTCAAATGAATTGACGGGGGCCCGCACAAGCGGTGGAGCATGTGGTTTAATTCGACGCAACGCGAAGAACCTTACCTACTCTTGACATCCAGAGAATTCCGCAGAGATGTGGAAGTGCCTTCGGGAACTCTGAGACAGGTGCTGCATGGCTGTCGTCAGCTCGTGTTGTGAAATGTTGGGTTAAGTCCCGTAACGAGCGCAACCCTTGTCCTTATTTGCCATCATTTAGTTGGGAACTCTAAGGAGACTGCCGGTGACAAACCGGAGGAAGGCGGGGACGACGTCAAGTCATCATGGCCCTTACGAGTAGGGCTACACACGTGCTACAATGGGGCGTACAAAGGGTTGCCAAGCCGCGAGGTGGAGCTAATCCCATAAAGCGTCTCGTAGTCCGGATTGGAGTCTGCAACTCGACTCCATGAAGTCGGAATCGCTAGTAATCGTAAATCAGAATGTTACGGTGAATACGTTCCCGGGCCTTGTACACACCGCCCGTCACACCATGGGAGTGGGTTGCTCCAGAAGTAGATAGCTTAACCTTCGGGAGGGCGTTTACCACGGAGTGATTCATGACTGGGGTGAAGTCGTAACAAGGTAGCCCTAGGGGAACCTGGGGCTGGATCACCTCCTTAAACGAACTCCACTGCTTCCGGCTAAGTACTCACACGAATTATATGACTCTTGATAATACGCTAAAGCGTGTTATCGGATGCTCTTTAAAAATTTGGAATCGATTCAAAAAAGTAATAATCAAGCGCAATCCGGCGCAATGTGTTGTCGAAGTTGCGACATGTATCCTTGAAACACTCATTGAGTGCGTTTGGGGTTATATAGTCAAGCGACTAAGCGTACACGGTGGATGCCTTGGCAGTCAGAGGCGATGAAAGACGTGGTAGCCTGCGAAAAGCTTCGGGGAGGTGGCAAACGACCTTTGATCCGGAGATGTCTGAATGGGGAAACCCACCTGGTTTAAGCCAGGTATCTTTTACTGAATACATAGGTAAAAGAAGCGAACGTGGGGAACTGAAACATCTAAGTACCCACAGGAAAAGAAATCAACCGAGATTCCCTCAGTAGCGGCGAGCGAAAGGGGACCAGCCCTTAAGCTTGAGGACGGATAGCAGAACGCTCTGGAAAGTGCGGCCATAGTGGGTGATAGCCCCGTATGTAAAATCCCAATCAAGTGAAATCGAGTAAGACGGGACACGTGGTATCCTGTTTGAACATGGGGGGACCATCCTCCAAGGCTAAATACTCCTGACTGACCGATAGCGAACTAGTACCGTGAGGGAAAGGCGAAAAGAACCCCGGAGAGGGGAGTGAAATAGATCCTGAAACCGTGTACGTACAAGCAGTGGGAGCAGACTTGTTCTGTGACTGCGTACCTTTTGTATAATGGGTCAGCGACTTATTCTTAGTGGCGAGGTTAAGCGATTAGCGGAGCCGTAGCGAAAGCGAGTCTTAATAGGGCGTTTAGTCGCTAGGAATAGACCCGAAACCGGGCGATCTATCCATGGGCAGGTTGAAGATTGAGTAACATCAATTGGAGGACCGAACCGACTCCTGTTGAAAAAGTAGCGGATGACCTGTGGATAGGGGTGAAAGGCTAATCAAGCTCGGAGATAGCTGGTTCTCCTCGAAAGCTATTTAGGTAGCGCCTCGGACGAATACCACTGGGGGTAGAGCACTGTTTGGGCTAGGGGGTCATCCCGACTTACCAACCCCATGCAAACTCCGAATACCAGTGAGTAATATCCGGGAGACACACGGCGGGTGCTAACGTCCGTCGTGAAAAGGGAAACAACCCTGACCGTCAGCTAAGGTCCCAAAGTTATGGTTAAGTGGGAAACGATGTGGGAAGGCTTAGACAGCTAGGAGGTTGGCTTAGAAGCAGCCATCCTTTAAAGAAAGCGTAATAGCTCACTAGTCGAGTCGGCCTGCGCGGAAGATTTAACGGGGCTCAAACCATACACCGAAGCTACGGGTTCATCGAATGATGAGCGGTAGAGGAGCGTTCTGTAAGCCTGCGAAGGTGAGTTGAGAAGCTTGCTGGAGGTATCAGAAGTGCGAATGCTGACATGAGTAACGACAAGGGGAGTGAAAAACTCCCCCGCCGGAAGACCAAGGGTTCCTGTCCAACGTTAATCGTGGCAGGGTGAGTCGGCCCCTAAGGCGAGGCTGAGAAGCGTAGTCGATGGGAAACAGATTAATATTTCTGTACCGCGTGTTACTGCGATGGGGGGACGGAGAAGGCTAGGCGATCTGGGCGTTGGTTGTCCCAGTTCAAGGTGGTAGGCAGAGATCTTAGGCAAATCCGGGATCTTAATGCTGAGAGCTGATGACGGTGAGTCTACGGACTCCGAAGTCGTTGATGCCATGCTTCCAAGAAAAGCCTCTAAGCTTCAGGTAACATGCGACCGTACCCCAAACCGACACAGGTGGTCAGGTAGAGAATACCAAGGCGCTTGAGAGAACTCGGGTGAAGGAACTAGGCAAATTGGCACCGTAACTTCGGGAGAAGGTGCGCCGATGTTGGTGAAGGACTTGCTCCGTAAGCTGACGTCGGTCGAAGATACCAGGCCGCTGCAACTGTTTATTAAAAACACAGCACTCTGCAAACACGAAAGTGGACGTATAGGGTGTGACGCCTGCCCGGTGCCGGAAGGTTAATTGATGGGGTTAGCGCAAGCGAAGCTCTTGATCGAAGCCCCGGTAAACGGCGGCCGTAACTATAACGGTCCTAAGGTAGCGAAATTCCTTGTCGGGTAAGTTCCGACCTGCACGAATGGCGTAATGATGGCGGCACTGTCTCCACCCGAGACTCAGTGAAATTGAAATCGCTGTGAAGATGCAGCGTTCCCGCGGCTAGACGGAAAGACCCCGTGAACCTTTACTATAGCTTCGCAGTGGACTTTGAACTTGCTTGTGTAGGATAGCTGGGAGGCTTTGAAGTCAGGACGCCAGTTCTGATGGAGCCAATCTTGAAATACCAGCCTGGTAAGTTTGAGGTTCTAACTCTGGTCCGTAATCCGGATCGAGGACACTGCGTGGTGGGTAGTTTGACTGGGGCGGTCTCCTCCCAAAGAGTAACGGAGGAGCACGAAGGTTGGCTAAGCATGGTCGGAAATCATGCGGTTAGTGTAATGGCACAAGCCAGCTTGACTGCGAGACAGACACGTCGAGCAGGTACGAAAGTAGGTCATAGTGATCCGGTGGTTCTGTATGGAAGGGCCATCGCTCAACGGATAAAAGGTACTCCGGGGATAACAGGCTGATACCGCCCAAGAGTTCACATCGACGGCGGTGTTTGGCACCTCGATGTCGGCTCATCACATCCTGGGGCTGAAGCCGGTCCCAAGGGTATGGCTGTTCGCCATTTAAAGTGGTACGCGAGCTGGGTTTAGAACGTCGTGAGACAGTTCGGTCCCTATCTGCCGTGGGCGTTTGAGATTTGAGAAGAGTTGCTCCTAGTACGAGAGGACCGGAGTGAACGAACCTCTGGTGTTCCGGTTGTCACGCCAGTGGCACTGCCGGGTAGCTATGTTCGGACGGGATAAACGCTGAAAGCATCTAAGCGTGAAGCCTCCTTCAAGATGAGATCTCACTGGGACCTTGAGTCCCCTGAAGGGCCGTCGAAGACTACGACGTTGATAGGCTGGGTGTGGAAGCGTTGTGAGGCGTTAAGCTAACCAGTACTAATTGCCCGTGAGGCTTGACTATATAACACCCAAACGAGGTGTGTGTGCGCTGAGACAGCAAGCACGGATTGTGAATGGTTATTACTGAATCGATTCCACGTATTAGGATGAAGTGTGCGGCCAAGGCCATAAGACACACGGAGTCCAGAACGAATTGCTTGACGACCATAGAGCTTTGGAACCACCTGATCCCATACCGAACTCAGAAGTGAAACGAAGTATCGCCGATGATAGTGTGGGGCCTCCCCATGTGAAAGTAGGTCATCGTCAAGCACCTAATAAATAAGAAACCCGAGCTGGGAGACCAGTTCGGGTTTTTTATTGCCTGTAGGTTTTAACTGCAAAGCTGTAACAACGGATATGAAAATAAAAGGCCCTTTTAGAGCCTTTTTGTTTTTTTGCTGTCGTTGATTAAGCGACCTGCTCCCCGGGAAGCAGTGGGTTGAGGGGCGGTAAACCATAGTGGGCGCGGGCGCGGTTGCAAGCCTCGTTAACACTACCATCCACTTCGTGGGTTTCAAATTCGCGGCAGGGGCTGGAGCGTTTTTCATAGATAGTGCAGCGGGTCTGGCTGCCTATATCACCCATGAGTGCCACGCAGCGTGCAGGCTGAGATTCTGTACCCTTCATGCAACACAAATGGTTATTCACCTTACTGGTAAGGTCGTCGGGCACTGTGCCACCGCCACTTTCAGCTTCGGCCCAATAAAAAGACACACGGAAGTAACCGCAGCAGGCGCCGCAGGATAAACAAGGGTTTTGAATACTCATAATCACGCACAAGGACTGAACGCTAGAGATGGGCGGATGCCCCTCAGATGCAGGCAAATTTACCTGTTCGTATGGCTTTAGCAAGGGGGGCTGAAAAATATACTGGCCTGCACGCAGGCCAGTCAGTAGGCGGGTTTAACGCACCAGGGTGCCCTGTTGATATTCGGCAATGGCGGTTTCAATTTCCTCTGGGGTATTCATGACAAACGGCCCGTAACTGGCGATGGGTTCACGCAGCGCTTTACCGTGCAGTATCAGCAGTGCGCTGTCCTGTGTGGCGCGAAGGCTGAGTTTGCCCTGTTGGCTGAAAAGCGCCATCTGGGCTTTTTTGACGGGTTTATCCGCAGTTATTTCACCATCGTAGACATATACCAGTACCTGGTGGCCAGCGGGGATGTCTTGCTCAAAGTGAGCACCGGCACTGAGTTGCAGGTCAGCATAATGGGCGCTGGCGGCGAGTTTATCCAAAGGCCCGCGGATAGTTTGCCCATCCACCTGCCATGTGCCCGCGACCACGTAAATTTGCCCGCCGTTCAGTGGTATTAGGGGGATTTCATCGCGGGTCACATCCCGGTAATCGGGGGTTTTCATTTTGTTTTTGGCGCTCAGGTTGATCCATAACTGGAAACCATGCAGGCGATCATGCTCGCGCAGGGGCATTTCACTGTGAATTACACCACTGCCGGCAGACATCCACTGCACACCCCCTGAGGTTATTTTGCCTGTGTTGCCCATGCTATCGCGGTGGGCCAGGCCACCTATTTTGATATAGGTGAGTGTTTCCATGCCGCGGTGCGGGTGGGGAGGAAAACCGGCGATAAAATCTTCCGGATCATCGGAGCGCAGCTCATCAAGCATCAGGAAGGGATCGCTCAGGGCGTGGCGCATCAGTGACAGGCGTTTGATTTTCACCCCGGCGCCGTCCATGGCAGCCTGGGCATTGAGAATGGTTTGAATGGTTCTTTGCATAATAATTACCTCTGCCTGCAGTGTACGTGGCAGTGGTGAAAGTTAGGGTTTAATTTACCGATCAATCGCGTCGAATTATTGGATGATGCCACAGGGGCTGAAATCTAATTTATTGTTGTGCCGTGCAGGGCACCAGAAATAGCCGGTGCTTTGGATGCTGCTGAATGAGAACAGGGCATCCTGGATACCATCTTCTTCACCTGTCATGCGCGCCAGCATGCGCTCAAATTTGCTGACATCTGTTACAAATGCGGTAAACATCAAGCCGGCATTATTATCCGTAGCCCATGGCATGGAGCGGCGCAGCATAAAAATTTCCGGTGTGAAACTTTCCTGGGCGGTGCGTTTTACATGGGCGCTTTCAGGGGCGTCATCGAGTTCTTCGTTATCACTCAGGCGGCGGCCAATGATATTGTCCTGCACGCTCTGGGGTTGTTTTTTAAATGCGGCAAGCTGATGCAACCAGCGTTGCACTATAAAAAAACTGCTGCCAGCCAAAGGGCCCTGCGCAATGATTGCGGCGGCCTGTGCATCGGCATCGACAGGATTTTCCGTACCATCTTCATAACCGCTTAAATCACGCCCATCCTGATAACAAAACGCCGGCTGATTGTGTTGCAGGGTAAAGGTATCAGCGAGAAGTTCAGTAATGGTGGCACTTTGCCAGTAAATCTCACCCGGGTCGTTAGCACGCAGCCAGATTAAAAGGTCAGTATTCTGATAATGAATATCCTGATTTTTAAAATTGCGGTGCTGCAAAGCGGATTTTAATGCGGGGTTTTGTATTAATGCAGGGCCGATACCAAGCAGGGCATTATGCTCAATACAAAATTCACCAAGCTTTTGTAAGCAGGCAATCAGTTGTTGCGGATTTTTCAGGCTGAAAAATAAATACGCTGCGTGGGGTGGAATTTCAGCCAGTACGGCGGTTTGAGCAAGAGGGGCCATGCAAACTCCTGATGGATCGCTGTCAGAACCGTGGAAAGGCTTTGACTATATCAGGTGCTTATAAATGAAAAAACCAGCCGAAGCTGGTTTTAAAATTTGGTTGCGGGGGCCGGATTCGAACCAACGACCTTCGGGTTATGAGCCCGACGAGCTACCAGACTGCTCCACCCCGCGTCAGAGGTTGCGCACTATACGGAGAGTGGCGCATGCTGTCAATCGAACATGGAAATAAAAAAACCAGCCGAAGCTGGTTTTAAAATTTGGTTGCGGGGGCCGGATTCGAACCAACGACCTTCGGGTTATGAGCCCGACGAGCTACCAGACTGCTCCACCCCGCGTCTGATGCAGGCATTATCTGCGGCATGCCTTTAACTGTCAAGAAAATTTAATAATTTCAAACAGTTATCGGCATGATTTGTTATTTCAGCAGGGCCTGTGCCACGCGTTGATCAAGCCCTGCGTAACCTTCACCGGCGGCGCTTTGGCTTAACCAGCGTAATAACAGGGCACGTTTTTCGTCCGCCTGTTTGCCAAGGCCGATACGGCTTTGCAGTAACTGCAGTTGCAGGGCCATGCGCGCTTCGTTATCGGCGGCGGGGGAGGTTGCACCGCTTAAAATTTCAATTTCAAGGCACAGTTTGTGGCAAAGGCCGGCATCGGCTGGTTGTTGCAGGCGGCTGCTGAAGGCCTGACGAATATCGTCGTCCAGGTCGGTATTGTCTGGCAGCGCAGGTTGTTGCCCCGCCAGTTCTGCTGCCACCATTTGCTGGTGCATTTGCCAGGCCTGTTGCAGGCGGTTTTGCGCGGCGTTATCTGCAGCCTGCTGCGCCATTTGATCGAGCTGTTTTTTGATCTGTTTTAATTTGCTGCTCAGGGCGTGTTGCACTTTTTCCGGCAGGCTTAATTGCATAAAGGCAATTTCCAGTTCGGTGAAGTCCATGCTGTTTTCTTCGTGCTCGAGGAATTTACCTGCCTGTTGCAGCAGTTGTTCGGCCTGTTTAATTTGCTGCTCGGTAAATTCGCGCTCGGACATTTTAAGTTGCTGGCGGCGCTCGAACAGAGCATCACACTGGCTGCGGAATTGTTTCCACAGGCTGTGATCTTTTTTGCCGGCATAACCTAGGGTTTTCCAGGTTTCCTGCAGGTGTTTGTTCTGTTCTATCGCCTGGGCAATGTTGTCGTGTTCAAGCAGGGCGCGGGCCTGGTTAATCAGTTCGCTTTTCTGGCTGGCGCACAACTGATAATGGGCCTGCAATTTATCGCGAATTTGCTGGCTGATGGCCTGATAGCGGTCCTGCAGGGTTTTATTATCTTTGCGGTCAACCGGTGAAAAACGCTGCCACTCCTGATGGGCGACTTCCAGCACCTTTTGCACGGCTTGCCAATCTGCATTTTGCCAGTCGTATTGTGCTGTGTAGGTTTCTAATTCCGCACAGATTTTCAGGCGTGCTTCTTTGTTGTGCTGGCGTACTACGGCCAGGTTTTCAAAGTGTTCTTTGCAGGGGGCGTAGGCGATGTCGGATGCTTGTTTAAAGCGCGGCCAGAGGGGTTGGGATAAACCCGGGGTGGCACTGGCAAATTGTTTCCATTCCTGTTGCAGCTGGTGGATGCGTTCGGCGCGGACTTCGACCGTCAGCTCGCTGCCGGGCAGGTTTTCCATCTGCTCACACAGGGCAATCAGTTTTGGCTCAGCGGCGAATTCCTGCCAGTCAGCCAGTTCCTGTACGCGGCCCTGCAGGCGCTGCACTTCATGCTGAAATTTGTGGGCCTGCTCGCCGGGTAATTCACGCAGCAGGGTAAAGGCGTCATTGAGGGTTTTACGCGCTTCTTTGAGGTGGCCTTCGCTGAGTTGCTGTTCGAGATTGCTGAGCTGCTTGCTTAATGCCTTGGATTTATCCTTTTCAGCGGATTTGAGTTCCTGCACATGCTGGCTTAATTGCTGGTATGTGTGCTGCAGTTTTTCCAGCTCTGCCGGTTTGGGTAACAGGGGCGGCCAATTGAGGGCCTGTTTGAATTCAGCAATGTCAGCGGCGAGTTTGTGTTGTTTATCCAGGCTGAGTTTGTCGCTGTGTTCGCCCTGACTGAGCAGGTTGTGCACGGTTTGCTGTTGTGAATGCCAGAAATTCTGGCTGTTTAACAGGGCTTCCAGGGTGCCGCAACGCTGGTTGAACGCGCTTTGCTGGGATTTATCGCTGTGATGATCCTGCTGGCTGTTGGCCCATTGCTGGCTGCACTCCTGCAGTAAGCTGCGCAGGGCGGCTTCATCGGCAATACCGCTGCTGCGGATATCGTCCAGGGCATTATCCAAGTTTTGTAGCAGGGCTTGCTGGGCTGCAAGCGCGTTTTCACGGGCCTGTTTTTCCTGGGCAATTTTAGCCAGTTCCTGCTGGTGGCTGTTGAGTACGTCTTCACAGCGGGCAATAGCCGCAGCAAATGCTTGTTGCAGCTCTGCGGGGGCATTTTGTTTTGCCCAGTTTTGTTTGAGCAGTAATAACTCACCCTGGTAGGCCGGTGAGAATGCGGCATCGGCGAGATGCTGGGCCTGGCTGACCAGTTTCTGCTGGGCTTCGAGCAGTTGGCGGGCCGCTTCTGCCTGTTGTTGCAGCAGTTCAAGTTTGTCTTTGCACTGGCGGTAGAGGGTTTTGTCTTTACCTTTAAAATGCTGGGCGATTTCCTGCAGAACAGCTGGGTTGCTGATCATGCCTGCCGCTAAATTACGCGCTTTGGCGCTGCCGGATTGCAGAATAAAGGGCAGCAGAATATCGGCGTTGCGGATTTGGCTGAGGGCCTGTTCGCGCAGGATGTCATCTTCAGTGACGGAAGCCAGGCGGAGTTTGTCGTCATCGGGCAGTGCCGCAAGGGATTTGTCTTCAAGCAGGCTGCGGGTGAACTGGCTGGCGGCAAGGGAGCGCAGGGCGCTGGTCTGGCAGAGGGCATAGAGGCGATCGGGGTGGCGGATTTTTTTCAGGGCTTGTTCACGTACTGCCTGTTCCGGATCTTCCTGCGCGAGGCTCATTAAAACCTGTTCGTCGGCGAGGGATTCGATGGCACGTAAACGTGTCTGCACATCGCGGTGTTGCCATTTGGGTTTAAAAAAACGATCTAATAATGCCGACATGCTGTGCTTCCTACCACTGAAACGTCAATTTACCGAGGGCGCCATTGTACCCCCCCATTGGCCCTTCGCAAGGGGCCTATGTCCTTTTCGGGGGTGGTATTTTGCGGGAACTTGTATGACAATCCCTGCCTACAAAAACAATAAGAAATCCGCGTCATGACTGCATATCTCCGCCAAATGTTAGTGCTTGCCCTGCTGGTGTTATCCAGTGGTTGTACCTATATGGGCACACAAACCATTCCCTATAACGAACTGGCTAAAAAGTATTCATCCGACCACAGTGATTATATTGATATTGATGGTCTGGTGATTCACTACAGCGACGAGGGTTCCGGCCCGCCGTTATTACTGCTGCACGGCGTTGCATCCTCCCTGCAAACCTGGGATGGCTGGGCGAAAGAGCTGAAAGATAAATACCGTATTATCCGTCTTGATTTGCCGGGCTTCGGTCTCACTGGTTTTGACCACGGCGGTTCAGACTACGATTTGAATTACATGCTCGATAAGGTTAACCGTTTTACTGAAGAGATGGGCCTGAGTAAATTTTTCGTGGCAGGTAACTCGCTCGGTGGTTATATCGCCTGGAACTTTGCCGAACGTTACCCCCACAAGATTTATAAAATGGTGCTGGTGGATGCGGCGGGTTATCCGCAGGACATGCCGTTCTGGATTGGTTTAGGTGGTTTGCCTGTGATCAGTACCATTACGGAATACATGATGCCAAAACCCCTGGTGGATTGGACTGTTAACTCCGCCTACGGTGATAAAAGCAAAATTACCGATGCGGTGCGTCAGCGTTATTTTGATATGACCCAGCGTTCAGGTAACCGTAGATCCTATATCGAAGTATTCCGCGCCACCCGTCAGCAGAGTAAAAACCCTGCCCAGGGTGAAAACGTGAAAAACGTAATCGTGCCGACACTATTAATGTGGGGCGAAAAAGACACCTGGATACCGCTGGATATCATGCGCAAATTTCAGCGTGATTTGCCCTATTCGGATTTCATCGTCTACGAAGGTGTAGGGCATTTGCCGATGGAAGAATTACCTGTGCAAACTGCTCGCGATGCCGATCACTTTTTTATGTCGGAATTAAAAACTCCGATGATGCACGCCGAGGAAAGCGGCATTAAATATTATGATGGTGCTAACTATCAGCAAATTGCCCCGCAAGTGCCTGAGCATATGCAGAACCCGCCCCAGGCTGAGCCAAACGATCAGCCCGATGCCCAGCCTGCCGGTGCCGAACCCACCGCATTGCTTACCCCGCCCGAGCTTTAATTAGCCAGCCAAGCGCCTGTGACATATCATAGGCGCTTTTGTATTTGGCCCTGTCTTCATGGATACAATTTTCTGGTACGACTTTGAAACCTTCGGTGCCAACCCGGTGTGGGACAGGCCGTCGCAGTTTGCCGGTATCCGTACCGACCTTGAATTAAATATCATTGGTGAGCCGGAAACCTTTTATTGCAAGCAGGCTGACGATTATTTACCCCACCCGCAGGCCTGTTTGATTACCGGTATTACCCCCCAGCAGTGCCAGCAGGAAGGTTATGCCGAAGCTGAGTTTATCGCAAAAATTCATGCATTATTCAGCGAGCCGCGCACCTGTGTGGCGGGTTACAACAGTATCCGGTTTGACGATGAAGTCACCCGCAATACCCTTTACCGCAATTTTTATGATGCCTATGCCCGTGAATGGCAGAACGGTAATTCCCGCTGGGATATTCTGGATATGGTGCGTTGCGCCTATGCGCTGCGCCCGGAGGGTATTGAGTGGCCTGTGGGGGAAGATGGCAAGGTTAGTTTTCGTCTTGAATTATTAACCAAGGCTAACGGTATTGAACACGGTAAAGCCCACGATGCGATGTCCGATGTGTATGCCACCATTGCACTGGCCCGTCTGATTAAAGAAAAACAGCCCAAGTTATTTCAGTATTTATTCGAGTTGCGCCGTAAAGAAAATGTCGCTGCGCAGCTGGATATTCTGAATAAAAAACCTGTGTTGCACGTATCGGGCATGATTCCGGTGGAACGCCGCTGCGCAACCCTGATGGTGCCACTGGCACCCCATCCGACCAATAAAAACGCGGTGATTTGTTTTGATTTAAACCAACACCCGGGTGCCTTATTATCCTTGCCGGCTGAGGAAATTCAGCGCCGTTTGTATACCCCCAAAGATCAGCTCGGCGCCGATGAGCGTATTGCCCTGAAAGCCATTCACCTCAATAAATGCCCTGTGGTGGCCCCTGCCAAAATGGTCACGCCGGATATTGCTGCGCGAATTGGTTTAAGTGGTGATTTATTACGTGAGCATTTGCAGTTAATTAAAAACGGCCCGGATATTTCGGCAACACTGGCGGAAGTATTTTCTGCGCCGGAGCGCACCGCCAGCCAGGACCCGGATGGCATGTTATACAGCGGGGGCTTTTTTGGCCCAGCGGATAAAGATGCCATGGAAATTATCCGCAGTACTGCGCCAGAGCAGCTCGCTGAATTACAACTGAGCTTTAAGGATAAACGCCTGGAAGAAATGTTTTTCCGCTACAGGGCGCGTAATTATCCTGAATTTCTCGCGGATGATGAATTTGAACGCTGGGAAGCTTACCGGCAGCAGCGTTTATTGCAGGGCAATACACCTGCGCTGACGTTTAATCAATTTGCTGCCGCGCTGCAGGAAGCTGCCGCCACGGCAGACCCTAAATATCATCACCTGCTGGCGGATTTACAGCTCTACGCAGAATCTATTTATCCCTTCAGCTGAAATATCAGCTGTTTTGCAGCCATTTTTTAAATTTGGCCAATTCAATGGCTTTATAGACCGGCATGGTGAGCGGGCAGATCCAGTTTAAAAACAGGGTCAGCACGCTCAGTTTGCTGGGATATATGCGGTTTTTATTCTGTCGCAGGCCCTGCAGTGCGGCGCTTGCTACCTGCTCTGCGGTTTGTGTTGGCCAGGGCACAGGTGCCTTGGTATTAAAAAAGTGGGTTTTGGTCGCCACCGGGCAGAGCATCGCGATATACCCGAGGTCGTTTTTTTCCATGCGGTAGGCATCGGCCCAGCTCAGCAGTGCTGCTTTAGTGGAAGAGTAAAGCGAATAACCCGGCAGGCTGTAAATGCCCATGAAACTGGCGGTAATCAATACGCTGTAAGGGCGGCCGCGGTTAAGTTCGGCCATTTTATGGGCGCTGTAAATGGGCGAGTAGGTATTGCAGCGGTAGATGTTATCAATGTGTTGCCAATTGGCCTGCTGGGTTTGCTCGTAATAGGCAAAACCCGCATTGGCGATGAAAATATCCACGCTGCCCATCGTCTGCACTGCGAAATCCAATAAAGCATCAACCGTGGCGCTTTGGCTGATATCACCACTGAAAACTGCTACCTGATTATGTTCGCAGCTAAAAGCATGTAGGTCGGCAGCGACAATCCGCACTCCTTCAAGTTTTACCAATTGTTCGAGAATGGCTTTGCCAATGCCGGAAGCTGCGCCGGTGAGCACGATGTTTTTATGTTCGATCTGCATGGTGGTGGCCTGTTATTTTTTAGGCCCAGCATAGGTTTTAGTAATAGATTTATCAATAGAAGTGCTTGTGGTCATTTTCGCCAGATTTCAGGGGTTTTATACCGTTACCTTGCTCGGTTTCCCGTATGGGGAATCTGTTGTTGTTCTGGCCCTGATGCTGGATAGCTCAGGCTAAAATCTGTAAAATGCGCGCCTTTGCCACATTCGCCGGAAACGGGAGCCCAGCATGTCCGAGATCAAAAAGATCGTTTTAGCCTATTCAGGCGGCTTAGATACCTCCGTAATCGCTAAATGGTTACAGGAAGAGTACAAAGCCGAGATCGTTACTTTCACCGCCGACCTGGGTCAGGGTGAAGAAGTTGAGCCAGCCCGTAAAAAGGCTGAGGCCATGGGCATCAAAGAAATTTACATCGAAGACCTGCGCGAAGAATTCGCCCGTGATTTCGTATTCCCAATGTTCCGTGCTAACGCCATTTACGAAGGCGAATACCTGCTGGGTACATCTATTGCCCGTCCGCTGATCGCCAAGCGTCTGATTGAAATCGCTAACGAAACCGGTGCGGATGCCATTTCCCACGGTGCTACCGGTAAAGGTAACGACCAGGTGCGTTTTGAATTAGGTGCCTATGCCCTGAAACCAGGCGTAAAAGTGATTGCACCCTGGCGTGAGTGGGACCTGCTGTCCCGTGAAAAACTCATGGCCTACTGTGAAAAACACAACATCCAGGTTGATATGAAAAAGGGCAAAAAATCCCCTTATTCCATGGATGCCAACCTGCTGCACATTTCCTATGAAGGTGGCGTGCTGGAAGATACCTGGACCGAACACGAAGAAGATATGTGGCGCTGGACTAAATCCCCGGAAGCCGCTCCTGATGTGCCAACTTATGTTGAGCTGAGCTACCGCAATGGTGACATCGTGGCGATCGATGGTGTTGCAATGACTCCGGCACAGGTAATGATTCACCTGAACCGTGTGGGCGGTGAAAACGGTATCGGCCGTCTGGATATCGTTGAAAACCGTTATGTGGGTATGAAGTCCCGTGGCTGCTACGAAACCCCAGCCGGTACCATTATGCTGCGTGCTCACCGCGCCATTGAGTCCATCACCCTGGACCGCGAAGTTGCGCACCTCAAAGATGAGCTGATGCCACGTTACGCCAGCCTGATTTACACAGGTTACTGGTGGAGCCCTGAGCGTAAGATGCTGCAGACCATGATCGATGCCTCCCAGGCCCACGTAAACGGTGTTGTGCGTCTGAAACTGTACAAAGGCAACGTGATTGTGGTTGGCCGTAAGTCTGATGATTCCCTGTTCGATGCCAACATTGCGACCTTCGAAGAAGACGGCGGTGCATACAACCAGGCTGACGCGGGTGGTTTCATCAAACTGAACGCTCTGCGTATGCGTATTGCTGCCGGTAAAGGCCGTAATCTGCTCTGATTCACCCTGTGTGAACGCAGCAATAAAAAAACCCGCGTCATGCGGGTTTTTTTATGTCACGTTTTTACACATTACTTCTCATATGCGTGTATCACTTTGTAGCACATGTCCTGCGTGAGCATAAATTCGTCTTCGGAAATTATGCCGGAACGTAAGTTACGTTTGGCCTGATCTAACTGGGATTTTGCATCTTTCCACTCGGTATACAGACGGTTACGTTCCTGAACTTCGTTAATCATTTCCCTGTTCATGGTGCGCTCCTTGCGATTATTCATGAATTGTTATGCAGCATTGATGCCCGGCAGGGTAATTTCAAAGCGTGTGCCTTTGTCTGGGCTGCTGTGGCAAATAAGTTCACCCTTCAGGGCCTGGGTTACAACCACATACACAATGTGTAACCCCAGGCCGATATGCCCTTCATGACGGAATCGGGTGTAAAACGGCTCAAAAATACGTCCCAAATCTTCTTCACTTATGCCTGAGCCATCATCTTCAAATACGATATGAACTTTATCGTTTTCCATATCCGCGTAAATGTGAATATGGCCGGTTTTGCCACGAAATGCGTGTTGCAGCGCATTGTGCATCAGATTAACAAAAATCAGTGAAAGGTAATCTGTATCGACATTTATCTGCAGATTTTCCGGGCATCTGATCAGAATTTTAACAGGGTCACGCATGCTTTCTGCTTCAGGAAGTGTGTGCAGTGTTTCTAAAAATTCATGCAAGAAAATATGGCGCTTATTGGTTTTTGCCTGATAAACATTGAGTTGTTTAAAGGTGTTAATAAGCTTTGAGCAGCGCGTTAAATTGGTATTGATAAGATTCTGCCCTGTAATCGCCTGGGTCATTAAATCTTCGAAATCGTTACGCGTCATGGCGCCTTTTTTATAGCGCGCGATATAGTCCTGTACTGTGTCTGATAAGTGACTTGAGGCGGTAATCGCAACCCCTAACGGAGTATTCATTTCATGGGCTATGCCAGCAATCATTGAACCAAGGGATGACATTTTTTCCGCCTGGATTAACTGATTCTGGTTTTCCCTGAGTTGCCTGACCATTTCATTAAAAGCGTTGAAAAGCTGATTGAGCTCATCCGCGTGCCGTATGCTGATTGTGACGCTCAAATCACCTTTAGCAACCTGTTGAGCGCTTTTAGTGAATGAACGAATAACGCTGGTTAGTGAAAAGTACATGCCGGCGTAGAGGTAACAGATGATGATCAGCAGTACGCTGACACAGCCCATTAAAAAATAAAGTTTGCTTTTTTCATGATGAATGCGAACAGATAGCTGCTTGTCGACAATAGGAATGATATTACGGGCAAAATCATACAGTTTGTCATTGCTGCTGGTTATTTTTTGGTAATAGTTTTCCCAGTCGCTTTCAATGACATCAGCCTCAATAAACTTCTGATAAAAGTACAAAATTGTTTCATCTATCGCCTGCAATAAATCGGTACTCGATTTTTTTAGCGCGGGCTCTTCATCGTGTTGTTCGTGCACGGCGAAATAGATGCTTTCAGCAAAAATTTTGCGACTATTGAGGAGGTCGTCGTAAATTTTGTCGAGGGTTTTTATCGTTTCAAAGTCTATTGCCGCAAGGTTTAACGCATATACCCCATAGGCCCTTGCCTTGCCTATTTCATGCATCATGTGGGGAATGTCTTTCAGCAATATATTAATTAGAAAAAATGTTTTGAGATGCGGGTCGTGTACGAGTTTGCTGTCATAGGTGACAACACTGACGAATATTTCGATGTCATTAACCAGCTGATCATAAAATTGAAATTGTATATTGGGGCCGCCCTGGCCACCCGGGGTGGTACGGTTGAGACTTGCCCATGTATCCAGTACTTTCCGGAACTGTTCATGCTGATGCTGACCGTATTGTGCATTCAGATGTTTCTCAAAATTTTGCAGTGATACTTCAAGCGCTGCTTGCCGTTCTTCAATATTTTTCTGGATATTGGCCGATAAATTGACCCGTTGAATAATGGCAAAATCCCGGTAATCTGCGGCGAGATATAAAAGTTCATAGGCTTCAGCCATTACCCGCAGGCCATTTTGCTCTGTTTCTGCTGTATAGATATTGGATTGAATCTCGCGTATCAGGGCGACACTTAATACGCCTAAGGGGAGGGTGAATAAAACGCTGATCAATACAAATTTCCAGACAAAGCGCATGCGGTTCATCAGGGATACTGCAGGGCGGAACAGTGTTGGGGTTGTATTGTCTTCCATGGCACATGTGTCTTGTAGAGGTGCCAGTGAGTATAGATGCTTAAACTAAAGTGAGTTGCAGTGAAGCAGATTCCTTCTCAGTCTGTTCTTCCAGGGGCAGACGTAATGTAAAACGGCTACCGTGGTGCAGTTCTGATTCGGCGAGAAGCTGCCCATGATGGTGTTCCGTGAGAATAAAATAAGAAACGGACAGGCCTAGCCCCGTACCTTCACCGACTTCTTTTGTGGTGAAAAAGGGTTCAAACAGATGCTGCAGTGTATCTTCATCCATCCCTGGGCCGTTATCTTCCACACAAATCTCAACATAACCGGCCTTTTCTGCACTGCTGATCAGAATAATGGGAGGCTGTGCTGAATTACGGCCTATGGCCTGCGCGGCATTGCGTAACAAATTCAGCAGAACCTGCTGAATTTCGGATGGATTGCAGGGCACGGACGGTAATTGCGGGTTTAACTGCAGCTTCACTTGGTAATGTTCAATGCCCAGATAAAGGCTGCCCAAACTGTTTTCGACAAGGGCCGTGCTGCTGCGGATAAGCTGGTTGATATCCACGGCTGAATGCGCAAGCGGAGCTGAACGGGAAAAGTCGAGCATGTTGTGGATGATGTCCGTGGCTCTTTTTCCGGCACTGAGCATGTCATCCAGTAGATGGGGGATATCGCGGCGCTGCATGTAATCCTGCAGGACTTTCCATTCGAGGTCACATTCTTTTGCCGCTTCCAGATTGGCCGGCATATCCCCCATAAAACGGCGTTTAAGGTTTTGTGCATTCTGAATCATTGAACCCAACGGGTTATTCAGTTCGTGGGCGACCCCCGCAGCCAGCTCGCCAAGGGACAGCATTTTGTCGTTCTGAATCATCATCTGTTCGAGCATCACCCGATTGGTAACATCATCAATGCGGATAACGGCACCTTCTAATCCCTCTGCAATCAGCGGGTATACCGTGATATCCCGGTATTCTGTTGCGCTAGCATTTTTTACCCTGACGTTTTCGCTGACCTGAGCAACCCCATGGGCAATGGCTTTGTGAATCTCGGCCATAGGTACCGGCAAATCGGGGTAAATATCATTGATATGACGATTTAAAACCTGATTAGGGAGCAAACCTGTTGCGAGGCTGGCACTGGAATTCCAGTGGGTAATTAAGCCCGATGATGTCACCCCAATTAATACGGAGGGCATGGAGTTAATCATGCTGTTGAGGTAATCCTGGGTTTCCTGCAGCAGGTTTTCAGTAATTTCGTGACGTGCAATCGCGATATGTAATTGCTGGTTGCTTTTTTCCAGTTCTGCCTGTGTTTTGCTGTGTTGTGCAATGCTGGCCCGGTGTTTGTAGAGGGTACGTCTGTGCTGAATATAAAACACAACACTGGCGATCAGGGTGCCAGTAAAAGCTGCGAACAGGGTATTGATAAGAAGGGTGTGGTGGCTGTCCCACATAAACACTTCCGGTGTATGTGTTCTGGGTGCGTCACTTTTGCACAGGGTGCAGGGTGAGTCCAGTATTTCGCCCGTGTCTGGGCTAACTCCTTGGCTACGTTAAAATTTTTTTATTTTAGTGTTTGACATTGGGTTCGGATTCTATAGAATGCGCAACGCGATTGAGACCTGTTGGGTGATTAGCTCAGCTGGGAGAGCACCTCCCTTACAAGGAGGGGGTCGGCGGTTCGATCCCGTCATCACCCACCAAACTTTCTCAATGCATTAGCGGACTGGTAGTTCAGTTGGTTAGAATACCGGCCTGTCACGCCGGGGGTCGCGGGTTCGAGCCCCGTCCAGTCCGCCAATTTATGATGTGACAAATAGTTAGTACGTATTTGGGTGATTAGCTCAGCTGGGAGAGCACCTCCCTTACAAGGAGGGGGTCGGCGGTTCGATCCCGTCATCACCCACCAAATACAGCGGACTGGTAGTTCAGTTGGTTAGAATACCGGCCTGTCACGCCGGGGGTCGCGGGTTCGAGCCCCGTCCAGTCCGCCAACTATACGTGTGAAGAAGTAGTATCCAGCATTAGGGTGATTAGCTCAGCTGGGAGAGCACCTCCCTTACAAGGAGGGGGTCGGCGGTTCGATCCCGTCATCACCCACCAAATTAGTGCAAGACAGGTGCTGATGCACCAATAGCGGACTGGTAGTTCAGTTGGTTAGAATACCGGCCTGTCACGCCGGGGGTCGCGGGTTCGAGCCCCGTCCAGTCCGCCAAATTTCTTATTCCCCCGTAATTCTGTAAAACCTCTTTTTAATCAAGAACTTTTCAGTAATCTAATTGTCACAATTTCCCGTTAGCCTAGCTTCGGCTTTTGGCTATACTGGATTTTGAGCATATGGCATATGCCTTGCTTGGAAGCCATAACAATCAACGTCACAGGATGACTTATTATGAAAGACTATGAAGAAGAGCTGCTCGAAGTCGTATTTGAATTTGAAGATGACGAGTACAACGACGACGCAGTAGAAATGTAAGACCCACCTTACCCAGGCAAACGTTTTTGCTTGCGGTATTGTCCCGGTGACTGACCTGTCCAGCGCTTAAAAGCACGCTGAAAGGCAGTCGGGGACGAAAATCCCAGTAAGTATGCAATTTCCCCCAGTGCTAAATCCGTATCTTTGATGTAACTCTCGGCAAGGCCCTGGCGGGTTTCATTCAATAAATCCTGAAAGCTGGTTTCTTCATCCTGCAGTTTGCGGCGTAATGTCCATGGCGGCATACCGAGGTTTTCGGCTACTTGCTCAATGCTGGGGGTTTGCCCTTCCAGTAGCGGGCTGATGATGTCCCGCACTTTTTCCGACAGATTGCGGTTGCGTGTGGCCTCGGCCAAGTGCTGATCACAGATAACTTTCATGCTTTGGTAGGTGATGGGATCGGACTGCAGCAGTGGCCACTCCAGTGCATCACTGCGCACTACCAGACAATTACGTTTTTGTCCGAATAAAACTGGGCAGCGGAAAAATGAGCTGTAGGCAGTTTCGTATGATGGTGCATCGAATTCCACTTCGACCCTTTCCACCGCATCTGGTCTGCCGCACAGCCATTCGATAATCCGGTACCAGGACGCTAAAACCGAATCGACCACAAACAGGTTGTATTCGTTATAGGGGCTGATCGAATAAAAACTCGCAATTCCCTTACCCTGGTCTAAATAGAACTGTGACTGGCCGCGGGAGTTGGTGCTGGAAAGGCGCTCGTATGTGGTAATGACCAGGCAGGCTTTTGCCAGATTGGGGGCTGTCATGGCGAGAAAACCCGGCAGGCCGAGCAGGGGGATGCGCACATGTTTACCCATTTCCAGCCCAATATCAGCACGGCCAGTGTCCTGGATGGCACTGTGCCCCATGCGCATAAAACGTGGAATGCTCAGACGCTCACCAGGCTGATTGAGGCGGGTGGCTAACTGGTACTGCTCGCTGAGGGATTGTGCATTGCCACCCAGATTCTGTGCTGTATCCAGTAATAAACGGGCATAACTGATGCTGATGTCGCCGAGTTTCATTGTTATGAAAGGTGAAAAATTTGTCCGCTTAGGTAATTGTCGAAGTGTATCAAGAATCTTAATGTTTACACCACTTAAAACAACAATGACCGTTCACCGTGTTGATGGAGCAGATTATGAGTAAATATCCCCACCTGCTGGCCCCTTTGGACTTAGGTTTTACCACTTTACCTAACCGTGTCTTGATGGGTTCTATGCACACTGGCCTTGAGGAGCGCCCGAATGGTTTTGAGCGCATGGCCGCTTTTTACAAAGAGCGCGCTTTGGGTGGTGTGGGCCTGATTGTGACCGGCGGCATTGGCCCTAACGAAGAAGGCGCTGCAATGCAGGGCGGCTCTATTCTGGTGACGGAAGAAGAAGCCCATCACCACAAGCTGATTACCGATGCTGTTCATGAAGCGGGTGGCAAAATCTGTATGCAGATTCTGCACACTGGCCGTTATGCCTTCAGCCCTAAGCTGGTGGCACCCTCTGCGATTCAGGCACCCATTAACCCGTTTAAACCCCGTGAGCTGGATGAAGCCGGCATTGAAAAACAGATCGCCGACTTCGTGCGTTGTGCCAGTCTGGCTCAACTGGCCGGTTACGATGGTGTTGAAATCATGGGTTCCGAAGGTTATTTCATTAACCAGTTTATCTGCCGTCGCACCAACCACCGTGATGACCAGTGGGGTGGTAGTTTTGAAAACCGCATCCGCCTGCCGATTGAAATTGTACGCCGCACCCGCGAAGCGGTAGGCCCGAATTTCATCATTATCTTCCGCCTGTCCATGCTCGACCTGGTAGAAGAAGGCAGCACCTGGGATGAAGTGGTTGCATTAGGTAAAGAAATCGAAAAAGCCGGTGCCACTATCATCAATACCGGTATCGGCTGGCACGAAGCCCGTGTGCCAACCATCGCGACCAGTGTGCCACGTGCTGCGTTCGTTGAAATTACCGCACGTATGAAAAAAGAACTGAAAGTGCCGTTAGTAACGACTAACCGTATTAACACTCCGGAAGTGGGCGAAGCCATCATCGCTGAAGGCAAAGCCGATATGGTGTCCATGGCGCGCCCTATGCTGGCGGATGCTTATTTCGTGAAAAAGGCCGAAGCCGGTAAGAGTGACGAAATCAACACCTGTATCGCCTGTAACCAGGCCTGTCTGGATCACATCTTCCAGGGCAAAGAAACCTCCTGTCTGGTTAACCCTTACGCTTGTAATGAAACCAAACTGATCAAACAGCCGTTAACCCAGAAAAAACGTCTGGCAGTTGTCGGTGCCGGCCCTGCAGGTCTGGCTGCTGCCACTACTGCGGCTGAGCGTGGCCATGATGTCACCCTGTTTGATGCTGCTGCTGAGATCGGCGGTCAGTTCAACGTGGCCAAGCAGATTCCCGGTAAAGAGGAATTCCATGAAACCATTCGTTATTTCAATAAGATGGTTGCCAAAACCGGTGTGAATCTGAAACTGAACACCCGCGTATCGGCGCAGGATCTGCTTGATGGTGGTTTTGATGAGGTGATTCTGGCAACCGGTATCAGCCCGCGTACCCCTGAGATTGAAGGTGTAAACAACTCGAAAGTGATGACCTATCTGGATGTGCTGAAACACAAAAAACCAGTGGGCCAGCGTGTTGCGGTTATTGGCGCCGGTGGTATCGGTTTTGACGTGTCCGAATATCTGGTGCACGGCAAGCACACCCCAAGTCTGGACGTTAACCTGTTCATGAAAGAGTGGGGCGTGGACCTGTCCGTTTCTGTGCCAGGTGGTGTGGAAGGCGTGAAAGCGGAAGTGGAGCCAGCCAGCCGTCAGGTTTACCTGCTGCAGCGTAAGAAGTCCAAAGTAGGTGCGAACCTGGGCAAAACCACAGGCTGGATTCACCGTGCGTCCCTGATCAACAAAGATGTACAGATGATGAGCGGCGTTGAATATCAGAAAATTGATGATGCAGGTCTGCACATTCTGATCAACGGCGAAAGCAAATGCCTGGAAGTGGACAACATCATTGTCTGCGCAGGTCAAGAGCCACTGCGTGAACTGCAGGATGCTCTGATAACCGCAGGCAAGACTGTGCACCTGATTGGTGGTGCTGATGTGGCCGCTGAATTGGATGCCAAACGTGCCATTAAACAGGGCACTGAACTGGCCGCTGTTATCTGATATCCACATAATGCAAGCGCAAACGGCCGCCCTGCGTGGCCGTTTGCGATCTCTTCCACACTTCACGGCCCTTATGCGCCAACCTGATTTAATGTGCCAAGGCGGTCACAATGTTGCGGCCTAAACTCACCTAGACTAGACCCGTACTGATGTGTTTTTGCGGTCTTTTTCCATGATAAATCCTCCTGTATCCATGGCCGGTGCCATGACCAACAATCCCGATGTTCACGGCCATATCGAGTTATATCTGCTGTTTGATCTCAAGCAGGTGGCCCGGGTGTTATCCAAAGACGAATTTGAATCCCTGCTGGATGGTGATCTCGCGCTAGCGGGCTTTGCCGGCAAGGTCGAAATGGTGCAGGTTGTCTGTACCCGGTTACGCATGATTCAGTCCATGGTGTGTTTTTACCTGCCGCTGGATGATGAAGGTTATTGTGCTGAGAACTGGCATATGCCGCTGCAACGTCTTGCTGATACAGCTGCGCGTGGCCCGAATTTAGGCGCAGGGCGTATCCGTCTTGCCTGCAGCAGCCAGTGTGCGATTTCCTGGCATAAAGATTCCCTGTGGGACCCAACCACAACAATTTTTGCGGCGGTTAAAAAAGCCGTAGCCGATGTGCTGGGGGAATCAGAAGTTGAAGAAACTGAACCCCAGGACATGGACCAGCTCAAGCGTGCCATGCGTAATGAAACCCAGGCATTCCGCACCCAGCTACAGTCCCTGCAGCAGGAAGTAGAGCGCCAGCGTTTACTCAATGAGCGTCTGCAGAAAAAATTAGCGGAAGCCACTGCACAGGATGACGCTGGTGACAAACGTGTAGAGCTGCAAATGCTGCGTTTACAGAATCAGTCCCTGTTGCAGAAGGTGCGTGAGCTTGAATTACGTGTGGAGCAGAGTGCAGCTACCCGCGAAGCGTACAGTGAAGAGGATGAAATCGAAGACGAAACTTCCGCTGATCAATTGCTGGATAAAATGCAGGCTGAAGACATTTTATGTGTCGTTTACCGTCCGGGTGTCGGCCATCTGAATTTATCGCCCGAGCAAATGGTGCAATTTCTGGATGACCCGCTGGCATACAGTGCCACCCAGGCGTTTGTGAGTTTGCCCCATTACAAACAATGGTTAAAACACCACGATGAAGCGAAATGCCGTGCCTGTGGTAAGCGCATTCCTGTAATTGCCAAACCTAAAGAATATCGCCCGGCAGAGGATGATTTCTGCAGTGAACATAAACCCACTTGAAGCCTGAAGCCTGGCTTGCCACACTTGCGCCATGGAAAATTCACTATGGCGCGAGCTGGCTTTAAGCGCTCCCCCCGTTACGCATATTGATTTTAAAACTCAGTCCGGCTGCCCATTGCCGCTGGCGGTTTTACGTCTGGATTTAATACACCCTCATCTTAGTGGCAACAAGGTTTTTAAACTGTTACCAAATCTGCTTTATGCCCGTGAGCTGGGAATTCGGCATTTGCTGAGTTTTGGCGGCGTTTATTCCAATCATATTCATGCGTTAGCCTATGCCGGCATGCAGGCTGGCTTTACAACAACGGGTATTATTCGCGGCCAGGATTTAAATACAGCGACGTTACAGGATGCCAGGCAGTGGGGGATGCAATTGTGCGCAACGGATTTTGCGCAATACCGCAAACGTCATGGCAGTGAATACCTTGCGCAATTGCAGGCCCGTTATCCCGACGCACTGATTATTCCGGAAGGCGGGGCAAATCAGCATGCGGTGACAGGTTTTAACGATGTTTTCAGATTTATTGAAACAGAAAAATATACAGGTTTGATCTGCGCATGCGGTACAGGCACAACCTTGGCTGGGTTGATTAATGCTATGCCGGCAGACTGGCAGGCCATCGGCATTGCCGTGTTAAAAGCACCCTGGATGAAGCAGGAAGTCAGCCGTTGGCTGGATGTGCAGGGGCAAAATAAAACCTGGCAAACAATAACGGATGCGCACCTGGGTGGTTATGCAAAGGTTAATGATGAATATTTAGGCTGGCTGGCGGATTTTGAAAAACAATATGCTCTGCCACTTGATCCTGTATATACGGGTAAAGTGTTGTACGCCCTGTGGCAGGAAAAAATCCCGCTTGCGCAAAATAAACCCTGGTTGGTTATTCATACGGGTGGCCTGCAGGGGAAACGCGGATTTTTAAGATAAAAAAATCGCGCCGAAGCGCGATTCATCAAGACACACATGCAGAGGATTTTCAGGCGACTTCGGTCATTTCACCGTGTTGCTGGCTGCGGTAGTGCGCAGGGCTCATGCCCACATATTTAATGAAAATACGGTCCAGGGTGCGGCGACCGGAAAAACCGATTTTCATCGCAATTTGTTCAATGCTGTATTTATTTTCCGCGAGCAGGCGTTTGGCCGCTTCAATACGGGAATTCGTCAGAATCGTCTTCAGGGACGTGCCTTCCTGTTGCAGGTGACGGTTCAGCGTGCGGGAGCTGATGTGAAACATATCAGCGACTTCGCGTTGTGTGGCACTGAACTCAATACGCTGCTGCAATAATGCCTGACGGATACGGTCGGACAGCAGAGCGCGGTTATTTATTTTCTCGGCGAGATTTTTAACTTCTGTTTTTATCATATTCATAATGTGTGGGTTTGCTTGATGAAGTTGCTTGTCTAGCCAAAAAGCAGGGAAAACTAACGCTACTTCCTGACCGTTAAACCGGACCGGTGTGTGTAACCAACGCTCATATGCCGCCTCGTAAGCGGGGGCTGTGAAAGGTAATACAACCTGGTTAAGTTTGAAGTCCCTTCCACAGATCAGGCGCAGCCAATGGCTGAGTGCCGAAATCATCAGATCAATACGAACCCTGTGCTGCTCGTTCAGCGCATACATCATCGGGAAAACGATTTTTGCGCTGCCATCACCTTTGCGGCCAAACACCGGTGGCGCATCATCGCTGAACAACACGTAATAGCGGTTCAGATAGGTGAGCGCTTCATTCAGGGTTGGGCTGCATAACATCAGGTGCTGCAGCAGATTGTAGGAACGGGCTTCCAGACTGCCGCCCGTGGACAGGCCCAGATCGGTTTTACCTGTCAATTTGCTCAAGCCGGTAAACAGTGCATCGACTTTGTCGATTGCGAGGCGGTTATCGGGATCAGCGAGTAATGAAGTTTCGATGCCTGCTTTGCTGATTGCAGAGGCAGGATCAAACCCCAGCGACTTCACGTGGCTGATGACCGGGTTTACCAACGATATGGATAGGCAGTCTGTTTTCACCGTTATGATCCTTGGTTCTTATTTTTATTGCCTGGATCGGTTCAATTTTTTACTAGCAGCAAGTATGCCAAGTTGAATGGGCGTATAACCGCACACTATCACTAGGTTTTTTCCGCCTGAGGGTAAAGCAAATGTGTTTCGGTTTGTAACTTGTTACCGGATGTAACCATAAAGGTAACATCCGGCAAGTTGTCAGAAGTGAAATTCGAGTGAGGTGGTCAGAATTTCATACTGGGAATAGGGGTAATCACGGGCTTTAAGGCGTGTGCCAGAAAACTCGGTGCGGATAACCAGATGTTCCATCGGGCGAATTAAAAAGCCGGTACCGAACCAGTAGTTCACGGCCCAAAGTTTTTTGCCTTCTTCCTCAATGCGGCAATAAGCAAGGTTACCGCAGGGGTTCAGGTTGGCGGCATTGTCTTCGGTGGTTGGATCACCATTGGCATCCAGCGCTTCGCGCGGGCCATAAATTTCCAGGCTTTTAGTTTCTGCACCCCAGGCTAGCATGCTGCCGCGTATAAAAAAGTCCAGCCAGGTATCGATATCGGTATGCCATTTAAGGCCTACACCTACGCCACGGGGATGCACTTGGCTCAGGCCGGTATAGGAGCCTTCGCTGCGGCTTACTGTGCCAAAACGTGTATTGGTGAAATTGGGGGTGTCGTTATCTTCGTCGCTGTCTGTGGTATCTGCCGGAACGAAGGTTGGATCATTAAATGCCGATACACCCAGGTCGACGAGGTTCCACTCCAGATCCAGATTCGGGTGGACTTTAGCGCCAAAATCGATACGGGTGGTGGATTGTTCGTGGTCGTAATCGTTGGTGTTGTTCATGCTGTAACCAGCACCGATAAACCCGCCGGCGTAAGTAACATTCGTAGCAAATAAACACAGGGCGAGCAGGGGCAGAATGCGCATGTAGTCCTCTATCGTTGTTATTTTTTTGGGGATTCTAACTGGCTTAGTCCCTGATGTCATCGGCTGCAGGGGACCATAACCCTGAGATTGCTGCCAAATACGATGATGCCGGGTATTTATTGCAGCGGGGCGAATAAGCGCATAATGCGCGAAATAAAACGTGCCGGGTAACTGCGTTCCTGCAAGGCTGAATGATCAAGCCGTATGCTGCAGTTAAAGTCTTCCGTCAACATCTGCGCAACTTGCTGATTAAAAGCTGCATTATCAATCACAACCAGGGCTTCAAAATTAATGTGCAGTGAACGGTTATCCAGATTTGCTGTGCCGATAATGCTCAGGTTGTCATCTATCAGGCTGACTTTCTGATGTAATTGCCCGCGGTGATATAAATAAAAATGTATGCCTTTTGGTAACAGCTGCTCTATATATGTCCAGGCTGCATAATCTACAAAACGCAGATCGGATTTTTCCGGCAATAAAATACGGATATCTACGCCGCGCAATGCAGCCAGATGCAACGCCGTGCAGATAGACTCATCGGGCACAAAATAGGGGCTGACCAGCCAGATACGTGATTTTGCTGAATTTATCAGTTCTGTGAAGAGCAATACGCCGGTTGAAAAGTTATTTGTCGGAGCAAGTGCAATTGGCAGGACGTGGCAGTCACTGTTATGCGTATTGATTTTAAGTTGCCAGTTTAATTGAGGTGTATTGCCTGTCGCCCAGTACCAATCCTCAAGAAAAAATAATTGCAGGGATAAAACAGCAGGCCCCAGCAGGTGTAAATGGGTGTCGCGCCAGGGAATATCTTTACCTAAATAATGGACACTGAGGTTGTGGCCGCCAATGTATGCTTGTTCGCCGTCTAGCACACAAATTTTGCGGTGATTACGGAAATTGAGCTGGAATTGATGTCGCCCGCGGCTTGAATTAAAAGCATGTATTTGTGCGCCATGGTCCCGCAAAGGTTGCCAAAAATCCTCTGACAAATCATGGCAGCCAATCTCATCGTATAAAAAATAAATGCATACACCACGTTGGCGGGCATTTAGCAGATGGCCGCGTACCCGTTGCGCAAGTGCGTCATCCTCCACAATATAAAATTGCATCAGAATATAGTGATTAGCTTTGTCGATCTGTTGGCATAAATGATTAAAGGTGTTTTCGCCATCAATCAGCAGTTGGCAGTGATTGTGGCTGGAAAAATTAAAACGCGTCAGATTTTCCAGGGTTTTGCAGGGGTGATCATCGGGCAGAATCAGGTGGCAGGGTTGGATGCTGTCAGCGAGTTTTTCCGCGTAGGGGCTTAAGTGTGAATCCCCTGAGCGCCTCGCCCTGACGTAACCACTGAATTTCTGTTCGCCAAAATAGAGAAATGCAGGCACTGCAATATAAGGTATGAATATCAGTGCGAGAATCCACGCCAGGGTGCCCTGTGGGGTGCGGGGTTGATAAAGTGCCTGCCAGGCGAACAATAATCCGGCTGAATGAATAATGACAATCAGCAGCCAGGAATATGTCATCCGTTTTCCGGTACATTAATCAGATCAAAATGGTTAAAACCCAGACTTTGCAGATAGGTTTTAAGAGCTTCCGAGATGGGGGCTGTTGAACTCAGGGACATATCTTTCGAATAATCAAAACCCTTATGGTTTTGTAATAAACTTTCCACCCGGCGGGCTATGGCTTCACCTGAATCAACCCAGTTAATGTGCGGGGCCAGTTGTTGAAGTTCAGCACGCAGTAACGGGTAGTGGGTGCAGCCCAGCACAACGGTGTCGACATTATTTTCCAGCAGGGGGGCAATTTCACTGGCGAGTAATGGCATATCAACAGTGATGCCCTGCAATTTATCTTCAGCAATATGCACAAGATGATGGGCGCCGACTTTGGTGACCTGGCAGTCTTTTGCAAAATCGTTAATTAATTCCTGGGTATAACGGCGAGTGACGGTACCGGGCGTTGCTAATAAACCGATATTTTTGCTTGAGCTGATTTGTGCCGCGGTTTTAATGGCTGGCACTACACCGACAATCGGAATGCTGATGGCGGCACGCAGGGCAGGAAGTGTGGCTGTGCTGGCAGTGTTGCAGGCCAGCACAATAATATCCGGCTCATAACGTGCGATCAGTAACTGGCACCAGTTAACCACACGCTTGCTGAGCCAGGTTTCATCTTTATTACCATAGGGATAGGCTTCATTATCCAAAGCATAATCAACCTTCAGGTCAGGCAGGCGTTTATGTATTTCATGATAAACGCTCAAGCCACCCACACCGGAATCAAGAATTAACAAGCGTGCCACACAGGTTCTCCTGCAAATACATTAAACAGGTGTTTATTCTGTTTTATCTGTTTCAGTTGTAGTGCTGGTGGATGCTTCTGGCGCGGGTTCTGTTGTTACTTCTGCGTTTGTTTCGGTATTGCTTTGCATTGTATTTACGGTTTCTGTTTGTTCTGTTGCTGGTGCTGTTTTTTCAGGTGCTGCGGCTTCAGTTTTTTCTGTAGGTGAAGCTGTTTCTGATGTGTCACTGCTAGTGACAACTTCTGCAGGGGCGTCTGGGGCTGTTGTTACCTGAGTTTCGGGTGTTTCGGCAATGGGTAATTGAGGGTTAATTGTTTCTGCGGGTGCAGGATTTGCTTTAGCATTTAATTCGCGCTGTAAATCCTGAATTTTTGTGTTGAGGTTTTTTACCTGTGAGAGCAATTGTTGTTTTTCTTCCGCCCAGCCCTGTTGGCTGCCATAGGATTTAGCCTGGTCATGGGCAATTTCCGCATTTTGTGCAATCGCAAAAGCCTGTTCCTGCAGGGATAAATACACGGGCTGCTCCATTTGCAGGCTGTCGGCAATATGTTTTAACAGGCCTTCGGTTTGCAGTACTTTTTCTTCGGTTTCTTTTTGTTTCAGGTTCATCAGACTGGCAGCTGCTTTGGCCACATGCTGGGCGTGTAATGCAGCATGCACGGCCTGGGTTGATTGTATTTTAATGGTTTCAATATCGCGTGGTGTTTTGCTGATAGTGTTTTTCAGTGTTTCCAGTGCTTTTTCTGCTGTTGCATAGGTTTTTACTGCGTAATCATCGGCATCGTCGTCTTCAGCTTCATCCAGTGCCTGGGCTGGCTTGCTGACGTAGGCTTTAGTCAGGGTTGCCTGCTCCAGTTGGGCAAGGTCTTTCAGCAGGTCTTTTTGTTCCGAAGGGATTTTGTCGGTTTGATTGGTTTCCACAAGGGTTGCCAGTTTGCGGAAATCTTTCAGGGCATCCTCATAATCGTCACGCAGCAGGTTGGGGCTATCGATAGCTTTTAAGATTTCCAGAATGGCGATGCAGTCTTTGAGTTGTGTTTCGACCTGAGGCTTTATTTGCATGCCCCGTTCGAACAGGGATTTGGCCAGTATGGCCTGGGTGGCGATTTCTGAGCCCTGTTGATTTTGCTCCTGCAGGCTGACGGCTTTGTTCAGCGCTTCATTACCCTGGGCAAAATAGGTCGGGGAGTAAAGCTGTAAGTCAGCCTGGCTGGCTTCTGTCTGGCTGGCGCGGGCTGCTTCGATATAACTTGCATTGTCGTTCCCCTGGCTGCGGGCTGCGGCGGCAGCGGCTTGTGCCAGTTGGCCTGAGTCCTTCAGGGCTGGGCCTGAGCAGGCACATAACAAACTCGCTGAAAGCAGATAACACAGGGGAGAAATACGCATAACCGGCACCTTTAACACATTGTAAACTGCAGCGCAGTTTAGCAGCTTGGTCTGGCTTAATCAGCTGTTTGCCGGTTATGGGTTTGGGTTATACAGGTAGTGGGTTGTAAATCAGATTGAAGGTGACGGGCACCATGTAACTGATGTTGTTGAGTTTTGCCAGTTCACGCAGTTGCTCAACCCCCTGGTCCAGGGCAAGGGCTACCATATCCAGCAGTACAGGGGCTGTTGTGGTGACGTGTATCGCGCCATTTTCATCGCGGAATATGCTGACATTGGCCTCAATGTTTATGGTTTTACCCTGCAGGTTGAGGCTTGCAGCGATATTTTGCTGCAGGCTCTGCCCGACCAGTAAATTCTGTAATTGTTTATTATCCACATTCACCTGAATTTCAGCGTTAGGATATTTTTCCGTGTTGAGCAGAATTTTGCGGATGCGTTCATCGCGTAAAGGAATACGGGTATTAATGCTGTTGAGATCAATATGCAGTGTGGCTTTGCCTTTCTCCGATAGCTCGCCACTTAAGTGTGTAAAAGAGCTGGTTTCGGTAATGTGACTGTTTTTTGTGGTCAGAAAATTCAGGCTGGAATTTTTTTCATCAAGCAGCCATTCCGCCTGGCAAAGGCTTGAAATCATCGTTAGTAAAATGAGGGGGAGTGTTCTGATTTTCATTGTCATGCTGCGATTTCCTTATACCTGTTGGTTTTTGTTTTTAGAGATCAATTAATCCACATTGAATGGATAATCGATAACAACACGAATTTCCTGCAGCACCTGTGTGTTGTACTCGTCTTCCAGATCCAGGCGAATTTTGTCCTGCCGCAGGCGTTCTTTGGCACTTAAATCTTTATATGCCTGATGGGTAGCCAGTTGCCTGGTATTTTCATACAAGCTGAAAATGGCAGAGAATGTGTCTTGTTGCGCTAACTGACTGTCGAGGGATTTCATCAGGCTTGCAATACGGATGCAGCCCTCGGTAATTTCACACTGTCCTTCTTGCATTGCATTAGCAATAAAACGGATATCGGTCACAATATCTTTGCGTTTTTGCAGCAGGGCAGCCTGCTGTTCCTGCCGCAAATTTTGGTGGTGAGCATTTTGTTTTTTTAATTTCAGTAAATAATATGCGGCCGTCAGCGACAGGCTGACAATAATCAGCCCGGCAATGACTAACAGCCATGCAGGAAAAGATGTCACAGATTATTTCCTTTGTTGTGGTTGGCGCAGAGTGTAACCCTTAAGCACAGAATGTGCAGCCCGTTACCGGGTGATTACCTTCGATATAGCGGATTTTAATTCGTGCAGAACCACGCTGTGCTTCAACTTTATAAACGGTGTCACGTGTTTCAGGTGCAGAAGTTTTTGTCTGGGATTGGGTGTGGTTGCCGGTTTGTTCTTTCTCAATGGTTTGCATATATCCTCCCGGCAACCGCATGTGCATAAATCAGCGTGCGCAATACATGCTTTGCAGCACATGGATAATCTGACTGGCTTTATTGCCCTGCAGGGAATAAAAAATGGTTTGTGCTTCACGGCGGGTTTGCACCAGCGCTTCGCGGCGCAGCCAGGCAAGGTGTTGGCTCAGTGCTGACTGGCTGAGGCTGAGTCTATCATTCAGTTCGGTCACCGACATTTCACCCTGGGCCAGTGAGCACAGGATCATCAGGCGGTTTTCATTGGCCAGTGCCTTGAGCAGCTGTGCAGCTTCGGTTGCATGTTCTTTGAGTTCATCGGAAGGGTTGGCAACAGTGACCACGGGACACCTCGGTATTCGGTCTTGATTGGCAAAAAGATTACCACAGTGTTAAGGTGTTTTCTAATTTAGCAATAACTAATATAGGCTTTTATCATGCAAGCCCCATTGATTACGCCTTTTTATCATCAGGATACCCAGACCTACAGTTATTTGCTGGTGCAGGGTGACGAGGCCGCGATAGTTGATCCTGTGATGGATTTTAATCCCGCCAGCGGCGTAGCTGACTTCCACAGTGCCGATGGCATTCTGGCTGCGCTGCCAGAAAAGTGCCGTGTGCGCTGGATTCTTGAAACCCACGTACATGCGGATCACCTTTCCGCAGCTGCCTATCTGAAAGAAAAAACCGGTGCGCAGGTGGTGATAGGTGCAGAGGTGGCAAAGGTGCAAAACCATTTTGCGCCGCTGTTTCATTTGCCCGCAGGTGATTTATCCGGGTTTGATCACCTAGTAAACGAGGGTGATGTATTACCCCTTGGCGCAAGCCAGATCAAGGTTATCGCCACACCCGGCCACACACCTGCTTGTGTCAGTTATGTTCTCGATGGCATCCATGTTTTTGTGGGGGATACCTTTTTTATGCCGGATGTGGGCACGGCCCGCACGGATTTTCCGGGGGGCGATGCGCGTATCTTGTATCATTCCCTGCAGAAACTACTGTCCCTGCCAGCGGGCAGCCACTTTTATATGTGCCATGATTATCCGCCGAATAATCGCCAGCCTGCGTATCTTTGCACCCCTGAGGCACAGCGCAATGGCAATATCCATCTTGCCGGGCGGGATTTAAGTGCTTTTGTTGCGGTGCGTGAAGGGCGCGATAAACAATTGGCGGTGCCACGTTTGATCATTCCCAGTTTGCAGGTGAATTTGCGTGGTGGTGAGTTACCTGCCGCAGAGAATGGTGTGATTTGCCTTCTGTGGCCGGTTAATCAGTTCGGTAATAAGTAACGGCCATTGGCCAGCAAAATCCGAATAACCTGCTAGAGTTTTGGTAGCAAACAGCAAAAGGCAGGGATGCAATGAGCTACTCCAATCACTGGGTACTGGCCGACGGTACCCTTAATAACAGTCCGATTACCATACGTTACCGCGATCAGGTGTCTGCCGAACAAACCTCCGGGCAGTATCCTTATTGTGTGCAGATTGCCTGGAATGCCGATGAGGTCGACCCTGCGAGTGGTTATCCTGCGATGGATGAAATGGAGCGCATTGATCTCTTCAACAAGGCCCTGATGATGGCTCTGGAAGAAAAGCAGAATGGTTTATTGACCATGGTGCTGACCAGTCAGGGTGTTAATCAGTGGGTGATTTATGCACGCTCAATTGAGCGGGTAAAAGAAGCACTGGACAGCATTCCAACGGAGAAAGGCTTGTATCCTATTGAGGTGGTGGCCGACGAGGATGCGCCCTGGGCCACCTATACCGAGCTGACGGCTGCTATTATGAAGGTGTAGAGCCGTCTTCGTTTTCCCCTTCCCGCAATTCTGCTGCTTCCGCTGCGGCCAGTGCCGCTCTTTCTGCGAGCATCATTTCCGGTGTTTCAAAGGTAATACGGCCTAGGGTGCCGGCGCGCAGTTCATGGATAAATACTTCTGCAGCTTTATGCATATCCACAATGCCACCACTGCGCAGGAAACCGCGGCGTTTGCCGATTTCAGCAAGGGCTTCATGGGCGGTAGCCGGCAGTTCTTTGAGTTTGTAGCGGGTCTGAATCAGCTCAGCGTATTCGGTGAGCAGGTGCTGCAGGGCAAACTCGGCAACTTCCTGATAATCAATGGCGGTATCACGTACCGCTCCGCTTGCCGCAAGGCGTAGGCCGGAAGCCACATTGTGTATTTTGGGCCACAAAATGCCGGGTGTGTCGGATAACACAATGCCGTTATTGAGCTTGATTTGCTGTTGGTGGCGGGTCAGGGCAGGGGTGTTACCGGCTTTGGCGATAACTTTCCCGGCGAGTGTGTTGATCAGGGTAGATTTACCAACGTTAGGGATACCCATAATCATGGTACGGATTTGTTTACCGGATTCCTGCCTTGCGGGCAGCATTTCGTGGCAGAAACGGGTGATTTGTTTCACCTGTTTTGGCTCCAGGCCAATGAGTTCGATGGCGCGCATATTGGCCTGACTATTGAAGTATTCCAGCCAGCGTTTGGTCATAGCCGGGTCGGCCAGGTCTGATTTGTTGAGTAATTTCAGACAAGGTTTGTCCATGCGCAGCTTTTCCACCAGGGGGTTTTCGCTGGAAAACGGTAACCTGGCATCGAGTACCTCGATCACAAGATCAATATCGGGAATGGCTTCCGCAATCTGTTTGCGGGCGCGGTGCATGTGTCCGGGGAACCACTGAATGGCCATAGGGGGCTCATTGACTCTGTCTGGAATTGGCGGCAAATTGTAACGTAACGGGCCATTTCAGGGAAATCTGCCCTATCTCCAAGTTGTCACAAAGGTTTGGCAGTATTCAGCCCGCAAGTATCGGATGTTGACTTTTACGGGGGTCGATTAATGAAAGTACTTGAGACAAACGAAGGATCAATGCTGGTGCGCTATGGCCGTCTGGCATCGGCAACGGTAGGTGCCTCACGGCGCAGTGGTTATTTACTGGGCAACAAGTTTTTGTTCAGTGACGATGGCCGCTTGCTGTGGGTGGAGTGTGAGCCAGGGGAGTTTAAAGCTGTAAAAATCTGGCGCAAATAACAAAAAAGCCGCAGGAATCTGCGGCTTTTTTATTGCCTACTGTAATTACATGTCTGCAAAAATGCTGTTGTTCTGTGGCGCGCTGACAGCAACAGTTTCAGCCTGTTTAGCCAGTTCTGCCATGCTGGTTTCAGCAACAGGAGTACTTTCCTCTTCTTCAGCCTGACCACCGTCTTTGCTGCTTTGTTTGGTCATCTTACGCTCTTCGCGTACGCAGGTTTTATCCTGATTGACCCAGTTGGTGCCAGTGACATCAAATTTTTTCAGACCTTGTTCTTCGGCGATTTCAGCGGCGATGCTGTTAGCCAGCTCGTCTGCTTCTTTGGCAATCATTTTGCGCTCGCCTGGTTCAAGGGCGCTGAACATATCGATCAGGGCATTGCTCAGGGCATCGCGGGCAAATTGTTCTTTATTGCGGTTAAAACGGCGTGAAATGGTGCTCAGCATGGCCATATCCGCGGCGCTGATCAGCAGATCCAGGGAGGTGAAGGTAGCTTCACTGGCGCGGCGTTGTTGTTCTTCTTGGTAAAATTGTTCGATCAGTGATTTGGTGTTGCTCATCTTCCCATCCTCAATTTGCGTGCCGCTATTTTATACCCAGTGTGGGTTGGAGGGTCAATTACTACTGTTGATTTATACATATTTTTTATAAGCGCGGCGAAAAATGTAAACTAACGCCTGTTCAAGAGGAGATTGCAGATGTCAGTCCAACAAGTGATTACCGAAAAGCTCAGCGCTGCATTTCAGATCAGCCATCTGAGTGTTGAAAATGAAAGCCATCGCCATAATGTGCCGGCGGGCAGTGAAAGCCATTTCAAAGTGGTGTTAGTCACGGATGATTTTGAATCTTTGCGCCAGGTTGCCAGGCATCAGGCGGTTTATAAAGTGTTAGCCGATGAGCTGAAACAAGGGGTGCATGCCCTGGCGCTGCATACCTACAGTCAACAGGAGTGGGCTGCCACCCGCGAGGCACCGGCTTCGCCTAATTGCATGGGCGGCGGTAAACACTGAGTCAGGCTGGCCGTAATCGTCAATTGCGGGGGCTTTTTGGCCATTGCGCCCCCCTGCAAGGCCGATATACTGGCCGTCCGTTAATAACAATAATCAAGGAGTGCCCATGTCTGCTTTTACCCGTATTCTCACCGGTGGCGCATTGCTGCTGACCAGCCTGGTTTCTTTTGCTCAGCCTGGTGAATGGCATCTGGAAAAAGACGATGCCAAAAAAGACATCAAAGTTTATACCCGTGAAGTGCCGGGCTCTGAACTCAAAGAATTCCGTGGTGTAACCCACATTAAAGCGCCAGTCAGTGCTTTTGTTGCTCTGCTGAAAGATCCCGAGCAGGCCACCAGCTGGATGCACAACGTGAAGAAGTTTGACTCTGTGCAGAACATTTCTGATCTCGAGCACGTGGTGTACATCATTAACGATACCCCATGGCCAGTGACCAACCGTGACGCCTATGTGCGTTCCACTTTCTCCCAGAACCCTGAAACTTTCGCTGTAACCGTAGCCCTCAAGGGTGAGGCTGATTTCGGCGCTAAAAACAAAGATTTAATCCGCATGCCTGCGATGAGCGGTGCCTGGACATTTGCTCCGCAGAAAGATGGCCTGGTTGAAGTGACCTACCAGGTACACGCGAATCCGGGCGGTTCCCTGCCAAACTGGCTGGTGAATGCCATCGTGGTGGATACCCCTTACAACACGCTGGCTAACCTGCAGAAAAAAGTGGTTGATCAGAAATACCTGAAAGCCAGTTTTGCTTACATCAAAGAGCCAGGCCAAAAGGCGCAGATGGCAGATCAACAGGCGCAATAACCGATACAACGCCTGTCAAAGCGCCCCAATGGGGCGCTTTTTTTTGGGCTTTTGTGGGGTGTGAGCGCAAAAATAGTGCTTACATTGGTCGTAACACGCCTTACAATTCATATCCTTGTAACAAAAGTGTCTTATTTTGCCATCCACAATTATGAAAAGCCCTGACAGGTACTCTCTCACCATGAAAAACCGTTTTTTATTGGCACTGATATCGTTTTGTATGTTGGGGTTTGCCCATGCCGGCCCCAGCAGCGGAGCACTGGCGATCACCGCTGAATCCCCGTTGGACAGAATGCAGGAACTGATGGGTAAACCTGCGCCGCTGGAACGGGTAGAAAGTCCGGATGCGGTAGTGACGCTGCTGCGAATGCAGGGTTCGAACACCATTGGTGAACACCTTGCCCCCAAACTGGCCGCTGCATATCTGGAAGCCAAGGGCATCAAAAATGTGCGGGTGCAGCCTTCCGGTGTTGAAAACGAAAGCATCGTAAAGGGTGATCTGATCAGTCAGGGCAAAACCGTGCAAATCCTGATTGCGGCACACGGTTCCAGTACCGGTTTCAAAGCCCTGATGGACGACACCGCTGATATCTGGGCGTCTTCCCGCTCTGTAAAAGAAAAAGAAGTGACCGAAGGCCGTAAGTTTGGTGATCTGACCAGCGTGAATAACGAGCACATTCTGGGTATTGATGGTCTGGCGATTATCGTCAACCCGAAAAATAAAGTGGCCTCCCTCACCAAAAACCAGCTGGCCGGAATTTTTGCCGGTGAGATCACTAACTGGTCCCAGGTGGGTGGCGAAGATCGTCCGGTTACCCTGTATGCCCGTGATGATAAATCCGGTACATACGACTCCTTCAAAGCGTTAGTGTTATCTGAAACCCAGAAACTCAGCCCATCTGCCTTACGTTTTGAATCAAGTGATCTGTTGTCATCCAACGTGGCGCAGGATGAAGGTGGTATAGGTTTTATCGGTATGGCCTATGTGGGTAAATCAAAGTTATTGGCGATTGCCGATGGCGCTACCCAGGCCTTTAAGCCTTCTAAACTCAGTGTGGCGACCGAAGATTATGCCCTGTCACGCCGTTTGTATTTTTATACCGCCGAAAAACCCGCTAACCCCTATGTTGTTGAGTTCCTGCGTTTCGCTGAGGGTGTAAGCGGTCAGCAGCTGGTTGAGGCAAGTGGTTTTGTTTCCCAGAACGTTTCTGCCCTGCAGCCAAAACTGGCGGGCGATTTACCCGAGGATTATCTCGCACTGGTGAAAAATGCAGAGCGCCTGACCGTTAACTTCCGTTTCCAGCCCGGCAGCGCCAAACTGGATAACAAAGCCATCCGTGATATTGAGCGCCTGGCCTATTACCTGTCGAATCAGGGCAAAGGCAAAAAGGTATATCTGATAGGTTTTGGTGATAAACGTAAAAGTGAAGACCGCTCCAAATTGCTCTCGAAGTTAAGGGCAATGGCTGTGCGCCGCGAGTTGGTGCGTTATAACTTCTATCCGGATGAAACCACAGGTTACGGTGAGTTTAACCCGGTTGCTGGAGAAGAAAGCTCCGGTAGTAATAAAAACAGCCGTGTTGAAGTCTGGATACGCTAATTATCTCCTAACAAACCCGCCGCTGGCGGGTTTGTTTTTTGCTCCCCTTGTTTTTCCTAATGTCCTGTATTGATTGTCATTGTTTCGTCGTTTTGTGGCGGAGATGTTTCGACCGTCTACACTCAAGCAAGTGGCCATTATAGAGAGGGACAGATGGCTCCCCTGCGTAAAATCACGATCAGTGTTTGTCTTGTGTGCGCTTTCCTGGTGCCCTTATGGTTACCGCTCTGGGTGCAGGTAATTCCGTTGCTGGCCGCCCTGATTGCCGTACTGACCTACCGTGCACCCGTTATTCCACCACCACCGGAAGTCAAAGACTATTCTTCTGGCATAAGCCGTTGGCAGGGCGCTGAGCAGCAGCTGTTCCTGCAAAATGACAGCCAGCTTTCCCGTTTGGGTAGTGAGTTGGGCACCAACATGGAACGGCTGGCGAACAGTTTTTTCAGCCTTAACCGCCGTGCCGGTGAGCAAAAAGATCTGATGTTTGAAGTTGTGAACCGTTTTCGGGGTGAAAAAAGCGGTGATCACGAGATGACCCTCGATCAGTTTGCTGGCCAGCTGGGGGATATTCTCGATAACTATGTTTCATTGCTGCTGAATGTGAGCGACAAAAGTATTCAGGCGGTACACAAAATTAATGACATGGTGTCCCACTTTGATGGCATGTATGAGCGCCTGGGTAATCTGCGTGGTATTGCCGAGCAAACCAACCTATTGGCGCTGAATGCCGCGATAGAAGCTGCACGGGCAGGTGAATTGGGAAGGGGGTTTGCGGTGGTGGCGGATGAGGTGCGCTCACTGTCTATCCGCTCCAATGAGCTCTCCAACGAAATTATGAAAAAGGCCCAGGAAGCGCAGGTTGCCGTGACCGAAGTGCGTGAAACAGTAGGGCAGGTGGCTTCCCTGGATATGAATATGGCGATTAACGCCAAAGGACACGTTGATAACATGCTGTCTGAATTGGAAACCATGAACCACTACGTTTCCGAGCGCATAAAATTATTGAGTGAAGTTGCAGTTGCCATTGAGGAGCACGTGGGTGAAGCGGTGCAATCCATGCAAATTGGTGAAACTGCAGCAATGAACGTTGAGCAGATCAGGCTTGCTATGGAGCGTGGTCATCAGATGAATTTGCAGCTTGTGCGTGTGCTGGCGGATCAGGCGGAAGTGCACAGTATGGATGTGGCGTGTGAACAGGCATTAAAGTCCATGTCACCTGAAGAAAATCAGAAAAAGGAACAGAGCGTAGATCTGTTTTAACACCATCAGGAGCTGAATATGTCGACAGTGAATGTAAAAAAAGAGGGAAATGATCTGGTCATTTCGATCAGTGGCCGGTTTGATTTTAATATTCTGCAGGCGTTTCGTGATGCCTATGCCAACCATAACGGGGCAGGAGTGCATTATGTGGTGGATCTGGCAAAAACAGATTATATCGACAGTTCGGCACTCGGGATGTTACTCAACATGAAGAATCATCTGAATGCCGCCGATGGCGTGATAGCCATTAAAAACTGCCAGCCGAACTTACAGAAAATATTCTCCATTGCCCACTTCGATAAAAAATTCAAAATGGTTTAACCATGCGCATATTAGTTGTCGATGATCAGCAGACCAACCGTGCTATTTTACGCTGGTTGCTTGAAGAAGATCAGCATGATGTTCTGGAAGCGGAAAACGGCCAGATTGCAGTTGATATGTATGAACAGAAAGACGACATCGACATGGTCCTGATGGATGTTATGATGCCGGTTATGGATGGCCTTGAGGCTACCCGGTTAATTAAAAACATCCGCAAAGAGGCATATGTACCGGTTATATTTTTGACTGCACTGGAAAATGATGAGGCATTACGCAAGTGCCTTGATTCCGGTGGTGATGATTTTCTGGCAAAACCTTATAACGATGCCGTGCTTAAAGCGAAAATCTCTGCGCACTTTCGTATCCGGCAGATGAGCCGTGAGATTTCCACTAAAAATACTGAATTAACCTATCACCATCAGCGTATTTTGCGTGAGCAGAATATTGTCGAGCACATATTCAATTCAGCTCAATCAAATAACTTAAAAACCTGTAAAAATATCCGCAGCCATATATCCCCTGCCACCACCTTTAATGGTGATTTATTGTTGACTGCATTCAGCCCAACAGGTGGTGTCTATGTGTTTTTAGGTGATTTAACCGGGCATGGCCTGGGGGCGAGTATTGCAACATTACCCATTGCACACGAATTTGAAAAATGTGTATCCCGCCATTTGTCTGTTGGTGAAATAGCATTTGAAATCAACAGCATGCTTTACGGTATGTTGCCGGATTATATGTTTTGCGCGGCAACCATCCTTGAATTAAGCCCCGCAGGTGATGCCGTGCAAATTTGGGCCGGTGGTCTGCCGGATATTCTGGTTACTGATGCCAATGGGGTTTTAATAGAGCGGATAGAATCTGGGCATATGCCACTGGGTATTTGTGGCGATAATGATTTTGATAAAGGTATTGTCTTAAAGCGCTGCAAGAAAAATATGCGGTTTTATGTGTACTCCGACGGTATTCCTGAGGCGAATGATGCTGAGGGTAATTTGTACTCCCAGGAGCGTATGGAAAGCGTATTTGCTAAGCCGCAGGCCGATGCGATGCAGGCGTTATTTAAAGATTTGCAAGCCTTTACCGGTGATGTTGAACAGCACGATGACATTACCCTGGTTGAAATTTGTTGTATGCCGGTTACGGATGCACCTAATCGTAATGCAGGTACGCCCTACAGCTATCAGGGAATTATGTGGAGCACTGAATGTACATTATTTGCAGATGACTTACGTCGTGTCGATCCGATAGAAGAGATGATGACCTTGGTGGCGGCCCAGGCTGCGTTGCGTGTGCAGCGCGATATTGTAGGCATGATCATTTCAGAATTGTATTCCAATGCCCTTGAGCATGGCATTCTGGGCCTGTCATCGGATCTGAAGCGTGCCGATAACGGTTTTATGTTGTATTACGAAGAACGGCAAAAACGACTTACTGAATTAAAAGATGCGCGTTTATCAATTCGCCTTGCGCTACAGCGTGATGAAAATGCCGTGTTATTGCGTATTCGCATTGAAGATTCGGGGCGTGGTTTTGATTTTAATAACATGCTTGGCAGTAATAACGAGGATGCTTTCGGACGGGGTATTAAGTTACTGCGTGAAACCTGTAACAGGGTTGAATACAGTATGGGCGGGCGCTGTGTGGAGGTGGACTACCCGGTTACCCAGGCAGTCACCTACGATATCTGAACGTTTATTTCTTTTCGTCAACGCGGAAGAGTAAAAACAGTTCAACCACATTATCCGGAATGGCTTCGCACAGCTCTGCGGATAATGACGGGTTATCATCAATTTCGATGAATTCAGCTTCTTCTGCTGCCATGCCGGATGCGTAAAGAATCGGGTAAAGCAGCTCCCCCACTTCTTCTTCGTTAATTTCGTACCAGGCATCTTCCTGTTCAAAACATAACAGCATGAAACCGGCGCACCAGCTTTCCAGCGGGGCGCCTTCGCCGTCTTCGTCTGCTTCAACATTCAGATCACAGGGCACAGGGAAAGCTTCGCCACTTTCCAGCAGGGATTGCACTTCTTTATTCAGCAGTTCAATTAACTGCATGATGTCGGCAGGCAGTTTTTTGTTCGGGTCATCCAGAATAACTGTCACCACCTCGTCCATGGCTAACGGGTCCGGGCTGATGTTGTTTGCTGTCAGCAGGCCGTGTACCGCAAAAAAGTCGAGGGCGTCCTCATGGTCCTCAAGGAACAGGGCGAGTTTTTCCAGCTGGTCTTCGTTCAGGGCGGGTGCAACGCTCATGGGGATACCTTTGACTGTTAGGGAGGGGGGTTTTATGCTGGCCAACATTCTACCAGTAAAAGTTGCAAAAGCCGATGCGTGGACCCCGCGTAACCCTTGATCAGTGGCGCACATTACAGGCTGTGATTGACTGTGGCGGTTATGCCCAGGCAGCAGAGTTTCTGCATAAAAGTCAGTCATCGGTCAGTTATACCGTTGCCAAGTTGCAGGAGCAGCTGGGCATGGAGCTGCTGGTGATTGAGGGGCGTAAAGCTGTGTTGACCCAGGCAGGTGAGGCTTTGTTGCGCCGCGCCCGGCAGCTGGTGGATCAGGCTGTGGATTTGGAAAAATTAGCCGCCAGTCTGGAGCAGGGCTGGGAGCCTGAGGTGCGCCTTGCGATTGATGGTGCTTTTCCAACCCCGGTGGTGATAGATGCCTGTAAATCCTTCGCCCCACAAAGTCAGGGGTGCCGTCTGTTATTGCGCGAAGAAATTCTGTCCGGTGCTGAAGAGGCGCTGATCGAAAAAAAAGTGGATCTGGCAATCACGGGTTGGGTGCCCCCCGGATTTATGGGGGAGCGTTTATTGGATATTCATTTTATTGCCCTTGCCCATCCGCAACACCCATTGCATCAGTTAGGGCGTAAAATTCTGCAGCAGGACCTGGCGGGCAGCATTCAGGTGGTGGTGAAAGATTCTGCCCAGAAACGCACCCGTGATTCAGGGTGGCTCGGGGCAGAGCAGCGCTGGACAGTGAGTTCTGTCAGCAGTGCAATTAACCTGTTAATTAATGGGCTTGGTTTTGCGTGGATGCCAACCCATGTTGCCCATCAATATATTATTGACGGCACCCTCAAACCCTTGGATCTGGATATCGACTATGAAAAACATTTCAGTTTATATCTGGTCTTTTCCCAGCCTGATTTTGCCGGCCCGGCTACGCGCATGATGGCACAATTAATTCGTGATTATTCGCGGCGTTATGCCGATGGCCAGCCATCCTGTGCGGATTTACGCAACCAGGGATGTGAAAACCAGTAATACATGCCTTTTTTATGCAGTGCCGGTGCTGTGCAGTTATAACGTGATCGGCCCTCTGGTAAATCATGGTTTGCCTGGCTGGTAATCTCGATATTGCTATCAACTTCTGTTACCTGGGTTTTAATCATGCCCTGGCCGCTGGCATAACATTGTATCTGGCGGGGCAGAAAATCCCCTTTTTTCACCGTCAGTATTAATTGCGGGCGTGCATTCTTATGGGCAAGTACTGTCTCCTGCGGTGTTTGTCGCAGCACATTAAACCCTGTGGTGTGTAATTTTTCACGCAGACTGTTTAATTCGCTGTAGGCTCCGCTGGCCGGGTAACGTGGCAGGGCCAATAAATCGGAATGGCTGTGTACTGGCCCTGATTGCTGGCCAATCCCAATGTATTGCATATCTTGCAGCAGTGTTTTTAATGGGACGTTAAATTCCCCATAGGGGTAAGCCAGGATTTTTGCACTGCCGGCAAAATAATGCTCAATGGTTTGCTGTGCCTGGGTGATGTCCTGGCGGGTACGTGTTTGCCATTCAGCCTGATTTTCCCCGGGCAGGGTATAAATTAAATGGTTGTGGGATTGGCTGTGGTTGTAGATTTTTGCACCATGTGCGGCCATTTCCTGTAGCGTCGCCCAATCCATGGCATCGCCGTATTTTTCTTCAATGGGTTTTGGCGAAATAAAAATACTGAAGGGCCAGCCACGTTTTTTGAGCGCGGGGTAGGCGTTCTGATAAATATCCTGATAACCATCGTCAAAAGTGATCGCTAGCAGGCTATCCGGTAATGTCTTTTTTTCGGAAATTGCATCAATCAGGGTCTGTAATGGCACAACCCTGAAACCCTCATCGGCAATCAATTGCAGATGCCGAGTAAACTGTTGGGGTGTCACACTGGTGGAGTAGGGAGTGCTGTCACTGACATGGTGGTATTGCAGAATAATCGCAGCCTGGCTTGGGGCCATACACAGAAAAAAGAACAGAGTCAGAAAATAACGCATAGGTTTAATTTTGTGGGGAGTGGTAATACTGCTTTAACGTATGCATGGCATGCTGCAGTTGCATAAATCTGGCAGGGTCTCCGCCTTTATCGGGGTGATGACGCTGGGCCAGTTGCCGGTAACGTTGTTTAATGGCGCTCAGGGTAACAGGTTCACACAGATTCAGACAGGCCAACGCCTGTGCTTTTTCGGGGGCAGCATAAATTTTGTGAAAAGCATCATCGAGCATGTTATTCACAGAGGTTTGTGTGGTGCCAAACAATTGTGAAAGATCGAGGTAGTATTCGCGCAAAGGGTCTGCTTCACACAGGGCTGATCGGGTGCTGGCGGAATACTCGAGCAGGCGGATATTCAGGGGTGATATGTGCAAATCAAAAATTTGTTTTTCTCGCCCCCGGTTTTGCAATTGATAGAGCCGATGGAATAACCAGAAGTGGGTACGGAATAAAATCAGGGAGTCGGCGCTGGGATTTTCCGGCAAGTAAACATGCGGGGGCTGCCGCAGATAAGCTTGCAGATTAAATTCACTGATGCCCTGCGGGTGCTGGCGCAGAATCTCCAGCAGGCATTGGTCGAAATCAACTTTAAACATGTACCTAATGGTAGAGTGTCAGCACAGAATTTCCTAATGGAGCTATGGATATGGGTGAACTCTGGTTAGAACGGGGCGATGCAAAAACCCGCCAGTTATTATGGGATGCAACCTACAACGAGCAGGGGCCATGGATCGCCCAGGAGCTGCAGGCATCTCGTTTGCGTTTTACCCTTGCGGATAAAAATACAGCTTTGCCCCCATTAAAGGTGTGGGGCAAGGCAGTGCGCGCCATCAGTTTGACCGCCACCGCAACGCCTGCTCTGGCTGTGCTTGCCTGGCTATGGCAACAGGAAGCCAGCATTAATTTTACCCATGCATTACTCGCGCTGTTGGGGGTGTTATTTCTGCAGATGGCGGTGAATCTGCTGAACGATGTCAGTGATTACCTCAAACTGATTGATTTGCCGGGCAGTCTGGGGGGCAGTGGTGTCATTCAGCAAGGCTGGCGCTCCGCTAAACAGATTCGCCAGGGTGCATATGTGTGTTTAGGTATCGGAGTTTTATGTGGTTTGCCGGTGGTTATACTGCACCCGCAATTATGGCTCATTGCCGCCACAGGTACGGCAGGTGTATTGCTTTATTCGGCGCAGCATATGGGGCTTAAATATCGTGCCCTTGGGGATATTGCCGTATGGCTGTTGTGCGGTCCCGTTTTAACCGCAGGTATAAGTTACGCAGCCAGTGGCGTGTGTGAAGCCGATATTTTATGGATAGGTGGCTTTTTTGGTTTTACCTCATGCGCGATTTTGCACAGCAATAATCTGAATGATATTGAAGCTGACAGTCAGCGCGGGGCTATCACCCTCGCGTATTTGCAGGGTTTTACGTTCGCCCGAATCTGGCTGGTATTTTATTATGTGGCGGCCTTTTGCTGTTTGATTCCGCTGGTTATGCAAGCCCCCTGGATAACCTTGGTTGCCCTGTGTCTGCCATTGTTGATTCCTGTCCTGATTAAACTGCTGCGTGCAGCCAGTGCAGATAGCCCGCTGCTTAATCAAATTCGCTTTGAAACCGCCAAGTTGCACCTGTTATCCGGTATTTTGCTGATTGCTGGAATTTTGCTCAGTTAAAGGCGCTTGATATTGGGCGGTTTGCAAGGTGAGATACGGCGCAAAAGACCCGACAAAATTGCATTGCGGATGCTGGCAATCGCGCCCTTTGCCATATATTGTAGGGCCTCGATTCGTGTGCCCAGGGAACCTCTGAATAACTCAGTGCCCGCATCGGCTTGGCGAAATAAATCAGATCAAGGCGCAGATTTACAGGCATAACGGGTTATGTCAAAAAGCTGCAACACTGAGCTGGTTTGTTGCGCAAAGCCCCGAAGGGCGCAGGCTGCCAGTCGATCTGGCTGCGTTGGCGATTTTGTAAAGGACTCGTCATTTCCTGCAATCGCCGCCTTGCCAATCTCAACTGGCAGCACGTGCGCGACGCTGTGCAGAGTTATTCAGAGGTTCCCTCGCACGCAAATATGTGCATTTTGCGTAACAGGATGAACCAGATGCTGAAAATGTGTTCTGATGTCTGGCGAACAGCCCTTTGCTGCTGTTTGATTCTCACACTGCAGGCCTGTGGTACCAGTGTGGAAAAGTTAGACGACCATGATTTGCGTCAGAAGGTTTTTGATTGTGAGAATGCCAGTGACCCTAACACGGTTGATGTGCAGGCTTGCAAAAACTACCGCAGGGAATGTGAACGCCGTAAGAACGCTGGTCACTATGTTTGTTAAATAAAAAATCTCAGAAGGAAAATGTTATGCGTAAGTTGTTTGCTGTTTGTGTACTGCCAGCGGCAATCATGTTGGCGGGCTGCCAGAGCGATGATGCCAAGCTCGAAACCAACGTCGATAAAATGAGTTACGGTATCGGTCTGAGCATGGGCCGCAGCGTTAAAAACCAGCCAATCGAAGTGAATGCTGAGGCAATCATCGTGGGTCTGAAAGACGCACTGGAAGAAAAAGACCAGCGTATCGATGAGGAAACCATCCGTACCGCATTTGCTGCCGTACGTGACGAAGCCATGGCTAAACAGGCTAAAGAAGCCGAAGAAAATGTTCAGAAAGGTAAAGACTTCCTGGCTGAAAACGGTAAAAAAGACGGCGTGGTAACTACCGCTTCCGGTCTGCAATACCAGATTCTGACCGAAGGTAAAGGCGAAACCCCTAAGGCTGATGATACAGTTACTGTGAACTACCACGGCACCCTGATTGATAACACCGTATTCGACAGCTCCGTTGACCGTGGTCAGCCAGCAACTTTCCGTGTGAATCAGGTTATCCCAGGCTGGACTGAAGCTCTGCAGCTGATGAAAGTGGGCGAAAAAGTACGCCTGTATATTCCATCTGAACTGGCTTACGGCGATCGCAGCCCAAGTCCAAAAATTCCAGGTAACTCTGTGCTGATTTTTGAAGTGGAACTGTTGTCCATCGCAAAAGGCTAATCTATCCTTGCGCTGGATTGCTTAGAGAGAGGTGCTCCGGCACCTCTTTTTTTTTAACTGAAATTTGCAGCGGCGTGTATGAATCAGTCACAGTTTAATCAGTCATTACTGGCATTTCTTGAGACCAGTCCAACCCCATTTCATGCAACGGCCAATATGGCTGCCCGTTTGGCTTTATCGGGTTATACCCAATTAAACGAAGGTGATGTCTGGCAGGTACAGGCGGGCGGTAAATATTTTGTGACCCGTAATGATTCCAGCATTATCGCTTTTAAACTCGGCACTAAAACCGATGCCCTGCGCATGGTAGGTGCCCATACCGATAGCCCCTGCCTGAAGGTTAAACCCCGTGCGGTTAAAACTTCCCAGGGTTATGTGCAGCTGGGTGCTGAAGTATATGGTGGTGCATTACTTGGCCCCTGGTTTGACCGTGAATTATCACTTGCCGGGCGAGTGCATTATCTGAATGAACAAGGTGAAATGCGCAGTGGTCTTGTTAATGCGGAAGAAGCCATTGCCATTATTCCCAGTCTGGCAATTCACCTTGACCGTGAAGTGAATGCCGGCCGTGCCATTAACCCCGAAACCCAGATGGCTCCGGTGGTGGGTATTGCCGGTGAAGAATCATTCGATTTACAGGCTCATCTCGCCAGTTGGTTACGCCGTCGCCAGCACGATGTAAAACAGATTCTGGATTACGAATTATATTTCTACGATTGTCAGCCACCTGCGATGGTTGGTTTTAATCAGGAATTTATCGCCAGCGGCCGTCTGGATAACCTGCTGAGTTGTTTTATTGGTCTGCAGGGTTTATTGCAAAGCGATGCGGATGAAACAGCCTTTTTAATTTGCACTGACCATGAAGAGGTGGGGAGTACATCCTGCTGCGGTGCTGCTGGCCCTTTTTTACAACAGGTGATTGAACGTCTTTACCCGCAGGTGGAAGAGCGTAACCGTATATTGTCGCGCTCATGGTTAATTTCTGCCGATAATGCCCATGCGGTACACCCCAACTTTGCGGATAAACACGAGAACAATCACAAGCCTATGCTCAACAAAGGCCCTGTGATTAAAACCAATGCTAATCAGCGTTACGCCACCACCAGTGAAACCGCGAGTTTGTTCCGCCGTTTGTGTGATGCCTCTTATGTGAGTGTGCAGGATTTTGTCAGCCGTGCGGATTTTGCCTGTGGCAGTACCATAGGCCCAATCACGTCGGCTGAATTAGGTATTGCAACTGTGGATATTGGTGTACCGCAATTGGCAATGCACTCTTGCCGTGAATTAGCGGGCAGTGATGATGCCTACAGTTTATTTAAGGTATTAAAAACCTTCTATAACCGCGTGCTGTAAGTTGCTTGTATAAAAAAGCCCGCATTGAACTGCACCCCT
>JACKOM010000013.1 GCA_024234265.1 Oceanospirillaceae bacterium
TAAAACCAACAGAATACCGAGCAGGGCGCCGAGGGCCGAAATCAGCTTTTCCCCATGACGTGTGGTATTGGCCTCTATGCCAAGCAGGGCTTTGCTGTGCTGTAAAAAGCGGGTCATGGGGGCCATAAATATCCAGATTGCACCAATAAAGGACGCATTTTAGGCGGATGGAGGATGCACAGGAAGGGGATTATGGCGTTAAGGCTTATTCATAAAATGAATACTGGGGCCTAGTGGCCCCGCAGGGCCACAGGTGAGTGTTATTTCAGACTTTTAAAATGGTCAGGGCTGCTTGCACATGTTCGGCGGCCTCCTGCCCGAGGCGTGTTAAATACCCTCCATCCTGCTGATCAATTAACCCTTTAGCGTGTAGGCTTCGTGCTGCGGTTTTGATTTCCGGCGCAGCATCTTTATGGATCTTGATGCCTTCCTGGGTAGTCGCCAGATTAAATTGCGCCAGCAGGGTCATTTCCTGCATCAGCTCTTTGGGAATGGGCATAGGCGTATCCTCTTGTTATTGGGGGCTTTGTTGTTCTCGGCCTGTGCCAGCATAGCCCCTTGCGGGGGTGGCGTACAGGGTGAAGTTCCGAGCCAGTAGAGGTAGAATACGCCCCCTCGCAACATACTGCCTTGCTGTGTGACAAGGCCCCGGGAAGTCTGCCTATGCTACGTATTACCGAACTCAAGTTACCCCTTAACCACGCCGATGACGCCCTGCGCCCTGCGATTGTGGCCCGCCTGGGTATCGCCGATCAGGACTTAACTGACTTTACTGTCTTTAAGCGCAGTTATGACGCCCGCAAAAAAAACAGCGAAATCCTGTTTATTTACATCATTGATGCGGATGTGAAAAACGAAGCGGCCCTGCTGAAAAAATTCGACAAAGACCCCCATGTGAATGTCGCGCCGGACGTGAGTTACAAAGTAGTCGCCAAGGCCCCGGCAGATTTAAACGAACGCCCCCTGGTGATTGGTTTTGGCCCCTGTGGTTTATTTGCCGCCCTGAGCCTCGCACAAATGGGTTTTAAACCCATAGTGCTGGAACGTGGCCCGGATGTGCGCACCCGCACCAAAGATACCTGGGGCCTGTGGCGTAAAAATGTTTTAAAACCTGAATCCAACGTGCAGTTTGGTGAGGGCGGTGCCGGTTTATTTTCCGACGGTAAACTCTACAGCCAGATCAAAGACCCAAAACATTACGGGCGCAAAGTGCTGCATGAATTTGTAAAAGCCGGTGCACCCGAAGAAATTTTATACGTCAGCAAACCCCACATCGGTACCTTCCGTCTCACGGGTGTGGTTGCGCAAATGCGTGAAGAAATTATTGCCCTCGGTGGTGAAGTGCGGTTTGCGCAAAAAGTCACAGACTTTAATATCGAAAATGGCCGTATCACGGGTGTGCAACTTGCCAGCGGTGAAACCCTTAACAGCCGTTATGTGATTCTCGCCCTTGGGCACAGCTCCCGTGACACTTTCCGTATGCTGGAAAAACGTAAAGTATTTTTAGAAGCCAAACCTTTTTCCGTGGGTTTCCGTATTGAACACCCGCAATCTGTGATTGACCGCGCCCGTCTCGGTAAATATGCCGGTCACCCCAAATTAGGTGCTGCGGATTATAAATTGGTGCACCACGCTAAAAATGGCCGTGCGGTTTACAGTTTTTGTATGTGCCCCGGTGGCACAGTGGTGGCAGCGACCTCTGAACCTGAGCGCGTGGTGACCAACGGCATGAGCCAATATTCCCGCAACGAACGCAACGCCAACTCGGGTATTGTGGTAGGCATTAACCCTGAGCAGGATTTTCCCGGCGGCCCGTTAGCCGGTGTGGAATTTCAGGAAAAACTCGAATCCGCTGCGTACATATTAGGCGGCAGCAATTACGAAGCACCGGCGCAATTAGTAGGGGATTTTATTGCCAATCGCCCGTCCAGCGCACTGGGCAGCGTTGAGCCATCTTACAAACCCGGGGTGAAACTCGGTGATTTATCACCGTCATTACCGGCCTATTGTATTGAGGCAATCCGCGAAGCCCTGCCGGAATTTGCCAAACAAATTAAAGATTTTGATTTACCCGATGCCATCTTAACCGGTATCGAAACCCGCACATCTTCACCTGTGCGTATTACCCGCGGTGAAGATTTACAGAGCTTAAATACCCGTGGTTTATACCCGGCCGGTGAAGGTGCTGGTTACGCGGGGGGCATTATGTCAGCGGGTGTGGATGGCATCCGCGTGGCTGAAGCCCTGGCCCTGGCCATGCTGCAGGACCGTGGCGCACAATGAAACTCGACGATGTAAAAAAATTACACCAGAAAAAATACCGTGAGCAGTTTGGTTATTTTTTAGTGGAAGGCGAGCACCTTGTACTGGAACTGGAAAAAACCAATATCCGCAGTGCCGAAGTGTTTGTCACGGAAGATCAGGCTGAATTTCCCACACGTTTTAAAAAACACATTATCAGCGCAAAAAACATGGCGCAGATTTCCGACACCAAAACCCCGCAAGGGGTTTTGGCCATAGTGCCCCAGGCGGAAATTAATCAGGGCCAGGTGAATAAAACCAGTATTTATCTGTATGAAATTCAGGACCCGGGCAACCTGGGGACTATTTTGCGCAGCCTTGCCTGGTTCGGCAATATCAGCTGTTTATTAAGCCCGGGTTGTGTCGACCCCTTTAACCCCAAAGTGGTGCGCAGCAGCATGGGGGCGATATTCCACGTGAATATCGAACAGGATGTGCCCCTGCAAAGTTTACCGGGGCGTTTTAACAATATTGCCTGTTTAACGATGCAGGGTGCACCTTTAAGCAGCCCGGCATTTAAACAACATGATTGTTATTTATTTGGTAATGAAGCCCGCGGTGTGCCGGAAGAATTTGTCAGTGCCCATCAGTTCAGCCGTTATACCATCAGCGGCAGTGGCAAAATTGATTCCCTCAATTTAGCCTCGGCGGTGAATATGGGTCTGTATGAATTACAGCGGAGTTAATATGGCCGTGTATCACGCAAGCGCAGAAACCCAGCATGTCGTGCAGGATTTTTTTGCGCAACTGCAAACTGCCCTGCAGCAGGATCAACTGCAAAAAGTGGTATTAAGTAAATACCAGGGGCAGGAACCCTTACAGCGCATTACCCTGCGCCCTGTGATGATCAAACAACAAGCCCTGTTGTCGTTTGTTTATACCTACAAAACCAATGACCAGACTAAAAACTTTGATTACACCGCAGCCTTGGCAGAATTAACCCGCCTTGCCGGCAGTGAATTTAAAAACCTGCATTTATTGACCGCCAGCCATGAAATTCAGCTGACCTTCAGTAAAAAAGGTAAAGCGGCGCTGTTCAGTCATAAACTGCAAAATGCAGCGCAAGAGGCGGCTGTTAATAAAGACCATAACCGCGAAAAACAGCGTTACCTGACCCTCGAGCGGCCATTTTTGCAGGAACTGGGCATTACCGATGCCCAGCATAAATTAATTCCGGCCATGTCGCGCAAGTGGAAGCAGATCAATAAGTTTATTGAGATTTTCTCCCGCGCCCTGCAATCCACCGATTTAATTAAACAGGGCAAAGTGCATGTGGCGGATTTTGGTTCCGGCAAAGCCTATTTAACCTTTGCTGTGCATGATTACCTGCGTCACACCCTGCAACTTGATGCCAAAGTCACCGGCGTGGAATTACGTCAGGAGCTGGTGCAGCTGTGTAACGATACCGCCTGTAAACTGGATTTAAACGGTATTGATTTTCAGCAGGGTGACGTTAAACATTTTGCCGCCCAGGGCATTAATATCATGATTGCCCTGCATGCCTGTGATGTGGCAACGGATTATGCCATTCATATGGGGATACGTACCGGCTCGGATATTATTATGTGTTCGCCTTGTTGTCATAAACAGATTCGCCCACAGATGCACAGCCCTTTGTTATTACAGCCTTTGTTGCAACACGGTATTCACCTCGGCCAGGAAGCGGAAATGATTACCGACAGTCTGCGGGCCATGCTGCTTGAAGCCTGGGGTTACGATACCCAGGTGTTTGAATTTATTTCCCTGGAACATACCAGCAAAAATAAAATGATACTGGCAGTGAAAAATAAATTAAGCCGTGAAAAAAAAGCCGAAAAATATCAGAAAATTATGGCGCAGATTCAGGCCATTAAAGAGTTTTACGGCATTAAGGAGCAATGCCTGGAAAGCCTGCTGGCTGAAAACCTGTGATATAACGCGGCAGTAGTGTGTACGTGGTATTTACCACGTACATTATTTTGTGGTGCGGCTACACATGGTTACACAATGTTCTGTTTGTTCAGAAAATAAACATTGACTAGCCAGGATAACCCTATACACTGCAGCACAGCTTGAAAGTAAGCGTTATTTTTATGTGTACCATTTCGGCCTTCCCCTGAAGTCGTTCGTCCTGTTTTCATAAGTAATAGCAACACATTTCGGCACAACAGCTTTTGCAAAAAAAGCTTAACTACTTGATACAGGATAAGACTATGTCTACTACTACCGGCACCGTAAAATGGTTCAACGAAGCTAAAGGTTTTGGTTTCATCGAACAAGAATCTGGCCCAGACGTGTTCGCACACTTCAGCGCCATCACTGGTTCAGGCTTCAAAACCCTGGCTGAAGGCCAGCGTGTTTCCTTCACTGTGACCAAAGGCCAAAAAGGCCCACAGGCTGAAAACATCGTTCTGATCTAATCGGTCAAACGCTTATCCTGCCACGCAAGTGAAGGGGATAAACAAAAAAGCAGCCTGAAGGCTGCTTTTTTTATGCCTGTTTTCCGGCAATTATTTACCAGTGTAGTTAGGTTCACGGCGCTGCAGATACGCACTGATGCCTTCCTGCATATCCTGGCTGGCCATAATCGGCTGTAAATCCCTAAACATATTGTGAATGGCTTCTTTTTCCAGTGCGGCACGCAAATAACGGCTGGATTTCAGGCTGCCCTGTACACCTAAAGGCGCGGCTTTGCAGATGCGTTCTGCAATTTGCATGCTTTTGGTGAGAATTTCAGAGGCAGGTAAAACCTCCTGCACCAAACCCCATTGCAGGGCTTGGGCTGCATTCCATTCATCCCCGGTTAATAAATAACGCTGTGCATTGCCCCAGCCAATTTCCATGGGCAGGCGCAGGGTGGCACCACCGCAGGCGTGAAAACCCCGTTGCACTTCAAGCTGCGCAAAACGGCAGTTATCTGCGGCGATGCGGATATCGGCGTTGAGCATTAATTCCACTGCACAGGTAAAACTGATGCCCTGCAGTGCAATAATCACGGGTTTATTAACCGCTTCACCGGCGATACCAAATGGATCTTTTTGCCCGGCTTTTAATTGCACCCCTTTGCCGTTGGCAAATACGCTGGCCCAGTCATCGAGTTGCAGACCCGCACAAAAATGATCGCCGTTGGCGTGTATTACTGCCACCCGCAGATTTTTATCCTCGGCAAATTCACCGTAGGCATAGGCCATATCCTGGTACATGGCAAAACTCAGTGCATTGTATTTTTCCGGGCGGTTAAGGCAGATATCTAAAATATGCCCGCGTTTTTCAATCAATACCTGTGACATATAAACTCCGTTTAAAACCAGCTTGTCTGCATAGTGTGGCAGGTGTTATCCCTATTATTCAGCAGGTTGAAATCCCGTTGCAGGGTGGGTAATTCCCAGCGGTAAAAATACTGCGCTGCCTGAATTTTGCCCTGATAAAAATTCACATCTGTGGCATGTGGATTTTGTGTCAGTGCTTGTTGGGCGATATTCGCCGCACGTAACCACATCCAAGCCACGCAGGTGTGCCCCATAATATGCAATAAGGGTGTGGCTAAACCTAAGGCGAAATCTGCGTCACCTTTTTGCATTTCTGTGCTCATGTGGCCGATTAATGGCACCAGTTGATTTAATAAAGTATGCAGCGTTGCACTTAATTCGGCATTTTTGGGATGACTGGTATTAATGTCCTGCATAATACGTTGATGTAATAACTGCGTGCCTTTGCCATTGGCCTGCCAGAGTTTACGCCCGAGTAAATCCAGCGCCTGAATACCATTGGTGCCTTCGTGGATAGGGTTTAAACGATTATCCCGCCAGCACTGTTCCACCGGATATTCACGGGTATAACCTGCACCACCTAATACCTGAATCGCCAGATCATTGGCTTTAACACCGTATTCAGAGGGCCAGGCTTTTAATAGCGGGGTTAATAAATCCAGTAGCAGGGCCGCTTCTGTTTGCACATCACCCTCTGCGCTGTGCACATCATCCACTAAGCGGGCGCCGTATAAACACAAGGCAAGTGCACCTTCGCTATAGGCTTTTTGCGCGAGCAACATACGTTTTACATCGGTATGTTCAATAATATTGATCGGCGCAGAGGCCGGATTATTATTCGATGGCTGGCGGCCCTGGGGGCGCTCTTTGGCATAGGCAAGGGAATGCTGATAACCCCGGTAACCAATTACGGCGGCACCAAAACCCACTGCAAGGCGCGCTTCGTTCATCATCTGAAACATATATTTCAGGCCCTGGTGGGGTTCGCCAATTAAATAACCCACACAATTATCCTGCTCACCAAAACTCAGGGCGGTGGAAGTTGTGCCACGGTAACCGAGTTTGTGAAATAAACCGGCCAGTGCCACATCATTACGCTCTGCCAGCTGGCCCTGTGCATCCAATAAAAACTTTGGTACGGCAAATAATGAAATGCCTTTTACACCTGCAGGTGCACCGTCAATTTTGGCCAACACTAAATGCACAATATTATCGGTAATGCTTTGGTCGCCGCCGGAAATAAAAATTTTATTACCTTTAATTCGGTATGTGCCATCACTGTGGGGTGTTGCGCGGGTTTTAATATCCGCCAGGGATGAGCCCGCCTGGGGTTCAGTTAAGGCCATGGTGCCGGCAAAACGCCCGCTTAACATGGGCTTAACAAATTGTGCCTGTAATGCTGCATTGGCAAAATTCATCAGCACTTTGACCGCTGCGCCGGTTAAAAATGGATAACCCGTGGTGGAGGGATTTGCCGCGGTAAATAACGCCATACAGGCCGAGGAAATACTCTCAGGTAATTGCATGCCACCGAGGGCGTAATCTTCGCGCGCGGCAATAAAACCTGCGCTGGCGAGGGCATCAAATGCGGGTTTTACATCTTTATGTAAATGCACCCGCTGCCCGTCAAAACGCGGTTCATCATAATCGGCAGCGCCGTTGTGGGGCGCAAAAAAATCCCGCGCAATGGCATTGGCGGTTTGCAATGCGCCATCAAAGGTTTCGCGGTTATGTTCGGCAAAACGCGGGCGCTGGTTGAGTGCCTCGCTGTTAAGCACTTCATACAGCTGAAAATCCAGCTCGCGGGGCGGAATCATAAACTCGCGGGTATCCATGTTTTACTGCCTTATTGGTGTTTTCAGCAGTATGCCAAAGCCTGTACTCAAGATAGGATTGTCACTTATGACATAAAATTGGTGAAATCTGCCATTATGCAAAAAACCATTACCATACTCGCCTTTGATCAGGCCTTGGCCTCCGCTGTGATGGGGGTGGCGGATATCTTTGCCCTGTGTGGGGTGACATGGAACCGCATTCAGGGGCAAGGTATACAGCCGCCGTTTAAGGTGCAGATTATCAGCCCCGGCGGGCAAAGTGTGCGTTGTAACCATGGCCTGATACTGCCGGTGCAGATGGCCATGGACGATGTGCAACATACCGATGTGATTATGTTGCCCACCATAGGCGGGCCGATTGCAGAGGTGTTACAGAATAATCCGGAAATTTACCCCTGGCTGCGTCACTGGCACGGGCGTGGTGCGGATATCGCCAGTAATTGCACCGGGGCATTTTTATTGGCCCGTTCCGGTTTATTGGACGGGCGTCAGGCTACCACCCACTGGGGTTTTGCGGATTTATTTAAACGATTATTTCCGCAGGTGAATTTACAGGTCGCACAATTAATTACCGCCGACGGGCATATTTTTTGTGCCGGCGGCGGTATGGCCTGGTTTGATCTGGCGCTATTTTTAATTGAACGTTATGCCGGGCTGGAAATTGCCAGCGAAACCGCCCGTGCATTTGTCTTTGACATGGGGCGTGCCAACCAGAGTGCCTATGGACGCATCAGCAGCAAAAAATACCACCAGGACGAACATATCCTGCAGGTGCAGGAATATCTTGAACAACACTATGCCCAAGTCACCTCGCTGGATGACGTTGCCCTGTTATTTAATTTAAGTCCGCGCACCTTTAAACGGCGCTTCAAACTCGCCACCGGCATCAGTGCCCAGCAATATCTGCAAACCCTGCGTATTGATGCCGCGAAACGTTTATTGGAATCCAGCCATATGCCGGTGCAAAGCCTGGTGCAGCAATTGGGTTATGAAGATATCAGTTCCTTCAGCCGTTTATTTAAACGGGAAACAGGTTTAACCCCGGGGGCGTACCGCAGCCGTTTTGGCAGGGTTAAAATTGTTTGAAAAATAGCCACTCAATATTTTCAGCACCGGATAGCAGCTGTCATTTTGCTGTGATATAAAGCTCGCGCAGTTTAAAAATGGATCTTTTAAGGAAGTAAAAACATGCTGAAAAAATTGCTCTTATTATCTGTATTACCGGGCATTGTATGGGCCGCTGAAGGTCAGGGCGTGGATGCACTGAACGGTGAGGTGGGCCTGGGAGTGGATAGTGATTCTGATATTCTGTCTACTGGGTTAGCCGGTCGTTTAAATATCCCAGTTGCAGGATATATTGGGGTTAGTGGCGAACTGCGGTATGCAGATAACAGTGCCAAAAATGATTATTATGCCGATGGTCGTGAGCGTTATCTCGGTATTACAGGTTTCGTACGCGATTCTTCTATCGGAAAATTGGCTTTTAACTATACAGCTGCGTATTGGGAAGCGGATGTGTATGGTGAAACCCTCGATGAAAGTTATAACCAGACAAAATTAAGTGCTGAAGGTTACCTAGGCAGTTTCACACTTGCTGCAGCCAATACACAGGTATCAGACTTCGGTGATAATAATAGTTGGGATTATTACGATGTATCTGCCGCTTTTTATCCAGCAGATAACGCTAAAATTTCCCTAGGTATGATGGCTGAAGAATATAAACTGAATGATGAAGATACCCAGTATGTGCGTTTTAGTTTCCAGCCTATGAATGCACTGGAGTTAAGCGCAGGCTATCTGCGTGATCCTTCTGATAAAACCCTTTCATTCAGTGCCAGCTATTTCTTCGATACCAAAGTCAGTTTAATCAAACGCGACCGTCAGTACCGTTAAGTTAATGGTTTGAGCAATAAAAAAGGCGACTTAGTCGCCTTTTTTATTGCCCGTAAGGCGTTAGTTATTTTGCACACCTTTGATTAAATCTGGATTCCAGAAAATCCGCCCGTGTACTTCACAGCCTAAAAACCCTAGCCATTTCACCAGTTCGTGGTTGCAGTTATTCAATAAAGAATAGGCTACAGGGTAGGGCACAAAATATACCTGATCCCGCGCGTTTAATACCTGCTGGTTACGGCCCTTAATAAAGGCGTTATTTAATTTTTGCCACAGAGCCTGGCTTTTATGGGCGCTGACCTGAAAACTCAAAGTTTTTTCCAGTTCAAAGAATAAGGGGCGCATATCCTGCCCTTTTTGCCAGTGCACTTGTTTACGGCCCAGGGCGCCGGGCGTGGGGATTAACATGTTTTTAACCGATGTATACAGATCACGTTGCATCAGGGCAAAGAGTTGCCAGTCGCCGTAGGTGAATTCGGTTAATTGGCCATCACGGTAAAAAGCCAGGGCATGGTGCCCCCAGCTTTTATAACGTAATAAATAAAGGGTTTCGCTGGGGCCGCTGACGTTTGGCAAGATCAAACGGTTGTGGGCGGTGAAATCCATGTTACATCACTCCGGTAACAGGCTTGTTTAACGTGTGTTAGCTCTATGAGCTTAGTACAGTTTTAGGTGCCGATACGGACATTTGGTTTTTACGGGCAGGCGGTTATAGTAGGCCCCAATAAATACAACAGGAAACAGGGATGTCGTTTATTCAATTGCCAGGCGGGGCAGTGCATTACCGCGAGATGGGCCAGGGCCAGACCATTATCTTGTTACATGCTAACCCGGGGGATAGTCAGGATTTTGCGGCGGTTATACCGGCCCTGGCGCAACATTACCGGGTGTTGGCCCTTGATTGGCCGGGTTATGGTTTAAGCCCTGCGCAGGCGGATTTTTGCGGTGCAAGCAATGCTATGCAATTACTGGCGGATTTTATTCAGGTTTTAAATTGCGGCCCTGTAATTCTGCTGGGTAATTCCCTTGGTGGAAATGCGGCGGTGCAGTATGCAGCCCGCTACCCGCAAAATGTCAGTCGGCTTATATTAATTTCCCCCGGTGGTTTTACCGCGCATAATTTTTTTACCCGGTTGTTTTGTCGCTGGCAGGCCAGCCGTTTTGCGTTGCCACCCAGTTGGTTTGCCCGTATTTATCTGCGTAAAAAAACCAGTGTGACAAAAGCTATGTGGCAACGCGCGGCAGGCAGCCAGAGCACTGCGGCAACACGGATTTTAAATCGACGTATCTGGCGCAGTTTTTCCCAACCGGCCAGTGATGTCCGTGCCCTTGCGCGGAATTTGCGTCAGCCGGTGCTGTTAATTTTTGGGGCGTTTGATCCAGTGATTCCTGCCTGGCGTGACGGGCGGCAGGCCAGGGCCTGTATTGCGGATGCGGACTTGCATACTCTGCCCTGCGGGCATGCGGCTTTTGCGGAGGTACCGGTTTTATTTTTGGAGAGTGTATTTGCCTTTCTGGATTGCAGTGCAGATCAATCCGCTGAAAAAAGTTTGCAGCAATATAAATAGCTTGTGACGGGTTGTTGTTTGAAATAAAAATTTCCTGAATATGCACTGTAGCCCTACAATCTTTCACTCAAAAAATAGTGCCTCTTTTGAGGCCCTATTTTTCAGATTGAGCAGATGTAACCGCTGTTTGTGATGGGCACAAAATGAACGCTCAAGGGGAGTGTTTTTTGTTGGAGTGAACTATTTGCTTTCTGGACCAGCCGGCCGGTGGCATCAATGTGGGGTTACGGGGGCCTGTGCCCGGCACGGGTATAAGACCCCCAATAAAAAACCTTTGTAGCTCAACGGTCGGCAATTAAACCGGTTTTTCTTTTTCTGGGAAGGGACTTCCCAGACCCATCCTTCGCTTACACTGCTGCTTGTTTCCGGTTTTTTACGCGCGTCATGACGCCCACGCGCCATTCGGCATCCTGCCTAGCTCCGCCGGCGCTTTGCTGGCATCCATGCCAGCGACGGGCTATGCCGCTTTAAAAAACCGGCGCAGCAAGTTCGCATTAAGTATTCTGAGTTAGCGCAGTGATAAATATGCACAAATAAAAAAGCCCTGAATATATTAATTATTCAGGGCTTTTTTCAATATTGGTTGGCGCGTTTTAAGCCTGTTGCTGATTCCACTGCAGGCATTCCTGCAGGGTAACTCCGCTGCCACCAAAAATATCCAAAGCGCTGCCGATGGTTAAATCCACCTTGCCATTGGAAAGCTCATGCACTCGTTTTAAATCACTTAAATTACGTGCGCCGCCTGCGTAGGTCACGGGGATAGTGCAGTACTGGCCAAGTAATTTCACCAGTTCTTCATCTATGCCTGCCTGCAGGCCTTCGACGTCGGCGGCGTGAATTAAAAATTCCGCGCAGTGTTCCGCCAGGGATTCGAGGGTGGCCTGGTTCACCTGGGTTTGGGTGATGGTTTGCCAGCGGTCGGTGGCAATATTCCAGCCGGTCGCGGTGCGACGGCAGCTTAAATCCAGAATCAGGCGCTCGCGCCCGGTAATGGCTTTAATTTGCTCAAGGCGCGCCATGCTGAATTCGCCGTTTTCAAACAGGGCGGAGGTCACAATCACGTGGCTGGCCCCTGCGTCTAAATAACGTTTGGCGTTGCCCGCGTTTACTCCGCCGCCAAATTGCAGGCCGTTGGGCCATACGGCGAGGGCTTTTAATACTTCTTCTTCGTTACCGGCACCCAGGGCAATTACATGGCCGCCTTGCAGGTTATTGTCGCGGTAGAGTTTGGCGTAATAGGCAGCATCATAGGGGCTGACAAAATTGGTGCGCGCGCCACTATCGTTGAGGCTGCCACCCACAATTTGTTTGACCTTGCCCTGGTGCAGGTCGATACAGGGGCGAAATTGGGTCACAGGCATCATCCGGCTGAAAAACAATGGGCGGCATTATACGCATGCTGGCCGGAAGCTTGAAGCCAGAAGCTTGAAGCCAGAAGCCAGAAGCCAGAAGCCGGAAGCCGGAAGCCGGAAGCCAGAAGCCGGAAGCCGGAAGCCGGAAGCCGGAAGCCGGAAGCCAGCGCATTTAATAGGTGGAATTGGGTGTGTGGTCCGGGTTGATATCACCCTGCACTTCTTCCGGGTCTATGCCTGCGGCCATTAACGCTTCACGCACTGTGTTGATTTGCGCCAGCACCCGGCTGTAGTCATCACCATATTCATAACGGGTGACGTCTATGGCCTTGGGCATAAAGGTGAAGGCGATTTTCAGGGCGTGAATTAAATCAGCATGTTGATCCACAGGGTATCTCCATTCAGAAGCCAGAAGCCAGAAGCCGGAAGCCAGAAGCCAGAAGCCAGAAGCCAGAAGCCAGAAGCCAGAAGCCAGAAGCCAGAAGCCAGAAGCCAGAAGCCAGAAGACAGAAGACAGAAGCCAGAAGCCAGAAGCCAGATTCGGGCTTCCGGCTGCAAGTTGCAGGCTATTACTCCCCGCTGGCTTTGGCCACCGGGGCGGCGGCTTTTTGCATCACGGCATTTAACAGGGCGGCGAGGGCACCACTTAAGGTGTTTTCGCTGCGCGCAAAACCGTAACAGTCCTGACCATTTACCTTAGCAGCGATATACATAGCCGCACTGGCGCGGTTGCCTTTTTCGATGGCGTGCTCGTCAAAACTCTGCACGGCAATCTGGCAGCCGAGCTGCTGGCTTAAGGCATTGGCGAAGGCATCAATCGGGCCGTTGCCTTTGCCCTGCAGCAGCATGCGCTGGCCGTAAATCTGCACCCCGGCGCTGATGCCCTGCTGGTCGTCCCAACGCACATGTTCAATGTGATGGGCCGTGCTGGCAAAGGCTTCATTCAGGCAGGCATATATATTTTCGCCTTTCACTTCACCGCCGTTTTTTTCCGCCGCCGCTTGTACCACAGGGCTTAATGCAAGTTGCATATAACGCGGCAAATTCAGACCGTATTCCTGTTGCAGAATAAACGCCGCACCACCTTTACCGGACTGGCTGTTCACGCGGATGACTGCCTGGTAATCACGGCCGATATCCAGTGGATCAATCGGCAAATAGGCCACCTGCCAAGGATCGTTTTCAGCACGGCGCGCCAGGCATTTATTAATAGCGTCCTGGTGGCTGCCGGAAAATGCGGTATAGACCAGCTCACCAAACCAGGGGTGACGTGGGGAAATCGGCAACTGGGTGCACTCGGTCACCACGCGGATAATTTCATCGGCATCGCTTAAATCCAGCTCAGGGTCTATGCCCTGGCTGTAGAGGTTCATGGCCATGGTCACAATATCCATATTGCCGGTGCGCTCACCATTGCCAAGCAAGGTGCCTTCAATACGATCGGCCCCGGCCATAATGGCCAGCTCAGCGGCGGCCACGGCGCAGCCACGGTCGTTATGGGTGTGAATGGAAACATCCACAAATTCACGGAAATTCAGGTGGCGTATTACGTATTCCACCTGGTCGGCAAATACGTTGGGGGTGGTCATTTCCACCGTGGCCGGCAAATTAATAATGCAGCGTTGCGTGGCAGAGGGCTGCCAAACATTTAATACCGCATTACACACTTCCACGGCGTATTCGTGTTCGGTGCCGGTAAAACTTTCCGGGCTGTATTCAAATTCCCAGTGGGTGGCAGGGTAACGGGCGGCGTAATCTTTTACCCAGCGTGCACCCTGCACCGCCATGGTTTTAATGCCGGTCTTATCCTGCTGAAAAACCTGCTCGCGCTGCACAATACTGGTGGAGTTATATACGTGTACCACGGCTTTTTTCACGCCCACTAATGCTTCATAGGTACGGGCAATTAAATGCTCACGGGCCTGTACCAATACCTGAATGGTCACATCATCCGGAATCATATTTTCTTCGATCAGGGCGCGCACAAAATCAAAGTCTGGCTGGCTGGCGGAAGGGAAACCTACTTCGATTTCCTTCATGCCGATTTTCACCAACAGGGCAAACAGGCGTTTTTTCTGAGCCACGTTCATCGGCTCCAGCAGGGCCTGGTTACCATCACGCAGGTCAACGGCACACCACTTAGGGGCGTGTTCGATACGTTTGTCCGGCCAGGTGCGGTCAGGCAACTGGATAGGGTGGTAAGGCTGATATTTGCTGGCGTTAAACATAATGGCTCCTAGTAAAAACGATCTGTGTTGCCGGAACTGGATTAGTTGCCTGTGCCGGCTGCCTCGCTGATGTTTGTAGGTATCTGCTTGGCGTGGTGATTTCCCTATGCTGCATGTGTTTTAAGGGTTGAAGTGCGTCCGCAAGTGCTTGTGGCGTAGCGGCAATCTGGTATCCGGTTTGTGGCCGGAAACCCTGTTGGGCCTTGTGGGCGGGGCAGGGTGGACTTCAACTTGTTAAAAGTATAAGCCCCTGTTTGGGGAAAATGATTGCAAATATGGCTCTGATAAAGCATAAATTGGCAATAATCTGCTAATTTGTGCGAGGTTTTGGCAATGAGCGATATTCTGCAGTTAGATCGTACCGACAAACGCATCCTGCACGAGCTGCAGCGCAATGCGCGTATCACCAACCAGGAACTGGCCGACAAAGTCGGTTTAAGCCCCTCACCCTGCCTGCGCCGGGTAAAAGCCCTGGAGGATGCGGGCCTGATTCTCGGTCACGTCACATTGTTAGATGCCAAAAAACTCGGCCTGAGCTTGATGGCGTTAGTGCAGGTGAGCATGGATAAACACACCCCAGAGCGTTTTGCCAATTTTGAAAGCGCCATCAGCGCCTGCCCCGAAGTGCTGGAATGCCTGTTAATTACCGGCCAGGCGGCGGACTACCAAATTAAAGTGGTGGTGCCGGATATGGATGCCTACCAGCAATTTTTGCTGGGCAAACTGACCCAGATCGAAGGGGTAACCGGGGTGCATTCGAGCTTTGTGCTGCGCAAGGTGGTGAATCACAATGCCTTGCCTGTGTAGGTGGGCGGTGTGAAATATTGTGCTGCCATATTAAGCAGTGGTCATGGGGCTCAATGTTTGTTTTTGTGATTTAAAAATTTGGCAATTAAAGCGGTTTTTCTTTTTCTGGGAAGGGGATTCCCAGACCCTTCCTTCGCTCACACTGCTGCTTGTTTCCGGTTTTTTCTGCGCGTCATTACGCCCACGCGCCATGGGGCATCCATGCCCTGCTTCGCCGGCGCTTTGCTGGCCTCCCTGCCAGCTACGGGCTATGGCGCTTTAAAAAACCGGCGCAGCAAGTTCGCATAAGGTGTTCTTAATTAACGCCGTGGTAAATCGGCATAAATAAAAAAAACACTGCAAAGCTGAAAATATACATTCCGTTTATTTTCACTGTAATTATTAACAGCCTATTTAGTGCGCGTTTTGCCCGCTGACATTGCGCGCTTTCACCGCCGCTGGTAGTGTAATCGGCTTAAAATACAGCAGTATTTAAAACGGTGTGCCGAGTTAACGCGCATCCCTGGCCAAGTTAACGCGCATGCGCGTTTTGCCGGATGCCCTGCAAAAAATCAGGGGTGGTGTTTTCAATCAGAATAACGGGATAGGTTGTTTTTTAAGCCTGTCGAAATAACAAAACGCGCATGCGCATAAATAAATTTGTTAGGTGTACAAATGGATGTCGATAAAGAGGTAAGAAACGTTCTTAGCGTGTTGCGTAAAAATGTAGTAAATAGCGAGGATGGATCTATTTACGGTGATAAATCTAAGGCTCTTCAAGATATCGATTCGATTTTGGCTTCATCATCTGTAGAGGGCATCAAGTACCTATTATTACCAACTGCCAATCTTCAAGAATTATCCATTGAAAATGGCTGGGGCCAAGAGTTCAATAAATTAGCCAGTCAGCTAGAAAATATTTTGGGTATTTCGTAAAGTGGTTGCTCAGTTTAAACTCAATCATCTAACAAGTTGCATCAGCGGACATTTTTTCCATTGGCCTTTTTGTGCTTTGATAGCACAAAAAGGCCAATTCCTAAAATCCCGCTGTGCAAGGCGTTATGCGCAAAGGTAGGTTATGGACGTCACGAATTATAATGAGCTGATAAATTCAAGTTTGGATAAAGACTTTGAATTTCTGTTTGCGGTGGAATCTCCGCCTGCTTCTGGAGAAATTGAAGCATTTGAGAGGGAAATTGGGTGTTCACTTCCTGAGGACTTTAAGGTTTTAATATCCAGCTATTTGAATGGTTTCTATGCCGAGGCAAAGGAAGAGGTTTGGCCGCGGAAGCAAGGCGGAGCATATTGGATGTTCCAGTATGCGTTGGTCGTGTATGGTCTAGATGCGGGGTTGCCGGATTGGGTCAATCTTAGAGCTCAAGTGAAGACATTCAGACAAAACACCGATACTGATTTGACGCCATTTATGAGAACAATCGCTAGTAGAGAACCATATTGCTTTACGAGAACAGGCAATATTGTCAAATGGAGCGTTGATCGTGAAAGTCCAGAATGTATAGATATGGCGTTTTTCGATGTATTTAAACTAGAGTTGTCCAACATACAAAAATTAAAGCAAAAAGTAGTGACTGATAAAATATGAGTGGTACGCATAACAAGGAGCTGTACTCGGACCAAACTGCGTTATGCATAATGTTGCTATGAGAAAGTTTAATTTCATACTCTTCGCAGCGGTAATTTTCATTATCGCGTTTAACTGGATAGGGTGGCCTTATCAGATTCGATTTAACTATCCGCCATTAAACGGATTTATCTTTGCACTGTTGTGTATTTTGTTTCCTTTAAGCATGTTCCTTGCAGCTATATCTGTTCGCAATAAATCGATAAAAATCGCCGGCGCGGTTTTATCTATATTTCTTTCGTTACCATTAGGTTTTTTAGCATTATTTGCCTGTTTTGATGCCAAGTTGATAATGGAAGAGGGATCGGACAATAGTATGCAGTTATTAGATCAAGCGTCCATACCATCGGGTACGTTCAGGCTTTATCGTACTGATTGCGGTGCAACATGTTCTTTTGGTCTATTGCTAAGAAAGGAGATTGATACTCCAATCGGTATTAAGCTTGTTCGCACTGAATGGTCAATATACAAGCAAAGTGAGGCCGGTTTAGAGGTAGTAGAAAATTCTTTGCGAATTGTTAATGGCGGCGAAACCTACTATGAATTGCAAAAGTAATGCATAACAAGTGCGTGCACGTGACCTTTGATATTCGTGGCTTAAAAGTCTGTTGTTTTGTCATCAAATACACGGGTTTTATTAGGTATTACAATGAATGAATTTTGTAATTCAGGATATTCTTGCGAAGATTGGTATGTTTTAAAAGATGCCGTTCTGCGAGCGGGCATGAAAGATGCCCATGGGAAGATTGAGATTTTTGATAATCTACCTCCATTATTAAGAAGATCGGAGATAGGGGATTTAATATATCAGGCAGTTTATCTCGGTCACAAAAAGGCAGCAGATAAAGCTGCAAAGATATTGACCTGTGGTAGTGAACAGAGCTGGCTGATATTGGAGAAAAGTTAGTTTTGAATATATAAATTTATAATTTATTAATACTGCTGCATAAAAACTTTACGATATATCAAGGATGTAATGTGAAAATTAGAATTTCAATTTTATTGTTGGTGCTTGTTGTTGCTGGTTGCCGGTCTACGTTGTCTCCGAAGCCTGTTGTTCCACCTAACGGTGGGGCTGCAATAGTTGTTGGTGGTAACGGGTGGCGGTTTTCAGGTGTTGAAAGATCAGGAATGGAATCATTCGAAGTTGGTTATCCTCAGGCAGAAGAAACTGAACGTTTGAAAGTGATTAATGCCGATTTTATCCTGGCCAATGCATATGGTAAGCGGTCGCAAATAATTTACTCATTCGATGTTAATGTGAAAAACATCCCCCAGGATCGTGTATACACAAGAGTCATTCTTGAAAATCCCGCTGATTCAGCCTTGCCCATAGTGTACGAACATCATTTTAATAAAAATGAGCGTTTAATACAGGTCATACATGGGCCGCTTAATAATGTTGTGATGCACAAAAAGTACACAATCAAACTTCAGTTGTTTGAAGATGCTGAAAGAACAAAGCTAATAGATGAGGTTGCGCAAGTAGTGGTTTCTTCGTTAGATAATACGAGCGGCTGTGTTGAATTATCCTCTGATTATAAGAAAATTTATTTTGAAGGAACTAAGGACCCTAAGGGTAATGTGATTCCAATAGATAAACTCATGATTTGGTGTGCTCTCTAAGATTGTTGCTTTGCTCTGGTTGAAATCAACACTGAGCATCTTGATATGCCACCCAACAAAAAGCCCTGAATAAACAGCATTTATTCAGGGCTTTTTTGTTATCTCGATTGATTACCAGATCAGCGGTCTGCTTTTCTGTTTAATTACCCAGCATTTTGCGCAGGGACGGTATATGCGCTGTGCCGATATCTTCAATCTGCCAGCAGCCGCCATTTTTTTGCAGGCTGAACTGCGCAGTTAAATTCAGAGGCTCAACTTCTTCACCCAGAAACAGGTAATTAACCTCTACCTGGCTGCCATTGAGTTTGCTGCTGATAATTTTGCTGATTTCGCCATCCTGGCCGTTACCCCACAGGGATGACTGGATTTTGCAGTGCTGGCAGGCATTGTCTTTTGCCAGCAGCTGGCTGAGGGATGCACTGCTGATGTCCTGGAATATGGCCGGGTAAAGGGGGAATTCGGCATATTTCAGTAATACATCCTGGGCGGCAGCCGGGGCGTCTGGCCCAAGGCAATACTGCGCATTAGCTGACTGGTGGAAACTACATACTGCTGCCAGTAGTGCCGCTGCATAGATTTTGCTCATGGTTCACTCCCTCCGCCGGAGTATTCAGTATTGCTGGTTTTTACGTCTGCGCCACATCAGCGGCAGGGCGCATAATAATAGGTACGATAGTACCGCTCCACCTTTTTTCACCCCGGCATTCACTGTGGTGACCACGGTCACAGAAGTGCTGCTGTTGACCTTGACCATGCTGATGGCAAATTCCTTATCTGCTGTCACACCGCTCAGGCTGAGGGTTGCGGTGGCGGTTTGGCTGTGGCTGACGGTGAGGCTGGCCGGTGTCTGGCTGTTGAGATCAAGCTGTTTGCTGAAGCTGGCCTGGGTGGCGGATTGCACATCCACCGTCACGCTGAGTTGCTGGCCACCCTGCAGGGTGATTTTGACCAGCGGGGCTTCCTGTTCAAAATCTAGTCCGCCGTTGCCGGTAATAGTGCCGCTGATGGTGATGGGCAGGGTGCTTTCTGTGAGTGTGACGGTGACATCGTTGTTGCTGCCATCCAGGGTGAATTCAGCATCGGTGTAACCTTCCGCGCTGGCGGTGCCGCTGATGCTGACCCCGGCGGGCAGGTTGAGGCTGAATTCCCCGTTGCCGCTTTCGGCACTCAGTTCCACACCCAGGTCCGTCAGCAGGCTGCTGCTTTGTAATACCAGGCTGCCGGCGAGGGCGCTGTTGGTGGCATCCTTAAGGTACAGGCTGTAACCCAGTGCCGGGTAAACTGGTACGTTATCCAGGCTGATGGTGCCGTAGGCGCTGCTGTCGGCGCTTAAATCAACACTGCTCTGGGTTGCGGTGCTGACGGCCAGCCACGCAGTGGCGCGGTTGAAGGTCACGGCATTATTGGCGGCGCTGGCGGTGGTGATGCTATTACCCAGGGCATCTTCAAAGCCCACTATGCTGTCGCTGCTGCTCAGGTCAAACACTGTGCCGGCGCTGCCCCCTTCGATATCCAGCTGGTAGAGGCTTTCGCCACTTAACAGGGCGGCATGGTTGAGGCTTAAACGTACGGGGCGTAGCAGGTCAAACGTGGTGGTGATGCTGGCATTCGCATCATAAATGCTCAGGGTGTAGGTGCCGGCAAACTGGCCGCTGCTGGGCATGGCCAGGGTAAAGGTGCTGCCGGATACGCTGATTAAATCGCTGACCACCTGGCCATCGAGTTCTGCGCTGATGCTGTACTGGCCGCTGTTGTTACTCAGGGTGAAGGCGTAATCCTGCAGATCAATGCTGCTGCCACTGCTCACCGGGTTGCCGTTGTGGCTTAAGGTCAGGGAATAACTGCCGCTCAGGCTGACGGTGAAACTCACGCTGGCGGTGGCACTGGATGTATCCGTCACCGTCAGGTTCACCGTGCCGCCGCTGAAGCTGGCATCTGTGCTCAGGTTTAATGCGCCGCCGCTGATGGGGCAGAGCAGGTGGGTGGAACAGGTGGCGCTGTAGGTCAGGCTGTCACCGTCCACATCACTGCCGTAACTGGCGAGGGTCAGGCTCAGGCTGTCGCTGACATCCATGCTCTGGGTGCCGGGGTTGCTGAGTGTGGGCGCATCGTTCACGGCATTGACCGTCAGGCTGAAGGTGGTACTGGTACTGCCGCCGTTGCCATCACTCACACCCACACCGACTGTGCGGTTGCCGTTGAAGTTGGCATCCGGGGTTAAGGTCAGACTGGTGCCCGACAGGGAGCAGCTGATATTGCTGGGGCAACTGCTGACGCTGTAGGTCAGGCTGTCGCCATCCACATCCGTAGCCGTGCCGGCAAGGGATACGACTTTGGCGGTATCTTCATTGGTGCTTTGCGCGCTGATGCTGCTAAACACCGGCGCATCGTTCACGGCATTGACCGTCAGGCTGAAGGTAGTACTTGCACTGCCGCCGTTGCCATCACTTACACCAACACCGACTGTGCGGCTGCCGTTGAAGTTGGCATCCGGGGTTAAGGTCAGGCTGGTGCCCGACAGGGAGCAACTGATATTGCTGGGGCAACTGCTCACGCTGTAGGTCAGGCCATCGCCGTCCACATCCGTGGCGCTGCCGGCAAGGGAAACGACCTTGGCGGTGTCCTCATTGGTGCTTTGCGCGCTGATGCTGCCAAACACGGGCGCATCGTTCACGCTGTTCACCGTGAGGGTGAAAATTTCCCCATCTTTACCACCGTTGCCGTCTTTGACCTGCACCATGATAGTCGCAACACCGTGGTAATTGTCGTCAGGTGTTAACGTCAGGCTATTTCCCGAGATGCTACATAGCAAATCATCTGAGCAGCTACTGACTTTATAAGTAAGGTTGTCGCCATCAGCATCTGTTGCGGAAAGAGTGATAACAATTGCGGTGTCTTCATCTGTGCTCTGATTTCCAATATTGAGAAGCACTGGTGCGGCATTAGGGCCACTTGAGTCTGGTGTGACCGTCCAGCCAATATCTTTGAGCACATACAGGGCGAGGCCAAGGCTATCGAGGTACTCAGTGTATTGTGGTTCCATCAGCTCGTTGGGGCTGGCGGTGGTATTAAAGTGGGAAACCGAGCTGCCACTTTCAATCGTGCCGGGGGCGTACATTTGCATGCGGTCACCGCTGGTGAAGGTGCCGGAACTGTCGGCATCTCGGAAACCAGCGGTGAGAGCCGCACCACCGCTTAAGGCAGCGGCAGCGTTGTTGGTATAGGTGCCGTTCCATAACAGACCGGTGCTGCTGATGGCGGAGCTGGCACGCTGGGCATCGCTTAAACCGGGCCAGGCGGCAGCTGCACTTTGTGAATACAAAAAGTTGGAGAATATATCGTCAATCCCGCTGGTTTTGGCCCCGGTAGTAGGGTTTACCAAACTGGCAAAACCCAGGCCGTGGGTCATTTCATGCAGCAGAACGGTGAAAAACCCAATGTAGTTTGAGGGCGGTGTATCAAAGCCGTAGTACCAGCCGTTGCTGCTCTGCAAACAGCCTGTGGTACCGATATCGGAGTTGAATTGCGAGGTGATGTCGCTGATGGCACCACTGTAATCGCTGCCGGAAATCGCATTAAACAGGCCTACGGGGTAGAAAGTATTGGCAATAAAACCAGAAGGTGCGGGGGAACCATAAGCTGTGTTGGTGCTGGCTCCGGCACTGCCCAAAACGGCTGCAGTAGCATCGCAATAAAGATAATCCTGCCCGACGTAGTAGGGATCATTTGTTTTTGGTAAGAACTTGGCGTCGATAATGATAGTGACCGGAGAATAAACCTGATCGGCAATAATCTGTGCGGCGGCTATATAGGCATTTTTACGTTGCTGGCCCACCGTGGTGCCGCTGTTGCCACCCACGGCGCTGATGGCGGTGGCATCGGTAAAACCGCTGTTGAAGTTGATCTGAATGGTGGAACGGGTGCCACTGACGGTGTCGGCCTGTACCAAGGGGCTTAACAGAAAACCCAGCAGTGTCGCATGCAACAGGGCGGATAATCGTGTGCCATAAAACCGCGGGGATAGGTAACGCATAGTGCCTCCGGTACGACGCAAAACGCCGGCAACTGGCAGCGCCAGTTCTAGAGACACTATAGAAGCTGGTCAAATGATAACCAGCCGAGAAATGCGGAGATTTGTGAGTATTTGTTAACCTGAACAGGCTTATATGTCGGGTGTTTTGCGTGAAAATCCTGGCGCGGCCAATAAAAAAAGGATGCATTTAGCATCCTTTTTTTATGGTCAGGGAATGATTAAACCCCATTCACATCCGGCGGCGGCCCAGCAGGGGCAGCCCCAGCAATAGCATCAACCAATGCAGGCTGCTGGCCTGTGGGTCAAGGTTTACGGCTTCTTCAGGCGTAGGTTGCAGGGTTACCGTGCGGGTCAGGCTGGTCACATTGCTGTCGATGCTGATGCTCTGGCTTTGCATGCCCGTGGCACTGATATCGAGGCGCACAGGGGTTTCCTGGTTAAGGTCGAGGGTTTCGTTGACCACTAATTCGCCGCCTTCAATGCTGATGGCCAGGGCACGGCTTTCGCCACCCTGCAGGGTCAGAACCACGCTGCTGCCGGCTACCGTCAGGGCGCTGGCGGCTTTAATGCGCAGGTTTATGTTCATGTCCACCGCCGGAATGCCCAGCAACATGCTGGTGGCCGGAGCGTTGGCTTCAAAATCCACCGCTTTGGTGACATAACCCGTGGCGCTGACCCGGGCGCGGTAGGTGTGGCCATCATCGGGTAAGGCAAAACTGAAATGGCCTGTATTGTCGGCGCTGTAATTCAGGGGCAGGTCGAAGGCCGTAACGTTATCGTCGCTCATCAATACCAGGCTGGCATCGCTGATGGTGCTGCCATCTTCGGCACTCACATCCAGGCTTTGTGGACGGGTGGGGATAATATCCAGTGTCTTACTGCCGTCGGCATTGGCACTGCTGGCGCTGATCGTGCTGCTATCGGCCACTGTGATGGCAGCGGCCTGCAGGGTAAAGGTGGCGGCATTGAATTCGGAGTTGCCGTCGGCTGTGGCTACCAGGGCACTGCTTTCACCGCTGTTAGGGTTGAGCAGGTTGTTGTTGCTGGTGCTGAGGGTAATGGCCTCACCGGCCATGCCACCTTCCACTTTTAAGGTACCCGCGCTGCCTGCCATATAACGGCTGGCGTTGAAGTTCATACGCAAGGGACGGTATGCCGTAAAGCTAGTGGTATTACCATATTTGCTATCGCGGATGGTGACAGTGTAGGTACCGGCAAATGCGCCTGTTTTGGGCAAGCTGAAGGTGTAGGTGCTGATGTTATTCAGGGTTGTGGTGGTGATTGCACTTACTGGGCTGTCATTGAGGGTTGCGCTGAAGCTGTATTTACCGCTGCTGCCACTGACATCCAGCACAATGTCATTCAGGCCCGCCTCAAGCACGCCGTTTGTAAGGGTATTGTTAAGCACCACGGGGGTGAATACATCAATGCTTAATCCTGGAGGTGGCAGGCGATTATAAGTAATCCCATTGTCAGAGCAGTCATTTACATCCCGCACTTCGAGCTGGATGCTGCCATCGGCCAGCAGGCCGCTTAAGGTCAGCTGGTTGCCGCTGATACTGGCTGCGCTGGCGATGGCGCTGGTATCACTTACGATGCAAAAATACAGGCTGTTTTGTTCTATATCGGTGCCGTACAGGGTAATGGTGCGGTCGCTGCCGGTTTCCCCGCTGTAACTGGTATTTTTACCCATGTTCCAGGTGGGTACATCGTTCACCGCATCAAATGAAATCAGCAGGGTTTTATCGGTATAACCAAAATGCCCGTCGCTGATACGGACTTTCACCTGTTTATCGCTTTCAGATTTGTTGGCCGGTGGGGTGACGTTTAATTCGTTGCCGTTAAATGCACAGGTATAAAGGGCGGGGCATTCGCGCACATCGTAATAGATTTTTTCAAAGCCGTTGGCGGTATCCGCGTCGCTGACACTCAGGGCCAGTTTGAAAATGGTATCTTCCGCGCCGCGAAGGTTATCTTCATTGGTGATGGCATTTAATACCGGCACTGTGTTGCTGTAGGCGGCGGTGCTCCAGCCTAAGTCCTGCAACATATATATGCCGAGACCTAACAGATCAGTGCTGAAGGGGGCGGTGCTGCCTGCGGCGAGTAATTGGCTGGCGGCAAGATCGCTGTGCAGGTGATTCACCTGGCTGTCACCTGAGCTGCTGGCATGCAGCATCAGTTTGCCGTTATTCAGGCCATTGCCGCCTGCGGCGGCACTATTAGCGGCACCACCCTGCCAGAGCAGGCCGCTGCCACTGTTAATGGCGCTGAGGCGATCGGCGGGTGACATATAACGCAGCAGGTTACCGCTGGCATCACTCAGCAATGTGCTGAAAATATCGATGCGCTCTGAGGTGGCGCTGGTCTCGCTGCTTTCGCGGCGGTCGAATTTGCCATCGCTGGTATCTAAAAGGCTGGCGAGGCCAAGGGCGTGGCTGAGTTCATGTACGGCGGTTTGCAGCAGGCTGATTTGCCCGGCAGGGGCGGCATCAAAACCGTAATACCAGCTCGCCGCCGGTAAACAACCCGCGCTGCCAAGGTTCGTGTTGAAACTGGCATTGATTGCGCCGCTGCCATTACCGCCTAGCGCAGCATACAGGGGGGATGGGTAATAGGTGTTGGCCAGCAGTTTTTCGTTCACCTCGGTATCACCGGGTTTAATCCAGGCACTGGGTGCTGCACTGCCCAGTTCTGCTTCAGTTTCAGTACAGGCGAGGCTATCGCTGAAGGCCAGACTGATGGAGGTGCTGTTTGTGCCCTGCAGGTGGGCTGCTAAATAACGGGCCGCGGCTATAAACACTTCTTTGCGCTGTTCACCTAATTTGCTGGCTGGGTTGCCCCCCACGGGGCTGACCGCCGTGGTGGAATCAAAACCGGTACCAAACGCCAGGCTGAAGGTGATTTTGGCACCGTTCACAGTAGCGTTAGAGGTGGTTGTGGCAGCGTGGGCCGGCAGCCATGCGGCGGCCACTAAACAGGGCAGAAGTTGTTTAAGGTTTTTCATTTTTATTCTCAGGAACAACGCTGTATTCGCGGATCACAATCGTGCCGTCCGGTTTCTGGATAGCCACCGGCATTTGGGTATAACGGCCATTCATGGGCATTTCGATCGTACCATCGGGGTGAGTGATGGTGGTTTTTGGCCCGTGCTGGAACAGCATTTTCCGCAGGGACTCTTTCATTTCGGGACTTAATTCTGGGGTGTCGTCGGCCTGGGCTTGTGCCCCGGCGCTGGTGGCTGAGTTATCGGCCTGTTGCGCGGCATTGTTAGCTGCGGGCACGGCGGAACCATTGGCCTGTGCTGCGGGTGCAGATGGCGCTGCGCCAGTTGTGGAAACTGACGGGGCGGTGAACTCAAAAATATAAACGGCGCTGGCAATCAGAAGCACAACGGCGCTGACAATTATTATTTTTTTCATAGTCTCAGCCTGATGTTGCCGTGGTGAAGTCGGCAGCGGGCAAGATTAACCTGTTTGGGCACACTTGGCACTAGCCACAGGCGCGCTGGTTAACAAAATCAGGGGCTTAGGGCGTATTTTCTGCGCCACGGGGTGCAAGTCTGGTACACGGGTTTTAATTATGGCGCCCGCCTGCACATAAACTGCGCGGCGGGCCTGATGATTGAGGGGCTTTGTATTATTATGGCGGCTTTTGTTGTAACAGGTTGCCTATGCACGCCCTGATTATCGGTTATGTCTGGCCCGAACCCGCCTCCTCTGCGGCGGGCAGCCGTATGCTGCAGTTGATTACCGCCCTGCAGGGGTTTGGTTATGCCGTGCGTTTTGCCAGCCCGGCGGCCGACAGCGAACACGCGGTGGATTTGCCTGCCCTGGGGGTGGAGGTTGCACGCATTGCCCTTAACCACAGCAGTTTTGATGAGCAAATTCAGGCCTGGCAGCCCGATCTGGTGTTGTTCGACCGTTTCATGATGGAAGAGCAATTTGGCTGGCGGGTGGAAAAATACTGCCCTGCTGCGCTGCGTATTCTCGATAGTGAAGATTTACATTTTCTGCGTGATGCCCGCCAGCAGGCCCTGCGCCACAAACACCCCCTGCAATTTGCCGATTACAGCACAAGCGAACTGTGCAAACGGGAAATCGCGGCGATTTACCGCTGTGATATGACACTGGTGATTTCCCCCTTCGAGTTGGATTTTTTACAGCGCGAATTTTCCATCGCGGCGGATTTACTCTGTTATTGCCCCTTTATGGAGGATATCAGCCGCATCAACCCTGCGGATGATTTTGCCGCCCGCGCCCATTTCATCAGCATTGGTAATTTCCGCCACGCCCCCAACTGGGATGCGGTGCTTGAATTAAAACGCCTCTGGCCTGAAATTCGCCGCGCTGTGCCACACGCCGAAATGCATATTTACGGTGCTTATCCACCCCCTAAAGCTAGCCAGCTGCACAATGCCCGCGAGGGTTTTTTAATTAAGGGCTGGGCAGAGGATGCCAGCGCTGTGATCAGCGCCGCGCGGGTTTTACTTGCCCCACTGCGTTTTGGTGCTGGCATAAAAGGCAAGCTGGCGGATGCCATGGCCTGTGGCACCCCGTCAGTGACCACCCCCGTCGGTGCGGAAGGTATGCAGGCCTCCCGCCCATGGGGCGGGGCCGTATGTGATAACGATGCCGACTTTATCGCACAGGCCATCGCCCTCTATGGGGATGAAAATACCTGGCAAAGGGCCCGCGCCGCTGGCATTGCCAATTTTGCCGAATTATATGCAGCGCCCCGGCACCGCGAATATCTGCATAAACGCCTGCAGGATTTACGCGACAATCTGGCCGCCAAACGCAGTGCCAATTTTATTGGCAGCATGTTGCGCCACCACAGTATGAAAAGTACCCAATACATGGCGCAGTGGATCGAAGCAAAAAATAAATTGCCGCAAAGTCAGGCTTAAAGAGGTTGTGTAAAAACGTTAGCGAGGCAGTCAGAACAAGGCAAGAACGAGCGAAAAAGCACAGTTTATAGTCATAAATATGAGCTTCGCTCACCCTTCGGGCCGCCTCACGGCGTTCTGCCAGAGGCAGTGAGCATTTTGAGTTCGTTTTTAACGAAGTTCTGGCAACGCAGATAGTTTTTGCACAGCCTCTTAAAAGCATTTTTTAGCATGGTTAGCTGAGGCTCTTATGCTAGACTGAAGGCCATTCAACACTGAATATTTCATTATGAGCACCCTGCAATCTTTCATGGTTATCCTGCTGCTGATCGGCATCAGCAGTTTTTTCTCCATGGCGGAAATTTCCCTCGCCGCTGCGCGTAAATTAAAACTCACCCAGTTAATGGATGAAGGTGATATGCGCGCCCGTAAAGTGCTGGAATTACAGGACAGGCCCGGGGATTTTTTCACCGTAGTGCAAATTGGCCTGAATGCGGTGGCGATTATGGGCGGTATTATCGGTGAAGGCATGCTCAGCCCCTATTTTGCCCAATGGGTCGATTTTATCTACGGCGGCCCCGGTGGTGAGCAAATCAGTTTTATCCTGTCGTTTTTATGTATTACCTCATTATTTATTTTATTTGCCGATTTAATTCCTAAACGTATAGCGATGATATTCCCGGAAAGTGTTGCCATGTGGCTGGTGCTGCCCATGGAAAATGCCATCCGCTTTATGAAACCCTTTGTGTGGTTTTTTAATGGCCTGTCCGACATGCTGTTTAAAATGCTCGGCATTGCCACCCAGCGTGATGATGCCATCACCGAAGATGATATTTATGCGGTGATGGAAGCCGGTGCCCAGGCGGGTGTTATCCAGAAAGATGAACACCAGCTGATTGAAAACGTATTTGAAATGCAGAACGTGCTGGTCACTTCCGCCATGACAGCCCGTGACAGCCTGATCGTATTTTATTTGGACGATACCCAGGACATTATCCGCAGCAAAATTGCCGAAACCCCCCACAGTAAATTTTTGGTGTGTGATGACAATATCGATGGCATCAAAGGTTTTGTGGATGCCAAAGAACTACTCAAAAGTTTTATAAATAATGAATCCATTAACTTTCGCAAAGAAGGTTTATATCACCCCGTACCGATAGTGCCCGATACCTTATCCGTGTATGAAACCATGGATTATTTCCGTAATACCCGCACGGATTTTGCCGTGGTGATGAACGAATACGCCCTGGTGGTGGGGGTGGTGACCATGAAGGATTTAATGAGCATGGTCATGGGGGACTGGGCACAACATGCCGCGGAAGAGCAAATTGTAAAACGTGATGCCAACTCCTGGTTAATTGATGGCGCTACCCCTGTGATGGACGTGGAAAAATCCCTGGAAATTGATCACTTCCCGGAAAGTCAGCATTACGAAACCATGGCCGGTTTTATGATGTTTATCCTGCGTAAAATCCCCAAACGGACCGACAGCGTGATCTACGAAGGTTATAAATTCGAAGTGGTGGATATTGATAACCACAGGGTTGATCAACTGCTGGTGACACGGGTAAATCCCGATTTAAGCCCTGAAACCAAAGAGCAGATGAGTAAAGTCTGAAGCCTTTCAGCGCGTTTCCTTGTTTGACATATATTGCAGCCCGTATTTTATTCAGTGGAAATCACCATGTCTGATGAAATTAATTTTAAAAATAACCCCCTGCACGGGGTTAGCCTCAAAACCCTGCTGGAGGAAATGGTTGGTTATTACGGCTTCGAAATACTGTACGCCTATATGCAAATCAACTGTTTTAAAACCAACCCCAGTATTGAATCCAGCGTTAAATTCCTGAAAAAAACCGACTGGGCGCGGGAGAAAGTCGAAGCGTTTTATATGTATGAATATAAAAATCTGCCTAAACCTTCTTCCTCGCAATTTGCCATTCCACCCCGTGACCGTATTGTGCCTGAGCATCATAAACCCTCAGAGCCTGCACAATTATCCCTCGAAGATGCTGCCCGCCTGCAGGAGAAACGCGCCAAAAAAGCCGCTGAATTTAAGAAAGGTGGTTTTGGTAAACGTGAATATGGGGCGAATAAACCTGCACGCAAAACAACTGCGCCACGCAGTGAAAGCCGTGCTGAGAATAACAGCGGGGAAAAATTTAACCCGTGGTTGCAAGGCAAGAAGTAATCCAGGTGCGGGGCTGCATTAACCCTCGCCCGCTATTTAAAACAAACTTTTTCCAACCCAACTAACTCAATATTGCCCTGCAATGGCTGTCCCACCCCGGCATCCAGCGGGTAGGGCATATGCTGCTGGTTTTCCACATAACCGCGGCGCCGGTAAAAATCCAGCAGGCTATTTTGCCCGGCCACCACCCAGATGCAGCAGGTATGTACTTGCCATTGTTGCCGGGCAAAATCTTCCGCAGCCTGCAAAAGGGCGTTGCCTAAACCGTGCCCCTGCAAACCGGGTTGCACGGCAAAGGTGCCGATTTCGGCGCAGCCGGGGCGCTCCAGCAGGTGCTGCACATACACACAACCGAGTAAGTGCTGATCTTCTGCGACCAAAAATACACTGCCGGGCAGGTGAAACTGCGCCTGAATATGTCCCTGGCTGATGCGCGGGCCTTGCACTATGTGGGCTTCGTGGGTCCAGCCGCCCCCTGAGCGGTAGGCAAGATTTATTAGGTTTTCCAACCCTGTGAAATCCTCAATTGTGGCCTGACGTATGTGCATAACCTGACACTCTTTCCGCGTTGGCCCATCTTAAAGTGCCAGCGGGGCAGGTGCCATCCCCGTAGGCGCAGCCGTGGGCAGGTTTACCATGACAGGGGCGGGGCACTGCTCTAAAATGCGCGCATTCATTGAGGGGCACAGCCATGGCATCGTTACAGGAACAATTGTTAAAAGCCGGTCTGGCAAATAAAAACCAGGCCAAACAGGCGGAAAAAGCCAAAAAACAAACCGCCAAAAAAATCCGTAAGGGTGAAGAAGTGGTTGACGAAGCCAAAGAGCGCGCCGAAAAAGCCCGTCTCGCCAAACTGGAAAAAGACCGTCAGTTAAATGCCCAGCAAAAAGCCGAAGCGGATGCCAAAGCCATTGCCGCACAAATTAAACAACTGATCGAAGGCCACGCACTGGATTTGGCCGGCGCCAATGTGGATTACAACTTCACCGACGGCACCCGCATCAAACGTTTACAGGTAACAGCGTTAATTCAGCACCAGTTAAGCCGTGGCATGCTCGCCATTGCCGGGTTGAACGGTAAATATTTTGTTATCCCCGGTTTAGTGGCCGATAAAATTCAGGAACGTAACGGCAGTTTTATTATTTCGCGGGTGGATGTCAGCACCTTAGAAAAAATAGATGAAGATGACCCCTATGCGGATTATCAGATCCCCGATGATCTGATGTGGTAAACAGCCGTTAATATTGTGTTTTTCAGGCCTGTTTATAGATGAACCGGCCCTGGTTTTATCGCCCCATAAGACCCTGAGAGCTTTATGCCACAGATTTATTTTGTACATTTTCAGGTGCAGCCCGGCATGGACAACCCTGATTTTGAAAGTGTAGGCGGTGCCTACGCCATTTGTTTTATCCGTGCGCGTAATGCCACAAAAGCCAGTTTGCAGGCCCAGCAAAATTTCACCAATAACAACTGGCAGGTACTGCGCATTGAAGATGGCCCCTTCCGCGTGGAGCGTAATCAATATTTAGATGATGAAGATAACCTCGCCGCATTTGATGAAGCCATGCAGGAAGGGGAGTCCTATATTTTGTATGAATGGCCGGTGGAAGCGCAGCCGGGTGAGACAATTCATTAATAAATGACACTTTAGGGATAGCGTGTGGAATTAAAAGCATTTGAAAAATATGTATTGATTACATTTGTGCTGTTTGTGTGCAGCAAAGTGAGTGGGCTTAGCATAGAGGTTTGCAAAGCCTATATGACCGATGCGGGTTATTCGGTGCAAGCCATTGCCCTGTTAAAAGTGCCGGCGTTTATTGCTGCCTTCGTGTTAAACCTGTGGGCGGGTATATGGCTGGCGCTTGAGGCAAAACAACTCAAACTCAAAATAGTGGTTTGGATGTTGTTTGGTTTTGCATTCGAACTCTACGCAGTGTTGTTATTTTATGTTTTCCGTATGTACACGGATCACAAAAAAGAACTGCAAAACGTTCTGAATCACACACAAACAGCCAATAAAGAACACCCATAAACGCAGGTTTACATTTTGTATTAAAAGGGGATTTAACATGCACGCTGCATTGGTAACTGATTATACAAAATCACCCGTATTTACCCTGTGCAGCGAGCCACAGCCCGCCCCCGGTGAAGTGCTGGTGCATGTAACCGCCGCCGCTAAAAGCCAATTAGTGATGGCCCAGGCCAGCGGTAAACATTACGCCAGCCCCAAACCACCTTTTATTCCCGGCGTCGATGGCGTGGGTAAACTTGAAAATGGCCAGCGGGTTTATTTTGCATTCCCGCGCGCACCCCAGGGTGCCATGGCACAACGTGTGACTGTGCCGCAGAACTACACAGTAGTCCTGCCCGATGATGTGGACGATATCAGCGCAGCCGCCATGGCAAACCCGGGTATGTCGTCATGGGCGGCATTAAATGAACGTGCCCATTTTAAAAGCGGCGAAGCGGTTTTAATTCACGGTGCCAGTGGTGCATCGGGCCGTTTGGCTATACAGATCGCCCGTTATCTTGGCGCTTCACGCATTGTGGCCACCGCGCGCAGTGCCCACCACGCCACGGATTTAATTGCCCTTGGCGCAGATGCATTTATCGATTTAAACCAAAACCCTGCAACATTAAATGCGTTATACCAGCGTGAATTTGCCGCCGGCCTTGGCATAGTGCTGGATTTTGTATGGGGCCCAAGCGCGGCAATCATTTTACAGGCGGCTGCCCCCCATGCCGAAGGTGCTGCCGCGCCGCGTATTCGTTATGTGAATATCGGTTCCATGGGCGGGGCGGAAATTTCCTTGCCTGCATCTGTATTACGCAGCAGTGGCCTGGAATTAATGGGCAGTGGTTTGGGTAGCGTGGCCCATGTCGATCTGGTGCGCTGCATTGGTGAAATGTTACGTGCGCGGCAGGCCGGTGGTTTTAAAATTGCCGCAACAGCGCGCCCTTTAAATGAAGTGGAAAAACACTGGGCTGTGGCGACTCCTGAGCGCATGGTATTTACCCTGTAATTGCAGCGATAAAACAGCTCAACACAACTTAAGACATTATCTGTTTTTTATGTATGCAGATTTACCACGGCGTTTATTCAGAACACTTAATGCGAACTTGCTGCGCCGGCTTTTTAAAGCGTCATAGCCCGCAGTCAGCATGGATGCTGACAAAGCGCCGGCGAAGCAGGGCATGGATGCCCCATGGCGCGTGGGTGTAATGGCGCGAATAAAAAACCGGAAATAAGCAGCAGTGTGAGTGACGGAAGGGTCTGGGAAGTCCCTTCCCAGAAAAAGAAAAACCGATTTAATTGCCGACCACTACAGAATTACAAAGGTTTTTTCTTGGGGGTCTTACCCCCAAACCCCTGCTTTGAACGCAATCGGGCGTTTGTCCTCACTCCAACAAAAAACACCCGCCCCCGCGCTATGGGGCATCCTGCCCTGGGGTCCCTCGCTTCACCAGCATCCCTGCTGGCTCGGGCGTGTTTTTTGTTTGCGTTTCGGCGCCCTTGAGCGTTCATTGGGTGCCTATCACAAACGGCGGTTACATCTGCGATATATGAAAAAACAGCATCGTTTTGTGTTGGAAATTCTTTATGAATTAATTAGCCTCAGATGGTGGTGGGCCAGATGGGCGCGAACCGGAAGGGCGCGCCGCCAGGGTGCCATTAAAATCTTCACAGGTAGCCTGCATACTGTCACCCCGTGGGGTGGTAATAGTGATGCTGTCACCGGCGCTTTTACCTTCACAGGCAGTAAAGGCTTCCTGGGGTGGTTGTGGTGGGTTGCCACCCTGATTTTGCGGTTGTTTGGCGAATGCACTGGCACTGCCGAACAAGACGCAGGTTAAGCATAAATACGGCATTAATTTCATGTTTATGACCCTGACAAGGTAACTGCAAAAGCGGGTTTGCTTTTGACTGGCCTCAGGTTAAGCCCCAATTGTGCAGAAAATATGCAAACAATATGGAAACATTGCTGCTTAACACTTTTTTACCCTTCAGTTTTAGCTGCGCTGGCATTGTGGGTTGTCGTGGGCGCTGGTAGTGTGAGTGCCTGAAAATCCAGTAGTATTTAAAAAGGTGCGCCGAGTTAACGCGCACCACTGGCCAAATTAACGCGCATGCGCGTTTTGCCGGGAACCCCGTAAAAAATCAGGGGTAGTTTTTGCAATAAAAAAAGGATAGATTTTTTGAGTCTGTCGAAATTTAAAAGCGCGTACGCATGAATAAAGCTCTTAGGTTGCTCGGGAGAGTCAGGTGAAAACAAGAAAAATTCCGCGTTGGGTTCTGATCTATATAGTGGTTTGTATGCTCATTAACCTGTTTCCAAACTATGGCGCGCCAAACTTTCGTTACAGCGGGTCAGATCCAGCCGTAAACGTTTGGAATTTCGGATGGCCCTTTGCTTCGTTAATTTACGATTTCAGATCAGGATTTCACGTCGGTCCTGGAGTCGTTCTTATTGTACTTGCACAGTCTCTTATTCTTGGTGTTCTGGGGGCGATAATTACTGTCGTACGAAAATTGCTACCTAATAAGTTATTCAACCCGGACGCGCAAAAGCGGCGCGCCGGTTAATTCTGCGTTAGGTGTTTATGAAATATATTTTACTTTTATTGCTAACGTTTCCATTTTTCGCATTCTCAAATGAATGCAAGGTCGATGGAGAAGTTTTGTGGTGGTCATATGATCTTTGTTTTAGCATTCATGAGACTGATGATCCTGCGCATCCTGATGTGTTGGAATGTACTGAGCATAATTCCAACATTATACAAAATTTAGGTGAGTGTAGTGCGAAGGTTGAATTCAAATCACAGTTATGTAAGCGTAAATCAAGCAACGATACTGAATTTAAAAATTGTATGAGTCACAACGTTTTACTCGGTCCAGCAACTAAAAATCGTGGTATATAAACACCTAACAAACGCGTTAACAAAGGACGTTATACAAAGTTGAAAAATGGAGAAGGTATGAATAAGGCACAAAAAACCATCGCTTATATTATTTTTGTTGGTTTCATTATTTTATTGTATGCAATATCTGGCTTCTTTACTGGTGAGTTGTATTTTTGTGGAAGAAGTGGTTGCGGTGCTCAATACCTTTCTCAAGTAGATGCGCAAGAGATTCCAATGTTTTACTTGTTGTTAATTTTGTATGCTGCACTTGGTGCTTCTATTTTAGGCCTTGGGCTGTATGGATTATTTCATCCTGCTTTAAATGTACTAGGGAAAGATATGAAGCCAACTAATTCATTTAAAGTTTCTTTGAGAGATCTCGACATCCTAATTGAATACAGGAAAATCGCTGATGCTAATGAATTAGTTTTAAAGTTGATGAAAGAGTACCAAAATAATCAAGCGCTGCTTAAAAGATACGAAAAAATAACGAGCATGATGAAAGACAAAAACAGATAAAAATATTTATGCTAAGCGTCTTCTTCGTATAACAAGCGCGTGCACGCCCTCACCCCTTCCGTATCGACGCCAACCACAACCCCGCCAGTGCCAATAACGCCCCCACCCCGTGGTAAATATGCAGCTCTTCCCCCAGCAGGGGGATGGACAACATAGTGGTAAATACCGGGATTAAATAACTGAATATCGAGGCTATGCCTGGCCCTACCACATCCACGCCTTTATTCCATAACCAGTAGGCTAAAACCGAGGGCAGGGTGGCCACATAGGCCAGCGCCCAGATCACGTTATGGTTAAGTGTGATGCCCAAGCTGAAATTATTCTGCACAAAAAACAGCGGCAGAATAAACAGGGTGCCGAGCGGAATTAAAATAATTAACAGGGCCATGGCCGGAATGGGGATTGCCCATTTTTTGTATAACACCGAATACAAAGACCACCACAGCATGGCGGCAAACATAATTAAATCACCACTGTTGAAATGCAGGTTAAATAAACGCTCCGGCTGGCCGTGGCTGAGTATGGTGATGGCGCCGGCGCAGGATAATAACGCACCGCTGATCTCGCGTTTTGCCGGACGGCTTTTTAATAACCATAAACTGCACAACAGGGTGCCAAACGGCAGGGTGCTGCTCACCAGGGTGATGTTAATTGCCGTGGTATAGGCCGCGGCTGTGTACAGCAATGAGTTATAGGTGCCTATGCCAAGGGCGGCGAGGCACAGAATTTTCCAGCGGTACTGGATAATTTCGCACCGGTAACGGCGCACATACATCACGCAGAACGGCAGCATATACAGACTTGGTAAACACCAGCGCCAGAACGACAGGGCGAGGGGGGATAAATCCGCGCTGATATAACGTGCGGTCAGGGCGTTGCCGGCCCAGAACAGGCTGGTGAGGGCCAGGCCAAACAGGGCCACGGGGTAGGAAAATTCAAGGCGTTTCAGGTGTATCACGGCATGGCTCCCAGGGGGTGGCGCATTGTCTTATAAGTCCGGCGGCAAGGCTAGTTTGTGGGCTGATTGTTGCCTGAAACAGGCTTTTCCGCCGCCGCAAACCGGCTTGTTGCTGTGCAGCCTGTGATCCCTGCCACAGCTGGCATTTTCTGCGGCTTTCTGGCCTATCTATGGCTGATTTGGCCTTTAGGCTTGCCCGGCTTTCCGGTAAAGTAGCTCCCTTTTTTCCAGCTGTTCCGGGTATCGTTTTGTATGTTTTTTGAACAGGAACGAAGTCAGTTTTTCCGCCCCCTCACGGGCAAGTACCGTGAGCAGGTGGTGGAGTGTCTGCGCGAGCTGTACAAGCAGTTATTCAGCTCCAGCCATGCCGATTACGGGCAGGCGTTGTCACGGGATGCCATCATCGGCATTTTCCAGGAGGCCTTAGTGCGCGCCCCTGTGTTGTCCGGCGAGGACGACGAGCAGGAAAGCCGTTTTAAAACTAACCGTGAACAAGCGCAGTTTATTCTTAACCAATTGCTGGAATATGGCTGGTTTGAAAAACAGGTGGATGAAGCCACCCTGCAATCAACCTTTAGTTTTACCCGTATCGGGCGTGAATTTACCGAACCGTTTGTGGCCAGCAGCCGCAGCAATCAGGTGGCCCGCCACCGTAATACCCGTAACGTGCGTAACGCGCTGGAATCTTTTCTGGAGCACGGCGAGGTTTACGATTTACTTGATGCGTTTGAATACAGTGAGCGCATTATCAGCGATTTCACCGATGTCATCGCCGAACTGGATGAACGCAAACGCGCCCTGGTGCGTGAAATGGAAGGCCAGATGCTGGTGCAAAAAGCCAGCGATCAGTTTTTTGATTTTATGGAAAAACGTTTCCAGCCGGATTTATCCGTGCGTTTATCCGCCGATAACGTGGAAAAATACCGCGGCCAGATCAGCGAATTAATTGACCGTATTCGCGCCAGCGATAAAAAATTCAAAACCCGCGCCGAGCAGCGCCTGCGTGAATTATTGCCCGATCAGGCCGTGCAGGGGCAAAGCCTGTTATGGCAAATTCTGGATGATATCGACAGCCGCCTGCGCAGTGCCTGTGAACATATTCTGCCGCAGGTGCGTAAAGCCCTGCAGAACTTCACCAAACGCGCCGATATTATTATCCGCCAGATGAATTACCTGGCCAGCCAGAAAAATAACGATGTGGTGGCGGTGTGTAAAAACCTCGCCGCATTAAAACCCGCCGAGCAGGATGCGCAGTTATTGCGTGTTGCCGATTTAATGGCCGTGCCGAAATTAGGTTTAATTGACCCGGCCAGCGTGCGCCTTGCGCCACCGCGTAAACGTGTGGTGATTGATACCATAGTGGATGAAGGCCTTGAGGCGGTGGATCAGAACAGTCGCCGCGAGCTGTATGTGCAGCAAGCCCTCGACCAGGCGTTTTTTGTGAATAACAACGCGGTGAAAAGTTATCTGGTTAATCAATTCCAGCAGCGCAGTGAAGTGCTCTCCAGCGAATTACCGATTGAAAGTGCCCGCGATCTGCTCGCTCTTGCGTACCTGATCAGCGTGGGCGCGATGGATAATTTATCCAGTGAATACCAATTTGAAGTGGAATTAAAACGCGAGAACGAACCGCATACCTATTTCACCGCTAAAGATGAATTTCTGATCAAACTGGTGAAACGCCAGCCTGAGGTTGTCTGATGTTAAATCTGATAGAAGAAAAATTAGAAAAAGATGGCCTGACCAGCAAAGATTTTTCCGAACTGTTAATCCGCTTGCTGGATTACGGGGTAATTTGCCGCGATGAATCCCAGGTGGAGCAAACCCTGTATGACCGTTACCTGCGTATTGAAAATTTAATTGCCGATTATTTATCCCTGATGGGGGTGCGTGTACAACACGACCGCCGTTTCCAGTTTGTGCGTTTATATCCGCCGGGGGCACAGGTGCCCGGCATGGAAGATGATTTCGACCAGCCCTTTAACGGCGGCCTGCGGGTGCGTTTAAACCAGAACGAAGTGGCACTGGTGTTAATTCTGCGCAGCCTGTACGACAAAGCCCTGCGTGAAGGTGCGGTGGATGAAAACGGCTGTGCGTTAGCTTCGCTGGAATCCATCACCATCAGCCTGAAAAACTTATTACACCGCAGCCTGCCGGAAAATATCACCGAGCGTAAAGCCCTTTTCCGTAAACTGCGTCAGCTGCGTTTAATTCAGCTGACCAGTGAAGATGTGCTTGAGGGGGGGGAATTCTGGCTCAAGGTGCGCCCCATGATTATGAGTTACGTCAGCGATGACGTGCTCGGTGAATTACTGGCGGAAAAACTCGCCGCCGATGTGGACCCTGTGTCGGCCACGGATACAAATAATGAAAACGAAATCACCGCAGAAGACGGTGAAGATCTGCTGGCAGCCGCGCCCAGTGTGTTTGATGGAGAGGCGCAATAATGTTTCTGAAAAAATTTATTTACGTTAACTGGGGCAATATTCCCGCCACCGAATTTGATTTCGGGCCGATAAACTTATTATCCGGCGGTAACGGTTCCGGTAAAACCACGGCGGCGGACGCCCTGCAAACCATCATGACCGCCGCGCACGATAATTTATTTAACTACAACCCCGGCCAGGATGAATCCACACAAAAAGGCCGTGGTAAACAGGTGCGTACCTTAGCGTCTTACGTGCTGGGTTGTGACGATGGCAGTTACGCCCGCCCCGACGGTGCTAACGGTTATCTGGCGGCGGTATTTCATCCCACCGCCGGTGAAAGTGGCCAGCCGTTTACCGCAGTGCTGGCGGTGAGTGCATTTATTGATAAAGCCGGTGCCCAGGCCGTGGCCCGTCAGAGTGATATGCTGCTGATGATAGTGGCCGGCCATGAATTAGGTTTAAGTGATTTTCTCACCGACGATGAAGCCGGCAAGCAGGTTGTGCCGCTGGATAAAATTTTTAAACGTCTCGGTAAACGCTGTGGTGCCCGTGCGGTAGAAAAATACGACACCAAAAAACAATATTTACGCCGTTTTTACGGTGCCCTGCGTGGCCGTGAAGATGCGGTGAGTGAGCGTGAAGCCATGAACGCGGCACGCGCATTTTCACGTTTTATGGCCTACAAACCGGTGAAGAGCATTAACGGTTTTGTTGCCAATGAAATTCTCGAGAAAAAAGATTTAGGCGAAGCGATTCGCACCGTTTCGGATTTAATGAAAACCATCCACGCGATGGAGTCCGACGCGAACCGATTAAAAGAAGATATTGCGCGCCTCGAAGTGGGCCGTGGCCATTCACAGGTGTATATCGACCAGTGGATTGATTATCAGGTGGCCCATTATGTGGCGGCAAAATCCCGTTACATGGCGGATCAAAAAGCCTACCGCGATGCCAAACAACAGCAGCAGGATATCCGCAGCCAGATTCATAATGCGGAAGATGAACGTCAAAATGCACAAAGCCGCCGTAAGCAGGTGCGTGAACAACTGGTGGGGCTGGAGGCACGCCGCCAGGGTATCCCTGCATTAAAAGATAAAGACAGGTTTGAGCAGGACATCGCCCAGTTTAAAACCCAGTTACAGCAACAGGCCGTGGCCCTGCTGGATCAGGATAAACAACTGCAATTCAGTTTAAGTGCCAGTGCCAGCATTGCGCAGTTATTAAATAAAACCAGCATAGGTGCGGAAGTCAGTGCTTTAAACGAGCGTGGTTTATTACAGCAGGCTGCTTCATTGGTTAAATTGCGCGAAGCCAGCCAGCTGGATTTTGCCAAATTAATGAATAAAGACTTTATCGACATGGCGCCGCTCGAGGCCCATTTGGATGAAGCCTTAAAACGTCAGGAATCCATTAACCAATGGCGTGAGCGCTGGTTTAATGCGGAATTAACCCAGGAAGGCACCAGCCTGCGCGATCAGCTCGCCCGTTTAGTGGACCGCCGCGAACAAAAACTGCAAAACCAGCAGAAAAAAATGCAGCAGATTCAGCAGGAAATAGACCGTCTGAATACTGCCCAGGTGAGTTACCCGTATTTTGTGGAAGCCGCCCTGGATGCGATTCGCCGTGAATGCCCCCAGGCCCAGCCACGGGTATTGTGTGATTACGTGGAAATTACCGATAGCGAATGGCAAAGCGCAATTGAAGGTTATATTGGCGGTGCGCGTTTCTCGATCATTGTTGAGCCGGAATTCGAAGCCGAAGCCATCGCCATTGTGCGTAATATGCCGGGGCGTGATAACCGCGCGCGTGTTATTCAGGGCAGCAAAGCCCGTGAAGATGCCGAGCGCAGCAAACCTGCACACAATTCCATTATTCAGTTAATGAAATTTGAACACGCCAGTGCCGCGGCCTATTTAACCGCCAGTTATGGCAGTGTTGAGCAGGTACCTGATGCGATTGCACTGCGTAAAACCCGCCGTGGTTTAACCAAACAGGGCATGGGCAGCGGTGCATATTCCATGTACCGCTGTGATTTACCCGACAGCGAACTGGTATTTGGCCAGGGTGCCCGCGAGCGCGCCATGCAGGCAAAACAGGATGAATTACGTGGTTTGGCCGAGCAGGCCAACATAGCCAAACAAAGTGCCAAAGAAGCCCAGGATTTATTAATTGCCGTTAATCAGCTGCGCCATTTAAGTTACGGTGATTTGCTGAAAAATATGGTGGATATCCATCGCCGCTGGCAGGGAGCGGAAAAAAATCTGGAGCAGATGGATTTATCTGATTTTTCTTCCCTGGAGGCGGAATACAATCAGCTTGCGAAACAGGCCGAAGAGCTGGATAAACAAATTCAGCGTCTTGACGGTGAGTTAGGTAAAGCTGAGCAGCAATTAAAAGACAGCGAAAAACGTTGCATCCAGTTAAGTGAGCAGCAGGGTAAAACCTCTGAGCAGGCGGAAAGCAATGAAGCCAATATCCGCGCAATCGGCAAACTCTGGCCGAATTTTGATGTGGAAAAATGTCTCGAAGAAGCCGACGCTGAAGCGGCGCGCACCACAGCGGAAATTGCCCAGAACCAGCAGCAATCCATTCTCAGTGAATTAAACAGCCGTGCCCACGGTTTGGATAAATCCCTTGCCGAACATAACCAGGGTTGTCAGACCATGGATGCGATTGTCTACAGCCCGGATTATAGCGACGAACACAGCGCGGCTTTCTTCCGTGAAGTATGTAATGTGCAGCGTGAAATCGAACGTATTCACAACCGCCTGCGCAATAATATTCTGGTGGAAAAACAGGATAAATTAACCAGCCTGAAAAACAGCTTCGACAGCGCGTTTGTCACTAACCTTTGCCATGCGATTTACCAATCGATTAACGAAGGTAAACGCACCTTAGAAGAAATGAACCGTGAACTGGTCAGCCATAAATTTGGTACCGATAAAGAATGTTATTGGTTCGACTGGCAGTGGGTGCCTGAATTTAAGGATTATTGGAACTTCTTCGAAGAAGTGATTAAAAATCCGGCGATTGGTGAAGGCCAAACCCTGTTTGAAGTAAAACTCTCGCCAAAATCCGTGAAGGTGCGTGAACAGCTGATGGCCATGCTGCTGGATGAAGACGAGCAAAAAGCCATGCGTGAGCTGGAGCGTATTTCCGATTACCGCAATTATCGTGAATACGAAATTTTCAAACAGCCGGAAGGCAAAGAGCCGATTGCACTTTCCCAATATGGCACGGGTTCCGGTGGCCAGCTGGAAACCCCGGCCTATATTATCCGCAGCGCGGCCATTACCTCGGCCTTCCGCTTTAACCAGGGTGATACCCACCTGCGTATGGTACTGGTGGATGAGGCCTTCTCAAAAATGGATGAAACCCGCTCTAAAGAGGTAATCAACTATTTAACCGAAAGCCTTGGCCTGCAATTGCTGTTTATTATGCCAACCAGTAAATCCGGCCCGTTTATGGATTTAATTTCCAACCAGTTTGTATTCAGCAAAGTGCCATTAGCAGGCGGGCAGAGCAAACGGGGTGAATTAAATACCCGCGTGCTGGTGGACCGCCAGGCCTGTAACCAGGAAAAAATTCAGGAGTTGTGGGCACAGCACCGCCGTGTGGTGCGCCAGCAGGCAGAACTGGATTTTATGGAAGACCTGGCCTGATTTAAACGGGTGAAATGATGCAATAAAAAAAACGGCGCTGATGCGCCGTTTTTTATATCGGTAGCTGTTGTTCAAAAGGTGCGTCATTCAATTTGGCGGGTGCCTCTGCATTGAGGAAAGCGTTTGCAGCCAAGAAAATTGCCACCGGCGTTAGGGCCGCGTTTGGCTTGGCGTAACACCATTGGGCTTTTGCATACCGGACAATATATTTCTGTACTAGCGGTTTTGATATGGGGTGTATATGCCGCATTGGTTTGCAGTGGTTTAATCAGGTTATAGAGTTTTTCCCCATTTATTAATTCAATATTATTGGCTTTGGCAAATACACGTGCTTCTGCGGTAAATTCCCCTGAGCACACTACTATGCCACCTGTCGCTTTTTCCGCTGTAATAACACCGAGTAGTTCTCTGATAACACCTACACCGACATTTTTGGATTGCCAATGTTTGCACTGAACAAAAACAGTGTCATTGTTCTTTTTTAATATAAGGTCTATGCCACCATCCGGCCCTGCACTGGAATTCTCAGAAACCTGATAACCTTGCCGGCGGTACGTTTCGCTGACTAAATATTCAAATTCCCGCCAGGTCAGATTTTTGCTGGACGTTACGCCGGTGTGGCGTTTGATAAGTTCACCTTTACGCCAACTATTGAATGCGGATACACAGGCAAACAATACGAATAACATGGCAATGATGCCAGCCATGGATGAAAACGCGTTACTTAGCGCTTTAAATGTACTGGTGCTGAAGTTGGTGTTTGGTAACCCGTATTTAAGAGTTACATATGCAATCGCTGCCAAAATAAGGTTTAACCACCATGGCAGGGAAAGTAATTCATCAACGAGAGTTTTGTTACGCACCATAGGCCCCTTACTGAATTATTTTGGCTGATGGCAGAGTAGTTCTTTCAGAAACATCATTCTGTCGTTACCAATAATTTATGCATTATAGGTTGTGAAACAGAGGCACCTATCTGCCAATGGCAGTGATGGTGGTTAGTGTGTTTTGCTTCTGCGGTGATATGTGACGGGTAGCATAAAGTGAACAATGTCTTGCAACAAGGTTGCATTTTTCACTGCCCGGCGCGGGTTTTTACCCAACAGCTTCTACACTTCCCTCTGTGATTAAGGAGGAGCCCCGTATGAAAAGCCTGATGTTGATGATGTTATGCCTGTTAAGCCCGTTGACCCTGGCTGCCGGTCTGGATTACAGCAAGCTGCAATACCCGGTGGAGGATGCCGAGCAGAGTTACAAAGCAGGCAAACCTGAGTTTGCGGCTGTGTTGCACAAGGGCAATCTGCGTTATCCGGGGTTGAGTCCTGACCAGCGTAAACGCCTGAAAAACGAAGGGCGTACCCGTACCCTCAATGAGTTTATGTTGTACAAAGAAGAGGGCGCAGAGATGGATCTCGATGAGCGCATTGCTTTAGAAAAATACGCAACCCGCTATAATCGCCAGCTTCTGAATTTGCTGGGGTGGTAGTGTCTGATGGAATGCCGTATGGGATGTGGTGCCTGTTGTATCGCCATTTCCATTTCCAGCCCCATGCCGGGTTACCCCAGGGGCAAACCCGCCGGGGAGCGTTGCCTGCATTTGAGTGATGATCTGTTGTGTAAGATTTTCACATCCCCTGAGCGCCCCAAAGTCTGTGATGATTTCAAAGCCGAGCCGGCCATGTGTGGCAATAACCGTGATGAGGCCCTGGCGACGTTACATCATCTGGAAATGATTACTTCGGCCTGAGTGCGGGTTGTTTTAGTGGATTTAAAAAACGCCAGCAGATGCTGGCGTTTTTGTTTGTGTGTTTATTTCAGTTTAAAGGCGCTGACCATTTTGTTCAGTTCCCCCGCCAGACCAACCAGTTCATGGGCAACCTGGGCAGCCGCTTCGGCCTGTGCGGCGGTGTAATCTGCGCGTTGATTGATACCTGCCACGTGCTGTTCCACCCGCGTGCCTATGGCTAACTGGGCATTGGCGGCCTGTACTGTGCGGTTATTCAGCTCTTTAATTTGCCCGACCTGATCTGCAATCTGGTTGAGGGAGTTACCGGCTTCATCGACCTGACGGGTGCTGTTTTCGGCGGTTTCTTCGGCTTTATCCATGACCGCCACGGCCTGGCGCGCCTCATTTTGCAGGCGTTCGATAATGGCTTCAATTTCCTGGGTAGATTCGGCGGTGCGTTTGGCGAGGGTGCGTACTTCATCTGCGACAACCGCAAAACCCCGGCCGGTATCACCGGCGCGGGCCGCTTCAATGGCCGCATTGAGTGCCAGCAGGTTAGTTTGTTCCGCAATGCCTTTAATAACATCCAGCACCTGGCCGACGTTGGTGCTTTGCTCGTCCAGGGTGTTGATGACATTGCCTGCAGCTTTGATTTCCTGCATCAGGTTGCGTATGCCACCAATAGCTTTGCTGGTAATAGCTTTTCCTTGTGTAGAAAGCTGTTCGGCACTCTGTGAAGCCCTTGTACTTTCCTCCGCATTATTTTGCACGCTGTTTACCCCAAGCTGCAGTTCGCTGATGGCATTGACCACCTGATTGGCCGTGCCTTTTTGTTCAAGCACGGCATTTAATGAGTGGCCGCTGGCCTGCTCAATTTTGCCGGAGGCTGTGGTCAGCTGGGCAACGCTGCCAGCCATGTGTTGCAGGATGTCGCGCATTTTTTCGATGGTGCGGTTAAACGCGCGGCTGACCTGGCTGATCTCATCGCGGGTGTGTATGGGAATGCTCACACTTAAATCTGCGTTGTTTTCTACTTGCTGCAGGGCACGGTGTAATACCCGGATAGGTTTGATGACAAAACGGCGCAGCACATAAGCAATCGCGAGCAGGGCGCAGATAAACAGAGCACTGATTGCCAATGTGACCATCAGCAGATTACTGCGGATTTGCGCATTGGCTTTGCCCATGTCGTAACTCATGCGCACTGCACCGAGCACTGTGCCTTCGCTGACCTGGTGGCAGCTCAGGCAGTTCGTGCCGCGATAATCACTGCTGGCACGGATGGGCAAAATAAATGTCAGGCGGTGTTCACCGTTGCGGGTATAGGTATCCAGAAATTGGGTCTCCCCCAGCAGGCCTTTTTCATCCAGGTTGTCGCTGGTTTGCTCGTCGGCCATGCCCTGGCCAAACGCCGCTTTGACCGCATCGCCGCGAATGATACGTGCTTCAGCGATGTTGTCGTTTTCTTTCATCTTGTGTTGCACAAGTTCCCGTTTGTCCATGCCGCCCTGCAGCATCAGCATATTAATGGCATCAAAATACGCATGGGCACCCATGTTGAGTTGTTTTTCAACCATTTCCCGGGCGAGATTATTTTCTGAGCGGATTTCCAGGCTGAGTACAGCGAACAGGGTCACGGTAAAAACCATTCCAATGGCGATGTACATTTTGGCCTGAATGCTGAGGTTATTGCTTTCCATACAAGCTTCCCTGCTATGTGCGTACAGGCTGAAAGTATGGCAGGCTTTGGGTGTTTTGCTGGGCCCGGCCATGTGCGCCGTGGTTTGCAGCGGTTGCGGGAGTTAAGGATGTATCAGATTTGGGTGTATGTACCTGACAGCCATGTGGCGCAGGTTAAAGATGCTTTGTTTGCCGCCGGTGCAGGGCAAATAGGTGATTATGATGCCTGTGCCTGGCAGGTGCAGGGCATGGGGCAGTTCCGCCCCCTGGCCGGCAGCCAGCCTTTTATCGGCAAACTCAATGAAGTAGAAACCGTCAGTGAATGGCGCGTTGAGCTGGTATGCGCTGCAGGCCAGATACGTGCTGCCTTGCAGGCCATGCTGGCGGCCCATCCCTATGAGGAACCCGCCTACGGCGTAGTGCCGGTGTTGGGTCTGGCGGATTTCCCTGCGTAAATTTTAAGGAACCTCTGAATAACTCGGTGCCCGCACCGGCTTTGCGAAAGAAATCAGATCAAGGCGCAGATTTGCAGGCATAACGGGTTACGTCGAAAAGCTGCAACACAGAGCTGGTTTGTTTCGCAAAGCCCCGAAGGGCGCAGGCTGCCAGTCGATCTGGCTGTGTTGGCGATTTTGAATCGGCCCCGTCATTTCCTGCAATCGCCGCCTTGCCATTTTCATCTGGCAGCACATGCGCGGCGCTGTGCAGAGTTATTCAGAGGTTCCTTCACTGCGCGGGCGCGGCAGAATATTGCTGACCCTGTGTTCTATTGTGCCGGTGGTTTTATCCTGCAGGTAATCCCGTAATGTGCGGCTGACGGTGGGGAAGGCAATTTCATCCCATGGAATATCGGCGGGGGCAAACAGGCGGATTTCACTGGATTCGGATGTGCTCCCGGCGTGCTGCGGGCCTGTCATTTCGGCCAGGAAAAAGATATGCACCTGGGAGATATGCGGCACGCTGATCATGCTCAGCAGTTTGCCGGCTTGCACTTCCACCCCGGCTTCTTCGAGGGTTTCCCGCGCAGCGCCCTGTTGCAGGGTTTCACCTTCTTCCATAAACCCTGCGGGTAATGTCCAGAAACCTTTACGTGGCTCTATGTTGCGCCGGCACAGCAGGATTTGCTCGCCAAACACCGGCAGGCAGCCGGCGATAATACGTGGGTTGCGGTAATGGATGGTGCCGCAACGGGTGCACACGGCACGTTCGCGGTTATCGAGTTCAGGGATTTTGTATTCGACGCTGTGGCCGCACTGATCGCAGTATTTCATGTCACCTCCCGGGGGCTGCCAGTATAAGCATGCCCCTCAGGCGGTGGGAAATTATTCTTGGGAACCTCTGAATAACTCTGTACAGCGTCGCGCATGTGCTGCCAGTTGAGATTGGCAAGGCGGCGATTGCAGGAAATGACGAGTCCTTTACAAGATCGCCAACGCAGCCAGTTCGGCTGGCAGCCTGCGCCCGGAGGGGCTTTGTGAAAAAAACCAGCTCGGTGTTGCAGCTTTTGACGTAACCCGTTATGCCTGCAAATCTGCGCCTTGATCTGATTTTTTCGCAAAGCCGACGCGGGCACTGAGTTATTCAGAGGTTCCCTTGATCTTTACGGCGGAAGCTCAGGACCTTGGCCTCAACCTGCTCGGTTTGTGGCAGTTCGATCTGGCCTGTGCTGCCTTTGATATAGGTGCCAAGGGAGTGCAAGGAATCGTGCATCATTTTGCTGATTTGCAGGCAGGAGGCCATGGGGGTTTTGCTCAGGCGACGCTGGGCATCAATCTGAAACTGCAGGCCCTGCAGGCGCTGGCGCAGGTGTTCGGGCGCTGCGTGAATCAGCTTGTTAATGTGCATCTGACGCAGGCGCTCCAGGGCCTGCGGATCGTTTTGCGCCATTTCGCGCATTTTTTCAAAACTCGGCAGTGACGGCATAACAACAACCTATTGGTTAAAAAATAACCATATTTGACATACACAAAAGCTAGTCTACCGGCCACTTGCTCAAAACATAAGCTTGCAAAAAAAACGGCTTTCAGGCTGATCTGGGCTGCATACGGATGCTGTAAAACGGGCAAAAATCAGTTGGGCTGTAAAAGTCTAATGCTGACAAGGGCTTAGGTGAAAATGTGGGTGTTAGGCCGGGCTGTCATCGGTTATTAATATTATTGAAACACTTGTTTTAAGGCGAAATTGCTCTAAAAATCAACCGCTTATCCGGCTCCTTAAAACCCCGCAGGCGGCTTTGCCATTACATAAGGTTGCAAAATGTCACTGGCAAGGCGAAGCAGCAGGGTTAGAATGCCTTTAACAGACCATGAGTAAATGACGGTGTTAAGCCAGCTTATTGAAGGTGTCAGGGCCCATACACCGCAGGTTTTCCCCGAGCACAGCCTGGCCGATGCAGCTGTGCTGGTGGCGGTAACCCGCGATGAACACAACCCTGAAATTATTTTGACCCTGCGTTCCACCCAGTTGCCTACCCACAAAGGTGAGGTGGCTTTTGCCGGTGGTAAAACCGACCCTGAAGACGCGGATGCCGTGGCCACGGCCCTGCGTGAGGCCCATGAAGAAGTGGGTATCGCCCCTGCCCAGGTGGAAGTCGTGGGCGCGCTGGATCAGGTGGTTTCGCGTTTTGGTTTTGTGGTGACCCCTGTGCTGGGCTTGGTGGCACAGGATATAGAACTGCACCCTGACCCCCGTGAATTGCAGGCGGTGTTCCGCGTGCCACTCAAGTTTTTTCTGGAAAATGAACCTGCCATCGATCAGCTCGGCAGTTTTCGCGTACCGCGCTGGCAGTACGAAAATTTTATGATCTGGGGTCTGACCGCGATGATGATCGCGCAGATGATGAATCAGTTTTACGGCGCGACAATTGAGCTGCAGCTCGATGATGTGCAGAAGCTGCTCGCATAATAAAAAAGAGGTGCCACATGTTATATGCGCTGGATAAACGCCAGGTTGAACTGCGCGGTGAAAACCATTTTATCGCCAATAACGCCACGTTAGTTGGCTCTGTGATTCTTGAGAATAACGTCAGTATCTGGTTCAACGTGGTGATCCGTGCGGATAACGATGAAATCAGTATCGGTGAAAACAGCAATATTCAGGATGGCTCAGTTCTGCACACCGACGGTGGCATCAAGCTGCGCGTGGGTAAAGGTGTGACCGTGGGTCACAAGGCCATGCTGCACGGCTGTGAGATCGGCGATTATTCCCTGATAGGTATTAATGCTGTGGTGCTCAACGGCGCGAAAATCGGCAAACACTGTCTGATTGGCGCTAACACACTGATTCCCGAAGGCATGGTGATTCCCGATGGTTCCATGGTGGTGGGCACTCCTGGGCAGATCAAACGCCAGCTGAGTGATGCGCAGAAGAAATTGCTCGAAGCCAGTGCTGCCCATTATGTTCAGAACGGTATGCGGTATAATGCCCATCTCGTTGAGCAGTCGAATTTTACAAAATGAGCGATAAACCGGTTATTTCCCCCTGCGTGGGCATCTGTGCCCTGGATGAAAACGACATCTGCATAGGTTGTTACCGCACTGGCCGTGAAATCAGCGATTGGGGCATGATGGCAAATGATCAGCGCCGTGAAGTGCTGCAAAAAGTGGCTGAGCGTGAGCGGGCTGCGGCCAATTTTATCGCGCTCTGATAGCCGTTTTTAGAGCACCTGAGTTAACCCTCTGATCGTATGGAACTCCTCCGGGTGCGGCCTTTTCTCTGGCCGCGCCGCTTAACACAAGGTTTTGTTATGAATATTTCCCTGGGCACCCCTTTAAGTGCCACGGCTAAAAAAGTTCTGTTATGTGGCGCCGGTGAATTAGGTAAAGAAGTGGCGATTGAGCTGCAGCGTCTGGGTGTGGAAGTCATCGCCGTAGACCGTTATGCCAATGCCCCTGCCATGCAGGTGGCCCACCGCAGCCATGTGATCAGTATGCTTGATGGTGCTGCCCTGCGTGCTGTGATTGAGCAGGAAAAACCCGATTTAATCGTGCCGGAAATTGAAGCCATCGCCACCGCTACCCTGGCGGAGCTGGAGCAGGAAGGTTTTACCGTTATTCCCACCGCCCGTGCGACCCAGCTGACCATGAACCGTGAGGGCATCCGCCGCCTCGCTGCGGAAGAATTAGGTTTGCCCACCAGTCCTTACCGTTTTGCCAGCAGCGAAGCCGAGTTTAATCAGGCTGTGGCTGAGATTGGTTTGCCCTGTGTGGTGAAACCTATTATGAGCAGCTCTGGTAAAGGTCAATCCACGCTGAAAAGCAGCGCCGATATTAAAGCCGCCTGGGATTATGCCCAGCAGGGCGGGCGTGCCGGGCAGGGCAAAGTGATCGTAGAGGGTTTTGTCGATTTTGATTACGAAATTACCCTGCTGACCATTCGCCATGGCGGGCAAACTTCCTTCTGTGCGCCCATCGGCCATCGCCAGGAAAAAGGCGATTATCAGGAATCCTGGCAGCCCCAGGTGATGAGCGAAACGGCCCTGCAACAGGCCCAGGATATTGGCCATAAAATTACCAGCGCACTGGGCGGTAAAGGTTTGTTTGGCGTGGAATTATTTGTGAAAGGCGATGAGGTGATTTTCAGCGAAGTTTCCCCGCGCCCCCACGACACAGGTTTGGTGACATTAATTTCCCAGGATTTAAGTGAATTTGCCCTGCATGCCCGCGCGATTCTGGATTTACCTATTCCCAATATTCGTCAGCGTGGCCCTGCGGCCAGCAGCGTGATTCTGGTGGAGGGTAACAGCGAGCAATTAAGTTTTGGCAATTTACAGCAGGTGCTGGCCATGCCGGATACACAATTACGCCTGTTTGGTAAACCCGAAGTGAAAGGCAGTCGCCGTATGGGTGTAGTGCTGGCCCTGGCTGATGATGTGCAAGCGGCGAGGGATAAAGCCAATGCCGCATCCGCTGCGGTGACGCTGAAATTCTGAATTTAATGCCCATAAAAAAGCCCGCTGCGAGCGGGCTTTTTTATGGCTGAATGTTTAATTATCAGCTTTCCACATCATCCAGGGTGTGCTGGGTAATACGCACGCTGGCAATGGTGTTGGCTTTTGTTTTCAGAATTTCGATGCGGTAATTTTCAATTTTCAGGCAGATATTGGCATCGGGAATAGATTCTAAATATTCGATAATTAAACCACTTAAGGTTTTCGGCCCGTCTGTGGGTAAATCCCAGCCCACGATGCGGTTTAAATCACGCACATAAGTGGCACCATCAATGATGTAACTGCCGTCTTTTTGTGGGTGCACATCCTGATGGGAGTCGGCCACGTCGGTGGTAAAGTCGCCGACAATTTCTTCCAGAATATCTTCCAGGGTGGCAATACCCTGCACATCTCCGTATTCATCCACCACAATCGCGATGCGGCGTTTTTTCTTCTGGAAGTTAAATAACTGGGTATGCAGAGGTGTGCTCACCGGAATGAAATAGGGTTCGCGGCTGGCCTGTAATAAATCCGCTTTATTAAATTCATCTTTAGCGAGAATTTTCGCCGCATTACGCATGTGTAATACACCCACCACGTTATTGATATCACCTTTCCAGATCGGCAGGCGGGTATGCTGGGTGGAGCGCAGGGCTTCTTTAATGCTGCGTAAATCATCTTCCAGATCGATACCGACCACTTCGTTACGCGGCACCATAATGTCGGAAACGGTGACTTTTTCTAAATCCAGAATGGATAACAACATGCGCTGACGGCGCACAGGAATTAATGCACCGGCTTCGTTAATCAGGGTGCGGAATTCTTCGGTGCTGAGTAAATCACGGGACTTGGTATCGACCTGTAAACGGGTAATGCGGATTAAACCGTTTACTATCATGTTTACCATCCATACAAATGGCATCAATAACCACAGGATCACACGCAGCAAATAAGCTGCTTTAAACGCGATGCTTTCCGGGTGGTTTGCAGCGATGGTTTTGGGTGTGACTTCGGCAAAAATTAATACCACTAAGGTGAGAATAACCGTGGCTACTGTTACGCCGAGTTCAGGGTTATCCACCCAGATACGTTGTGCAATCAGGGTGGCAATTGACGCAGCGGCAATATTCACAAAGTTGTTGCCGATCAGAATCACACCAATCAGGCGGTCGGTACGTTTTAATAAATTCACCGCGAGGGTTGCAGGGCCATGACCATTTTTGGCGAGGTGCCGCAGACGGTAGCGGTTGAGTGACATCATGGCGGTCTCAGAACTTGAGAAAAACGCCGAGAATAAAATCAGGATAAATAAAATAATGAACAGGAATGATAACGGGATTTCGTTCACGGAACTGTCTGCCTAGTGGCTGGAGAGAATAAATTCGAGTACCAGTTTGCTGCCAAAATAGGCCAGCGCCAGTAAACCTAAACCGGACAACGTCCAGATGCTGGCGGTTTGCCCGCGCCATCCGAAACGGTAACGGCCTAATAACAGGGCGGCAAAAATGCACCAGCCAATAATGCTCAGCAGGGTTTTATGGGCGAGGTGCTGGGCAAACATGTTATCCAAAAATACAAAACCTGAGCCTATAGCCAGGGTTAAAAAAATCATGCCGGCCCAGATCATCTCAAACATGAGTTTATCCATGGTTTGTAAGGGGGGCAGGCTGCGTAATATTCCCGCGACATGTTTACGTTTTAATTGCTGATCCTGAATGATCACCAAAATTCCCTGGAAGGCAGCAATGGTCAGCAGGCTGTAAGCCAGTACAGAAAGTAAAATGTGGGCAAGCAGGCCGCGGTTAAAATGTTCCAGGGCGTGATGGTTGCCGGGAATGAATAAATCCATGGCCATCACAAGTGCTGTCATGGGGAAAATACCGATAAATAAATTTTCCACGGGTTTTTTGATGGCGCTGATCAATACAATTGCGCTGATGGCCAGTGCAATCAGTGAGCCGCCATTAAACAGGGAGAAATTCATGCCGTGCTCGCTGAATATCGGCATAAACCAGGCGGCTGAGTGGCATAAAACGGCGGCTGCGGCGCTGCCCATTAACAGGTTGCGTGGGGTACCCTGGTGGCCGCGGATGCGGCGGAACTGCAGCAGAGCTGCGAAGCTGTAGAGCAATATGGCACTGACTGCCAGTAGGTTGGCCATGTACTGATAATTCCGTTTTGCAGGCTTGGCTGTGAATAAGCCACGATTTCTATATAATGCCTGACAATTGTGCACACTGCTGTCTTGGATGTATAGAGCATGTTTGAAAGTCTTAGCGACCGTTTAAATAACGCCCTGCGCTCGATCAGCGGCAAGGCGAAGATCACCGAAGAGAATATTCAGGGCACCCTGCGTGAAGTACGTATGGCCCTGCTGGAGGCTGACGTAGCCTTGCCGGTGGTGAAGTCCTTTATCGCCGATGTGAAAGAGCGTGCCGTCGGCAGTGAGGTGCTCAAGAGTCTGAGCCCCGGTCAGGCTTTCCTGAAAATTGTGCACGAAGAATTACAGAAGGTGATGGGTGAGGCCAACGAAGGCCTTAAACTCAACACCCAACCTCCAGCCGTAGTGCTGATGGCAGGTTTGCAGGGTGCGGGTAAAACCACCACTGTAGCCAAGCTCGCCAAGTTCTTAAAAGAGCGCCAGAAAAAATCCGTAATGGTGGTCAGTGCGGACGTATACCGCCCTGCGGCGATCAAGCAACTCGAAACCCTGGCCAAAGATGTGGGTGCGGAGTTTTTCCCTTCCGATACTTCACAAAAACCGATTGCCATTGCTAAAGGCGCGATTGCTGCCGCCAAACTCAAGTATATAGATGTACTGCTGGTGGATACCGCCGGTCGTCTCGCCGTTGACGAAGAAATGATGGCCGAGATTAAAGACCTGCACGCGGCCATCACTCCGATTGAGACCCTGTTTGTGGTGGATGCCATGACAGGTCAGGACGCGGCTAATACTGCAAAAGCCTTTAATGAAGCCCTGCCGTTAACCGGTGTTGTGCTGACCAAAGCCGACGGTGATGCCCGTGGTGGTGCGGCCCTGTCGGTGCGTCACATTACCGGTAAACCGATCAAGTTCATCGGTATGGGTGAGAAAATTGACGCCCTCGAGCTGTTCCACCCTGACCGGATTGCCTCGCGTATTCTCGACATGGGCGACGTCTTGAGTCTGATCGAAGAAGCCGAGCGCAAAATTGATAAAGAAAAGGCCGATAAACTCGCCAAGAAAATCCAGAAGGGTAAGGGTTTTGACCTGGAAGACTTCCGCGATCAGCTGCTGCAGATGAAAAGCATGGGCGGCCTGATGGGGATGATGGATAAACTGCCGGGCATGGGTAAGCTTGGGCAGATGGGTGATCAGATGGGTGTTGCGGAAAAGCAGCTCAAACAAACCGAAGCCATTATCAACTCCATGACCCCGCTTGAACGTCGCCAGCCTGAGAAGATTAACGGTTCCCGTAAGAAGCGTATTGCCATGGGGTCAGGCTCGCAGATTCAGGATGTAAACCGCGTGCTCAAACAGCATGAGCAAATGCAGAAGATGATGAAAAAGATGACCGCCAAAGGTGGCATGCGCAAGATGATGCAGGCCATGGGTGGTTTAGGCGGTGGCGGTATGGGTGGCGGCGGTGGCCTGCCACCGGGATTCCCGCGCCGTTAATTTATTCTTCAGGGGCCTGCGGGCCCCTTGTTATTCCAGCCTTAATTGCCCTGCAAGCCTGATTCCTGCTTGTGGCGGCCACTCAAAATACTGTACAATGCGCGACCTTTTGGTGTAACCGGCATCCGCCGGTTATTAGCAATGATGGCAAGTGACTCTGAATCTTGCCCCTGACGAGAAGGATCGTCTCTATGGTAGTAATCCGCTTAGCCCGTGGTGGTTCTAAAAAGCGTCCATTTTATCACCTGAACGTAGCTGACCAGCGTAACCCACGTGACGGTCGCTTCATCGAGCGTCTGGGTTTTTACAACCCTGTTGCCCGTGGTCAGGAAGTAGAATTACGCGTTGACTTAGAACGTGTTGAATACTGGATCAGCAAAGGCGCACAGCCTACTGATACCGTGGCCAAACTGCTTAAAGATGCGAAAAAGCAGCAGGCTGCTGGCTAAGGTTGAGGTAATCCCCTGTCCATGACATCTGACAATCTCACTCTGCTGGGTAAAGTTACCAGTGTTTATGGTGTTAAGGGGTGGGTGAAGGTCTATTCAGACACTGAACCCATGGAGAACATATTTTCGTACGGCCAGTGGTTCCTGAACATTCAGGGACAGTGGACGGCGGTGAAGGTGAAAGAATGGCGGAACCATGGCAAAGGCCTGGTTGCTCTGCTGGACGACACCACAGACCGCGATGTAGCCCGCAAATACTGCGGTTGCGACATAGCAGTGGCAAAAGATGCCCTGCCACCGCCCGAAGATGGTGAACTCTATTATCATCAGCTTGAAGGTTTATTGGTTGTCACCACAGAAAATGTGGTACTGGGTCGCGTAAGTTATCTGTTCAATACCGGGTCAAACGACGTGATGTTTGTTGCCCCGAGTAAAGAAAGCACCGATGGGCGTGAGCGCATGGTGCCTTACCTTGAACAGTTTGTGACGAACGTTGATCTTGAAGCCGGTGTTCTCACGGTTGACTGGGACCCGGAGTTTTAATCCGTGCAGTTTGGTGTTATCTCGATTTTTCCCGAGATGTTCCAGACACTCACAGAGCAGGGCATTACTGGCCGCGCTGTGAAACGGGGTTTGGTATCGGTGGATCTCTGGAACCCCAGGGACTTTACCTTCGATAACTACCAGACTGTGGATGACCGCCCCTACGGTGGCGGCCCCGGAATGGTGATGAAAATCGAACCTTTGCGCGACGCCATACTGGCGGCAAAAGCAAAGATAGGTGCCGATGCTAAAGTGGTGTATCTCTCCCCCCAGGGGCGTCAGCTGACGCAGCAGGGTGCAGAGGAGCTCCACGGCCATGGAAAAATTATTTTTCTGGCCGGTCGCTACGAAGGCGTGGACGAGCGTCTGATTGACGAGCACGTCGACGAGGAGTGGTCCATCGGGGACTACGTGTTAAGCGGCGGGGAGTTGGCAGCCATGGTGATAATGGATTCCATTATCCGCCTGGTGCCAGGTGTGCTGGGCCACAGTTTGTCGGCCGTAGAAGATTCTTTTACGGATGGCTTATTGGATTGTCCGCACTACACACGCCCGGAAGTGTACGGGGATAAACCAGTACCCGAGGTACTGCTGAGTGGTAACCATGAAAAAATTCGGCGCTGGCGCTTAAAGCAAGCGCTGGGAAGAACCTGGCAGCGCAGGCCCGACCTGTTAAGCCAAAGGGTCCTTAGCAAAGAAGAGCAGACCCTGTTGCAAGAATACATACGCGAGGCTGAGGCCGGGGCGTAAACTTTAAGGAGCTAACCATGAGTGGCAAAAACAAAATCATCCAGGCTATCGAAGCTGCCCAGCTGAAACAGGACGTACCTGCTTTCGGCCCAGGTGACACTGTAGTCGTGCAAGTAAAAGTAAAAGAAGGCGATAAAGAGCGTCTGCAGGCTTTCGAAGGTGTGGTTATCGGTAAACGTAACCGCGGTCTGAACTCTGCTTTCACCGTACGTAAACTGTCCCACGGTGTGGGCGTTGAGCGTACTTTCCAGACCCACAGCCCAGTGGTTGCTGGTATCGAAGTGAAACGTCGTGGTGACGTGGTTCGTGCCAAACTGTACTTCCTGCGTGACCGCAGCGGTAAGTCTGCACGTATCAAAGAAAAACTGGCCTAATTTAAGCCAGGATACGACAAAAAAGGCATTTCCTTCGGGAAATGCCTTTTTTTATGGGCGAAAGGTGGAACTGGGTAATCTTCTTATGCTCCAATGCGGCTAATTGAAAAAGCCGAGAATCATTATGACGTCGTTAAAAGTTTGCCTTGCCCTGGCCGCCACCCTGATTTCATTCTCCTCTGTTAGTGCAAACGCTGCGGAAAAAACCAGCGCAGAAAAAACCATCACCGATGCCCTGCGTGCATCACGCCCGGATTTTGCGATTACCGATATCAGTCAGGTAAAAGGCCAGGCCCTGTATGAAGTAACTCTCGCTTCCGGGGATATTCTTTATGCTACGGCTGACGGCCAGTATTTTGTGTACGGTTCATTATTTCAGGTAGCGCCCGGTAAACTCACGAACGTCACCGCGCAGAAACAGGATGTGCAGCGTGCCGCCCTGATAGGTAAAGTCGCTGAAAAAGACATGATTATCTTTAAGGCGAAGGGCAAAGAAAAAGCTCAGATTAACGTGTTCACCGATATTGATTGTGGTTATTGCCGCAAACTCCATCAGGAAGTGCCCAAGCTAAATGAAATGGGCATTACCGTACGTTATATGGCTTACCCCCGTGCAGGTGTGTGGCAGGATCAGGCCCGCACCCAGTACACCGGCTCTTTCAAGAAAATTAAATCCGTGTGGTGTGCAAAAGATCGCAAAGAGGCTCTTACAAAAGCTAAAAGCACAGGTTTTATCGCTGAAAACCTCAAGTGTGATGCCCCCATTGAAGCTCAGCTGGAGTTAGGTGAGCAAATCGGTGTGAAAGGTACCCCTGCTATCGTGCTGAGTAATGGTGAAATGATTGGTGGTTATTTGCCTGCCGATCAGCTTGCCCAGCGTCTGGGGCTGTAATTTCCCTCTAAAAGGGTGCGTATAGAGGTTGAGTAAAAACGTAGGCGAGGCAGTCTGAACAAGGCAAAAACAGACGAGAAAGCGCAGTTTATAAAACATAAATGAGCATTTAGAGTTTGTTTTTAACGAAGTTCAGGCAACGCAGATAGTTTTGACCCAACCTTCTTGTGCGCTTTTTTGTTTTGTAGCCACCCATCGGCTGCATGTTCGCCATAAACCCCTTATAATGCGCGACATTTTGTATTTCCGGCGTGTTGGTCCTGCGGGACTCTGTGCTACATTAAGACCCTTTTTTACGGGCTCTGACACAGGCCATTATCTCGGACGCGCTGCGCCGGGTTTAATAAATAATAAGCGGAGAATAACGTTGAAACCGGTGAAAGTAGGTATCTGTGGTTTAGGTACAGTAGGTGGCGGTACTTTTAATGTCCTGAGCCGTAACGCCCAGGAAATTGCACGTCGTGCAGGCCGCGAAGTCATCATCACCCAGGTGGCATGCCGCCGTGATAACCCAAACTGCGACACCTCAGGCACGGCCGTTACCCGTGATGTGTTCGACGTGGCCCGTAACCCCGAAGTGGATATCGTGGTTGAGCTGATTGGCGGTTATGAAGTGGCCAAAGAGCTGGTGCTCGAAGCTATCAAACACGGCAAACACGTAGTGACTGCCAACAAAGCCCTGATCGCCGTACACGGCAATGAGATTTTTGCCGCCGCCAAAGCGGCCGGTGTGACAGTATCCTTTGAAGCTGCGGTTGCCGGCGGTATTCCGATTATCAAAACCCTGCGTGAAGGTCTCGCTTCCAACCGTATCCAGTGGCTGGCGGGTATCATCAACGGTACCGGTAACTTTATCCTCACCGAAATGCGTGACAAAGGCCGTGCCTTTGAAGACGTACTTAAAGAAGCCCAGGCCCTGGGTTATGCCGAAGCGGATCCGACCTTCGACGTGGAAGGTATTGATGCGGCCCACAAGCTGACCATTCTGTCGTCTATCGCCTACGGTATTCCCCTGCAGTTCGATAAATGCTTCACCGAAGGCATTACCAAAATTGCCCGTGAAGATGTGGAATACGCAGAAGAACTGGGTTACCGCATTAAACACCTGGGTATCAGCCGCCGATATGCCAATGGTATCGACCTGCGTGTGCACCCAACCCTGATCCCTGAGCGCAACATGATTGCCAAGGTGGATGGTGTACTCAACGCCGTGATGACCTGTGGTGACGCCGTGGGCACAACACTTTCCTGTGGCCGTGGTGCCGGTGCAGAACCGACTGCATCTTCTGTAATTGCCGACATCGTCGATCTGGTGCGCAGCTTTGATATGCCAGCCCATGCCCGTGTGCAGGCCCTGGCATTCAGCGAGCTGAGCGATTACCGCATCCTGCCGATTGAAGAAGTAAGCAGCGCCTATTACCTGCGTATGGCTGCCGTGGATAAAGCCGGTGTGCTGGCGAAAATCGCCACTATCCTCAGCGAAAAGGGCATCAGCATCGAAGCCCTGATTCAGAAAGAACCCGCTGCGGATGCAACCACAGCCCCTGTGATTATGCTGACCCAGCAGGTACAGGAAAAAACCATGAACGAGGCGATCAGCGCCATCGAAGCTCTGGATGTGATTCAGGGCAAAGTAACCCGTATTCGCGTAGAGCAACTGAACTGAGATTGACCCCATGGTTATGAAATATATCTCCACCCGTGGCAACGCCCCGGAACTGACTTTCGAAGACGTGCTGCTGACTGGCCTGGCCACCGATGGCGGCCTGTATGTGCCAAAAGAAGTGCCGCACTACAGCCTGGAAGAAATCCAATCCTGGCGTGACCTGCCTTACACCGAGCTGGCCCACAAGGTGATTTTCCCCTTCGTGGAAGGTTGTGTGGACGCTGCCGCCCTGAAAAAAATGCTGGAAGAGGTGTACAACAACACTAACTTTGGCCACAAGGCGATTGCTCCGCTGCAACAGCTGGATAACAACGAATACGTGCTTGAGCTGTTCCACGGCCCGACACTGGCTTTCAAAGATTTCGCCCTGCAACTGCTTGGCCGTCTGCTGGATCACGTGCTTGAGCGCCGCCATGAAAAAGTGGTGATCATGGGTGCAACCTCCGGTGACACAGGTTCTGCCGCGATCGAAGGTACTAAGGCCTGCCGCAATGTGGATATTTTCATTCTGCATCCAAACGGCAAGGTTTCTGACGTGCAGCGCCGTCAGATGACGACCGTAAAAGGCGACAACATTTTTAACATCGCCATCGAAGGTAACTTCGACCAGGCCCAGGACATGGTAAAAGCCAGCTTCGCTGACCAGTCATTCCTGCGCGGCGAGCGCAAACTGGTGGCGGTGAACAGTATCAACTGGGCGCGCATCATGGCGCAGATCGTTTATTACTTCTATTCCAGCCTGAACCTGGGTGGCCCCCTGCGTCCGATGGCGTACTCAGTGCCGACCGGTAACTTCGGTGACATTTTTGCCGGTTACATGGCGCGTAAAATGGGCCTGCCAATCGAACAGCTGATCATTGCCACCAACAGCAACGACGTACTGCACCGCCTGATGAGCAAAAACCAGTACGAAGTACACGCCCTGAAACACACCATCACCCCGTCCATGGATATCGCGGTTTCCAGCAACTTTGAACGTCTGCTGTTTGACCTGTACGAGCGTGATGGCGCCAAACTGGCGGACCTGATGGCGCGTATGAATGCGAAAAAAGATGTTGTGTCCCTGGATGCCGACAAACTGGCCAAAGCCCGCGAACTGTTCGACAGCTACGCAGTGGATGAAGCCACCACCGTCAGCACCATGCAGGAAGTATTTGCGCAAACCGGTTACCTGCTCGATCCGCACACTGCTATCGGTGTGAAAGCTGCCCGCGAGTGCCGCCGCAATAAACATATTCCGATGATCACCCTGGGCACTGCCCACCCGGTGAAATTTGAAGAAGCAGTGAACCGCGCCGGTTACGATATGCCCAAACTGCCACACCACCTGGCGGATTTAATGACCCGTGAAGAGCGCTTAAAAGTGCTGCCAGCGGATATTAAAGCGGTGCATGAGTATATGGCGGCTAACACCTTCAAATAATCGTTAAAAACGGCTGCGCTTGCGGCTACGGCGTTAAAAAAACATTCAGACTGCTCATTTACACCCGTAAACTCCGCATCTGAATGTTTTTTGCCTTGTACCCGCTGCGCTCGCACGTTTTTAATTACTGGGTGAAAAGCGTCTTTCTTGCTCTGACAAGAAATCCGATTTTTCACGGCTAAGTTTAAAAGCGTGAAAAATTTTATTGATGTTTATCGAAAAAACGCCTGCTTGCAGGCGTTTTTGTTTTTACAATGTCTAGCGTCTAGCGTCTAGCGTCTAGCGTCTAGCGTCTAGCGTCTAGCGTCTAGCGTCTAGCTTCTGGAGACCACCTATGCCCCTGATTCAGCGCCGTCCGCTGGATTCATCCCTGCCATTAATACCGCGGATTTTAAAATCCCGTGGGCTGGATGCGGCTGCGCTGGAGTTTGGTCTGAAAAATCTGGCGGATTTTTCCTCCCTGAAAGATATTGGCCGCGCGGTGGATTTATTAGTCACTGCCATTCGCCATAAAAAACGTATTTTAATTGTCGGTGATTTTGATGCCGACGGTGCCACCAGCACGGCGCTGGCGGTACATGCCTTACAAAAAATGGGCGCAGACTGGGTACATTATTTAGTGCCCAATCGTTTTGAATACGGTTACGGTTTATCTGCGGCTATTACCCAATTGGCGTTTGCGCAATACAAGCCAGATTTATTAATTACCGTGGATAACGGCATCGCCAGTTTTGAAGGTGTCGCCCTCGCTAAACAATTAGGCATGCAGGTATTAATTACCGATCACCACCTTGCCGCTGAAGTTTTGCCGGATGCCGATGCCATAGTGAACCCTAATCAGCCGGGCTGTTTATTTCCCTCCAAGGCGGCCTGCGGTTGTGCGGTGATTTTTTATGTGATGTGCGCATTAAAACGCCGCCTGGTGGATGAAAATCTGTTAACCGACAGTGCGCTGAATATGGCGGATTATCTCGATTTGGTGGCTTTGGCCAGCGTGGCGGATGTGGTGCCTTTGGATAATAACAACCGCATTCTGGTTGAGCAGGGCCTGCGCCGTATCCGTAAGGGTTTTGCGCGCCCCGGCATTATGGCGCTGTTAAAAATATCCGGTAAATTCGCCGAGCGTCTGGCCAGCAAGGATTTTGGTTTTGCCCTGGGGCCGCGTTTAAATGCGGCGGGGCGCATGGATGATATGAGCATCGGCATTGAATGCCTGCTGACAAATAATGCCCATACTGCCGATGAATTTGCGCGCCTGCTCGATGAATTAAATCAGGACCGTAAAGCCGTTGAAGGTGTGATGCAGCAAGAGGCCCTGCGTCAGCTCGAAGCGCTGCGCTTTGATGAAAACAATATGCCCGCGGCCCTGTGTTTGTTTAATCCTGACTGGCACCAGGGGGTGGTGGGGTTATTGGCCTCGCGCATTAAAGAGCGTTATCACCGCCCGGTGATTGCGTTTGCCCCCGCGGATAACGCTGAAATAAAAGGCTCTGCCCGTTCAATCCCTGGTTTTCATTTGCGCGATGCGCTGGATGTGGTGGCAAAACGCAAACCCCATTTATTAAGTAAATTTGGTGGCCATGCCATGGCCGCCGGGCTGAGTTTACGCAGTACGGATTTTGCCGAATTTACCCAGGCTTTTACCCAGGTGGCCAGTGAGCAAATTACCCCTGAGCAACTGGTACATACTGTGCTGAGTGATGGCCCGCTCGCTGCACACGAATACACATTGGAAAATGCCCATCAGTTACGGTTTTGCGCGCCCTGGGGGCAGCAATTTCCTGAGCCGGTTTTTGATGATGAATTTTTTATTCAAAGCCAGCGTCTGCTCGGTGAAAAACATTTGAAGATGACAGTGAAGCCCGTGAATGGCGGCCCGCTGATGGATGCCATTGCGTTTAATGTGGATGTGAAAGCCTGGCCGAATAATCAATGCCAGCGGGTGCATTTAGTTTTTGAGATGGATGCGAATTTTTTCCGCGAGCAATGGACATTGCAATTGATGGTGCGCGATATCCGCGCACTTTAAGGAACCTCTGAATAACTCTGCACAGCGCCGCGCATGTGCTGCCAGTTGAGATTGGCAAGGCGGCGATTGATGGAAATGACGGGGCCGATTCAAAATCGCCAACACAGCCAGATCAGCTGGCAGCCTGCGCCCTGCAGGGCTTTGCGAAACAAACCAGCTCTGTGTTGCAGCTTTTTGACGTAACCCGTTATGCCTGCAAAGCTGCGCCTTGATCTGATTTATTTCGTAAAGCCGACGCGGGCACTGAGTTATTCAGAGGTTCCTTAATTATTCCGCAGCGCTGTTTTCTGCCTGCTGCTGTTGCGCCTGTATTTCGTCGAGTTTAATTTTTTCGGCAATCAGCCACAGCCTGTCATGACCCCACACGGCTAAATTGCCATACTGAAAACAGGGCACACCCCAGAAGCCTAATTGCTGCAGGGATTCAAGATTCACCTGCGCCCAGTTCTGCCACTGCTTGTTATGCAGTTGTTGTTGCGCTTCATGCCAATCCAATGCAGCGGTATGCAAAATGCGTTGCAGGCCTTTATCGGTTTCTGCGCGAATACCCTCGGCATTCACCCCGTGGGCAAAGGCGGTTAAAAAGCGAATGCCCTTACCCTTGGATTTGGCCCACTCATAGAGCGCGTAACAACGTTCCACCCCGGCACCGAGCGGGTCTGCCACAAAACCGTAGGGAATGCGGTAATAATTAGCGAGGCGTTTGGTATCGCTGAATATGTACATTTTTTTATTATCCGGCACCTGCATGCCACGCATCACCATGGGCATCACCGGGCGCACCTCTAACGGAATTTGCGCCGTTGCACATAAGCGCCGTGCCAGCACTAAGCCAAGATAGGAATAGGGGCTGCGCATGGAAAAATACATAATCAAAGGTTTGCGGCTCAGGCTCACCGGGCTGGGCCACTGCTGCTGGTTGCACAGGGTTTTAACAAAAAAAGGCGTGCCACTGGCAAAACCTTCATCAATTAAACGTTGCTCAAGAAAACCCAAACGGTCCACGCCCCAGTACCATTCCCCTTCACAATAAATATTGCCAGTCAGGTAGTGGCCCATTTTTTTTAAGCGCTGTTCGTTAGCACGGAAGAGGGGTTCGAATTCTTGTTTTTCACTCAGAAATTCACTGCCACCAAAGGCGGCGAGAAATAAATTGCGCACATGGTGCAGTGGCGCTTTGATGCTTTCCAGATAGGCCGCTTGTTGTTGCAGCTGACGTAAATCCAGCGGTGCCGGAAACTGGCGTGGCAGGGGGAAACGGTAAAGGGCACACAGGGCTTGTGCATCCTGCAGGGCCCATTTATGCCAGGCCGCGGTGTCGGGGTACATATCGCCCTGCAGGCGGGCCACAAAGTGATAATCAATTTCCACGGAATATTTATCGCGGAAGGTATGCAGGGCCTGAATTAATACAAAACTGTAAGGATCGTTCACCCGCAGAAATACCGTCAGGTGTGGCACACTGCCGCGGCGCAAACGATATAAACGGCGTTTAAATGCTAACAGCCCGTCGCTGCTGATAAAGCGCGCGAGATAGGGCATTAAAAGGGCCTTCATGGCGTGTTCCTGCTGACAGATGCAAGGAACGGTAACGGCAGCGGCGTGTGATTTCAAGTTTTGCGCTGCGATATCACGGGGCAATATAAAGTCGATGTGAAAAATGGCCTTTTATGCTGCGCAAAAATAACACGCCTGTGGCGTATTTTTTCCCGACTGTGAAAAACGTTCAGATTTCATAGCCTTATCGCTTTACTTACAAATTGTTGCAAAGCATTTCTTGAGTTTGAAAGGCCGCTGTAACACATTCGGACAGATAACAATAAAAACAGGATGTTTCGTTATGCTGGCAGATATGCAGAACGGTCCTTTGTTGGTCAGTCATTTACTTGAACATGCTGCGCGTGTGTATCCGCAACAACGGATTATCAGCCGCACGGTTCAGGGTGAACGTCACGAATATACTTACCAGCAGGCCCATCAGCGCAGTAAACAACTGGCCATGGCCCTGCAGGATTTGGGTGTGCGCCGTGGTGATGTGGTCGCAACCCTGGCATGGAATACCTACCGCCACTTCGAATGCTGGTATGGCATCTCGGGCATGGGCGCCATTTTACACACCATTAATCCGCGTCTTTTTGCTGAGCAGCTCAGCTACATAGTGAATCACGCCGCTGACAGTTACATCATCACCGACCTTACATTTGTGCCTTTGCTGGAAGCCCTGGCCCCCCAGCTGAAAACCGTAAAAGGTTATATCGTGATGTGTGCTGCGGATGAAATGCCCGGCGCCAAGCTGCCCAATATGCTGTGTTATGAAACCCTGCTGGCGGCCCAGAGCGGCGATTACAACTGGCCGGAATTTGAAGAAAACAGCGCCTGCTCCCTGTGTTATACCTCGGGCACCACGGGTAATCCCAAGGGTGTGTTATACAGCCACAGGTCCAGCGTACTGCATAGTTTTGCGGTGTGTGCCCGTTCGGGCATGGGGCTGGATGCCAGTGAAACCGTATTACCCATAGTGCCCATGTTCCATGCCAACGCCTGGGGCCTGGTTTATGCCTGCGCCATGGCGGGTTGCCGTATCGTTCTGCCCGGCCCCCATTTGGATGGCGCCAGTATCTGCAGCCTGATTAACGACGAGCAGGTGGATTTCACCGCCGCGGTGCCCACCGTATGGAGCATGTTGCTGGCGTACATGGAGTCGAGCGGTAAACGCATCGATTGCCTGCAAAGTGTGATTATTGGTGGTTCGGCGGTGCCGGCTGCGATGATCGAGAGTTTTGAGCAAAAATACGGCGTGGAAGTCTGGCAGGCCTGGGGCATGACAGAATTAAGCCCCCTTGGCAGCATCAATAAACCCCTGCGTGGCCAGCGTGATTTACCCTATGCCGAGCAACTGGCGATCAAAGTCAAACAGGGTCGGGCGGTTTTTGGGGTGGAGATGAAAATAGTCGGCCCCGATAACCGGGCTTTGCCCCACGATGGTAAAGCCTTCGGGCGCCTGATGGTACGCGGCCCCTGGGTCGTAGAGCGTTATTTCCGCGCCACTGAACCGGCCACGGACTGCGATGGCTGGTTCGATACCGGCGATGTGGCCACCATAGATGCACTTGGCAATATGCAGATCACCGACCGCAGCAAAGACGTCATCAAATCCGGCGGTGAATGGATCAGCTCGATTGATCTTGAAAACGCCGCCGTGGGGCATACGGATATCCGCGAAGCGGCAGTGATAGGCATGTACCACCCGAAATGGGATGAACGCCCATTGCTGATAGTGGTGCTGCGCGAGCCACAAAAACCGTTCAACAAAGCCTCCCTGCAGGCCTATCTGGAAACCAAGGTGGCTAAATGGTGGTTGCCCGACGCCATTGAGGTCGTTACCGAAATCCCCCACACCGCCACGGGCAAAATCAACAAAGTGGCCCTGCGCGAGCAGTTTGCCGAGCGGGTAAAAGGTGGGCAGCTCATAACCTGATGGCATTTGCCGGGCGCGGCATGGTTAGAAAATGACTATAGGTGGTTAAATTTTAATCATGTCACGTTTGGCAGGTTATACTGTCAGCACAGCTTTTTTAGAGGGTCCCTATGCGGGCATTCCAACTGACTGTGCTGAGCCTACTGCTCTGCGCCGCTGCTGCGGGCATCTGGTATTTTTACCGCCCTGAGCCACCAGTGCAGATAGTCCTGATTACCGATGAGCAGGGTGAATACCGTTTGCTTAGCCAGGGCCTGCAGGCCAGTTTGCAACGCGGCTTGCAGAACTGGCGGCGTGAATATCACATTCAGCTTTTACCCTATGCCTCTGATCTTAAAGCTCTGGCACAACATTTCCCTCCGCCTGCAAAAATTGATTTAGTTATCGGCTGTGTGGATTCCCCCTGCGCCCGTCAGGTGCTGGGCCTGCTTGAAAATACGCCGGTCCCGTTTTTCTTCACGGGTAATTCTGAAGGGCTGCTGCAACACCCCCGTTTATGGCACTTGGGGGCTATCAGTAATCAATCAATATTTCCTGCTCTGGCCATGGCATTACAAACACATACCGGTGGTATTTATTTTGTAGGGCAGGAATCTGTGCAATCACGTATGCAGGCCGCATTGTTAAGTGAATATGCCCAGCTGCATAAAGCCACCTGGCAGGGTGAAGTGTTTGTGCGGGCCGACAGCGATTGGCAAACCCTGCGTGGTGATTTGCAAAAACAGCAACCCGCTATTCTGATTAATGCACAGTGCGGTTTAGCGGGTATGGCGTTATACGAAAAAATTCCCCGCAGTAAAGCCTTAATTATTAATACGTGCCTGAATGAATACGAAGCAGCATTGCTGGCTGAACATGCCAGCGGTGATTGGTTTTTAAGTGTTTATCAGCCCGGTGTGGATGGATTCTCTCAGCAGGAAAAAATGGTCAGCCTTGCTGTGGGATTGCTTGAGCCCTTGCAGAAAAAAACCTTTAAAGCATCCTATTTATCCATTCAATTACGTAATCAGAATTTTTTGCAGGGTAATGATATGAGTGTGGTTGATAATGACAACCAACACATCTGGCACGATTTATATATTTACAGTATGGATACAACAGGAAAACTGAAAACACTCTATGCCCAAACCTTTTCGCAACGCCCAGAATTAGTTCCGTCACAACGCTCACCATCGCAATGGGAGCTTGATGCCTTGATTTACTGGCGAAACAGGGGAGGAAAATGGCGCGAATAACAGATTTTTTTGTCAGAATTTACCGGCGCGTTCTTGTACACCATGCAAGGCATTTATCTGCACAATTAATGTTTTACCTGCTGTTAATAGGTTTATTACCGGTTTTTATCGCAGGTTATGTGGTGAACGCTCAATTTGAATCCAACCTGCTTGCGCAAACAGAACAGGATTTAAAACATCGCTTGGGTGAAATGAACGACGGCATAGAAACGTATTTCCGGACCCAGGAAAAAAATCTGCGGACATTTGCTTCGACGCCTACCTTGCAAAAAATTATGCAAGAATCAATCGCCGCTTATGTGCAGGATGGTGCAGATGGCCTCGCCTTGCAGGAAGTGGAAGATAAATACGCAGATTTTTTATCGGCTTATGCGGAAAATAATTTTTACACGGATATCTATTTAGTTTCGAAAGATGGTGATGTGTTAATCAGCCTTTTACATGGAACTGGCCACGGTGTGAATTTACAGCAGGCCGGGTGGGGCGAGCGTTCCATGGGTGCAGTATTTAAACAAAGCATGTCTGTTTTTCAAGTGCTCACCTCCTATCCGGAAGTGGATGAAGAGCATGGTGTGTATGTATACGTAGCTTCACCCGTACAGGTAAATGACGAAATTATTGGCAGTGTTATGTTGAAAGTGAATATGAAAAATATCCAGATTTTTTATCTGGATTCTTTGCAGTTAACCGATGATATTCACATGATAGTTGCGCAAAACGTCGCGGGTAAATGGCAGCGGGTTTATCTCAGTGGCTTGAGTGATGAAAAAACATTGTCACCCTGGGAGATTAATAATCTGCAGCAACATATCCTGCATATGAATCACATGCTGAAAAACCAGAATTATTATGAGGTATCCAGCTATTTGCCAACATTTGCTGCCTTTGTTGTATTGGGGGTGCCCCAGGCATACGTGATGGCTGATGTGCAGCGCAGCCGCTGGTTAGTGCTGCTGTTTATGCTGGTCAGCGCTCTGGTGATTGTATTGCTGGCATCCCGGTTGGCGAGTAATTTTATTCGCCCTATCCGCGAATTGGGGCGTAGTTTTCAGGCATTAGGGCATGGTGAAACCAGGGTGAGTGTTGCGATAGAACGCCAGGATGAAATCGGATTGCTGGCCCGGCAATTTAATGAAATGGCCGATAATCTGCAAAAAACAAAAAGTCAGTTAGTTCAGAGTGAAAAACTCGCATCAATTGGCCATCTTGCTGCCGGCGTGGCCCATGAAATTAATAACCCCATGGGTATAGTGACGGCAAACGTTTCAACCCTCGATGAATATGTTCGGCAGTTAATTGCGTGTGTAGAGTGCCTGAATACGGCTGATGTTTCAGCGCAACAGGAACTTGTTGCACGTATGCAAGCTTTATATCGTCAGCAGGATTTAAAGTTTGTCTGCGAAGATACGGGCAGCTTATTACAGGAAACCAACCAAAATTTGAGCAGGGTGCGCGATATCGTCAGCAGTATGCAGGTATTTGCGGAAATAGATAAAGAAGACGTAGTTGCCTGTGATCTTGTGGCATTAATGGACAGTTGTCTGGCAGAAATAACCACGCAGATTACCGGGCATATTAATTTGCTGCGTGAATATGACGGTGCAGAACCCGTGCAAGGCCGTCCTAAACAGTTAAAAAGGGCTTTTTTGCATGTGCTGGATAACGCCCTTAAAGCGGTTGAGCAAAAAGAGCACGGTATTATTCGTGTTCGTATACAGCATCAGGAAGGGATGGCGGTTATCAGCATTGATGATAATGGCGTTGGCATTTCGCCAGATAATAAGGACAAAATATTTAATCCCTTTTTTACTACCCGCGCTGTAGGTCAGGGGCTTGGTATGGGCTTATCGGTGACCTACAGCATTATCACTGCCCACGGCGGTGATATCAGTGCAGCCAGTCGTGAGGGTAAAGGTACCCGTATTTGTATACGTTTGCCCTCGGGTGTGGATGTAGTGGCTAGCAATACGTAAACAATTGTCTGAATTCAGTCTGATGTAGTCTCTGATGATGCAGAACATTGCCCGCTGATGCGCCAGCTGTTACTGTGCCCGCAATCAGGGCGATGGTCTTGAAATAGTCGCAAAGTGAGTATGTGTGTCCGGATGCAGGCACACCCTGCAAATACATGGAGTGTCAGGTATGTTAAATACCGGTGTGGTTTTGAGATCAATTCTACCGTTCATATTTTTTGTCAGTGCAATATTTTCTGGTCATGTATCCGCTGAAATATATAAGTGGGCAGATGAAGATGGCCGTGTGCATTATTCCGATAAAAAAGCCGATGCGGGACAGGTGAAAGCGCAAGAAGTGGATGTAAGACTGACGCCTAACAGAATTCCTAAGGTTACCTCGAAACTTTCTGCCCCCGGTGCCAGTACACAACCCCCTGCTAATAAACCCAAAAAACAGGAAACCCTGGCGGGTAAGAGTGGCGAAGAGGAGGTTGATCCACGCTGCACCCTGGCGCGCAATATCATCAGTGGCCGCGCACGGCTGAGAAATGGCTTGCCAACCGGTCCCCATGAAATAGAAGTGGCCCAGCGGGATATTAAAAAGTTTTGTAATTAAGTTGGCCCAACAGGCCCTGGCGTAAATTGCATAAAAATCCCCGGCATGCCGGGGATTTTTGTTTACAGCATACTGTGTGCGCCAATTTCCCCCATGATTGCGTTGTTACCGGCAAAGATCTTGTACCCCACTAACTGGCCCTGTGACAGGTAAAGGTGCCCAGACCGATACGCTTGCCCAGGCATTGAGATATCAACCGGTTCAGCAACTTGGCGATGCGTGAAAATCGTCTAGAGTTAGTGTGTCCTGTTCCGGAGCTAGGATATGCCCCTGAGTGTAACAGCAAGAATTGCCGGCGGTTTCGCGGTACTGATGTTACTGACCCTGTGCCTTGTGGTAGTGGGAATGCTGGGTCTTGGCAGTATCAAAAGCGCCTTACATGGCGTAACGGAGGAATCTATCCCCCTTCTGGATCAGATTTCTGCCATGGAAAATCACGTGCTGGAGTCCCAGCTGCGTCTTAACCGTTTTTTGCAGGAAAAAAATACCGCAGAACTGGACCAGATAGAACAACGTTATCGTCAGGACAGTGACATTGCCCAGAAGCTTTACCCGCAGATTATGAGCCTTGCTGCAGGCCAAGCCAGCATCGAAAAAACACTCACCGAAACGGGGCCGTTACTTAACACCATCAAACAGCAGAGTGATAAGGCCATTACCGATTACCGTGCCGCCCTACAGCAGCAAGGGGCGGTATTGCAGCATAAACGCAAAGTGGGTGACAGCGCTGATCAGCTCAGCGTCATGGTGGGTGTGTTCCGCAAAAGCCATGCTGCTGCCGTGACAAATTTTATTCAGCATTTGGATGCACTGAATGAATTTGCCTTTAAAACCCTGTTAAGTGATATACCGCCGGCCATCCGGGGGGCGGATAAACGCATTGCAAAAATGTTGCAAAATCTTGATGACGATGTAGCCGCATTCAAAGGCAACAGCGATAGTGTATTCAGTACTGAATTTGCCACCTATAAAAGCCTGTTGCAGGGGCCGCAAAGTTTAATGTTACAGCACGTGAAAACCGTTGAGTATTTCCGTAGTGCCAAAGAGCTTGAGGCCGAGGTTAATAAACTTCAGGCGCAACTTTCGGAAAGCTTCAGCGGTATCAGCGCCCAGGTTAAATCCCTTTCAGAAGAAACAGCTCAGCAGGCCCGTTCAGCAGTCAATGGTGCAATGGCACTAATGACGATCATTGCAATTGTGGCACTGGCATTATCTGTGGTGATCAGCCTGCTGCTGATCCGCAATATCCGCTCCCGCCTGAATGATGTTGTGGAGTACATGCACTTGATTGCCAGTGGTGATTTACGCCGTGATATTGAAATCACCAGTAATGATGAATTGGGCAAAGTAGCCATGAGCGCTAATGGCCTGGTCGATAAATTACGCACCATGTTGCGGGAACTTGGCGGTGGGGCAGAAAAACTGGCAGATTCTGCAAACCATATGGCCAATATTTCCGATAAAAGCTTACGTGGCATTATGACGCAAAAAGAGCAAACCGATGTTATCGCAACCTCTACCGCAGAAATGTCCAGCACAGTGCAGGAAGTCGCCCGTAACGTGACTGAAACCCTGCATAAAATCGAAGATGCCGACCGTGATGTGGCGTTGGGTAAAAAAGAACTAAATACCAATATTCATTTAATTCACCAGCTTGCAGAAAACATTCAGGCAAGTGGCAGTGTGATTCAGAAAGTCAGTGAAGACAGCGCCAATATAGGTTCGGTGCTTGATGTTATCCGTGGTATTGCCGAGCAAACCAATTTATTGGCATTAAATGCGGCGATTGAAGCTGCCCGCGCCGGTGAACAGGGGCGCGGATTTGCCGTTGTCGCGGATGAGGTGCGCACACTGGCGAGCAAAACCCAGGCATCCACTACCGAAATTCATGAAATGATTCAGCGTTTGCAATCGGGTGTGGAAGAGGCGGTGGCCATGATGGAAAAAAGCCAGCACGATGCCGCCAACAGCGTCAGTCATATTACCCAGGCGGGTGAGCGTCTGGAGGAAATATCCAATGCAATGGGTGCAATAAAAGGCATGAGCGCACAAATTGCCAGTGCCACCGAACAACAGGCGGCAGCCACCAAAGAGCAGCATCAGAATGTGGTGATGATTGCCGATGCCGCGGAAGAAACCGCACATGGCGCCCGTGAAAGTAATACCGCCAGTACACAATTAGCCGGAATGGCAAAAACCTTACGGACACTGGCTGGTCAGTTCCGTATTTAACTTAACAGGGAGCACCCTATGCGCAAAATCATGATGGGCTTTATTACTGCAGGTTTATTAACATTCATCAGCCAGTTTGTATGGGCGGGTAATTGTGAAATTAATTTTGACCGCACCGCCTGCCCCGGGCAGGAGGCAATCAGCTATAAAAAATGTGACGGTGAAAAAACCTGCACTGAATATAAAGAAACTGCTACGGCTGCGGAATGTGGCGCTGCGGCAACAGCCGCCTGTGAAAACAAACGCCTCAATATTACTAAATCGAAAGTGATTACAGCGACATTTGATGGCAAACCACTGAAAACCGCAGCAGGCAGCAGTGATTTTTGTACTGCATATGCCTTAAAAGATCAGGAATTTAACCACTGCGATAAATAATCGCAAGGTTAAAAAACGTTTAAAAGCGGCAGCCCATGGCTGCCGTTTTTGTTAGAGCATACTGCGCGCGACAATTTCCTTCATGATTTCGTTGGTGCCGGCATAAATTTTCTGCACCCGCGAATCAGCCCAGGCACGGGCAATGGGGTATTCCCACATATAACCGTAACCGCCGAATAACTGCACACACTCGTCCATGACCCGGCACTGTAAATCCGTGCTCCATTGTTTGAGCATGGCAGCGGTGGGCACGTCGAGTTTTTTACTTAAATGCAGCTCAAGGCAGCGGTCGATAAAACAACGTCCGGCGGTAATATCGGCCTGCATTTCCGCGAGTTTAAAGCGGGTGTTCTGGAAATTAGCAATGGGTTTGCCAAAGGCTTTACGCTCTTTCACATAATCCACTGTCCATTGCAGGGCTGTTTCACTGGCAGCAACGGCAGTCAGGCCTACCAATAAACGCTCTTGCGGTAATTCCTGCATCAGGGCAACAAAGCCCATGCCTTCGCCGCCTAAAATATTTTCCGCGGGCACTTTAATGTCCTGGAAAAATAATTCAGAGGTGTCCTGGGCTTTCATGCCCACTTTGTCGAGATTGGTGCCTTTCTGGAAACCTTCCCAGGCGGTTTCAACAATAAATAAGCTGATACCCTTGGCACCTTCCTGCGGATTGGTTTTGGCAACCACAATCACGATATCGGCATGCTGACCGTTGGTGATAAAGGTTTTTGAGCCATTTAACAGGTAGTGATCACCCTTTTTAATCGCAGTGGTTTTAACGCCCTGTAAATCAGAACCGGCACCGGGTTCTGTCATGGCGATGGCGCCGACCATTTCACCGCTGATTAATTTAGGAATATATTTTTGTTTTAACTGTTCAGAACCGTAATGCAGGATATAGGGCATAACGATATCGCTGTGTAACGGCCAGCCAATACCGGAGCAACCGCTGCGCGCAATTTCTTCAATCACCACGGCGCTGTAGCGAAAATCACAGCCTAAACCGCCGTAAGCCTCTGGTGCGGTAGGGCATAAAAAGCCCATTTCGCCGGCTTTATTCCATAACTGACGATCGACCTGGCCTTGTTTTTCCCATTCAGCATGGAAAGGCACAGCTTCTTTTTCGAGGAATTTACGTACCGTATCGCGGAAACCTTCCAGATCGGAATCAAATAATGGGCGTGGAATCATATCGACCTCTGTCTGTTTTTATTGTGGGGCAGAGTGTCCCACCGTGGCGCAGTTGCGCTCAATGACAAATCTGTTCAAAGCGCTTGGCACAAGATTCCGGCTTTAAATTCCTATGGAAAATAAAAAAGCCACCGGCAGGTGGCTTTTTTATCAGGCGCTTTGCAGGGCTTCTTCCTGCCCTGCGAGTTCTTTTTCACGGTAAATGCCCGGGGTTACACCGGTCCATTTTTTAAATGCGCGGTGGAAGGTGCTGGGTTCGGTAAATCCCACACGCAGGGCGATATCGTTAATGCTCAGCTGGTGCTGGCACAGATAATAAATGGCTAAATCGCGGCGTACCTGATCTTTTAAATCCTGGAAGGATTCATTTTCTTCCCGCAGGCGGCGGCGCAGGGTTTGGGTTGAGGTATTTAATTGTTGGGCAATGGTTTCAAAATCCGGAAATACCGCATCACCGCTGCGGCTTAAAATATTGCGGATTTGTGCGCTGATGCTGGCGTTATTGCCCGGTTTAATCAGGAATATTTCCGGTGACTGGGGCAATAAATCTTCCACATCCTGCATATTGCGGATGATGGGCCAATCCAGACAGCGCGCCGGAATACGGATCAGGGTTTGCTGGCGGTTAAAATAACAGTTGTTATAAAACACCAGTTTATATTCGCTGACATGGGCGGGTGGCGGATAGGCAAATTCGGCGGCATCAATCGGGATTTTTTTGCCGGTTAACCAGCAGGCAATGCGGTGCCAGAAAGCCAGTTGGGTTTCAGTTAAAAAATGATAGGCATCCAGCGCGTCGGCATCTTTTGTGACAAATAATTCGCCGAATGCGGCGGTGCGGCGAAAACCTGTATGTACACCGTGATCGAATAAACCATAAAAGCGGCAGCCGGTTTTAAAGGCTTCACCCAGGGTTTTGCAGTGCACCATTAACTGACAGAAAGTTGCAAAGGTACCGATTTTGGTCGGGTGGCTGCCGTGGCCCATAAATTCGTCACCCATGGCTTTGACGACCACGGCGTAGAGGGTGGCCATTTTTTCCGGGTAAACCCTGGCTTTCTGCTGGTCGAGCAGCTCAGGTGCCATGCCGGCTTTTTGCAGCAGGGCGCGGGTGTCTAAGCCCTTCGCCTTGGCGCCGGCCAGGGCGGCCCTGACATAATGGTTGGCAATCGTCGTCGTTTTCATAGGTGAACGCAGATTCACTTGGGGCATCCATCATAGCGATGCTGAACCATAGTTCAAGCTTGCGCGGGTTTTACAATGTAACTGCAATTGCCAAGTAAGTTGGCAGCGAAGGTGATATGCGCCATCCAAACGCCCTGTTAGGGTAGGGCATCACGCCGTTGTGAATGGGAAAAATAAAAATGCACAGCCCCCTGCAAGGTTTAAAAGTCCTCGATCTTTCCACCCTGTTGCCCGGCCCCTATGCCACCCTGATGCTGGCCGACCTGGGTGCCGATGTTTTGCGTATCGAAGCCCTCAACCGGCCTGATATGGTGCGCGCCCTGCCACCTAAAGATGCCAGTGGTGAAAGCGCAGCCCACAGTTACCTTAACCGCGGCAAAAAGAGCTTGGCCCTGGACCTCAAACAACCTGAAGGGGCAGATCTGCTGCGCAGCCTGGTACAGCATTACGACATCCTGGTGGAGCAGTTCCG
>JACKOM010000014.1 GCA_024234265.1 Oceanospirillaceae bacterium
AAGTGGCTCCCCGAGCAGGACTTGAACCTGCGACCAATAGATTAACAGTCTACTGCTCTACCGACTGAGCTATCAGGGAACAACTGCTGTTTCGGCGTTGCCTAACCAGCGACGCGTATATTACGGATGGGACCTTGTCCCGTCAACTTCTTTTTTCAAAATTTTTTAACGTAAATACAACAACTTACGAAACGGCCCCAAACTTCGGGGCCGTTATGGACTGTCAGGCAAATTCCGCCATCAGGGCCAGCAGCTCTGCGGTTTTGTTTTGCATCAGCGCTGTATTGGCTTTGCTTTCAACGTTGAGACGTACAACCGGCTCGGTGTTGGAGCTGCGTACGTTGAAGCGCCAGTCATCAAATTCAATGCTCAGGCCATCGGTGTGATCAACATGGCGTGCATCTTTGCCATAAACGTTTTGCAGATGGGCCAGCAGGCCTTTGGCATCGCCGATACGGCGGTTGATTTCACCGCTGCAGGGGTAAGCTGCCATGCGTTCTTCCACCAGCTGGGCCAGGGATTTGCCTGTCACACTGATCAGTTCTGCCACCAATAACCATGGGATGTTACCGCTGTCGCAGTAGGCAAAATCACGGAAATAGTGGTGTGCACTCATTTCACCGCCGTAAATCGCATCTTCTTTGCGCATACGTTCTTTGATGAAGGCGTGACCGGTTTTACTTTGAATGGCTTGGCCGCCGAGGGTCTGGGCAATATCAATGGTATTCCAGGTTAAACGCGGGTCATGCACGATTTTGTTGTGCGGATCTTTTTTCAGGAAGGCCTCGGCGAGCAGACCAACGATGTAATAACCCTCGATGAAATTACCCTGCGCATCAAAGAAGAAGCAGCGGTCGAAGTCACCATCCCAGGCGATACCCATATCAGCGCCCTGGGCCTGAATCGCTTCAATGGTCGGTGCGCGGTTTTCTTCCAGCAGCGGGTTAGGCACGCCATTGGGGAAATTACCGTCCGCTTCGTGGTGCACCTTAATAAAGGTGAAGGGCAGTTGGCCTTCGATGGCATCAATTACCGCGCCCGCGCCGCCGTTGCCAGCATTACATACGATACGCAGGGGTTTGAGTTTTTTGCCATCCACGTAGGTGAGCAGGTGCTCCACATAGGCGGGGCGGGTGTCCTGCAGGGTGACGCTGCCCTTGTGGCTGATGGCGGCGAATTTATTTTCTTCGGCCATGCGCTGAATATCTTTCAGACCGGTATCACCACTGATCGGGCGTGAACCTTCGCGCACGAATTTCATGCCGTTGTAGTCTTTCGGGTTATGGCTGGCGGTCACACAGATACCACCATCGGCCTGTAAATGGCTGGTGGCGAAATACACTTCTTCTGTGCCGCACATGCCGATATCGGTCACGTTGGCACCGGCATCGGTGAGGCCATTAATCAGTGCGCGGCTTAATTGAAAGCTGGTGAGGCGGATGTCGTAACCCACCACTACGGTTTTGGGGCTTAAAAATTCGGCGTAAGCACGACCAATCCGGTAGGCGATATCCTCGTTAATTTCATCCGGGATACGGCCACGTACGTCGTAGGCTTTAAAACAGCTTAATGCCGTCATTCTGCAGATCCTTTTGTTTGTTGCCGCTGCCGGCCACAGGGTTGTGGCCCTGCTCTGGCAAGGCCCTGAATTCTTATAACGAAAAGTTATTCTATAAGGCGTATATTAAGGGAATATGTGTCCCAGCCCTGAAAACGCGCCGATTTTACACCAGAAGTTTGCGCTTGGCTGCTGTTGTGCAGCCCAAAATGGCGGGACGCAGATTTACTGCCGATAATAAAACAGAGTTCCCATAAGGACATGTCATGGCGGAATTACTCCATCCTTTCACCCTGGTCTTATTTGGCGCCAACGGTGATTTATCCCTGCGTAAACTGATCCCTTCATTATTTAACCTGCATCAGGACGGGCGCCTGCACGACGATGGCTGCATAGTGGCGGTTACCCGCTCGGATGAAAATCGCGAAGCCTATCTTGAGCAGGCCAAAGCGGCTTTATGCCAGTTTGAAAAAACACCCGATGAAAAAATCTGGCGGGCCTTCAGTGCGCGTATCAGCCACATTCAGATGGATGCCGGCAAGGGTGCTGGTTATAGCAAACTTGCGAAAAAAATCGCCCATTTACCGGCCAACCGGATTTTTTATTGTGCGGTGCATTCGCGTATGTATCCGCAGATCAGTGAACAATTATCCGCCCACGATCTGATCAGTGAACAAAGCCGCATAGTGCTGGAAAAACCCATAGGCACAGATTTCGCCAGTGCCATGCATATTGATCAGCGTGTGGCGGAGTTTTTTACGGAAGAACAAATTTTCCGTATTGACCATTACCTTGGTAAAGAAACCGTACAGAACCTTTTGGCCCTGCGTTTTGCCAACTCGATTTTCGAACACCAGTGGAACCAGCGTTACATCGATCATATTCAGATCACGATTTCTGAAACCGTTGGTGTTGAAAAACGCGCAGGGTTTTATGAAGGCACTGGTGCCATGCGCGATATGCTGCAAAATCACTTGCTGCAGTTGTTGTGTATGACGGCGATGGAGCCGCCCGCGAGCCTCGACCCCCAGGCAGTGCGCGATGAAAAAGTAAAAGTGATTAAAGCCCTACGCCCGATTACCGGTGAGGATATTTCCCACAACGTGGTGCGCGGCCAATATGAAGCGGGCCTGAGCAATAACGAACGTGTGCCCCGTTACCGCGATGAAACCGGCGTGGCCCACGACAGCACCACGGAAACATTTGTGGCCCTAAAAGCGGAAATTAATAATTGGCGTTGGGCTGGCGTGCCTTTTTACCTGCGCACCGGCAAACGTCTGGCGGAGCGCAGTTGTGAAATAGTGGTGGAGTTTAAAGAAGTGCCACACACCATTTTTGAAATGCAGCATAAAAAAACCATGGCCAATAAATTGGTATTTCGTCTGCAGCCCGATGAAGGTGTAAAAATTCAGTTATGTGAAAAAAGGGTTGGCAGCCAGATGCAGGTGCGCCCTATGGTTTTATCACTGAATCCCGTCAGCCAGCAGAAAAAGCGTGTGCCCGATGCCTATGAGCGTCTGTTGGCGGATGCGATTAATAACAACGCTACTTTATTTTTACGCCAGGACGAATTACATGCGGCCTGGCACTGGATTGATCCAATTTTGCAATATTGGGCCACAACCGATCAGCGCCCCGAGCCATACAATGCCGGCACCTGGGGACCTGCGGCGGCCACTATGTTATTGGCCAGGGATGGGCGTTTATGGGCAGAAAACAGCTGAACAGGGGGTATTATGCTGAGCGAACATTCGTTAAGTGAGCAACAATTAATTCCCCAGTTGGGGCAGGCACTGAAAAATACCATTAACAGATTATTGGCACGGCAAAAAAGTGTTGCCCTTGCCCTGGCGGGCGGTACAACCCCGGCGCCTTTGTATCGTTGGTTAAGCGAGCAGGCAGATATTCCCTGGGGCCATTGTAAAATCACCCTGACCGATGAGCGTTGGGTAAACCCACAACAGCCCGACAGTAATGAATTATTGCTGCGTGAGAATCTTTTGATCAACCACGGCCAGCAGGCGTATTTTTGCCCGCTGAAAAATGCTGAAAAATCCGCCCGTGAAGGTCAGCAAAGTCTGGAAATGGAGTTGCGCACCAACTTACCGCAATTGGATATTGTGTTATTAGGTATGGGGGATGATGGCCACTTTGCGTCGGTATTCCCTGAACTGGAGAATTTTGAAAAACTGACAGATCTGCAAAACACTGCGCTTTGCCAGGCCGTTCAGCCACCCCATGCCCCCCACGAACGCATGACATTAACCCCCGCGTATTTACTGAGTGCCCAACATATTTTTATTTTATTTAAGGGCGCAAAAAAAATTCGCCTGTATGAGCAGGCTAAACACAATTTCCATCACATTGAGGAAATACCGCTGCGCCTGTTGCTCAGCCAGAAAAAAGTCCCGGTTGATGTGTACTGGAGTGATTAATGCACACGCAAATTTCAGAGATTACCCGGCAAATCCGTGAGCGCAGCCAATCAACCCGTGATGCGTATTTACAATTAATCCGCAGTCAGCGTCAGCAGCAACCCAATCGCCACCAGTTGGGGTGTACAAACTTAGCCCATGTGATGGCCAGCGCGGATGATGCCGAAAAAGTTATTTTAAAAAGCGGGCAAAAAGCCAATATCGGTATTATAACCGCCTACAACGATATGCTCTCGGCCCACCAGCCCTATTACCGTTACCCGGAATTATTAAAAGCGCAGTTATATCTCCACGGCCTTTCTGCCCAGGTTGCCGCCGGTGTGCCGGCCATGTGTGATGGTGTGACCCAGGGTTATGCGGGCATGGAATTATCCCTTTTCAGCCGGGATGTAATTGCCCTGTCCACGGCAGTAGGTTTATCCCATCAGGCATTTGACGGGGTTTTATATCTGGGCATTTGCGACAAAATTGTGCCGGGTTTATTAATGGCTGCATTACGCTTTGGCCATTTACCTGCGTTATTTATTCCCGCCGGGCCTATGCCCTCGGGCATCAGCAACGCGGAGAAAAGCAAGGTGCGTCAGGCCTATGCCAGTGGCAGCGCCAGTGCGGACGATTTATTAAACAGTGAAATGGCCGCTTACCACAGTGCCGGCACCTGCACATTTTATGGCACCGCCAATTCAAACCAGATGTTATTAGAAGCTATGGGGTTAATGTTGCCCGGTGCGGCGTTTGTGCATCCGCAGGATGAACTGCGCAATTTATTTAACAGTGCCGCCTGTGAGCGTATGGCCGCGATCCATGCTCTGGCCTCCACTGCGTTACCCATTGGCGAGTTGGTGGACGAAAAGGTAATCGTGAATGCGCTGGTGATGTTGCTTGCCACCGGTGGCTCGACCAATTTAACCATTCACTGGATTGCCGTGGCCCGCGCCGCCGGTATTTTAATTAACTGGCAGGATATGCATGCCTTGTCTGCGCTTGTGCCCCTGCTGACGCGCATTTACCCCAATGGCGCAGCGGATATTAATCAATTCCATCAGGCGGGTGGTGTGGCGTACGTGATTGCGCAATTAATGGATGCGGGTTTATTGCATGCTGATGTTAAAACCGTCGCCGGTGATGGTTTGCAGCGTTATGGGTTATATCCGCAATTGCAACAAAACCAACTGGTTTATCAATCTGCATTTAATCAGGCGGCCGATATTCTGGCCACCCATCAAAACCCCTTTGCCAAAGAGGGCGGTATTAAATGCCTGCGTGGTAATCTTGGGGAAGCCATCATAAAAATATCGGCGGTGGAAAAAAAACACTGGTATGTACAGGCACCGGCTTGTGTATTTACCGACCAGGCAGAGGTACTGGCGGCATTTACACGCGGAGAATTAAATAAAAACTGTATTATCGTGCTGCAATTTCAGGGGCCGCGCGCTAATGGCATGCCGGAATTGCATAAATTAATGCCGGCATTGGGTGTATTGCAGGACCGCGGATTTAAGGTTGCATTGTTAACCGACGGGCGTTTGTCCGGTGCGTCAGGCAAGGTGCCTGCGGCCATTCATGTTACACCCGAAGCGGCCTGCGGCGGCATGATAGCAAAAATCCGTGATGGTGATTTAATCACCCTGGATGCTACTAAAGGCACGCTGATTTTACACAATGTGAATTTGCAGAGCCGTGAGCCCGCGCTTGCCCCGGTGGCGGTTATGGGTGTCGGGCGTGAAATGTTTAATATATTCCGGCGTAATGCCGGCCCCGCCAATGAAGGCGCCATCAGCATTCAATGGGATTAAATGATGTTATTCAATCAATGGTTGGCCCACACAAAACCCATCATGCCTGTTATTGTCCTGGACGATGTAAAACAAGCTTTGCCCCTCGCCGATGCATTGGCTGAAGGTGGTGTGCACTTTTTGGAATTTACCCTGCGCACCGATGCAGGTTTACAGGCCATAGAAGAAATTGCCCGGCAGCGCAGCAGCGCATTGGTGGGGGCGGGTTCCGTGCTGGATGTGGGCATGATGAAAGCTGCATTTGATGCGGGTGCAAAATTTTGTGTAAGCCCTGGGTTTTCCGTGGCCCTGTGTGAAATGGCGCAGCATTTAAAAATGCCCTATTTACCCGGTGTGGCAACCGCCAGTGATGTGATGCTTGCCCATGAAATGGGTTTTGATCTGGTGAAGTTTTTCCCGGCGGGGCTAGCGGGTGGTGTGCCTATGTTAAAGGCCTATGCAGGTCCATTCCCGCAGATGCGTTTTTGCCCGACCGGTGGTATTTCAGAACAGAATGCCAGGGAATATTTAAGCCTGCCCAATGTGGCTATGATTGGTGGCTCGTGGTTATGTGCACCTGAATTATTGCGCAGCGGTGATTTTAAACGTATTAGCCAATTGGCGTCCGCTTGTTAGCTTCCATTTGGTTTACAACATAAAATCTTTTAGATTGATTTTATATTCCTGCGGGTCTGCGGTACGCAGGATTTTATCTTTTTCCTGCTGGCTTAAATCAATAATTTCCACCGGCAGATAATGCTGGGTTTTTGCGTTGTAAATAATTTTGAGGGTGGGTTTTAGGGTGTTGCCGAGATTTTCAGCAATCACGACCGCGAGTCTGCCACTTTCTAATTCCACTAATGAACCCACCGGATAAATACCAATCGCTTTGATAAAGGCATGTAAATACTGCTTATCCAAGTGGAAATCGACCCACTCCAGCATGCGTTTTAACGCAACAGACGGCGTCATGCCCTTGTGGTAAACCCTGTCGGCGGTAATTGCATCATAAATATCCACCACGGATGCCATGCGTGCTTCTGCTGCGATATTGTCGCCTTTTAATCCATCCGGGTAACCATTACCGTCGAGCCTTTCATGGTGTTGCCCTGCGATATTCACGCAAATATCCGGAAACCCGCCGCTGCGTTTTAAAATATCCCGACTGAACGTTGAATGTTTTTTCATGATGAAAAATTCTTCGTCGGTTAGTTTTCCGGGTTTGTGCAATACGCTGTCGGGGATGAGAATTTTGCCGATATCGTGCAGTAGCGCACCGGTCACACACTGATGCAGGGTGGTTGGGTCGAGTTGCAGGTGTTTACCTAAAATCGACATTAACACCGCCACGTTGACGGAATGCTCCATCAGGTAGCTGTCTTTATCGCGGATACGGCTCAGGCAGGCAAGGGCATTCTGGTTGCGGAATACCGATGATACAAAGCCATCGGCCATTTGCTCGAAAGGGGAAATACTGACGTTTTTTCCGGCTTTAGCCGCTTCCATGGCGTGATAAACCAGATCAAGTGCCTGGTGGTGCAGTTTTTCTGCTTTTTTCAGTTCCTGACCGAGTTCTGCAGTGGGTTCGAGGGATAAGGGGGCATGTTTTTCAACCAGGGTTTGCATGTCCTGCTGGTGTTTTGCATCCACTTCCGTGAGGGGTACCCCTTCGCTGCAATCGTCCCCTTGTTTTACGTCGATATATAAAAAAGTAACACCGCGGGCGATGAGCTGATCAATCGTCGCCTGATCTTTCACCCTGCCTTCCCGTTCCTGCTCGGTCAGGGTAATGCCCCGTTGGGTGATATTGGTGACATACATGCCCACACGCAGGGCGGTAATGGGGATTTTTTTGATCATTGCCTGTGACTGCACGGTAGATTTCCTGAGTATAGGCAATTATGCCGTTGCCTTTAGATCACAAGGTTATAGGCCTGTCATGAAGATGAGATGCCGGTTATGTGCGGGGCTTGAGCCGGGGAGCGGGGCTGGGTTACTGTGCGCAATCGAAATAAGGAGTCTATATGGCATCCATTGCATTTCAGGGCGTTGCCGGGGCCTATTCCCACCTGGCCTGCCAATCGGTGTTTCCGCAGTATGATGTGATTCCCTGCGAATCTTTTGTGCAGGCTTTTGCCATGGTGGAAAACGGTCTTGCCGATCTGGCGATGATTCCGGTGGAAAACTCCACCGCTGGCCGGGTTGAAGAAATTTACCGGCAAATTCCCAAAACCCATCTGCATATCATTGCCGAGCATTTTGAGCCTGTGAATCACTGCCTGTTGGTTAACCCGGGTGTGAGCACCACGCAATTGCGTTGGGTGGGTTCTCACCCCCAGGCTCTGGCGCAATGTGCTCACCATATTGAAGAAATGGGGCTCACCGCGATTGCACAACTGGATACGGCAGGGGCTGCGCAGTTAATCCGTGATACAAAAAGTCAGGATGGCGCAGCGATTGGTTCGGCCCTGGCGGCGCAATTATATGGCCTGGAAATTCTGCGGCACGAGTTTAACGATGTGCGCGGAAATACCACACGTTTTATTATTCTCGCTAAAGAGGCGCGCCCGCCTGTGTGGCAAAAAAATCAGTTTTATATCAGTTCGTATATTTTCAAAGTGCGCAATATTCCCGCAGCCTTGTATAAAGCTCTGGGTGGTTTTGCCACGAACGGCATTAACCTGATTAAAATCGAGAGTTATATGGACGGCGGCACATTAAACAGCAGTCGTTTTCATATTGATATTGCCGCTCACCCCGATGACCCAGCCGCAAAAAATGCATTGGACGAATTAAATTTCTTTGCAGAAAACGTACGCTGGCTTGGAACCTATGCCCAGCATGCCTTCCGCCGCCAGCATGATTTTGTGTAGAAATTTAATCCTGGCTCCCCTGGGCCTGCTGGTAAATAACCCCCTGATAGGGGGCTAATTCATGGGGCAGGCTTTTCGCTGCCGGGCGACTGTTGAGCAGGCAGGCATCACGGGGATTGGGCAGATACGGCATAGATTGCGGACGCGGGCTGATATTCAGCATGATGTGCAAAATTTGCTTGCCAAGGCTGCGCGTAAAATACAAAACATGGTGTTGCACTGGGTGCAGGGTAATTTCACCGGTTTGCAGGCATGTGTATTCTTTGCGTAAGGCAATTAAAGAACGGTAAAAATGCCACAGGCTGTTGGGATTCATTTGTTGTGCAAGCACATTGCGTTTTGGGGCAGCAGGGCTTACGGGTAACCAGCTGCGCTGCGCACTGAAACCGCCGTATTCTGAATCATCCCAGCACATGGGGCGGCGGCAACCGTCGCGGCCTTTGTAAATGGGCCAATAAAATTGCCCGGCGGGATCCTGAATTTCTTTTTTACGCACCGGCTCTTCTTGCATGCCGATTTCTTCACCGTAATACAATACCACTGTGCCTTTTGCCGATAGGGCCAGCATGGCCAGCAGGCGAGCTTTTTCCGCTTGTTTATAGCGGCCTGTGCGGCTTATTTGCCGTGGAAAATCATGGTTGCTGAAGGTGATGCTTGGCCAGTTTTTGCCGAGCGCGTCATACCAGCGTTGTAATGCAAGGTGTAGTGCACGGGCTGAAAACTTTGCATGTAATAATTCAAAATTAAAGGTGAGGTGTAATTCGTCCTGTTGACCACAAAAACTCGCTGCGGTGGCGCAGGTTTCGTATTTGTCGTACATGATTTCACCAACGGACAGAATATCACCCCTATTATCAAGGTGGCGGCGCATGCGCTGCAAAAATAAATGGGTTTCGTTTTGGTTTCTGTCATGGCGATGTTGCTGCCATTCATAGGGGCGGCCAATTCCCCCAAAGCGCAGGGGGTTATTGCGCAGAGTGGGGTCTTTAAAAAGCAGGTTGATCACATCAAAACGAAAACCATTCACACCTTTGGCAAGCCAGAAATCCAATATTTGCAGGGCTGCTTTTTCAACCTCAGGGTTGCGCCAGTTTAAATCCGGTTGTGCTGGTAAAAAGGAATGTAAATAAAATGCCTGGCGTTTATGGTGCCAGCGCCAGGCGCTGCCGCCAAAAGCTGAGCGCCAGTTGTTGGGGGTTTTATGACGCGTATTTTTCGGCTCTCGCCAGATATAAAAATCCCGGTAATGCGGGTCATTTTCCAGGGCTGCTTTAAACCAGGGGTGTTGGTGGGAGGTATGGTTAAACACCATATCCATCACAATTTTCATGCCCCTTTTGTGGGCCTGTGTTATCAGCGCCTGCATGTCGGCCATATCGCCAAAGGCAGGGTCTATGCCGCAATAATCACTGACGTCATACCCAAAGTCGCGCATCGGACTTGGGTAAACCGGGTTTAACCACAGGGCATCTACCCCCAGACGTTGCAGATAATCCAGCTTTTGAATAATGCCGCGTAAATCCCCTATGCCATCACCGTTGGCATCATAAAAACTGCGCGGATAAATTTGATAAATGACGGCGGACTGCCACCAGGGGGTCATAATGGGTTTCTCTGTGCTGGAACTGCTTAATCTGACAGGCTAGGGCCTGTTAACACTCATTGAACAGGCCTGTTATCGGATAAAAATTTCTTGAGCAAGGCGCTGAGAACGAAGCCTAACGGGTTAAGCAAGCGAACAGCAACGTAGAACAAGGAATTTTTAGCCATAACCCTGCGGGCTGAGCGCCCATTTTCCCCATAACTGTGTCGTTTGGCATTCATTTAACCCGTTATATTTCATGCCTCTCTCCTTATTCTGAGAAAAACGGGCGCTCAGCAGGTACTTTCAATTAGTGCTAACAGGCCCTAGCATGTATATCAATTATGAATTCCCGGTGACAGAGTTATTTATGCAGTGGCAAAGTTTGTTATGCCCCCAGCGTTGCGGTGGTGATGGACATTTTGATAACGACGCGGGGCGCACCCCTTTCCATAAAGATCAGGACAGGGTGATTTTCTCAAGCGCTTTCCGGCGCCTGGACCGCAAAACCCAGGTGCATCCATTAAGTGAAAATGACCATATCCACACCCGTTTAACCCATTCGCTTGAAGCCAGTTGTGTGGGGCGCAGCCTGGGTGCGCGGGTCGGGGAATTACTCGGTGCGGAATTACCCGCCGGTGTCAGCCCTGCGGATATGGGCGCAATAGTGCAGGCCGCGTGTCTGGCCCATGATATTGGTAATCCACCCTTTGGCCATACCGGCGAAGATGCAATCCGCCAATGGTTTCGCGACAGTAAAAATCAGCATTTTCTGCAGGGGCTAAACCCCCGTGAACAGGAAGATTTAAAATGTTTTGAGGGTAATGCCCAGGGCCTGCGCGTATTAACCCAGCTTGAATACCACAGGTTTGATGGTGGCATGCGTCTAACCTATGCAACCCTGGGGGCTTTTTTAAAATATCCCTGGACCAGTGCCGATGCCAAAACCCCGAAAGGTGAAAAATTCGGCGCCAATCAAACTGAATTAAATATCCTGCGTGATATTGCTCAGCACGTGGGTTTGCATCAAATCAGTGAGAATAAATATTGCCGCCACCCGCTGGTATATCTGGTTGAGGCCGCTGACGATATTTGTTACGCCATCATAGATCTGGAAGATGGCATCGAAATGAATTTAATCCGTTATGAAGAGCTGGAAAGCCTGCTGTTAAATCTGATCGGTGATGATGTGCCCGCTGCTTACGGGGAAATGGGTGACAGTGAACCCGCGCGCCGACGTTTAGCTATGTTACGTGGCCGTGCCATGGATGTACTGGTCAATGCGGTGAGTCAGGCATTTTTTGCGCAGCGCGAAAAATTACTCGCAGGCACCCTGGAAAAAGATTTATTCCACTATTGTGCGCCTAATATCAGTGAAGCAATTGAAACCGCCAAACAACTTGCGCGGCGCAAAATTTTTAATAATCCCAGCAAAGCCATGATTGAAATTGGTGCTTACACCACCCTTGGCAGCTTGCTGGATGCATTTTTAACCGCAGCATCTGAAGCTGTGCGTGGTGAAGTGAGTTTCCGCAGCCAGCGCATACTGGATTTAATTGGCCGCCACGCACCACAACCCGGCTGGGATTTATACCACGCCTATATGCGGGTGATTGATTATATTGCCGGTATGACAGACGACTATGCGGTGGATATGGCCCAGGCGATCCGTGGTTTGCGCCGTTCTTAAAACGCGCCGATATTCTCTGTTTTAAGTTGCCGTGCGAGTTTCGCCAGATATTTTCTGGCGACTTTACGCACATGTTTTTCTTCGGCTTTTTTCACATGTTTGCTGATTAATTTAACCAGCTGCGGCACCACCTGGGGCGGCAGGTTGTGGCCCATGCCGGGCACCACTTCCAGTTTGGCTTTATGTAAATAACGCGCGGTGTGAATACCCGCGTGCAATGGAATTAACGGGTCTGCACTGCCGTGTATCACAAGACTCGGCACTTTAATTTTATGTAATAAATCCTCGCGCCCTTCACTGGCGGTAATCGCGGCGAGTTGCCTTACTATGCCCTGGGGATGATATGCACGGCTCAGGTTGTGGCGGATGGTGTCGTGCAGCACATGTTCATCCAGCGGATAATCCGGGCTGCCAATCAGTTTGTTTAATTTCACGGTATAACGTACTGCCGCATCGAGGTTATCCGCCGGCGGGCGTTTTTTACTCAGGTGCCAGAGAATCCGGAAATCCCGCAGGGCAGGGCGGGTAATGCCGGCGCTGCTCATGATGGAGGTCAGGCTGATAACCCGTTTTTTAAATTGCAATGCAAGTATCTGCGCTATCATGCCGCCCATGCTGGCCCCGACAATATGGGCCTTGCGGATATGCAGGGCATCCATCAAGTCGATCACATCCTGCGCCATATCCTGCAGTTTGTAGGGCGGTTTTAAGGGCAAACGTAATTGCTTGCGCACTAACATTGCCACCAGGCTGGGTTTACCGTGTTCATCTAACTTGCTGGATAAACCTGTATCACGATTATCCAGACGAATAACGCGGAACCCTTGCGCACATAAAGACTCTACCAGTGCCGCCGGCCACACAGTGAGTTGCGCTCCCAACCCCATGATCAGAATTAACACCGGGCCATGGGCCGGGCCGTTATCTTCGTAATAGAGGGTGATGCCATTGGGGGTTAACAGGTGGGCCACGGTGTTCCTTGTGGGTGTCAGGATTGTGCAAAGATTATGGCTAAGCAGGGGCGTCTGGGTGTGAAACTTTTGTGTCAGCGGGGTGAGTTTCTTGTGCAGTGTCGCTAGAATGGCCACCCCGATAATAATCAACGAGTAAAGGGCTTTAAATGGATATCGATTTTCCCCTCATACTGGTCATCGCCGTTTTTGTGACCGGTGCAATTGCCCTTGCGGATAAATTGTATTTTGCCAAGCAGCGCGCCCGCAGTGTGGCGGCCCTGAAAGCTAACAGTGCTGCGGAAAGTGAAATTCTTGAAGCGGAAAAAGAACCCTGGCTGATTGAAACCGGCAAGGGTTTTTTCCCTGTGCTGGCGTTGGTGCTGGTACTGCGCTCGTTTCTGGTTGAGCCGTTTCAGATTCCTTCCGGTTCCATGGAGCCAACCCTGATCAAGGGTGACTTTATTCTGGTCAATAAATTTGCCTACGGTCTGCGTCTGCCGGTGCTGGGCACTAAGGTGATCCCCATTTCCGACCCTAAACGGGGCGATGTCATGGTGTTTATTCCGCCCCATGATCCGCGTTATTTCATTAAACGTGTAATCGGCCTGCCCGGTGATCATCTCAAATATGAAAACAAACAACTTTATGTGAACGGTGAAAAAGTACCGATGGAGCTGGTGGGGGCTTTCCCGGAAAACGCACCGCGTTTGCTGGTCTACGATGAGGCCCTGCCGGGCGGTAAACATCACCCTGTGCAGATTTACCGTGGTGAGCCTTCCCGCGGTGACAATGAGTGGGTAGTACCGGAAGGGCACTATTTCATGCTGGGTGATAACCGTGATAACAGCGGTGACTCACGCTTTTGGGGTTTTGTGCCGGATAAAAATATCGTAGGTAAAGCGTTTGCGGTATGGATGCACATTGACTCTATGCCCTCTGTGCCGACCTTCTCGCGCAATAAAATGATCGACTAAGGCTATACTTAGGGCCATAAGCTTTCAGGGAGATGCTTATGGCCCGCAAAACCTGCCAGCGCTGTGAACAAACCCGGCGCGTCCTGTTTATCTTCACTGTACCTGTCATTGTTACCATTCTTGCCCTGGCAAAAGTCTACGGGCTTTTCTGACGCTTTTTCCTGCATTTTTTGATTGAACTTAGGCGGCACCTCACTACAATACGCGACTTCCTGTAGCAGTCCCGTGTGCCTTATGCCTTGGTTGAAACGTTCTATTGGTCAGGTTGTGTGTCAGTTGTCGCGCATATTATTGCCGCGCCAGATCAAACGCGATAAAACCCTGCAGGGCCAGATAGACAAAGACGCCGCCGGCATCACCTTCTACGACACCAGCGCATCCATTGAATGCTGTATCATCCGCCGTGTAATCCATAAACTGAATATTGCCGTGCAGGTCCGAGATGTGGGGCGCCACTACCATTATTGTGTAGAGGTGCTGGAGGGGGGCCAAGGCCGCTTACCCTGTATACGCATTGAAACTCCCCGCGAAGAAGCGCAATGGATTTATGGCCGTCAGGCGGTGCAAGCCTACCTCGAAGAGCGCTTCAGTGGCCGCAGTACCTTCAACCTCCCGCAAATCGCCACCGAATAAATCTTTTAACTGCATCACATTTTTCTTGCCCTGAGTTCTGTTTGGGTAATACCCTAATGGCCTTTTTTGCCACCCATGGGTTTTTAGGGAAACTCTGAATAACTCGGTGCCCGCGTCGGCTTTGCGAAATAAATCAGATCAAGGCGCAGTTTTGCAGGCATAACGTGTTACGTCAAAAAGCTGCAACACAGATGTGGTTTGTTTCGCAAAGCCCCTTCGGGCGCAGGCTGTCAGTCGATCCGGCTGTGTTGGCGATTTTGTAAAGGACCCGTCATTTACTTCAATCGCCGCCTTGCCAATCTCAACAGGCAGCACATGCGCGACGCCGTGCAGAGTTATTCAGAGGTTCCCTAGACATACGCTGTGCGGCTGACTAGCGTGAAATGGGTAGTTGTTGGTAAAGGCTGAGTGTATGCAGGGTTTCACTAAATTATTGTTAATCGCTTCATTATCGCTGGTGACCCCTTTTACCCAGGCTGAAGATGACTGGGAACAGGGTTGGAATGACGATATGGGGGAAATCCCCGTGGTTCTCACCGCCACCCGTATGCGTCAGTCCCAGCTGGACACCCCCGCATCGGTGACCATTATTGATGCCGATACCATTGAGCGTATGGGATTCCGTGATATTGAAGATGTGTTCCGTCTGGTGCCCGGCATGCTGGTCGGCAACGATGGCACCCACGGTGGCAAACAAACCACAGTGACCTACCACGGCACCCAGGGCGCCGAGCACCGCCGTTTGCAGGTGCTGATTGATGGCCGTTCCGTTTATAAACCTGCGTTACCGAGTGTGCCGCGGGTTTCCTGGACGGATATTCCCCTCGCTATTGAAGATGTGCAGCGTATTGAAGTGATTCGCGGCCCTAACTCAGCGGCCTACGGGGCTAACTCTTTTATGGGTGTGATTAACATCATCACCAAACGCCCGGAAGATGTGGAAGGCACCCGCGCGAAAGTCACCAACGGCTCCAACGGCATCCATGATTATTATGTGGGTAATGCCGGTAAATTAGCTGACACGTCATTTCGCCTGAGCATATCCGGCATGGCCGATAAAGGCTTTGACGAATTGGAAGATAAAAACGGTGATCGTTCTTCCAACCGCGATAGCCGCAACCTTGACCGGTTTATCCTGCGCACCAGCACCGACCTCGGCAGCAGTATGAATCTGGAAATGCAGGCCGGTTACAAAACCGGTATTAACCAGCAGCGTGATACTGATGACAAAATTGATTATCAGAGCCCCCAGGACACTGAAACCAACGATGGTTTCCTGTGGACCCGCCTGCATACTGAATTCAGCAGTGAACATTCCAGCCAGTTCCAGCTGTATTACCAGGATACCCAGCGCACCCAGGAATTTAGGGTCTGTATTGGCAATTATTTATTGGGCGGCAATGGTGGTTTGTTTGGCTTATCTAATGCAGATTATTGTGCTGATACCAACCTCAACGGTGAAGAAAAACGTGCCGATCTTGAATACCAGGATAACTACACCTGGAATGAAGTGCTGCGCACAGTGGCGGGCTTTAGGTTGCGCCGCGAGCAGATAGAATCGGAAACCTACATTGATGGTATACGTGAAAACGATACCCGCAGTTTATTTGCCAACGCCGAAGTGAAACTGCATGAAGCTGTGACATTAAACCTCGGCGCGAGCTGGGAAGATGATGAAGCGGCCGATCCCTTCCTTGCCAAACGCGCAGCCCTTAACCTGCATATCAGCAGCCATCAGGTGCTGCGCTTTATTTACAGCGAAGCGGTGCGCTCACCCAATATTTATGAAGAACATGGCCAGCAAATTTATCATCTGACCAATGCCTCTCGATCAGCAAATTGGGATGCTACCATTCCAAGCCTTGTGGATGTTCCATTATTAGAAGCTGAGACCGCCGCTGCTTATACCGCTGATAGCCAGATTGTGGTGGCAACAGCTCCCTGGAACCTGAATCTGGATAACGAAAAAATCCGCTCCAATGAAATCAGTTATTTTGGCATGTTCGATGATGGCCGCTGGCAGCTTGATGCCAAGCTTTACCGCGATGAAATGTACGATTTAATTTCTGAGCCCCTGGGGGGGGGGGACCCCCTCACCAACGATACGTCGTTTGATATCGGCGGTTTTGAAACCCAGATCAAATGGATGCCGGGGGCAAATGATGAGTCCATGCTCAACTATGCCTACACCAATCTGATGGATGAAAAAAATGCCCCGGATCTGCAGGCATCGGATAACAAAAATACTGTGGACCTGGAAATTCGCATGTTTGCCATGCATACCGCCTCCCTGGCCTGGATGCATCGCCTCAGTGCCGGGGCAAATACATCCCTGGCGTATTATTACGTAGACCGCTGGAACAATAACTACAACTACACCTACAAAAGGCTGGATTTAGGTGCGGCTTTTCTTGTTCCTGTGAACCCTGATATGGATTTAAGGCTTGCCCTGAACATACAATACCGTCTGGATGATGATCCGCTGCTGTGGCGCGACAATTATTACAACGATAAATATAAATACTACGCGTCAGCTGAGCTCAAGTTTTAGGAATCTTAATGGAATTGGTGAGAGGCAAGGACAGCTTCACAATGCTTCGCGGGTGGCTTATAGCCATCTTGCTGTGTTGCTCTGGCCAGGCATATGCTGCCAGCGTCGCTTTGCTGGTGGATGATGCCAGTGAAAAGGCCCAGCGTTTTAAAGAACATCTTGATATTGCCTTACCCAGTGACAATGTTCGCCTGGTGACACCTGAACAGGTTACTTCCCAGTCCGCTGACTTTTGGGTAAGCACCAGTGCTGCCAGCCTTGAAAGTGCGTTAGCGGCGAAAAAAAATGGCCGCATCCTTGCGCTTTTTATCAGCGATAACGAAGCGCAGGGCCTGCGCAATAAATACCCCGGCCAATTTTTTACCCTGTTGAGTAATTCACCCACTATTGTGCGGCAAATGGCCCTGATTAAATCCATGTCGCCCCATGTTGAACGTATCGGTTTGTTTTACAGCCGCGCCCAGAAAAAACAGGCGGAAGATGCTGCGAATATCGCTAAAACCTTTGGTTTTGATCTGATGACTGCACAGATTGATGACCCCCTAGAGTGGGACCGCAACGCCCTGAATGTGCTGAAACAGGCGGATATTATTTTGGGGATTGATGACCCTGAGCTGTATAACCCTGTGACCATCCGCGGCATTTTAATGCGTCTTTACCGCTCAAACCGCGCCTTGGTGGGGCCGGATAAAGCTTTTGTTAAAGCGGGGGCTGTTGCCTCTGTGTATTCGGGTGTGTCTGACACCCTTAAAGCCGCAGCGGGCATTATTCGTGATAACGGTGCTTGGCCTGCGATTTATTTAAACCCCTATTATCAGATTACCACCAACGAGCAGGTTGCCCGTTCCCTGCATATCAGTCTGGAAGACGAGAACACCTTAAAAAAAAAGGTTGAAGGGGCGGGTTACTGATGGCACGTAAAGGCTGGAGTCTCTATACCCAAACGCTTTTATTAGGTCTCGGCCCCGCCCTGATTCTGTCGTTTATTCTTGCGACGTATTTTATTTCTGCGCGTATCAAAGATGCCAGCCATGAGCTGGATAACAAAGGGCAGCTTGTCGCCCTGCAACTTGCGGCATCATCGGATTATTTTGTATTAACCAGTAATGAAGCCATTGTAAAACCCCTTACCAAAGCCCTGCTGGATGATCGCGATGTGGAATACATCGAGATCGAAGACATTAATGGCAATTTATTATTCAGCCAGCATGACCATTCTTCGCCGGATATGCAGATTGCCCGTGGCCAGTTACGCTGGTATCAGGCGGATATCGTGCAATACAACATATTGATGGATGATGAAGACTGGTTTAATTCGCAGCAGAACCAGAATCAACAAATACTCGGCCAGGTACGTATTGGCCTGTCAGAATCTTCTGTATTTGAGCGGCAAAAAGATATTTTGCTGCACGCTCTGTTTATCGCCCTGGTGGCATTATTTATTGTGGGGTTGGTGGCCTGGTTAAGTGCCCAGCGTCTGGCGCGGCCGATACATTTATTATCCAACGCTGTGAAACAAATGCGTGAAGGGGATTATAAAATCCGTGTGGGTGTGACGTCCTCTGCCGAAGTCGGGCAATTACAGGAAGGTGTTAACACCCTTGCTAGTGCACTGGCCCGTTCCGAAGAAATTCAGCAGTTATATGTTGATAGTCTGATTAAAGCCCGCGAAGCATCCGAAGCCGCCAACAAAGCGAAAAGTGAGTTTTTAACTGTCATGACCCACGAACTGCGTACACCCATGAACGGTGTACTGGGTATGCTGCAGTTATTACAAACCACCACACTCAATACCGAGCAAAGTGAATACGTGGATACGGCGTTGAACTCAGGTGACCATCTGCTCGGGCTGATTAACGATATTCTCGATTTCTCGAAAATTGAGCAGGGCAAAATCGAGCTGGATAAACATTATTTTAATGTGTACGACAGTCTGCTGCGTGTGGTGGAAACCTTCCGCTCCTCCATTTCGGCCAAGGGCCTGGAATTTAATCTGGATATCAATGAGATCCGTGGTCTGGATGTGATGACAGATGATATCCGCCTCAATCAGGTATTGGTCAATCTGGTGGGTAACGCGGTTAAGTTTACGGAAAAAGGTTTTATCCGTATTTCGGTGCGTGAAGTGCATATCAGTGCAGAGCAGGTGGATTTCATCATTGATGTGAGTGACTCGGGTAAAGGTATTTCAGCGGATAACATTTCACGGATTTTTGATGCCTTCCAGCAGGAGGATGCTTCAATTTCACGGCGTTATGGGGGCACAGGTCTGGGCCTGGCGATTTCGCGGCAGTTAATTGAACGTATGGGCGGCAAATTAACGGTTAACAGCACCATCAATAAGGGCTCGGTATTCAGTTGCCATTTCAGTTTGCCTTGCCGTGTACAGGAAGGCATGCAACCCCTGCTGGCGGATAAACAATTACAGGATGTGCAGAAGTTTTCTGCGCGTGTATTGCTGGTGGAAGATAACGACGTTAACCAGAAAGTCGCCATACGTATGATGAGTTACATGGGGCTGACGGTGGATGTGGCATCCGATGGTATTCAGGCGATTAAAATGGCTAACCAGTTTGCCTACGATATTATTTTTATGGATTTACAGATGCCGCGCATGGACGGTTACGAAGCGGCCAAAACTATCCGTACCCAGGAAAATATTAATAACAAAACGCCGATCATCGCCCTGACGGCCAACGCCTTTTTTGACGTGAAAGAACAATGTCTGCAGGTGGGTATGAATGATTTTCTGGCCAAGCCCTATAAAAAATCCAGCCTGATCAATATTCTCAACCGTTGGTTGAGCAACCCCGCATAAATATCAGCTGCCTTTGGTCGATGTTTCTTCGCCTAAATCAAAACTGGCAGGGAATGCCGGCACCCAGCCATCACTGCTTAAGGTAAGTTTTACATCCTGGCTTTTAATGCCAAAGCGGTTTAAGTCCTGCACGTTTTCCAGGCTGGCTTCACCATGGTTGAAATATACCATCTTGCTGGTTTTCCAGCTTTTTTTACCAATGCTGAAATCCATATTGATGCGGCACCAGATATAGGGCCATTGCGGTGATGCTGTGCTGAGTTTGATATTGCTGAATAATTTGGGGGCAAAGCCTTTTTCATCAATCACATGTTTAATGCTGATGACTTTGATGCTCAGGGCGTGGTGTTCATCAAGCGCCGAACGGTTTTGCTCGGCAAGGCTGAATAAGCCCTGCTGATCATTGGCCGTTGGCTGCTCATCATTACAGGCAGCAAGGCTGAATACACACAAACCTGCCAGCAGAAATTTATTGTTGCGCATAGGCACGACGCAGACTCAATACTTTATTGAGGTATTCGCGGGTTTCTATGCTGGGTAACTGGCGTAACAATTTACGCAGCACGTCTTTGTTATTCATGCGGTTGATAGGGCCTTCCGCACGGTTGATAGAACTTTGCCCGGTGAGGGTGCGCATCACATTTTGGGTGCCGGTATTGTAAGCAGCAATTGCACAGAACAAACGGGTTTGCGGATCACTGATGTCTTTCAGGTAACGGTAATACAGCAGATGGAAATAGGCTGAACCCAGCTGAATATTTTTCTGCGGATTATACAAATACGTGGGTGAAAAAATTTTCTCTTTGCCGGTTAAAAACTGCGCTGCATCTTTGCCTGCTGTGTGGGGCACGATTTGCATTAAGCCATAGGCGGGAATATGGCTGCGGGCGAGCGGGTTAAAATAACTTTCCGCATGAATTATTGCGTAAATCAGGTCGGCGGGCAGGGCAAATTTTTCCGCGTTTTCATAAATATAGGGTTTATAACGTTCGGCTTTGCGCTGCATACGCTCCACAGGCAGGGGCACGATAAAGGTGGTTTTTTCTACCGTGCTCAGGGCAATTTTGCCGATGGAAGCCACGCTGGAATAACGGATAAAGGCTTTTTTGCTGAGTTTATCGCTCAGCATACGAATTACCTGCTGGCTGGGGCTTTTTTCGCTGAATAATTCTTCGAGGATTAAATCCTTGCCACTTTCACCTAACTCCTGGGCATAACGAATCCCAGCGACCTGCATTACCGCCTGATTCACCGGGTCCTGTTCCACGGCACTTGCAATGGAGAGGCTGAGCAGGCCTTCAACCGCGAGGCTCATTTTGCTGCGCAGGCTGACATAATCCACATGGTTGTTTTGATATTCGGTGGGCAGGGAGATCTGCATTTCGTTGCTTTGGAAATCGATCACCCATTTCTGGCGCAGATCAGGGCTGTAACTGACATAACGGCTTTGCCCGCTGACTTCCGCATCTGACCAGTAGGCGCGTAATTTATCCCGGTACTGGCTGACGGCCTTGGTATAAACCTGATTGAGCTCGGCTTCGCTTAAATTGAATTCGCTGCTGGGCTCGTCGCTGTTAAAACCCCGTGGCACGACCTGTACCGCAGCTGCCCAGCTGGTAACTGTGAGCATGGCCATGCTGATGAGTAACAGAACATACCGGGTCATAGGGCCTCGCTGGCAATGTATCCTTACCTAAAGCTAGAAGCCGCTTCAGGTGCCTGCAAAGAGATTACCCCCATGTGCTAAAACGATCTAACAACCTTAAATCAGGCTGTGAAATAGTTGACCTTTTTTTAAACAAAATGCCGTGTTAACAGGATGTTACGGGCCATTGTGGTGCATCTGGAAGGGAGCTTGCAGGGCAAAAAACCAGCCTGCGGGGCTTAGCCGGTAAGCGGTTGCTTACCGGCTTTGCAGGGATCAGTCCTGGGGCAAATTACGCACTAATAACACTTGCTCATAACTGCTTAACCACTCAGGTTTGGGGATCAGTACCGTTACCCCTGAACCCTGCGCCACTTCTTTGGGGGCGCCGTTGTGGTCGAGCATATTGTCGAGCACAAAGCTGCGGTTACCCTGGGGGGTCATGAGTTCCAGTTCATCGCCGATGCTGAATTTGTTTTTCACATCAATGGTCAGGTAACCCTCACGGCCTTCGCCGGTGGCTTCCCCCACAAACTGTTGTTTGGTGGCCTCAGAGGCGCCCCGTTCGTAGTTCTGATACTCATCGTGTACATGGCGGCGGTAAAAACCTTCGGTGTAACCGCGGTTGGAGAGGTTTTCCAGGGTGTCCATCAGGCCCATATCAAAGTCACGTCCGGCGAGGGCATCGTCGATGGCCTTGCGGTAGGTCTGGGCGGTGCGTGCCACGTAATAGTGGGATTTGGTGCGGCCCTCGATTTTCAGACTGTGCACACCCATGTCCACCAGGCGTTTAACGTGCTGGATAGCGCGCAGGTCCTTGGAGTTCATGATGTAGGTGCCGTGTTCATCTTCATACGCCGGCATATATTCGTTGGGGCGGGTTTCTTCCTGGAGCAGGAAAATTTTATCGGTCGGTTCGCCTTCGCCCAGGGTTGGCTGGCGCATTTCCGGCTCCCAGATACCCGCAGCCGCCGGGATTACATCACCTGAGTCGGTTTCTTTGGCTTCGTGGGCATCGTATTTCCAGCGGCAGGTGTTGGTGCAGGTGCCCTGGTTGGGGTCGCGTTTGTTGATATAACCCGACAGCAGGCAGCGGCCAGAATAGGCAATACACAGGGCGCCGTGGACAAACACTTCCAGCTCCATTTCCGGCACGCGCATACGGATTTCTTCAATTTCATCCAATGACAGCTCGCGGCTGAGGATGATGCGGCTCACGCCCATGCGCTGCCAGAATTTCACCGAGGCATAGTTCACCACGTTGGCCTGCACCGAGAGGTGAATCACCTGATCCGGCCAGCGGTCCTTGACCATCATGATCAGGCCGGGGTCGGACATAATCAGGGAGTCGGGTTTCATGGCGATCACAGGTTCGATATCGCGCATGTAGGTATCCACCTTGCTGTTATGGGGCGCGATATTGCTTGCCACATAAAACTTTTTGCCCAAGCTGTGGGCGGTTTCGATACCGGTTCTGAGGTTTTCCAGGGTGAAGTCGTTGTTGCGCACCCGCAGGCTGTAACGCGGCTGCCCGGCATAAACCGCATCTGCCCCATAGGCAAAGGCGTATTGCATGTTTTTAAGGGTGCCGGCGGGGGATAACAGCTCGGTTTTCATGGCGGGTTTGGCCTGCAATGCTGAAAAAGGGGCGCATTTTAACACACACTTTTTACGTGGTTAAATGCGCTCCCGTAACTTGAGGCACTGTAAAAACGTCAGCGAGGCAGCCAGGGCAAGGCAAAAACGAGCGAAAACGCGCAGTTTATACGTAATAAATGAGCATTTTGAGTTCGGTTTTAACGCAGTTCTGGCAACGCAGATAGTTTTTACACTGCCTCACTTCTTAATGGCTGCGCCCCATTATCTCAGCAATACGCGCGTCGGCATCCACGCAGTATAGAGAATCGGGGAAACGCTCTTTCAGCAGGTTGAAATAATACAGGGCGCGCTGGTCATCCTGGCTGGCATTGCGGCTGTTCATATACATCAGCCCCACCTGAAACAGGGCCTGCTCGCGCTCCAGCTGCGGTACGTTGGCATCATCCGCAATGTTTAAATAAGCCGCAATCGCGCTGTCCACAGTGCCTTTGGCAATCGCCTGGGCGGATTCCGGCAACAGGGCGGCTTCCTCGGCCACGCAGGATTGGGCGCGGCGCTGCACGGCATTACGCAGTGCCGAGAGGGAATCGGTGCTGTAAGTCGCAGAGCGTTCACGGCGGCCCTGCAGGGTGGCGATCTGGCGGTCCACATCGGCACACAACACCGAATCAGAAAACTCGGTTTTCAGGCGTGTGAACGTGGCCATGGCTTTGATGTCGTCACGCTGTTCGTTGTATTCGTTCATCTGGATCAGGCCGATCTGATAGAGGGCCTGGGCCTTCATTTCCCGCGGGAAATCCCCCTTATAAACGGTTTGATAGGCCTCGATGATGCGGTCGGCGCGGTTTTTACTGATGGCCTCAACCGATTTGGGCAGTAAATCCTCCTCCGAAGCGCGGCAGGCTTCGGCCCGCTCACGGATTTCCGTTTTAAACTGGCCATATTCGGTCACACTCAGACCGGCAATTACCACAGGGGTGGCTGCACCGACGGCGCAGCCCGCAAGGCAGGACAATAAACAGCTGATGAGAATGGCACGCATAGGTTGCTCCTTTTTTTGCCTTATCCTGTCAGACAAAAAAAAGCACCATCTTGATGGATGTCACTTTGCGGGGGATTAACAGTGAGGAGCTAGAAGCTAGAGGCTAGAAGCTGATACGCCCCGTTATTTGCCACCGCACCGGAAAAATGTGTGCAGAGCGTGGAGGCGTGCAATTTTTACCAGTATGCGGGCAATAGTCCGCTGGTGCTGACTGTCCCCACCGGCAAAAGTATTTGCACAAAAGCAGCGAAATTTATTTATCACGGTGGTGATAGTGCCGCAGCCTTTGTGGATGTGATTGAAAATACCCAGACCCTGTTTGCCCCAATGCCATTTCGCTGGAAAAACGGGTGACGGCTTTGGAGCTTTTGCCGGAAGTATTTCCTGTCAGTGTGGGGGATGTTAAAGACGGTGTGAAGGCCGTAGACAAGGGTCTTGGGTATCTGGATGATGTGCGCGACGCGCAGAAGACTCTTACTGCGAAGGTTGATACTGCGAAGGGTGGACCACTTCCCTACGGCGGCAATTCAAAGCCTCATGGAAACGCCAACCATAATAGTCCGATTAATAATCGCGTGGGTGAGTTGAAGCAAGATCCGTCGGTTTCGAATATTCGCAAAAATCAACAGCAGGTTGATGTGACTGGTAATAAAGTTGGCACTAATAGGCCGGATATTCAGTATGACTAAGGCGGGTGTCATTACTGTGTTGAATATGATCATGTGCTTATAAACAGCACTCGACACGGTGACCAAATAAGAGCCAACGACCCCAATGCAAAAGTTAAGTTAAACCTTTTAAGGTTGGATATGAGATGGCTGAACCAATAAATGCACCAGAGCAATTAAATGATCTTGATGGCTTTGGCTCAGATAAAGAATTTTACGCAATTAGTGAACTTAGGAAGCTTGGAAACGAGCTTCCTAAATTGTTTTTAGAGAAATACAGGACTGCTAGAAAATGGCAGGTTCGAACCTCTTGTGTTTATCACTCAATTCGTTATGCAAGATCATCAAGTGAAGCCGTTGAGTTAGGTGTGATAGCTCTTGCGGATAAATCTTATGCAGTTCGTTATAGGGCTTGTATGTTACTGGCTTATTCGCTTGATAAGAGTGTTTTATCAAGTTTAAAGCAACTGGAAAACACTACCTCGCATGAAGAAACCCTACTTGATGTCCGTGCAGCTATTGATGCTATTGAAAATCAGAACAGTGATTATTTTGTTGATCGAGGTCACTCAGGAAAGATAACATTAAGAGTCAGCTAAGCGAGATAGTCACCTTAAGAAAAACGATCGATGTTTTTCTGCAAGATTTCATCAATTAAGTAGTTAAAATTATTATCGTGAATGTCCGCGTAGTTGGCAATTGGACCGATGGGGACTGATTGTCAGGAGTATCCAAGTTATATTGTAGTGAAATGTAAAAGGCAATGTAAAAAATGCAAGCAAACAAGACGTGGTATTCGGTATGAATAGAAAAATAATAAACTATATTAAAGTTATTTGGTTTATTGGATTATTATCGATATTAATTTCAGGGCTTTATGATGAAAAAAAATTTTATGATGGTGAAGCTGTAATATTACACTATCTACAGGTGATGTATCTTACAGCTCCATTGGGATATTTATTTGCACTTATCGGAGGATTTGCTTTAGATTATTTACAATGGTTGCAAAATGTCCATCAGGATTTTATAGCATCTTGGTTATTAATGGTTGCAGGAGGTTATATACAATGGTTTATCTTTATCCCAATAATAATTCGCAAAATTGGAAATAAACGAGGCAGTCACCATAAGAAAAACAAAACTTACACGGACAGTAACGATAAGAAAAATGACTGATACCACTTTTCCCGTCAACGGCTATGCTTCAGCGGCACCTTCAACCGGAGCTAGCTCACATGGACATATATAGACGCTCCTCCCAGTGTTAAGGTAATACCCCACTCTGGCACCTTGAATACAACCTGATTAATCTGCTGTTCACCTTATTTATTCGTTTTCTTGTGCAGGCCGAACAACAAGATTATTTTTGTTTTAGCTGATAAGCACAGCGTTAATTCACCACACTTTATGCGAATCTGCCGCGCCGTTTTTTTAATGCGGCATAGTCCAAATCGGTAATGGGGTGATGCCCGGTACTGGTATGTCAGCAAAGTGCCGGCGAAGCTAGGTAATGGCGTGTGTGCGTAATGACGCTTATAAAAAACAGTAAACAAGCAGCAGTGTGAACGATGGATGAGTGGTGCGTTTCGCCCGTAAAAGAAAAAGGGATTTAAACCTCGTTTATTACCGAGGCATTAAATAAAACAGCTCCATCGTGGCTGGGCTGCCCCTGCGGTGAATGCAAACGGGCATACGGTTCCAAGTCAGGTTTTAAATATACCCCCAAAAATACCCCCAAAAATCCCGGCTGCAATGAGTTTTCCATGGGCGACAGTGGCTTCCATTTGTTAAAAGCATTTAGGAAATACAGTAGCTTGTAGTGTCTTTAGGAGGCGAACTGGATTTCGCTGGACTGCTGGAAAGGGGGGTGGTCCCCCCATCAGGACTTGAACCTGAATTTGACGCTTAGGAGGCATCCGTTCTATCCAGTTGAACTATGGGGAGATGCGCGGCATTCTACACACAAACCTTGCCCATGTCATGAACCTGAAACCGGAAAAGCAGGCTAAGCTGCTGATTATCTGGTCAATTTAAGAACAATAAGATTATGTTGGATAGCAAGCCCCTGTTAATTGCCCGTGAGTTTCCTGCGATCCGTCGCCAGCGCCTTGAGATTTTGCAGGTGAATCTGGGGTATCGCTGTAATCTGAGTTGCACCCACTGCCATGTGAATGCCGGGCCGCGCCGTACTGAAATGATGGATGCGCAGGGCATTGAGCTGGTGCTGCAGGCGATTAAACGTCTCGGCATTAAATCCCTGGATTTAACCGGTGGTGCCCCTGAGTTGCATCCGCAGTTCCGTTATCTGGTGGCTGAAGCGCGGGCCATGGGCTGTGAGGTGATCGACCGTTGCAACCTGACCATATTGCAGGAACCGGGGCAGGAAGATCTGGCTGAATTTCTCGCGCAGCAGGGGGTCACTGTGGTGGCGTCGATGCCATGTTATACGGCGGATAATGTCGATAAACAGCGTGGTAAAGGGGTTTTTGATGGCAGCATTGCGGCCTTAAAAGCACTTAATTTGCAGGGGTATGGTATGCCCGGCAGTGGTTTGCATCTCAATCTGGTTTACAACCCCGGCGGGGCTTTTTTACCGCCGTCCCAGCAAAAATTACAGGCCGATTATAAACAGCGTCTGCTGGATGACTGGGGTATTCATTTTAATGAGTTATTTACCATCACCAATATGCCGATTGCACGTTTTGGCAGCCAGTTGATAACCAAAGGTGAATTCACCCGTTACATGCAATTACTAATTGATAATTATCAGCCTCAAAATCTGCATACTGTGATGTGCCGAAATACTATCAGTGTGGATTGGCAGGGGTATTTATACGATTGTGACTTTAATCAGATGTTAGAAATGGGCCTGCAAACTCCTGATGGTGAGCGCCGCCATTTACGCGAATTAATCACAACCGATTTAAGTGGCGAGCCTATTATGGTGGCAGGCCATTGTTTTGGTTGTACGGCCGGGCAGGGCAGTAGCTGTGGTGGGGCATTAGCTTAATGGGGCAGGCTTATAATCTCAGCATTATTGTGCCGGTATTAAATGAAGAGGCACAGGCTGAAACTCTGATTCGCCGTCTGCAGGTACTCGCTGAAGTAGTAAAAGAAATAATCATTGTCGATGGTGGCAGTACAGATAATACCCGGGCACTGCTTGCCGAACATTTTTGTGTGTTAGACAGTGCAGCCGGTCGTGCGCGGCAAATGAATACGGGTGCAGCACATGCCGGCGGCACCTGGTTATTCTTTTTACATGCTGATACCAGCCTGGGGTTGGAAAATATTCATTACGCAATCCGTGAAAGTGCGGCTGGCAGCTGGGGCCGGTTTGATGTGAGCCTTTCCGGACAGCGCCTTATGTTACGTATTATTGCCGCAATGATTAATCTGCGCTCTCGCCTTACCGGTATTGCCACAGGTGATCAATGCATATTTGTGCGCAAGAAATTATTCGATGAAGTGGGCGGGTTTAAGGATATTCCTCTGATGGAGGATGTGGAATTAAGCAAACGCCTGAAACGCTATGCTTCGCCCGTTTGCCTTGATTCAAAAGTGATTACATCTAGCCGGCGTTGGTTGAAATACGGTATCTGGCAAACAATTTTTCTGATGTGGAAATTACGGTTTTTATTCTGGTTAGGTAAAGACCCTGCCCAATTGCATGCCTTGTACTACCGCAAGGATTAAGGGGTCCCTAGTCGCCGGGTAACTGGCTGACTTCCTGTTTTTGTTTTTCCGCCTGGGCTTCTTCTTTGCGACGCTCTTCGTACTGCAGCTGGTTAACCAGTTTTTCGACGTAACGTTGTTTCATGCCGGAGAGAGTCTGGAATGAAAAACCGCAGAAGGTGAGATCTTTTTCGTCATTAAACACCGCATGGCGTGCATCTATGCCGCAGTCCATGGATTCGTTGCCGACATGCAGTGTGCTTTCATCAAAGTTTTTAATACGCATTAAATCCCAGCTGGTATTGCCTTTGAAATAGGCTTTAAAACCCGAGGCCGAAATATCCTGCAGGCGGCCCTTCAGGACCAGTTCGTCCTGGGATGAGCGTAATACAATTAACACCTGATAGGTGCGGGGGATCATGGCGCGGTAAGCGTTACGCCGTTGCAGATACAGCATGCTTGCCGGGAATGCGGAAATATATTCACCGGTTTCCTGTTTGTATTTCAGGCGTTCACCCAGGGTGAACTTCACGGTAATGCCACGGAAATCCGCTTCCACAATAAAACGTTTGCCCTGGCGGATATATTCGTTGCCCACATCGGGGATCAATTTATCGAAGGCAAAGGCCTGATTTTTTAAGTCGACTTTTGTGACGGCCGAGTGGAATTTTTCATTACTGCCTTCGAACTGAATTTTGACGTTCTGGGCATAACGAATTAAGCGTTGAATCGCACGGTAAATTTCTTCCGGGCGAGTGAGTTGATTCTTATCCTCGGTTTTTCCGGCTTCCATGTCTCACCTTGATTGAGCAACTTCAGACTTTGCCGATCGGGTGTTTATCGCTGTGCGCCTGCGCAGCCCCTGCCTGATTGTATAAGTTTGGTTGATTTATCTGCCCGCGCAAGATTTTCAGCATAGCCTGGGTGCGGGCGCGGGACTGGTGAATAATTTGCCCGTTTTGCTGGTTGTTTTGCTGCAGGGTTTCAAAACTGCTTTTCAGGGTTTGCCATTGTGTGTTGAGGGACACACGTGCCTGATGGGGAAGGGTTGCCAAAATGGCCTGAAAACCATGTTCTGATACATCAATGGCTTGCGAAGCGAGAAAGGTCAGCCGTTGTTGCACTGTGTCATGGAGCGTTTGCAGGGCGAGTTTTTTTGCTTGCGCAGTGCTGCGCAGCTCTTCCAGATTGCGTTGGCTTAACGCCTGGCTTTCCGCATTCAGCACATCACTGAGCCGGTTAATGGCATCCTGTTCGGCGGCCAGTATGCTGCTCAGTTGCTGTACAACGGAAATGTCCATTTAAAACTCCGCTTAGTTGAGGAAGCCCTCAAACTTCATCATTTTGCCTGCCAATCGATTGTAGTCGATTTTGTATTCATTGTTGGCCAGGGCATTTTTTATACGATCAATGGCGGCATCGTCGATATCCGGCATTTTGGAGACTTCGGCCTCAATCTGCTGGATAGACTTACTTTGTGCGCTGAGTTTGACTTCAGGGCTGCTTTTGTCCACAGCTACATTTTGTGTGCTGCTGTCTTTACCCGGTGCGACAGGTTTACTTTCCCGGGTTCGGCCACCGCCGCCCACACCACCTGTGAGTTTATCTATGTTCATAAGGACCTCGCTTCATGCCTTTTACACTTTCTCACCCATCTTATCGGCGCCTTTAGGGGGAACTTTAGGGTTTTTGTAAAAATTTTTAATCAACCCGTACAACCCCTGCTTCCACCACCCGGGCACTGATTGTGCGCTGGCTTTGGTTGTTGACTACGCGTATTTGCTCGCCTGCGCGGCCGTCACTTAAGGCTTCCCCCATCATGCGTACACTCAGGCCGCCTTTTTCGACTGTGATGGCGACTGCATCGCCGCGGCGCACCAGTATGGCCGGCACTATATGGTAACGGGTGAGCTGGGTGCGAGCGGCGAGGGGGCGTTTGGCCTGTTGCCCGAAGAGATCGCTGATGTGCAAAAAGTACCCCTGATTCAGGGTGCCCAGCGGCATGTTCTGGTAGGTCAGATCTTCACTTTTGAACACTGCATCCCGTGTTATGGCCCGTGAAGTAATAACCACCGGGGCAAGAATATCCAGGTTCACCGGCAGCAGAATGGCCCATTGTTCGCCCTGGGAGCAGCTCACTTTTATATGGGCGCGGCCGAGGCTGACCTGGCTTGGCAATTCCACCTGGGGAGTAACCGGGCAGGGGCGGAAATTGAGGCGCTCGTCAGGTTGAGTGATATCGACAATGGCTTCGTATTCTTCGAGTTGCAGCTGGCTGGCAATATTTTGCAGCTCTGCGCGCAGCAGCCCTTCTGTGGTGCCTGTAGCCTGCTGTTGCCAGGTTTGACCAGCAATGGCAGGGGTTATAAAGCCCAGGAATAACAAGCCGGTAAATAGTCTGTGCATCTTTTGAAAATGGCCTATTCTCAATATCAGGTCCGTGCATAGGTGACAGTTATCTGTCGTATGCCTTGTAAAAGGCAAAGCTGCAAAGCTTGTGCCGTGCCCACTAGCCAACACATGGAGTAGGCCTATGGCCGGGGTTTTAGACACAGTAAATCAGCGCACGCAGTTGGTGGGTGAAAACCGGCTTGAACTGCTGTTATTCCGCCTTGCCGGGCCGCAGATTTATGGCATCAACGTATTTAAGGTCAAGGAAGTGCTGCAGTGCCCTGCACTGACGGTTTTACCCCGCAGCCACCGGGTTGTGCGCGGGGTGGCCCACATACGTTCCGGCACTATCCCGATTATGGACATGGGCCTTGCCACAGGTAATTCGCCCGTAGGGAATCCAAAAGATTGTTTTGTGATCATTACGGAATACAACGTCAGTACCCAGGGGTTTCTGGTGAGTGGCGTGGAACGTATTGTGAACATGAACTGGGAAGAAATTCACCCACCACCAAAGGGCACCGGCCGTGAGCATTACCTGACAGCGGTCACTGAGGTGGAAGGCAAGCTGGTTGAAATTATCGACGTGGAAAAAATACTCGCGGAAGTGTCTCCGCAGGTTGAAGAAATTTCCGCCGAGGTTATCAGCCATAACCAGCAGGAAAAAGCCCAAACCAAACAAGTGCTGATTGCGGACGATTCGAAAATTGCCCGTAAGCAGGTGACTAAATGTCTGGAATCCCTCGGCGTGCAGGTGGTTGCCATGCATGACGGGCATCAGGCTCTGATGCATCTGAAAGAAATAGCGGCGAGTGGTGAAAAAGTGACGGATCGCTACATGATGATGATTTCAGATATCGAAATGCCGGAAATGGATGGTTACACACTCACAACCGAGGTGCGTGCTGATCCACGTATGTCAGACCTTTTCATCGTGTTACATACATCCTTAAGTGGTGTATTTAACAAAGCCATGGTGGAAAAAGTCGGGGCGAATGATTTCATTGCGAAATTTAACCCTGATGTGCTGGCAGCAAAGGTCATTGAGCGTATCAATGCCACGGACGCAGGCAGTTAAGGGCGCTTTATGACTGCAAATCTGGGTAACCGTCAGGATTTTGATTGTTTCCGGACATACCTTGAGCGCGTGTGCGGTATTTTGCTGGGGGATAATAAGGAATATCTCGTCAGCAGCCGCCTGCGCACCATCATGGAAGAGCAGAGCCTCACAAATCTTACCCAGCTGGTGGAGCGTATTGAACGCAACACCCAGCTGCGTGAGAAAGTAGTGGATGCCATGACCACCAACGAAACCCTGTGGTTTCGTGATTCCCATCCGTTCCGTATTTTGCGTGAGCAGTTATTACCTGAACTCAGTAAAGAAAAACGCCCGATCGATATCTGGTGCGCGGCGTCTTCCACCGGGCAGGAACCCTATTCCATCAGTATTGAACTTGAAGAATATAAACGGCGTAATCCCGGCGCTTTAATGGGCGAGCGTATTATCGCAACGGATATTTCCCCGACGGCACTGGAAATTGCGCGCCGTGCTGAATATGAAAAACTGGTGTTAAGCCGTGGTATGACAGATGAATATCTGAAACGCTATTTCAAAGAAGTGCAGGAAGGGCGCTGGAAATTAAACCCTGAAATTACCAGTCGTGTGCAATACCGTTCGTTAAACCTGCTCAATACTTATTCTATGTTAGGGCGTTTTGATGTGGTGTTTTGCCGTAATGTGCTGATTTATTTTTCCTCCGATCTGAAAACCGACATTCTGCGCCGTATCCATAGTGTGCTGAAACCCGGTGGTTATTTGTTTCTGGGGGCTTCGGAGTCCCTCACTGGTTTGTCGGATTTATATGAAATGCGCCAATGCAGCCCAGGTATTATCTATCACCGTAAGGGCTGATCTGCCCCTTGCAACGCATTGTTCCATATCTTCCATAAGCCCCCGTAAGCCCCGTCATATCTGCTTTGCAGCCTGCTGATCCTGTTTTTTGCCCGAATAGTCACAAAAAAGCACTTGGTTTCTTATTTGTATGCAATTAGATTGCATGCAATCTAATTGAGAGCAGAGGAAAGAAAATGAACATTATTTACCGTACCGCCGCCAACGCAAAAGCCGGACGCAATGGGCAAGTCAGTACAGAAGACGGTTTACTCAGCCTGAATCTCAGTTATCCCAAAGAGCTGGGTGGCTCAGGGGCGGCCAATAATCCGGAACAATTATTTGCCGCAGGTTATGCTGCCTGTTTTTCCAATGCCGTGCTGCATGTGGCCCGTGAACTGAAAATTAAACTCGAAAGTGCCCCGGTGCGCGCCGAGGTTGGTATAGGTGCCAGGGCTGACGGGGGCTTTGCCCTGAGTGTGCAACTGGATGTGAGTTTGGATATGGAACAGGGCGCGGCACAGACATTAGTGGCTGCCGCCCATAAAGTTTGCCCTTATTCCCATGCGGTGCGCGGAAATATAACGCTCACTCTGCGGGTTAATGGTGAGGTTTTATCAGCCTGATATCTAAAGGAATATAACCGGTCTGCGTGGCCGGTTATATTTTATGTGTTTTGCTCATCCAACAGGCGATGCGTACGTATACAGCATCTGTTATCTTGCTTGCACAATAAAAAACTCCGTTGCCAACTGGATTCACCATGAAAAAATTCCCCATTATTGCATTGCTAATTCTGCTGGTGGCTGCCTTTTTTGGTTTTGGATTAAATGATTACCTCACTTTGCAGGGCATCAAAAACAGCCAGGCGCAAATCAGCGGTTTATTGGCTGAGCACCCAGTGGTGATCGGCCTTGTATTTATGCTGGCTTATATCAGCGTCACTGCCTTGTCGTTACCGGGTGCGGCAGTGATGACATTAGCCGCCGGGGCTTTTTTTGGTTTAGGTTGGGGCACGCTGATTGTCTCGTTTGCTTCGAGCATAGGTGCAACCCTGGCATTTATTGCCGCCCGTTATTTTTTGCGTGACAGTGTGCAAAAACGTTTTGCGCAGCGCCTTTCTGCCATCAATACCGGGGTTGAAAACGAAGGTGCATTTTATTTATTTACCCTGCGTCTGGTGCCGCTGTTTCCGTTTTTTATGATTAACCTGCTGATGGGCCTGACCGCCATGCGCACCTGGACATTCTATTGGGTGAGTCAGCTGGGCATGCTGGCCGGTACCATTGTGTATGTGAATGCGGGTACCCAGCTTGCGAATATCAGCAGTTTATCTGGTATTTTATCCCTGCCTTTGCTGCTCTCATTTGCCTTATTAGGCATATTTCCCCTGCTGGCAAAAAGGATCATCAGTATTTTTCAGAAACAACGCATTTATAAAGGCTTTAAAAAACCACGCCGTTTTGAGCGTAATTTAATTGTGATCGGCGCCGGTGCTGCGGGTTTGGTAAGTGCCTATATTGCCGCTGCTGTGAAAGCCAAAGTGACTTTAATTGAAGCCCATAAAATGGGTGGTGATTGTTTAAATTATGGCTGTGTGCCCAGTAAGGCCCTGATTAAAAGCGCTAAAGTGGCGAATCTGCAACGTAGAGCCGATATTTATGGTTTAACGCCATGCGAGCCGCAATTCAATTTTAAAGCTGTGATGCAACGTGTGCAGGATATTATCAAAAAAATCGAGCCCCACGACAGCATTGAACGTTATACCGGTCTGGGTGTGGATGTGGTGCAGGGATATGCAAAAATTATCAACCCCTGGACAGTGCAAATCAGCGCAGCGGATGGCACTCAGCGTGAATTAACCAGCCGCGCCATTATTATTGCCGCAGGTGCCGCGCCAATCGTGCCGGATATTCCGGGTTTAGCGCAAGTGGGTTATTACACCAGTGATACCTTGTGGGAATCGTTTGCGCAGATGGATGAAGTGCCACGGCGCATTGTGCTGTTGGGTGGCGGCCCCATAGGTTGCGAGTTAGCACAATGTTTTGCCCGTTTAGGTGCTGATGTCACCCTGGTGGAACGTAATGGCCGTGTATTACCCCGAGAAGATCAGGATGTCAGTGAATTTGCTGCGCAGAAATTACAGGCCGATGGCGTCACTTTATTATGTGAGCATGCTGCAGTGGCCTGTGAAATAACCGACGGGCAAAAAATTTTACGTTTATCAGCGGCGGGTGCTGAAACACGCATCCCCTTTGATGCGATTATTTGCGCGGTAGGGCGCAGGGCCCGGCTCACGGGTTATGGCCTTGAGGAATTAGGCATCGAAACCCAGCGCACTGTTAATACCAATGAATATCTGCAAACCCTGTATCCGAATATTTATGCTGCCGGGGACGTAGCCGGCCCCTATCAGTTCACCCATGTGGCATCCCATCAGGCCTGGTACGCGGCGGTGAATGCATTGTTTGGTGGTTTTAAAAAATTTAAAGCCGATTACCGTGTAATTCCGCGCACAACCTTTATCGACCCTGAAATTGCACGGGTAGGTTTAAATGAGCAGGAAGCCCGCGAGCAAGGCATTGCGTTTGAAATTACCCGCTTTGGCATTGATGATCTTGACCGGGCCATTGCCGATTCCCAGGCGGAAGGTTTTATTAAAGTTTTAACTGTGCCGGGTAAAGATAAAATCCTCGGTGTCACCATTGCTGCAGCCAATGCCGGTGAATTACTCGCGGAATATGTGCTCGCCATGAAATATAACCTTGGCCTGAATAAAATACTCGGTACTATCCATGCTTATCCCACCATGGCTGAGGCGAATAAATATGTTGCCGGTGAATGGAAGCGTGCCCACGCGCCGCAGCAAGTGTTGCAATGGCTGGCCCGTTACCATCGCTGGCAGCGGGGCGAATAAATTTAATAAATGAATGATATTAAGCCAGTTATGCCTCTACGCATTATTGTGATGGTTAAAAAGCCTGTTGCGGGTTATGCCAAAACCCGTTTAATTCCGGCATTGGGTGAGGCAGGGGCTGCGGCTTTGGCTGAGCACATGCTGCAACAGCTTGTGCAGCAGCTTTTATTATTACAACAGGAAAAAATATCCCAACGTCCGCCGCTGCAAATTGAATTATGTGTATCGCCCGATGTAATGGATACCTACTGGCAGGTTTTCCGTGATAAGGGGCTGCAAGTACAACAGCAGGTGGATGGTGATTTAGGTGCACGCATGCAAGCGGCTGTAGAACGCGCCTTGGCAGAGGGTTACCCTGCGCTATTAATCGGCACTGATTGCCCAGCGCTGGATGTGCATTTATTAAGTCAGGCAGTTGATGCACTGCTGCAACAACAGACCGTGATTTGCCCAACCTTTGATGGCGGATATGCATTATTGGGTTTGCCGTCTGCATGTGATGCCGTATTTAACAACATGCCGTGGAGCACAGCAGAGGTTTATGGCCTGACGGTGCAGCGTTTAGCAGATTCAGGTTTGGTATTGCATCAGCTGCCCATGCAACATGATATTGATGAAGCGGCTGATCTCGCATTTTTACCCGCAGGCTGGTTGAACTAAGGAACCTCTGAATAACTCCGTGCCCGCGTCGGCTTTGCGAAATAAATCAGATCAAGGCGCAGATTTGCAGGCATAATGGGTTACGTCAAAAAGCTGCAACACCGAGCTGGATTGTTTCGTAAAGCCCCTTCGGGCGCAGGCTGCCAGTCGATCTGGCTATGTTGGCGATTTTGAAAAGGACTCGTCATTTCCTGCAATCGCCGCCTTGCCAATCTCAACTGGCAGCACATGCGCGACGCTGTGCAGAGTTATTCAGAGGTTCCCTAATAAAAATCAGGCAATAAAGACAGTTTGCAATAAAAAAGCCCCGCATAATTTTAACTATTATGCGGGGCTTTTTTATTATTTATGTATTGCAGTGAATTTATCAGGCCAGTTCAAAATTAATTTTTCGCTGGTTGATATCCACCTGGCTGACTCTGACATTCACTTCCTGCTCAAGGCAGAAGGCCTGCTGCTCATTGGCGAGTGTCATATAGAGCGGGTCAAAACTGAAACGGGGTTCGGTTTTGCGTAAATCCACCATGCCTTCAATGCCGCTGGCGTCGAGCTGCACAATAATGCCCGATGGGTTAACACCCACAATTTTACCCAGCAGGGTTTCACCGCTTTTATGTTGCAGCACTTCGCATTTAAACCAGCTTTCCACCAGATTATTCGCCTGACGGGCAATCAGCTGATTTGCCTGTAACGTGCTGACTAAAGTTTCATCCACCTGGGGCATTACACCTTTGCCGATATGGGCTTTGATAATGCGGTGCACACATAAATCGTGGTATTTGCGGATAGGCGAAGTGAAAGTGGTATAACCTTCAAAACCCATGCCCGCATGGGGGGCCTGGGTCAGGCTGATTTCACTGCGTTCCAGCATGCGCAGCATAATGCGTTTGAGGGGTTTATCGCTGTTATGTGCTGCTACAGCATTAATTAACTGACGGAAACCTTCCGCGCTGGCGATATCCGTTTGCAGGGCAATTTGTTGCTCTTCGAGAATACGTTTTACGTCTTCGTGTTTTTCGCTGCGCAGGCCATTATGGCGGATAAATAAACCTTTGCCCTGCTGTGTCATAAAACGTGTGCTGGCTAAGTTGGTGGCCAGCATACATTCTTCCACCACTTTCTGGGCGGCATTACGCGGGCATTTAATGCTGTCGTAACCTTTGCCGTTTTCATCCAGCACAAAACGGTAATCGGGGCGCTCATCCATCACGAGGTTATGCTGCTGGCGATATTTATTCAGGGCCTGGCTGGCGCTGTATAACACGCTGACCGGTAATTGCAGGGCTTCACGCAGGGCGTTTTTATCGCCCTCAATAAAATCGCTGACCTGGTTGTAACTGAGTTTGCCGTGGGAGCTGATCACAGCTTCGCGGAAATTCACATCGCTCACAGCGCCGTTATTGTCAATGTGCATATCTACTACCATGCACAAACGTTTTTTGCCCGGCACTAAACTGCACAGGCCATTGGCGATGGCTTCCGGCAACATGGGCAACGGGCCGTCAGGGAAATAAACACTGTTGGCGCGTTGTTTGGCGGCGTTATCCAGGGCGCTGCCTTCGGCAATTAATGCGGCCGGGTCGGCAATCGCTACGTGCAGAATAAAACCTTCGGCGCTGCGTTCTGCGTAGAGCGCATCGTCCATATCCTGGGTGCTTTCACCGTCAATGGTTACAAAGGGTAATTCACTTAAATCTTCACGGTCTGCGGCAATGGCGGCGACTTTTTCTTCGTTTAAACCGGCCAGTTCAGCAAGGGCCGCTTCCGGGAAGGTTTCACTTAAACCAAAACGGGTAATGCCATAACGGCGCTCGAAACCTTTTTGCGCAATATTGCCGAGCAGCTGAATAACTTTGCCCTGGGGTTTGCCACTCGGGAAAGGGTGACGGGTGATTTCAATTTCTACCCAGTCGTTATCCACGGCTTCGAGGTTGGCCTCCGGCGGGATATACACCCAGTGGTTCATGCTGGGCATATCGGGTTCGACGAAGGTCGCGTTGCCGCGTTTGATAAAACGCCCGAACAGGGTTTTTAAATCGGAGCGCATCAGTTTATCAATGGCCGCCTGGGTTTTGCCTTTGGGTTCAGTGGTGTCGGTAAATTCCACCAGATCACCGGGAAATACCTTGGCCATTTCATCCGGTGGCAGGAAAAACTGCTCGCCACTGTCTTGCACTACAAAACCAAACTTACCGTTGCTGCCCCGTACGGTGCCACTTAATACCGGGGTGGTGCTTTTGAGTTGGGACTTGAGTTCTTTGAGCTGGGCGAGGGCGTCTAAATTCAGCATAGGTCTTTGCAGGGGCCTGAAAAACGGACCGGCATCTTACCATGGGAATGGGGATGTGTCTGTTACTGTCCAGTCACCCGGACCTGTCACGGGGTGGTGGCAGGCACGGGCAATACCAGCAGTTGCATGGGGATCAGGCCACCTAAGCTGTCGCTGACATCCGTGTAGTTGCCACTGGCATCCAGCAGCTGGGTAGTCGTGAGGTAACCGGTGCGCGGGTAACCGGTGAAAATCAGCTGGCCGTTGTTGAGCAGCCAGATGGTATCGAAGTTAAAAATCCAGTTATCCAGATCGTAGGGCAGCAGGGTGTAGGCGGAGGATTTGCGGCTGTGGTCGATGCCGTAAATCCGTGGCCAGCCTGCGGCGTCATAACCTATGCATACAAATTGCCCGTTAAGATCCTGCAGGCGGCGCAGGCTGCGGTAGTCCGAGCCTAAACCGGGCACGGACGGCATGGGATTTTGCACCGGGGTTTCCGGGTCTTTGCGCGGGAATAACTCTAAGGTTTCGCAGCGTTTGCTGGCCAGATAACCATTGGCATAACTGTAGGGGCCGATGGCGGTGCTGTTTTGTGACATACGCAGGCTGCTGACTTTCTGGCTGTAACCTGAATAGGCCATGCGCGTGAGGTTGCCGTTGCAATTGAAAATCAGCTTATTGATGCCCCGTTCGGTGACTTCAAAAATACTGCTGCTGCCATCGCTGTCGTTGGCCACCAGCAGGGTGCTGTTGGGCAGATATAAACGGGTGCTGACCCGCCCGGTAACTTCATCACAACCGCTGATCAGCACCCGGTAGGCATCATCCCCCGCATCCAGATTGCGGTAAATCAACACCCCGGCACGGGATGCGGCAAACTGGCCCAGCCCAGGCCTGTCACCTGCGGCGGAGATTTTATCCAGGGTATAGGCACCTGCTTCGGAAACCCGCATACGGTAAAGGGCTGTGGGGATCACTTTTTCCGCGTCCGTACTTGTGGTGCTGGTGCTGGTGCTGCTGGTTGTTGTGTCTGTACTGCTGGTTGAGGCAGTGGTGGTTGTGGTTGTCGTCGATGTGCTGCCCGTGCCGGAATCCGCCGTAGTATCACTGCCATCGGATATGGGGTTCACATGGTCAACCGGTTCAGGGCCGTCATCCACTATGCCGTCTGGGTACTGGGCGAGCAGGTCGTAATCCACATCCAGTACGTAGAGTTCATCGGTATCGTTAAAACGGTTATCCGGCGGGAAATAATCACGCATCTGCGAGCCCTGGGGTAACTCCCCTGAATTGCCGGTGGGGTTCAGGCCGAGGGGGGCGCTGTAGGCGGTGCCGGTTTCAAGGTCGATCAACAAATTAAAATTGTTATTGCTGTCGTCCTTATCCAGATCACGGTAGGTCAGGGCCAGCAGCCAGTACTGATCATTGAGGCGCATTAAATCCTGTGGAATCACCTGGGCCTGGGCGAGGTAACTTAAATTGCCGGTGAGGTCCAGGGCTGCGCCGTCCGTGCCGGTTAACTCCACAGGGATAAGTTTATCCACGTCATCGGTTACCAGCGGGTCGGCGGCTTCCAGCTGATACAGCTGCTGGGTGTAATACAAACTGAGGGGGTCAGAGCTGGCGGTGCTGAGGGGCTGGCGGCCCAGCATTAAACTCGTGCTGCGGGTATTGATATTGAGGGTGGTCACGGGTGCCACCGGCAATTGTGGTAAGCTTGCCGGCTCCGCTGTGGGGTAGGGCACGGGATCACCGGCGCCGGCACCTACGCAGCCATGCAGGCAAAAAATCAGGCCAAACAACAGGTACTTAATATTATCCATGGCACAATCCATCGCCTGTGATAAAAGGTTATCGGCCGCCGACACTGAGAATTAAATATGCAGGATGAAGAACTGCTGCGTTACAGCCGCCACATATTGATTAACGAACTCGATTACGCAGGCCAGGAGCGCCTTTGCCAGGCTCATGTGCTGATTATGGGCTTGGGTGGTTTGGGTTCTCCGGCAGCCATGTACCTTGCCGCCGCCGGGGTTGGCACACTCACCCTGGTGGATTTCGACAAAGTCGAAATTTCCAACCTGCAGCGTCAGGTTATCCATGGTGAAAACACCCTCGGCCTGCCCAAGGTGGAATCCGCAAAACAACGCATAGGGCAACTCAACAGCGCCTGTGATGTGCGTGCGCTTAACCGTGTGCTGGAAGAAAACGAACTGGCGGCACTGGTGGCTGATGCGGATTTAGTGCTGGATTGCACGGATAATTTCCCGACCCGTTTTATGATCAATCAGGTTTGCCTGCGGGCGGGTAAACCATTGGTGATTGGCGCGGCAATTCGCTGGGAGGGGCAATTAATGGTGGTGGACCCTGCCAAACCTGAACTGGGTTGTTACCAGTGTGTTTACCCTGAGGTGAATGAAGAGCAATTAACCTGCGCCGAAGCGGGTATTGTCGGCCCCGTGGTGGGCATTATCGGCACCCAGCAGGCCCTGCTGGCAATCCGTATGTTAACCGGCGCCGGCGGCAGCGCCGCAGGCAGCCTGACATTATTCGACGGGCTTAATGGTGAATGGCGCAAAATGAAATTACGTCAGAATAAAAAATGCCCCGTTTGTGCGCAGGCTGCACATTAATAACGCAAAAAGAATCCGCATAAAAAATAGGATTTAAAAAAGCTGCGATTAACGGGGATTTTCTGGCATATTACGCCCCGCCCCAAAGTCAGTAGCAAATAGTGGAGAAGAGCATGCCAACCCTCAATGACCTGCTGGAAAATAACCGCCGCTGGGCTGATAAAATCAACCAGGAATCCCCGGATTATTTCCCAACCTTAGCCAAACAACAGGCCCCTGAATTTTTGTGGATTGGATGCTCCGATAGCCGCGTACCTGCCAACGATATCGTGGGGCTGTTACCGGGTGAGGTATTTGTACACCGTAACGTTGCCAACATGGTGGTGCACACTGATATGAACTTATTATCTGTGCTGCAATTTGCCGTGGATGTGCTCAAGGTGAAACACATTATCGTGGTGGGGCACTATGGTTGCGGTGGTGTAAAAGCCGCCATGGGTAATGAAAAACTCGGCCTGATCGATAACTGGATTCTGGAAATCCGTGACCTGTATTATTCCAAATCCAAAATGTTTAAGGGCCTGAATTCTGACGAAGAAAAACACGATTTATTGTGTGAGCTGAACGTAGTGAAACAGGTTTCCAACCTGTGCCACACCACTATCATTCAGGATGCCTGGGACCGTGGCCAAACCGTTGCGGTACACGGCTGGGTATATGGCCTTAAAGATGGCCGCGTGAAAAACCTCAACGTGACAGTTAACGATAAAAACCAGATTTCAGAATTTTACCGTCTGGAAGATTAAACGACAGTGGCTTAATTAAACCCATAGATCAAAAACCCCGTTGAGTGCAAATTCAACGGGGTTTTTGTTTTTCAGGGCTTCATTAATGCCGCTGGCAGTTGGCCAAGCACATGCCGGGCCGGTGGCCAGATTTTATTGTCCAGGGTGTTTTTAATATGGTGGGCCAGATCTGTGTTGCCGCTGATCACCAGTTCCCGCTGAAAAAATAACGTGTCCGGATCGGTTTTCCCTAACAGAATTTCCCGTGCAGCACGCAGGCTTAACGCTATGCTGGCATCACCTGTGCCCCGGTAGCGAATCTGCAATTGTTGCCGGGCATTGAGGCTCAGGGACAGGTTTAAATCCAGCTCTGCAATTTTAAGTGTGATCCAGCGCCCCTGCATAAAATCCAGTTCACCTGCCGTATTTTCATCGCGGAACAGCACATTAAAAAGTGCCTGTGCCAGCCATTGCTGTGGCCACAGCGGCCCATGGCGTAAACATTTACCAATGATCTGTAACATGACTGCCCCCTATTTTTAGCCCCAGCATGTCAGGGCGTTGCAAAAATGCCGTTGATGATAATCAAGGCCGGATTTTTATGGTTCCGTTAGCGTGCAGAAAATTTTTTGCAGGTAACAGCCATGGAGCTTGTATGTCCGGCGGGCAGCGTAAATGCCTTTAAAGCTGCGGTGGAGCAGGGCGCCGACGCGATTTATATCGGCTTTAACGACAGTACCAATGCACGTAATTTTTCCGGCCTGAATTTTAACGACAGCCGCGCGCGCTGGGCGCTGGATATGGCCCGTGAAAAAGGCGTGAAATTATACGTGGCCATCAATACCTACGCCCAGGCCGCTAAATTTCAGCAATGGCAGCAGGCGGTGGACCAGGCTGCTGCCCTCGGTGCGCATGCGGTGATCATGGCGGATATTGGTTTATTGGCCTATGCCGCCCAGCGTTACCCACAGATGCAACGGCATTTATCTGTGCAGGCCTCAGCCACCAGTGCCCAGGCCCTGGCATTTTATCAGCAGCATACCGGCATCCGCCGTGCTGTTATTCCGCGGGTATTATCCCTTGCGCAAATTCAGGCGTTATGTGCGCAATCCAGTGTGGGTATTGAAGTATTTGGCTTTGGCAGTTTATGCATCATGGCCGAAGGGCGCTGCCATATGTCGTCCTACGTGACCGGTGAATCCCCCAATATGCAGGGGGTGTGCAGCCCGGCTAAATTTGTACACTGGCAGGAAAATGCCGACGGCAGTATGCACAGCCGTTTAAATGGTGAATTAATTGATTATTTCGCCCCCGGCGAAAATGCCGGTTACCCCACCTTGTGTAAAGGGCGTTTTGCGGTAGAAGACGACACCTACCACGCCTTTGAAGCCCCCACAAGTTTAAATACCCTGGAATTATTACCTGAATTACAGGCCGCAGGGGTGCAGGCTATTAAAATTGAAGGGCGCCAGCGCAGCCCGGCGTATGTGGCAAGTGTGGTCAGCGTGTGGCGTAAAGCCATCGACAGCCTGCAACATAATCCGCAGCAGTTTAATGTATTACCCGCCTGGCAAAATAAATTAAGTGAATTATCCGAAGGTGCACAAACCACCTTTGGTGCCTATCACCGCAGCTGGCAATAAACTTATGAAACTATCCGTAGGCCCCATTTTATATTTCTGGCCCAGGCAGCAAGTGCTGGATTTTTACGCCCAGGTGGCAGAAAGCAGTGCCGATATCATTTATTTAGGTGAAACCGTCTGTGCCAAACGGCGCGAATTAAACTGGCGCGACTGGCTGGATTTAGCGCGGGATTTAGCCCAGATCAGCGGCAAACAAATTGTCCTGTCGAGTCTCGCCTTAATTGAAGCCCAGTCCGATATTAAAACCCTGGAGAAATACTGCCAGCAGGAAGAATTTTGGTTAGAAGCTAACGATATGGCCGCGGTGCAGCTGGCGGCGCAGCGCCAGTTACCCTTTGTGGCAGGCCCAGCGGTGAATATTTATAACCCCGCCACCCTCGCACTGTTACAACAACAGGGTTTAAAACGCTGGGTGATGCCGGTGGAATTAAGCGCAGAGCATTTAAACGCCATGCTCGCAAATTATCCGGGCACTATGCCGGAAACGGAAGTATTTGCCTGGGGGCATATGCCACTTGCCTATTCAGCACGCTGTTTTACCGCACGTCAGCAAAATTTACCCAAAGATAATTGCGGTTTTGCCTGCCTTGCGGATAACACAGGTAAAGATGTAAACACCCAGGAAGGTAATACCCTGTTTAAAATAAACGGTATTCAAACCCTTTCCGGCCATTGTTATAACCTTTTGCCCCATTTGCAGCAGCTTCAGGGCCAGGGGGTGGATATTATCCGTATCAGCCCGGAAACCCCGGCGGGCACCCTCGCGGCGCTGGCCAATGTGCAGGCATTTTCGCAGCGCGGGCAATTTATTTTACGCGATGAAAAACAATGTGATGGTTATTGGTTTGGGCGTGAGGGCATGCAAATAGCGAATAGCTGACAGCTATGTTAGTCAGTTGCAGGGTATTTTATTTCAGCCGCGATAACATCGTTGGGTGGGCACAAAATGAACGCCTGAGGGCCTGTGTCCGGCGCAGACACGCCGCAACGCAAATGTCTGTTGAACCTGCGCATGTTAAAAACAAGGCTTAAAAGAAAAACGGGATTTATAAGTCGTGATTTACCCGTTCATCCGCAAGGGCATAAGAGCGAACAACGTGAAGTGAAAAGCATGTCACTCCAGCGCAGGTTTCAGCGCAGTCATTTGCTGCAGATGGGCCGCCATTAATAACTGGTAATCCTGCAGCAGGGCGGCGCGGCTTTGCAGGCTGCCGGCGTAGGTGGCGGTATCCGGGTAGCGGTTTTCGCCGATGGCCACATAACTTTTGAGGTAATCCATGGCTTTATTCAGCAGTTTTGCCTGCTGTTGCAGGTTGCCGGCCTGTTCGCTGGCGGTGGTTTGCGGATAAGCCGTTTGCAGGTTTTTAATATCCAGTTTGTATTTGATCAGCATCAGCAGGGCGTCATTGTGATCCTCATGGGCCAGGGTATTGGCACACATGAAGGCCAGTAACAGCAGCAGGGTGCGCAGCTTAATCATCCAGGCTGACCCCGATATGGCTGTAACCATCTTCTTTGGCGAGCTGTTGCAGTTTTTTCACCGCATCGGCGTGGGATATTTGCTCGGCGAGTATCTGTTTAATTTCTTCTTCAAAGTTGCTGTGGCGGTCGGTCAGGCCACCGTCTTCACCCTGTAATTCGATCACCTCATTAAGGCGTGCCCACATCAGGGCGCTGATATCTTCGGCATCGGTAATGGAATGGTCGATGATGGCCATCAGGCAGCTCTGGATGGCCAGGCTGGTATCCAGTGCCGGGTAAACACCAAAACCTTCAAATTGCTCCGGGTCGGGGATTTTCAGCTCCATTTCCAGCAGCTGGTTTTCGATGTTTTTCAGGGATTTGAGCTGGCCGCGCAGGTATTCCCAGACTTTATTCAGGGCACGGCGCATAAACGGCGCATCGCTGTTTTTGCTGAGGCTGGCAAACAGGGCGTAATTCGGGAAGCTGCGTTCGGCTAAGGTTGCGCAATAGGCCAGTTGCTGCCAGTGATTCAGGTTTTCCATAAATTACATCATCTGCCCGGTTGGAAGGTTGCGCAGTATAACGCAAACCCGCCGGCAAGGGGCACGGGCTGTTGTGTGCCGGCGCAATGGCTTAAACTGCCGGCGCTAAAGTGAGAGAAGGTACATGCATGCTCGATAAAAAACGCGCGACACAGGCAGAGGACAAACTGCTGCGCCGCGCTGAAATACTCAATGCGGCGGCGGCCCTGTTTCTGGAGAACGACCAGCAGCTGCCCTCGGTGCAGGCCATTGCCAGCCGTGCGGGTTTGGCCAAGGGCACGGTTTATCTGTATTTCCGCACTAAAGAAGAGATTTTTCAGGCCCTGCTGGAAAGCCAGTTCAGTGGTTTGTTTGAAGCCTTGGGCAGCGCTTTGCGCGTCGGTGTGCCGGCGATGCAGCTCAGCGATTTGCTGGTGGCTTATCTGCGCTCACAGCCGGCGTTTTTACCCCTTACCGCCATGGCCAAATCTGTGATTGAGCAAAATCTGGGGCTGGGTTGCGGTGAATCCTTCAAGCTGCAACTGGCCCGCCAGCTCAGTGACAGTGCCGTGCTGCTGGAGGAGGCCTACCCTGCGCTGGCGGGGCAGGGGGAAACCCTGCTGCTGCGCACCTATGCGCTGATGATGGGCCTGTGGCAGATGCTCGATTGGCCCGCCCAGTTAAAACCCCTGCAACAACAGCCGGAGTTCCGTGCATTTGCGCGGGATTATTATGCCGAGCTGCGTGATGCCCTGCAGATGCTGTGGGGCAGTGCCCTTCAGTCCTGAGCCTTTCCTTTAAGCGCCATGCCCTGCCTGCGGTGGGGCCGTCAGCGCATTTTTTTATAACGGGTTATTTTTCTCTGCCCCCTGTGCCGGGGCGGCTATGCTGGGGGAAACAAGGGAACCTCTGAATAACTCGGTGCCCGCGTCGGCTTAGCGAAATAAATCAGATCCAGGCGCAGATTTGCAGGCATAACGGGTTACGTCAAAAAGCTGCAACACCGAGCTGGTTTGTTTCGCAAAGCCCCTTCGGGCGCAGGCTGCCAGTCGATCCGGCTGTGTTGGCGATCTTGAAAAGGACTCGTCATTTCCATCAATCGCCGCCTTGCCAATCTCAACTGGCAGCACATGCGCGACGCTGTGCAGAGTTGTTCAGAGGTTCCCTAGCATGCGCCGTGGGGTGTCACAGTGCATGCCCCATGACTTGCCATGGTGCGAAAATGCCCAGGAGGCCGTGATGAACTACCGTCAGTGGCACATTCCCCTCGAGCAGAGCGGGCTGATTCTTGAACAGGGGCTTGAGAGCCTCAAGGCCCTCGGCGCCCCCCAGGAAGATATTCCGCTGATCGTGAAATTGCTTGAAAACCCCCATTACAGCCTGCCGGGGCTGACGCTTTTCCACGGTGCGGTTGATCTGCACCAGCACGATGTTATCCACCTGCTGCTGGGGCGCGGCCTGTTACCCAAGGATGAAGCCTTCACCATAGGGTTTACGATGGGCACAACTCATGCAGTAACCGCGTTGGAGGAGAGCCTGTTCTGTACCCTGAACCAGTTGTTTTACCCCTCGGTGTATCGCTTTGGTGATGAGGAAGTCAGGGTTTTCCGGGACGCACTCGCCTTAGGCCATATGTCGGCCTGCAAGCCCCTCAACGAGGTGGACTTCACGCAGTTTTACACCCACAGCCTGGGTGATATACGTGCCGCCCTTGGGCTGGAAAGCGATTTACTGCGGGCTTATTACCGGATTGAAAAACAGCGTTATCCCCATGCCAGGGAAAGCCAGCGACTAGGGCCTGTTAACACTGAATGAATCGGGTCTGCTGAGAGCCAGTTTTTCTCAGCACAAGGAGCGAAGAGTGATGTTAGTGGGCTAAATGAATGATGAGTGACGAAGTTGATGGGAAAAACTGGCCTCAGCCCGCAGGGTTATGGTTAAAAATGTCCCATGCAGCGTTGCTGTTCGTTTGTTTAACCCGTTACCAATCTGTTTGGAACAGATTGGCGTGAAACCCCGCAGGGGTGAAGCGCAGGGATGGCTGAACATTCCACACTCTCAGCGCCTTGCCTGAAACATTTTTAACCAATAACAGGCCCAGTTTAATGAGTGTTAACAGGCCCTCAGGGAGGATACATGTTAAAACAGGGTTTACGGGAAGCTATCTGGCGACATTGTTGCCAGCACAATCCCCTGCTCAAACAGGTGGGCGGGGCGCTGGGTTTAAATCTGCCGGAGCAGGGCTGGCACCATCTGGTGCTGCGCACCCTTAATCTGGCACCTTTTTCGGTCAATATGCTCGCCCCCGGCCTGGAACGGCTGGGTTACCACTTTGACCGCCCCTACCGCTGGCCCGATTTACACAGCCGCGCCTATCTCTACACAGCTGAAGGCCAGCCCCATGTGATTGTCTCGGAGTTGCAGGTCGAAGAATTACCCGCAGAGTGTCAGGCCATATTGCAGGAGCTGACCGATCAGGTGCGCCATCTGCAACTCAGTGAACACCCCAGCCCCTTCGCCGGGCGTTTGTGGCGTAACCCCAGTGTGAAGCAGTTTTTAACCCTGCAAAAAAGCAGTGAGTTTGCCGCCTGGCTGAGTATCTGGGGGCCGGGGCCCTACAGTTGTGGCATTGATCTGAGCCACGCCAGCCGCGGGCGCAGCCTGCAGGACTGGCAAACCTACTGGCAGGAGCAAAGCAAAACCCGCTTGCACCATCTGCGTGACAGCGATTGGTTGTTATTACAGGGGGATGCGCAGGATCAGTCCCTGCAGGGGGGGGAGCAACAGGCCGTGGCCGGTGCCCCCATAGTGCTGGTGTCTGAATCAGGGCAGTTTCATCTGCCTGAATCCGTTGCCACCGCACGGGATTGGTTATAACAGGTAAAACGGAAACCCTAACAGCAGGTTAACCAGGGCCAGTAAAACCAGCACCAGCCAGGTGACCACTGTGCCCCAGTAACGGCCCGCATGCACACCGTCTTTGCTGGCGGTAAAACCCCAGGCGTGGGCCACACGGGCCACCAGCAGGGTCAGGCCGAGCAGGTGCAGCATGTTATTGCTGGCACCGTTTAATTCCGCAATTCCCATCAGCAGCAGGGCAATCGGCACATATTCCACGGCATTGGCGTGGGCACGGTTGGCTATCTGTAAATCCGGATGATCATGCCCCAGGGCTTTTTTCAGTTTTATACGCTGGCGCACCACACCGTAGGCAAGGCCCAGCAACAGAAAGGTGAAAATCGCGGTATACAAACCAGTAACGGGAATCATCGGCATAGGGCTTCTCCTGAATGGCCGCACACACTACTGATGCGCCTGCGCTTCGTCAACGGGGCGCGAAAAGCAGGGTTATTCAGCGCTTCCCCTGTGGAGCCGGCGGGATAGTTTGTCTATACCTTCATAAAGCCTATCCGAGCAGTACCGTGTCGATACTTTTCTGGCCCACATTGATCCGGGGCGCGTTGTTTGCCATTGCCCTGCTGTATTTCCTGCGTGCCCCCCGCTGGCGGCATATCCGTGCCAGCAAAGCCTATTTTTTTATTGTGCTGGCCCTGTTAATGGCCATTGCCGCCCATGGTTTTGCCCTGTTTGATCAGCACCCCAGCGGGCAGGGTGGCTATTGGGTGCGTGAAGGCATACTGACACTTTCTGTGCTGGTTTTTTTATTATCCATGGCCCTTGGTGTGCACCTCTCGGATCAGGCCGTGAACCAGCAACGGCAAATGGGCCAGCGCCAGCAGTGGCTGCAATCCATTTATGACCTGACCCCGGTGGCGGTGGCCGTGTTTGAGGCGGATGGTGAAATCAGTTACAGCAATGCCATGTTCCGCCAGCTGCAAACCCGCTACATGCAGGACAACCCCTTTGCGGATTTTCTGCGCAGTGCTGCCAGCGGGCGTGAAGTGATATTGCTCGATCCCGCCGGTAACAGTGCTGCTTTCTGGGCGGCTTTGCACCCGATGACAGATGAAAACGCCCGTATTCTGATCGTCACTGATGTATCACGTATCAGCGAGCACAACCGCCTGCTGAAGGTGCTGGCGCGGCATTTACAGACGGCGCCGGACCAGTTTTTTAATAAGGCCCTGTTAACCCTGCAGCAAAGCCTGCATGCCAGTTTGGTATATGTGGCGGCCTATGACAGGCAACATGCCAGTCTGAAAAAAGTGGCCACGAGCGGCGATATCCCAGTGCCCGATGTGCTGCCCTACCAATGGCCATCGGATTTATTGCCAAACAGTCCCGCCTGGCAATCCCTGGAGGGGGCGGCCCTGCAGCAATCGGCTGACCCGCTGGTGCGCCTGGCAAATCCCCGGCAGACCCTGAGCATCAGCCTGTTTGACCACGCCGGCAGCCCCATTGGGGGCATAGTGCTGTTGTTTGCCCATGACAACCCGGTGGAAGCCAACCTGATGGATTTTCTGCAGGTGTTTGCCAACCGTGTCAGCACTGAGCTTGAGCATTTCCAGCAGCAAAGTGTGCTGCGGGATAATCAGGAGCGTTATCAGGCGTTTATCCGCCAGAACCGCGATGCGATTGCGCGTATTGATGTGCAGCCGCCGATGGATGTGCGTTTAAGCCAGCCCAACCAGTGGCAGCATATTCAGCGCCACGGCCAGCTCAGTGAAGCCAACCAGGCATTTATGGCATTGCTGGCGTCAGCGGATGCCACACTGGAGGATGTGCTCGCCAACCCGGCCCTTGCCCAGTTAATTCGGTATGCCCTGGAATGCGGTTACACCGTGGACCGCCTCGAAACTATGCTCAATACCCCGGACGGGCAGCAAATCTGGGTATCGTGCAGCGTATCGAGTGTGGTGCGTGATGGGCAGCTCAGCCGTATCTGGCTGACGGGCACCGACATCACCGAAAGCAAACTGCATATTCAGAACCTGGAACACCAGGCCAGCCACGATGCCTTAACCGGTTTGCCAAACCGCGTGGCCCTGCGCAGCCTGCTGGACGATACCCTGGAACAGGCAAAAAGTTACGGGCAGACCGTGGCCATGCTGCTGATCGATTTAGACAGATTTAAAGAAATTAACGATACCTTAGGCCACCATTACGGCGATGTGCTGCTGAAAAAAATTGGCCCGCGTTTGCGGCCTTTATTATTGGAAAACCGTGCCCGCCTTGCGCGCCTCGGCGGTGATGAATTTGCGGTGATAATGCCTTCATTAGGGCAGCGCGAAGATGCACGCCAGCTGGCCCGTAAAATAGTGCAGGCCATCCGCGAGCCGTTTGATTTAGGTTCAATGCCGGTGGAAATTGCCGCCAGTGTCGGCATCAGTATTTTCCCCGAACACGGCCAGGACACGTCCACATTATTGCGTTGCGCCGATGTGGCCATGTACCGCGCTAAAAATGTGCCCGAAGGTGTATTGTTTTATGCCACCGAGCAGGATGAACACAGCCCGCGCCGCCTGGCGTTGATGACAGCCCTCAACCATGCGGTGCGTGGCGAGCAATTCTTTTTATGTTACCAGCCAAAAATTCATTTAGGCCGCCAGCAACTCGATGGGCTTGAAGCGCTTATCCGCTGGCAGCATCCGGATTTTGGCCCGGTATCACCGGGGGAATTTATTCACCTCGCGGAAATGACGGATTTAATTGTGCCCATTACCCACTGGGTGCTTGAAGAAGCCATCAGCCAATTAAACCGCTGGAATGCCCAAGGCCTGCAATACAAAGTAGCGGTGAACGTTTCAGCGCGTAATTTATTGGACGACTCGCTGGCGAATAATATTGCGCAATTACTAGCGCGTTATCAGGTGGATGCCAGCCAGCTGGAAATTGAAATTACCGAAAGCGCATTAATGCAGGACCCTGAACACGCCCTGCAGGTGCTGCGTGAAATCAGCCAATTAGGCGTTAGCCTGGCGGTGGATGATTTTGGTACCGGTTATTCATCCCTTGCTTACCTGCGCCAGTTACCGATTAATTGCCTGAAAATCGATTTAACCTTTGTGCGCCATATGCTGGATAACGCCCAGGATGAAATTATCGTTAATTCCATTGTGCACCTTGCCCACAACCTGAATTTAACCGTAGTGGCCGAAGGGGTAGAAGACGCCGCCACATACCAGCGCCTTGCGCAAATGGGGTGTGATATTGCGCAGGGGTATTATATGAGCAAACCGATAGTGGCAGGTGATGTGCCCGCTTGGGCGTTGTTGTGGGACAGCAAAATATAAAACCGAAGCTTCATCTGCAAACGTCGTGACTTAAATTCTGTCCGTGGAGCGAAGCAAAACGGTATTTAACCGCTTTGTTATGCGCTTTATATAAGCCAACCATATGGAAAACCATAACGCCAAACATTAAACAATTCATTTGAACTATTAATTTTTAGTATTTCGAGTGACCTTCCAAAATAGTGCAGCGCACGTTCATTCTCCTCTGAATCAAAATTTTTGAAGGTGTTTAGTGATCTCTTAATGCTAGAAAGAACTTCTGACTTTTTTGGATTGTTTTTGGAGACTGAAATTATTTCTTGAAGCGCTAAGTTAACCTTCGATTCTGCTTCAATTCTAATGCTTTCGTTTGGCGCGCCAAAGTAAAATTCTGACGGCGACGAATAGAACTTTTCCTCTTTTAGGAGATTATTCAATTCTAGTGATGTTGTGTCCGTTACATTCAAAGTTTGGTCATTAAGAAATGTTGGCCATATATAAAAATATACGCCTGTTATGCCAAGCCAAATTAGCAATACAAAAACAGCTATAAAGCCAAGGATCAGTTTAAGTATCAACTTCAGCAACTCTCAGTTCTCCATGCATAATGCCGAGTTAATGGGTAGGCACAAGCGGCGCATATAATACGAAACATGCGCTGATTGAGGCTGTCCAGCGCCATTTATGGCGCGTCCTTGAGCGACTTGTTTACGCTTCATCACATATACCAAGCTTTACTCCGAACGCCAATTAACAAACCATGCGTTGCCAAGCTCTCCTTCCCAGTGCAGTTTAAAACCTGCACATTGTATGTGCCACTCTGACCATCCTGCTTTATGAAACCCAGTAAGCACATACTGCATTTCTCCGTTCGGCAATAATACTTCATATGCCTCGATTATCTCGTGATCTAGAGGCTTCGTTGGATCAGGATGCTCTGAAAAATCTCTGGTTTTTTCGTTAAACAATTTTGCAACTGATGACTTTACATTAATAAATGATAACAGGCATGGTCCAATACATTTGGCAACTGTATATGGATTCAAAGAATGCTCAGCGAGTATGTTCGCAAACTCTAACTCTATTTAAATTGAGTCTCTGCTCGATTTAATGCGCGTAATCACGCTGTCGTGGAAATCTAAAGCTTTAAATTCAGACGTTGTCTCAGTGGCTTTCATATTTACGTATAACGCTTTGCTAATTGGCTGCCGCAGCGTAGCGTAGGCAGTCCAGTGGAGGCCACGCTGTTTGTGGCCGGAACGAAATTAAGCAATTTGTTAGGTACATTTTTACACCAACGCTCGCAAAACTAAAACGTAAACCGAACAGATTATTACGGGAGCTATATAGTCAAGATAAGATCCGTAAGAGTCTTCGGAATCATCAACTCTAAATGTTGCTAGCAAAAGCACAGAACCTTGAAATGAAAAATACCCAAATATTAACGCTAAAGCTGCCGTAAACAGAGATGAACTTTTAACAAAAAATATTATAAAAGCCACAACGTTAATTAACGCAATTATTGTGATTTCGATTTTCTGGCGGACTAGATAGTTCATATACCTAACGCCCGCATTTTGGGCCGAAGTGAAGCGCAGCGGAACGGAGGTCCCAGCCCCGCAGGGGAAACCAACATGCGTTTGTTAAATGTGGGACCATATAGCACTTATTACTAAAGCGATTATTATGGATACCTGAATCAGGTTTGCCTTACGCTGCTCCGCTTTTGCTTGCTTAGTGTCGGAAACCCCAGCCCCATAATCAAAACTATCCGGCTCTAAATCTTCGTTGAAGATAACCAAGCCATTGATCAAAACGGCAATCATTGCGATAAGCATTGCAGTTAACCAATAAAACTCGGCGAAATAGTCTATAGCCACTCCGATCAGTGCGCATACCGATATCATTATTGCTGCGGGTTTTATATCTGCGATCTTCATGCTTGGGTACATTTAACGCCGCGCTAAACGGCGAGCGTTAGCGAGTCCGGTGGAGGCCACGTCTTTTGTGGCCGGAACGAATTTGAGCGGCTTGTTAAGTGTTGGTGGTAATGCAGAACAACAAACTTGCATTGCTTACCTCCGGTTTTTCTTGCCATTCAGTGTGAGCTTGCATGATGGTGCTTTTTATAAGTGCTATTGCTGACCCATTTGGCATAGCTGATAGATCGCTTGTTCCCTGATATTTTTGGGAGTGGCAAAGTTTACCATTTTCATATTTGAGCCAGCCTTCCCAGCCGAGTACTTGCGTATTACTTTGCTCGAAGAGATATAGCAACTCCATTGCATCGGTGTAACCGACAACTAGCTCACCTTCTGATTCGGATCTTCCCTTTATATCTTCGAAGCTATACATACTTAGAACACTTAACGCCCCCAACAGGGGCCAAACGTAGTGGAACTAATTTGTGGCAAAGTGAGCGCAGCGAGCCACAAATTAGTGGAGCGTAGTTTGGTCCCTTGCTTGGGCTTGTTAGTCGATTTTAGCATTCAGCCTATCAATGAATGACCCCGGGCTAGGGAAAATCTGTTCCTTACCTTTTATAACACTAATGTACTTATCTACAACTATCGTATACCCAGATGGGAAAGCCATAAATTTAACAAGATCCGGCCTATCTAATGCGAATTGATACAGCGATATTTTCGTAAAACGCGAAGGATCTTGATTTGATTTCGGATCTGACGGATCTGAAAGCCACCAGCCAGAATCCGCACCAGATGAGGTAGCCCTCTCAAGGACTAGCGGTGCTGCTTTTTTATAATTTAAATGAACCACAATGCTTTGGCGTATAGAGGGAAAATCCAATTCACTCCCACTCGCAAAGCTTTCTACAGAATCTTTTTGGGAGCGTAAGTGTCTTATGGTTGCATCCACAGAATTCACGAACTTTATCGGAAATGAATGCATATCAGGCTCCAAGACGCGCAAGGTGCCATTATCGCCTTGTTCGATCTTAGTCAGCATCCATCCCACTTGCATTGTTTCGCCTGGTTTAAAACGTTCACCAGAATGCACCATTCTTTCCAATACACCTAAAAACCAATCAATATCTGCTTTAGGTATATTATTTTGAGTCACTGTAATCTGAAATTCAGGCTGTGATAAATCACTACATTTTTTCGTGTAGTACGTATCAGCTGCAACTTCTTTTACAATCCCCACTGAAGCCAAAATTCCAAATATCAAATTTCGCAACTGCAAACTCCTTATAGCGACTAACAGCTTTATTTATGCGCATGCGCGCTTTGCCATTTCGACAGGCTCAAAAAAACAACCCATCCCTTTGTTTTTATTGAAAAGACCATACCTGTTTTTCGCGGGGCATCCGGTAAAACGCGCATGCGCGTTAACTCGGTACACCTTTGTAAAAACCGTTGGATTTTCAGGCGGTTACACTACCAGTGCCCGTGAAAGCGCGCAATGCTCGCAGGCAAAACGCGCATTAAAAACCCTTAAACGCTAAATACACTGTGAATTATCACTGTGAAATGGGATGTGAATTTTAGCTTTGCTCTGCTCGTTTAATTTTGCAGATTTACCACGGCGTTAACTCAGAACACTTAATGCGAACTTGCTGCGCCGGTTTTTTAAAACGCCATAGCCCGCCGCTGGCAGGGAGGCCAGCAAAGCGCCGGCGGAGCTAGGCAGGATGCCGAATGGCGCGTGGGCGTAATGGCGTGAATAAAAAATCGGAAACAAGCAGCAGTGTGAGCGAAGGAAGGGTCTGGGAAGTCCCTTCCCAGAAAAAGAAAAACGGTTTCAATTGCCGAACGCTGAATTACAAAGGTCCTTTAACTGCGGTGCACCTGCTTAATCTAAAAAACAGTGCTTCAAACGAGGCATCACTCTGTGTGTAAAAAGAGCAGCGCAGCAAGTTCGCATGATGTGTTCTGAATTAACGCAGATATAAACCAGCCCAAACAAAAAAGCCCTGAATGAAATTTCACTTCATCCAGAGCTTTTTAGTTTCAACCTGTGGAGCAACAGCTATGCCGTCACCCCAAGCAATTAATTGTGGTATTTCACCGCAATTTCCACTTCGGTTTTTGAACCCAGCACTACGGATACACGTTCGTGAATCGAGCCGGGCTGCACATCCATAATGTCCATTTTGGTGTTGCTCGCTGCGCCGCCGGCTTGCTCCACCAGGAAGCTCATCGGGTTGCCTTCGTACATTAAACGTAATTTGCCGGGTTTGAGTGGCTCACGGCTGTCCCATGGGTACATGAAAATACCACCACGGGTGATGATGCGGTGTACTTCGGCCACCATGGAGGCAACCCAGCGCATGTTGTAGCGTTTTTCGAGCGGGCCTTCTTCGCCTTTGAGCATGTCGGCCACGTAGTTCTGCATGGCGGGTTCCCAGAAACGCTGGTTGGACATGTTGATGGCAAATTCTTTGGTTACCGCAGGGATTTTTACCTGTTCACGGGTTAACAGGAAATCCAGTGCGCCTGTGTGCAGGGTGTATACGTTGACGCCTTTACCGGTGGACAGCACCAGCAGGGTAGAGGGGCCATACACTACATAACCGGCGGCAATCTGCTGGTTGCCGGGTTGCAGGTAACTTTCCACTTTGCTGGCATCACCTTTGGCCGGCAGGATGGAGAAAATAGTGCCGACGGTGACGTTCACGTCGATGTTAGAAGAGCCGTCGAGCGGGTCGAACAGCACTAAGTATTCGCCTTCTTTGTTGGCTTCAACCGGATCGTCTTCTTCTTCCGATGCCATACCAGCAACAAATGAGCAGTTTTTCAGGTAAGACTTGAGCAGGTCGTTGGATACCACATCCAGTTTTTTCTGGGTTTCACCTTGCACGTTTTCCTGGCCCGCACAGCCTAAAATACCGGCCAGTGCGCCCTGATGCAGTTGGCTGGCAATTTCTTTACAGGCCAGCAGGATGGCATCCAGGGTTTCAACCAGCGATTGTGGTGTACCTTCGGCGTGCAGACATTGTCTTACGGTTTTCATGGTGATCCCTCGAAAAAAATTGGCGGCATTCTACCGCAAAATCCTCAGAAATTGTCTTTCCATTTACGCAGGGCGATAAACACCTGTTCGGCGGTGGCCAGGCTTTGGTCACAATGGGCCTCACAGGCCTGGCGGATGGCGTATTCTTCCACCCTTAAAAAAGGGTTAAAACTGCGCTCTTCGGCGAGGGTGCTGGGCAGGGTTGGCAGCCCCAGCAGGCGTTGGGTTTGTGCCCATTCACGGTGGCGGCTGATGGCCGGGTTGTGGGGTTCAACCTGTGCGGCAAATGCTAGGTTGGCAAGGGTATATTCGTGGCTGCAATAAACTTCGGTAGCACCGGGCAGGGCCTGTATTTTTAACAGGCTGCGGTATAAATCCGCCGCTGAGCCGGTGGCTTTAATGCGCCCGCAGCCGGCGGAAAATAAGGTATCGCCACAAAACAGGCTGCCATGGGTGTAATAGGAGAGGTGGGCTGCGGTGTGCCCCGGTGTGGCCAGCACTTCAAAACGGCGGTTGAGCAGTTCAAAACTTTCGCCGCCGTGCAGGGCAAAACGGGTGCCGGGTAAATTCAGGTCTGCCGGGGCATAGAGTGCTGCCCGCGGGTAACGGCGCTGAAAGGCAGCGAGGCCATCGGTGTGGTCCCAGTGTTCGTGGGTAATGAGTATTGCCAGCGGGTTGAGCTGCCGTTCGCTGAGGTAGCTGGCAACGGCGTTATCATCACCCGGATCAAATACCACGGCGTCACGCTCGTTGTGCATCACCCAGAGGTAGTTATCGTCAAAAGCGGGAAGTGCCTGAATCGTCAGCATAGAATTAAGTCCTTGAATCCACCGCCATTTTTAACGACAATGCGCGGGCCTTCAACAGGCAGTCGATGGTGGCCTCCGGTCCCCCCGCAACAATAAGACATGAACCCCGCCAGGCCCGGAAGGGAGCAACGGTAGTGTCCGACTTGTGTGCCGGGGTGTGGCTGGAGGTCCCTCCAGTATGCAAACTGTGCATCCCGTACCCGCCCCACTGCGCTTTACCTTCTCATTACCGGCTATGCGTATTATCATCTGCGCTCTTTCAGGCTTATAAAACAATCTCTTACATGAGCTATCAGGTACTGGCGCGTAAATGGCGCCCGCAGACATTTCATACCATGGTGGGCCAGGAGCATGTGCTTCAGGCGCTCATCAATGCGTTGGATAACCAGCGTTTACACCATGCGTACCTGTTCACCGGTACCCGCGGGGTAGGTAAAACCACCATCGCCCGTATCCTGGCCAAATGCCTGAACTGCGAAACCGGTATCACCAGCCAGCCCTGCGGGCAGTGTTCTTCCTGCCAGGAGATTGCCGCCGGCCGCTTTGTGGATTTAATCGAAGTGGATGCGGCGTCCCGCACCCGGGTGGAAGATACCCGCGAAATTCTCGATAACGTGCAATATGCCCCGAGCCGCGGGCGCTTTAAGGTCTACCTGATCGATGAAGTGCACATGTTATCCAACAGCAGTTTTAACGCTCTGCTGAAAACCCTCGAAGAGCCGCCGGCCCATGTGAAATTCCTGCTGGCGACCACCGATCCGCAAAAATTGCCGCCGACTATCCTCAGCCGCTGTCTGCAGTTCAGCCTGAAAAACATGACCCCTGAGCGCATTGTGGGTTATCTGCAGCATGTACTGGGCGAAGAACAGGTTGCGTTTGAAGACCCGGCCCTGTGGTTATTGGGCCGTGCAGCCCAGGGCAGTATGCGTGATGCATTAAGTCTGACCGACCAGGCTATTTCCTTTGGCCAGGGTCAGCTCAAAGAAGTTGATGTGGCCGCCATGCTTGGCACGGTTGACCGTGGCCGCGTGTTTGCGCTGGCCAATGCCCTTGCCTCGCAGGATGTGGGTGAGGTGTTAAACCAGATCGCCAAAATGGCCGAGCACGCCATCGATTTTGCCAACGTGCTGGCGGATTTAATCGAATTATTACACCGTGTGGCCATCGCCCAGGCCCTGCCTGATGCGATTGATAATTCACAAGGTGACCGCGAATACGTCATGGCCCTGGCCGATGCCATCAGCCCGGCGGATGTGCAGTTGTTCTACCAGACCGCCCTGATGGGCAAACGGGATTTACCGCTTGCGCCAGAACCCCGTGCCGGCCTGGAAATGACTCTGCTGCGCATGCTGACTTTCCGCCCGGTGGTGGAGGGCGAACTGCCAAAAAAGTTGTCGAGCAGGCCCCGTACGGCCAGTGAAACGGCCGTTGCCGGACCTGCTGCCCCTGTCGCCCCCGTTGCGTTTAAACCTGCACCGCCCAGCGCGCCCGTGAATACACAGGCTGCTCCTGTTGCCGAAAAACCTGCGCCCGTTGTTGCACCTGTAACCCCGCCTCCGGCAGCCCCTGTTGTGCACAGCGCCGCTGTGCAGAGTCCGGCTGTACAGAGTGCAGCTGTGCAAAAGGAATCCGCGCCACAAACCGCAGCGGATGATTTCCCGCCCTGGCTGGATGAACCCGAAGGGGATATGCCCGCAGGTTTCCCCTTGCAAGATGACGCCCCTGAGCAGAGCGTTGCCCAGCCTGCGCTTACACAGGTTGCGGCACCTGCGGTTCAAAGCCCAGTGGTTCAACCCCCCGTGGTGGCAAAACCAGCACCAGAGGTTGTGATGCCTGCGCCGCTTGCACCGCAGCCGCAAGAGGCAGAAGAACCCCTGCAGGCCAGTGAGTTAACCCCCCATACCTGGCCGGTGATGTTTCCCCGTTTAGGTCTGGATGGCATGTTAAAAAGCCTGATGTCCAACAGCAGCCTGATGCAGTTCGACGGGCAAAACGCCCTGTTTCACCTCGATCCGGGGCATTTGCGTCTGTTAAACGACAACCATCAGCAGAAATTTATTCAGGTATTCTGTGCGGCATTCGGTGCAGCCATCCGCGTACAGATACAGGAAGGGGATTGTCAGTACGAAACCCCGGCCCAGCGTCAGCAGCGCCTGGCCTATGAAAAACAACAGCGGGCAATCGACAGCATAATGGCCGATGCACACGTGCAGACGTTACAGAGTGCGTTTAATGCCCAGGTAATAATGGACTCCATTGAACCCTTAATTTAGGAGCTAGATATGATGAAAGGCGGCATGGGCCAGTTGATGAAACAAGCCCAGAAAATGCAGGAACGCATGCAAAAAATGCAGGAAGAACTCGCTAACGCAGAAGTGACCGGCGAGTCAGGTGCAGGCATGGTGAAAGTGGTGATGAACGGTCGTCACGATGTGAAATCCGTGACCTTAGACCCAAGCCTGCTGGAAGAAGACAAAGAGCTGATCGAAGACTTACTGGCGGCGGCGGTGAACGATGCAGTGCGTCGTATCGAAGCTAACTCCCAGGAAAAAATGGCCGGCGTAACCGAAGGTCTGGGCCTGCCAGCCGGTATGAAGCTGCCATTCTGATATGAGTCAGTTCAGCCCCTTAATGCGTAAGCTGGTGGAATCCTTAACCATACTGCCCGGTGTGGGGCCAAAAAGTGCCCAGCGTATGGCCATGCACCTGCTGGAACGTGACCGCAAAGGGGCTGCCCGGCTGGTGGCGGATTTGCAGGCGGCTCTGGATAAAATTGGCCACTGCACCTCCTGCCGCACCCTCACGGAACAAACCCTGTGCAGCATCTGTGCTGACAGCAGCCGTGATGCGCGGCAAATCTGCGTGGTGGAAAACCCCGCCGATGTGCATGCCATCGAGCAGACCAACACCTACCGCGGGCATTATTTTGTGCTGTTCGGGCGGCTCTCGCCGATCGACGGCATAGGCCCTGCGGAGCTGGGGCTGGATTTATTGCGCAAAGCCGTGGCCGATAAACAGTGCAGCGAAATTATCCTCGCCACCAATCCCACTGTGGAAGGGGAGGCGACGGCGCAGTTTATCCGCCAGATGTTTAATAAAGAGGCCATCACCGTCAGCCGCATTGCCCATGGTGTACCCCTGGGTGGCGAGCTGGAATCCGTGGATGGCGGTACCCTTGCCCATGCATTTGCGGGCCGGAAGCAGGTAAATTAAGCCCATGCAGTGGCACTACATAGACACGGATGGGGCCCTCGCCGCCGCCGCGCAAATCTGGCAAAAAAGCACCCTGTTAGCCCTCGACACTGAATTTGTGCGGGTGGATACCTACTACCCGAAACTGGGCCTGGTGCAGTTATCCGATGGTCAGGAAGTCTGGCTTATTGACCCGTTATGTATCCGCGACTGGCAGCCATTTTGTACGGTTATGACAGCGCCCGGCATTCTCAAGGTGCTGCATAGTTGCAGCGAAGATTTAGAAACCCTCAAACATCACCTGCAACTGGTGCCATCGCCCATGATGGATACCCAAATTGCTGCCGGCATGGCGGGGTTTGACGGGGTGATGAGTTACCAGCGTCTGGTCAAAGCCACCCTCGATCTGGATATCGATAAAGACGAAACCCGCTCCGACTGGATGGCAAGGCCCCTCAGCCAGGGGCAGTTAACCTATGCCGCCGCCGATGTGCTGCATCTGGTGAAAGTTGCCCACATACTGCGTGACAAACTCGCTGGCATGCAGCGCCTCACCTGGATTGATGAAGACATGGCCCGCCTGGTTGCCGAATGGCAAAAAGAAACCGGCGATAAAATGCTTTACGCCAAGGTGAAACAGGCCTGGATGTTACGCCCGCAGCAACTGGCGGTGCTCGACAGCCTGACCCGCTGGCGCGAAGAGCGCTGCAAAGAACTGGATATTCCGCGGCCACGTTTATTAAACGATGCGGCCCTGATGGAGCTGGCCAAACGCATGCCTGCCGATCACAAACATTTATTCCAGTTCCGCGATATTAAACCCAACGTGGTGCGCAAAGAGGGTGAGACTATTATTGAGCTGATCACCTCGGCCATGCACAGTGATTCCTCCAACTGGCCGGAACGGCTGGCCAAACCCCTTTCCCCCCAGGCGGGTGAGTGGTTTAAAGAAATGCGCGCCCTGGTGAGTAAAAAAGCGGAAGAATTAGGCGTGCCCCCGGAATTACTTGCGCGTAAAAAACCGCTGGAATGGATGTTGCGCCAGGGGTATCCCCGCGGCCCCTATCCTGTGCCCGACGAATTACTTGGCTGGCGTGAAACTATCATTGTTCAGCCCTTGCAGCAGTTGCTGTTCAATCTTTCAGGTAAATAACCATGATGAAACTCTGCACTGTGTACAAAAGCCCGAAAAAAGACGAAATGTACCTGTACGTAGACCGTAAAGAGGGCCTGAGCCGCGTGCCGGAAGCCCTGCTGGAAATGTTTGGCACCCCGAAAGAAGTCATGGCCATGCCGATTACCAAGGATCGTAAACTGGCCCGTGTTGACGTGGAAAAACTCCTGCAGGAAATCACCACCAAGGGTTTTTACCTGCAAATGCCACCACCCAAAGAAGAGTATTTATTGGATCTGTACAAAGACACATCCGCTAAATACAAGGATCTGTAAGTGAGCAAAGAATTACCTTTCTGGAAACAGAAAACCCTCGCACAAATGGACAAACAGGAATGGGAAAGCCTGTGTGATGGCTGCGCCAAATGCTGCCTGCATAAACTCGAGGATGAAGACACGGGGCAGGTGTATTACACCGAAATGGTATGCCGTTTTCTGGACCGCAAAACCTGCCAGTGCACGGAATATCAGGACCGCCAGACACTGGTGCCCCATTGTGTATGGCTGACCCCGGAAAAAGTCGCGGAATATACCTGGCTGCCATCCACCTGTGCCTATAAACGGGTGCATTTAGGGCAGGATTTACCCAAGTGGCACCATCTGGTTTCCGGTGACCGCAAAACAATTCATAAATTTAACCATTCCATGCAGGGCAAAGGCATTCCGGACGACAAAATTCCGGAAGAGGAATGGGAAGATCACATTATCTGGATGGAATAAACATGACGGAATCCTACGGTTTTGTTTGGTTTTTATATGTGCTGTGCGCCGGCCTCGCGTTCGCTGCCTGGTGGGGAGTTACAACCTTTATCAAACAACCCAATGTGCGCATTTATCTGCGCCTGATTCCGGGTGTGCTGTTATTTGTGCCGGCCAGTAACGGCGGTGAAAATTACGCCCCGGCGTTTATCGTCGCGTTTGGTGAATTGCTAACAAACGGCCTCACCGCCGCCATGGCGGGCATTATTCCGATTCTGGTTGCCCTTGCTGTGGGTGTTTTTGCCCTGACGCTTTATTCCTTCTGGAAAGCCCGCTGATATTTTCATGGCCGCTGCCATGGCGGCCATTGCCTGATATTCCCCTGCGCTAAAAATATTTTGCCAAATTTTGCGCATTCCGGATTCTTGACTAGCTTTATAGCTATGAAGTCTAAGGAGTAGCCGTCAAAGGTGACTCCGCAGTACGGATAACAAGGATCTGGGACAGTAGTTAGGGGCGTACACCGCTCTCTGATGGACGAGGGGTAGGAGCATGGCGAATCATATTTTTATTCTGGCAACCGTAATGCTGCTTGCCGGTATTTTTGGTGGCCTCGTAAATTATTATTTATACGGCGATAACGACCCGGAGGCGACCAGCCTGCCGCGTTGTCTGGTGGTTGGGGTAGGGGCGTCATTTCTGGTGCCGGTTATTCTTGATCTGGTCAGTAGTGAGCTGATTCTCGAAACCCAGGGTGATCCGTCCCGTTTGTTAATTTTCACTGGTTTTTGCCTGATTTCGGCCATTGCCTCACGGTTTTTTATTACCAATGTTTCCGACCGTATTCTCAGCGAAGCCCGCAACGCCAAAGAGCGTTCTGAAACCGTGCAACATGATCTGCGCATTATTAAAAATGAATTACTGCCATTAATTGATACCGAAACTGAGCAGGATCTGGAATCTTCCCAGGTTGAGCCCGCTGAGTTTGATGAAACCCTGGATGTTACCTCTTCTAAAGTGCTGCGGATGCTGGCCACCGGACGTTATATTTTCCGCTCCCTGGCGGGTCTGTGCCGTGAAGCCAATACCGATGAAGCGACCATTCTGCAAACCCTTAATGTGCTGGCGTCACGTAGCCTGACTGGCAAAGTCAGCGGTAAAAATGGTGTGCGCTGGCATATCACTGAGAAAGGCCGCCGTGTATTAGAAAACCAGATGTAAATAACGGCCGGAGGCGATCACTATGATGTTAAGAATAGCTGCGCTCTCCGGCTTTTTATTGTGCCTCGTATTATCCCCCGGCGTGTATTGCGCCCCTGAAAATCCCGCCAGTGTTCATGTGATTATTGATATTTCGGGCTCGATGAAAGCCAACGACCCGAATAATCTGCGCATTCCTGCGGTGGATATGCTGGTGGAAATGCTGCCGGCCAACAGCGAAGCGGGCATCTGGACGTTCGGGCAGTGGGTCAACATGCTGGTGCCCCCTGCGACTGTTACAGACCAGTGGCGGGCTGCCACAAAACAAAAAACCAAAAGTATTAATTCCCATGGCCTGCGCACGAATATCGGCGGTGTGCTGGAGGATGCCTTATACAAATTTTCGGCGGGTAATAACGCGCAGCAGAGTGTGATATTTCTCACCGATGGCATGGTGGATATTGCCGGCGAGCAGGACCCGCAACGCGCACAAAAAAATGAAAAAGAACGCCAGCGCATCCTCGGCGAAATTCTCAAACAATATCAGGGCATGAATATCAAAATTCACACCATTGCCCTGTCGGAAAATGCTGATAAAGCATTGCTGGATCAGCTTTCTTCCCTGACCGGTGGTTTGGCGGCGGTTGCCAATAACTCCGAAGATCTGATGAAAATTTTCCTCAAGGTGTTTGATAGGGCTGTCCCCACAGAACAAGTACCGATTGAAGGTAACAGCTTTAACATTGATGCCAGTGTGCAGGAATTCAGTGTATTAATTTTCCGTAAACCAGGTTCTCCAGCGGCACAACTGACCGGCCCCGACGGGCAGACCATCAGTGAAATTAAAAAACCGGATAATGTGCGCTGGCACAGTGCCGAGCAGCTTGATTTAGTCACAGTACAAAAACCTGCTGCGGGCGAGTGGAAGATTATAGGTGATCTGGACCCCGATAACCGTGTGACGGTTGTCAGTGACCTGAAGCTGATGCTGAGTAACTTGCCGGAAAATATTTACCCCGAACAACGCATCGATTTTCAGATTTACCTGGAGGAAAAAAACGGCGTAGTGAATAAAGCCGATTTCCTTAAATTAATGAAAGTGGATATGACCATGCGCAGTGCAAATGGGCGCAGTGGCACTAAAACTATTTCTGACCCGGATAAAGTACCGGCCGACGGTTATTACCGTGAAACAATTCAGCGCCTGAAAGATGAAGGCGAATACGAGCTGACGGTTGCCCTGGAAGGCAAAACTTTTGAGCGTATGCGCAAGCAGATTATTACCGTGCGCCAGCCGATTGGTTTTGAAATCCGTGCGACTGAGCAGGGTGGTAAACAGGCCTATGCGGTGCGGGTTATTCCGCAAAATCCGGCGGTGGATCTGAAAAACACCAATGTGATTGGTAAATTAAAATCCCCTGATGATCACTCGATTATTCAGGCGATTCCGCTGCTGGAAGAAGGCGTGTGGGAAACCCTGGTGACCGCAACCGACGGTGATGGCGAATATGAGCTGGCGTTGAATATCAAAGGCCAGTTTGCCGCCAATGAAGAGTTCCGCATTAAACCCGATCCGATCAAACTGACATTTCCTATACCAGCGGATTTCAAACAGCAGTTTTTGAATAAAGAAAGTGCCCAGGTCGGTGCTGAAGAACCGGCTCCTGCTCCGGCCCCTGAACCTGTGCCCGTTGAAGCACCGGAAGCGGCTCCGGCTTCTGAAGTTGCACCACCACCTGCAACCATTCCTGAACCAGACAGCGCGGCACCCATGGTGCCGGACCTTGCTAAAAAAATGGAAGAGCAAACCACTGCGGAAACCGAAGCTGAGACCCCGGCAGAAGAATCCTTTGCCTGGTGGATTTATGCCGTGGCCGCTTCCATCGCCATGAGCATAGCTGGGGCAGGGTTCTTTGTTTATAAACGTCTGATGGCAAAACGTGTGCAACCCAGCATGCCAGACCCGGCACTGGATGTGCCTGAACTGAACAACAATATCTCCCTGAATGACGGCCTGGATGATGAAACCTTTGATGAGGACTTTGACCTCAGTGATGACGGTGAGGACATTACCCCCTCTGCAGCACCGGTGGCACCTGCACCCTCCGCCCCCGCTGCAGCATCAATGGATGATGAAATTCCGGACTTTGATGAAGAATTTGATATTGAGCCCCAGAGTGATGCCGTGACTGCTGACCCCGATGACGGGCTGGCAGATGAAATACCCGATCTGGCCGATGATGAATTAGCTGCTGTGACCGATGAGGCCGCCGTGCAGCCAGAAACCCCTCCGCCAGAGCCTGAAGAAGTTAACAGTGATGCGGCCATCGATGATGCCCTCGCTTCCCTGGAGGCTGAGCTGGACGATATCGATATCGACGGTTTGCTGGCCGAGGAGGAAAAACCTAAGAAAGACGAAGATTGATCTTTGTCGCCTGCCCATGCGTAACTTCCTGCCATGAAATCTTTGCAGTGCTGGGGTATATTAGCCCCACAGATTTAAGCCACAGGAATATTCCCCATGAAGTTTACTGGTACCCAAGAATACGTCGCCACCCCGGAACTGCAGATGGCGGTGAATGCTGCCATTACTCTGCAGCGCCCGTTATTGCTCAAAGGTGAGCCGGGTACAGGTAAAACCATGCTGGCCGAACAACTCGCCCAGGCCCTGGATACTCAGTTAATTCAGTGGCATATCAAATCCACCACTAAGGCCCACCAGGGCTTGTATGAATATGATGCCGTGAGTCGTCTGCGTGACTCCCAGCTGGGTGAAGAAAAAGTAAAAGACATCCGTCACTACATTAAAAAGGGCAAGCTCTGGGAAGCGTTCAGCGCCGATAAACCAGTGGTACTGCTGATTGATGAAATCGACAAAGCGGATATTGAGTTTCCAAACGACCTGCTGCTGGAACTCGATAAAATGGAGTTTTATGTCTATGAAACCCAGGAGCGCATTAAAGCGGTACACCGTCCGATTATTCTGATTACCAGTAACAATGAAAAAGAATTACCGGATGCGTTTTTACGTCGCTGTTTCTTCCATTACATCGACTTCCCGGATAAAGACACCATGCAGAAAATCGTGGAAGTGCATTATCCGAGTATTAAACAGCAATTACTGCGTGAAGCCATGGATGTATTTTTTGATTTGCGCAAAGTACCGGGCCTGAAGAAAAAACCTTCTACGTCTGAATTAATTGATTGGCTGAAATTATTGATTGCTGACGATGTGGATATCGAATTACTGCGCAATAAAGATTACGCCAATGCTATCCCACCTATGTACGGTGCACTGGTGAAAAACGAGCAGGATGTTGAGTTGCTGCAAAAGCTGGCATTTATGAGCCGCCGTAAGGGCTGAGGCCTCGTATGTTAATTGATTTTTTTCAGACAGTGCGTAAATACCGGGTGCCCTGTTCCATCAGGGAATACCTGGATTTAGTCAATGCATTGCAACAGCACCTCGCCTTTGCGGATATGGATGATTTTTATCAGTTGGCCAGATTATGTCTGGTTAAAGATGAACGTCATTTCGATAAATTCGATAAGGCATTTGCCGAATATTTCCGTGGTATTGAAAGCCTGGATGATTTATTCAGCCCCAAAGCCATTCCGGAGGATTGGATGCGCTCTGAATTTGAGCGCATGTTTACCCCGGAAGAAATGGCGCAGATTGAAGCCATGGGTGGCCTGGATAAATTAATGGAGACGTTAAAACAACGTCTTGAAGAGCAGGAAAAACGCCACCGGGGCGGTAACAAAATGGTCGGTACCGGCGGTACATCACCGTTTGGTGCTGATGGTTATAACCCGGAAGGGGTGCGTATTGAGCAGGGCCGCAGCCGCCATAAAAAAGCGGTTAAGGTGTGGGAACAACGTAATTACCGCAACCTGGATGATTCCGTTGAACTTGGTATCCGCAATATTAAAGTGGCCATGCGCCGCTTGCGTAAGTTTGCCCGTCAGGGGGCTGCTGAAGAACTCGATTTAGACGATACCATCAGTGCCACTGCAAACAATGCGGGTTATCTGGACATCAAAATGGTGCCCGAGCGACACAACGCGGTGAAGGTCCTGCTGTTTTTTGATATTGGCGGCACCATGGACCCGTTTGTACGAATCTGTGAAGAGCTGTTTTCAGCTGCGCGCAGTGAGTTCAAACACATGGAAACCTTCTATTTCCATAACTGCCTGTATGAATCCGTATGGAAGGACAACATCCGCCGCACCACACAAAAAACCAGCGTGTGGGACATCATGCGCAAATACGGCCCCGACTATAAGGTGATCTTTGTGGGGGATGCCATGATGGCGCCCTATGAGATTACCCATGTGGGTGGCAGTGTGGAGCACTGGAATGACGAACCCGGGCAGGTGTGGTTGCGCCGTATGGCTGATCATTACCCCAAGATTGCCTGGCTCAATCCTGTGCCTGATACCCAGTGGGGTTGGAGTACCTCGCTGGATCTGATTCGCAGTGTGTTCCCGGAGCGTATGTACCCGCTTACCCTTACTGGCCTGGAAAGTGCCATGAAGATGCTCAGCAAATGAGCCAGCAGACTGGGCGGCCCACACGGGCCGCCCAGAACCCCTCTGAATCTGTACGCGAATCTCACAATCCTTGGTTGCGTTACGCCACGGCCTGGGTAACAATACCGCGCACTGGGCAATAGACCCACTTACAGAATAATAACAATAAGGTCGCGTCGTGAATCTCAACCGTTTGTTTAAGCCAACATTTTTCTTATTGTCCGTTAGCTGTGCTTTGCTTATGGGCTCTGTCGCTTCAGCCGAAAACAAAGCAGAGCTGGATGCCAGCATTGAAGATTTAAAAAGCGAAGTTGTGCAGCTCAACCGCGAGTTGTTCGATCTGGAAGAGCAGCTACTCTATCCTGCGACCACCAGCTTTGCAGTCTATGTTTCCATGGACAGTGCCGTTGAATACGACCTTGATTCCATTCTGATCACCCTGGACGAGCAGCCTGCCGCCAGCCATGTTTACACCCCAGCCCAGGGCGAAGCCCTCAAGCGTGGTGGTATCCAGAAGTTATTTGTCGCAAATATCAAACCCGGCCTGCATAACATCAAAGCCGAAATATCCGGCCGTGACAGTGATGGCCGCCCCATGAAACGTATTGTGGTTGCTGATTTTGGCAAAGCGCGTACGTCAAAATATCTGGAAGTTAAAATCTCCGGTGACAGCAAAAAACAGCGTCCTGAATTTGCCATTGTTGAGTGGAAATAAAGGGGCAGTTTTATGCGCACTCTATGCTTCTTGGCTGGCTTAATTGTCGCGGGCAGTGTTTACGCTGCTCCGGATATCATGCCCGACAGTGCAAAAAATACTTATCAGGATGCCCTCTACGGCGAAACCCTGTATTTCCTGCATTCCGGTGAATATGAAAAAGCACTTGGTCTGGCCGCTGATCTTGAGGCCCGTAACCGTCGCCGTTATGGCAAGGAGCTGGATATTTACCGGGCCTCTGCGCAAATGGGCCTGGGCATTAACACAGAAGCAGAGATTACGTTCCGCCGTTTAATTGCTGATCCCAAAGGTAGTTTTATTGCACCGCGTGCGCGCAGCCATGCGTGGTTTTATCTCGGCAAACAGCTGTATCAGAATAACCAGGGCAAAGATGCGTTAACGGTGATGCGTCTGGTGGAAGTGGAACAGCTGGATAAAGTATTAACGGATGAATTCCATTTTTACCTCGCTACCCTTGAATTATTTTATGGCAAAGCCGGTAACGCGGATGCGCACATACTGGCGATCGATGTTAAAAGCCCATGGGCCGCTTATGCCTTCTTAAACCTGGCCCTGAGTTACACCGAGCGTGATGTAAACTTCCGCCAGGTTGAATCTGCATTTGATAAGGCCCTGGAACTAGCTCCCAATACTGAAAATCCCGCAGCCTTCACCGACAAAATTCACCTGATGGCAGGGCAATTCTTTTATGCACAGGGGCGTGGACGCAGTGCGATCGATCACCTGCGTGATATCAGCCTCGAAGGGCCCTACAGTTCTAAAGCGTTGTTAACCTATGGTTGGGCTCTCACTGAGCAATGGCGTTATCACGATGCGCTGCAGCCTTGGTATATGTTAAAAACTTCGCGCAACCCGTTAAGTCAGGAAGTGCAGGAAACTTATGTTGCCATTCCTCACTTGTTGGAAAAACTCAATGCAAAAGTGCTGGCGTTAGGCGCATTTGAATATGCCAGTGAACAGTACGACACCGTTATTAAGCAGCTGGATACCAGTGCCAAACGCCTCGCCAAAGATGATTTTACTGCGCCGTTGCTTGCTCAACAGGCACCCGGTGAGTGGGGGAGTTATAAAAGTCTGAATTTATCCCTGCCGGATCATCCGGATAATTATTATCTGGCCGACGTAATGCTTCAGCCTGATTTTTATGCCGAATTTACGTTGTTGCGTGATCTGAACGGTATGCGTCAGGAACTGACATCTCGCCTGAGTGATATGGATGCCTTCAGCGAAACCATTGCCATTCGCAAAAAAGAATACAAAACCTTGGTCGATGATAATGTCATTGCCAAGAAAACTGCGCAGTTGGCCAGCTTTGAAACCCGCTATCGCGATCTTCTCAAAGAAATGAGCGCCGCCTTTAAAAACATTGATGGTACTGGCCTTGCGTCTCCCGATGAAAAAAATCAGCTGGCCCTGTTTAACAGCGTGTCTGCACGTATTAAAAAATCCCGTGGCAGCCGTGGCTTTAACGAAAAAGATTACCAGCAGCGCCTGCGTCGTGTGAAAGGTGTACTGATGTGGGAGCTGGGCGAACGTTATACTGCCCGTAAAGATGCTGTTTCAAAAAATCTCGCATTTCTGGAAGATCAATTACGCACAGCCCGCAAACAAATTGTTGCCACCCGTCTTGCTTATGAAGATGCCCCGCAGGCGTTTGAAGGATTTGATCTGCGCATTGCTAATGCGAAAAAAGATATTCAGAGCAAATTACTCAAAAACGATAAGCTGATGACTTCGCAGAAACAGGTCATGTATGCGTTAGTCAATAATGATATTACCCGCCGCCAGGCACAGGTTGCTTATTATGCCCAGCAGGCAAGGTTGGCTGCCGCCCGTTTATTTGATGAAACCTCTAACCAGAAAACCCGGGTTGCAGTTACAGGAGTTTCACAATGAAATCCTCTTTAAGCCTATTTTTAACTGCGTTGATTTTGAGCGGATGTGCTGCACAGCAGCAAACCGTAGTAAGTGTGCAGGATGATATAAAAGGAAAAACCCTTGCTAACATTCGTCCTGTGGGGATTCGTCTGGCTAAATTACCTGCGCCAAAAGCGGATACCAAAGAAGCAATACGCCGTTATCAGCGTTATCTGGAAATTGCCCCCAATAACGATACAAAAGTGCATGTTATGCACCGTCTGGCAGATTTGAAACTGCTCGATATTGAAGAAATGCTGGTGGAATCACCGGAGAAAGTTGACGCAAAACTGGTTGATAAAACCTATAACGAAGCGATCGCAACCTATCGTAATGTGTTGGCTATGTTTCCGGATCGCAGCGACAGCGATATGTTGTATTACCAGCTGGCGAAAGTGTACCAGCTCAAAGGTATGCAGAATGAAGCGCTTGATGCACTGCAATCGTTAATTACCCAATTTCCTGAATCAGAATTAGTCACCGAAGCGTATTATCGTCGCGGTGATATGCTGTTTTATGATGCCCGTTACGCAGAATCTGAAGTTGCATTCAAAGCTGTTTCTAAAGCCGGCAAAGATACACGCTTTTTTGCCAGTGCCAGTTATATGAAAGGCTGGGCACAATTTAAACAGGCTAAATTCGATCAGGCGCAATTATCCTTTGTGGAAGTTCTCGATACCCGTTTCCCGGATACAGAGGCAATCGTCAGTGCCAGCAGTGGTGACCGTGAATTATTAAACGACACTGTGCGTGTAATGAGTATGGTGTTTGTTGACCGCGGCGGCGTAAAAGCAATTTCTGATATGTTTAAAAGTATCGGTGATCGTCACTATGAATACCTTGTATATGACGGTTTAGGTCAGCATTACCGCCGCAAAAATCAATACAGCGATGCAGCGCGTACATACCTGGCGTTTGTGCAGGCTAATCCGGATGACGTACTGGCCCCAACCTTTTATTCCAACATAATCGCCAGCTATAAATCCGCGGGTTATGCCGATCTGGTGCTTGAACATAAAGCAACCTTTATCGATCGTTACGGCGCCAGCAGCGATTACTGGAAATTATATGGCGAAGATATCAAAGAGATGATTCGCCCCTATCTGAAAACCTATACCCTGGAGTTGGCGCAATACAATCACTCCAAAGGGCAGAAGGCTAAGGATCTGAGTGATAAATTTAATAGCCTGTTGGCTGCCACTAAATGGTATAAGGCCTATATCGACACCTTCCCGGATGATAACGCCATTGGTGAGCAATACTTCCTGCGGGCTGAAGCTTTCTTCGATATTGGCCGTTATACAGATGCAGTGGTTGACTATGAAAACAGCGCCTATAAAACGTCGCTGCACAGTAAATCTGCCGAGGCGGGTTATGCCGCACTGTTAAGTTATAACCAGATTATGAAAGGCCTGAAACCAGAGCAGCAGAAAGACTGGTTGCTGAAAAAGGTCAGCAGTGCCATGGCGTTTGCGGATAAATTCCCCGATAACGACAATACCAGTCAGGTTTTGGCTAAAGCAGCGGAAGGCTATTTTGAGTTGGGTAATTATGCCTCGGCGGTTATTGCCGCTGACCGTGTGATTGCCAACAAAAAGGCTAACAACGAACAGCGTGCTGTTTCCTACAGGGTTAAAGGTCACAGTGAGTTTGATTTAGCCCATTACCGCGCAGCAGAAGATGCTTACACCGCGGTATTGGCAATGAATGCTATTACCGGCAAAGAAAAATCAGATATTCGTGAACGCTTGGCTGCCTGTATTTATAAACAAGGTGTAGCGGCAGTGGCGGCGGATAAACTTGATCTTGCGGTTGATGAGTTTATGCGTGTCGGCAAAGTAGTGCCTGAGTCAGACATTAAGGTGACAGCCCATTATGATGCTGCGGCCTATCTGATGAAAAAATCCCAGTGGCCCCGCGCGGTTAAATTATTAACTGAGTTCCGTGAGACTTATCCTGATAACAAGCTCACCAAAGATATTCCATCCAAGCTGATTGTTGCCTACGAAAATATGCAGAACTGGAGCGCAGCTGCGTTTGAGCTGCAGGCAATCTGGCGTGACAGCAAAGATCCGGAAGAGCAACGTATTGCCCTGTATCAGGCTGCGGAATATTACGAAAAATCCGGTGATCTACAGAATACCGCTGCCATGTTTAAACGATATGCAGCCAATTATCCCAAACCATTTGATGCACAACTTGAGGCGATCAATAAACTCGAAGGTATTTACGCCGCGCAAAAAGACGATGAAAAACGTCGTTACTGGTTAGCTAAGTTAATTGATGCACACCGTGATGCAGGAAAAGATGCAACACCACGTTCCCGCTTCTTATCTGCTAAAGCG
>JACKOM010000015.1 GCA_024234265.1 Oceanospirillaceae bacterium
GACTCCAGACTCCAGACTCCAGACTCCAGACTCCAGACTCCAGACTCCAGACTATAAATACACCCAGATCAGAATACTGCAGGTCACCAGGCCTACGAATAAATTCATCGGCACCCCCACACGCAGGAAGTCGGCAAATTTATATCCACCGGGGCCGTACACCATAAGGTTGGTCTGATAACCAATCGGGGTCGCAAAACTCGCGCTGGCCGCCATCATAATGCCCAGCACAAAAGGTTCGGGGTCTATGCCCGCCTGCTTGGTCATCGCCAGGGCAATGGGCACCATCACCACAGCCGCGGCATTATTGGTAATCACCTCGGTTAACAGGGACACGGCGAGATACATCAGCACCAGCATTAACCAGGGTTGGCCACCACTGAACTGCACTATATGTTCGGCGAGTACTGCGGCCACACCGGTTTTCTCCAATGCGGCGCCCAGGGCAAATGATGAAGCGATGGTGAGTATGGTTTGCATATCCATGCTGCGCTGGGCCTGCTGCATGGAAATACAGCCGGTTAATAACATCAGCACAGCACCAATTAAGGCGGCATTTAACATGCTGGTTAAACCAAATGCGGCAAACACCATCACGCCTAATAAAATTACCCAGGCCAGCAGGGCACGCTCATGGCGCGGGGTTTCTTTTTGCAGGTCATTCACCAGCAGGAAGTCTTTGTTATAACGCTGGCGTGTCACAAACGCCGGGCGCGCTTCAAGTAATAAGGTATCACCGGCTTTTAAACGAATTGTGCTGAGGTTGCCTTTAATACGCTCACCTTCACGGGCCACGGCCAATACCACGGCACCGTATTGCTCGCGGAAACGGGCATCACGTATGGTTTGCCCCACGCTGCTGCAGTGCGGGGAAACCACGGCTTCCACTAAACAACGTTCGGCGCGGTTTTGCTCCATGACTTTGGCTTCGGGGTTTTCCGCGGAAGGCACTATGCCGTGGATGCGTAATAACTCGGAAATGGCTTCGGTTTCACCGGCAAAAATTAAACGGTCACCACCACGCAGGGTTTCTTCTGAGGCAACGGCGGTCACTATGTTACCGTCCCGCTCAATTTCCACCAGATACACTTCTTTTAAATGGCGCAGGCCTGCTTCTTCAACGGTTTTACCGACCAGAGGGCCACCATGGGCAATGGCCACTTCCAGAGTAAATTCGCGCATATTGGCAAACACGGTTTTGCTGTTGCCCTCGGGCAACCAGCGGTGCATGAGCAGCACAATAAACACACCACCCAGCAGGGCTACGGGCAGGCCGACAATGGCAATGGAAAATAATCCGAGGCTGGGGTTGCCGGTCTGGCTCTGGTAAAGGCCATCCACCACCAGGTTAGTGCTGGTGCCCACCAGGGTAATAGTGCCGCCTAAAATCGCCGCATAACTTAACGGAATCATTAATTTACCGGGGGCGATGCCGGTGCGGCGGCTCCAGGCGGTCAGGGCCGGAATCATAGTGGCCACTAACGGGGTGTTATTTAAAAAGGCACTTAAGCCCATCACCGGGAAAACAAAACGGGCCAGGGCGGCGCCGGCGGATTTCGGGCGGCCCAGTACACGGTGCACAAGTAAATCCACCCCGCCTGAGGTATGGATACCCGCGGCGAGAATAAACATCACCACCACGGTAATGACACCGGCATTGCTGAAACCGGCAAAGGCTTCGGCGGGGTTAAGAATGCCCGTCACACTCAGAATGGCGAGGGCGGCCAGCATCACCATGTGGGCCGGAATACGCGAGAAAATTAATACCAGCAAACTTCCCAGCACCAGGCTGAGACTGAACCATGCTTGCCACGTCATAGGGTTTTCCAAAAAGGGAGGTGCAAATTGGTGCGCAGCATAACGGTTTGTCATATAAACAACAAAGACAGCTTTGTTATTCTTTTATAACCAAAAGTTAGTTATAGGCCCCATCCTGCCCGGCCAGAATCACTTCAATTTCATCCACTATCTGTTGTTGGCGCAGGACATTCATGTGCCGCAATAACTGCTGGCTGAGCTGGCTTAAGTGATCCCGCGCGGCATCCATCTGTTGCAGGCGCTGCCGGTTTTCGGCCTGCAGGGATAACAGCAGCGCGTGGCCGATGGCATGTAATAAATAGTGCTGCGCCAGGCCCCGTTGCAGGGTGGCAGCAGGTAAATAGGTACGTGGTGCTGGTTTGGCGGAGCTGATGAGCGGCGGCCAGAGGGGCACAAGCTGCGGCCCGTTTTCAGCATGGGCCAGTAAATTGATGGGCGGCAAAACACCACTGCCTATGGCCTCCGCCAGCTGCTGAGCGCAGGGTAATATTTCATCGGCGGTGGCAGGGCCATTAAAAACCTCTGTGCCCGGCATGCCCTGTGTAACCCGTGCCGCCAGACGGCTGCCCACCAGCAATACCCGCGCGGGGGCAGCGGGTAACAAACGCGCGATCTGCTCGTTAAAACCACCGCAAAAACCACGCTGCGAACCTATGGCCAGTAATATAGCCGGGGCATGCAAACCGGTTTGTGGAGCACTGGCCGTCAGGGCGCTGCGACAGGTGGCAAGGGCAGCATGCTGCAAGGGTTGGGCGCGTAAAATACGGTGCAGCTCAACCTGTGCCAGGTTTTTCATGGCGCTGACAATTTCATCCAGCTCGTTATATAAATCGAGGCGGGTGATATTTTCGCTGCGTGAACTCAATGGGCCGCCATCCACATGCGCAATTGTTCTAGCCAGTGCTCGCGCCCGTCATCCAGTTGCAGACTGCTGTTATCCACCGCTTGCTGCAGGGTTAATAAACACGCGCTGACCTGCTCAGGGGGCGTGTTATCCAGCAGTTTTTCGTTATAGGCAATTAACCACGCCAGCTGCCCACGGGCGCTGACCGGGCTTAATCTGTCCTGGGCGAGAATTTTGCGCAGGATGCGCCCGCGCTGCAGTTTTTCTTCCATAGCAGCTTCAAGCTTGGTACCAAAGCGGGTGAAGGCCTCCAGCTCAAGAAATTGCAGATAATCCAAACGTATACGCCCAGCTTCTTTTTTAATGGCAGGGTGCTGGGCCTTACCACCAATGCGCGACACGGATTTAGTAACATCAATGGCGGGCAAAATCCCGGCGGCAAATAATTTCTGATCGAGATAAATCTGCCCGTCGGTGATGGAAATTAAATTGGTGGGAATATAGGCCGATATTTCCCCCTGTTTGGTTTCCACAAGCGGCAATGCCGTCATGGAGCCACCCCCTAAATGCTGCGCATAAACCGTGGAGCGCTCCAATAAACGGGAGTGCAGATAAAAAATATCCCCCGGGTAGGCTTCGCGACCCACCGGTCTGTGTAATAACAGGGATAATTCGCGGTATGCCTGGGCGTGCTGGGTTAAATCATCGTAAATAATTAATGTATCGCGCCCCTGCTGCATCCAGGCTTCGGCAATGGCGCAACCGGCAAAGGGGGCCAGGTAACGGCAGCCGGATAATTCGTTAGCTTCGGCCACCACCATGCAGGTGTATTCCATCGCATGATGGCGGCGCAGGGTATCCATCACAGTGGAAACACTGCTGCGGGTCTGACCTATGCACACATAAATGCACAATACATTTTCGCCGCGCTGACGTAATACGGTATCAATCGCAAGGGCGCTTTTACCCAAACCACCATCACCGATAATTAACTGGCGCTGGCCTTTGCCGATGGGAATCTGGCTGTCGATAATCCGGTTGCCGGTGTATAAAGGACGCGCCACAAAATCCCGCGCTAAAATGGCCACCGATGGCACTTCCAATAAACCACGGCTTTCACATACAGGATCAGGCTCACCGTCGAGGGCATTGCCTAACGGGTCAATAACACGCCCCAATAAACTGTCACCCGTGCCGATATCCAAGCGTTTACCCGAACGCATAACCTGCATGCCCGAAGCAAGCTCAGGCCCCTGCTGTAATAAAATTGCGCCGACCCTGTCACGGTCGAGCAAAAATACCAATGCGCGGCTGCCATCCTGTACGCGCAGTTCTTCGTCCATCATCACAGATGGCAAACCCCGCACCCAGATAATGCCATCGCCCACGCTGATCACTGTGCCCTGCTCGCTGATGCGCAGGGCAAACTGATAATCCGCACCCAGTGAAAATGCCTGCTCAGACATGCATTAATCCCGTATGAAAAAATGCCAGTTCATCGGCCAGATTGGCGTGCAGCACATCGGCACCCCATGATGCCCGCAGGCCACTGATTAAATCCGCACGCTCCTGGTAATTGCACTGCACATCAAGGCCCAGCTGTGCACTCAAACCCTGTTGCAGCGCAGTGCATTGCTGCGCATTTAATGGACGGGCGCTCTCAATCAATATACGTCCCTGCTGTTGCTGGGCACTGTCATGTAAATGGTTACGCTGCTGTGCCGGTAATTTTTGTAAATCTTCTAACAACATCGTGATTAATAAAGAATCCAGCTCCGGGCCGCTGACACGCTGTAATAAACGTGCGCTGAGCTGCAGGGCATTTCGTGCTGCTTTATGTTGCAATGCGGCTTGCGCGGTTTTTTGTTCCTGCGCGGCGAGGGCATTCAAACGTTGTTTTTCTACCTCAGCGGAGGCTGCGATAGCCGCCATCACCTGTTCACGCTGCTGATTTAATTGTGTATTTAATTCTGCTTCACGCCGGGCCTGCTCCTGCTGCCAGGCCTGTAATGCCTGCTGATGCTGTTGCATGGCAGCACTGGCCTGCGCTTCACGTTGCTGCGCCAGCTGCATGGCTTTTTGTAAATCCTCACGGCGCTGATTAATCGCCGCCTGCACGGGTTTATATAAAAACCGTTTCAGCAGCCAGAGCAGCACCAAAAAATTCAGTATTTCAAAAATAAAGGTTAGCGGATCTAAGCTCATGGGTGCGCCGTTATTTCAGGAAATATTCAAGCAATGGATTACGGAACAGAATAATTAACACCACCACCAGGGTATAAATGGCGAGGGATTCAATCATCGCCAAACCGATAAATAAGGTACGGGTAATGGTTTTTTCGGCTTCCGGCTGGCGTGCCAGGGCATCGAGTGCAGCACTGATGGCTTTACCCATGGCATAGGCCGGTAAAGTAGTGCCCAAAGCAATAGCAATGGCAGCCGCCACGGTGGAAATAATGCTGAATAAATGCAGATCTGTCATGGGCGTTACTCCTGGGGATTTTGCGGGGAATTGTTGTTTTGCAACGCCTGGTTATTTTCCAGGGCGGTGCCTATGTAAAGCAGGGCCAGCACACCAAAAATATAGGCCTGCACCAGCGCTTCAATAATATGCAGCATTAACAAGGGCACCGGCACTAAAAACCCGGCCACCAGCAATACCAGTAATGCGGCCATTTCCAGGCTCATCATATTGCCGAATAAACGTATCGCCAGGGCCAGGGTCCGGGTGACTTCGCTGATTAAATGGAAGGGCAATAAAATCGGGCTGGGGGAAAGGTAATGTTGCAGATAGTGTTTTAAACCAAGATGGCGGATGCCAAACCAATGCACGGATAAAAATACAATAACCGCCAAAGCCGAGGTAATGGATAAATCCGCCGTAGGGGAATGCAGCCCCGGAATCAGGCCGGTTAAATTGGCCACGACAACAAAAATCCACAGGGTGGCAATTAAGGGCGTAACCTGCTCATAGTATTGTGGCACCACTTCACGCACGGCATTTTGCATCATGCTGTAAATGCTTTCCGCCAGGGTGCGCAGGTTATTTTCCCCGTTGAATAAATAACGGCCCAGCCAAATTGCCCCTGCGGTTAATAACAGGGTAATGCATAGGGCTGTGAACAGCGCATTGCTGATATAAAAACCCGCCAGCATAAAACCCGATGTTTCACTCATTCGTGCCCCCGGATATACCAAATCACATTCCAGATACCGGCCACTATGCCCAGAATAATCAGGCTGACTGTCCAGCGGGTCGAATAACCTGCCATTTGTGCATCCAACCAGCTGCCAAGGTAGGCGCCCGCCACCATAGGTAAAACCAGCAATAAACCTAAGGTGCCGCCATAGACTAAAAAGCCAAATAATCCGGCACGCTGGCTGAGAAACTTACGCTGGCGCTGTGCATCACTGATTACAGATGCGCGGAATTTTTCCCGTGTTTTCACACATCTTCCCCCTGCCGGTTTAATTGCCAGATTTTACGCGCCAGGGTTTGCTCCACCTGAAAAATACTGCTGCGCGCCGCGTGCAAATCAAGATCGTCCCGCTGCCAGCGTTGTTCCATGGTATTTAATAAAATATCGGGATCAGTGCCCTGCATAAATTCCGTGCAGGCAATCTGTAATATGCCCTGCTTAAAAACCAGTACCGCACCGGGTTGGGCGATATATAACCAGGCCCCGTTTGTATCACATACCTGTACTAAACCCGGCTCTAACAGGGTGACAAAATATTCATGGCCCGCCTGCAAACCAAAACGCCCGCTGCCATCCGTGCCGATAAAACTGACCGCTTCCGCCAATTGCCAGGCATCGTTTAATCCCTGCACCTGCAGCATGAAGGTTTTCACCTGGGCATAACCCCGCGCATATAACAATCCGCTTCGCTCAATGCATCAAAACGCCCGTCGAGAAAACCTTCACAGTCGCTGAGTAAATCGTCGATGCTGACACTGCACCCGGCAATGCCGGTGTGATCTTCCACCACACTGAAGGGCTGAGTCATATAACGCTGTAATTTACGTGCCCGCTCTACAATTTTACGGTCACTGGCGGACAGCTCTTCAATACCGAGAATGGCAATAATATCTTCCAGCTCCCGGTAACGGGATAAATGCTCACGCACCGCCATGGCCACTTTGTAATGCCGCTCACCCAATAAATGTTTATCCAACATGCGGCTGCTGGATTTCAGGGGATCAACCGATGGATAAATGCCCTTGGCGGCCTGTTGGCGGGATAAAATAACGCTGGTATCCAGGTGGTTCATAATCGCACTTACCGCCGGATCTGACATATCGTCCGCCGGCACATACACCGCCTGCACGGAGGTAATCGCGCCGTTGCGGGTGGATAAAATACGTTCTTCCAGGGTTGCCACTTCCGTCAGCAGGGTGGGTTGATAACCCACAGTGGCGGGCATACGCCCCAACAGGCCGGAAATTTCACTGCCCGCCTGCACAAAACGAAACATGTTATCCATTAAAAATAAAACTTCGGTATTTAATGAATCCCGTAAATATTCTGCATAAGTCAGGGCACTGTAACCGACGTGAAAACGTGCACCGGGGGATTCATCCATTTGCCCGTAAACCATCAGCGCATGGGGCAATACGCCGGAATCACGCATTTCATGCCACAATTCATGGCCCTCACGCATACGCTCCCCTACTCCGGCAAATACCGACACCCCTTTGTGTAATGAGCTGATGGCGTGCATAAATTCCATCATCAATACGGTTTTACCCACACCGGCACCACCAAATAAACCGGTTTTGCCGCCCTTGGCAAAAGGGCAAAGTAAATCGATGACTTTAATGCCGGTATTTAAAATATCACGCGAAGGAATTGTGTCTTTTAAGGCGGGTGGCTGGGCGAGAATATTACGGTAATTATCCGCTGCAAAAGGCGGCATTAAATCCAGGGGCTGACCAAACATATTCAGCATGCGCCCCAGGCAAGCCTGCCCCACAGGTACATGCAGGGGTGCACCAGAATCAAACACATTTAATCCCCGTGCCAGCCCGGCGGTATTGTGCAGGGCAATGGTGCGCACCCGGTTGGCATCCAGATGCTGATACACCTCAAGCAACAGCACATTATCCGCGGTGTGCACCGTCAGGGCCTGATTAAGGGGCGGCAGATAATTCACTGCCACATCCACCACGGGCCCATGGATTGCTTCAATCACACCGGCAGCACGGCCTTTGTGTTTTTCCCCTGGCACACTGAACTCCTGACGGAAAAAAAGATCGGATATGCCGCTCACTTTAATGACTTTTAAGCATAACGGCCATGATATGCCGCAACACTTATCAACCCTGTAGCGACGCGGGCAAGCCCGTTAGTATTCAAATCTGCGACATGGTTCACCGGATTGACGGGTTTGCGCAGTTAAAAGTAAAACTGCGCCAATTTTCTGCCTGAATTTTTGGCGCACAATAACCGTATATTTTTGAAAGGGCGATTCGCCAGATGGGCACAGCAGACTTACACTTGCAGATAACTGCGCCACGGGACAATAAATAATGAACAACGGACGTTATCTGATGCTTCTTTTATTGGCGGCCAGCCTGTTACTCGGGGGCTGCGCCAGTCTCAACCGCGAAGACTGCCTGCAAACGGATTTCCGCCAGCTCGGCCTGCAGGATGGTAAAAAAGGCCAATTGCCGGAGCGCCTCGATTATTACGCCCACAGCTGCAGCGAATTTGGCGTGAATATCGACAAACTGGCCTACCGCGAAGGTTATGAAGAAGGTTTAGTGAGTTATTGCAATGCGAGCAATGCCCTGCGCCTTGGCAGCAGCGGTGCCGATTATGTGCCCGTGTGCCCGGTTGAAAAAGAAAGTGAATTTTTTAATCACTATATGCAGGGGCTGAAATCCTTTTGCAGCGCGGATTATGGTTTTAACAGCGGTAAAAATGGTCAGCTGAAAAACAAAAACTGCCAGCTCGGTTCTTTCCGTACCTATGACGAAAGTTACCAGCGTGGTTACGGTTTATATCTGATTAACGCGCGCAAAATGGCGATTAAAGAAAACCTACTCAGCCTGGATAATGATCTGAAAAAGTTAGACCCGGCTGCAGTGGATTTTCATCAGCAAAAAACCAAACTTCAGCGTGAGCAAACCTTTTTACAGCAGGAATATCAGGCGCTGATTACCCGTGAGGTGGCCCTGACTTATCCGGAAAAATATTCCGCGGCAAATGAATAAACACTGGACGCTGGACGCTGGACGCTGGACGCTGGACGCTGGACGCTGGACGCTGGACGCTGGACGCTGGACGCTGGACGCTGGACGCTGGACGCTGGACGCCAATCATGCTGCCAAGCAGCTAAATCAATACAAATAAAAAACGCCGCGATTGCGGCGTTTTTTATTTCAGGTTACGGGAATTAATCCATTACCTTGAGCAGTTCAACTTCGAATACCAGGGCGCAGTGCGGAGGAATTGCACCGCTGCTGCCACGCTCGCCGTAGGCTAAATCGCTTGGCACGTATAAACGCCATTTGTCGCCTTCTTTCATCAGTTGCAGGGCTTCAGTCCAGCCGGCAATTACACCACTCACCGGGAATTCCGCTGGCTGGCCACGCTGCACAGAGCTGTCAAATACACGGCCGTCGATGAAAGTACCGTGGTAGTGGGTGCTCACACGGCTGTTACGGGTAGGTTGTTTACCATTACCGTTACCGGCAGAAATCACTTCGTATTGCAGGCCAGATGCGGTAGTCACAATACCTGCGCGTTTAGCGTTTTCCGCTAAAAACGCATCGCCTTCAGCACGGGCAGCTTTAGCACGTTCGGCTGCGGCTTTCTGCATTTCAGCCTGAATCACATCATAAGCTTCTTCAATCTGATCCTGCTGCAGGGGCATTGGCGCGTTAGCAAGGGATTCCGCGATACCTTTAGTCAGTAAATCCAGATCGAAACCAGGGAACTGGGACGTTTTGAGCTGATCACCCACCTGGCGACCGATTAAATAACTGACGATTTTGGCTGGGCTGTCAAAGCTCATGTAAGCTCCAATTCTGCGGATTAAAAGGGCGCACACTGTAGCACAGCTGCGCCATCTGCCCAAATATCAGCCTATGATCAGGCGCAGGCCCACGAGTATAGTGACAACTTCATAGGCCCGTTTAATCCACACACTGCCCATTTTCAACGCCAGGTGTGCGCCGGCAAAGCCCCCCAGCAGGGAGCCTAAAATCAGCGCGGGTAACCAGTGCCATTGCACCACCCCAACAAACGACATGGTCATGGCACCACTGGCATTCCAGAATAAACCCACCGCAATCAGGGTGTGGCCCACAGCCCGCTTGTAATCCAGCCCGAACCACTTCACCAGCCACAGGGTGGCAAATAAACCCGTACCGGCGGATAACGCGCCGTTGGCAAAACCAATACCAAATAAACCCAAACCGCCCAGTATCAAACCGCGCCGGTCACGGTTTTTATGCTCGGCCACCACCCCCATGGCGGGTTTAAAAATCGAATAAAGCCCCAGGCACAGGGTGAAACAGCCGAGCACAATCTGCGCAGGGCGATCGGGCACACCCACAATCAGATAGGCCCCCAGCACCACACCGGGAATACCCGCCAGCAGCATAAATAAATTCAGCCGCCAGCTGGTGTGGCCCTCTTTCACATTACGGATAGTGGCGCCCAGGCCTAAAAATACCGTGGCGATTTTGTGGGTGGCGAGGGCCACTGAAAATGGCAAACCAAGGAAGATCAACACGGGTAACTGAATCAGCCCGGCACCGCCGCCGGCAAACGCAGAAAACACATTTGCCACAAAGGAGATTAAAAACAGCAGGATTTGATCTACCATAACGACAATTCTGTTCCGGTTGTAAGAGGTGAAATATGCCGAGCTATGCCCTGTATTATTACGATGGCTGCCCCTATTGCCAGCGTGTATTAGGCGCTCTGCCCAACATCAAAGTGGATGTGGAAAAACGCAACACCATGCGCAATCCGGACTTCCGCAAAGAACTGATCCAGGGTGGCGGGCGCAGCACTGTACCCTGCCTGCGCATCGAAGAAAACGGCCAGGTGCGCTGGATGTATGAATCGCTTGATATCATCAGCTACCTGCAAAAACTCTGATAACAGAGCTTCCATAAAAAATGCGCCATTGGCGCATTTTTTATTTTGGAAGATTTATTTAAACCGCTGCGCCAGCACCCGCTCAACCGTATCCACCACCGCTTGGGTGTGGCTGTCGATTTCCAGGTTAATTTTATCCCCGGCTTTTGCAGTGCCGAATAAGGTCACACGCAGGGTTTCAGGAATTAAATACACACAAAACCTATCATCACGCACTTCAGCAATGGTGAGGCTGCAACCGTTTAACCCGATATAACCTTTATCGAGAATATAGGCTTTAAATTGCGGCGGAATACTGAACCATACAATGCAATTATTTTCCGGACGTTCGATAGCGAGAATTTCCACCTGGCCGGCAATATGGCCGGAAATTAAATGCCCGCCAATATCATCACCAATACGCGCGGCGCGTTCGGCATTGACCTGATCGCCCTGTTTTAACTGGCCAAGGTTGGTAAGGCGCAGGGTTTGCGCCATGGCATCAAAATAGACCCGTGTGCCGTCGATTTTAGTCACCGTCAGGCAGGTGCCATTCAGCGCCACACTGGCGCCCAGGGTTAAACCCGCCAGCATAGTGGCCGGTAAATCCAGGGCAAAGGTGCTCAGGCCGGGCTTCTGCTCAAGACTGGCGATGGTCAGGGTGGTCTGAACGATTCCGGTAAACATGCTTTCACTCCGCCAAGCTAAATTCAGCGGTATTATGCACTATACTCAGAACATATTCTGCGGCAGATTAGATTCCACAAGACTCCACGCCCGTTATTGCACCGACAGCAGAGGCTCCCATGACACGGACAGTTATTACTGAAAAAAAAGTCGGTCTGGTTTTATCCGGCGGCGGCGCCCGCGCTGCTTATCAGGTCGGTGTTTTAAAAGGCATCAGCCGGATTTTGCCGGTGGAAAGCGGCAACCCCTTTAAAGTCATCAGCGGCACCTCGGCAGGTGCAATCAATGCAGTGGCCCTCGCCAGTTATGCCGGCCACTACCGCTTAGGTATCCGCCAGCTGGAACGCATCTGGAAAAACTTCAGCTGCGAGCAAATTTTCAAAACCGATATTCCCAGCCTGCTGAAGTGGTCCATGACCTTTTTCCTCAACAGTTTTTTTGGTTATAAGGCTGGCCAGCCGGTTTCCCTGTTAAACAATGCCCCCCTCAAAGAGCTGCTGGAAAAAACCATGCAGTTTGAAAATATCCAGAAGGCGATTGATGTCGGTGATTTACACGCCATCGGCATTTCCGCATCGGGTTACGGCTCTGGTGAATCGGTGAGTTTTTTCCAGGGCCATTACAATTTAAAAAACTGGCAGCGCCAGCGCCGCATCGGCATGCGTGCACGCCTGAATGTGGATCACCTGCTCGCCTCATCGGCGATTCCGGCGGTTTTTCCGGCGGTGAAAATCAACCGCGAATATTTTGGTGATGGTGCAATCCGCCAGCTCGCTCCCATCAGCCCGGCGCTGCACATGGGGGCGGAAAAGGTACTGGTCATCGGTGTGAGTGGCATGGCCCATAAACGCAAACACCGCGAGTCGATGCGGGCCTATCCCAGCCTCGCCAAAATCATGAATCATATGTTTAACGCGGCCTTCCTCGATAGCATGGAATCCGACGTTGAACGCCTCAGCCGTATTAACCGCACCCTGGGCATGATTCCGGACGAGGTGAAAAAGAGCCAGCGCATGGAACTCAAACCCGTGGAAATTCTGGAAATTTCCCCCAGCGAATCCATCGATGATATCGCCGCGCGCCATGCACGCGAATTACCCAAAAGCCTGCGCCTGTTTTTACGCGGCTCTGGCACTACCCATAAAAGTGGCGCCGGTGTGCTCAGTTACCTGTTGTTTGAACGGGGCTTCTGCCGGGATTTAATTCAGCGTGGATATGATGACGCCATGGCCCACAAAGATGAGATACTGCGCTTCTTTTGTGAGGGCGATGCATGTCAGGGCAAAAACGACAGCTGAGTAAACGCTGCGTAGTATTAACCGGTGCCGGCATTTCTGCCGAATCCGGCATTCAAACGTTCCGCGATCAAAACGGCCTGTGGGAAAACCACCGCATTGAAGATGTGGCCACCCCTGAGGGCTTCGCCCGCGACCCGCAACTGGTGCAACACTTTTATAACCTGCGCCGCGCTCAGTTATTAAGCCCGGCAGTGCAACCCAACCCCGCACATATTGCCCTCGCCGAATTTGAAAAAACCTTCCGTGGCGAATTTCTGCTGGTGACACAAAATGTCGATGATCTGCACGAGCGCGCCGGCAGCCATAACCTGCGCCATATGCACGGTGAATTATTAAAAGCACGCTGCACCCACTGCAGCAGCATTGTGCCCTGGCAGGCTGATATTGAATTGCTCAGCCCCTGCCCCCGTTGCCACCGCAGTGGCAGCCTGCGCCCGCATATTGTCTGGTTCGGGGAAATGCCCCTGTATATGCAGGAGATTTACGATGCCCTGCGCCAGTGTGATTTATTTGTGAGTATCGGCACTTCCGGCCATGTTTACCCCGCCGCCGGTTTTGTGGAACAGGCCCGCGCCGCCGGGGCCCGTACCGTGGAGCTGAATCTGGAGCGCAGCGCCGCCAACAGTTTTTTTGATGAAAGTTACCAGGGGCTGGCGAGTGTGATGATTCCGCAATTTTTTGCACAGGTGCAGCATCCGGGAGCCTGAACGGCCCCATCAAACCGCCATAAAAAAAGCCCGGCAGTCACCTGCCGGGCTTTTTAGTTTTTGCAGGGTTAGCTTAACCGCGGCTGCGCAGTTCTTTTTCCGCATCACGCAGCTGATATTCCAGATCCGCCACTTTTTGTTTCAGATCGCCCTGGGTTTCGCTGGCCTGTTTGAGCAGTTTTTCGCTTTCACGCAGATCATCGCGGGCGTTCTGCAAGGCGGTTTTGAGGGGCATAGCAAACAGCAGGTAGGAAATTCCCATCCCCGCCACCAGTACAAGCGCAAGAATAAACGGCATAACTGTCTCCTGATTGAGTGTTTTATCAGCAAAAAGGTGTCAAAAAATTCACTTTGTCCACCTTTCCACAGATTCTGTGGATAACTTTGTGGTTAAGGTCGTGAAAAGTCTGCCAAGTGCCCGTTTTTTGGGGGGGAACCTCAGATTGATCATTTTTTAACCGCAAAAAAAATCCTATATTTATCAACTAGTTACTTAAAAATAGGAAAAAATGTTTAATCTTTGTGCACATTTTGCGTGGCCCTTACGGGTTTTTATCCGCTTTGTGCATAACATTCGTCAATTTCCGCCGTGTCAATACGAAAAATGGCCTCATCGTGGGGCAAAATTAAAAATAAACCGGCGAATTGTCAGAAACGTCAATTTTTTGCTGCTCACTCACTGAGCAGCTCATCGATACTGCGCAGCACTGTGAGTAACTCGGCCACGGGCAATCCGGCGAGGGCTTCTTCTGCCATGGGGGCAATCGCGCAGTTTCCCGGCAGGGGCAAAGCGTTATCCACTAAGTGCTGCATACGCACCAGAAATACAAACTGCAGCCACTCGCTGAAATTCAGTGTGTCGATACAAAACGGCTGCACACTTAACAGGGCTTCTGGCGCCGGTGCTTCTTCAGCCCACAGGCCCGCCGCCCGCAATGCGCTTTGTGCTGCCTGTAAATGAAGGCGTAAATGCTCAACCTGCGACATAAAACTCCCGCCTGCGCAAAAATCGCCGTAGTATACCGGCAACTTCTTCAGACCAATATCTATGCTGCGCCGTCAATTCGAGTATTTTTGCAACGCCCTGGTGTTTTACAGCCGTCTCCCCGGCCCGGCCCGTTTAACCTATAACGATACCCTGCTGGCCCGTGGCAGCCGTTATTTCCCCCTGATCGGCATGTTGCTCGCGGCGCTGGGCGCGGCGGTGATTTATGTGCTCGCGCAATTTTTGCCACAAAGTGTGGCCGTGTTACTTGGCATGGCCCTGCTGCTGCTCAGCACCGGGGCATTCCACGAGGATGGCCTGGCCGATGCCTGTGATGGTTTTGGCGGCGGTTACAGTCCTGAAAAAATTCTGCTCATCATGAAAGATTCGCGTATCGGTACCTACGGCGCGGCGGCCCTGTGCATGATACTGCTGGCCCGCTGGCAAACCCTGAGCCTGCTGCCCTTAACCGCCATGATCGGCGTGATGATCTGTGCCGCAGGTTTAAGCCGTGCAGCGGCCATCAGCATCAGTTTATTTTTGCCCTACCAGCGCCTGGATTTAGACAGCAAAGCCAAACCCATTGCCCGTAATCTGCGCCGCAAAGATGTGTTACTCGCCTGGGGTTTTGCCCTGCTGCCGTTATTGTGGATGCCCGGTCTGTTTGCCCTGCTGGCGCTGCTGTGCTGTATTGCCATCGCGATTCTCGCAGGGCGTTATTACCTGCGCCATTTGGGCGGTTATACCGGGGATTGCCTCGGCGCGGCCCAGCAAGTGTGTGAACTGGCGGTACTGCTGTGCGGCCTCGCGCTTTTGGAAGCCGCCCCCGCCATCTGCTAAGATGCGCCCCCTGAATCACGGGGGTTGAACATGACATTATTAGATTATCTGGCGCAGTTACCGGGCAATGCGTGGCTGTTTGATGTGGGCCGCCCCATCCGCAAACTGGATAAAAGCCAGTTTGCCCAGTTTGAAGCCCTCGCCAAACCTTACCCCAGCCCCTACCTGCACCACGCCTGGTTTGCGGTGTTTGTCGCCCAGCCCACCAACCCGGAACAGGAAACCCTGTGGTTTTTAAAATGGCCCCTGGATGAACAGGGCTTTTTAGTGCCGGCGGTGCGTGATGATTTAGTAAACCGTTTGCTGGCCCTGAAAAACCAACAGGTCGCTGCCGACAGCGCCCTGCAGGACCCGCTCAAAGACAACCCTTTTTCGTTTGCCCCTGACCAATACCGCTTAGCCAGCCTGCATGCGGAAATTCACCAATTGCTGCACCGCCCGGTAAGCAGTTATTACGCCGATGCCCTGGCATTTGTGCAAAGCCCGCAACCCAACGACAACTGGCAGCACTTAGGTCTGCAGGGGCTTGCGGATATCGCTGTACGCCATGACGAATTCAGCGAGAACCTGGCCCGCGCCATCAGCGACATGCCACAAACACCCTATCTGGCCCTGGCCCAATGTCTGGAAAACCAGCCCCTGTCCCCCGCCATTCAGGCCGCGGCACTGAAACGTCTGCAAAAAGATATGCAGGAAAACAACAGCGCCGCCCTCGAAGCCTCGGTACGGATTATTGCCGCCAGCAATCCGGCCACGGGCCGCGCCCAGGCCTGGCAGCTTTTATTTGCCCGCGAACAGGACGACACCGGAGCCATGCTCGCCTTCAGCCGCGCAGCGTGTTTTGATTTAAATGAACAGCGCGAATTAATTCTGCCCTTTCTGGAAAAACTGGCCCGCACCGGCGGTGATTTCGCCTGCTTTAAACGGGTGATGGCTGACTTATTATTTTTAAATGCACTGCGCCCGGTATTACTTGCCGCCCTGCGTTCCCCCGCCGCCAGCGAACAATTAATGCTCGCCAAACAGCAATTAATTCCGGGGGCATAAGATGCGTTGCCCCTGTTGCTCCGGCTTAGCATATGAAAATTGCTGCGGCCCTGTGCATGCCACACAAAATGCGGCAAGCCCTGAACAACTAATGCGCAGCCGTTACAGCGCCTACGCTTTAAAAAAATGGGCTTACCTGCTGGCCACATGGCACAGCAGCACACGCCCCGCCGAACTGCAGGATGACAACAGCCAGTGGTTAAAACTGGTTATTCATCACAGCGATAACCACACAGTGGAATTCTCTGCATATTTTAAAGACGGCGTGCAATACGGTCTGCTGCATGAAATATCCAATTTTGCGCAGGAAAACACCCACTGGACCTATGTGGACGGCACATGCAAAGTGAGTAATTTCAAGCCTGAACGTAATGATGAATGCCTGTGTGGCAGCGGCAAGAAATTTAAAAAGTGTTGTGGGGCTGCTTGAGGCCAGACGCCCGACGCCCGACGCCCGACGCCCGACGCCCGACGCCCGACGCCCGACGCCAACGATGTGATATAAAAGCACGCTAGTCACGTTATGAGTAACCTAATTTATGTTCTCCTGCGCCCACTACGACTACATCGAAATTGCCTGTATGCAGGCCTACCCTGTGACATTGTTTTTAATCTCCGGTGAAACTATTTCCGGCGACGCATTGGATACCTGCCGTAACGGGCAACAACAGGAATGCATAAAACTGGGCACAACCCAGGGTGAAGTTTGTGTGGTGCTTGAAGATATAAAAAAAATGCGGGTGGATAAAATCAACCCGCATTTTCAGGAAGTGGTTTTTCAAACGCTTAACGCAAAAACGGATTAACCAACACGCCTAATAAACCGCTCACTTTCAGGCCGCCCTGCACTATGGTCAGGCAAATACATTCTTCATTTTGCGATGCCCGCGGGCTGTGCTGGTGTTCACCGGTACGCAAAATAAAATCACCATCGGCATACATGCCAAGCTCATCGGAAAAATGCCCGGATAACACCACGGTAATTTCCTGGCCTGTATGGGTATGGCTGCTAATTTTGCCGCCGGGGGCTATGCGGTGCAGGGCCACTTTAATATCCCTGTTTTTTTCCAGCATCACTTCATGCAACACAGGTAAAACCCTGCGCCAGCGTAAATCCGTATAACCCTGCGGCACCCAGCGCTTAAGTAACGCGGGCACATCCGGGGCTTTTGTTTTTTGCACAGGCAGCACGGGCACATCATCCAGCATGGCCATCACACTGGCTTTTAAACCGGCACTGACCGCCATGGGGGTTAATTCCTCCAGCAGGGCACCACCCACGGCATCAAGCTGCTGCACCGCCTGGCGGCAGGCCGGGCAATAATGCAGGTGCACACCCACCGCAAGGGCCATAGGCCAATCCAGGCTGCCGGCGGCATATTCGGTTAACCATTCAGGTTGTGGATGGAAGTGGCTCATAATTCAACGTGACTTAAATTAACTTTGAGTTTCTGCAGGGCTAAACGCACCCGCGACTTCACTGTGCCAAGGGGCAAATTCAGCTCCATGGCCACGTCCTGATGACTTTTATCCTCCATATAAACCTTCATCAGGACTTCTTTCTGATCGATGGGTAATTGTTTGAGCGAATGATTCAGTTCGTGATTCAGCTTGTGTAAATGCAGGGAAACCACGGGCTCGTGTTCGTCGGCATCTTCCCATTCATCGGGCAATTCTTCTGCCTCCTGACGGTTCTGGCGGCGCAGCCAGTCGATGCGCAGGTTGCGGGTGAGGGTGTAAATCCAGGTGCTGGCGGCGGCTTTTTTGCGGTCATATAACGGAGCTTTGCGCCATACTGACAACATGGCCTCCTGTACCAGTTCTTCCACGGATGCATCATTCAGGCTGCGCCCGCCAATGGAAAATAAATAGGCTTTTAGCAGGGGAGCAAAATGCTCGAACAGCTCAGCAAACGCCCGTTTATCACGATGCAGGGCAACCTGCTCTAACAGGGCGGACCATTTTTCATGGCCAGGGCTTGGGCTTAACTCTTCGGACATGGTGCGCGCCGTAACTCTCATGGAAGCCCCATCATACAGGATTGAACATGGCCGTGTTTACGTTATCTGAGCAAAACCGGATCAGTACTTTTATCCTTTATCAGGACTTCATACACTCGCAGCCCATGAAACACACCTTACGTCTGGCCATTATCTTCAGCCTGGTGCTGCACCTGCTGTTACTCTGGGGCATGCTGTCCGTGCGCCATACACGGCCATTGCAAAATCAGCCGGCGCAAACACAAATAACCTATGTGCCGGCCAAACCCAGCCCCAAAACACCGGCGATTACACAAACAGAAGTCAAACCCCAGCCGCTGTTGCCACCGCCTCCCGAACACAACTGGGACGACCCGGCTACCGCCAACCGGGTTAACCAAAAAGCCCGCGAGGGTCAAAACCGTCAGGCTGCAAAACAAGGCAACCAGCGCTCACCACAGCTGGCCGAAACCCCTCAGCCGCTCCCCCTTGTTAACAAAGCGGAGGAAAAAACCAGCAGTGCGCCGCTGCTCAGCGCAACGGGAGAAATTAAACGGGATGATGCCCAGGCCCAGCAGGCGGCGCGTCTCAAAGCCATATTCGGCGAGGATGTGGTGCTCGCCAAACTCAGTGATATGCCCGACAAAAAGGGTGATAACCTGCAGGATCAGCAACTGGATGATGCCGTAGTGCATTCCCCCTACACGGAGGATGAAGAGCGCATTGCGCGCTGGTATGACGAGGTTTACCTGCGCCTGGGGCAGCAGGTGAAAGCCGTGTGGCAGCAACCTAAATCGGCAAAACGCTTTAAAGGGGAAATCCGCCTGGATTTAAGTGTGCAGGGTTATCTGGTGGATGCCTGGATACACCTGCCAAGCGGCGACAGGAATCTGGATGCCTCAGCCCTGCAGGCTATCCGCAGTGTGCCGCGTTATGACCTGCCGCACCTCGCGGAGCTGGCGCGTTATTATCAGCACCTGCGTTTTACCTACCAGGGTGAAGATTAATCAGGCGCGGTCCTTTGGCTTCGCCATACCTTTGGCAATCATGCCCAGGGTAGTCATCACCAAACCCACCATAGAAATCAGCATACCTATACCCACTAATGCACCATGACGGGCGGCATAGGGAATAAATTCCGGGGTATTCTGCATGTCACATAACGCCAGGGCAAAATCCCAGTGCCCGCCGGTTTGCTCACAGGCCGCCACCGCCTGGGCCTCAAACATATACAGGCTGATCAGCACAATGCTGGGTAAAGCCAGCAGTAACATTCCAAATCGCAACATAATATTTCCCCAATTACGCCAATATAACCAAGATTGTATAAATAACAGCCAAATCTGACAGCTATTAGCATTGCATTTGCGCGCCAGCCTAGGCAATAATGGCCAGCAATAAACCTATAAAAACAAGAATCAGGTGTACCCCATGTCTTTATTCCGTAAATCCGCTCTGACCGCGATTCTGTTCTTGTCAGCCAGTGTTGCTGTGGCTGCACCAACGGCAGATGAACTGCTTTCCCAGATTGATGCTGATATTGCCGCGAAGCGTTTAGGCTCACCGGCGGGCAACAATGCCATCGAAAAAATCTGGCAATTCAAAGACAGCTCACCCTACGACCAGCGTATTAACAGCCGCGCTTATACGGTCGGCGAATTTTACGTAGGCCTGGCGAATAAAGCCATTGCTGCCAAAAAATACGCAGAAGCCCAGGATAACCTCGATAAAGCCTGGGATATCGCCAGCCTGACCCCCGGCCTGAGCAAAGCCCAGGACAATCTGGATGCCGCCACTGGCAAACCCAGCGTTGCTACAGTACAAAGCCGTCCGACTCCCGCGGCTGCCGCCCCTGCTGCTCCCGCCGCAGAAGATAACAGCGCTGCAATCGCTGCTGCGAAAAAAGCCGAAGACGATAAAGCCGCTGCATTAGCCGCGAAAAAAGCCGCTGAAGATGAAAAAGCCGCTGCCCTTGCCGCGAAAAAAGCCGCCGATGATGAAAAAGCCAAAACCTTAGCCGCGAAAAAAGCGGAAGATGCAAAAAGCGCTGCCGCTAAAAAAGAAGATGAAAAAGCCAAAGCCTTAGCCGCGAAAAAAGCCGCTGAAGATGAAAAGGCCCGTCAGCTCGCCGAAGCAAAAGCTCTCAAAGAAGAATTAGCCGCGAAAAAAGCCGAGCAGGCCCGTCTGCAGGCTGAAGTACGCAAAGCGGAGGAAGCCAAACGCAATGCAGCTGCCGTTGCCGCAAGTGCACCTGTAGCCGCCGACGAAAATGATGACGAAGAAGATGCTGGCGGCCCTGTCAGCAGCTCCGGCAGCAAAGAAAACGAACCTGCAATTGCCAGTTTTGATCTTAACGGCAACAGCGTGGAAAACCGTGTCACCGACCAAATCCGTGGTCAGCTTGAACCTATCTGTCAGGAAATCATTGATAACGATGCTTCCGTGGTTTTACACACCCCCAGCCTGCAAGACGCCCGCTGGTTACTGGTGCGCTTAACCCTGTGTGTACGTCGTATCGATAAAGACTTCCGTTTACGTCACTCCTATGACATTGCCACCGGTGTGCAGCCATCAGTCTCCCTGCATGCGGGCCGTAACGTTTCACTAGGTAAAAAAGCGCGTCAGTAAACACTGGCAGACTAAAAAAAGCCCATCAATCGATGGGCTTTTTTTATGGCCATGGATGGCAGGTATAAAAGCTTGAAGTTTGAAGCAAATAGCTCGAAGCAAAAAACAACTAACCGGAAAAATAAACTCTGGAATTATTTTTACTACGCCGTTTCAGCGCCGCCGGTAATGTTCGCGTAATTTATTTTCAAGGGAACTGAGGGTAATAGGTTTACTGAGCTGATCATCCATACCGGCATTTTTAACCTGCTCAAGGTGCTGATCATAAGCATGTGCCGTTACCGCAATAATCGGCAATGCGGGTAAATGCTGGCTCGCTTCCAGCTCACGCATATGCCGCGCTGCGCTATAACCATCCATCACCGGCATTTCACAATCCAGCAATACCACATCAATACGGCTCATATGGTGGGTAAATAAACCCACGGCTTCCTGGCCATTATTCGCAACCCAGTAGTGGTGCCCCATTTTTTTCAAAAGGCCACCGAGCACTTTCAGGTTCACGGGATTATCATCGGCAATCAGAATATTCAGGGGTGGTAATTCCTCCCCTGCATGACCGGCACTGATTTCTGCTTCACTCATGACTTCCACCGGCAGGGAAAAACTGAAACAGGTGCCCTGCTGCAATACAGAATGCACCTGTAATTCACCGCCCATCAGATCCACCAGCTTTTTCGAAATATGTAAGCCAAGGCCTGTACCGGCACGTTTGTCGTGGCGGTTGGTAATAATTTGCTCAAAGGGGCGCATAATACGTTTTAAATCTTCAGCCGCAATTCCGCGCCCGCTGTCGGTCACACTGACATGCAACTGCTCACTCAACCGAATGCCCAGGGTTACGCCCCCGGTTTCCGTGAATTTCACTGCATTACCAATCAGATTTAACAACACCTGACGCAAACGGGTTTCATCCAATAAAAGCCAGGCCGGCACATCCTCTGCAATTTCAATGTGCATGGTCAACTGTTTTGCCTGAAATTGCGCACTGAGCAGGGTATTAATCTGCCGCGCCATTTTACGAATATCCGTAGGCACAGGATTTAAAGCGATGCGCCCCATATCCAGCTTGGTGCTGTCAATTAAATCGTTTATCACACCGACAAGGGCAAGGCCGCTCTGATAAATGGTTTGATTTAATTGCTGGGCTTCGGGGTCGTGCAAATGGGATTCAAGCAGCTGGCTGGTACCCAGAATACCGTTCATGGGGGTGCGGATTTCATGGCTGACCCGCGCAATTAAATCATTTTTAGCGCGGTTTTCTGTTTCCGCTTTAGCCATGGCAAATTTAATCAGGCGAATGCGCTGGGCAAGTGTCCAGGCCAATAATATCGCCTGGGCAGCAAAAGCGAATTTCAGATAAAACCACAAGAGGCCAACTTCACCCTGCACAATATTGAGTGTTACCAGCCCAACATACACAGCCACTATGCCCCACAAACCCCATGCACGGGCAAATATCTGCCCCAACTCATTGCCATGGCGACGATGCAACCATACGGAAATCAGCGGAATAGCAGCAAAGGTAATAGTGCCGATTACCGCCGACATGGGAATTACAAAGGTCATAAAACCGCTGGCGCGGATAATAAACGTCAGCAACGCCAGTACTATCATAATTTTCGCCAGTTTATCGATACGCGGCAGGTGCTCAGCAATAGATAAATAGGCGCGGCTTAACTGTATAGCGGCCAGGGAAATTACCGGCATCGCCGATTGCCCGAGGTAATAGGCCATTTCCGGTTTACTGCTGAACACCGCCAGCAAATACCCTTCCCCAAAGCTGAATAATAAAATCAGGCTGCTGATAAACAGTGAATAATAGAGATAAATCCACTCACGGGTGCCGGCAAAAATAATCAGGTGATAAACCAACAAGCCCAGAAATAAACCGTATAACAACATTTCCAGACTGGTTTGGCGTAAATCCGCCAGCAGCACCATTTGTTGCGGAGCGATGTGTGCATTCACATCCAGAAAACCATTGTGACTCACCCGCAGCCACAAACTGAGCTGTTCATCCTTTAATAATTGCAGGGGGATATTGATGCGGTAAGTGGGCAGGGCCTGATTTTGCGCAGCGGGCAACATGCCGCCCATGTGTAATAACTGCACTTCTCCCGTTTCACGCACCAGATATACATCCAGCCACTGGATAGCACGGTTGGAAAACTCCAGCATCCAGTCCTGATGGTCCGTGGGATTTATTAAGCTCTGGCGCAGCCAGATTTCACCCTTGATCTGGCCTATCTGCGCATTCGTGGCGGGCATCTGTTGCCAGTGCTCTTCCCCTGCCGCACGCACCTCACTGAAGCTGCCGGTGTCGCTGCGGTTAATCTGCCAGGGTACGCCCACAAAAGCGCCATCCTGCAATGGCAGTGGCGCTGCCTGCAGGCCCACGGACAAGAGTAACAAACACAACAAGCAGAAACGTGGCATAGGGGATTCCATTCAGCCCTGCAGATAAGTCAGATGGCAGCCTGCATAGTTTAGACACTTTTTGCGCAGACAAAAAAAAGCCCATCACTGGATGGGCTTCTGTATAGCAGTGTTACACCGATATCAGAATACGATGGTTTTATTACCGTGGCGTAATACCCGATCTTCCAGGTGGTAACGCACACCGCGGCTTAATACCATTTTCTCCACATCTTTACCCAGGCGCACTAAGTCCTCGATCGTATCGCGGTGGCTGATACGCACCACGTCCTGATCGATGATCGGCCCCGCATCCAGCTCGGCGGTGACGTAGTGACAGGTCGCACCAATCAGTTTTACCCCGCGCTGCGCTGCCTGATGGTAGGGCTTGGCACCGGCGAATGAGGGTAAAAAGCTGTGGTGAATATTGATCACCTGGCCTTCATAACGCTCACATACGGCTTCCGGCAAAATCTGCATGTAACGGGCTAATACGATGAAATCCGCATTATGCTCTTCGATTAACATCTGCACCCGGCGGAAATGTTCCGCTTTGTTGGCAGGGTCAACCGGCACATGGAAATACGGAATGCCGTGCCATTCCACCAGGGAACGTAAATAATCATGGTTGGAAATAACACAGGGAATATCACACTTCATTTCCCCTGAGTGCCAGCGGTGTAATAAATCCACCAGGCAGTGGCTGTCTTTGCTGGCCAGCAGCACCATTTTTTTCGGCACGTTGGAATCTGTCACGCTCCAGTCCATACCAAATTCATCGGCAATCGGCTGGAATTTTTCCCGCAGGGTGGCCAGATCAAAGGGTAATGAACTGGCGCGGATGCAATGGCGCATAAAAAACCAGCCACTGACCGGATCGGCATAATGGCTGGCTTCCACAATCCAGCCGCCGTGCTGGGAAAAAAACTGCCCGACTTTTGCCACAATCCCCACCCGGTCCGGGCAGGAAATAATTAAACGATAACAATGTTCCATAGACTTTCCGTTTCTGATGCTGGGCCTGTTATAAACGGAAAGTCCGCATAACTCAACGCCTTACAGCAACAGCCCGGCATTAGCGTGTTGGGCCATGGCCTTCGCCGCAGCGGCGTTCAGTATCTGGTCAGCCTGCACCGGCCCCAGGGACTCGCACAGGCCGATATACACAGTGTTAATCAGTTTACGCATGCTGAGCAGATCCAGCGCGAGGGGTGGAAATGCCCCGCGGATTTCCAGCCACTCCGCCAAACCACGGCGCACGTCCTGGCCAAGCTGCAAACTCAGCATCTGATCCTGCAGATAACGTTGCAGGCGCTGTTGGGTATCACTGCGCACCGCATCCATTAATTCACCCAGCAACACCGCAAATGCCGGACGGCATTGCACATCCTGCGGGGTAAAACTCTGGCTGCGGCTGAGTTTAACGCTGCTGAAACCCTGTTTTTTATATTGTTCCATTTCACGCAGCGGGTCTGGTTTTAAACGCTGATTATCCGGTGCCATCAACAGGACAATCATCTGCCGGTAAATAGCCGTGCGGTTTTTAGCGATGGCATCAATGCCGCTGCAACTGGCCAGAAATTTATTTAATTCAAACTGGCCCTGGGCACTGCAGGATGCTTCCCACTGGCCCATGGCCTGCCATAAAGAATCGTCATGCACATAATCCGACAATACGGTAAATACGGCGCGGCGGCGGGTCGTTAAATCCATGCTCTTTCCCCTTACGCCGCACGCCGGTCAATAACACTGCCGGGCTGAAATTCGGGATAACCCCGCTCGGCATGTTCGGTCACATCCAAGCCACGCTGCTCGTGCTGGGTATCGGCGCGCAGGCCGGAGAATTTAGCAGTCAGCCAGTACAATAAAAGGCTCGCCGGAAATACAAACATAAATATGCTGAAAATGCCGATGCTCTGCACCACCATGCGCTCGGTATTAAATAAATCACCGCTGTAAAACATGCCCGCCGCAAATGTGCCCCATACCCCGGCAAAACCATGCACAGGAATAGCGCCCACGACATCATCCAGACGTAATGCATTTAAAAAGGCGGTGCCGGCAATCACCAATAAACCACCGACAAAACCACTGATAATGGCAAATAACGGATCCATACTGGCGCAGCCTGCGGTGATCGCCACTAAACCTGCGATGCTGCCGTTCACGGTTTCGGTTAATAAGATCGCTTTGTTTTGCAGCACCCGCCACAGCATCACACCCAGCGCGCCGGCACAGGCGGATAAATGGGTGTTTAATAAAATTAACCCGATATTCTCATCTGCCTTGAGGGTGCTGCCGCCGTTAAATCCAAACCAGCCGAGCCATAAAATAAAACCACCCAGCGCGACCATAGTGAGGTTATGGCCAGGGATTTCACGCACTTCACCACGTTCAGAAAAACGCCCGCTGCGTGCACCTAACACAATAATGCCCGCCAGGGCACACCAGGCACCTACGCTGTGCACAACACTGGAACCGGCAAAATCAATAAAACCTATGCTCGCCAGCCAGCCCTGCCCACCATGCACGCCACCCCAGGCCCAACTGCCCACCAGGGGATAAATCAAACCTGTGATAAAACCCGATGCAATTAAATAACCGCGAAATTGCGTGCGTTCGGCCATGGCACCGCTGCAAATCGTGGCTGCCGTGGCAGCAAACATGGTCTGGAATAAAATAAAAGCCGCATCCCAGGGCTGAATATCGTCCATGAAAAAATGATCACTGCCAAAAAAACCTGTGGTGTTATTACCGAACATCAGGCCATAACCCACCAGCCAGAAAATCAGCGAGCCAAGGCATACATCCAGATAATTTTTCATCATCACGTTTACAGCATTTTTTGCGCGGGACATGCCCGATTCAAGCAAAGCAAAACCCGCCTGCATGAAAAACACCAGTGCCGCGGCTGTCATCAGCCACACGGTATTCATCGCGCTTTCTGGGGTATTATCGGCATAACAAATTAAGGGGCTGAGCAACAACAGGGCAGCAGCGGTTATTTTTTTCATGGGTTAAATCCTCCGTGAACGCCAGAGAGCAACCCCTGTGCCAGCCAATTTAAATACCGGACTTTTCCCTGTTTTGCCCGCATAATGGGCACACTTTTGCAGGGCACTTTTGCCGCGGAGCACCATAAACATGCAACTTAAATTCAAAACCCCCTCGCGCACCGTTATGGACGGACAAAGCCGCCATTTATCGCGCCCCGCAAAATTGCACAGCATGGCCGCCTGCGCTTTTGCGGTGCTTTTTTTATCGGGCTGCGCACAACAGGGCACGGTGAAACTGTATGACGGCCCGAGCCTGCCCCCTGAGCTGACCGGCAGCATTAGCCTGCCTTTAACACTCGAACCCCAGCAAATTGACGGCAACAGTATCAGCCAGGGTCTGTACCGTTTTCGCAACGGCCCTATGCAGCTGAGTCTGAATAAAGGCAAACATCAGTTAATTGTGCGTTACGACAACATTGTGAATATCACCAGTGACGAGCATGAACACCTGGTATCCATGCCCATGGTGCTGGATTTTGAAATACAGGGCGGCGAGCAGGGGCAAATTGTATTACCCGGCAATTTAACCCAGCTGCCGGATATCCGCGCTTATGTGGCCGAACCCAAAGTCACCCTGCAGCTGAACGGGCAGAACATCGACAGCCTGCAGCTCAAAAATGAGCGTCAGCTATCCTTACAGGAAGTAAAAACCAGCACGGCCGGTAATACCCCGCAATTGCAGCAACTGCAGTTCTGGTGGCAACAGGCCAGTGAATATGAGCGGGTTTTATTTATGCGCTGGCTGAAGGAGCAAGGAAACCCAGATGCCGTTTCTGATCATTGACCAGGGCAATCCCCTGCAGCATCCCTACAAAACCCCCAGCAAAGAGGGCATAAGCCCGGTTTTGCCGGGCAACCGCATTCAGGGGGTAAACGCACAAAGCCAGGGGCGGGCCAATCCTTACGCCCACAATGCCGCAGAGCAACACGACAATCCCCCCCAGTCTTACCTGCAGGCCAACGCCGCACAGATCATGAGCAGCCCGGTAATCAGCCTGGATTTACACCAGGCCGACCGCGAAACAGCCCTGCAAATGATGGCGCAACATAACATCCGTCATTTGCCCCTGCTTGATAACGGCAGCCTTGCGGGCCTTTTGACCGAGCGGGATTTATTACGCGCCCCCCATAAATCCTTTCGCCAGCTGATGATCCGCAAGGTGTTTGTTGCCACCGCCGACACCCAGATTCAGGCCCTCGCCCATGTGATGTTTGATGAGCACATAGGCGCCCTGCCGATTCTCGATGCCCAGCAACAGCTGGTCGGCATAGTCACCCGCTCTGACATACTGCGTGCGCTAAGTGCCTATCGCCCCTTGGAATTCTGGGCATAAAGCGCGGTTCTCAACTATCCTTGCAGAGCGTTCGTTTTTTATAAAAATTTATAAGGATGTACCATGGCCACCACCATTAACGCACGTATCACCCCCCGTAAGACCCTGCGTGTTTTATCCAAACAGGAAGTTAACCGCCTGAAAGACAACAGCGAATCCGGCCTGCATGAACTGTTAAAACGCTGCACCTTCGCGGTTTTAAACTGCGGCAGCCACAGTGATGATTGTTTTGCCGTACAGGCAGAATTTAAAGAATTTGACGTAAAAGTTGAGCAACTCGACCGCGGCATTGTGATTGATTTAATCAACGCCCCGGACCACGCCTTTGTGGATGGCGAATTAATTTTTGGTATCCGCGAACATTTATTCTCGGTATTACGCGACATCGTCTACACCCACGACGTCATCAAAGCCAACGGGCGTTTTGATTTAAATAAAAGCGATGATATTACCGACGCGGTATTTCATATTCTGCGTAACGCCCAGGTACTCAAATACAACCGCCTGCCGAATTTAATTATCTGCTGGGGCGGGCACTCGATCAGTCGCGAAGAATACGATTACACCAAAGAAGTGGGTTACCACTTAGGTTTGCGCGGCCTGGATGTGGGCACAGGTTGCGGCCCGGGCGCCATGAAAGGCCCGATGAAAGGCGCCACCATTGGCCACGCCAAACAACATAACCGCAACGGGCGTTATGTGGGCATTACCGAGCCCGGCATTATTGCCGCCGAAGCCCCTAACCCCATCGTCAATGAACTGGTGATTTTGCCGGATATTGAAAAACGCCTTGAGGCATTTGTGCGTATGGCCCACGGCATTATTGTATTTCCCGGCGGAGCCGGCACCGCCGAAGAAATTCTGTATTTATTGGGTTTATTGTTACACCCCGATAATCAGCACCTGCAATTTCCCGTGGTATTTACCGGGCCGGAAAATGCCAAAGAATATTTTCAGCGCATCCATGAATTTATCGGCACTGCCTTAGGTGCAGAAGCACAAAAGCTCTATACCATCATCACGGGCGACCCGATAAAAGTTGCACAAACCATGAAACAGGGCTGCAAACAGGTGCATGAATACCGCAAGCAACACAGCGATGCGTTTTATTTCAACTGGATGTTAAAAATCGAACAGGATTTTCAGCAGCCCTTTGTGCCCAACCATGCAAACATGGCCAATCTGAATTTACGTAAAAACCAGCCGGTGCATAGCCTCGCAGCAAATTTACGCCGCGCATTTTCCGGCATAGTGGCAGGCAACGTAAAAGAAGACGGCATTTTAGCAGTGCGCAAACACGGCCCGTTTGAATTACACGGTGATGCCGACATCATTAAACCCATGGGGGAATTACTGGAATCCATGGTGCGTCAGCAACGCATGAAATTGCCCGGCTCAAAATACGAACCCTGTTACCGCATTATCAGCTGAAGCTGTCACAGGATTCGCATATTTCTGTCACCTGTTTGTCATCGCAGGGTCATTTAATGGCACCCCCGCTGACAAACAGTTTCCCCCTCTGTTTTCAGTGCGCAGTTAAATTCAGCGCGCAACAAGCGCTTGCACAAGAACATGCAACCGGCTCAAAAAGCCGCGTGGCATCAATGGCTCTTAGATCGTGAGAGCGATCTTCGGGGCATAACCGCACAGTGTGTTGTTATGCAGTGACATAGGTGTCTTTTTCAGCCCCGCTCTGCGGGGCTTTTTTTTAGGGGGCAGCGGCTGTTCAGATAATGCCCAGAAGGCTTTGAGCTGGCCGCACATCCGGCTATAATCCCGCCCTTTGCAAAACCCGTTATCAGGAAATAACCATGAACTTCAATGAAATCCCAGCTGGCAAAGACGTACCTAACGACATCTACGTGATGATCGAAATCCCAGCAAACTCCAGCCCTGTTAAATACGAAATCGACAAAAACATGGGCGCTGTAGTGGTTGACCGCTTCATGGCTACCCCTATGTTCTACCCAGCCAACTATGGTTTCATCCCTAACACTTTAGGTAACGACGGTGACCCACTGGACGTACTGGTGGTAACCCCTTACCCAGTAGTACCAGGCTCCGTTATCCGTTGCCGCCCTGTTGGCGTGTTAAACATGGAAGACGAAGGTGGTGAAGACGCGAAACTGATCGCCGTACCACACGACAAACTGACCAAAATCTACAGCGACGTAAAAGACGTGAACGACGTGCCAGAACTGCTGCGTAAACAAATCCAGCACTTCTTCGAGAACTACAAAGACCTCGAGCCAGGCAAGTGGGTAAAAGTGACTGGCTGGGACAACGCTGATGCGGCCCGCAAAGCCATCATGGATTCCATTGCTGCGTTCAATAACGCTAAATAAATCCGAAAATCCCCGTTACAGAAGACGCGTAAAACTATCTGCGTAGCCGGAACTGCGTTAAAAACGAACTCAAAATGCTCATTTATTACGTATAAACTGCGCTTTTTTGTTCGTTTTTGCCTTGTTCCAACGTCCTCGCCAACGTTTTACACATCTTCTGTGCCGGGGATTTTTTTATCTGCACACCTCGGAAACACCCCATGGACCTCAGCGCACTGCAAAGCTACATGCTCGCCAAACCGGATACCCGCGAGGATACCCCCTTTGGCCCGGACGCTCTGGTTTATAAGGTACGCCACAAGCTGTTTGCCATTTTAATCCCCGGCAAGCCCGCGCGTTTAAACCTCAAATGCGACCCGCAGCAAGCCCTGATTCTGCGTGAGCAATACCCGGCAATTATTCCCGGTTACCACATGAACAAACGCCACTGGAATACCCTGATTCTTGATGGCAGCCTGCCAGCGGGCTTGGCCGAACACCTTATCGACCACTCCTTTGCCCTGGTGGTGGCCGGCATGCCGAAGAAACAACAGATAGGCCTGCTCGCTGACTAACGTGATCTGCTAAGCAGATTTGCAGTTACAAATTCCGCCCGCCTCAATTTGAGTAATGTTTAGCGTTTTTCTGCCCGGCACTGCCCTAAAGTGCGCGCAGTTTTATTCACGCAGAACACCTTTATGAAATCCCAAGGACAACTCAGCATCGTCATTGATGACGTGCCCTGGCAGCGCCAGCAGGAAGACCTGTTACAGCCCATTCCCTGCAGCAGCCAGCGCAAAGCCGAATGCAAAATCGAATGCAGTGCAGGTTTTATGCAGCCCAAAACCCGCTATGTGCTGTGTAATGGCCAGTTTTTGCTGATCACTGCGGAAAAAAATCCCCTGCAGGAACAAGTCATTAACCTCGCTTACCTGCATGCCGAGCCAAGCATCACCCAGAAAATTATCTGGCACTGGTTAAGTGGTGCCGCCGCGGCCATAACCCTCACCGCACTCGCGGCCTGGCTGGAGTTTTATTTTTTAGGCCTGGTATTTCTGCTGATCGGCAGCCTGTGTGCCCTGCAATTTTATGACAGCGCCCGCAAGCGTTATGTATTTCACACCCGCATCGGCGGCATGGCGGTACTGGACTTTACCTTCCACCTCTATGACCGCCACAAAACCGGGCCGAAATGGATTGCCCTGCTGCAACGCCGTATTGTCAGCGCCGCGAAAACCCTACCCAAAGGGGATGACCGCCTGCGCAGTGAACTGGCCGAACACAGGCGTTTATTGGCCGGGGAGATTATCAGCAAAAAACGCTACGAGCTGGCCAAACAACGGATTTTAAAACGTTTTAGTAAACAGGCTGCGTGAAGGGAGGCAGACGCCACAAAATGCTGCAACACATAGAAACAACTGCAAATAAAAAACCCGCCGAAGCGGGTTTTTTACATCAATTAACCTTATAGGGTTCCGAGTCGATACTGTCTAACAAACCGTCACCATCACTGTCTATCGGTATCTCGATATCATCCAGCCAAACGCTATCCTGCCCAGCTGAAGTGCCACCATCCTTCTGGTAAATCCATTCAAAGGTGTGGTTACCGGCAGCAATTTCATAACTGCCCGCACTCATCCAATCGTTTTCACCACTGAAGCGGGCCACCTCAATACCGTCGATATAAAAAATCAGGTTATCGTAATCCGCTTCCGTGCTGGTTTTAATCTTGAAGGTTACATCACCCGCGGCGGTATCTATCTGCAGGCCTAAATTGGCACTACCGTAATCCGTTAAACTATCACGCACTTTCACGGCATATTGCCCGGCATAAACCTCAGTTTCATCTATTTGCCAGTTATTACCCGAATTACGCCAGTTAAACGGCATGCGCCCCCATTCAAAATTTTCCACCCCCAAAGGAGGTAATACCGCATTTTGTAACCAGGAAATTGCCACAAAATCCGAACGGGGATTAGTTGTGCCATCCCCAAGCTGGCCATAATTATTCTCACCCATACCATAGGCAATACCATCGCTATCAATCATGAACAGGCTATTATTACCACTGCCAATATAAACAGGTTGAATATCACCCGTGGAAATTGACCATAGCGAATCAGCTAAACGATAAAGCCCACTCACCGTACTCATATAAGTTTTATAATTACCCATAGTAATATCGAGTACAGGTTCAACCAGGGTAATAGTTACAGGCACATTGCGATTTATACCGGTGCCATCCCCCAATTGGTAATTGCCGTTATAACCCCAGGCAAATAACTGCCCGTTATCATCTACCGCAAAACTACTGCCGCCACGGGCATAGATTTTTGCAATACCGGCAATTTTACTCACTCTTACAGGCTCGGCGGCATAAACATTACTGCTGTTACCCAATTGCCCATAATCGTTTGAACCTAAAGCCCATACATCACCGTCAGGGTCTAATGCCAATAAATGGCTAGCACCAGCAGCAATTTGTTGAATATTTTCTAAACCGGCAATCAAGTTGCAACTAGTGAATTCATTGTACGTTTCAAAACGACATACCGTGCCATCATTTAATAATGCATAACCAGTACTACCCAAGGCAATTTGTTGGATATTGGTAAGGCTTGTTTTAATAACGGGCGTCTGTAGGGTGTTATAAGTCCCCCATCCCCATAATTGGCCGTTAATATCCACAGCCGCGGATACATTATCAAAAACCGAAATTTGTTTAATCGCAGGCAAGCCATACACTTTTTTGGGTACCGCACTATTAAGCGTATTACCCAAACCTAATTGGCCATAATAATTGTTACCCCAGGCATACACACTGCCGTCATCAAACAGGGCAAGGGTATGCGCAGCCCCCGTAATACTCACCACCTTGGGCGCGATTTTTTCAGTAATACTGATAAAAATATCCCCTGTGGCAGTCATATCCTGATCCTCGGCGGTATAACTTAAACGCAACCAACCTAAACGGTTATTATCCGCCGTGTAGGAATAACTGCCATCATGGTTATCCTGCAGGGAGCCGGTTTCGGGCAGATCAATATTCGCTATATTAATGCTGCCAAAACGGCTTACATCGTTTAACACAGGGTTAAAGGTAATGGTTTGCCCACGCGCAACGGTGTAAACATCATCCACGGTTTTTAAATCAGCCAACACCGGGTTGCTGCCCTCATTAAATTCGCGGGCATCCGTGCGGCCATCGTTATCGTAATCACCTTCGGCGCTGAAGGCATAAATACCTGCGTATGAGTTTTCCCATTCATCGGGTAAAGCATCATGGTCAATATCCAATGCATAACGCTTATCATGCGGGGCAATATCTTGTGCATCGGTTACACCATCCCCATCAGCATCCGGCAGTGGGAAGGTATGATTTAAAAACTCATCGGCATCAGACATGCCATCGGCATCAAAATCACTATTGGCATCCACCACAGTGAGGTCGGTAAAATAGCTTAATTCCCATTCATCGGCTAAACCATCCTGGTCTGTATCCTGTGCATACTGATAATCAAGCGGGAAAGCGTCACTGCCATCGGCCACCCCGTCATAATCACTATCTGCTCGCCCTGGATGGGTATTAAGTTCAAATTCCTGCAGATTTGTTAAACCATCACTATCCCAGTCACCATTGGCATCAAGCGCAGATAAATTTCCTGTATATTTAAATTCCCACTCATCACCTAAACCATCTGCATCCGCATCGTGGGCCGAGTCACCACGGTCAGGAAATGCATCCAGACTATTGCGCACACCATCACCATCACGGTCACCGGGGGTAATGCCAGGCAGAATATTATCAAACGATAAACGCAGCGCCGGAACATCATAATATAATGAGCGTAATTCTATTTTCAGCCTGTGTTTACCTGCGGGAATAGCAACACTAGCCGCCCACTTACGCAAGAAGAAATCATTCACCATCCCTTTACCATCAACATAGATCACTATTTGGCCATCAAAATAATCATCCTGCAGACTGGAAAAAGAAATAAGCATATTGCTTTTTGCAACCGTAACAGGGAACTCAATGCTTTGTTTCACATAATCATGCGAAGCATTGTTTACTGGATTTGTCACTAAATAATGATTACCAACAGAGTTTTCACCGTCCCCCACAGACCAACCATAGGGAGCCGAACTTACCCAGTCAGCCGGTAATTTCTGATCAATAAATTTGAAAACAACAGGATTTACCGGCAAGCCCTGTTCAAAAGCGGTTTTATCCAATATGCCATTAGCATCAAAATCACTTAACGACGTTGCAGTGGTTAAATTATCAAAATTATTCAACTCCCAATTATCGCCAATACCATCACCATCAGCATCAAATTGCTCATGCGGATTTTCAGGGAAGGCATCTTCAGAGTTAAGCACGCCGTCGTAATCGGAATCCTGCGCTAATACAACATAATCAATGGTTTCAACATGCCAGCCAGATGCATCCGACACTTCCACGGTGAATGATCCCGTAGTATTGATTAACTCTGTTTCGGGCACAGCATTTACATAACAGGCATTATCACACTCGATAAGACCCCAGAAATCATTTGTAATTACGGGATTACCTAAATACCACCATTCGGAATTTTGATAAAACAGCTTGTGATTGGCCTGCTCGATGTTAAACACCATTCGGTCATCATTTTGAATATGCAGATAGGCAGCAGGCGCAATACTGATATCGTCGGCAGCGGACACGCCATAAATATCAAGCTTAATGGCTTCCGCAAACTCAACACGGGTATCGCCCAATACCATTACGGGGATTTGTTTTTCCGTTTCACCCGGGGCAAATATCAGGTTTCCGTAGGGGGTAACTGCGTGCCAATCCTGATTATTCAAAGACGTATAAGAAGAAATCTGATAACTAAATGAAACTTCAGAGGCCGACGCTTTTGACAGGTGGACGGTAAAATAGCCCTGCTGCTCGCCACTATCACCCTCCAGCACATCGGCAGCATCGGCATACAGATAAATGCCATCAACTATCGTGACAGTTTTTTGCGAAAGGGTGTTTTTATTGGTATCTGTCGCTGTTACTTCCACTTTGAAATCAGAAGCAGGGCTTTGGGGTGCAATGCCCTGCAGGGTGATTCTGCTTGAGGAAATACGTTTTTCAGTTAACCACTCGGGTTTATTGGCAATAGTAATTTCCGTGGCATCGCCATCATAATCTTCACTGTTTATTGATAACTGATAAAGGCCTCCGGCGATAACAGATTCATTACCATCAAAATAAATCACCGGAGGTTGATTGGGGTTACAAGAAAACGATGCACTGATTATTTCGGCTTCATCTAATACGCCATTTTGATTGGCATCCAAACCAATTTGATGTTTATCACCACCGTGGAAACAATTATTACCTACTGGTTCAGCGTGGGTTTCAATTAATAAATGGGATAAATCTACTGTTTCCCCTGCAGCATCAGCACCATCAGCACCACGTAAACCATTACAAACATAATTGGTTGCCTGCACTTCAGAAGCGTCCAGCACCTGATCGCGATTTAAATCCAGACCGGTTTCAACCTTAATACCACCATTTGCACATTGCGCGCCGGCAGCTTCAGTAACGCTATTGATCAGTGAATTTAATCCATCAGCCCCCTCTAAAACTAAATTACACAGGGTTTCTTGCTGGGTCACCTCACTGGAATCGAGCTGGTTGTTTTGATTTGTATCCAGCCCTATCAGAATCGTTTTACCGCCACTGGGGCAATCGGACACGGCGCTCTCATTGATTTTAATCAGGCTGCTTAAACCCGTATTACCATTCTCACCATCTGTACCGTTTGTGCCATTACACACGATTTGCGTGCGGCTATAGTCAACTTCCACCGGATCTAAACGGCCATTGCCATTGGTATCAATACCTAACTCTATTTTTACGCCGCCATTTAAACATGTTGACGATGCATCAATTCGCGTCGAGCTGACCACGGAATCGAGAACAACACTGGTGCCGGGGGAAGGCTCAGGCTGAGAATTATTAGATGAGGAGTCGTCACCACAGGCGACTAATAATGAAAACGAAAAGGTAAGGGCTAGCGCCCGGATAGGGTAGCGCGACATGATAGCCGTCCATTGGCAAATTAAAGTGCGCCATCATAATAACTATTAATTGACTGGTCTAGCCTATTAATAATTTCATCAGCTGCCGCAAGGTGCCGTCATATTTTATCAGCGCACATGTCACAAAATATCATTCACGCGATAATTCTGCATACAGGAAGTAATTTTCATTTAATTGTCATCCCATGCATTTCAGCTGCTTATACATATTATTGCCAGACGCCAGACGCCAGACGCCAGACGCCAGACGCCAGACGCCAGACGCCAGACGCCACAAAATGCTGCAACACGTAGAAATAACAGCAAATAAAAAACCCGCCGAAGCGGGTTTTTTTATTGCCTGAAAATTATACGTAATAATCTTTCAGGGGTGGGAAGCCGTTGAATTCCACAGCACTGTAGGTCGTGGTGTAAGCACCGGTGGATAACCAGTACATACGATCACCAATCGCCAGGTTCAGCGGTAAACCGTACATGTAGTTTTCGTACATGATGTCGGCACTGTCACAGGTTGGGCCGGCAATAACCACTTCTTCCAGCTCGCCTTTTTTCTCAACATAAATCGGATATTTAATCGATTCGTCGAGGGTTTCGATCAGGCCGGAGAATTTACCCACGTCAGTGAATACCCAGCGGTTTAAGGCAGTGCGGGATTTACGCGAAATCAGCACCACTTCACTCACCAGCACACCGGCGTTGGAAATCAGGCTGCGGCCTGGTTCCAGAATGATCTCAGGGAAGTCATCACCAAAGTCTTCTTCCAGGAAACGGATAATTTCTTCCGCATAGGTTTTCAGATCGTTGGTTTTGTTGATGTAGTTCGCCGGGAAACCACCACCCATGTTGATCATTTTCAGGGTGATGCCGTCTTCTTCTTTAAGACGTTCAAAAATAACTTTTACTTTGGCGATCGCGGCATCCCATGCGCCGATATCACGCTGCTGGCTGCCCACGTGGAAAGAGACACCGTAGGGTTCCAGGCCGAGGTCACGGGCCATTACTAACAGGTCCATCGCCATGTCGGTCTGGCAACCGAATTTACGGCTCAGGGGCCAGTCAGCGGTCTGGGTGCCTTCGGTCAGGATGCGGGCATACACTTTGGAACCTGGAGCTGCTTTGGCAATGTTGCGTAAGTCAGCTTCTGAGTCGGTGGCAAACATACGCACACCTTTCTCATAGAAATAACGTATGTCTTTGCTCTTTTTGATGGTATTGCCGTAGCTGCAGCGGGATGGATCAACACCCAGGGCCAGCACTTTATCCAGCTCATAAATAGAGGCGATATCGAAGTTGGAACCACGGTCACGCAGCAAGGACAGAATCGCTGGTGCTGGGTTGGCTTTTACCGCGTAGAAAACCTTGGCAAATGGGAAGCTTTCAGTCAGCGTGCTATAAGCATCACTGATAGTCTTGGTATCAATGACCACAAAAGGAGTTTCCTTGGTATCGGCCAATGCTTTGATACGCTCAAAGGTTTCCTTGCTGTAATAGTCTTCCACATTAATGATCTGGTTGTTCATTGGTGCGGTAGTCTCCTCGGTTAAATGCGTGAGGTCCAACGTTCATATAAAGCGGGTTACACAGCGATGGACCTTTGTCAGCTTAGACCTCGGGCGCAGTTTTTGTGTATGCCTGCCGAAAGCGCGCATTAGAAAACCAAAAGCGTACGAATACAAGCAGAAAATGTTGTCGAATCGAATATCGTCAGTTGTCGTCAAAGCGAGACGCCATCAGCGCTCGGCGGGTTTTTCAGGTAACATGGCCGCCACACTTGGTCTGCAGGGCAGCGGACCGGATTTTCAGGGCCGCCAGCGCCCCATCAGACGGCATTTTTATGATCTATTTATGTTCTCAGGCTGAGCTCCCTGAGGGGGCCTGCAAGGGCTTTAAACTGGGTGACGAGCAACTGTTTGTGGTACACAAACAGGGGCAGTTTTTTCTCTATCAGAACAGCTGCCCCCACCTGGGCATAGCCCTGGAATGGTTGCCGGATCAGTTTCTGGATATGGAGCGCTCACACATCCAGTGTGCCATGCACGGCGCCCTGTTTCGCATCGAGGATGGTTTTTGTATCAGCGGCCCCTGTTTTGGTGACTCCCTGCTGGCGTTAAACCTGTGTCAGCAGGACGGCAATCTGTATTACGTGCCCGCCTGAAGTGACTCTGTCTGCCCGTTTTGATCTAGGGAACCTCCGAATAACGACGTTGTGCAGAGTTATTCAGAGCTTCCCCAGCAGCACCAGGGTTTTGCCATAGCTGCGTGGGGATTCCATATATTCAAACGCTTCCCGCACCTGGGACCAGTTAAAACGCGCTGACACCGCAGGTTGGATTTTGCCGCAGGCATACCAGCTGAGCAGTCGCTCCATTGCCCGGTAATCCGGTTTAACCCACACTACCGCAAACCGTGGACGCCAGGTGGGAAGCAGGCGACTAAGGGCCGCACGCAACATGCCCCGCAGCGAAGGTATGTTGCTGATAAAGATGCCTCCGGCTTGCAAACTAGACCGCGCCTGGGCGGGTTTTAAAACCCCCACCACGTCGTAGATCACATCGTATTGCACATCACCTAACACCTGTTCAGTTCTGTAATCCAGCACCCGCGTTGCACCCAGGGCTTCTAACCAGTGGCAGTGTTCAGCCCCCGCCACCGCCGTGACTTCCGCGCCCAGTTGCCGGGCAATCTGTACCGCCATGCTGCCCACTCCACCGGAGGCGCCGTTAATCAGCACTTTTTGCCCAGGTTGTATGTGGGTTTTATCCAGCAGGGCCTGACTGGCGGTTTGCCCGGCCAGACCAAGGGCGGCAACATCCGCCGTGGCCGCGCCGCGCACAGCACACAGGGTATTGGCCCGTACCACAATGCGTTGTGCCAGGGCGCCACCGCGCACAAATCCCATCAGCGACGGGCAATGGCTGCGGTCAATAAAACCCGCGACCTTGTCGCCCACTCGCAAATGGGTCACCTTGTTGCCGCAGGCTAAAACCGTGGCAAAAACATCATGGCCGAGCCGGGCCGGCCAGGACTGGCGCACAAAAAAACTGAGTTCACCACGGCGGATGCGGGTATCCAGGGGATTCAACGCCACCGCGTGTACCTCGATCAGGACCTGATCGGGGGCATACATGGCGGGTTCGGGAAGTTCGGTGATGTCGATGACATCCGGGCCACCGTAAACCCGGAAAACAGCTGCTTGCATACGCGTCCCTGCGTTCAGTGATTAATCGGGGATCAGAGTTTATCCAACGCCTGTTTCGTTTTTTCTTTCAGTGCTTCTTTGCTTTCGTGCAACATGTCAGCGCCTTTGCCCAGCAGATCCTCAGCCGCTTCCCCGGTTGGGGTGCAGGCGGCCGCGCCAGCGAAGGGGTTAGTATAAAAATCATTACCCTTGCCCACGTTTACCCCAAACCAGAAACCCACGCCTACACCGATCAGGCCGGTCACCAGCACAGCTTTAAACAGAGATTTCATGTGTACTCCTTAGTCCGGCAGTTCCACTGCCAGTTTTGTGTATAGTTGAATTGCCTGCGCACTGATAACACTACGGTATGCCAGCAACTCCACCCCGGCGCCAGCCGCTTCACGCAATAAACGTCCGTAGCTTGGGTCGATATGGTCCGCCGGGCGCACCCGTTCAATCCCCGTGTGGTTCACACAGAAAAAAATCACGCCCCTGTGCCCCGCCTCAACCACCGAGATCAGCTCACGCAGATGTTTACTGGCCCGCTCACTCACCGCATCGGGAAAATAACCTATGCCGTCGTCTTCCAGCAGGGTGGTATTTTTAACCTCAATATAGATGGATTGCTGCCCACCACTTAACAGAATATCGATGCGGCTGTTTTCCTGCCCGTAACGCACTTCTGTGGCCAGTTGTTGATAATCCTGCAACTCGGTGACTGTGCCATTACGTATGGCCTCCACCACCAGCGCATTGGGCCGCGCCGTATTCACACAGGCCAGATGACCGCTTGGGGTGGTCACCAGCTCCAGGGTGTGGGGTAACTTACGTTTGGGGTTGGCACTGTCCCAATACCAACAGGGGGAATCCGGCACCAGACAGTTTTTCATTGAGCCGGTATTCGGACAATGCAGGGTCAGGGGCTTACCATCGGCCGTGAGGACATCCGCCAGAAAACGTTTATAACGTTTTTGCAAACGCCCCTGCTGCAGGGCTGGTTCAAACTGCATGTGCAGCCCCTTTTTGCACAAACCGCGCGATGCGCAGCAATGCTTCCTGAATCCGGGCCACATCCGTGGTGTAAGCAAAACGCACATAGCGGTTAGCGTTTTGCTCACCAAAATCTATGCCCGGGGTTATGGCCACACCTTCGTCTTCCAGCAGGCGCAGGCAAAAATCCATACTGTCATGGCTGAATGCCGCAATATCGGCATACACATAAAAGGCACCCTCCGGCACACAGGGCACGAAAAAACCTATTTCATTTAAACCGGCGAGCAACACGGCACGACGCTTGGCAAATTCTGCGCGGCGGGCTTCGAGAATATCCAGGGTCTCGGGCGTAAAGGCTGCCAGAGCAGCATACTGGGCGGGGGTCGGTGGTGCTAAAAACAGGTTCTGGGCCAGGACATCCAGATGAGGTACGGCCCACTGCGGTGCCACTACCCAGCCTAAACGCCAGCCGGTCATGCCAAAATATTTAGAGAAGCTGTTAATCACAAACACATCCTCCCCCAGGGTCAGGGCGGTGGGGGCATTCAGGCCATAGGTCAGGCCGTGGTAAATCTCATCCACTATCAGGGTGCCCTGTTTGGCTTTTACGGCGGCATATAAATCGGATAATTGCGCAGCGGATAAAACCGCCCCCGTTGGGTTAGCGGGGCTCGCCACTAATGCCGCAATGGTGGATTTATCCCAGGCGCTGTCGATTAATGCCGGGGTCAGCTGAAAACCATCCGCCGCCGCGGCAGGCACCAACTTACCTTCTGCGGCCAGCAGACGCAGAAAATGCCGGTTACAGGGATAACCAGGGTCAGCCAGCAGCATATTCTGCCCTGGGTTGGCCAACAGGGCCGTTACCAGTTGCAAAGCACCCGAAGCTCCCGGCGTTAATACAATACGCGCCGGATCCACCGCCACCCCATAACGGCTTTGATAAAAAGCGGCGATGGCCGCCCGCAACTCAGGCAGCCCGGTAGCGGCGGTGTAATGGGTTTTTCCGGCGTGCAGGGCCTGAATACCGGCCGCCACAATAGGCGCAGGGCTGGTAAAATCCGGCTCCCCGACTTCCATATGAATAATGTCACGCCCCGCAGCTTGCATGGCGCGGGCCCGGGCCAGAATGGCCATGACATGGAAAGGTGCGATACGCGAAATACGGTCTGCGGGTTTCATCTTACCTTCGACAATGTTAAAAGTGGCATGCAGCCTACGGGATCAGCGGACTTAGGCCGGTTATTTTTACAAATTTTGTAGCGTACCATAAACTATTCTGATAGCTTTTCGCCCCCTTGGGGACGGCGGCTCAGCCCCGTTGGGCTAGCCTCAGGATGACAACGGGCCGAAGGCCATATTAGGTGAGGCAGATTGCATTATGCCAGCAGAACAACAAAACGCATTTGCATTGAGTAACTTCGTACCTTACGACATCACTAAGGGCGAAGAGTACATGGGCGCACCGATGCGCGCACACTTCCGTCAGATCCTGCTGAACTGGAAACAGGAATTAATGGAAGAAGTGGATCGCACCAAGACCCACATGCAAACCGATGCAGAAAACTATGCCGATCCAAACGATCGCGCCAGCCAGGAAGAAGAATTCAACCTTGAATTACGCGCCCGTGACCGTGAGCGTAAATTAATCAAGAAAATTGAAAAAACCCTGGAAAAAATCGAAGCGGATGATTACGGCTTCTGCGAAGCCTGTGGTGTGGAAATCGGCGTACGCCGTTTGGAAGCCCGCCCAACCGCCGATCTTTGCATCGATTGCAAAACCTTAGCGGAAATCAAAGAACGTCAGGTAGGTGCATAAGGTACCCAGCGGCTTATGTATTACCGAGGCCGCTTTGCCCCCTCCCCCACGGGAGTGCTGCACTTAGGCTCGCTGGTCACTGCACTGGCGAGCTGGCTTGAAGCCCGCACCCACAACGGCCAATGGCTGTTGCGTATCGAAGATTTAGACCCCCCCAGTGAAGACCCTGCCGCCAGTCTGCTGATACCCAAACAGCTTGAGGCCCACGGTCTTGTTTGGGATGGCCCCATTCGCTATCAAAGTCAGCACAGTGCCGATTACGAAGCCGCCCTTGCGCAACTTGCACAACATATTTTTCCCTGTGACTGCTCACGCAAAGAATTAAGTGCCAGCCAGGGCCTGCATATAAATCCCCTGCACACCCCACAGCCAGCCCTGCGCCCTGCGCCTGCGGGTACCGGATCAGGTGATTCAATTTAACGATGCCTGCGTCGGGCACTATGGCCACAACCTGAAACACACAGTCAGGGGACTTTATTCTTAAACGTAAAGAAGGTTTATATGCCTACCAGCTTGCGGTAGTGGTGGATGATGAATTGCAGGGTATTAATCACATAGTGCGTGGCAGCGATTTATTGGATAACACCCCAGGCAGATTTACCTGCAACACTGCCTAGGTTTTCACACCCCACATTATGCGCACCTGCCCCTGGTGTTAAATGCCGCAGGGGCAAAAACTTTCCAAACAAAATTTAGCGCCGCCATTAAACCTCGACACCTGTTTGGAAAATTTATGTTTTGCCGGGCAGTTTTAGGTTTACCGCCACACAAAGCAGACGACTTTACACACATAGCGGATTTTTAAAATTCGCCCTGCAACACTGGCAACTGCCGCGCTGGCAATACACAGCATAATCCGGCTAGTTCACAAACAAGCTGAACAGCGAAGAAATACCTGTTTGTGATGGCGCAAGATAAACGCTTGAAAAGCTGTGCCCGTAGCAGATACCAACCCCCACGATAGGCCGGATTTACATTGAAGATGCAGAGTTAAGCGACTTTTAAATCCCGTTTTTCTTTCTGGGAAGGGACTTCCCAGACCCATCCTTCGCTCACACTGCTGCTTGTTTCCGGTTTTTTATTCGCGCCATTACGCCCACGCGCCATGGGACGTCCTGTCCTGCTTCGCCGGCGCTTTGCTGGCCTCCCTGCCAGCGGCGGGCTATGGCACTTTAAAAAATCGGCGCAGCAAGTTCGCATGAGTGTTCTGAATCATCGCCGTGATAAATCTGCACAAATAAAAAACCGGCGCAGCAAGTGCGCATGAGTGTTCTGAATTAACCCAGAGATAATTTTGAAAAATAAAAAGCCCTGAATAAATGTGTATTTTATTCAGGGCCTCAGATTCGCCAGCTGCTGGGCAGCCGGCTTTTTAACAGCTTAAATGCAGGTATTACATCCCCTGCGCAGGTGCTTCAGCGTCAAGCGCTTCACACACTTCACTGCCACTGGTCACAAAACAGAGGGTCACATCGGCGCCATCAAAGGTGATGGTCAGGGTATTACCGGATTCATCGCTAATTTCCAGGGTGCCGGCGATAATAGTGCCATCTTCGCCAATGATCAGGGCAGAGGTGGTTTCCACTTCCACATAACCAAATTCGCCCGCATAAATACGGCCATTCACTTCATAACCATCACCGGAACCTGTCACAGATAATTTCTCAGTACGGTACGTTTGACCGGAAATAATGTATTGCGAATCAAAGTTACATACAGGCTGAGCGCTATTCATTCCGGTGCAGCTAAAGGTTAACCCATCCATGCTCTGTGTGATGTCACCGTAAACAATACTGAAATTCTCATAGGTCATCTTCACGCTGTCGCCGTTATTACTCACCTCATAACGCACTTTACCCGTCGTCACTACACCACCGACATTACAATTGGTGAAGGTCAGCAACATATTGGTTTCTGAGCCACTGAAAACGGCAGAACCTGTATCACATAATTCCAAGTCAATGCTGGAACTAACGACCTTACTCGTGGCCTGCAAAACACTGCGCACCTGCGGTAGGGTATTTGGCGACTGAGCGGAGTTAGTCTGGGGTACACGACCTTGTGCATCTTTATCCATAATGGCATTGAGCACAGTTGCCGAAATACCGCTGCTGATATCTTCGGCATTATCGGTACTGAGCACGGCGGCAGAGTTATTCAGCGTGCTGCCGGAGCTGTCTGACGAGCCGCCACAGGCGGTTAATTGGCTGCCCAGCAGGGCCACCAGAATTAAAGAAAGAATACGCATGGGGATTATCCTTAAATGTTGTTGTCATCCTGCACCCTGCAGGTGTGCGCACCCTAACACAGCCATGGCGCAAACCCTATGGCAAAAACCTTACTTTTATCAGAACATCCCACCCCCTTAATTTGTTTGTGAAACAACGCAAATTCTTGGCAGCCAAGCCACAAGCAGGTAACCTGCGCCCACCCGTTACAACAAAAATAAGAAATTATGAAAGCTGATTTACTGACCCAGGTGGTATTACCCGCCGCATTATTTTTCATTATGTTTGGCATGGGCCTGAGCCTGAAGGCACGGGATTTCAAACTGGTATTAACCCGCCCCAAAGCCATGGCCTTTGGTTTACTGGCACAAATGGTATTGTTACCCCTGCTCGGCGTAGCGGTATTACTGATATTTAATTTACCGCCGGAACTCGCCATGGGCCTGATGATTCTTGCCCTGTGCCCCGGTGGCACCACCTCGAATTTATTTACCTACCTGGCACGCGGTGATGTGGCCCTGTCGGTTTCCCTGACTGCCGTGGTCAGCCTGATTGCGCCTTTTACCATTCCCCTGCTTGCACCCCTCGCCATGGGCTGGCTGATGGGTAACAGCCAGGCACTTGAACTGCCCTTTGTGCAAACCCTGCTGCAATTAATTGTGATTACCCTGCTGCCGGTATTACTCGGCATGGTCTGCCACCATTTCTGGCCCAGGTTTGCCAGCCGCGCCGATAAACCGGTGAAAATACTCTCGGTGATATTTTTAGCCCTGATTATCCTCGGCATTATTCTTAAAAATAAAAGCCAGATGCCCGAATTCTTTATGCAAACCGGCCCGGCCACCATCACCCTGAACCTGCTGGCATTATTGCTGGGTTATGGTCTGGCACGGGGCATACGCCTCAACCACAGCCAGAGCCGCGCCATCGGCCTTGAGGTAGGCATTCAGAACGGCACCACCGCCATCGTCATCGCCATGAGCATTCTGCAAAATAACCAGATGGCAATTGCACCCACTGTTTATTCCATCCTGATGTTTATCAGCGCAGGTTTATTTGCCTATTGGGTAAACCACAAAAAACCGGGCCAGCCGGGCTGAAAATAACCACCATTAAAAAGCCCGTAGTGGGCTTTTTAATGTCTCACGCCGCAAATAAATAACGGCATGCAGTAACGCCGCGGATACGCTGCAACACCTTACCCTGACTGAAATGTTCAATACTGTTTTGCAGATTTTCCGCATTGCCCACCCAGGCGGTGAAATGCTCACCAAAATGCTGGCTGAGGTTAAGCCATTTTTCTGCATTGATTCCCAAACGGCCTAAAATGGGCGGCAGGTTTTTATCCATACTACCCTTTTTGCTGCTGCGGATTTGCCGCCCAGTCCAATCCACTAATTCAAGATAATCGGTTAAACGGAACGGAATCCCCTCCGGCATATTCTGGCGAACATATCCGGCAAAGGGCTGTAAATCTTTTGGCTGTTGTTGCGGGTGATTGGGATTATGTGCACTTTTGGCTTTTTCACAGCGTTTTTTTACCGATGTAAAATCGGATTTTTCCGGGGTTTTGGCCATTTGTGCGCGAATAGGGTTTAAATCCACATAAGCCATACAAGCTGCCAGGGCTTTTTCATCCAATAACGCCTGGGATTTAAAACGCCCCTCCCAAAAATGGCCGGTGCAGCCATCTTCTTCATTAGCTTTACGCGCAATGCTTTCATTTAAGCGGCGCATAAACCAACTGACTGACATTAAACGCTCACGCCACAAATTGGCATATTTTTCCACCGCATCTAATTCGGCCGGAATAAGGGTTTCGCCCTGCAAATAACGCTGCGTAATTAAATTGCCTTTATAAAGGCTGTGCCAGCGTTCAATAACTTCGTGGTTTGGCCAGTTTTTCGCGCGTAATTCATTGATATGTAAAACCACATGAAAATGATTCGACATAACCGCATACGCGGCAATATCAACGGCAAACACCCTGCTTTGTTGAATTAATAATTCTTCTATCCAGGCGCGCCTGTGTTCAAAACACTGGCCGCTGTGTTGGTCGGTACCACATAAAAATGCGCGGCGTACGCAGCGTGAAACGCAGTGGTAATAGGGTGTAGCGGCGAGAGATACCAGTTCCTTCCTTGGTTTTGGCATAATCGGCTCCGACTGTGGGTGCCGACAAAGCATAGCCCTAAACAGGCAAAGTGGTATCAGGCATTTTTCTTATCATGACTGTCCATGTAGTTTTTTGTTCTGTAAAATTTCTTATCATGACTGTCCATGTAAGTTATGTAGTTACGTTATATTGACTGTCCATGTAGTTATTATCATGACTGTCCATGTAGTTATTGCCCTAAACAGGCAAAGTGGTATCAGGCATTTTTCTTATCATGACTGTCCATGTAGTTTCTGTTTGGCTCCTTTATTTGTTCGCCTTATTTGTTGTATCCATGTAAGCCCCTATTCTTCCCGCCAAAACAATAACCGTTCTAACCCGAGAAAAATCTTTTACCTTGTTTAAGTATGATCTTATCTCATATAAAAAAAAATGCCTTTCATTCCAATTAGAAACCTCCATAACATTTGTTGGCAAATTATGAATTAACTGTGCTTCTGCAGAGGCAACCTCAAAGCTACCATTTAAAATATCTTCTTTAATATTATTCAAACAAAAAATAATTAAATCCGAGAAAGCAGAACCCCAATCATCAACAGAAGCCTCAATAGAACTTAATAGAAACTCTTCTTTTTCAGAAAAGTGTGATGCTTTTAATTTATTTCTTAAAATAGAAAGTTCCAAACTCACAACTTAAAACCCCGCATCAAACATACGTTATATTGACTGTCCATGTAAGTTACTGTCCATGTGTTATTACAGGCTCATGTAAGTTATGTAGTTACGTTATATTGACTGTCCATGTAGTTACGTTCAGAAAATCATCAGGCGTTTTTCTTAGGATGACTGTCTCCATAATTCTGTTCTTATCTTGACTGTCCATGTAGTTGCATGTAGTTGTGCCAAAGCGGAGAATCACCCTTCACATTGTTTTCAGGCTCACTTACTTAATAATGAAATTTTCTCCTCTTCTTCAACAAATTAACTTATCAACCATCGGCTGTCGAGGAACATTAACTGAGTTAACTCCACACCAATTCGCTCATTCCTCACGTCCCAGAGTCACTTCAATGATCTTAAACCATCATCTTAATCTTGTTATTCCTTCACAACTCGTTTAAAAGATTGGTCTGTTCCATTTGCCAACCAACTGTATTCAAAAGGGTATGCGGCAGAATGATATTCAGTTTTATCACCACCTGATTTGTGTAATCGGTTCCACTGCTCCCATACTGACTATAATCGTAGATTTTTTTCTTATCATGACTGTCCATGTAGTATCCTCTAAACTGAATCCACAGTGACTTCAAACCCCAAACTCGGCTTGCTTCTGGTCAGTAATCATACGCCTTATGGATATCTACTTTGCGGAACATCCACAGCTAACAAAATCATTTTCACTATCTGATTTCTAGAACAGCCCGATTTTCAATGGGATTCCAATATTTTTAAAGTCAGTTCAGGTATAGATTTATTTAAAAGTATTCGATAAGTTGAGGGCCTGCCGCATAGAAACAGCCTCAAACCACAAACCAGCATTTTTTTCCGGACAAATACAACATCCTCAAAACTAACCCCTTTCGCATAAAGGGAGTATTTCGAATACGACAACGGTCATTAGAAATCTTTTCTGCCCACACTGACTCACTTTCATAACCGTGCCATTGATTTTAAGAAAAACACCACCTTTACTAAAGGCAGTGTTTTTCTTTTCCTAATTCATTTAACCCCCACCATTCAGGTAATCCAAATACTTGGTGGTTTTAGTTCCTTTATCAAGGTTACAAGTCTGACAAGTATTTTGAGCGTTATCCAACGTATTGTTACCGCCCTTGATTTAGGATCTGCATGATCTATGTGAACGTTGAGGTGTGGCCCTTTAGTTCTTAACGTATCGACGCCGCAGAACACACAAGTATTTCCAGACTCTTCTGGCTGCATCTTTAACACTTTCAGGAAGTTTTGCCAGCTCCAGGGCCACCAGATGAGCCAACCTTAGGGCCTACTCTGTTTGCAACATCAACCTCGCCGTAACAGTCTTCTGCGCATCGCGCACATCATCCAGATACTCAGGCCCTTGTCTACGGCCTTCACGCCGTCTTTAACATCCCCCACACTGACAGGAAATGCTTCCGACAAAAGCTCCAAACCCGCCACCAGTTTGTCCATCGAACTGGCATTGGGGTCTAACAGGGTACGGGTGTTATCCACCACATCAGCAAATGTCGCGGCAAGATCACCACCGTGATAAATAAATTTCGCCGCTTTTGTCCAAACACTTTTGCCCGTTGGGTCAGTCATCACCAGCGGACTATTGCCCGCATACTGATACAAATTGCACTCCACCACGCTCTGCACACATTTTTCCGGTGCGGTGGCAAATAACGGGTCGGGGCTGATAAAACGCGCGCTGAGCGGGTCGTAATAACGCGCTTCAAAATAATAAAGCCCGCTTAAATCCTGCTCTTTGGCGCTGAAGCTGTAGGGTTTAGTTTGTTGCTCGCCAAGCGGGGCTCCGTAGGGGCGGTAACGGCTGCGTTGATTCACACTGCCATCGCTGCGGGTTTCCAGCAGCACGCTGCCTAAGTGGTCGCTGTGCTGGAAATACATTTCGCACCCTTTAGCACCACACAGGCCATAATCCTGGGCCAGGGTTTGGGCGCGGGGGCTTAATAACCAATAAATCTGGCCGGGTTGCAGCTGGGCCAAACTGCCACCCTGGCCTTTTACCCAGTAATACCAGCGCTGCTCTGCCTGGCTGAAATACCAGATGCTGCTCAGGGGGTTGTTTTTAACGTAATCCGCCGTGGCCACCGGCGCACTGATGGGTAATACGCTCTGGTTCCAACCGGCCTGCAAAGCATTCCCGGTATTGGTCCTCATATTGCCAGCGCCATTGTTTCGTCTATCGGCAAGGGACATTCATTTGAAAGTGCCCGTTGTTTTGCAGTTTGGACAGGATTGACACCCATACAAAAAGCCAGTGGTTTTAAATCGGTTATGTCGGCATCACAAGCGGGGATGGGTATATTAGAAAATTGCTTGTAAGCCGCACGGCATACCGTTTTATGGGCAAAACGGAATCCTGATAAAAATTAGGCCATTGATTAACCAGATTATGCAGCGCCGGGCATGCAAAAGGTACGGTTGCGGTGGCAACAAGCTGGCAAGAATTAGTTGGATTCTGTTACAGCGCGAGCAGGAATTTAAAGTTTTGTAATAAATTTTGCAGGAATTGTCTCATCAGGTAGTCGTTAAATTGATGAAATAAACGGGGTAATCCGCCCTTCCCAGAACCTGGATTGGACACGATCAATCAGATCGGATGACTGTTTTAGGTGGGAAGGTGCGGATCTCATCAGGGCTGCGGATTAAATCCGATCAGAAGCCGGATATATGTCAGTACTACCACCGCATCTAAAACGACAATGATGGGAAAAATACAGGTTAATCAGGGGTATTAATGGTGCCAAAGCGGAGTATTGCCTTGACACCGAGGGGAGCGTCTATATATGTCCATGTAGTTCCGGTCTGTTGTGATAGCTTATCAGGGCTAGGTGATAAGGTTGCCGGTTGGTAAACTGGCGACACGATGAGCATCGATTTCAGCAGCCAAAACACCTGCTAAAGCTTCACGATTTCGTGCCGCAAGCTCTACTCGTTCCACCCAAGATGAAACTCCGCCAAACTTATCTGTAACAAAAGCGGGCCAAGATTTCAAAGCTGCTTCTGCATCGCGAAGCGCTTTTGTGTAGTCTTTGCCAGCCCAAGCATGCAGTAAAACTCTGTCCTCCATAACTGCTGGCCAGTAGGGCGTTTGTTGCTGCCCCAACCACTTGTCGCAGGCAACATCGAATTCTACGACTCCGAAGTCGAAATCGAAGGGCAATAAGGCCAAAGCCCGCATCTTAGCGGCAGCCTCAGGCAATTTTTTCTCGTGGAACTTGGTTGAAATTGCAGCATCGGTGCCGTTAGGAGCCTTTAGTTGAACAGCCAACGATAAGCTAACCGTCGGGAACTGCCTTAATAGGCAGTGGTAATGAAAGGTGGGCTTGTAGATGTCACCCGACGAAGACCGGTTGAGGCATAAGCCCACGAGCAGAGGGCCGCACCTCCGCATTAGATGGAGCGGCTTGTATATTCCCAGACTTGGGAAGTGGTTTTGCCAATCTTGAGTGATTGACTTTGCCTGCACTGCTGTGATCTTCATTACGGTTTTACCTGAATGACCTGTTGGATTCCAAGCGGACCTTGCGTTGTAATTTTGTTCACTTGATTAACAGTGAGCACCGCGTTTCCAAACTTGTAATCGAATACGGTGCCGGTGGCCGGTTCCCAAACATCTAACCGAACACTTCCCCGTGTTCCATAGGTTGCCGGGGCGTTGCCGATCCAAGACGTTTCCGTCTTCAACCCGCGCTGGCCGTAGATGTTCTGGTAGCGGGTAAGTAATTCATCCGCGTATCCATGCTTTAGAGTTCCAGCTCTTGGCCCTAGGAAGAGACCTTGCCTGTTCCCCCACCTATCAGCCCTGGTTGCAACCTCCTGAACGAGCTGGGCATTTGTGCGTGCTGCCCCGATTGCAACACCCGCCTCAGCCCTTGCTGCGATTGCTGCCCGACTAACACTACTCAGAAATCTTAAACCAGCAACCCCTTCTGCCAAACCAAAACCTATACCTGCGGTGTATGGGTTACCCATGCCGGCAGATTGAATGGTACCCGGATCTGGCAATGCATCCCCGACAACACCCAACAGATTTATTCCAGCATTAAGCCCCGAACGAATTGAATTTTCAGCTGCAATTGGGTAATACATCAGGCCTTCGGCAATCTTATTGTCGTTAGAATAAGACGCTGGTGGAATTACCCCAGGTACCGCATAACCACCGGATACCTCCAACCCACTCAAATCCACCAACACCAGCGGACTATTGCCCGCATACTGATACAAATTGCACTCCACCACGCTCTGCACACATTTTTCCGGTGCGGTGGCAAATAACGGGTCGGGGCTGATAAAACGCGCGCTGAGCGGGTCGTAATAACGCGCTTCAAAATAATAAAGCCCGCTTAAATCCTGCTCTTTGGCGCTGAAGCTGTAGGGTTTAGTTTGTTGCTCGCCAACCGGGGCACCGTAGGGGCGGTAACGGCTGCGTTGATTCACACTGCCATCGCTGCGGGTTTCCAGCAGCACGCTGCCTAAGTGGTCGCTGTGCTGGAAATAAATCTCACCTCGCAGGCCATAATCCTGGGCCAGGGTTTGGGCACGGGGGCTTAATAACCAATAAATCTGGCCGGGTTGCAGCTGGGCCAAACTGCCACCCTGGCCTTTTACCCAGTAATACCAGCGCTGCTCTGCCTGGCTGAAATACCAGATGCTGCTCAGGGGGTTGTTTTTAACGTAATCCGCCGTGGCCACCGGCGCACTGATGGGTAATACGCTCTGGTTCCAACCGGCCTGCAAAGCATTCCCGGTATTGGTCCTCATATTGCCAGCGCCATTGTTTCGTCTATCGGCAAGGGACATTCATTTGAAAGTGCCCGTTGTTTTGCAGTTTGGACAGGATTGACACCCATACAAAAAGCCAGTGGTTTTAAATCGGTTATGTCGGGCATCACCAAGCGGGGGGATGGGTATATTAGAAAATTGCTTGTGCAAGCCGCACGGCATACCGTTTTATGGGCAAAACGGAATCCTGATACAAAATTAGGCCATTGGATTAACCAGATTATGCAGCGCCGTGGCATGCAAAAAGGTACGGTTGCGGTGGCACACAAGCTGGCAAGAATTAGTTGGATTCTGTTACAGCGCGAGCAGGAATTTAAAGTTTTGTAATAAATTTTGCAGGAATTGTCTCATCAGGTAGTCGTTAAATTGATGAAATAAACGGGGTAATCCGCCCTTCCCAGAACCTGGATTGGACACGATCAATCAGATCGGATGACTGTTTTAGGTGGGAAGGTGCGGATCTCATCAGGGCTGCGGATTAAATCCGATCAGAAGCCGGATATATGTCAGTACTACCACCGCATCTAAAACGACAATGATGGGAAAAATACAGGTTAATCAGGGGTATTAATGGTGCCAAAGCGGAGTATTGCCTTGACACCGAGGGGAGCGTCTATATATGTCCATGTAGTTTTGTTTTCATGTGCTTTGCTGCTTCGCGCGCAAAGGCTTCAAGGTCTTTCTTGTTCATACTGTTTATCCTGCCCAGAGGAGGTTAATGATAAACAGTTACACAGATTTATTTACAGTCCCAGTCGATTCATTGCTTCACGAATGTCATCAATTGAATGCAAATATTCGTCTGGTGATTCTTTACTATCTATTCCATACAAATACATAATCCCAGCCCAGATTTTCTGCTCGTCTTCGGTAGGGGAAAACGCCAAGGTTCCCAATTCTGACTTTTTGACGACATCATAAGCCCATCGATCAGCAGCTTCACGGCTGAGGCGGCCATCTAAGACCTCTTGAAAAACCCTACGCAAATCGGCTAGCGTAATTTCCATAATTACCAGCTCCCCGTGTAGTTGCCATCAAGATCAAAGGAGTAATGCGTTTTCGAACCATTGTTCATCTCAGGTCTTACCTGACGAACATTTCCACTGTGATCCACCGTTTCATGCCATCCGCGAGACCCCCCTGTAGCAGGATCAAATTCGTGAACATATCGACGACCGGCCATTTCTCCCGGCTTGTTAGCTGATTGAACTTCACCGTAATACCGAATGCGCCCATTTTCGAGTTCTTTTACGCCGGCCTGACCATATTTTTGCCAGTAGCCAAGATGTTTTGATAGGTCAGCCGCTTGCTTCGCGCTTTCCGCTCCACTCTTTACAACACCCGCCTCAGCCCTTGCTGCGATTGCTGCCCGACTAACACTACTCAGAAATCTTAAACCAGCAACCCCTTCTGCCAAACCAAAACCTATACCTGCGGTGTATGGGGTACCCATGAAGGCAGATTGAATAGTGCCAGGGTCGGGTAATATATCTCCGGCCATACCCAACAGATTTATTCCAGCATTAAGCCCCGAACGAATTGAATTTTCAGCTGCAATTGGGTAATACATCAGGCCTTCGGCAATCTTATTGTCGTTAGAATAAGACGCTGGTGGAATTACCCCAGATACCGCATAACCGCCCGATACCTCCAACCCACTCAAATCAACCAACACCAGCGGACTATTGCCCGCATACTGATACAAATTGCACTCCACCACGCTCTGCACACATTTTTCCGGTGCGGTGGCAAATAACGGGTCGGGGCTGATAAAACGCGCGCTGAGCGGGTCGTAATAACGCGCTTCAAAATACTTTTATGTGAAGCACTGGCCCGCTTATATCCGGATCGATGGCGCTGAAACTGTAGGGTTTAGTTTGTTGCTCGCCTACCGGGGCACCGTAGGGGCACTTTTAATTCAGGACCGGGGCTGCGTTGGTTAATACTGCATCACTGCGGGTTTCCAGCAGCATGCCTCGGCGGCCGCTGCACTAGCCATTTCCCGCCATCCCCATCTTATTACTTGCCCCACAGGTGTTACCGGCAGTAACATCCGAGCCCTTAGGGGTACTCTATATGTATGCACACCGCCTGATACTGCTGTTTGTTTTTGCGATTTTTGTGTTTTCACCCGTCATCATGGACTGGTGGTTAGCGCCCGGTGGCGCCTGGTACCGGCCCTATGCGGTTTGGTTAATTCTGATTGCGGTTTCAATCTGGCTGGAGCGCTGGCAGGAAGATGATGAGCTTTAGCCTTAGTTTATTAATCAGCATTGTTCTGGCGTATTTATTTGTGCTGTTTTTCACCGCTTATGTGGTGGAAAAAGGCTGGCTGCCAAGCAAGATTGTGCACCACCCTGCTATTTATGTGCTGAGCCTCGGGGTGTATGCCAGTGCCTGGGCCTTTTATGGCACCGTGGGCATGGCCCATGAATACGGTTACGCCTATCTGGCCTATTACCTGGGGATTTCCGGGGCGTTTGTGCTTTCGCCGGTTTTGCTTAAACCGATTTTGCGTATTACCCGCACCTATCAATTAACCTCCCTCGCGGATTTATTTGCCTTCCGTTTCCGCAGCCGCGCCGCCGGTGCGATTGTGACGATTTTTATGCTGGCGGCGGTGATGCCCCTGCTGGCCCTGCAAATTACTGCGGTGGCCGATACCTTCTATTTATTGAATCAGGATTTCACCCGCTCGGAAGTGGCGCTGGGTTATTGCCTGGTGATGACGTTATTCGCCATTTTATTTGGCGCGCGCCATGTTTCCCCGCGGGAAAAACACGAGGGTTTGGTATTTGCCATTGCCTTTGAATCACTCTTAAAACTGGTGGCGCTGTGTATTATCGGCGGGGTTGCGTTGTTCGGGGTGTTTGGCGGGCCTGAGGGTTTAAACAGCTGGTTAACCGAGCATCACCACCAGCTCACCAGTTTGCAGGCCACCCTGCAGGAAGGCCCGTGGCGCACCCTGTTATTGGTGTTTTTTGCCGCAGCTGTGGTGATGCCGCATATGTTCCATATGGCCTTCACCGAAAACCTGAATGTAAAAGCCCTGCAAAAAGCCAGCTGGGGCATGCCGCTGTTTTTGCTGATCATGGCCCTGATGGTGCCGCCGATTTTATGGGCGGGTTTTTATCTGGCCGAACCTACCCCGCCTGAATATTTTGCCATGGGCCTTGGCCTGGCACTGGATTCCACCGCCCTGACCACCACCGCATTTGTCGGCGGCCTGGCGGCGGCGAGTGGCATTATGATTGTGACCACCCTCGCCCTGGCGGCCATGGCGATGAACCATCTGGTGCTGCCGGTTTACCAACCCCGCCCGCGGCAGAACTTTTACCGTTGGCTGTTGTGGGTACGCCGCTGGTTGATTGCCACCATATTGATTGGCAGCTGGGTGTTTTATGCCACCCTGGGGCAAGGCCTGCCCCTGGAACGTTTAGGCATTGTGGCCTTTGTGGCTACCCTGCAATTTTTACCCGGTGTGTTGGGGGTTTTGTACTGGCCATCGGGTAACCGCCAGGGTTTTATCAGCGGCCTGATCGCCGGGGTATGCACCTGGGTCTGGGCCATGCTGTTGCCCCTGCTGGGTTTTGCCAGTGACAGTTACATCAGTCCATTCCTGCCGGCGGTGGATGAAAGCAATTGGCACCTCGCGGCCATGGGTTCGATTTTTGTTAACCTGCTGGTTTTCCTCGGGGTGAGTGGTTTTACCCGCACCCGCCCGGTGGAAGTCAGCTCGGCGGAGGCCTGCTCGATTGATACCCTGAGCCGCCCGCAACGCCTTGAGCTGACCATGGGTTCTTCTGAAGAGTTTATTGCCTCGTTAACTGAGCCGTTGGGTGAGCGTGTGGCCGAACGCGAAGTGCACCAGGCCCTGACCGATCTGCAATTGCCCAACCCGGAAAACCGCCCCTTTGCCCTGCGCCGCCTGCGCACCCGCCTGGAGGCTAACCTTTCGGGCCTGATGGGGCCGTCGGTGGCACACCGCATTGTGCATAAATACATTCCCTATAAAGACAGTGAGGACATGCCGGTCAGCCAGGATATTCACCTGATCGAAAAAGACCTCGAGCATTACCAGAACCGCCTCACCGGCCTTGCCGCCGAGCTGGATAACCTGCGCCGCTTCCACCGCCAGACAGTCGAGCGCCTGCCCATGGGGGCCTGTAACCTCGGCGCCGACGGCGAGATATTAATGTGGAACAGTGTGCTGGCCGAGCTTACCGGCATAGCAGCGGATGATATTGTCGGCTCGCGCCTGCAATCCCTCGCTGAACCCTGGCGCAGCCTGCTGACCAACTTTATTGCCGATGAATCCGCCCACCTGCATAAAAAAACCGTGGAAATCGGCGCGCGCCCACGCTGGTTCAACCTGCATAAAGCCACCCTGCAGCACCCCGCCAACCAGGGTTACGGCGGGCTGATTATTCTGATTGAAGACCAGACCGAAACCCAATTGCTGGAAGATGAGTTAATCCACAGCGAGCGCCTGGCATCCATTGGCCGCCTTGCCGCCGGCGTGGCCCATGAAATCGGCAATCCGATTACCGGCATCGCCTGCCTGGCGCAAAACCTCAAATATGAAACCGACAACACGGAAGTGATTGAAGTGGGCGAGCAGATCCTCGACCAGACCAAGCGGGTCAGCCGCATAGTGCAGGGCCTGGTGAACTTCGCCCACGCCGGGCGCAATAACGCCCTGCAGGGGCAGGAGCCGGTCAACATACATTTATGTGTGCAGGATGCCATCGACTTACTGGAATTATCCAACCGCGGCAAAGAGCTGCAGTTTATCAACCACACAGCCCAGGACTTACAGGTGTTAGGTAACGAGCAGCGCCTGCAGCAGGTGTTTGTAAACCTGCTCGGCAACGCGCGGGATGCCAGCGAAGATGGCAGCAGCATTACGGTGAGCAGTGAATCCAGTGAGCTGAGTGTGGTGGTGCATGTGGAAGATCAGGGTTCGGGCATTGCGCCGGATGTGATCGACCGCATTTTTGAGCCCTTTTTTACCACCAAAGAAGTGGGTAAAGGCACGGGCCTTGGCCTGGCGCTGGTATACAGCATTATTGAAGAACATTACGGCCATATCAGTATTGAAAGCCCCGCCAATCCTGAAAAACACATTGGCACGCGGGTAACCCTGACCCTGCCCCGGTATCAGGCCCGCAAAGTCGAAAACGAGGAGTAACCATGGCGCATATTCTGATAGTTGAAGACGAACAGGTCATACGCAACGCCCTGCGCCGCCTGCTGGAGCGCCACCATTATCAGGTGGACGAAGCGGCCAGCATCACAGCCGCCAAAGAGCTGGATTTTGCGGCTTATGATTTGGTGATTTCCGACTTGCGCCTGCCCGGCGGCGAAGGCACCGACCTCATCGGCAACGAAGCCGGCACGCCGGTATTGATCATGACCAGCTTTGCCAGCATGCGCTCGGCGGTGGATGCCATGAAAATGGGCGCGGTGGATTACATCGCCAAACCCTTCGACCACGATGAAATGCTGCTCACCGTAGAGCGCATCCTCAAAGAGCGCAATCTGCTGCGCCAGAACGAAGTGCTGAAAAAAGAAATCGCCAAAGATTACCCGACCAGCGGCATCATCGGCAGCTGCCCGCCGATGCAGGAGCTGTTCCGCAAAATCAGCAAAGTCGCACCGACCGACGCCACAGTGTTGATTCTCGGTGAATCGGGCACAGGTAAAGAGTTGGTTGCGCGCGCCATGCACGAGCAAAGTAACCGCGCCGGCCACCCCATGGTGAGCGTGAACTGCGCGGCTATCCCCGAAACCCTGATCGAAAGTGAACTGTTCGGCCATGAAAAAGGCGCGTTTACTGGTGCCACTGTGCAGCGCCAGGGCCTGATCGAAGCAGCCGATGGCGGCACCCTGTTCCTCGATGAAATCGGCGAGCTGCCGCTCGAAGCCCAGGCCCGCCTGCTGCGGGTATTGCAGGAAAGTGAAATCCGCCGCGTAGGTTCAGTGCAAAGCAAAAAGGTGAACGTGCGTCTGGTGGCCGCCACCCACAGACCCCTCAAGGAACTGGCGCAAAAAGGCGAGTTCCGTGAAGACTTGTATTACCGCCTCAATGTGGTGGAGCTGAAATTGCCGCCCCTGCGCGAGCGGGGTGACGATGTGGTGGAACTGGCACAACGCCTGTTAGAGCGCGCCTGCAGCAAACTGAACCGCGCCCAGCTGACATTCTCACCCCAGTGCCTGGCGGCCATCCGTGATTACCACTGGCCGGGTAACGTGCGTGAACTGGAAAACGCCGTGGAGCGCGCCGTGATTCTGAATGATGGTGAGCCCATCAGCGCCGAAGCCATGGCCATCGAAAGCCATATCGACCGGCGCATTCCGGTGGGCATGTTTGAACCCGCCGCCAGTATGCCCCAGGGCCACAGCCACGAGCCGCAGAGCAACAGTGCGGATTTATCCCTGGATGATTATTTCCATCACTTTGTGCTGGAAAACGAAGACAAGATGACCGAAACCGAACTGGCCCATAAACTCGGCATCTCCCGCAAGAGCCTGTGGGAGCGCCGCCAGCGCTTGGGTATCCCGCGTAAGAAAAACAGCGGTAAATAAAAAAGGCGTGCCTGTGGCACGCCTTTTTTCTTTCACTATGCCCTTACAGGCTGCGGTAACACATTCGCCAGTAACAGGTGTTACCGTGGCGCACATCGACCAGACAAATTATGTCGGGAAAAGTAACACTTTCCTGACGTTTTCCCGCCAGCCACGCCTAAAAAATCACTAACACATTGATTTAAAAGGTATTTATTAAAACTGGCACAGGAGCTGCTCTTAGACAAGTACAGACAAAAAAGTTCGGCCACACCAATAAAAATAACAAAGTGACCGCACGCAAGGCGCAGAACGACCGGCAAAAATAACAATAAAAACGCCGGCCACTGCCAGGGCCAGAAAAATAAGAACAATAACGGCCATTTTAAATTGATTGTTTTGGGTTCCGATGGAATTGAGCCCAAAACAATCGGTTTATTCCTCCTCCCCCTTAATGTTCCGAATCTTCACTTGCTAACTGCGTCACAAAAAGATCACTTTTGCCTGCAACTTAAAACCCGTAGACCATGTCTGAACACCTGCAACGTCACTTCCCGCCAAGTTTGTGTGCGAGTGTTACCAAACCCCCCAGTTTTTGTTACCGGGGCGGCACCACTGGTAACAATGCGCCGTCACTTTTGCGTTTTTCACGCACTTTAAATTTGTAACTCATTGATTTTGAAGGCTTTTTAAAAATTGGCACACGTCCTGCTCTTATTAGGGCACTTGCGACGAACACAAATAAAAATAAAAAAGTTCAGTTGCGGCGGATCAGACGAAGCCAACAATAAAAATAACAACCGGCCGACACTGATTCCGAAGCCATATAATAAAAATGACAGGCACCGGAACGGGTGTTTTGAGTGTGCAATGACCTTGATAAAAATAACTAAAACGTGTCATACCATACTCAAAACACAGTTCTAACGAACACACTTAGGAATCCACGGCCCTTGGCCGTAACGGCACCAATAAAAATAATAACGCCGGCAACAGCTCATAAACTGGCAGCACCAATAACAATAACAACGCTGCCGGGACTTGTTTTTAAAGCCCCCTTATGTACACTGCCCCACTCCCTTTTCAGCCCTATTCCATCGCATGCTTAAGCGCCTGATTGCCAAACTAAAAAAATCTTCACCTGCTCCACAGGCCGGCACTGCACGCATACTGAACCGCGATCAGCACCGTATTTCCCGTACCAATATTTCCGATGCCGCACTCAAGGTGTTATACCGCCTGCATAAGGCCAACTATGACGCTTATTTAGTGGGTGGTGGTGTACGTGACATGCTGCTGGGCATGGAACCTAAAGATTTCGACGTGGCCACCAACGCCCATCCGGAAGAAGTGCGCCGTCTGTTTAAAAACTCCCGTGTGGTCGGACGCAGATTCAAACTGGCCCACGTGATTTTTGGCCGTGAAATGATTGAGGTGGCGACCTTCCGTGGCCACCACGACAACGCCGAAGACGATAACGAATCCCGTAAATCCGACAGCGGTATGCTGCTGCGCGATAACGTGTACGGCACCATAGATGAAGATGCCGCACGCCGTGATTTCACGGTTAACGCCCTGTATTACAACATCGCCGATTTCAGTGTGCACAGTTACGAAGGTGGCATGGAAGACCTGCAGAACCGCCGCCTGCGTCTGATTGGTGACCCTGAAACCCGTTATAAAGAAGACCCGGTGCGCATGCTGCGTGCTGCGCGTTTTGCCGCCAAACTGGACTTCACCGTGGATAAAGCCAGCGCCACACCCATTCCGCGCCTGGCGAATCTGCTGCGTAACATCCCCGCCAGCCGTCTGTTTGAAGAAACCCTCAAACTGTTTTTATCCGGCCATGCCCTGGCCAGTTATCAGCAACTGCAACAATTTGGCCTGTTTGCCGAGTTATTCCCCCAGACCCATGCGGCCCTCAAAGCCAACCCGGCCTACGAAGAATTATTGAAACGTGCTTTTATCAATTCCGATGAACGCATCGCCCAGGGTAAAACCCTGACCCCTGCATTCCTTTACGCCGTATTGCTCTGGCCTGCTGTGCAGGAGCAGATGAAACAACTGATGGCGCAAGGCATGCCCGGTGTTCCGGCCCAGCACAGCGCCGCGTCCACTGTGGTTGAATCCCAACTGGCGCGCACCGCAATCCCGAAACGTTTTACACTGCCGATGCGTGAAATCTGGGATGCCCAGCGCCGCCTGATCCGCCGCATGCCAAAACAGATTGAAGGTATTTACAGCCACCCGCGTTTCCGTGCGGCCTATGACTTCCTGTTACTGCGCGAACACGTAGGTGAAGATGTGGAAGGTGCAGGCAGCTGGTGGACCCGCTACCAGCAGCAAAACCCCGATGATCAGCAAGCCCTGGTCAGCCAGTTGCAACGGCCCAGCGAGCGCAGCAGCAAACCCAAACGCCCGCGCCGCCGCAGCAATAACAAACCCCGCAACGAATAAACATGGTCAGTGTTTATATCGGCCTCGGCAGCAACCTGCAGGGGCCAGAGCAACAATTACGCAGCGCCCTTGAGGAACTCGCCGCACACCCCGGCATAGAACTGGCGGCGGTGTCATCTTTTTACCAGAGCAAACCGGTAGGCCCCCAGGACCAGCCCGACTACGTCAACGCCGTTGCCGAGCTGCGTACCGCACTGCCGCCCGAAGCATTGCTCGATGTATTACAGGCCACTGAAAATCAGCATAACCGCGTGCGCTTACGCCACTGGGGGGAACGCACCCTCGATCTGGATATCCTGCTCTACGGCGATCAAACCCTGAACACCCCCCGCTTGATTGTTCCCCACAAGGAAATGTGTAACCGCAGTTTTGTGCTCTATCCCCTGGCGGAAATCGCCCCGCAACTGACCCTGCCCGATGGTCGCCGCCTGCCAGATGTGTTGCGCACGGTAACAAATGACCTGTTACCACTCCGATAAGTAACAATTAGCAATTGACTTCCCCCCTCCGGATAAACACCATACCGGCCTTGCGAAGTGACCTATGTGAGTATCGCGCCATGAGCAAAATCACCATCAACAGCCTGCACGCCGCCAAACAGAAAGGTGAAAAATTCACCGTGCTGACCGCGTACGATGCAACCTTTGCCCATCTGGCCAGTGCCGCCGGGGTGGAAGTGCTGCTGGTCGGCGACTCCCTCGGTATGGTGTTACAGGGCAAAGACTCCACAGTGCCCGTTACCTTGGATGAAATGTGTTACCACACAGCCGCTGTGGCCCGTGGTAATCAGGGCAGCCTGATCATGGCCGATATGCCCTTTATGAGTTACGCCACCCCACAACAGGCCATGGCCAGTGCCGCCGCCCTGATGCAGGCCGGCGCCCATATGGTCAAACTCGAAGGCGGTGCCTGGTTAGTGGATACCGTAGCCATGCTCACCGAACGGGGTATTCCTGTGTGTGCCCACCTGGGTTTAACCCCGCAATACGTACACAAGTTTGGCGGTTATAAAGTACAGGGCCGTGATAACGCCGCCGCCGAACAGATGCTCGCCGATGCCAAAGCCATGCAGGCCGCCGGTGCGGATTTATTGTTACTTGAATGTGTACCCTCTGCCCTCGCAGCCCGTGTGACCGCCGCCGTACAAACCCCGGTGATTGGCATTGGCGCGGGTAACGCCACCGATGCCCAGGTGCTGGTGTGTTACGACATGCTCGGCATGAACCCGGGGCGCATTCCCAAATTTGTGAAAAACTACATGACAGGCGCACAGGGTATAAGTGATGCCATCGGCCGTTATGTGGCAGAAGTTAAAGCCGGCACCTTCCCCGGCCCCGAGCACGGATTCGACGCATGATCACGGTTAACAACTTAAGCGAATTACGCAGTGTGATCGCCGCCGCCCGTCAGGCCGGCAAACGCATTGGTTTTGTGCCGACCATGGGCAACCTGCATAACGGCCATATGCGTCTGGTGGATACCGCCCGTCAGCACTGCGATTTTGTGGTGGCGAGCATCTTTGTAAACCCCATGCAGTTCAACGACCCAAAAGATCTTGAGCGTTATCCGCGCACCCTTGAGGCGGATCAGGCCCTGCTCAGCGCCCACCAGTGTGATGTGCTGTTTTATCCGCAGGTGGAAGAAATGTATCCCCTCGGCATGGCCCTGCAGAGCAAGGTTTCAGTGCCGGATGTCTCCGAAGGTTTATGCGGCGGCGCCCGCCCCGGCCACTTCGATGGTGTAGCTACCGTGGTCACCAAACTGTTTAACATGGTGCAGCCCGACCAGGCGTTTTTTGGTGAAAAGGATTACCAGCAGCTTGCCGTGATCCGCAAAATGGTCAGCGACCTGTGCATGAATATCACTATCACAGGTGTGCCCACCTGCCGCGAAGAAAGCGGCCTGGCCATGAGCTCGCGCAACGGTTACCTCAGCCCCGCTGAAAAACAGCAGGCGGCGTTTATTTATCAGATGCTCTGTGCCCTTGCCCAGCAGTTACAGAAGGGTGCACGCAACTTTCCTGAATTGTGCCAGCAGGCGTGTGACGCCCTTGCCGCACAGGGTTTCCGGCCGGATTACGTTGAAATCCGCAACGCCGCAAACCTTAAACCCGCCAGCGTGCACGACACGGAACTGGTGATTTTAACTGCGGCGTTTCTGGGTAACGCACGCTTAATTGACAACCTGGTTGTGGCGTTGAATAGCTAAAATGTTTCGGGCATACTAGCGCGCTGCCACGCCAGGCCAAATTTTGATCAGCTGTGCTGCCATTTTCGCAGCTCCGAATGAAGGTTCAGAATATGCAATCCATTATGCTCAAAGCGAAGTTACACCAAGCCCGTGTAACCCATGCTGTCCTCGAATACGAGGGTTCTTGTGCCATTGATGGAAACCTGTTGGATATGGCAGGCATCCGTGAATACGAACAGATTCAGATTTACAACATTGCCAACGGCGAGCGTTTCACCACCTATGCAATCCGTGGTGAAGAAGGTACCGGCATTATTTCCGTAAATGGTGCTGCGGCCCATAAAGCCGGTGTAGGTGATCGTGTGATTATTTGCGCTTACGCCAATTACACCGATGCCGAGCTGGTGAACTTCAAACCACGTATGATTTACCTGACTGAAGGTAACGTGGTCAGCCATACCGCCAATGCGATTCCGGTACAGGTTGCCTGATCCTGACTGAGCATAACCAAAAGCCGCGATTATCGCGGCTTTTTTGTTACAGGCACAAACAGTGATCTGATGTGCACACCATTTCCAATATAATCAGCCAATATTTACAAGTGTGATGGATAACATGACAACCGTGCAGCCCCTTAACAAAACAAAAACCTGGGTCTCCCTGCAAAAGCATTATGCTGAAACCCAGAACCTGCATATGCGGGAATTATTTAACGCCGATCCCAAGCGTTTTGCCCGTTTCCAGACAAGTGCCGCCGGATTGCACCTCGATTATTCAAAAAACCGTATTACCGACGACACCCTGTCCTACCTGGTGCGCCTCGCTAAAGAACAAAATCTCGAAGCGCACATAGAGGCCATGTTCCGCGGCGAAATCATTAACCGCAGTGAAAACCGCGCGGTATTGCACACCGCCCTGCGTAATTTTTCCAGCGACTCCGTATTGGTCGATGGCGAAGATGTCATGCCGCTGATCCGCGACAGCCTGAATAAAATGGAGGACTTTTGCTGGCAAATCCGCCGCCACCAGTGGCGTGGTTACACCAACAAACCTTTCACCGATGTGGTGAGTATCGGTATAGGCGGTTCATTTTTAGGGCCGAAATTAGCGTCTTCGGCGTTAAAACCCTATTGGGACGGACAAATTAAATGCCATTACCTGGCGAATATTGATGGCTCACACATCACCGAAATTCTCAGCCATTTAAATCCGGCCACTACCTTATTTATTGTGCAATCCAAATCCTTTGGCACCCAGGAAACCTTAAAAAATGCCCTGGCGTGCCGCAGCTGGTTTTTACGTAACGGAGGTAAAGAAGATTACTTGGGTAAACACTTTGCGGCGGTTACCAGCAACGTGGCCAAGGCAGTTGAATTTGGCATTAAAGAAGAAAATATTTTCCCCATGTGGGACTGGGTGGGCGGGCGTTATTCATTATGGTCCGCCATCGGCCTGCCCCTTGCCCTGACCATAGGTATCGATAATTTCCGCGATATATTATACGGAGCCTATCAGATGGACCTGCATTTCCGTAATGCGCCCCTTGAGCAAAATATGCCGGTCATTATGGCCCTGCTCGGCATCTGGTATGTGAATTTCCACGGTGTGCGCAGCCACGCCATTCTGCCCTACGACCATTACCTGCGTGGCCTGCCCGCGCATATTCAACAGCTGGATATGGAGAGTAACGGCAAAAGCGTGATGCAGGATGGCACCCCCTGTGAAACCGATACCGGCCCGATCATCTGGGGTGGTGCCGGCTCCAACGGCCAACACGCCTATCACCAGTTATTACACCAGGGCACGCACTTCTCGCCCTGCGATTTTATTCTGCCCCTCAGCAGCCACAACCCGGTGGATAATTTCCATGCCCTGCTCGCCTCTAACTGCATCAGTCAGAGCCAGGCATTAATGATGGGTAAAACCGAAGCGGAAGCACTGGCAGAATTATTACAGCAGGGCATGGCGGAGGCGGATGCCAAAGCCCTCGCCCCCCACAAGGCGATCCCCGGTAACCGCCCGAGCAACACCCTGTTTATGGACAGGGCCACGCCTAAAACCGTGGGTGCATTAATTGCCCTCTACGAGCACAAGGTCTATGCCCAGGGAGTATTGTGGGGTTTAAACAGTTTTGATCAGTGGGGTGTGGAGCTGGGCAAACAACTTGGTAACCAGGTGTACAGCGCCCTGTTATCCGACCAGGAAAGCCGCCAGTTTGATGCCTCCACCAATGGTCTGATCAACGCCTTCCGCGCCATTAAAAATAAACTCTGACCCCCACAGGGGAACCTGCCCCGCGCAGGTTCCCCTGCAGGGAAACATTAATTGCATGTGCAATTATGATTTTTCGGCTTTTTGCGCCCCGCAGACTTGCCCATCAAGCGCCCCTTGTCTAAACCAATAAAAGTGTCAATTACACAGGGATACCTGTCCGCCCGGCAGGATGTGCTCATGATGAATTTCGCCAAGCTCTCGTTACGCCACAAAATTCTCAGTATCGCCCTGATCGGCGCAGCGGGTTTTATGGTTTATCTGGGTTTCACCTACAAAACCGCCCACGACAACGACACCCGCCTCGGCAATATCCAGCATGTGAATTTCCCGATTCTCGATTACACCAGCAAAGTCTGGCTGAAATTATTTGCCGCCCGCACCGCCATGCAAACCGCCATCAGCGAAGGTGAGCCCGATTTAATTGCCGAAGCCAAGGGCCACCAGAAAAGCATGAATGAAATGCTCGATGAAATTGCCCGCCTTGAGCCGGCCTACGCCAGCTCGGTCAGCGCCCTGCAAAACAAGTTTGAAACCTATATGGGCAGCGCCGAAGCCCTGACCCGCGGCATGATTGATGGCTCCATGGATATGGGTGCCATGCAAAATGCCGCCAAAGACATGAACCAGCACTACAACGATTTCACCAAACAACTGGAGGCCTTCCGCGATAAAGCCTATGCGGATTTCTCCGAGCGCCTGCAAAAAGCCAACGATGAAAGTAACCAGGCGGTTATCAGCGGCCTTGTGATCGGCATTATCGTCATCGCCATTCTGATTGGCGCAGCCCTGATGATCTCCAACACCATTGCCAGCAATATCAACCGCATTATCCATTCACTTGCCGGCATGGCGACCGGCAAGGGGGATTTAACCATACGCCTGCAAACCAAAGCCCAGGACGAAGTGGGTGATCTGGTCACCCAGTTCAACGCCTTTATTACCCACCTGCAGCTCATGATTAAAGTGCTCGCCAACTTATCCAAAGGGGTGACAGACCGTACCGAAGAAGTGCGCAGCATCGCCCAGCACACCGAAAAAGGCATCATGGCGCAACAGGCGGAAATCCAGCAGGTAGCCACCGCCGTCACCGAGATGGCACAAACCGCAGAAGAGGTTTCCAAAAACGCCGGTGAGGCCTCCAAGGCCACCGACAAAGCCGACCACGAATCCACCAACGGGCAGAACGTTGTGGCACAGAATATTTCCGCCATCAGCGGTCTGGCCGAAGAAATTGAAAGCGCCCGCCAGGTGATTCAAACCCTGGCCGAAGAAGTACAGAAAATTGCCTCAGCCTCGCAGGATATCCGCTCGATTGCCGATCAAACTAACCTGCTCGCCCTTAACGCCGCCATCGAAGCGGCCCGCGCCGGTGAACAGGGCCGTGGTTTTGCCGTGGTCGCCGATGAAGTACGCACCCTCGCCGGGCGTACCGGGCAATCCACCAATGAAATCGAAGCCATCATCAACAGCCTGTTATCCGGTGCCAAACAGGCAGTGGAAGTGATGGAACGCTCCAAAGAGCGCGCCCTGCATTCCGTCACGCAAAGCCAGACCACCGGGGAATCCCTCGCCTCGATTCTGAACTCAGTACATACCATCAATGAAATGAACCTGCTGGTGGCCAGCTCAGCCGAAGAGCAAAGTGCCGTTGCCGAAGAAGTCAGCAAAAATATTGTGCGCATTAACGAGGTATCGGACAAAACCGTGTTGGATGCCAAGGCCACCGCCAAAGCCACCAGCGCCCTTTCCGAGCAGGCTAATCAGCTCAAAGCCATAGTGAACGAATTCCGCGTGTAAGCGCGGCCAGCACCCTTTCTGAACTTTAAAAGCCAGGAATAAAAACCGATTTTTTGAGGCTGTGTAAAAACTATCTGCGTTGTCATAACTTCGTTAAAAACGAACTCAAAATGCTCATTTATGACCTATAAACTGCGCTTTTTCGCTCGTTTTTACTTAAGCCCGCGAGCGGGCCAACCTAAAGGTTGTTGTCTCCACTCCGCTTCGGCTGCCTTGTTATGACTGCCTCGCTAACGTTTTTACACTGCCTCTATTCCGGGCTTTTTGTTTTTTTGCTCTTTGCTTTTTACTTTTCACTGTTTGCAGATTTACCACGGCGGTCATTAAGAACACTTAAGGCGAGCTTGCTGCGCCGGTGTTAACCATTTAATAAGGCCTCGTTTAAATTGTGCAGGTTTAACCGCTGCTGGTGATGGGCACAAAATGCGAACTTGCTGCGCCGGTTTTTTAAAGCGCCATAGCCCGCAGTCAGCATGGATGCTGACAAAGCGCCGGCGAAGCAGGACAGGACGTCCCATGGCGCGTGGGCGTAATGACGCGCCTAAAAAACCGGAAACAAGCAGCAGTGTGAGCGAAGGAAGGGTCTGGGAAGTCCCTTCCCAGAAAAAGAAAAACCGGAATTTAAAAGTCGTTTAATACTGCAACATCAAACTAGAATCAGCCTATCGTTGGGGTCTTGTACCCGTGCCGGGCACAGGCCCCCGTAACCCCGTTATTTAGTGCAACCGGGCGCCTGTTTTTGAAAACAATCGGCTCACTCCAACAAAAAACATTCGCCCCCGCGCCATGGGGCATCCATACCCTGCTTCGCCGGCACTTTGCTGGCCTCCCTGCCAGCTACGGGCTATGCCGCTTTAAAAAACCAGCGCAGCAAGTTCGCCCTAAGTGTTCTTAATAACCGCCGTGCTAAATCTGCACATGCCAAAACCAGCGCAGCGGGTTACCTGCACCCAGCAAAAGCCCGGAATTCCCCCCTGTTCCCCTTACTGGGTTATACTTGCCACCGTTTTAACTGTCTGAGGCTTTACCCGGTGCACTCTGTTCACGCCATCGCCCTGAATCATCACAACCAGCTGGTATTACTCGACCAGCGCAAACTGCCCCACCAGGCGGATTATTTAATCCTTGATGATTACCACACGATTGCCCGCGCCATTACCGATATGGTGGTGCGTGGTGCGCCGGCCATCGGCATTACCGCCGCCTATGGCATAGCCATCTGCGCCGCGCGCCAGCCCAATGAATTAAACAATGCCTTCACCGTATTAGCCGAATCACGCCCCACCGCGGTGAATTTATTCTGGGCATTAAAACGCATGCAAAATCTGGCGGATAAAACCCCCGCCGCGCAGCTTGCACAAACATTAATGGCCGAAGCCAAAGCCATTCACGCCGAAGATATTCAATTTAATAAAGCCATGGGGGATTTTGGCGCTTCGTTAATTACCGCCGACAGCACGGTTTATACCCACTGCAACGCCGGTGCACTTGCCACCGGTGGTTATGGCACCGCCCTGGGGGTTATCCGCAGTGCGTTTGCGCAGGGCAAAATTAAACAGGCCTACGCCGGTGAAACCCGCCCCTGGTTACAGGGCGCACGTTTAACCGCCTGGGAACTCATGCAGGAAAATATCCCGGTTAAATTAAGCTGCGAAGGGGCCAGCGGGCAATTATTCCGCAAAGGTGAAGTGAATTGGGTCATCGTCGGCGCAGACCGCATTACCGCACAGGGGCATGTGGCGAATAAAATCGGCACCTATAATCTCGCCGTGCTCGCGCGCCACCACGGCGTAAAATTTATGGTCGCCGCACCGAGCAGCACCTTTGATTTAAGCCTGCAGCACGGTGATGAAATTCCAATTGAAGATCGCCCCATGCACGAAGTCACCAGCCTTAACGGCCAGCAAATTGCACCGCAGGGGTGTGAGGCCATTAATCCGAGTTTTGATGTCACCCCACCGGAATTAATCGACGCCATCGTCTGTGAAAAAGGCATTATCCTGCCGCCATTTAAACAAAATATTCTGGCGTTATTGGGGGATTAATATGGCCATGTTTAATCCGGTTGAATTTCATCAGCAAGCCCTGGTGTTATGCGCCATAGGCCAGGAGTGTTACCAGCGTGGCTGGTCACCGGCCACCAGCTCGAATTATTCCGTGCGTTTAAATGCAGATACCTGCGCCCTGACCAGCTCAGGTAAACATAAAGGCCGTTTACAACCCGAAGATATTTTAGTGGTGGATATGCAGGGCAAAGCCCTCACTAACGGTAAACCCTCCGCCGAAACCCTGTTGCATACCCAGTTATATCAGCACGCTGCCAACATAGGCGCGGTATTACATACCCACTCCCCGGCGTCGGTATTAATCAGCCGTTTATTAAATAATGAAAATGCCCTGGTGCTGGAAAACTGGGAATTATTAAAAGCCCTGTCAGGCATTAACAGCCATGCGGTGCGTATTGAAATTCCGATTTTTGAAAACGATCAAGATATCGCCGCCCTTGCACAGAAAGTCGCAGCGCATATGGCAAAACAGCCGATACACGCCTATTTAATCCGTGGCCACGGCATTTATACCTGGGGTGAAAGCATGGATGAATGTTTCCGCCACCTCGAAGCCCTCGAATGCCTGATGGGTTATGAACTCGCCCTGCGCGGGGTAAAAGCCTGATGCTCATACGGCGCATTTTAATACTGTGGATTTTATGCCTGGGCATACAGGCCCATGCCCTGGAAATGACCTTACAGGAAATGCGCGAAACCCCTGTGCCCCCCGTGACCAGTGAAGCGTTGCAGGATGCCGACAGCGATGTGGTGCTGGAATACGCCATTGAGCGTAAACAAATCATCGAAGAAAAAGCCGCCGGCGTGCCGTTTTTATTATTGCCACACCACCCCAATTACATCATGCCCATCACCTACCAGTTTCACCCCAACGACAAACCCTTCGAGGATTTTGCCGGTGATGACTGGCAGGGGCTTGACCACAAAGAAGCGGTATTCCAGTTAAGCGTGAAATACCAGATCGCCTCATTTTCAGAAAAATATAAAAACCGCGTTTATATCGCCTACACCAATAAATCCTACTGGCAGGTATATAACAGCGATTTATCGCGCCCCTTCCGCGAAACCAACCACGAGCCGGAATTAATCACCCAATTTGAACCCAACTGGGGTTACGTGGATTTAGTCACCCTCGCCTTAAACCACCAGTCCAACGGCCAATACACAGGCTTATCGCGCAGCTGGAACCGCATTATTTTAGGTTTATACCACCGCACCGGCAGCACCATCTGGGGCATCACCCCCTGGTGGCGTTTACCCGAAACCAACAAAGCCGACCCGGCAGACCCGAGTGATAACGATAACCCCGACATTGAAAAATACATGGGTTATGGCGAATTTGTCTTTTTACGCGCCGTGGGTGTGCGTACTTTAAGTGGCCGCCTGCGCAACAACTTACGCGGCGGCAACCATAACCGCGGGGCCGTGGAATTAGAGTGGAGCTTCCCCATCAGCCCCCGGGTAAAGGGTTTTGTGCAGTATTTTGATGGTTACGGCGAAAGCCTGATCGAATACGACCACTACCAGCAGCGCCTGGGTTTTGGTTTTAAAATTTCCGATTATTTATAAAGCAGGGGGCAACACATGGCCATGTTACGCATTTATCAGGACACCAACCCGCGCGATGCCCTGCAACATATTCAGGATAAAACCCAAATCGCCGCCGAATTAAATAAAGCCGGCGTGCGTTATCAGCAGTGGCACACTGACGCCGCGATTAAACCGGGCGACAGCCCTGAAAATATTATTGCCGCCTACCGCGCTGAGATCGACAAATTAATTGCCGAAGAAGGTTATCAGAGCATGGATGTGGTCAGCCTTAACAGCGATCACCCGCAAAAAGCCGAGTTACGTAAAAAATTCCTCGATGAACATACCCACGGTGAAGACGAAGTGCGTTTTTTTGTTGCCGGCCAGGGATTATTCAGCCTGCACATCGCCGATAAAGTCTATGAAGTGCTGTGCACCCAGGGGGATTTAATCAGCGTGCCGGCCAACACCCCACACTGGTTTGATATGGGCCCTAACCCGCATTTTGTGGCGATACGTTTATTTAATAACCCCGCTGGCTGGGTGGCAAATTTCACTGGCAATAACATTGCCGACCAATTTAACCGCCTGCACAACTGATTATTCCTAAGGAGCTGCCGTGAGCATACACGCGATACTGACCGATATCGAAGGCACCACATCCTCCATCAGTTTTGTGAAAGATGTGTTATTCCCCTATGCCGCCGAACACTTAGAGGGTTTTGTTAAAAGCCACCTGCAACACCCCGATGTGCAACAGGCCCTGCAGGCAACCGCGCAATTAAGTGGCAAAAACCCTGACGATTTAAATGCCCTGTTAAATCAGCTGCAAGACTGGATACGGGAAGATAAAAAAATCACCCCGCTTAAAACCCTGCAGGGTTTAATCTGGCAGGCCGGTTATGAACAGGGTGATTATCAGGCGCATATGTATGAAGACGCCACCGACTGCCTGCGCCAGTGGCATGCACAGGGTTTACCCCTGTATGTGTATTCCTCCGGCTCAGTGCATGCGCAGAAATTATTTTTTGCCAACACGGTAGACGGTGATTTATTACCCCTGTTCAGCAGCCATTTTGATACCACCACCGGCAGCAAACAGGAGGCAAGCTCCTATGAAAAAATCAGCCGCGCATTGCATATCGATGCCGCCGATATTTTATTTTTATCGGATATTGAAGCGGAATTAGATGCAGCCAAAACCGCCGGCATGCAAACCTGCTGGTTAGTGCGCGAGCAAAGCACCTCCATTGCCCAGGCAAGGCATAATGCCGTGCGGGATTTTTATCAGATAAAACTGTTTGATTAACACTGCCAACACGCGCTTGTCGCGTGATTGGCCTTGTTAATGAAACTAAGCCACCGCAAAGAAAAGCCCAATTGCGATGACCACCAATCCAGCAATGCTTAGGCTATTTCCTAGGATAGTGTTTTCCCTGTTTCGGACGGTAATTCTGTAATGGGTATTAATAGTTGTTGTTGGGACGTGATTAATCCACTCGCCAACCCCAACCAATATCGCTCCGGCGGAAAGAAGCTGAACAACCAAATTTGGTGCCATAAGCTCCACTGTTAGGGATAAAACAAGGATTGGAGCAGCCACAGCCAGAACAACCTTGTACCAGTTATCAAGCTTCACTTTGGAAAGCAGACTCTCCGACATTCGCCCCCCA
>JACKOM010000016.1 GCA_024234265.1 Oceanospirillaceae bacterium
CCTTCAATGATGATCACATCGGCATCTTTGGCGGCCAGACGGTGCAGACGGATGACTTCTTCCATCAAACGATCCAGCTGGCGGTCGCTGATCATCTGTTGGGCATATTTAAGATCAAGGGGTTGGGGTGGTGTCAGGCGCGTGCCCATGCGTACCATCTGGGTGGAACGCTCTTCCGCCGGGTTGGTGGGCATAACAGCCACGGGTTTGCAGAAAGCGACACGCAAGCCCCGTTCATCTAAAGCGCGTATCAGGCCGAGACTGATAGATGTAAGGCCTGTCTGAATGCTGGTGGGGGCAATAAAAAACGTGTGTAACACAGTATTACTCCTTAATAAGACGTGCAGCGTCGAGGGCGATCATCAGTTCTTCGTTAGTGGCTACTACCATAGCAAGGGTAGAGGTTTCTGCGGAGATACGGCCTTGTGGGTCGCCACCCTGTTGATTCAGTTGTGCATCTGTTTTGAAACCCAAAATTGCCAGTTGCTGCAGCACGCTGGCACGCAGGTCGGCATCGTTTTCACCTATACCACCGGTAAAAATCAGGGCATCAATACGTGGCAGGGAAACCGCCAGGGAACCTAAATAACGGGCGATGCGGAACGCAAAAACCTCCAGCGCCAGGGCGGCTTGCTGGTTACCATTTGCCGCCGCGCTTTTAATTTCACGCATATCATTGCTGACGCCGGAAAGGCCCAGCAGGCCACTTTGTTTATTCAGCACTGACATCAGTTGGGGCAGGCTTAAATTCAGGCGCTGGCACAGATATTCATGCAGGCCAGGGTCGATATCGCCACAGCGGGTACCCATGATCAGGCCTTCTATCGGTGTCATGCCCATGGAACTGTCTGCACTTTTGCCATTCAGTACCGCCGCCGCACTGCAACCATTACCCAGGTGCGCTGCGAGGAAACAGCATTGGTTCAGAGGTTTGCCCAGTATGTCTGCCGCCTTTTGTGTGACATAACGGTAGCTGGTGCCGTGGAAACCATAACGGCGCACCGCATGTTCGCGGTAATAGTCCATGGGGAGGCCATACAAAAAGGCTTTTTGCGGCAGGCTCTGGTGGAATGCGGTGTCGAAGACCGCCACCTGGGGTCGATCGGGCAGAAGTTGCATGGCGGCTTCGATGCCGATGATGTTGACCGGGTTATGCAGGGGGGCTAAATGGCTGAGGGTTTTGAGGCGCTCAAGGCTTTTTTCATCTAACACCTGTGAGTCATGGAAGTATTCACCGCCGTGTACAACCCTGTGGCCCACGGCCACCAGATTATCGAGTAAGTTTGCGGCGCGGATGATATCCAGAATGGCCTGCATGGCCGCACTGTGATCCGTCCCCTTAGGTGTATGGCTGTGTTTTTCGGCGTTGAGTTTGTAACTTAAACCCGCCTGTGGTGTACCGAGGCGTTCCGCCAGACCACTGATAAGTGTGGTTTCATCCTGGCTGTTGATGACTGCAAATTTGATTGAAGAGCTGCCGCAGTTAATCACTAAAATGGTATGCATACTAATCCTTCCTGTTGATGCGCAAACCTTAGCGGATTTTAGTGAACAATGGGTTAATGCATATCAAGCTAACCCATATGCAAAGGAGCTCTCATACCGCTGGGCAGGGATTGTTCGATGGATTTCAGCAGCGTCATGGCTTCGCGGTAGGGGACTTTATCGGGGCGTTCCAGCACAAAACGGGTGGTGGCAATATAACCTTTACCCGCCCGTTCACAACTTTCTACCCGTGCGATGACTTCACGCAGGCTGAGGCAGCCGCAGGATAAATTCACCTCGACGTACTGCCCCTGTTTCAGTTTTTTGCTGGTGCTGAACATCAGACTGAAGCGGTTAAATTTCACCAGTTGGGCTTTCATCGGTTTGCGTGTGCCGAACCAGCCCCTGGTTGATACCGTCATTTCCATGTACTGCTGCCCTGTGTGGCCCATAAACTTTCCTAGTTTAGACGTGGGTTCCGCTTAGCCGCCAATTTGCTTCACGGTGTGACCCTGCTGCTGAAAAAAGGTTTTCACCGGCTCCAGCACGTCGCCCTGGATTTCTATCGTAAAGTCTTTGACGGAGCCGCCCGTGCCACAACGTTGTTTGAGTTGTTTGCACAGTGCCTGCAGGGCTTTTTTATCCAACCCCAGTCCGCTCACCACGGTGACGGTTTTGCCACCACGGCCTTTACGATCCCGTTTTATATGGACTGTACCATCGGATGGGGGAGGGGTCTGTGTCTTACAACAACATTTTTCAAGTGGTTGGTTGCAATCCGGGCAGGTGCGGCCGGTTTCGGTTGAATACACTAATGCCATAAATGTTACCTGTTTTGATTTGGCCGCATTGTAGAAGTTAAGGTCCGGCTTCGAAAGTCATCACATATTTGCTGTTACCTGATCCCTGTCTGTTTCGTCGCCGGATTTAATCCGGTAAAGTGCCTTTAATCAGGAAATATACTTAAAAAAATCATGGAAATAGCGGCAAACGCATCCTTAACACTGATGACATTGGGCGATGACCAGGCTGAGCAATTAGTGGCCTGGTGCAGTACTTTTGCCAGCGTTTCTCTGTGTAGCCAGTGGGAGGCAGTTGATTGGGCCGCGACCGATTTAATTGTGGTGGCAGATCGCTCCCTGTGGATGACAACACCGGTTACCCATATTGCGCAAAGGCGCATTCCTTATGTGGTGATTGGCCCGCGGGATGAAAGCCTCGAAGTGCAGGCCTTTGCCCAGGGGGCCTGTGATTACCTGCAAAAACCCCTGAATCCAGCTATTTGCCAGATGCGCCTGATGTTGCATCTGCAGAACAAACGCAATCGTGATTACCTCGAAAGCCTCAGTTTGACGGACCCATTGACAGAGCTGGCTAACCGCCGCCGGTTTGATGATGCGTTATTTCAGACCTACAAACAGAGCATGCGCAGCCAGTTGCCCTGTGCTTTGATCAGCATCGATGTGGATTATTTCAAACATTACAACGATACCTACGGACACCTCAAAGGTGACTTGTGCCTTAAGCGTATTGCTCGGGTGCTGGACACTGCCGGTGCACGTCCGTTTGATGTGGCTGCCCGTGTGGGTGGCGAAGAGTTTTCCCTGATTCTGCCCGATACCCATGAGGAAGGGGCATTACAGGTATGCAGTCGTATTCTTAACGGGGTGCGCGAGCTTGCCATGCCCCACAGCGGTATTAATAAACCCCACGTGACTGTCAGTGTCGGGGTTGCGGTGATTCAGGCGGGGCCGGAGTGTTCCCTGCTGGATTGGCCGGAGCGTGCTGACCGTGCCCTTTATCAGGCCAAAGCCAATGGCCGCGATCAGATAGTCAATGCCCGGGAGTTAAACCTGGAGCGCGTCTGACATCTGCAGCAGCAGGGGTGTCAGGTTAGCCCGTGTGCGTGAGCGCAGAATCCTTCCGGCTATATCGTTTTGCACATCCTCCAGCACATTGGCCAGGGTTTGGGTTGAGCAACTGATCACTTCGTAGGGGTAATGGTGGTCTTGTACGGAAACCTTGGTTAACTCCATCAGCTCGGCATTCAGAATTCTCACCACGTTAAAACTGGCGTCTTTCATTTCCATGGTCTGGGATTCCCAGTACAGATCTTCCATGCAGTCGAGCAGTTCAGATAAGAGCATGGTGGCTTTGGCAATGGTAATTCGTTGCATAGTGGGCGTTCCTCAGTATTGCCCTGAGTTTAGAAGAAAATCCCCGAATCGCTATTTGGTCAGTGGGCTTGTGGGCTTATGCCATTGCGGCTCCGCGCGTGGCCATTAGTATGGCGCAGAGGAGGGCAACTATGGCCAATATGACAGCAAGCGCATTACAGGCATTTCTCGACGGGCACTTTCCGGCATCGGGCATTGAGGTGTTATCGGCCGGCGGGATGCGTGCAGAAATTATGTTGCCCGTGGGTAAACAGCATTTACGCCCGGGCGGTAGTGTTTCCGGCCCTGTGATGATGACACTCGCCGATACCGCCATGTATATGGCGATTCTGGCGGAATTGGGGCCGGTTGCGATGGCGGTGACCAGCAGTCTGAATATTAATTTTTTGCGCCGGCCCGATCCGGTGGATATGTTCGCTCGTGCAGAGTTATTTAAATTGGGTAAACGTCTGGCGATGGGTGAAGTGAAGATATTTTCCCGTGGCAGTGATGACATGGTTGCCCATGCCACCTGCACCTATTCCATTCCACCGGTTTAAAGCGTGCGTTTCTTGCGGCGGATGTAAATGGTTTTGAAGGCCCGTGCGACTACAACACCATTTTCATCCACCACATCCACTTCATAGGTCGGCAAATATTTTTCACCGTTGGCGGTTTTGCTACGGATATCGTTAAGAATCTCTTCACCTACCTGAAAATGTGCGCTTACTGTACCGGCGCCGGGGCGTACAAACTCTATCCGTGCCGCCTGGTCCCACACAATAAAATCGCTGCCGAGCTGATTCATGATTAACAGCATATAAAAGGGATCAATCATTGCGTACAGGCTGCCGCCAAAGTGCACACCCACATAATTGCGGTTGAACCAGGTGAGTTTCATCTGCACCCGGGCACTGGAAAAATCATCCGCCAGGTGGGTGACTTTAATGCCCGCACCCCTGAAGGGGCGGTACCAGTTAAATACATGGCGTAAAATTCTGGGCTGATTAAAAAAGCCCACTAAACCTTTTTTCATACACATCTCCGCTTTGGGATAAGTGTAAGGTTAGATAGCTGGCAGTAAATGACCAATCAGAACAAAGCGATTACCCTTTGTTGATCATTGCCCTGCGTAAGAAAGGTTGCGGTTGGTTTGTGGTGTATCCGGCGCGCTTTGTAAAACCTGATTGATTTGCTGGCGGCATTGCTGGGCGTATTGTTTGCGGTGGTTGCAGGCCAAAGGTTGGCAGAAGTGTATTTCGGCGTAGGTGACATCCGCAGCGGCGATACGCAACAGGCTTTGCACAAAACCATCATCATCAATAAATGCGGCATCCCGTGAGCGTTCACCGCTGGCGGTGAGGTAGCGGATGGCAATGGCCTGTACCTTTGCCTGTTCGCGCAGGGCAGCTTCAAAAAACATCGGATAAAAATGGCTGATTTGTTCGGTATTGGCGGTGGTGCCTTCGGCAAATACCACCAGGGATTGCCCGGCCTGCAATGCCCGTTGCGCGGCGGGCAGGGATTCACGGTAAACCCGGAATTTATTTTCGCGGTGAATAAAAAGAGCGTTGGCTTTGCGGCATAACCAGCCGATCAGGGGCCAGTCTTCGACATCGGCCTTGGCGATAAAAGCGAGGGGTTTGTAACCGGCCAGAATTACCACATCCAGCCAGGAAACATGATTCGGAGCGAGCAGGGCGGGGGCTGTTGCGATCTCACCCATCAATGCAATTTTAACGTTCAGTACCTGATAAATACGGCGGCAGAAAAAACCCACGGTTGCTTCGCGGAAGCTGGGGCGCCATGGCCCGCTGCGGGGCAGTAAAAAAATAGAGGGGATGACCACACAGGCAATAATCAGCCAGAAAGCGGCACGTACAACCCGCTGAAATGTACGCAATGAAGTGTACATACGCATATCAGGCTGCACGCATAAAGTGCTTCAGGTAACGCTGGTTAATATCTTCACGCGCCAGCAGCACTACCACATCGGCCACGTTAAAGGCTTTATCCCAGTGCGCTTCACCACAGACTTTACAACCCATGCGTAAATAAGCTTTGAGTAATGCCGGCATCAGGCTTTTGCCATCGGCGTGCACTTCAAGGTGAGGCAACGGGTGTTTGGGAATAACGCGTTTCTCACTTTCGGTGAAGTGGTTGTCACGCAGATAATCGATCACCGCCAGGGCTTTTGGGCCGTCATTAAATGGGATGCTGGCGCAACCCATCAGGAAATCAATATTGTGATCCTGGATAAACTGGCCAAGGCGTGCCCACAGCAGGGCGATTACCGCGCCATTGCGGAAATCACCATCCACACAGGTGCGGCCGATTTCCATATAACGTTTGCCGCTCTGCAAAATGCCACTTAAATCAAATTCGGTCTGGGTGTAAAAACCGCCGGTATGGGCCAGCATGTCACTGGTAATAATGCGGCTGTAACCTACCACATCACCGGAAAATTCATCCTTCACCACCAGGTGATAACACACGTCATCGAAGTGATCACGGTCGATACCCGCTTCAGTGGATTTGAATTTGGCACCCATATCTTCACCAAATACGCGGTAACGCAGTTCTAGCGCTTTACGGATATCCTGCGCATCTTCAGTGATCATGGCGCACAGGGAAGTGGGCGCCACCTGAGGTTGTGTGTTGTTCTGGGCCAGTACGGTCTGCATATGCTCACCTTGCGGGTCAGTTTTCAGCAAGGCTAAGTGCGGGGCGTGACAGTCCTGTTGCAGTTAGTTTGCATGTCCATGACATATACAAAATTGCGGCAATCAGGCGAGCGTTGACTATTATCAATGTCAACAAAGGGAGGGATGCCCGTGAAAAGATTCTGGCAGATAGCGGTTTTATTAAGTTTTTATATAACAGTGCAGGCTGTGCCGGCACCGCCTGCGGAAAGTGATATCACCCGTTTATTTGAACAGGGTTTCGGGCAGGAATTGCTGTTTTTTATGCCCGAGAAACTCCCCCTGGAAATTGAGCGTATTCAGAACACCATGGTGAAAAAGCTCGATCAGTATGTCAAAGCCGGGGTTCTGACCCGGGAAAATACCCGCTTTCTCGCTGAAAAAATCATGTATGGCGAGCCCCGTGAAGTCAGTGTCGGGGGGTATACCTATAAATTAAATGAGGCCTCCCAATGGGTTTCCCCCAAGGGCATTTATTACGGCCACCCCCGTATCCGCGAAATACTCGAAGTCAGCACGCCTATGGACATTAACGGGCGTATTTATTGTGAGGTCTATTTGAGCTGGTATGCCGATCAGCTGCCGGAGTGGCTGGATAAAATTGACTGGCGCGCGGAGCGGGCATTAAAACGCGCCCGTGAATCGAAAGAAAAACCCTTTGAAAAAAGGCTTAACTTCGAATTTAAAGACGGTAAATGGGATATCTGGAAAGACAAAGCCCCGCAGACATTGTTTTAATCTCTACGGGGCCTTTTGGTTGTTGCCATGTAATTAACGGTTACTGATGGCAATGCCGACTTCGAGTTTTTCAAACCAGTCAAAAAAGCGTTGTATATCATCGCCCTTAAACATGCGCCCGTGTTGCGGCACCATTAATTGAATATCCAGCTTGCGCACCCGGTTTAACCAGTCCTTTTTGGCTATTTCACTGGGCATCCAGCGTTGGTGGAAATAACGCATTTTATCTTGGTGTAAATCGAAATTTTCTACGAATAAATCACTTCCCGGCGGTTCCAGCGCCGCGCCCACGTCACCGCTGAAGAGGATCTTCGCTTTGGCATCGTAAATATGGAAATTACCTGAAGAGTGCAGGTAATGGGCGGGGATTAATTCCAGTTCGACGGTATTTAATTCGATGCGGCCGCCTTCATCGGGGATGGGCACATATTCAATGTTACTCATGCCGAAGTGGCGCACAAAACCTTCCCATAACCAGGGGCAGTGCAGGCGCGCGTTAGGCAGCACCTGATCCCACATACCAAGGGAGGAAATAATATCCGGGTCCTGGTGGGAGGCGAATAAATCCGTGATGTTTTCGATATCCAGATATTTCAGTACGGAGGCGAGCATGGTGGAAAAAACTTCAATCCCGCCCGGATCCAGCAGCAGGGCTTTGTCGCCATCGACCACCATAAACTGGTTGGTATCGATGATTTTTTCAGGTTTTTCAGGGTCGCGGCCAAATACGTACCACTGATGCCCCTGATCAAAAAGCTTTAGTGCTTCCATGCAGTCTGTTACTCCCTGAATTGGGCCAGTTGTGACTGGCTGGTATTGATATGAAATTTAATGCGGTTGGATAAACCATCAATGTTTTCAGCCATGTGCAGCAAAAGGGGCTGAAACTCGCCCGTCTGGGTGGCCTCAAGGCGGAAGGTTACTGCTACCACATTACTGGCCTGCATAAAGTGGTGAATGCTGTCGAGCTGATCACGCAGGGTGCGCAGTTGGTGCAGCAAATCACTTTGCAGATCACCCATGGTATTCACGGCGCTGTCGAGGGTATTACGCAGGGCTTTTTGTTTGTGGTGTTCCACCCGTTTGGTGGTGGTATTCATGCGGTCAATGAAGGTTTGCACCCGCCATTGCCGCACGGAATTTTGGGAAATGCCAATGGCACACTGGTTAATGGCCTTGGACAGGCCAATGGTTTTGTCGGCAAGTTCATCAAAGAAGTCGGAGATAACCTTCAGCCCCGCCGCTTTACTGCCTGCCCGCAGCACCATGGCCCGGGAGTTTTTTGCCGCCAGCGCCATCTGCCGGGCGATCACACTTGCCCTGAACAGATGGCCCGAGATGGTAGCCGCTGCTGCCGTCTGGGTTGCGATATGGCTGGACTGACGCATGGGGTTGCCCCCTCTTCACACCTAGATCACTTTACTATAGCGCACGCTGTGCTGGGGCTGGTTCAAATAGGCATCAAATTCCATACAAATATTGCGGATCAGCAAACGGCCCTTAGGTGTGACTTCAATTCCACGGTCCGTGACCAGCACCAGATCATCGGCCTGATATTTTTCCAGGCCTTTCAGGCCGGCGGCGAAATAGGTTTTGAAATCAATATCAAAGGCCTTTTCGATGCTCGCAAAATCCAGTTCGAAGTGGCAGATCAGCTGTTTAATGACGGCACGGCGCAGGTCATCGTCATCGGTCAGTGCTACACCGCGGTGGATGGGCAGTACACCGTTATCGATATCCGCCTGATACTTTTCGATATCAGCGTGGTTCTGGAAATAGGCGTCACCCACCTGGCTGATGCTGGAAACACCCACTGCCACTAAGTCGCAATCTTCGTGGGTGGTATAACCCTGGAAGTTGCGGTGCAGCTTGCCGGCTTTTTGCGCGAGGGACAGGCTGTCATCGGGCTTGGCAAAGTGATCCATGCCGATATAACAGTAACCCGCCTCGGTCAGCATGCGGATGCTGTCTTCCAGCATGCGCAGTTTTTCTTCGCCAGAGGGTAAATCTTCGGCGTTAATGCGGCGCTGGGGCATGAAGCGCTCAGGCAGGTGCGCATAGTTGAAGACGGACAGGCGATCAGGATCCAGGGCGATAACCTGTTCAAGGGTCTGGCGGAATGTCGCCTGACTCTGGAAAGGTAAGCCGTAGATCAGATCAATATTGATTGAACGGAAACCCAGGGCGCGGGCTTCATCCAGCACGGCTTTGGTCATGGCCAGAGGCTGCACCCGGTTGACGGCTTTTTGCACTTTTTCATCGAAATCCTGCACACCCAGGCTAACCCGGTTAAAACCGAGGGATTTTAAATGGGCTAGGGTAGTGGGCTGTACTTCGCGGGGATCGATCTCAATCGAATAATCCCGGTCGTCACTGTCGATCAGATGGAAGTGTTTACGCAGCTCACCCATCAGCTCGGTCATTTGCTCTTCGCTGATAAAGGTAGGTGTGCCACCGCCCCAGTGCAGTTGTTCAACCAAGCGGTCCTGGCGGTAATAAGGCGAGCGCATGGCGATTTCGCTGTAGAGGCGTTCCAGATAGGGCTGGGCTTTATCGCGGTTTTTGGTGATGACTTTATTGCAGGCGCAGTAATAACAAACATGAGCGCAAAACGGGATATGTACGTATAACGATACGGGTGCCCCCGGCAGGTTTGCGGCATCACGGGCCTGGGCATAATGCTCAGCACCAAATCCCTGATGGAACTGCACGGCGGTTGGATAAGAGGTGTAACGGGGGCCAGACTTGTCGTAACGTTTAATCAGTTCGGTGTCCCACTGAATGTTTTGCGTCTGATTCGCTTGCATTTTATGCTACCTGAGTTTGCTTGCGGCAAGTCTAACAGCGCCTGTTTGATGCGGGTTGTTCTGGGTCAAGATTGGGTTCGGAGGGAATATGCCAGCGATACATGGATGGGTTTCCGGCAAGGTGCAGGGGGTATATTTCCGTGCCTCCACGGCCAAAAAGGCCAATGCACTGGGGCTTAAAGGTTGGGTACGCAACCTGGAGGATGGTCGGGTGGAATTTTTTGCCCAGGGGCAGGAAGAGGCCCTGAGCGTGCTTGAAACCTGGTGTAAACGCGGCCCGGTACTGGCAAAAGTGAAGGCGTTGGATATCATCAGTGAGCCAGAAAATCCGGTGCTGACGGTTTTTGACGTGATTAAATAATCAGTATTTTTCGTGCCGCAGTCCTGCTAGCATTGGGCCGTTTTGGTCAAAACAGAATAACAATAAAAAATGAAAAAACTCGCCTTATTATCCGTGTTGTTTTTGGTTGCGTGTACACACCTGGCGCCTAATCAGCGTCTGGGCAACGATCTCAATTATTTAAGCCTGCGTGACAAACGTGATGCAGAGCGTCAGGTGCAAATGGTGCAGCCTGGGGTTGGCCGTGTGGTTGGCCAGGTTTCCAGTGAGCGCTGCCATGGCAGCCTGTTCGAAGATGCGCCGGAAGAAAAAACCCTGATTATGGATCTCAAAGCCGAGGCTTACCGCCTGGGTGCCAATGGTCTGCGTGATGTGCACATCGAAAAAGCGTCTGCCCTCGGGCAGGGCTGCTGGCACATTCTCAAGGCCAGCGCCAATATGGTAGCAACCGGCGAGTAATCCCATCTGCCTGAAAGCGGGGTGGCTTTTTTACGCAACCCCCAGGGCCTGTTAATACTCATTAAACGGCCTGTTATTGGCTAAAAACCCCTCAGGCAAGGCGCTGAGAGTGTGGCCTAACGGGTTAAGCAAACGAACAGCAACGCAGAATGAGGGTTTTTTAGCCATAACCCAACGGGCTGAGGCTCGTTTTCCCCCCAACGGCGTCGCTCGTTATTTATTTAGCCCGCTATATTTCATAACTCCCTTCTTGTTCTGAGAAAAACGTTCTCTCAGCAGGCCCGATTTATTTAGTGTTAACAGGCCCTAGCTAATCCCACCTGTTTTTCTATAATGTGCGCCACTCTGGTTTGAGGTGCCCTATGGAAAAAATGATCGAAAAACTCATGTATAACGCCCGTTGGATTCTGGCTCCGATTTATGTTGGTCTGAGCCTTGCGCTGGTGATGCTGGGTCTGAAGTTTTTTGAAGAAATTTTCCACACCCTGCCCATTTTATTCGAGATTAAAGAAGCCGAGCTGGTGCTGGTGATTCTGTCGCTGATCGATATGGCGCTGGTGGGTGGCCTGATTGTGATGGTGATGATCAGCAGCTACGAAAACTTCGTATCCCAGCTGGATATTGATGAAGGTACGGAAAAATTAGGTTGGTTAGGCAAGGTGGATTCTTCCACCCTCAAATCTAAAGTAGCTGCGTCTATCGTTGCTATTTCTTCTATTCATCTGCTGAAAATTTTCATGAATGCCGAGCAAATTGCTGATGGCAAACTCATGTGGTACGTGATTATTCACCTGACGTTTGTATTGTCTGCCTTCCTGATGGGGTATCTGGATAAATTAACCCGCCATCACTGATTGAAATTCCCCGGGTATAACACTGTAGTTTGTTAACAGTTGTTGTAACCCGGGGGTGTTTTACCCTGTATGTAAAACGCAAACGCCAGAATTTCCGCAATTAAACGGTAAAGTTCAGGCGGAATTTCCTGCCCTAAACCCAGTTCACTTAATTCATTTAATAACGCCGGATTTTCATACAGCGGAATGCCCGCTGCAATCGCGGCATCTATCAGAGCCTGTGCCGCTTCACCTTGCTGTTTTGCACTTAATACCGGCGCGTTTTCACCGTCATAAAATAACGCAATCGCTTTGTCTCTCATGTGTGAATGTCCACCTGATATTGCTGAATCTGGCGTTTTAACGGTGGTGGATTACCCAGGCGGGTATCGAGTTGCTGGCAGGTAAAACCAGCTTTAAGCAATTTGGCGCGCAGGGTGGGCAGTTTTTCGCGCAACTGATGTAAATGGCTCTGCTGTTCTGCCCAGCAATGCAAATTCACCTGCATGCTGTGCATATTTAGTTCAATCGCAAAAGGGAAGGGCTCAGCCTGGGCAAAACGCAAAATCATATGCCAGGCGCGCAGCATTTGTTTGCTGCCGGCTTTTGGGCTGGATTTTTCCTGCAGTTCGACTTGCACAAAACGCAGTTGTTGTTGCTCCAGATAGGGAAGCTGGAGGTTGAGGTCCAGCTGGGGGCTGACGCTTTGCTGTTGGCGGTTGCTTATCTGATCCTGCTGGATGCGCCCAAGGCCCTGGCTGACCTGTAATAACAACTTCACTAATGCATCCTGCTTGGCATCGTCAGCCTCGGGGGTATTTTCAAGCATGCCCAGCAATACCGGCTGCCAGCTGATATTGCGTGGCCAAATCTGCAGGTTTTGTAGATCTTGTTGATGGGCTGTTTTGAAGCTATCCGCCAGCCAGGGGCGGGTGCTGTCCCCTTTGGCAAGCAGGTGCTGATTTAATTGTGCCTGCAGATGATGCTGCACCTGTATTAACCAGCCTTTCACATCCTGCTGCAGTTGTGGGGCAAGGCTCCCCTGATCAGTGACTAGGGGAATGCTGAGAGTAGCCCCCGCGATCGGTTGGCTGGCCGTGATATTCGTTCCTGCTTGTAATATCCCTGGGCTGATTTGGGGCGCAGAGCCTGCTACTGGTGGGGTTATTGGGCTTGTCTGGGCAGCTGGCAAGTTGGCAGACGTCGTAAATTCTTTTGGCGGGGGCGGCGTTTTGCCCTGCAGTGCACTGTCGAGCCAGTTGCCCATGGTTTTCACACCACCCTGAAACTTTCCCCAGAGCTGGTTGATATCGGTTTTATTTTGCTGCGCTGTTGCTGGGCTATTGGTTGTTGTTTGTGTATTGGCCATGGCCTGTGCAAGCTTTAACAGGTCTGTATTGCTTATGGGTGTTTGGGCAACGGATGTTGCGGTGGGCGCAGCAGCTGGCTTATTTGCCGCATTGATCGGGCTATTTGTGGTTGTGCTGGCCTCAGGCAGCGTTTGGCCGTTAACCAGTTGCTGTAGTTTTTGTTCAAACCACTGACCGCTGTCAGCGATGGCGCTTTGCACAAGTTGCGGCGTGATAGTCTGCCCGGCGCGCAGCACATTGTCCGGTGGGCTGATGGGCAATTTGCCGATATCGAGTTGTACCGGGGGCAGGATGGTTTTGATCAGGCTGCTCAGGTTGAGCTGTGGCAGGGGGCGGGCCTGTAACTGGCCATTGCTGGTCTGGCTTAATTCCACTACCTGGCCTTCAGGTAAGGGGGTTTGGCTGAAGGTGATTAATTTTTGCTGGGCCAATCCCAGTTGCACCCTGTACACCGGCAGGCTCATTTGCGGCAGTGCCTGGCGCAGCTGATCCGCCAGTTTGGCGGGCAGTTCCATGAGGGCTTCGGAGAACACAACCCTGGCCATAATTGGCTTTTCAATCAAGACGTTAGGGGGAGTTTGACCTGTGGCAACGTCTTTTATGGGGGAGCCGATAGACTCTGTCCCTGAATTGATACCTATGCCCATGCCTTTTTCCGGGTTAAAGCTGACCGTATCAGTCAGCTTTGTATATAATGCCGCGCCTGATGTATGAAGCACCGTTCCCCCATTAGCCTAGTTGAGGAGGCAAGGTTGTCACAGTCTGCCTGGATTGAAGCCCGCAACCTGCGCTGTGAGCGTGACGATCGTTGTTTGTTTCACAATCTGTCTTTTACCCTCAATAGCGGTGAAATCCTGCAGGTTGCCGGCCCTAATGGTGCCGGTAAAAGCACCCTGTTACGCATCCTGATCGGGTTATCGGCGGGATATGAAGGTGGCTTGAGCTGGATGGGGCAGGATATGCGTGCGGGGCGTTATGATTTTCTCGCCAATACCCTTTATTTAGGCCATCAGCCTGGTGTTAAAGGGGCCATGACCCCGGAAGAAAATCTGATCTGGTGGCAATCGCGTTTTTCTAAGGCCGAACGTAATTCCGTCTATGCAGCCCTTGAGCAAGTGGGCCTGCGGGGTTATGAAGACATTCCCAGTTACCATTTATCGGCGGGGCAGCAGCGCCGTGTGGCCTTGGCCCGTTTGTATCTGCAGCCGCCCAAACTCTGGATTCTGGACGAGCCTTTTACCGCGATCGATAAAGCCGGTGTGACCCGTCTCGAGCAAACCATAGTGGAGCATGCCCAGCGCGGCGGCGCTGTGATCCTTACCACCCACCATGAATTACCGCAAAGCGTGCCGGTGCGTACCCTGACCCTGGGGGGCGCGCAATGATCAGCTTAAGCGCCGCCATGCTGGCAACCTTCCGCCGTGATTTGCTGCTTGCGTACCGCGCCAAGGGCGAGTTGTTAAACCCGTTAATGTTTTTCCTGATTGTCAGCAGTTTATTCCCGCTGGCGGTCAGCCCCGATCCCGAATTTCTGGGCAGCATTGCGCCCGGTATTATTTGGGTAGGTGCCCTGCTCGCCACCCTGTTATCCCTCGATTTATTGTTCAAGGCGGACCACGACGATGGCACCCTGGAGCAGTTTTTACTTATGCCACAACCGCTGGTATTTCTGGTGTTGTCGAAAATTCTGGCCCATTGGTGCATCGCAGGTTTACCCCTGGTTATAGTGGCGCCTCTGTTGGGGGTTATGCTTGGTCTGCCGGAAAACGCGTATTTTGCCCTGATGATGTCCCTGTTATTGGGCACGCCGATTCTCAGCTTGCTGGGGGCCATTGGTGCCGGCCTCACGGTGGGGCTGAAAAAAGGTGGTATGTTGCTGCCGTTATTGATTTTACCCCTGTATATTCCGGTGCTGATTTTTGGTGCCAGTGCGGTGCAGTCCGCGGGGCAGGGCATGGCCATCAATGGTCATATTGCATTTTTAGGCGCGTATTTATTTTTTACTCTGGCTGTTTGCCCGTTAGCGACGGTGGCGGCCCTGAAACTCAGTGTGGCGAGATAATATGTGGAACTACCTGAAACGGCTTTACCACAAAATGGGTTCCCCAAAGTGGTTTTATGACATCAGCAATAAATGGCTGCCCTGGCTGATCGGTGTGGGCTGCCTGCTGATGGGTGTTGGCCTGGTGTGGGGCCTGGCCTATGCACCTGCGGATTATCTGCAGGGCAACAGCTTCCGTATTATTTATATCCATGTGCCTGCGGCGATCGTGGCGCAGAGCTGTTATATGCTCATGGCCGTGGCGGGTTTGGTGGCCATGGTGTGGCGTATGAAAATTGCCTTCTGGGTGATGCGCGCCGCCGCGCCGATTGGTGTGAGTGTCACGGCCATCGCCCTGTTTACCGGTGCCATCTGGGGTAAACCTACCTGGGGTACCTGGTGGGTGTGGGATGCCCGTCTGACCTCCATGTTAATCCTGCTGTTTTTATATTTCGGGGTGATTGCCCTGTATAACGCCATTGAAGATGACGAACTGGCGAACAAAGCTGGCGCGATACTGTCTATCGTCGGCGTGATTAATATCCCGATCATCAAATACTCAGTGGAATGGTGGAATACCCTGCATCAGCCGGCCACCATCACCCTGACCAAAAAGCCCACCATGGCACCTGAGATGTTTATTCCCCTGGTGTTAACCATCGTTGGTTTTTATTGCTGGTTCGCGGTGTGGTTAATTCTGCGTACCCAGAATGAAATTTTATGGCGTGAACGTCGTACCAAATGGGTACAGCAGGTAACTAACCATGTTCTTTGAATCGATCGGTGATTTTTTCGCAATGGGCGGCCATGGCTTTTATGTCTGGTTGTCCTATGGCCTCAGCTTTGTGCTGATTGCCGCCAATTTCATCATGCCGGTGTTAAAGCGCAAACAGCTGCGCCGGGATATGGCCCGCTTAAGCCGTAGGGAGCAAAACTGATGCATCCGCAACGTAAACAACGTTTGTTAATTATTTTATTTGTGCTGGCCGGTATCGGCATTGCCGTGGGCCTGATGCTCTACGCATTAAAAGAAAACATTAACCTGTTTTATACCCCAACCCAGATGGCCAACGGCGAAGTGCCCGCCGACCGTTTAGTTCGTGCTGGTGGTTTAGTGGTGGTGGGTTCGCTGCAGCGTGATCCAAACAGTTTATTGGCCACATTTAAAGTGACCGATGGTGTTGCGGAAGTCACCATTCAGTACAGCGGCATACTGCCGGATTTATTCCGTGAAGGGCAGGGTATTGTCGCCATGGGTAAATTAAATGCACAGGGTGTATTTATTGCCAGTGAAGTGCTCGCCAAACACGACGAAAAATACATGCCACCTGAAGTGACCCATGCCTTAGAGCAGGCACATAAAGATGGCAAACAAGATCTTGAAAGTGCAAGGGACTGATTATGATTCCTGAATTAGGCCACCTTGCCTTAATTATCGCCATGGGTATGTCGCTGCTCGCGGTTGCCATTCCGCTAATCGGTGCACAGCGCGGTTATGAGAACTGGATGCACATGGCGCGCCCTTTAACCTGGGCGTATTCATTATTTTTAACCCTGTCATTTGGCGCACTGGCACTGGCTTTTGTGCAGGATGATTTTTCCGTGGCTTATATCGCCAAAAACTCCAACTCCCTGTTGCCGGTGCAATATAAAATTTCCGCGGTGTGGGGCTCCCACGAGGGCTCATTATTACTTTGGGTTTTATTGTTGTCGTTCTGGGCCGTGGCGGTGAGTATTTTCAGTAAACGTCTGCCCTTGGATGTGCTGGCCCGTGCCCTTGCGGTAATGGCGCTGATTGGTCTGGGTTTTGAATTATTTTTATTATTAACTTCCAACCCGTTTTTACGCATTCTGCCAAATTCACCGCTTGATGGTGGTGATTTAAATCCGCTGTTACAGGATTTTGGCCTGATAGTGCACCCACCCATGTTGTATATGGGATATGTGGGTTTTGCGGTGTCATTTGCTTTTGCGATTGCAGCCTTAATGACTGGCCGCCTTGATGCGGCATGGGCCCGTTGGTCGCGCCCCTGGACAACCCTGGCGTGGGCTTTTTTAAGTCTGGGTATCGCTCTCGGCAGCTGGTGGGCCTATTACGAATTAGGCTGGGGCGGCTGGTGGTTCTGGGATCCGGTGGAAAATGCCTCTTTTATGCCATGGTTAGTGGGTACTGCGTTAATTCACTCCCTTGCGGTGACAGAAAAACGCGGCGCATTTAAAAGCTGGACATTATTACTGGCGATTTTTGCATTTTCCCTGAGTTTGCTCGGTACATTCCTGGTGCGCTCCGGCGTATTAAATTCCGTGCATGCGTTTGCCAGTGACCCGGGCCGCGGTTTATTTATTCTTGCCCTGCTGACTATTTGTATCGGCGGCTCATTGCTGCTGTATGCGATTAAAGCCCCGAGCGTTGTTACCAAAGTCAGTTTCAGCTGGTTATCCCGTGAATCTTTCCTGCTGATGAATAACCTGTTGCTGGTGATTGTCGCTTCAATGGTGCTGCTGGGCACATTATTCCCGCTGATTGCCGACTTCTTTTTCGCCACGAAAATTTCCGTCGGCCCACCGTACTTCAATTTATTCTTTGTGCCCATGATGTCCCTGCTGGTGATTTTAATGAACGTGGGTGTGGTGGCGCGCTGGAAAAAAACCAGCGCTAACGTGTTTGTGCAAAGTCTGTGGCCTGCCATGGCGATTGCCATCATTATGTGTATTGCATTCCCGCTGGTTTATGGCCGCGAATTAAATTATCACGTGATCTGGGGTGTAGCCCTGTGCAGCTGGTTAATTGCCGGCACATTGCTCGATTTATGGCGTAAGGCTCAGCACAGCGCTGGCCTGGTGCAGGGTTTTAAACGCATTAAACCCAGTTATTACGGCATGGTGCTTGGTCACCTCGGTGTTGCGGTAACCGCCATGGGTATTGCGGTGGTATCCAATTACACACTAGAAAAAGACGTGCGCATGGTGCCGGGTGACAGCATCAGCCTTGTTAATTACGAATTTAAATTTGATGGTGTTGAAAAACGTCAGGGCCCTAACTACATCGCCGATCACGGCACGATTGAAGTTTACGATGGCACTGAGTTGTACACAGTATTGCACCCGCAAAAACGTAATTACCCGGTTGCGCGTAACGTCATGACCGAAGCCGATATTCAGCCCGGTTTATTCCGTGATTTATACGTAGCTTTAGGTGAACCACTGGAAAATGGTGCCTGGGCGGTGCGTGTGCATTACAAACCCTATGTACGCTGGTTGTGGCTGGGTGCGATTTTAATGGCACTGGGCGGCCTGCTGGCGGTGTCTGATCGTCGTTACCGTCTTGCCGTCAAAGGAGAAGCGCAGTGAAACGTGCCCTGTTATTTATTCCTTTTGGTATTTTTATTGTTTTAGGGTTTTTCCTCTGGAAAGGTTTATACCTTGATCCGAAGGACGTGCCTTCTGCATTAGTAGGCAAAACATTTCCCGCATTTGATTTACCCGATTTAATGTCTGAGCAGCGTTATCAGCAAAATTTAATGACAGGTAAAGTGCAACTGGTCAACGTTTGGGGCACCTGGTGTGTGTCATGCAAAATTGAGCATCCCTATCTGGTGCAAAAAGCCGCTGAAGGTGTTTCGGTTATCGGCATCAGTTACAAAGATGACGACGAAGCTGCGCGCCGCTGGTTAAACGATTTAGGTAATCCCTATGCCGCAGTGGTGGTGGATGCCGAAGGTCTGCTGGCTTTGGATCTGGGTGTTACCGGTGCACCGGAAACCTTTATCGTCGATGCCAACGGTATTATCCGCTACAAATTTACCGGTGTGATTACCGCCGCCAACTGGGCTGTGATTGCTGAACAAATGAAATTAGCGGAGCAGGCATTATGAAATGGCTTTGCCTGACTTTTGTCTTGTTCATGTCCAACGCTTTTGCGGTGGTGGACGGTTACCAGTACCAGTTTGAAAATGCCGAATTGCAGGCGCGTTTCGATCAGCTTGCCAATGATTTGCGCTGCCCTAAATGCCAGAACCAAAACCTCGCGGATTCCCACGCGCAGGTTGCGGCGGATTTACGCAAGCAGCTGTATCAGCAAATTGAAGCGGGTAAAGACGACCAGCAAATTCTCGATTACATGGTCGAGCGTTACGGTGATTTTGTGCTGTACCGCCCACGGGTAAATACCATGACCTATGTATTGTGGTTTGGCCCTGCATTGCTGGGTGTGGTGGCATTGCTGACTTTTATCGTAATCGTGGTGCGCCGCCGTAAAAACACTGCCGAGGCTGCGGTGCAAGAGTTAGATGATGCGCAGCGTGACCGTCTGAACGCTTTATTACAGGACAATAAAAATGATTAGTTTATGGCTGGGTGCAGCATTATTGCTGGTACTGGCAATGGCATTTTTATGGTTGCCGGCCAAACGTAAAACGCAGGATGTGGACCGTAAAGCCACAAACGTGGTGATTTTTAAAGACCGCCTTGCTGAATTAAATACTGAACGGGAAGAAGGGCGCATTTCACAGGATGAATTTAACCAGCTGAAAGTCGAGTTGGAGCGCAACCTGCTGGATGACGCAGTGGATATCAATGCCAGCATTAAAAATGGCGGGCGTTGGGTTGCCCCCGCGGCAGCCCTGTTTTTAATTGTGCTCAGCGCCGCTATGTACTGGAAATTAGGTGCTTATCAGCAGCTGCAATTAACTGGCCTGTTAAAACGCATGTCATCCCCCGAGGCTAATGCGCAGGATTTAACCGCCCTGACCAGCGCCCTGGAAACCCAGATTGCCAATCACCCGGATGATCTGGAAAACGAATTCCTGCTGGCACGTATTTATGCGGATTCCGAAGCCTACGACAAAGCTGTGCAGTTATTCTCACAGATTCTGCAGCAATTACCGCCTGAAGCGACCATGGATCGTGCAGCCACATTAGCGCAGTTAGGTCAGGCTCAGTTTTTTGCCAATGGCCGTAAACTGGATAAAGCCACCGAGTCTTTATTAAAAGATGCTGTGGATTTAAATCCGGAAGAATCCGCCGCGTTAGGTTTATTAGGTATTGCTGCCTATGAGCGCACGGATTACCGCGTTGCGATTGATTACTGGAATAAATTATTAGCCATTACCCCGGAGAGCCAGGAGTCCATGGCCATCCGTGGTGGTATTGAACAGGCCAAACAACAGCTCGCAGCCCGTGGTGATGTTTATGTGGAGCCGGTAAAAGCGGCTGTTACCACCACACGCTTGCTGGTGAGTGTGGATATCAGCGCCGAGCTGAAAAAGTCCCTGCCGGCGAATGCGACCCTATTTGTATTGGCCAAAGCCATGAATGGCCCGAAAATTCCTCTCGCTGTACATAAAGCACCGTTGTCGACTTTCCCGCTGACCGTTGAGCTGAATGATGGCATGGCGATGATGCCCACTTTAAAAATTTCCGAATTTGAAAAAGTGCAGATCATTGCCCGTATCAGTACCTCAGGTGAGGCCATGGCAAAACCCGGTGATTTACAGGGTGAAACCGATAACGTAGTGGTTAAGGATGGTAAAACCAGCGTTGTTATTAATTCACTGGTGCCCTGATCTGCATGAAACCCTTCCGTGCTAAGGGCTCGAAGGTTATCCGCTGTAGCGGATGCCTTCTGGCCCGCGAATACTGTATTTGCCAGTTCAAAAAAAATACCCACGCCAAAGCGGAATTCTGGCTGCTCATGCATAAAGAAGAGCAATACAAGCCAAGTAATACCGGGCGTTTAATTGAAATGGTACTGCCTGAGCACAGCCGGCGTTTTATCTGGGCGAGCCGCACCGAGGCCGACCCTGAATTTCTCGCCATGCTGGCCGATGAACGCTACCAGCCCTATATTATTTTCCCCGATAACCGCCCCGGTTATGCTGAGCGTGTGGTGGATATAACCCAGGTAAATGCCCAGGCGAAAATCCCTGCATTTATTATTCTCGATGGTACCTGGCGGCAGGCCAGCCGTATGTTCCGTCACAGCCTGTATTTACAGGATTTGCCCGTGCTCGGTATTCAGACTGAACGTGAAAGCCAGTATGGTTTGCGTGAGGCGCCGGAAGAGGGTGCTTTGTGCACGGTGGAAGTGGCGATTGAATTATTACGCCAGACCCATCAGGACCATGCGGCCCACATGCTGGATGAATTCTTCGAAGTGTTTAACCGCCATTATGTGGCAGCGCGTAAATGGGTGGTCATTCCTGAAGCGGGAGTTGAAGTTAATAACGCAGAAAATACGGGGGAGTAATCCCCCGTATTTTATTACAGCCAATAACCCATCAGGTTGTTATTGCTGCTGAGTAATTCCACCGCAGTGAAATCTGCATTTTCATGCAGCAACAAAATACCCTTGGCGACGAGGCATTTGCTCTGGCTGCTGAAACTGTGGAAATCCGCCACGCTCACCAGTTTCAGGCTGGCTTCACAATCTGCTGTTTTGAGGCTGGCACTGCCATCACTTTTCACGCTCAGAACCCCATCACCTAATTGGAAATCACCCTGCAGGCTGCTGCTTTGGGTTTCTTCACCGGCGGAGAGTGCATAGGTTTGTTCTGCCATGCTGCAGGTGAATTGCTCAGCTGCTTCAGTGCAGATAAAACCATTGTCGAAATGCAGCTGATTATTTTTAAATTCAGCGTCACTCACACTGCGTTCATCGCGGTCATCATTCAGGCTTAATAATGCGGTATCCGGGCTGATCCACAGTTGCAGTTGCTGCGCCTGGTTATTGCTCACAAATTCCGCGTGGTAATAACCCTGATGAGCCTGCAGATAATCCGCCTGTGCGTTGTTTTTATGCTCGTCATTACAGGCCTGCAACAGGGGCAGGGTGGCGAGCATGATGCAATATAATTTTTTCATCGTGCGCCCCTTATGGTTTCAGGTTACGCAGACGTTGTTTAACCAACGCAGATTTCACCTGGGTGGCCTGCACACTGGCCTGCATCGGGCTGATGGTGATGTAACCTTCCTCCAGCATCACAGCTTCACTGCGGCTGTCCTGGTCAGGAATGCGGGTGCTGTTCATATCCACACTCACCCCGGCTTTGCCGGCATAACTGGCCTGCGCCATGGCATAGGCCTGTGCAAATGTAGAGGCGTATCCTGCAGCCAGAATGCCGTTGGCCACGTAACCCATGGCGGTGCTGTCCTGGCTTAAATCGCTGTTAAAAAATACATCCATGCCACCGTTCCAGCCCACCTGGCTGAAGGTAAAACCTTTGTTGTTGGCCATATCTGCCGGGGTGTTGATGTTTAAACCGGTAAACAGGGGCAACAGGGGCTGATTGGCCGCGCGGTTGGTTTCCAGTTCAGCGATTACATCAATCACCGCATCGGCGACCAGGGCCGCATTTGTGGCATCGCTGGTTTCTGCGCTTACCGCAATAGCGGGAATACCCCGTGCCAGAGCAATGTTCGCTGCACCCAGGGTGCCGGAGGAGTTAGTCAGATAACCTAAGTTATTACCTTCGTTGGGGCCTGAAATGACCAAATCAGGGCTTTTGCCCCAGATTTCTGCCGCCAGCACATCAATGCCATACAGGGCTGCCATGACAGGGGTGCCTTCCACATAATCCTTGAAGGCTTTAGTGGTATCGGTATCACCCACACAGGCTTTCTGGTCATCAATCTGGCTGCGGTCCAGGGTTACGGCTTTCAGGAAACTTACCGCACCACCTTTGCCGCTCTGACCTGTGCAGGGGGCTGACATAATCACGTTATGGCCGGCGGCGGTGAGTTTATCGAACATCACCTGGATGTTGGCGGTGGACCAGCTGTCGTCGTTGGTCAGCACTATATTAAGGGCGCTGGCGTTCTGGCTTAACAGGGCGGCAGATAATGCCAGCAGACTGAAGGGATGTTTTAACATGGGTTTCTCCTTGGGTGTGTTTGTTGTGCACACTTTCGGATTGGCCCATTGCACTTGGGTTAATTACATCTCTCTGTGATTTCAGAGATATCTTTTTCTGCGCCGCCAGGGCTTAACAGTATCTGCTGAGGCGCCAATAAAAGCGCATAACGGTAGCGTGCGGTGGCCTGATCCCGCTCCGCACTGAACAGGTAGGGGGCTGCAAGTTCACCGAGCCTGGCATGCAGTTCGTCTTTTATTTTGTTGCGGTTCTGATCGAGGGTTTTACCTTTCAGGCCGTTTTCCTGCAGATCGTTGATTGCTTTACTGTGCCCCTGCCACTGTTGCATGAGGCTGGCGAGGGCCTCACCTTCGTGGCGGTCAGGGCGTTGCTGGGCCGGGTTCACATAGGCGGGCAAACCCTGTACACGCCGTTTTGCATACCAGTAGAAATAAAACAATGGTGTACGTGGCAGCACCACCGGCAGGCCATGCACCAATACCCGGTTAGCGGCCAGATCAAAAATCAGTTGTGACTCTGCGCGGGCAATGTGCAGCGCGTCAGGCAGATCATGCCCGGCGAGTAACGCGGCGCGCAGCCAGGGTAATTGCGCACTTTCTAATGTATTTACCTGCGCATCCTGCGCGAGGCTTAAACATTGCCCGGCGGGCAGTTGCCCGAGTTCATCCTCTGTGCCGAGGGTTTCAGCCAGAGCCAGACGGGCGTTGGGCAGGGGATGCTGGCGTAATAATTCACTGGCATGTTGTGATGAAACGCCTTGGGCCTGCAGACGATTACGCCAGTTTTGAATATGTAATAAGCCACCGTCGGGCAGCAGGCGTTGCAAGAGTATTTGTAACAGGGCAAACAATATTGCGCAGCCGCCTAAAACGGGCCAGTTCAGGGCGGTATGCAGTTGCAGGCTGAGGTGTAAATACTGGCCTGCCAGGGGAATAAAAAATTCCCCGCTGCGGGTGCTTTTTTCCACCTGATTTTGCATTTCTAACTGCACATTTTTAAGGGCGCATTCGCGGAATAAATTCACCCCTGCTCGGCCCGAGCAGCCCAGCTGTGTTGCGTTTTCCAATTGCCGGCTGATATCCGCCAGGGTTTGCCTTGCATCATGGGCATTGGTCAGTGCTGCCTGCAGGCTGGCGGGCAGTTGTGCCTGCAACTGATGATGTAAGTCCTGCTGCAGGCTCCAGCGTGCAAGCAGAATTAAAAGCCCACACAACATCAGGCTGATGAGGGTGATACGTAAATAAGCTAATTGTTGCATCACAGGCAGGCCTCCTGCTGGGGCATGGGGCCGGCGGCAATACGCTGCAGCAGCGGGTTAAAAATTTGCAGCGCATCACGCAAGCTGCAGTGCAGGGCGGGGTCAACGCTGCGGCTCAGGTACCAGTCACCCATTTCGGCCTGATCGGTAATGCGCAGCCGCTGATTGGCCGGCCACTGGGGTAATTGCACCGGCAGGGCCGGAATAATATCCAGCTGCCCCGCCATAAAAGCTGTAATTAATGCTTCACGGGTCGGGAAATATTGCAGCTGGCTTTCAGCAATTTGTAATTCATTAAGCTGCATGCGCGGTAAACGGTAGCCTGATTGACTATCCGTGTCCGCCAGCAGGCCAATACGCTGTGCGCTAAAATCCCCCTGCCGCAGTTGCAGGCCAGCGTGCTGACTGAACCAGTCAATTTCGTAGTGGGGTAATTTCAGCAAGGGATAATAAACCTGTTGCCAGTCGGGCAGCATGCCGCTCAAAACATGCTCACGGTTCCAGAACAACTGATATTGCTGCTGCATTAATTCGCGGGTGTGTAACGCACTGCGTGGCTGCCAGGAAATTTGCACATTTCGGTAGCGGCTGCCGGCAAGGGTGTGCTGACAAAGCTCGTCGGCTAATTGCCGGGCGAGCATGTCGGTGGGGATATAAATATTGAAGGTTTCCTGCCCGGCGGCATGGTTGACCTGACACTGGTAATGGGTGAAATCTGCCAGCACCAGCTGGCTGACCCTATGCGGGGCCAGCAGCATCAGGCAAATACAGCATGCCAGTAAAACAAGCAGAGCTTTCACCAGATGCAGATAACGGCTGGCAGACATGGTCATTCTCACGCAGGGAAATGCGCTGGCATATTATGACCAAAAAATGACAATTGCGTGACGATCAAACCCGCTGTTACCAGCGGGCGAAATGGTCCTCGGCAAAACCGGCCTGGTTTTCAATCTGCAGGCAACGCCCGTCAGGTAAGTTAACGGTGCCGCTGTAAAAACCAAATAACTGGGTGAAATTCGACGCCAGTAAACCCACGTTTATTTTTTCGCAGCGTTTACCCTGCGGGGTGAACGTCAGGTTCAGCAGGCCATCGCTACTGCGGATTAACCAGGGTTTTTGTCTGTCGTTACGTTCAAAAATAAAATCCGCACGTTCCAGTTTAATCAGCTTGCCATCCAGCCAAAGGCCGTTTTCGGTAAAACTGGTTTCGTTAACCCCGGCAGCCAGGTTAAAACCAATGCGCTCGCCCGTTTTACAATAACCTGATAATGAACCCCACAACCAAAAGGTTTCGCGGCGCATATAACCCGCTGACCAATCCACGCTGGCGAGTAAATTGTCCGCAGCAAAGGTTTTATTTTGCCAGCGTATTTCACCGGCGGCAGGCAGAGCAGTGGATTTTTGTGTGTAAACAAAACCGTTATATCCGGCGCGGCAACAAACCGCTAAAGGCGCGTAATCATTTTTTTCATCAATGCAAAATTCACCCTGCGCCATATTTTTAAAATTAAAACTGACTTTACGCTGCTGATTTTCGCAGCGGATATCCACAAAGTTTTTCCCCTGCTTAAAATGCCAGCTGCCCTGATTGGGGGTTTGGTTAACCCTGCAACCAATGCTTAACGGCAATAAACAGGAAAATTCTTCAAACTTGCCGGTGGCAGGCTCATAACAATAGGCAAAACAGCTGTTAACCCATTTCAGGTTAACAATGGCCACACCAAAAATAAGCTCAGGGCCGGTCAGGGCAATAAACTGAAACTGATTAAACCCCATACGTTTTTTTAAATAACTGGCGGGTTTATCCATGCAGGTGCGTAAATCAAAATCCCGGTAATTGATATTTTCTACCGCAAAAGGGAACTCCCCGTAGTGAACCCTGCCGGAATTATCAATTAAATGCTGCATTGTGTGCCCCAGATGCAAAAAATACCCCCGGCATACTAACACCAGACCCCTGTATTGTGATGGACGCTGCTGACCAAATCAGGTGACATTTCACGTCAATGCTTTCCATGGGCCATGGCATTTGGTTAAATCCATGCGCCAGGCTTTTACAATAATTACACTGGTGACAAAGGATCTCCATGAGCACATACATTACCCACGTTGTACCGCCGCAATGGGCTGAAAAAGCGCTTATCAGCCGCAGCCAGTATCAGCAGCAATACCAGAAATCCGTCACCCAGAACGATGCTTTCTGGGCAGAACAAGCCAAACGCATTGACTGGTTCAAACCCTTTAGCCAGGTCAGCGATGTTTCCTACGCCGCCGATGATCTGCATATCCGCTGGTTTGCCGATGGCAGCCTCAACGTCTGCCATAACTGCGTTGACCGTCACCTGGCTGACAAAGCAGAGCAAGTGGCTCTGATCTGGGAAGGGGATGACCCGTCAGAAGACAAAAAGCTCACCTATCAGGCCCTTTATGATGAAGTGTGCCTGTTCAGTAATGTGCTGAAAAACATGGGTGTGAAAAAGGGTGATGTGGTGACCCTCTACATGCCGATGATTATCGAAGCCGCCGTGGCCATGCTGGCCTGTGCGCGTATCGGTGCCGTGCACAGCGTGGTGTTTGGTGGTTTTTCACCGGATGCCCTGGCAGGCCGTATCGAAGATTGCCAGTCAAAATGGATTATTACCGCCGATGAAGGTCTGCGTGGCGGCAAAATTGTGCCCCTGAAAAATAACGTGGATGCTGCCCTGCAGAAAAAAGGCACAGAGTGTGTACAAAAGGTGTTAGTGGTCGAACGCACCGGCAAGGGTATCCAGTGGCAGGCGGGGCGCGATGTTAATTATTCTGAAGCGAAATTATCCGCCGCGGGTGATTGCCCCTGCGAAGAAATGAACGCCGAAGACCCGTTTTTTATTCTCTACACCTCTGGCTCCACCGGTAAACCCAAAGGTGTTTTACACACCACGGGCGGTTATATCGTTTATGCCTCTCTTACCCACGAATTAGTATTTAATTACCGTGCCGGTGAAATTTACTGGTGTACCGCCGATGTGGGCTGGATTACCGGCCACAGTTATATGGTGTATGGCCCCCTTGCTAACGGTGCAACCACCTTATTATTTGAAGGTGTGCCTAATTACCCGGGCGTTAACCGCATGAGCCAGGTGGTGGATAAACATCAGGTTAATATTTTATATACCGCACCTACCGCTATCCGCGCCCTGATGGCCCACGGTGATAAAGCCGTTGCGGATACATCGCGCACATCCCTGCGTTTATTAGGCAGTGTGGGTGAACCTATCAACCCCGAAGCCTGGGAATGGTATTACCGCACCATAGGTGAAAGCCGCTGCCCGATCGTGGATACCTGGTGGCAAACCGAAACCGGTGGCATTTTAATCAGCCCGTTACCCGGCGCTACGGATTTAAAACCCGGCTCAGCAACGTTACCCCTGTTAGGTGTGCAGCCTGCCATTCTCGATGGTGACGGCAAAGTGCTCAGCGGTGCCTGTGAAGGTAATTTAGTATTAACCCACAGCTGGCCCGGGCAAATGCGCACGGTATACGGTGACCACCAGCGTTTTATTGATACCTATTTTAAAACCTTCCCCGGATATTATTTCACCGGTGACGGTGCGCGCCGCGATGCCGATGGTTATTACTGGATTACCGGCCGCGTGGACGATGTATTAAACGTTTCCGGCCACCGTATGGGCACAGCTGAAATTGAAAGCGCATTGGTCGCACACCCGCTGGTAGCGGAAGCCGCCGTGGTGGGTTTCCCGCACGATATTAAAGGCCAGGGTATTTATGCCTATGTCAGTTTAATTGTCGGTGCGCAGCTGCCGGATAATTTTACCGATGAATTACGCAAATGGGTGCGCAGTGAAATTGGTGCCATTGCCGCACCGGATGTTATTCAGTGCTCACCGGGTTTACCTAAAACCCGTTCCGGTAAAATTATGCGCCGTATCCTGCGTAAAATTGCCGCCGATGAATATGATCAGTTAGGGGATATTTCCACCCTGGCCGACAGTTCAGTGGTGGAATTATTAATTCGCCAACATAAAGCTATTTTTACCCCGCAGGAGTAAACATGCAAAAACATGCCCTGGTATTGCGCCGTGAACTGAATGTGCCCGCCAGTTTTATCTGGCGTGGTTACACTGAGCCTGAACTGTTAAAAAAATGGTTCTGCCCCTTGCCATGGCGTACGGTTGATTGCCGCATGGATTTACAACCCGGTGGTGAGTTTTACACCCTGATGCAGGGCCCGGCCGGTGAATCCATGCCGGCTTCAGGTTGTTACCTGCAAATCGAAAGTGGCAAAAAACTGGTATGGACCAGCGCACTGGCTGCGGGCTTTGCACCGCAGCCCAGCAATTTTGATGCGTTAGGTTTTCATTTCACGGCGATTATCGAACTTACCCCAACCGCAACCGGCTGTGTTTATCAGGCCACCGTATTGCATGCTAACGAAGCATCCAAACAGAAACATGCGGATATGGGTTTTAACGATGGGTGGAATGCTGCGCTGGAACAGTTAATAGCGTTATATCAGGCATAAATGTGCGATTTTGCAGGTTTTTCATCGATGGTTTTAATATTTTCTGTTGCTGTAAATTGGCAGTAAAGAACAGCTTTTTCCTATGAAAATTGTTACGTGGAATTGCAACGGCGCATTAAGAAATAAGCTTAAAGAAATCGAATCCTTAAAAGCAGATGTGCTTATCATTCAGGAGTGTGAAGACCCAGCCCGTTCTTCGTTGGAATATAAAGAGTGGGCTGGTAATTATCTGTGGCTAGGAAAAGATAAAAATAAAGGTATTGGTGTTTTTACTAAGTCGGAAAATACACTGGAGAAACTAAATTGGTCTGGGGTATTTGGGCTGGATAGATTGTGCAGTTTAAGTAAATCTACAAGTTGGCGTACCGCTGACTTAGAATTTTTCCTCCCTTTCAGACTGAATAACTCTTATACAGTATTGGCTTGTTGGACAAAGGGGGCTGATTCTCAAGTATTTGGGTATATGGGGCAATTTTGGAAGTACTTGCAAATACATCGGGTGGATTTACACAACCCCCATACAATTATCGCAGGTGACTTTAATAGTAATACGATTTGGGATAAAGAAGATCGCTGGTGGAATCATTCGGATACGGTGAATGAGCTATCGGCAATCAATATAGAGAGTTTATATCATCACCAAATGAACGAGAAACAGGGGCAGGAAACCCAGCCGACATTTTTCCTGCAGAGAAATATATCTAAGCCTTACCATATTGATTATATATTTGTATCTTCAGATTTGTTGTCGGTAAGTCACCTAGACATTGGAAATGAAAATGAGTGGCTGTCAGTAAGTGATCATATGCCATTGTCATTGATCATAAAACGTCACTGAAAATGGCAGTTCCTCATAAGTTAAAAATTAATCAGTCCACTTAAATACGCAATTACAAAAATTACCGCCACCATAGATAACGAGCGCACAATCAGTTTTTTTGGATTGAGGGGGGATTGCCATTCACCCCTGGCGCGCTGGCAAAATTCCTCAAATCCCATTTCTTCATGACGGGCAAAACCCGAGGCCAAATAATATTCGTAGGCTTCACGCTCTTTACCGGCGCGGAACAGCTCCAGGGTGTATTGTTTGGCGGCTTGTTCTTTCTGGGTTTCCGGGTGCATGCTGGTCTCCGTGGCAAAGCCGGCATTATACGCTAGCGGGGCATGGGGGGGGTAAATTCCCTGAAAACGAGGCAATCGGGGAATTAATTTGCTGCCCTTGTGCCCTGTGAAAGCCTAGTATATTCCTCAGTTGATGAATTAAAGGGGCACAGGGTGAAAACAAGCGGGCGGCCGCAGGCGGTGCAGAACAAAACGGATAAACGCCAGCAGCTGATAGATGCAGCCCGGCAGTTATTTGTGGCCATGCCCTATGCACAGGTATCGGTTCGCCAGATTGCCCGTGAAGCGCAGGTGGATGCCGCTCTGGTACGTTATTACTTCACCAATAAAGCCGGTATTTTTGAAGCTATGTTGCGTGAAACCGTTGAGCCTATGCTGGCGGCGGTGCAGGAGGTGCTGGCTAATAATGCGGCCTGTGATATTGAACACCTGGGTAAAGTTTATTATCAGCATGTTATCCGTAAAGCGCCGGCCATGCCCCGCATGGTGATGCGTATTTTGCACGATCCGCAGGAGCAGGAACCTTTTATCATCATGTTCCGTGTGTTTTCGCAGATAATCGAATTATTTCGCCAGTGGATGCAGGCCAGTATGCAGGCCAGTATGCAGGATGCGGGTTTATTGCGTACCGATATTGATCCGGATTTGGCCCGTTTGTCGTTTATCAGCCTGACGGTTTTCCCCCTGCTGGCGCCCCCCGTTTTAATGCAGCAATTTGGTTTTACCCCAAGCCCTGAACGTTTAACGGAATTGGCGCGGCATAATCGTATTATTCTCACCCAGGGCATTTTAAAGCCCGCGCAGGAGACCCAAGATGAATAAAATTCTGTTGCTTGGCAGTGTGTTATTGCTCGCAGCCTGCAGCGCAGATAATGGCGGGCGGGCAATGGGCAGCCTGGAGCGTGACCGGCTGACCTTCACTGCCACCGCCAGCGAAAATGTGGTGTTAATAAATGTTGCGGAGGGTGATGTTGTACATAAGGGGGATGTTTTATTGCAGCTGGATGGAACCCGCGCCAGCGCTTATCTGGCAGCACAACAAGCCCAATTGGAGCAGGCCACTGCACGCTTACAGGAATTGCAAAATGGTGCACGCAGTGAAGAGCGCAGCGCGGCATTAGCACGCACCCAGGGTGCACAGGCGGAATTAACGGCGGCTACACAACAATTAAACCGGGTTAGCGCATTACACGCACAAAATATGCTGGGCCAGGCGGATGTTGATGCCGCCCAGGCCCGCAAAGACAGTGCCGCTGCCACATTGCGTCAATTACAGGCACAACAGCGTGAATTAAATAATGGCACCCGTAATGAGCAGTTAAATCAGGCCCAGGCTGCGGTAGCCAATGCCACGGCGCTTTATCAGGTGGCGCAAAAAAATCTTGCCGATTTAACCATTAATGCCCCTGTTGATGGTTTAGTGGATGCTTTGCCCTGGCATGTGGGTGACAGGGTGAATACCGGAACGGTTTTATTAACGATGTTAAGCGCTGGTGATGCCTATGCCCGTGTGTATGTGCCTGCTACGCGTCTCGCTGCATTGCCAAAAGGTGCAGAGGTGAATGTGCACATTGATGGTTTATCACAAGTCCTGAGCGGGCAGGTCAGTCATGTGCGCTCACAACCGGCATTCACACCCTATTACGCATTAAATGAGCGCGACCGTGCAGCATTGATGTACCTGGCGGAAATTCGTTTTAGTGGCACCGCGGGTGCTGTGCTGCAAAACATTCCGGCGGGCACAGGACTTGAGGTGATATTGCCGTGAGCAATGCCAGCCAAACTCCCTATGCGATTGAAACCCGGGGCATGAGCCGGCGTTTTGATCAGTCCCTGGCGGTCGATCAACTGGATTTAAAAATTCCCCGTGGCACGATTTATGGTTTTTTAGGGCCCAACGGCTGCGGAAAATCCACATCAATCCGCATGTTAACGGGCTTATTGGCCCCCAGTGCCGGTGAAATTAATGTATTGGGGTATCAGTTACCGGCCCAGGCGGAATTGTTGCGTCCGAAAATTGGTTATATGACGCAAAAGTTTTCCCTGTACGATAATTTGCGGGTAGATGAAAACCTGGATTTTGTTGCACGTATTTATGGCCTGACCCGGCAGCAACGTCAGCAGCGTTGTGCTGAATTATTGGCTTTGTATGAATTGATACCTTATCGCCAGCAATTGGCTGGCTCATTAAGTGGCGGGCAAAAACAACGTTTGGCCCTCGCTGCGGCAACGTTACACAATCCGGAATTATTATTTCTGGATGAACCAACCTCCGCAGTTGACCCGGAAAACCGCCGGGAATTTTGGGAGCATTTATTTGACCTGTGCCAGCAGGGCACCACAATTCTGGTTTCCACCCATTACATGGATGAGGCCGAGCGCTGCCATGGCCTTGCCATTCTGGAGAAAGGCGTAAAACGTGCCGACGGTTCGCCACAGGCATTAATGGCAGACATGGGCGCGCGGGTCATGGAAATTTCCGGTGAAAATCTGCGCTATTTAAAACAGCAATTAATTGCGCAGCCTGAGGTCGTCAGTGCGGCTCAATTAGGCACAAGGTTGCGGGTGCTTGTCAAAAATTCAGTGCCGGAACCACAACGCTGGTTACAAAACCATGCGCCGGGCAGTCTCATAGAAGAAGTACGTGGCAGCCTTGAGGATGTATTTGTTGTTGTCACCGGAGGCCGCAATGTGGGTTAGAAAAAACTGGCTGGCGGTGTTTTCCCGGGTGGGCGCGATTGTTTTTAAAGAGTTAAAACAATTATCCCGCGACCGCATGACCTTTGGCATGATAGTCATGATACCTATGATGCAATTGTTGTTATTCGGTTATGCAATCAATACCGACGTGCGCCATTTACCCGTGGGCTTAATTAATTTAAGCCAGAGCAGCCAGAGCCGTGATCTGGTGGCCGCACTGGAGGCCAGTGGTGCGGTGCGTTTTAAACAGGTATATGCCTCAAAAGCTGAGGCGGAAAAAGCCATTACCCTCGGGGAAAGTAAGGCCGTGTTATATATTCCGGCGGATTTCCCCCAGCGTTTATTCAGCCATCCGAATTACCCCGGTAATAATAACAGGGCTGCCTGGAGCCACAGTGATCCCCAGCAGCCGATTGCCCAGTGGATGGTGGATGGCTCCGATACTATGGTCGCGGCCAGCATCAAGGCGTTACGTAATTTTCCGCTGGCAGAAATAACCGGCCAGGCCTATCAGGCAAACCCTGCGGTGCTGGAGGTGGTGCAATATTTTAACCCTGAACAGCGTAGTGCGGTGAACGTGGTGCCAGGGTTACTGGCAATCATTTTAACCATGACCATGATTATGTTTACTGCCGCGGCGATCGTGCGTGAGCGCGAGCAGGGCAATATGGAATTTTTAATCAACACACCGGTACAGCCCATGGAGCTGATGTTTGGCAAAATTGTACCCTATGTGCTGGTGGGGTTAATTCAGGTCAGCATAATTCTTGGCATAGGCCATGTGATTTTTCATGTGCCAGTACGCGGGGGATTATTGACGTTATTTGCCGCAGCGCTGTTATTTATTTTTGCCAGCCTGACGGTGGGTATGGTGATTTCTACCTTAGTTAAAACCCAGTTGCAGGCCATGCAAATGACGGTTTTTATTTTAATGCCGTCAATACTGCTGTCGGGTTTTATGTTTCCCTACGAGGCTATGCCAGCACCTGCGCAATATATTGCTGAGGTATTACCTGCCACGCATTTCATGCGTTTGGTGCGTGGCATTGTGTTACGTGATGCCAGTTTAACCGGCCAGACTTTCGATATGGTCTGGCTGCTGGTTTTCACCTTGCTGGGCTTAATGTTTGCTTCCTTGCGCTTTAAAAAACGCTTGGACTGAACAGTTTCTGCCAATTTCGCGTGCGGCGTATTAACGTAAGTAAATTACTTTATTAAAACTCACACAGTGCCTGATGCAAATAAAAAAACCTGTGGGTTTTCGCCCACAGGTTTTTTTATAACGCAGGTTTTTACTTAAGACGCAAAATCCGCTTCATCTTTGTTGATCAGGTATGTGTGGCTGTACTGACTGATGGTGTCGAGTACGGTTTGTTTCTGATCATAGAGGGAGCTGGTGACATATTTAACGCCGTCCAGTTCGGTGGGCAGGTTGAGGAATTCAACCTTAAATTGCGCAGCACCTGCGGTAGCAATGGCAATGCCGTGCTCACGGGTTTTTGCTGTGCGTACCACGGGGTTGTTAGCGGCATCACGGCTGGAGTTCTGAATCAGCAGATCGTAATAACTGCTTAACGCTGCAACGGATTGCTGTTGTTCTGCGCTCATACCTGCACTGCTTAACAGGCTGGTTAAACCATCATCCAGATAAGAACCAAAAGTGCCGGAGCTGATGGAACTGGTGGTTAAATCAAATACGCCGTCGGCCAGTTTGGAAGCGTAATGGCTGTGAATATCACCGGCGATGGTGACCACGTTACCTTTTTGCGCAAAGGTGCTGATTAAGGTTTGTTTTGCCAGTGGCAGGCCATCCCAGTGATCCACGTTCAGATAAAAACGCTGGTTAAACGGGCTGGGTACGCTGCTGTCGAGCATGGCATCAAGCTGGCCATAGGCCGCATTAAAATCTGCCAGGGCAGGGCGGCCATAGGCCTGTGGGCGTAAATCCATCACCAGTGGGCTCATGGAAACTGAGCTGCCAAATACCTGCCAGCTGGCATCGTCGCTGACAACTGCGTTGGTTAAATAGGCAAATTGTTCTGTGTTATAGGGCATATCCGCTGGCAGAGTTTCGCTGCCACGGTAATTTTTGTAGAAGGCGTACACATCAAAAGTATCCTTCACGACAAAATAACGTGAACCTAAACTCCCGAATAAATTGGTTTTACCCATCAGGAAATACGACAGACCCTTTGGCAAACCTGTGGTATCAATCGGATCAAGGCCCATTTTGCCAACGATGATATAGGTATTGAGGAAATTCATATCAATATTGCCGGACAGGGCTTTAATCGCGAATTGCATGGAGCTGTCGCCATTTAATTCCACACACATTTCCTGCGCGCTTAAGCTGTAAGACAGCGACAGGGCGTAAAGCAGGTTGTTATACAGTGTGCTGCTCAGATTTTTTAACTGGGTGCCTGTCATATAGGGCGCCATGGCAGCTTTAAAACCCGCCTGTTGCTGTGCAGACATTTTACCGGCTGCGACTAATGTTGCTGTCACGCTGGCCACAGCGCTTTCATCCATCACAATACTGGCGGGGAAGGCTTCTTCCGGAATCAGATGATCAGGGCGCTGGCTGCGGAAATCCGCCAGGGTCAGGTTGAGGTGCTGACCAAAACGGAAATTACGGTAGATTTTACTGTTCGGGAATAATTGATCTTCGCTGATGCTCAGGCTGCCATCGCTGGCAGTGCTGTGGCTGTCGCTGGCAACACGCTCGTGGTCGATCGGCATAAATTCAAAATATGCACGCTCGGAATTACGTTTACGGGTGCTGTTGGCTTCGTCTTTTGCGCCATCCAGATAAGTTGCGTGGTTCTGCCAGCTGTCATCGGAAAATTCGTGGTCATCCCAGATGGCGATAAACGCATAGTTTTCCTGAATTTGCTGCAGCACAGTGTCGGTGCGATAGTTTTTGTACAGTTCGCGGTAATTATCCAGGCTTTGTGCGGCGTAAAAAGTTTTATCACCACTGCCGAGTTTTAATGCACCTGCGGTATCGGTAAACGTAATATCGCGCTCGCCACCGGTGGCCTGGAAGGAGCTGTCACCCGTGGTTTCATAGATGTAATCGCCCAGGTGCACGATGAAATCAACAGTGTCTAATTGTGCTTGCTCCAGCAGGGGCAGATACGTGTTGTAATAACGGCCGATAAAATCCTGGCAGCTGACATAGGCAAATTTTACGCTGGTATCGGCATTGCTGGCCGGTGCAGTTTTGAAACGGCCAGTGTTGCTGGTGGCAGATTTATAAATGAAGCGGTAGTAATAGGTGCTGGCGGCGTCGAGGTTGGTTACACGCACTTTCAGGGTGTGGTCATAATCGGCGCTGGCGGTGATTTCGCTGTTTACAATTACTGTCGCAAAATCTTTATCGCTGGAAACCTGCAGTTGTACTTTTACATCGCGGCCAGTGCGCAGGGCTTTGCTGTCGTTGATGCGGGTCCACAGAATAATGCTGTCGGGGCGTGGGTCACCGGACATCACCGACTGGGCAAATACATTCTTTAAAATTTCGGTTTCTTTATCTTCTTTACAGCCACTCAGAATCGGCAGAGTGCTGGGCGATAACGGATTGGATAAAGTGTCTGCGGGTAAGGGCCATACTGCTTCTCCTGATAGCGCGTCCCGGCGGTTGTGCGGGAATGGGCGCCATTCATATTATTTTTATGTGACAGAAGCGTGAATCTTGGCGATTTCAGAGGGGAAAACAAGCGGATTTACGGCGCTGGCCGAATTTGATAGGCGGCTGGCGCGCTATGTCAGTTGGGGCTGCACCAGTGTTTGAAAACGGCCAGCAGGTGCATGCGGTCAACGGGTTTGGCGATATGCTCATCCATGCCGGCAGCCATGCATTTGTGTTTGTGCTCATCAAAGGCATGGGCACTTAAAGCGACAATAGGTGTGTGTTTGAGGTTGTGTTCCTGCTCGTAAAGGCGGATCAGGCGGCTGGCTTCATAACCATCCATGACCGGCATTTCACAGTCCATCAAAATAATGTCGAACGGCCCTTGGTTGATAAATGCATCCAGGGTTTCGTCCCCTGTCTGGGTTAATACGGTGCGGATATTCATTTTTTTCAGCAGGCCCTTAATGACCAGCTGATTCACCGCATTATCTTCTGCCACCAGTACCCGCAGGTGTTGTAAATCAGGGGTGCCGGTGTCGTTTTCCATTTCACTGCCCTGACGGGTCAGGGTATTTAAATGGCGTTTTAACTGCGCACAGGAAAACGGAATTTTCAGATCGTGGGCTGATTTATTATCCGGGGTGGTCAGCTCAGTTTCATGCAACAGCAGGGTGGATTTTAACCATTGGGTCGGGATTAAGGTTTTATGGCGGTGCAGGCTGACCACGAGGGATTTTTCCTGCACGCTGTCGGGTAATTGTTTAATGTCTTTGATGGTAAAACCCATCTGCGTCGCCTGGCCCAGTACGGCATCCCACACAGGGTAAGGGCAGGGGCTTAAATATAATGTCCAGTCGCCGGGTTTGGCAAAATGCGGGTTACGTGCCGGTAATTTTACCCAGAAAGTTGAGCCGTGGTACTGGCGGCTTTCCACGCCGATTTCCCCGCCCATTAACTGCACCAGCATCCGTGAAATGCTTAAGCCTAAACCCGTACCGCCGTATTCACGGGTGGTGGATGTATCGGCTTGCATAAAGTGCTGGAATAAATTTTCTTTGGCATCATCGGCAATACCGATACCGGTATCGGTCACGGAAAATAACAGATGGGGTTTCTGGTAACTCACCCGCACAATAATGCTGCCGTGTTCGGTGAATTTAAAACTGTTGCCAATCAGATTAATTAAAACCTGACGTAAACGCGTAGGGTCTGCCTCCACACTCACGGGCACATTTGCTTCGCAAAAACCCCACAGGGATATTTTTTTCGCCTGGGCGGCTGGCAAAAACATGGTGATGGTTTCATCCAGCATGGTTTGCAACTTCACTTCGATGGATTCAAGTTGCATTTTGCCCGCTTCAAGTTTGGATAAATCCAGTACGTTATTTAAAAGGCCGAGCAGGGCGCGCCCGGAGTGGTCAATGGTGTCGAGTAACTGGCTTTGTTCTTCATCCAGTTTGGTATCACGCATAAGTTGCGCAACACCCAGAACGCCGTTCATGGGGGTGCGGATTTCGTGGCTCATCACGGTGAGCATTTCACTTTTGGCGCGGGCCAGCATTTGCGCCTGCAGGGCTTTACGCTCACTGATATTTTTTTCCTGGCGGATATGGTTAAAGCGGTCCGCAAGGGCGAGGGTTAACAGGAAGGATTCCATAAAAGAACCCAGTGCCATGGAATTTTCCGTAGCCAGGCTGTAACCAATAAAACCGAGTTTGCTCATTGCGTTGACTAACAGGCTGATTAACAACACAACCCAGGCAATTAAAAAGAATTTTGCCGGGCGGTAACCCTGTCGCCAGCTTTTTATACCGCCATACATCGCCAGCAATTGTGCGACCATGGAAAAGCCAACGCTGAATTTTAATAAATCGCGTTGCTCTGCAAATACACTCAGTACCAACAGAATGATGTAAACCGCAGCGGTGGCCTGTAATAAACGGCGCAGATTGGGGTGCTGTTTATCCAACCCGAGGAAACTCATGGCAAACAAACACAGGAAAAACTGCGAAATACAAATCAGGGTGAGCAGGGAGTGCTCTTCCCAGAGAATATTTTCCGGCCATAAATAACGAAACGCAGTGCCGTGTAATGAGGCCTGAAATAACCCAAAAAAGCCGACAAAACATACGTAATAGAGGTAGGTTCTTTCTTTAACGCTGGCGAACACCAGAATATTAAACAGCACCATAATAATGATGGCACCGTAATAAATACCGTAGGCGGTACTGATTTTCAGTTCGTCCTGATTAAATTCAACCGGGCTTTTAATGAAGAGTGGCACCTGCAGGGAAGCGCTGGAGGTAATGCGGATAAAAATATCCAGCTGTTCCCCCGCTGCTAATGGCAGCGGTGTGGTGAAGTGCAGGCTTTGCAGGGGGCGCTGTTCATAGGGATAAACAGTGCCGAGGTGAAATTCCTGCAGCACTTTATTTTCCCGGGTGTAATACACATCGTACTCACGGTAGGTGGGGCGGCCCGCTTCAATAATGCGTTCGATGTTGTAAGCAGAATCATTGCTGACCGCCAGCCTCAGCCAGATAGCGGCGCCTGTGTAACCCGCATTAAAACTTTCGCCTTGTACGGGCAGCCATTTACGGTTAGGTAATTGCAGAATAAAGGGCAGGGCCGCCTGGGTGCTGTCATCACGGTAATACTGCAGGGCATAAGCACTGTTAATTGCCTCTGACATGCTGAGGTCAAGGCGTGCGGGCTCATCGGCCCGGGCAAGGGCTGTTGTGCAGAGAATGATCAATACGGCAAATAAAAATCGGCACATGGTATTAAGTTGTTATTTTATGGCCACTAAGCCGAGAGTATGTAATATCAGCCTAAAAGTACAATCCCTTTAGTGGGTTACGCGGATAGTCAATTCCACATGATGTGGTAAACTAGCCCGCTTAATTGTAACTACAACGTCAGTTTGCTTAAAAATTGTACAGGGTTTAGTCCAGCATGAGCTTCAAAGCACCGGAAAGTCTGGCGGAACAAATTGCCCAGCATATTGGTGAGCAGATCATCACCGGTAAGCTGAAATCCAAAGAGCGAATTCAGGAGCTCAAGGTAGCCACCGATCTCGAGGTGAGCCGTGGTTCCGTACGTGAGGCCCTGCTGATTCTGGAAGGCCGTCACCTGATTGATATTCTGCCCCGCCGTGGCGCCATGGTTGCGGATATGAACCGCGCCAACGTGACCGCGTTATATGAAATTTATGTCACCCTGCTGATTATGCTGGCCACTAAGGTGGCTGCCACCTGGCAGGGCAGTGAGCTTAATCCGCTGATTGAGCAATTACAGCGCATGCGCGCTATCGCCAACAGCTCCGACCCTGAAGCACCGGAGCGCGTGGTAAAAGCCGGTTTTGATTTAATGCGTGATGCTTATCCCCTGGCCAATAACCCTTACCTTGAGGGCATTCTGGAGGATTTACAGCCCGCGATTCACCGTGCGTATCACATGGCATTGCACCTGGATACCAACGCCCTTGCGCGCAATATGGAGTTCTTTGGTCAGCTGCTCGAAGCTGTACTCAAACGTGACACCAGCAAGGTTGAAATCGCCATCCGTAACTATGGCAATCATTTGCTGAGCATCATGCTCGCAGCCCTGAAAGACTAACAAGAACAAAGGGGCAGGGGGAAAGCACACATGCGTCTTAAGTCCATTAAGCTGGCGGGCTTTAAGTCCTTTGTGGATCCGACCAAAATTCCGTTTCCGACTAACCTCACCTGTATCGTGGGGCCTAACGGTTGCGGTAAATCCAATACCATCGACGCCGTACGCTGGGTAATGGGGGAAAGCTCCGCCAAAAACCTGCGTGGCGACGCCATGACCGACGTTATTTTCAACGGTTCCAGCGCCCGTAAACCCGTGGGTCAGGCCAGTGTTGAGCTGGTGTTTGATAACAGCGAAGGCAAATTAAAGGGCGAATACGCCCAATACACGGAAATTTCCCTCAAACGTAAAGTCACCCGTGACGGCCAGTCAGCCTATTACATCAACGGTGTGAAATGCCGCCGCCGTGATATTACCGATTTGTTTTTAGGCACAGGTTTAGGCCCGCGCAGTTATGCGATTATCGAGCAGGGCATGATTTCGCGCCTGATCGAATCCAAACCCGAAGAATTACGGGTTTACATCGAAGAGGCTGCCGGTATTTCCAAATACAAAGAGCGCCGCAAAGAAACCGAAAGCCGTATCCGCCGCACCCATGAAAACCTTGAGCGTTTAACGGATATCCGCGAAGAACTCGACCGCCAGTTACAACACCTGCACCGTCAGGCCCAGGCCGCGGAAAAATACAAAGCCATGAAGGTCGAAGAGCGCCAGCTTAAAGCTGAATTGCTCGCCACCCGTTGGCTGGCCATGGACCATGAAATGCAAAATGGTCACCAGAAAATTCTCGAGCAGGAAACCGCCCTCGAAGCGGCCATTGCGGGGCAGCGTGAAAACGATGCGCAAATTGAAGAGCGCCGCATTGAATTACTCGAATTAACCGATCTGTTTGAGCAGGTGCAAACCCGCTATTACGAAGTGGGTGCGGAAATCGCCCGTTTCGAGCAAAGCATCCAGTACCAGGCGCAGCGCGCCGGGCAATTAGCCGCTGACCTCAAAGAAGTGGATGAGAGTTGCCAGGAAAGCATTCAGGCTAAAGAAGAAGACGCCATGCGTCTCGAAGCCCTGGATGAAGATCTGATGGGCCTTGAGCCGGAAATGGAATTACTGCTCGCCGAAGAAGAAACCCTCGCCGAACAGCTCGCCCTGGCCGAAGAAAATATGCAGCAGTGGCAAAGCCGCTGGGATGCCTTCAACCAGGATTCCGCCCAGCCGCAACAGCAGGCTGAGGTTGCCAAAACCCGTATTCAAAGTATTGAAAACAACCTGGTGCGCCTTGAACAGCGCCAGGAAAAACTGCGCCGCGAGCAGGATTCCCTCGGCAGCAGCAGTGAAGATGAAGAACAACTCGCCATGCTGCAGGAGCAAATCGGCGAGCAGGAATTAATGCTCGAAGCCCGTCAGGCCGACGTTGAAACCGCCCAGCAAAATATCCAAAGCGCCCGTGAAAAAGAGCAGGCCCTGAATAACGCCCTCAATACCGCGCGCAGTGAATTACAAAGTTTATTAGGCCGTAAGGCTTCCCTGCAGGCTTTGCAACAGGCGGCCATGGGCGGCGATGATGACAGCGGCCACTGGATTCAGAGCCAGCAGTTACAGCATAAACCCCGTTTGGCCCAGCAATTACAGGTTGAAAGCGGTTGGGAATACGCCGTGGAAACCGCCCTGCAGGAAAAATTACAGGCCGTGCAGGTGGATGATTTCACTGCCATTGCTGAGCGTTTGGCCCAGCTTAAAAAAGGCACAGTCACCTTATTTGATAAAAATGCTGCGGTTATTAATCCGCCGGCCCGCAGCCTTGCCCATAAGGTTTCCGGTTGCGCCCTGACCAGCGCCTGGCTGGGGCAGATTTTATGTGCCGAAGATCTCGCCGATGCATTAAGCCGCCGTGCGGAATTACAGGACGGCCAGTCCCTGATGACCCGCGATGGTATCTGGCTTGGCAAACACTGGATGCAGGTGCAAAAAAGCTCCGACGGGCAAAGTGGTGTGTTAGCCCGCCAGCAGGAACTCGAAACCCTGCTCGCCCGTGAAGATGATCTCGACGCCCAGGTGGATGAACTCGAGGCCGACCTCGATGCGGCGCGCCTGCGTTTGCACACCCTTGAGCAGCAAAAAGATAACGCCCAGCGTGAAGTGGCCCACCAAAATCAACAGGTGGCCGAAGCCCGCGCCCGGGTGCAAACCATGGAAGCGCGTCTGCAGCAGGTGCTGGCCCGCCGTGCGCAATTAAACGCTGAGCAAAGCGAACTGCGTGATGAACAGGCCTTAATGCAGGAGCAACTCGCAGAATCACGCCTTGAATGGCAACAGGCGTTATCTGCCATGGAGCAGGATGCCGGCGCCCGTGAAAATTTATTAGGCCAGCGCGATAACCTGCGCACTGAGCTGGATAACGCCCGTCAGCGCAGCCGTCAGCAAAAAGACCATGCCCACCAGCATCAGCTGAAATTACAGACCCTTAATCACCAGAAACAGAGTCTGCTGCAAGCCGTCAGCCGCCATGAGCAGCAATTACAGCGTCTGCAACAGCGCCGTGAGCAATTACTTGCGCAGCAGAACGAAGGTGATGCGCCGGTGGAAGAAATGCGCGCCCAGTTGGAAGAAATGCTCGCTAACCGCCTCGATATCGAAGCGCAGATGCAAGCTGCACGGCGCAATAAAGAAAGTGTTGAAACTGCCTTGCGTGAATTTGAACAGGGCCGCCAGAAAGCCGAGCAACAGGCCGCGGGTATCCGCAGCAAACTCGAACAAATGCGCATGGATTACCAAACCATTTCCACGCGCCGGGTTTCCATTGAAGAACAACTCGCCGAACAGGAAATTGTGCTGCAGGAAATTATCAGCCAATTACCCGAGCAGCCTGATTTATTAAAACTGCAGGACGACCTTGAACAGGTGCAGCAGCGCATCAGTCGTTTAGGGGCGATTAACCTCGCTGCCATCGACGAATATAAAACCCAGTCCGAGCGTAAAACTTACCTGGATGCGCAGAACGAAGATTTACAAAAAGCCCTCGAAACCCTCGAAGGGGCTATCCGTAAAATTGACGCTGAAACCCGTACCCGCTTTAAAGAAACCTTCGATAAAGTGAACAACGGTTTAAAAGAGCTGTTCCCCAAAGTATTTGGTGGTGGCCACGCTTATCTGGAATTTACCGGTGAAGATTTACTCGATACGGGTATTGCCCTGATGGCCCGTCCGCCCGGCAAGAAAAACAGCACCATACATTTATTATCCGGTGGCGAAAAAGCCCTCACCGCGATTGCGTTGGTATTCTCGATTTTCCGTCTGAATCCTGCGCCTTTCTGTATGCTCGACGAAGTTGACGCACCGTTGGACGATGCCAACGTTGGCCGTTATGCCCGTCTTGTCAGTGCCATGTCTGACCAAGTACAGTTTATTTACATATCACATAATAAAATTGCCATGGAAATGGCGGATCAGCTGATGGGCGTTACCATGCACGAGCCGGGGGTTTCACGCCTGGTATCGGTGAACATGGAAGAAGCCGTATCACTGGTTGAGTCCTGATCCGGGGATAAACACTATGGACCTGAGCCTGCACAGTTTTATTTTAGTTATCGGCCTGTTGGTCATGGCATACATCATTTTTGACGGTGTGAAAAAAATGCGCGCCTCGCGCCGTGAACGCATTGATTTTGCTGCCCTGAAAAAAAACCTGCCTGCAGATGATTATTTCAGTGCCGAGCTGCCCAATGGTGGCGCGCGCATTGCCACAAAACGTGCGGAAAAAGCCAAACCCCTGAGCCTGGATGACGAGCTGCTGGATGAATTACCCGTAGTTGCCCCTGCGTATGCTGACGACGAAGAAACGGATGATTTTTTTGCGCGCCCTGCGGCGGCAAAACCTGCCTTTATTAATCCGGTAATCATTGAGAAAAAACCTGCGCCAGTGGCGGAAAAACCCACTGCCGTGCAGGTAAAAGCAACACCTGTGCAGGAGCGCGCAGCACCCCTTGAAAAAGCAATTGAGGTGCAGGAACAAGCAGCACCCGTGCAGGAGCGTGCAGCCCCCCAGCCGGAAAAACCAGCCAGTAAAATGGCTGAAAATGATTTATTAAAATCCGTTATTCGCCAGACCGATGCCCTTAAATCTGCGCTGGTAAAACCGGAAGTCAAAGAAACCCCGCGCACTGAGCCAGTATTAAGTGCAGCGGATGATTTTGATATCGACACTTTGCATGCCGAAATTGAATTGCCTGAACCTGCATTAACGGAAATTGCCGAAGAACCAGCACCAGCACCGGCAGTCGAGCAGAAAAAACCGGCATTAAATCCCTTGCAGGCCAGTTTACAAAATCAGCTTAAGCAGGAAGCGGCAAAACCCGCTAAACCCGTTCCGCAATCCCTCAAAGTTGAAGCCGGTGAAGCTGTGCCCATGTTAATGGACAGCGTGAAATTAGGTGACGGCATTGTTGATCAGTTTATTCCTAAACAGCAGGAAATTGACTGGGACGCTCCGGCGCAAGAACCCCACACCGAAACCCAGGCAGAAGAAATAGCAGAGCAGGTGCAGGAAGAAATCGCCCCTGAACCTGAAATCGACCCGGCATTTGCCGTATCGGAAAATGGCGAGCGTTTATCCCTGCGTGCCCCCGCAGAAGAAGTGATTGTGATCCATGTGCTGGCCAATGCCGGTGAGATGTTTGATGGCGCCAAGTTAAAACATATTTTTAAAGCCTGTGATATGCGCTTTGGCGAAATGGATATTTTCCACCGTTTTGAGCAAGCCAATGCCAGCGGTAAAATCCAGTTCAGTGTGGCCAATGCGGTAAAACCCGGCACGTTTAATTTGCACGACATGCAGGATATTCAAACCCCTGGCCTGAGCTTTTTCATGAGCCTGCCGGGGCCGGAAAAAGCCCTCGAAGCCTTTGATACCCTGTATCAGGTGGCGCAGGTGGTGGCGAAAAATCTGGGCGGTGAATTACACGATGAAACCCATTCGGATTTAACCCCGCAAACCTTAGAACATTATCGTCAGCGCATTGCGGATTTCACCCGCAAACGTCGCCTGAATAAAAGCCTGAAATAATTAAATGCCAAGCATCCAAGACGAAATACAGCAGCTGCGTGAGCAGCTGCACACCGCTAATTATCAGTATTATGTGTGTGATGACCCGAGTATTCCCGATGCGGAATACGATCGTCTGTTTAAGCGCCTGCAAATCCTCGAAAACCAGCACCCTGAATTGTTAACGGCTGATTCACCCACCCAGCGTGTCGGTGCACCGGCGTTAAGTGCTTTCAGTTCTGTGCAACACGAAATGCCCATGTTGTCCCTGGATAACGCCTTCAGCGAACAGGACATGCAGGACTTTGTAAAACGCATTCAGGAACGTTTAAATTCCAGCGCCGAAATTGAATTTGCCTGCGAACCCAAATTAGATGGTTTAGCGGTGAGCCTGTTATACCGTGACGGTATTTTAGTGCGTGGTGCCACCCGTGGTGATGGCAGCAGTGGTGAAGATATCACCTTGAACGTGCGCACCATTGGCAGTATTCCCCTGCGTTTACAGGGCGATGATTTTCCGCCCGTATTAGAAGTGCGCGGTGAAGTGTATATGCCACGCAAAGGTTTTGAAGTATTAAACCAGCGCGCCCGCGATAACGGCGAAAAAACCTTTGTGAACCCGCGTAACGCAGCGGCGGGCAGTTTACGTCAGCTTGATTCTGCCATTACGGCAAAACGCCCGCTGGAATTTTGCTGTTACAGCCTGGGTATTGTTGAGGGGCGTGAAATGCCTGGCAAACACAGCGATATTCTCGCCTGTTTTGCCCGCTGGGGTTTTAAAACCAATGCGGAATCCGCCGTGGTTCAGGGTGTAAATGCCTGCCTGGATTATTACCAGAAACTCGGTGAGAAACGCGATGCACTCGCCTACGACATCGACGGTGTTGTATTTAAAGTTAACGATATTCAGCTGCAAAAACGCCTCGGTTTTATTTCCCGCGCGCCACGCTGGGCAATTGCCCATAAATTCCCCGCACAGGAAGAAATGACCCTGCTCGAAGATGTGGAATTTCAGGTGGGGCGCACCGGTGCTATTACCCCTGTGGCCCGTTTGCAGCCGGTATTTGTGGGTGGCGTAACGGTTTCCAACGCCACCCTGCACAATATGGACGAAATTAAACGCCTCGATTTAAAAATCGGCGATACCGTGATTATCCGCCGCGCCGGGGATGTTATTCCGCAGGTGGCGCGGGTGGTATTGGAAAAACGCAACCTGTTATGCCACGACATTATTTTCCCGGCGGTTTGCCCGGTATGTGGCTCGCAGATCGAAAAAATCGAAGGTGAAGCAGTCGCCCGTTGCACTGGCGGTTTATTTTGCGGTGCACAGCGTAAAGAAGCGATTAAACATTTTGCGTCGCGTAAGGCCATGGATGTGGACGGCCTGGGGGATAAAATTGTCGATCAGCTGGTGGATGCCGGTTTGGTGGATACCCTCGACGATTTATATTTCCTTGAGCTGGATAAACTCGCCGCCCTTGAACGTATGGGGGTTAAATCCGCGCAGAATATTCTCGATGCGCTGGAGAATTCCAAAAATACCAGCCTGGAGCGTTTTATTTACGCTTTAGGCATACGTGAAGTAGGTGTGGCCACCGCCAGTAACCTGGTCAACCATTTTGCCAGCCTCGAAGCCCTGATGGGCGCAAGCCTCGAGCAGTTATTGGAAGTGGATGATGTCGGCCCCGTAGTGGCCGAACATGTGGCGCATTTTTTTGCCGAAGCCCACAACCGCAGTGTGATTGAGGCATTACTGGCGGCGGGTATTCACTGGCCCGCGCCTAAAACCCCGGCTGAAGGTGAGCAACCACTTGCCGGCCTCACCTATGTGATTACCGGTACCCTCGCCAGCATGGGGCGTGATCAGGCCGGTGATTATCTGAAAGGTCTGGGTGCTAAAGTGGCGGGCAGTGTTTCGGCCAAAACCAGTGCCCTGGTGGCCGGTGAAAAGGCCGGCAGCAAACTGACTAAGGCCCAGTCACTGGGCGTGCCCGTGCTGGACGAAGGCGCGTTTCTCGCCCTTCTGGCTGAACATGGCATCACACTCTGATGCCAAACTGTGGCCCAGTCAGCGTAACTTGCGTCGCCTTGAAAGGGCTTTTCTGCTACAAAAGCGTTGCCAGTTTTAATTAAGGAGATCCCCGGTGGATCAGGAATCAATCGTTTACGGCTGTATTAAAGATGTGCCCATGGCCCCGGAGCAGGATGCCCGTAAACGCCGCATGAATAACCGTGCGCAGATTCTGCATTTGCCGCAGACCTTCGATCAGGATTCGCCGTTTTTATGCGCGGATATGTTCTCTTTCACCGGTGCGGATATTTTCACCGGCACCTACCACACCCAGTTAATTCATTTTGGCGCCAGTTACCGTGCCGTCGAATATGAGTGGGAATTGTGGATGCGCAAATTCGAAAACCTGCTGTCACGCATGTACTGGGTTTCCGCCACAGTGCACCTGGAAACAGAATTATCCGGCAAACATACCTTCCACTGGGATGCGCCGGCAAACCGCTGCCACACCCCCAACAGCGGCGATATCCGCCTGCGCTGTGAGTGGGAGCGCGAGGCCATGTTCAAATGATGGATGATGCAGATTACGCCCCCCTGGCATTACACGATTATATTCAGGTGCCTTACCAGAATATAAACCCACAGACCCTTGAGCAGCTGATTGAAGATGTTGTCACCCGTGATGGCACAGATTACGGCGCCGAGGAAATGTCCCTCGCCGAAAAAAAGGCCCAGGCCCTGTATAACCTGCAACGTGGCACAGCCGTCGTGGTATTTGATAACCGCAGCCAGACAGTCACCATAGTGAATAAAGACAGCCTTTTTTAGGCTGTTTGTTTTTCAGCGCAGCCGCCATTGGTGTTTCTGCCGGGTGCGGCATATGCTCAGGAAAACGCCACCATAGGAGGCCCTATGGATCAGCTGCAAATCCGCCGTTTCCGTAAAACCCTGTTAGCCCTGCTGGAATGTTCCGAGCGCCTTGCCCGGCAAATGCAGGAAACCCGCGAACACTGCGCCCAGGTGCAGCAGGTAATGCGCGATGTGCGCAATGACAGCCGTGGGGCAGGGCGCCATGTATTAACTGCTTACCCGGTATCCCGCGCCAGGGCTGCTAATGAAGACAGCTGATAAATATTGATGGTTTAAGTAAAAAGCCCGGATAAATAGATATTTATCCGGGCTTTTTTTGGTTTGAGCAGATGTAACCGCCGTTTGCGATGAGCACAAAATGAACGCTGAGGGTCTGTGCCCGGCACGGGTATAAGCCCCCCAAGAAAGAATCTTTGTAATTCAACGTTCGGCAATTAAACCGGTTTTTCTTTTTCTGGGAA
>JACKOM010000017.1 GCA_024234265.1 Oceanospirillaceae bacterium
GCATTCAAAGTGTGGTGGGGCAGATCAGCCGTACCCTGGAATTAGTTCTGTGGTTGGTGATGTGTGGTGGCGCTTTGGTATTAATTGCCGCGGTATATGCCAGCCTGGATATGCGTATGCAGGAAAGTGCGATCCTGCGGGCCCTGGGCTGCAGCCGGCGGCGATTATTGGGCAGCATTGCCCTTGAATTTGCCCTGTTGGGGTTATTTGCGGGTTTACTTGCCACTTTGTTTGCGCAGATATTGCTGCTGTGTTTGCAGAGCCTGGTATTTTCCATGCCCCTGAGTCTGAACACCCAGCTTTGGGTATGTGGCCCGCTGTTAGCCGCACTGGCGATTATGGCGGTGGGGGTGATCAGTTGCCGCCAGGTTGTAAATACTCCGCCCATGCAGGTTTTACGCGGGCTGTAAGCCTGATCTGAAGTCCGGGCCCGGTGCGTATAACTGGCTATACTCAACAGACGTTATTTTACCCGGGAGCACGACAATGGGATTTATCCGCCGCGGCCTGTGTTATTTATGTCTTTTTTTTCCCCTATGGGTGAATGCCGGGCAAATTGCTCAGGTGGTGGCCAGTGTGGGCAGCAACCATGCACTGCGTGCTGGCCAGCAGGTCAGCCTGCAACGTGCCGCGCCGATTAATGCCGGTGATGAGCTGAATACCGGTGCGGGAGCCCGTCTGGTGGTGAAATTCAATGACGGCACTGTGTTAACCCTGGGGGAAAATACCCAGCTGTTATTAAATGACTGGCAATACAATAACAAAGCCCAGGATAACCACGCAGGTTTTAAATTGGGGGCAGGGGTATTTCGTATGATCACAGGTGCGATTACCCAACAGGCGGACCCGGATTTAAATATCGAAACCCCGATTGGTTCCATCGGGGTGCGTGGCACAGATTTTTGGGGTGGTTATTTAGACGCCGATGCGATTGATGTCATTCTACTGGAGGGTGAGCATAAAATTGAAGTGAGCAATGCACTGGGCAGCGTATTAATTGCCAGCCCAGGTTATGGTGTCACCATGAAACAGGGTGCAGCACCCGCACAACCGATTAAATGGGGCAGCCAGAAATTACAACGGGCCGTGCAGACAATTAAAATGCCCGAATAACCCGCGATGTTTATACCAACAAAAAAGCCCGCAGCAGCGGGCTTTTTTATTGGCAGGATTTGCGGGCAAGATGGATGCTCAGTTTTTACTGCTGGCAATCAGGTTTTCCGGGCTGAAAAAACCAACGCCACTTTCCATACTGCCCGGTTGGGGTGCGTGGAAAATATGCGGTTTGATTTTGCCCACCACATGCATTTCGCAGGGTTTGCAGTCAAATTTGAGGGTTAATACTTCATCGCCGTGCACCAGCTGCATATCTTTTACTTTGGTGATGACACCGGTGACGCCTTTGGCCTGTTTAGGGCACAGGTTAAAAGAAAAACGCAGGCAGTGTTTGGTGATCATCACCGGCACATCACCGGTTTCCTGGTGGGCTTCAAAGGCGGCTTCAATTAATTGCACACCAAAGCGTTTATAAAAATCCCGTGCTTTTTGGTTGTAGACGTTATCCAGGAAAGATAATTGGGTATCAGGGTAAACGGGGGCGGGCTCACTGACGGCTTTGCGTGAACCCCGTGGGTAGGCTTGTATGCGTGCGGCGCTTAACGCTTCGATTAAATCGCGGCGCAGGGTTTTTAATTGGGAACCGGGAATAAACCAGGCATCACCTGCGATATTGATTTCTTCGGCGTGGTACAGGGTATTACCCAACTGGGCGAAGGTTTCCTGTAATTGTTGCAGGGCTTTTTCGCTGTTTTTGGCCGCTTCAAACGGGCCGTTTAAAGTTGCACTGACGCTGATACCTTCTTCACTGGTGACAATCGCGGTGAGGGCGTCCTGCTGGCTGTTAAGCTGCCAATTCACTAATACGCGGCGCTCGGCGGAGGTTTTTAACAGGGCCTGCTGCCAGTTGTGGTCGAGGTTGCGGTTGAGTGTGGTGGGCAAGCGTAATTTATTTAAATCCGCCGGCATTTCATTCGGGGTGACCTTGTATTGCCACACGTGTTTGCTGTGGCCGTTTTCATCTTCAATTTCAAAATCGCACAGGGGCTGCACGGTATTCACACGCCAGCCAACAACTTCGCGTTTAACCAGCACGTTGAGGCCATCACCGTTGGTGAGGGGCGTATCGGTTTGTACGGTGAGTTCCTGTTTGCCCACGCCAATTAATTCACCCACCGGCAGGCCGACGAATTTGGGTGAATCAAATGCACCTATGTCGATTTTACGCGCATTCACGAAATAATCCGTGCTGCCGCGGTGGAAGGTTTTATCCGGGTTGGGGGCAAAAAAGTGTTCGGTATAACCGCTTGAAGCGCGGGCTAAATCCGGGCGCTCGTTGAGAATTTCATCGAGTAATTTGCGGTAATGGGCGGTGATGTTTTTAACATAACTCACATCTTTATAACGGCCTTCAATTTTGAAGGAACGCACACCGGCATTGACCAGATCACGTAAATTGGCGCTCTGGTTATTGTCTTTCATCGACAGCAGGTGTTTTTCATAGGCCACCACACCGCCGCTTTCATCTTTTAAGGTGTAGGGCAGGCGGCAGGCCTGGGAGCAATCCCCGCGGTTAGCGCTGCGCCCTGTTTGCGCGTGGGAAATATTACACTGCCCGGAAAATGCCACGCATAAGGCGCCGTGGATAAAAAATTCCACTGCGGCATCCACGCTGTCGGCGATGGTTTTAATTTCCTGCAGATTTAATTCCCGTGCCAGTACGATTTGCGAAAACCCTGCTCGGGATAAAAATTGGGCTTTTTCCAGACGGCGGATATCACACTGGGTGGAGGCGTGTAATTCAATGGGCGGAATATCCATTTCTAACACGCCCATGTCCTGCACAATTAAGGCATCCACACCGGCGTTATAGAGTTCGTGAATCAGTTGGCGCGCAGGCTCCACTTCATCATCGTGCAAAATAGTATTTAAGGTAACAAATACCTTGGCGTGGAATAAACGCGCAAATTCCACTAAACCAGCAATGTCCGCCACTGAGTTAGCGGCATTATGCCGTGCACCAAAACTCGGGCCACCAATGTAAACCGCATCAGCGCCGTGCAGAATCGCTTCTTTAGCGATGCTGACATCACGGGCGGGGCTTAATAATTCGAGCTGATGTTTTTTTAACATGGTGGTACCGGAGAAAAAACGCTATAGGAAATGCCACATTCAATACTGCATAAATGCAAAAACGCAGCGCTTGATGGGCGCTGCGTTTTATTTGTTACATCACACGCATGCCGGGTTTGGCACCTTCGTGGGGTTCGAGAATCCACAGCTCGTCACCACCCGGGCCGGCGGCTAATACCATGCCTTCGGACATACCAAACTTCATTTTGCGTGGTTTTAAGTTGGCTACCATCACGGTGAGTTTGCCGGTGAGTTCTTCAGGGCTGTAAGCCGCTTTAATACCGGAAAACACGTTACGGGTTTTGCCTTCGCCGATATCCAGGGTTAAACGCAGTAATTTACCGGCGCCTTCCACGTGTTCGGCTTTCACGATTTTGGCGATGCGTAAATCGACCTTGGCAAAATCATCAAATTCGATTTCCGCGGCAATAGGTTCGATTTTCGCGGCAGGTGCCGGGGCCGCTGCGGCTTCTTTGGCGGCATCGGCCAGTTCCTGGGCAACAATGGCATCGACTTTTTCTTTTTCGATACGGCCCATTAACGGCACAAAATCATTGAGCGCGTGGCCGAGTAATACCTGGCTGCGGCTTGCCCAGCTTAAATCGTCAATATTGAGGAATTGACGGGCTTTTTCTGTCATGTCCGGTAGCACAGGAGCCAGGTACACCATTAACTGGCGGAACAGGTTAATGCCCAGGGAGCAAATATCCAGCACTTCGGCGGCTTTGCCTTCCTGTTTGGCCAGGGCCCACGGCTCTTTGGCGTGAATATATTCATTGGCGGCATCGGCCAGGGCGATAATTTCGCGGATGGCTTTACCAAATTCGCGTTTTTCATACAGGCCGGCAATTTCATCGCCTTTGGCAATAAATTGCTCAAGCAGGGCCTGGTTGCTTAATTCAGCGGCGAGTTTGCCACCGGATTTTTTCACAAAACCGGCGCAGCGGCTGGCGATGTTAATCACCTTGCCGACTAAATCCGCGTTAACCCGTGAAACAAAGTCTTCGAGGTTTAAATCAAAATCATCGACTTTATCGGTGAGTTTGGCGGCGTAATAATAACGCAGGTATTCAGGGGTTAAATTATTTAAATAGGTGCGCGCTTTAATAAAGGTGCCACGGGATTTGGACATTTTGGCGCCGTTTACCGTGACATAACCATGGGCCCATACTGCGCTTGGGGTACGGAACTGGGCGCTGCTTAACATCGAAGGCCAGAACAGGGCGTGGAAGTTAATAATGTCTTTGCCGATAAAATGGTAAACCTCAGCGGTGCTGTTTTTACCCCAGTATTCGTCAAAATCCATACCGGTGCGGTTACACAGTTGTTTAAAGCTCGCCATGTAACCAATCGGCGCATCTAACCACACGTAGAAATATTTGCCCGGTGCATCGGGAATTTCAAAACCAAAATAGGGTGCATCACGGCTGATGTCCCATTCCTGTAAACCGTTTTCCAGCCACTCGGCGAGTTTATTCGCCACTTCCGTTTGCAGGGTGCCACTGCGGGTCCAGTCTTTTAAGAATTGCTGGAATTCAGGCAGTTTAAAGAAGTAGTGATCGGATTCTTTTTCCACCGGTGCCGCACCGGATAAAACCGAACGGGGATTTTTTAATTCAGAGGCGTTGTAGGTAGCACCGCAGCTTTCGCAGTTATCGCCGTATTGATCTTCGGCGTTACATTTCGGGCAGTTGCCTTTGACATAACGGTCGGCCAGGAACATTTGTTTTTCCGGGTCGAATAATTGTTTGATGCCACGCACGTTAATGTGGCCATTGGCTTTTAAACGGTTGTAAATCAGTGCGGATAATTCGCGGTTTTCTTCGCTGTGGGTGGAACCGAAATTATCGAAATTCACTAAAAATTCGGCGAAGTCGGCTTCGTGCTCAGCCTGCACTTTGGCGATCTGGGCTTCCGGGGTCAGGCCTTCTTTTTCGGCGCGGAGCATAATGGCAGTGCCGTGGGCGTCGTCCGCACACACGTAGGTGCACTGGTTGCCCATGGCCTTCTGAAAACGTACCCAGATGTCAGTTTGAATGTATTCCAGCATGTGGCCGAGGTGGATGGGGCCGTTAGCGTAGGGAAGGGCGCTGGTAACAAGTATTTTACGCATGGATGCTGGGTCCGCTGACTATCAAGAGGGGCGCTAATATACCCTGATTGGCGCCATGTAAAAACTACCTGCGTTGCCGGAACTGCGTTAAAAACCTGCTCAAAATGCTTATTGAGCAACAGTCAACTGCGCTTTTTCGCCGGTTTTAGCCTTGTTCCGCCGGCCTCGCTGACGTTTTTACAGGCCCCAATGACTAGGGAACTTTTGAATAACTCTGCACAGCGTCGCGCATGTGCTGCCTGTTGAGATTGGCAAGGCGGCGATTGCAGGAAATGACAAGTCCTTTACAAGATCGCCAACGAAGCCAGATCGACTGGCAGCCTGCGCCCTTTGGGGCTTTGCGAAACAAACCAGCTCGGCGTTGCAGCTTTTTGACGTAACCCGTTATGCCTGCAAATCTGCGCCTGGATCTGCTTTGTTTCGCAAAGCCGACGCGGGCACCGAGTTACTCAGAGGTTCCCTGGCACTGGGTAATTTTTACCGACAGTGCACGGCCATTCTCGAAAAGTCAGGCCCGCTTCCCTATAATCCCCACCACTTTACTCGGATATGGGTGTTTAAGATGTCCCAAATTGATCGTCAGGCCCTGGAAAACGCGGTGCGGGCTTATACCGACCCTTACCTCAACAGTGACCTTTTCAGCGCCGGTGCAGTGTCTGATCTGGCCGTGAATGGCGCGGATGTGGTGCTGGATATCCAGCTGGCGTACCCCAGTGAATACCTCAAGGGTGGCATAGCCGAGATGCTGGCCGTGGCCCTGGAAAACGTCGATGGTGTGGCCAGTGCCAAGGTGAATGTCAGCTGGGCAGTGGCGCCCCATAAGGCCCATGACAACCTGCCGAGCATCGCCAATGTGAAAAACATTATTGCCGTATCCTCCGGCAAGGGCGGGGTGGGTAAGTCCACCGTGGCCGTGAACCTGGCCATGGCCCTTAAAGAGGACGGTGCGCGGGTTGGTATTCTGGATGCGGATATCTACGGCCCGAGCCAAGGCCTGATGCTGGGGGTGGCCGAAGGCACCCGCCCGGACACCATCGAAGACAAGTTCTTCAAACCCGTGGAAGCCTTAGGCCTGCAAAGCATGTCCATGGCCTATCTGGTGAATGAAAACACCCCTATGGTGTGGCGCGGCCCTATGGTCAGTGGCGCGCTGTTGCAGATCATCACCCAAACCAAATGGGATAACCTGGATTACCTCATCATCGATATGCCACCGGGAACCGGTGATATTCAGTTAACCCTCAGCCAGAAAGTGCCGGTATCCGCCGCCGTGGTGGTGACCACGCCCCAGGACGTTGCCCTGCTGGATGCCAAAAAAGGCATCGAGATGTTCCGCAAAGTGAATATCCCAGTATTGGGTGTGATCGAAAATATGGCCATCCACATTTGTGGTAACTGTGGCCATGCGGAACATATTTTTGGTGAAGGGGGCGGTGATCGTATTGCTGCGGAATTTAATACCGAATTGCTCGGCAGCCTGCCCTTATCCAAATATATCCGCGAACAGGCCGATGCCGGTTTACCTGTGGTTGCCGCAGACCCAACCAGTGAAGTGGCCATGTTATACCGCAATACTGCACGGCGCATGGCGGCTAAATTAAGCCGTGGCCCGTTAGTGCAGGCAGTGCCTGAAATTGAAATTTCCGATGATTAATTCTGCGTTGTAACAGAGAAAAAACATGGACGTTAAAATCATTCAAAGCGCCAGTGGTCCACTGGCGTACCGTGAGTGCGGCCAGGGCACAGCGCTGGTTTTTCTGCATGCTAATCCCGGTGACAGTGAAGATTTTGCCCACCTGATGCCACAGCTGGCTGAAAATTATCGCTGTATTGCGTTGGATTGGCCGGGTTACGGCCAATCGCCTTTAAATCGCCCGGTTGAACAGGTGGATTTCACCTTTTTGCGTGAAACCCTGACGGATTTTCTGGATGCGTTGGGTTTGCAGCGTGTTATTTTGTGTGGCCACGCATTGGGCGCCTATATGGCCTGTGATTTTGCCCGTTTAAATCCCCTGCGGGTGTCGCAGTTAATATTGCTAAGCCCGGCAGGTTTCAGTGCAAACCGTATGTCGCTGCGTTTGTTTTATCGCATGATGTCGCGCCCATGGGGTATATCCGCGCAGGGCAGTGCCAGACAATATTTAAAAAAATCCACCGTATACAGTTCTGCCATGAAAATGCGCGCCGCCGCGGTGGATCAGCACCCGCAACGTAAAGCCCTTTATCGGCAATTATGGTCATTATTTACCGGGCGCAATCATTATTTAACCGGCCATTTACAGGAAATTCACTGCAAGGTGCTGCTGGTAATGGGTAAAAAGGACCCGTTTAGCCGGGTGCGTGCCGATGGCATCAATGCCATGGCCAGTTTGCCCCACGCACAATTTAAACTATTACCCGGCGGCCATGGGCCTTTTGCGGAAGTGCCTGAATTATTTAAAACAACCCTGCAGGAATTTCTCGCCGGCAAAAACTTTACCGGCCCCAAACCTGCGCAATTGCGCACCCGTTACTGGCTTAAAGAAGCGGTTATGTGGGCTGGCATCGCCGCTGTTTGGTTAAGTTTGCCGTATTTTTATCAGCCCGCTGCGGATGCCCGCGAGATTATTGTGTATTCCTCGCCGGATTGTGGTTATTGCAAAAAACTGGAGCGGGATTTAAATGCGCTGCATATTCCCTATGAAAACCGTGTGGTGCTCGGTAGTGTGCAAGGTTTTATCGGTTATACAGCCCTGCGAGGTTCTGGTGTGCCGCTGATTGTGGCGGGGGATCAAGTGATACACGGTTATAACAAACCGCTGCTGGATAAACAGCTGCATAAGCTGGGTTATATGGAGTGATGAGCTTTTAGTAATTCAGCATGTAGCGAATGAATAACGGCACTATCGCGTAAAATTTAAATATCCGCCGCGAAATACAAGCGGCATATTTCCCTTAACGCCGGTACCACAGCCTTTTTACCGGATAAATTAAATTGGCTGGCTAGGGTGCTTAAATCCACCTCGCGGGCACTGGCCGCCAGCAATAACTGTGTTTGTTGTTCGGTGCAGTTATCCGGCGTCGCTAATTTGGCCAATAAAGGTTTTACGCCGCTGTAACTGCCCTGGGCATAGCTGAAATCTTTTAAGAGTTGTTTGGCATTCTCCGGCAGAGCATTAAACGCCAGGGGTTGTGCATGTTGGGTTTGCAACCATTGCCAATAATCGGCGGCTTGCGTGCAATGCTGTTCAGCTTGTTTATTCAAGCCCTTTAATACCAAGGCGGAAACGCTCGCGCTGATATGGTCGGTTTGCTCGCCCATACGGCACACTTGGTAAGCATTTTTTTGCCAGAAGGTGAGCACATCCTGCGTGGCGGCAAAACTTGAACCGCTAAACGCATAACCCTGCTGTTTTGCCCAATTTTCCACACCGTTTAATAACTGTGAGGCCAGGCCCTGTTGTTGTAATTCAGGGCGGGTGGCAATACGCACAATACGCAGGCAGCGTGCGGATAAGGCAAAATCAAACCCGTTATAAAACGCCAGGCTCTGGGGAATTAAATGCCCGTTGGGGCGGCGCTCGCCTTGCATTATGGCGTGGTGTAATGCCGCGGGCAGGGGGCCTTCTTCGGCGGCAAGGCATGCGGCGAGCATTTGTCCGTTTTGCGCTAACACAAAGCTGTGCAGGTTGGGGCTGTCGAGTATGTCGCGTAAATCCGAGGGTTTACTCTGGTAATGGGCGTTAATTAACAGGGCGAACAGGGCCTGTAATTGTGTTGCATCGTTTGCCGGATTTAATTTCTGGCAAATAATAGCAGCGCTGTTCAGTGGAGCGGGCAAAGGGCTTAATTCCGCATCTAACATAAAACTCTGGTAAAACAGTTTTTCCAGGGGGTCTGCCGCACAATAACGCACAGGTAAATCTAATTGCTGATGCTGCCAGTGGGGTAGATGCTGCTTTAAAAAGCCCATAAAACGGATTTCAAAGCCTTTGCCTGTGCCTTCATAACCGTGGCGGGTGCTGCTGAAAATACTGTGGTTAAAATGCTGCGCCCAGCTTTGTAATAGCGGAACAGGCAAGCTGGCCCCTTCATCGACTATTAAATGTATTTCCTGGCTTAAACGGCTTACCTGCTCGGGTGCCACATATTGCCCGTATTCACCAAGGGCTGCGGTTAATTGTGCAAGGGCGTGTTTATTTGGGCCTGTGATGGCAAAACGGATTTTTTGTTGATTTAAATATTCGGCCCAGCGGGCCAATAAATAACTTTTGCCACGCCCGCGGTCGGCGCTTAATACTTGGCAGCTGTGGATTTGTTTGAGCTGGTTTTGCCAGTGCATAAAAATACTTTGCTGGCCGGCATTCATTACCGCTTCGGGCGGATTTTCCGTATTACAGGGTGCAGGCCAGGTTTGCTGACTAATGGCATTTAACAAGCGTTGAATGGTGTGGGGTGAACCTTGGTTGGTATAACCCGCAGGGCAACGTTGGCTGCTGAATACATCGGGGTGATAGGGCCACTCTGCAGCGGGTGGGGTTATCAGGAAAAATAATCCACCGGCGCGCAGGCTGCCCGCCGCTGCACACAGGGCATCTGGGTAGAGGCCGTGGCTGGCATCAAAAATGATTCTGTCGTATTCCGCACCGAGTAATTGTTCGGGTTTGAGTGGGTTTTTCCCCTGGGGCCCCACCAGCAGGGTATTGGCAGCCTGTAACCCTTCAATTGTTGTTAAGCGCTCGCAGGCGGGTATTGCCAGATGCACCAGCCAGCGGCAGTGGGCCAATTTGGCCTGCTGTTCGAGGTTGCTGATCTCAAGTGGCGTCACATCAATACCTTTGCCGCATCTTCTGTTAGAATCGCGGCAGTTTAACCAGTTTGGGCATAAAGCACATGCGTTTGAGTGATCGTGATATCGAAGCACAATTGGCCGAAGGGCGTATTGTGATCACGCCTGCACCGCAGGCCGACTCTATTTCCGGCATCAGCGTGGATTTGCGCCTGGCCAACAGCTTCCGCGTATTCAGCAATAATTCGGTTTCTTATCTGGATTTATCCGGTGATAAAGAACAGCTGAACCGCAATATCGACCGGGTGATGAGTAAAGAAATTGTGATTGAAGGGGATGATTCCCTGTTTATTCACCCCGGTGAGTTAGTGCTGGGTTCTACCCTGGAAAGTGTGGAAATCCCCGATGATTTAGTGGGTTGGTTAGACGGGCGCAGCTCATTGGCCCGTTTAGGTTTAATGGTACACGTGACCGCCGGGCGTATTGATCCGGGCTGGGGTGGCCAGGTGGTGCTGGAATTTTATAACAACGGTAAATTGCCCCTGGCGCTGCGCCCCGGCATGTTTATTTGTGCGTTGTCGTTTGAAACCCTGTCCAGCCCTGCGAAAAATCCATACCGCAGCCGCACCAATGCCAAATATAAAAATCAGACCGGGCCGACATCCAGCCGTATCGCCAGCGATTAAATCCGCTGTTAAGAAAAAAGACCGCATAGCGGTCTTTTTTTATGCCTGATTCAGGGCGTTTTATTTATTTTTAATTTTTTGATAGGCGTTGAGTTTTTTATCCCGCGACTCATAACGTTCAAGGGTTAATTCTTGCTCGTCCCCGTTTTTGCGTTTTTGCCAGAGGCGCACCAGCACAAAGTCATAATCCACTGCAAACCACATTTTGCTTTCGATATTGTTGTCTTCGTTGATGAGTTGGTGCACTTCAATGGTTTTGATTTCACCATTAGGCGTTTTTAATTTGCCTTCCCCTGCGCGGTAAAAAACATAGTTTTTGATTTTATTGCGGTGCACAACTGAGTAGGTCAAATCTTCCACATTGTTGGCAAGGTCAAAACGCAGTTGTTCCTGATAACTGATGTTGTCCTGAATACGCGGCTGCAGTTCTATCTCTGTGTATTCATTTTGGGTGAGGTCAAAAATTCTTTTGGTATCCCACTCAAAGCGGCGTTCGAGTTTAGTATTTTCAAACATGCCCTTAGTTTTGTAGTGATAAAACTGCGGGTAGAGCACACCGTCTTTTACGGTTAAATCTGAGCTTTCGTTTAAATCCACCACAACGGATTCCGCTTTAAAACTCAGGGACCAGATGCCGTTATCCACGGGGCTGAAATTACGGATGGCACCTACGGTGACAGGGATCCAGCCGCCGCGCCATTCTGCCTGATAATACGCTGTATAAGCCGGCAGATTGAGGGCATGGCTGAGCATGCTCAGGCTGCTGAAAAAAATACAAAAGATGAATCGAATCAAAGGTCTGCTCCCGTTTGCTGGGAGCAGTATACGAAGGCTTTTACTCGCTGACCAGTTGCACGCCGCTGGCGGGCAATGGCTGGCCATCAAAGCTGGCTTTGTTACCCTGCATTTTGAGACGGCCTTCAAGCAGCCATTTCAGGGCGATGGGGTAAATGATGTGTTCCTGTTGTTGCACACGCACACGCAGGCTGTCTTCATCATCACCGGCCAGAACCGGTACAACGGCCTGAATAATATTCGGGCCGTCATCCAGACCTTCGGTGACAAAGTGCACGGTGACACCGTGTTGTTTATCGCCGGCTTCCAGCACCCGCTGATGGGTATGCAGCCCTTTATAGTTGGGCAGCAGGGAAGGGTGGATGTTGATCAGGCGGCCTTCATAGTGGCGTACAAAATCCGGGGTAAGAATACGCATAAAACCGGCTAATACGACGGCGTCGGGGGCGTATTCGTCGATGGCGCGGATCATGGCAACATCAAAGGCTTCGCGGCTGGGGTACTGTTTGTGGTCCAGTACCTGGGTGCGAATACCCGCCTGTTGGGCGCGCTCTAAACCGAGCACGCCGTCTTTGTTGCTGATGACTGCGCAGATTTCAGCGTCGATTTCGTCACGGGCACAGGCTTCGGCAATGGCTTGCATGTTGCTGCCACTGCCGGAGATGAGGATGACGATACGCGGACGCTCAGGTTGCTCCGCAATCATGCTTAAACCTCGTCGATGCCGGTAACAACTACCTGGGCCTGGCCGGCCTGCAGTTCGGTGATCTGGCCAATCACGCTGGCTTTTTCACCATAGCTGTTGAGCAGTTCAACGGCTTTGGCGGCTACAGACGGAGCAACCACGATCACCATACCTAAACCACAGTTAAAGGTGCGGTGCATTTCGTGCCAGTCAACGTTGCCTTTGGCCTGCAGCCAGTCAAATACGGCAGGACGCTGCCAGCTGTTGCCGTCGATCACAACACGGGCGTTGTCAGGCAGTACACGCGGGATGTTTTCGTATAAACCGCCGCCGGTGATGTGGGCGATGGCTTTCAGTTCAACCTGTTCGATAGTGGCCAGGATGGATTTTACGTAGATTTTGGTCGGTGCCATCAGGGCGTCGGCCAGGGTTTTGTCACCCACCATTTCATTCAGGTCGGCCTTGGCCACTTCCAGAATTTTACGGATCAGGGAGTAACCGTTGGAGTGCGGGCCGGAAGATGCAACACCGATGACGGTATCGCCGATCTGCACGTTGTTGCCTTCAATGATTTTGCTTTTTTCAACCACGCCCACGCAGAAACCGGCGAGGTCGTAATCGTCACCGTGGTACATGCCCGGCATTTCAGCGGTTTCACCGCCTACCAGGGCGCAGCCGGACTGCTCACAGCCGTTGCCGATACCGGTGATCACTTTTTCCGCTACATCGACATTGAGTTTGCCGGTGGCGTAATAATCCAGGAAGAAAAGGGGTTCTGCACCGCACACTACGAGGTCGTTCACACACATGGCCACCAGATCGATACCGATGTGATCGTGGCGTTGTAAATCCATGGCGAGACGCAGTTTGGTGCCCACACCGTCGGTGCCGGAAACCAGAATAGGCTCTTTATATTTGGTTGGCAGGCTGCACAGGGCGCCGAAGCCGCCCAATCCACCCATCACTTCCGGACGCTTGGTACGCTTAACAACACTCTTGATGCGATCAACCAGTGCTTCGCCTGCGTCGATATCTACACCAGCGTCTTTATAGCTCAGGGATGGGCTCTTTTCAGTCATGACCTTAATTACTCGTAGGTTAAACGGCGGCGGATTCTATCATTTATCGCAAAATAAGGACAATTTCATCGCACAGTGAATGCATTTAGCGTGTATTTTTTTTCAGTTTTGTCAAAATACGCCCCTCACTTTCAGGATGGTTGCCCCTATGTTGCGTTTTCTGGCCCTTGGTTTTGCTCTGCTGGGCCTTGTTGCTCCCGTTTATGCTCAGAAAGTTGATGGTTTATATGAAGCGCGTTTGCTTGTGCCGGATCAGTCCGCTGCCGCCCGCAGCGATGCCGCCCAACAGGGCCTGCAACAGGTACTGGTGAAGGTCAGCGGGCAGCGTGCCACCCTGCAGAACCCCCGTGTGCTGACAGCCCTGGCAAAGGCGGATGTTTATGTGAGTCAGTTTGGATATGCCACCCTGGGACGTGATGAGTGGACCCCGGAAATTTCTTCTTCTACCCGTTGGCTTAATTTGAGTTTTGAACCCACAGCGATAAGCCGCATTCTGAAAGAAGCGGGCATTCCCCTGTGGGGCGAAAACCGCCCGACTGTGCTGGTGTGGCTGGCCAGTGATATGGGGCAGGGGCGCCGCGTGGTGTTTTCTAACCAGAGCCAGGATCCGGCCCTGACCGCCCTGAAAAACTCTGCCCAGGAACGTGGTGTGCCGCTGTTGTTCCCGATCATGGATCTGGATGATCAGCAGGCCCTGCCGTTGGAAAACCTGTGGGGGCTGTTCAGTGATGTTATTAGCAAAGGCTCTGAGCGTTACAGCCCGGATGCAATCCTTGCCGGACGTATTTACCCCACGGCGGATAAACGTTTTTCGGGCCACTGGAAGTTAATTTTCCAGGGGCAGGAGCAGGTAGTGTCATTTGAGGCATTGCCTTTGAGCGATGCCATGGCCATGGCAACCGATCTTGCCGCAGGCACCCTCGCAGCCAGTTTTTCGATTAAAAGCGGAGCCGGTGCAAGCAGCGGTGCCGTGCTGGAAGTGGCCGGTGTTAACAGCCTTGAGAATTATGGCCGTTTTACCCGTTATTTAGACGGTCTGGCGATCGTGAAACGTTATGAAGTCCGCAGGGTCGACCAGGACCGTATAACTGTGTATGTTCAGTTAGCTGCCGGCACAGAGCAATTTGCCCAGACACTGAAACTGGATAAAAAATTGAGTTTTGTTTCCACGGACGAACAAGGAACACAACACTACACATGGAAGCCTTAAGGGGTCTGCGTCATATCCCCAATTTTCTGACTCTGCTGCGTATTGCAGCTGTAGTCCCGTTGGTGTGGTTGTTACACCAGCATCTGTACCATCAGGCCCTGGTGTTATTTGCCCTGGCGGGCCTGAGTGATGGTTTAGATGGTTATCTCGCCAGACGTTTTGGCTGGCATTCCTCCCTTGGTGCAATTTTAGACCCCATGGCAGATAAACTGCTGATGGGCTGCACGGCCCTGATGCTGGTCTGGAATGGCATTATGCCCCTGTGGTTATTTGCGCTGATTATTGCCCGTGATGCGATTCTCAGCGGTGGCGCCCTGATTTACCGCATGCTGCGCGGGCCTTTTCAGGTGCAGCCAAGCATCTGGGGCAAAATCAGCACCTTTACCCAATTACTGGCGGTGGTTGCCATGCTGATGAATGCGGCGTACCACATATTGCCGAGGTTCGCGATGCATGGGCTGGTGATGATTGCCGGGGTAATGACCCTGATCAGCGGCCTGCATTATGTGTGGTTCTGGTGGCGGAAGTACCGGCATGCTGAAAAATAACCGTTTCTGGATCATTGCCGGCCTGCTGCTGGCGGTGGTTGTGTTAATCCTGTTGTTAAAGCCTATTCTGCCTCCCTTTTTATTGGGCATTTTATTGGCCTATCTGGGTGATCCTATTGCCGATCGTTTAGAGCGCCTTGGCCTGTCCCGCAGCGCTGCGGTGACCCTGTGTTTCACTGTGTTGACCCTGTTATTCATCATCCTGTTGTTATTGCTGCTGCCCCTGTTATTGCACCAGATTAAGGTGGCTTACAGCCATGCGCCGGCGATGCTCGATTGGCTGGAATCCGTGGCCGGCCCCTGGGTGGCGGCGCAGTTGGGCATAGACCCGCAGTTATTACAGTTTGCAAATTTACGTCAGGCCCTGATGGGCGATTGGGCTTCGGTGCAGGGCGCACTGACCCTGTTATTGCAGAACGCGACCCGTTCCGTGGGTGGTTTATTGGCCTTACTGGCGAATATGGCACTGGTGCCCGTGGTGAGTTTTTACCTGCTGCGGGATTGGGATGTATTAACCGCCAAAATTTATCGCCTCCTACCTGTGCGCTACCAGGGTACAGTGGGGCGTTTTATGCGTGAGTCCGATGAAGTTGTCGGTGCTTTTTTACGCGGGCAGTTATGGGTGATGCTGGTGCTGGGCTGTGTATATGCCCTGGGCCTTAGTCTGGTGGGTTTGAAGCTGGGTTTATTGGTCGGCCTGCTCGCCGGCCTTGCGAGCATAGTGCCCTATCTTGGGATTGTGGTAGGTCTTGCCGCTGCGGGCATTGCCGGTGTTATGCAGTTTGGTTTTGACTGGCATTTGTTAGCACTGGGCGCTGTGTTTGTGGTGGGGCAGTTGCTGGAAGGTACTGTGCTGACCCCCTTACTGGTGGGCGATAAAATCGGCCTGCATCCGGTGGCGGTGATTTTTGCGATTATGGCCGGTGGCCAGTTATTTGGTTTTGTCGGGCTGCTGCTGGCGTTGCCCGTGGCGGCGGTGATTATGGTGTTACTGCGTCACGTACATGAGTTTTACCGGGATGCAGATGCTTGATGCCTTAGCATCAACTTCCCTATACTGCGCGCCCTGAAACGGGTGTTCGGTTTCGCTGAGCGCAATAAGGGCGTTACGTCATGCAAAAAAACCGTTGGCAGACTGTGGCCGGGCATGCCGAGATACGTTACGGCCAGTACATAGTGCCGAATTTTGTTTCCAGTTCGGTGGCCTTGCAGGTGACGGAACATGAGCTGGTTATCATCAGTCCGGGGGAAGCTCTGCTGGCGGACTGGCCTGAAGCATGGCGCGGCCCGCAGATGAAAATCAGTATTATCATGCCCAATGGTTTTCATTACCTTGGGGTGAAGGCCTGGCAGGCCGCATTTCCGCAGGCCGTGTTATATGCCAGCGCAAAAGCGATAGACCGTTTAAATGGCAAGGGCATCAGTGGCATCCGTGCCCTGGAAAAAGAGCAGCCCGCTTTGCCGGCGGGTTATAAAATTTTATTGCCACCGGGGCACAGGGCCGGTGATATGTGGTTATGCAAAACCTGCCCGCAGCAGGGCGCGCTTTGGATAACCTGCGATAGTTTTTTGAATTACGCCCGTTATTCGCGCCAGCCCATTGCGCGCTTTTTACAAAAGCGCCTGGATGCTGCGCCGGGTTTAAAGATAAGTCAGGTGGTGAAGTGGTTTATTCTCGATGACCGTCACACCTTTAAAAACTGGGTATTGGCGCGTTTAGATGAAGATAAACCCCGGATCCTGATTCCGAGCCACGGTGAAATCTTGTGCGCAGCGGATTTAAGTGAACAATTACGGTGTCTGGTTGATGCCCGCCTGTAAAAAAACAGGTTATAAAAACGGAAAATGAACAATGGCTGAGCCGGTGTTTGAACAATTACCCCTCGGGATTTCCCTGCGCGATGATGCGACCTTTGCGAATTTTTTTGCTGGGGATAACGCAGAGGTTGTCGCGCAGTTGCAGCGCATGGCCGCAGGCCAGGGTGATACCAGCCTGTATGTGTGGGGTAAAGCCGGTGCCGGTTGCAGTCATTTATTGCAGGCTGCCTGCCACAGTGTGCAGGAAAATGGCGGTAACAGCGTGTATTTACCGATGGATGAGCTGGTGGATTACAGCCCAGCGGTGTTTGAAAGCCTTGAAGCTTTGCCTTTAGTTTGCCTCGATAACTGCCAGGCGCTGGCGGGTAAAGCCGAATGGGAAGAAGCCCTGTTCCATTTATTTAACCGCATGCGCGCTGCTGAGCAACGTCTGGTGATTGCGGCGGATGCACCGCCGGCCCAGGTAGGTTTTGTTTTGCCGGATTTATTATCGCGCCTGAAATGGGGTTTTGTTTACCAGCTCGAAGCCATGGATGACGATTTCAAAATCCAGGCTTTGAAATTACGGGCCGCTAACCGTGGCATGGAATTAAACGACGAGGTGGCCCGTTATCTGTTAAACCGTGCCCCGCGTGATATGCATGCGTTATTCGCCGTGCTGGAACAGCTGGATAAGGCGTCACTGCAGGCGCAGCGCCGCCTCACCATTCCCTTTGTTAAACAAGAGATGCACTGGTAAGCCGGTGAAACAGCTCCAGGTATAAACGCACTTTTTCTTCAGGAATACGCGGGTCGAGGAAGAGATTATCGGCCAATAACTGTAATTCCTGCTCCAGACCATGCTCATCAAAACCTGTGAAGGCATCGGTTACCGGATAAATTTCAAACGGTAATTCCGCGCCATAGGCCTCGTACATACGGTTTAACCAGATTTCGCTTAGATAGGTGCTTTCCACGTAAACCGGCACTTTTTCAAAGTCTTCAGTCATTTCCCGCAGGATATCGAGCACGGATTCACCCATCAGCTCAATCTGTTCGCGGGTGATGCTGTGGCGGTCCTCGTTGGAGGCATCCCATTCATCCCAGTCGTCCTCGGGGCGGATTAACACGCTTTTCAGGGTGCCTTCCCCTAAGGACCAGGCGGCGGCAATGGGGTAGCCATCTTCGTCATAGCTGTTTGCTTCAAGCACTAAAAAACGTGGGTATTCCATAAATAACCTGACCGGATGAACAAAGGTGGCCGCTGCGGTGGTTTTCAGGCGGCGAGATGTTTAGACTGGACGGCATTGTAACGGAGAGAAGCTGACGTGCAAAAGCAAGAACGTATCGAACGGGATTTTACCGCCCGTGACCCGGAAGAACAGCAGGAATTCCTGACCATGACCTGGTGCAACAACTGTATGCAGGTCGACCTTGGTATGGTGGAACCCCAGGAATATGAGCTTGATGGTGTGGTGTACATTGAGGGCAAGTGCAAAGTGTGCGGCGAGCCTGTGACCACGGAAATCGCCCCGGAAGGGGACGAGGACTGGCCGGACTGAGTTAAGTTAGAAGCTGGAAGCCAGACGCAAAAAAGCCCCGAATGAGTACCTCATTCGGGGCTTTTATGTTTTTGTTCCAGACGCCAGACGCCAGACGCCAGACGCCAGACCTCAAGCCTCAGCTTTAGGCTGACGTTTTTCCCAGCGCACATACATAGAGGCGCTGACAAACTGCAGCAGGGTTATAAACGTTCCGATTTTGCCGGTCAGGCTGCCTTCTTTACCAAATGCGGCCAGTACCCAGATGATAAAAAACAGCATCAGCACATAGGCCAGCCAGGAAATGGTTTTGGCTGAACCGCGCATCACGCCGGGTAATAAAATCAAAAAGGGCAGGGTCTTAAACAGGCTCAGAAAAATACCTGCACCTAACACCCCCATATCCGATAAATCCATATCCGGGCGATTGAGTGTGGTGAATGCCAGCAGGGCAATCTGCAACAACAGAATGAGCTGGGTAATACGTAAGCTGATAGTCAGTTTATTCATGGAGTTTCTTGGTCAAAAAAGCGATGCGTTTACCCTGGGCCCGGCACAGGTTTATTTCATCCTGGCTCAGCTCTGGGCTGTTATGTTCGGCAAAATGGCTGACGCCATAGGGGGTGCCACCGGTGCGGGTATGCATCAGGCTGGCTTCGGTATATGGCGTGCCTGCGATCACCATGCCGTGGTGAATCAGGGGCAGCATCATGGTTAATAAACAACTTTCCTGGCCGCCGTGCATGCTGCTGCCGGAGGTAAATACCGCCGCCGGTTTGTTCACTAATGCGCCGGTTAACCAGAGGTTGCTGGTGCTTTCCAGAAAGTGTTTGAGCGGTGATGCCATGTTGCCAAAATAGGCCGGGCTGCCGAGCAATAAACCTGAACAGTGGCGCAGATCTTCTTCCGTGCAATAGGGTGCCCCACTGATCGGAACCCGTGGGCTGCTGGCTTCGCAGGTGGCGGATACATCGGGCACACAACGCAAACGGGCTTCAATGCCGGCACTTTCGACCCCGGCGGCCATTTGCTCCGCCATATTGGCAATCGCGCCATGGCGGCTGTAATACAACACCAGTACGTAGGGTGTTGGCATCACAGAATCTCCAGCACCAATTCAGGGGGGCGGCCAATGGCGGCTTTATTACCCTTGATAACAATCGGGCGCTGGATCAGGCGCGGAGCCTGCACCATGGCGTTGATCAGATCGTCTTCCGTAAGGGAGTTGTCCGCCAGATTCAGGGTTTTGTATTCATCTTCGCCGCTGCGCAGTAAATCCCGTGCAGAAATGCCGAGTTTTTTCAGTACGCTGCGGATTTCTTCGGCAGAGGGTGCATCTTCCAGGTAAAGGCGTACGCTGGCGTTGTGTTGCTCAAGCAGCTGCAGGGTTTCGCGGGATTTCGAGCAGCGTGGATTGTGCCATATTTCAATTGCCATGGATTTTCCATTGATTTGTGCGGACGAAACGCTATTGTACGGGCATTTTTCAGGAGGTGCGAGTTGGCAGTTATTAAAGCGATTTACCGGTTCTGCGTGTATTTATTGCAACGGTTTGAGAAAAACGACAACCGTAAAAATGCCGCATCCCTGACCTTCATGACGCTGTTCGCCATAGTACCTATGATGACGGTGGGTTTTACCGTGCTCAAAGCTTTCCCGCAGGCATCTGCGGTTGCCGCAGAAATTCAGGATTTTATTTTTCAGCATTTTGCACCGGCCACGGGCATGAATATCAAAACCTATCTGGTGTCTTTCAGCCATCAGGCAAAAAATCTGACCTGGATTGGTGGTGTATTTCTGCTGTTTACCGCCCTGACCTTAATGCTCACTATTGAAGATGCCTTTAACCGGGTATGGCGTGTGACGAAAAAACGCAATGGTGTGACACGCATTCTGGTGTACTGGAGTGTGATCAGCTTAGGGCCTCTGGTAATTACCGTAGGTTTTTTATTAAGCAGTGAATTAGTCAGTTATACATCAGCCGCTTTCCATGGCTCGAAAATTAAACAGCATATTTTGCCCTGGTTGCCGTTTGTATTGAGCAGCCTGGGCCTGACCTTTTTATATACCTATGTGCCGAACTGTAAAATTAATAAATGGCATGCGTTTTTTGGCGGTTTGCTGGCCGCGGCATTATTTGAAGCGGGTAAACATTTTTTTGTGTGGCAGGTGACGGCATTTCCTTCCTACCGTTTGGTTTATGGTGCTTTTGCTGTGGTGCCCCTGTTTTTGCTGTGGGTTTACATCGCCTGGTGCATCGTTTTGTTGGGCGCAGAATTTGTGCGGGCGCTTAGTTTTCAGCATGAAGATCAGAATATTTCAAAAGAGGGCAACGATGCCGAATGGGCCCTGGAATTATTACGTTTAATCAGTCAGGCGCAATTTGATGGTAGCCCACTCAGCCGTATGGAATTAAGCCAGCAATTAGGCCTGCGTGATGCGGATCACTGGGAAGCGGTTTTAGGCCGGTTACAAACCGCAGGGTGGATTACCACAGACGGTGATGATGCCTATTTATTATTAAAAGATATGCAGCGTGAAACCCTGGCAAATCTGATGGTTTTATTCGAAGTGGAAGGGTTGAATAAACTGTCAGTGACCTGGCAGGGTGCGCCCTGGTATGGGGAATTAGCCGGGCGCTTTGGTCAATTGCAGGCCCATTATCAGGACCTGCTCAACATCCCCATTTATAAGCTGATTAATGTGGCCAGTTAGTGCTCAGGGCCTTGGTGAATTCCGCAAATGTGCGCGCACCGGGGCTTGGTTCAAAAAAGATTTTCAGCTCACGGGCAATGTCCTGGGCTGAAAATAAACCACGTATCTGGTTTGTACCTTTACTTTCCGACATCACCAGTACATAACCGCAGCCGGTATCGTTGAGGGTGTGTAATACATCCCCGACACGGGCTTCCAGTACATCTTTCATCTGCAGGGCTGGCAGATGCTCCCGGTGGGTCATCAGGTGTTTCACCTTGAGTTCATCGCGGCTTTTGCCTTTTTCGCGCATGTAATTGATGGCTTTTTCCCCGGCAATATCACTGGCGGTGATAATGCCCTGTACTTCGTCACTGTCGTTGGTAATTAACAGTATGCTGGTATGGTCTTCGGCCATTTGTTTACGGGCCCTGTCGAGGCTGCGGTCCAGCGGGCAGGTATGCACTTTTTCAATGCGGTGGTCGGTCATGACGGCGAGGGCAGGGTCTTCGAGGGTAATCTGTTTATGGCCCCGGTCTGGCGTTACACACTGGGTATTTTCAGCGATGGTGGTGAAGCGCAGGTTTTGGAATTTTTCCAGCATTTTATCATTCTCCCGGAACAGCAAAAGGCACTGAATCAGTGTAGTTCAGCTCACGCCACGGGGAGGTTTTAATCGGTGTTTTTTTGTGAAGAAAAGCTGCGCCAGGTGCTGGCGCAGCGGCAGAGGGGTTACAGGCCGAGCACATCATCCTTGGTTGATGCGGCAGTGGTCATGATTTCACTGACCAGATCACCGGGCACGTTGAGCTCCTGCAGGGTGTTTTGCAGGTGGGTGGCCACATGGTTGAAATGCTCTATGCCCATGCCTTCTTCCACCTGGCGTTTATGGGCGGCGCGCATGGCTTTGCCTGAGTATTGCTGGGGGCCGCCTAATACCTGGCTTAAAAAGGCTTTTTGCATGCGACGCTGGCGTTCGAGATCAATGCCATCAAAAAAAGGTGCCAGTAACGGGTCGGCAATCACTTTTTTATAGAAGATATCAACGGCGGCATTCATGGCGGGCTCACCGCCGATTTGTTCGTAAATGGTGGGCATAAGATTCTCCTTTGCTGCCTTTAGGCATAGCGCAAAGGGGGGGAAAGGCAAACCTGAGTTAAAGAAACCCTGAAATAATCACGGATGTATTAAGGAACCTCTGAATAACTCGGTGCCCGCGTCGGCTTTGCGAAATAAATCAGATCAAGGCGCAGATGTGCAGGCATAACGGGTTACGTCAAAAAGCTGCAACACCGAGCTGGTTTGTTCCGCAAAGCCCCTCTGGGCGCAGGCTGCCAGCTGATCTGGCTGCGTTGGCGATTTTGAAAAGGACCTGTCATTTCCTGCAATCGCCGCCTTGCCAATCTCAACTGGCAGCACATGCGCGACGCTGTGCAGAGTTATTCATAGGTTCCTTAACTATTTTTGACGTACCAGTGTTTGTCCCAGGCAACTAGGACTTTTTCCGGATATTTGAGGCGCCCGAGGCTGCCGTTATAACGGGCCAGGGCCCGTATCCAGTCGCCTTTTTCTTTTTTCAGATAAAACGAGAGGATGGCGCAGCCATAACGCAGGTTGGTTTGCATCGCCATAAGGTTGTCATCACTGCGGCCGATTTCTTTTTTCCAGAAGGGCATGACCTGCATAAAACCCTGGGCACCGACATTGCTCACGGCAAATTGTTTGAAGGCACTTTCGACCTGAATCAGGGCGATGACCAGCTCGGGGGGCAAATTAGCCCGTGTCGCTTCGGCGTGCACATTCCGTAAGAAGCTGATGCGGGTTTTGTCGTCTTTCATGTAGCGTTTGAGGCGGCTGGACATATCGACCAGCCAGACTTCCGCATCAAAACGATCAACAAAGCTGTCTGCGTTGGCAATTTCTGTGCGCAGGTAATCACGCAGCTCAGGGTCTACTTCCTGTGCTGCGTGGGCGGGCAGGCTAAATATCAGACTGAGTATGATAAATAACCTGAGCATGATCACAGACCCAGTTTGGCTTTGATGAAGGTTTCCAGTTCTGCTGCGTTCACTTCTACTGCCTCGGTTTTGTCCGCACGGCGGGCTTTGTACTCAGTGATACCTTTTTCCAGACCACGGGCGCTGATTACCACGCGGTGGGGGATACCCATGAGTTCCATATCGGCAAACTTTACACCCGGACTGGTCTTTTTGTCGCGGTCGTCCAGCAGTACGTCCACACCGGCGGCGCGCAGGCTGTTGTAAAGCGCTTCAGATACTTTAGAAACCTCTTCGGATTTCTGCGCGTCGATCTGCACAATCGCCACTTTGAACGGGGCAATGGCATCCGGCCAGATAATGCCGCGATCGTCGTAGTTTTGCTCAATGGCCGCGGCCACCACACGGCTTACGCCGATGCCGTAACAGCCCATGGTCATCACGATTTCTTTGCCGTTTTCATCCAGCACTTTGGCGTTTAAAGCGCCGCTGTATTTATCGCCGAGCTGGAAGATGTGGCCCACTTCGATACCGCGTTTGATGCTCAGGGTACCTTTGCCACAGGGGCTTGGGTCACCTTCCACCACGTTGCGCAGGTCGGCGGTTTCGGTGAATTTTGCATCACGTTCCCAGTTTACGCCGCTTAAGTGCTGGCCATCTTCATTGGCGCCGCATACGAAGTCCGCCATCACAGCGGCGCTGCGGTCCACAATCACAGGAATGTTCAGGCCAACCGGGCCCACGGAGCCAGGTTTAGCGCCGGTGGCGGTGATCACATCGGCTTCGCTGGCGAAGGTCAGCGGGTCAGCAATCAACGGGTGTTTCTGGGCTTTGATGTCGTTTAATTCGTGGTCGCCACGCAGGCACAGTGCAACTACCGGGGCTTCTTTAGTGGCACCGTTGACGATCAGGGTTTTCAGTACCTGACTGGCGGCCACATTCAGGAAGGCAGTCACTTCTTCAATGCTGTGTTGTGCTGGGGTGGCAACTTTCGCCATAGCCGCGCTGGCAGCCGGGCGTGGGCTAGCCGGGGCGATGGCTTCGGCCATTTCCACGTTGGCGGCGTAGTTGGATTCGGAGCTGAAGGCGATATCGTCTTCACCGGAATCGGCCAGTACGTGGAATTCATGGGAAGAGGCACCACCGATGGAACCGGTATCCGCCAGTACCGCGCGGAAGTTCAGGCCAAGGCGGTTAAAAATACGGCTGTAGGTGTCGTACATCACGTCGTAGGTTTCCTGCAGGGAAGCCTGGTTAGCGTGGAAGGAATAGGCATCTTTCATGATGAATTCACGGGCGCGCATCACACCAAAACGCGGGCGGGTTTCATCACGGAATTTGGTTTGAATCTGGTAAAAATTGCAGGGCAGCTGTTTGTAGCTGTTCAGCTCGTTACGGGCCAGATCTGTGATGACTTCTTCGTGGGTTGGGCCAACGCAGAAATCACGCTCGTGACGGTCTTTGACGCGCAGTAATTCACCACCGTACTGGAACCAGCGGCCGGTTTCCTGCCAGAGTTCGGCGGGCTGAATGGCAGGCATTAATACTTCCTGGGCGCCGGATTTATCCATTTCTTCGCGGATAATGGTTTCCACTTTGCGCAGGGTGCGCAGGCCCATGGGCAGCCAGGTATACAGGCCCGAGGCCAGTTTACGGATCATACCGGCACGCAGCATCAGTTGATGGCTGATAACCACGGCATCGGCTGGGGTTTCTTTGAGGGTGGCAATTAAATACTGGCTTGCGCGCATCGGGTAATTATCCGCAGATGATTTGGAGAAAATAGGCGCTGATTGTATGCTGCGCAGCTCTCTGAAACAAATCCTGAGCCTATGTTAACGCACATTGTTTATCGCCCGACCAGTGCCGGCACCCTGAGCCTGATGGAGCAGGGGCAGATTTGCCGTTTACTGGGGGCTAAAACCCTGCAGCCCGGGCTGCTGGAAGTCAGTGCCCAGGGCAAAACCCCCTATGTGGGCGAAAGCCTGTTATTTCCCCTTAAAGGTGCAAAACAACTGAGTTTCAGCGGAACCGTGCTGGAGGTTACCGCGCAGATTCAGCCGGAAAACAGCTGGCTGGCAAAAGTGCAGGTGCCGGTATTTGAATCCGTACAAATCCGCAACGCGCAGGTGAGCTGCGACAGCTGTGGCAGCCCCATGCAGGTGGAATTTGTGTGTGAAGAAAATGCCGATGTTTCTGCTGCTTTGTTACATGCCTTACAGCACTCAGGCTGGCGCGCCAATTTAGCCCTGCAGGTGTGCCCCATCTGCGCCCGTAAAGAAGCCTGAACATGGGAAATCTAAGCCGCTTTAATATTTTTATTCTGCTCAGCGCCCTGTATTTCGCCCAGGGTTTGCCGTTTGGTTTTTTCACCCAGGCCATGCCGGTATTAATGCGTGAGCAGGGTATGGATTTACGTTTAATTGGCTTGTTATCCCTGTTGGCCTTGCCCTGGGCGTTAAAATTTTTATGGGCGCCATTTCTGGATCGTTACAGTTTTAAAACGGGTTTTCACCGGCGCGGCTGGATTTTACTCGCTAACCTCGCGGCGGTGACGGGCTTGCTGATTTTAAGCATGTTACCCATTGCCCAGTGGTTACAAATGTCAGTGCTGGCGCTGTTTGGTTTGTTATTGCTGATGAATTTTTTTGCTGCCAGTCAGGATATTTCCACCGATGCCTTAGCAGTTGAAGTGGTGAAACCCGAGTGGCGCGGCATTGCTAACGGTATTCAGGTGGCGGGTTACCGGGTGGGCATGGTTGTGGGTGGTGGTTTAATTCTTGGCTGGCTGCCGGTATTGGGTTGGCAAGTTGCCCTGTGGTGCATGGCGGCCATTTTATTATTCAGCAGTTTGCCTGTGTTGCTGATGGTGCGTGAGCAGCCCGTGGTGGCGGTATCCTACCGCGAATCCATCGGCGGTTTTTTTAAACGCCCCGCGATTATTCAATGGTTATTAATTTTAATCGTATATAAAACCGCCGATGCGTTTGGTACCAGCATGTTACGCCCTATGTTAGTTGATAGTGGCATGACACAGGCTGAAATGGCCTGGCTGCTTGGCACCTGGGGTGTGTTTGCCGGTTTAAGTGGCGCCCTGCTGGGTGGTTTTTTAATGCTGCGTTTAAGCCGTTTTAATGCCCTGTGGTCTTTTGCTTTGTTACAGGCCCTGTGTATCGGTGCCTATGCGTTGGTCACGCAAAGTCCGGACAGCCCCTTATTATGGGTTATTTGCCTGGCAGAACATTTCAGCGGTGGCATGGCAACCGCGGCGCTGTTTACCCTGATGATGGATAATTGTCGCCCCCATCAGGCCGGTTTTGATTTCAGCTTTCAGGCCAGTGTGGTGATTATTGCGAATTTGTTGGCAGGGGCTGTCAGTGGTTTTTCTGCTTTGCTGCTCGGTTACAGCGGGCATTTTGTGGTGACCCTGGTATTGGGTTTAGCGGTAGTGGCCTGTGTATATGGCCTGCGTCAGCGTATTGAAGAAGGAGTACAACATGGAATTTCAGCATGAACTGGATGCCACGGGTTTAATGTGCCCTGAGCCGGTCATGATGCTGCACAGTAAGGTGCGGGATATGGCCGTGGGGGAAGTGCTTAAGGTGACGGCCACGGATCCTTCCACCAAACGTGATATCGCCAAGTTCTGCAGTTTTCTCGGCCATGCCCTGGAGCAACAGTGGGAAGACGGGCAGTGTTTTTATTTTCTGATTCGCAAGGGTGAAAAATAGTACTGTATTTTTAGACAGTGCTGAAATATGCTGACGCCACCTTTGTGCCAACAGACTTAGCCAGGATAAAAACGATGTTAAATCCGGTAACCATTCAATACATGAGCCGCGAAGAGCTGGAGCGCCTGTTGTACAGCATGAGTGCCCAACGGGATAACCCTGAAGCCATGATGTATGAAGCGGTGGCGCGCCGTTTATTGGCCCTGCTGGAAAAAGCCAGCGACCGTTAAACAAGGTTTGCGCCAGGCGAGTTCACCAGTTTTGTATCTGACGGCGTAAAAACGCCATATTCTGCAACATGAGTTTATTACCGGCGATTTTGCGGGTAATAATCAGCGCCTGAATATTCATCAGGGTGAAATTCAGGCAGTCATCCACTTCTGCGTTAATTTCCCCTTTTTTCTTCGCAAGCAGAAACTGCTGCCGCAGTTTGTCGCGTAATTTCATGAAATTTTGCAGGGCCTGCTGGCGGATTTTTTCATCTAGGCCATTGGTCGCAATGGCGCTTTCCTGCATCAGGCAGCCGTGGGCAGCAAAGGGTGTTTGCAGGCGCACAGCAAAATTTTCCAGATAAGCATCAATCGCAGCCAGGCCGTTTAACTCACCCTCAAGGGGAGCTAACAGGGGCAGGAAAACCTTTTGGAAATAATGCTCCAGCGCTGCGCTGTATAACGCATCTTTATCCCCAAAGGTGTTGTACAGGCTGAAACGGTTGATGCCCAAAGTGTCGGTAATATCCGTAATGCTGGTATTGGCATAACCTTTTTGCCAGAACAGTTTCATGGCTTGCTGCAGTTTTTCTTCGGGGTCAAAAGCTAAGGGGCGTGCCATAGGTAGAACAATCTGTGCCGTTGGAAAGTTGAGTATAAAGGATTCTTGACCGATAGGTTAGAAACAAATAGTGTTATCTGACCGATTGGTTAGAAACGGATAATAACATGCGCATTTTTGAAGCCAGTACCGCCCCTAATCCCCGCCGTGTACGTATGTTCCTTGCCGAAAAAGGCATTGAGATGGAGTACGTACAGGTTGATCTGCTCAAGGGTGAAAATATCAGCCCGCAATTCCGTGAGAAAAATCCGATCGCCAAGGTGCCGGTATTAGAACTCGATGATGGCAGTTATCTGTCGGAGTCCATGGCCATCTGCCGTTATTTTGAAGCCCTGCAACCTGAGCCTGCGTTAATGGGCAAAACCCCGCAGCAGCAAGCGGTGATTGAAATGTGGCAACGGCGCTGCGAATTATATTTTATGAATGCGGTGGGTATGTGTTTTCAGCACAGCACAGGATACTTTGCCGATCGCATGAAGCCTGTTAAAGAATGGGGTGACGAGTGTTATACCGGCGCCGCTAAATTTATGCATTTACTCAATAAACATCTGGCAAACAGCACCTATATTGCCGGGGAATCCTTCAGCGTGGCGGATATCACGGCATTTGTGACCGTGGATTTTGCGCGGGTGATTAAATTAAAAATGAATGAGGAATATACCCACCTGCGCCGCTGGTACGATCTGATCAACGCGCGCCCGTCGGCGAGGGCATAAACATGATTGAGTTATATACCGCGCCTACACCTAACGGGCATAAGATTTCATGCGCCCTTGAGGAAATGGGCCTGAGTTATCAGGTGCATGGGGTTAATCTCGCTACAAATGAGCAGAAAACCCCTGAATTTCTGGCTTTAAACCCTAATGGACGTATTCCGGTGATTGTAGATACCGACAATCAATTCACTCTGTTCGAGTCCGGTGCGATATTAATGTATCTGGCAGAAAAGAGCGGCATGTTAATGCCCCTGGCCCTGGAAAAACGTTATGAAGTCATTCAGTGGTTAATGTTTCAGATGGGCGGGGTGGGGCCTATGATGGGTCAGGCGAATGTGTTTTTCCGTTATTTCCCGCAGAAGATTCAGCCGGCCATTGAGCGTTACCAAAACGAAACTAAACGGCTGTTAACTGTGCTCGATACCCGTTTGCAGGGCCGCGATTATTTGTGTGATGAATTTTCGATTGCCGATATTGCCAACTGGTGCTGGGCCAGAACCCACCACTGGAGTGGTGTTGATATCAGCGATTTATCGCATTTACAGGCCTGGATAGAGCGCATCAATGAGCGCCCGGCCTGTGCCCGTGGCTTGTTGGTGCCGGCTAAAGTGGATGCGCAAACCCTGATCAAAAGTGGGCAGACATTAATTACCCGTTAGGTTTTTTCTATTGCCCGTGGTTTATTCAACCCGCCCGCGCAGGGCTTTAATTTGCCCGCGCTGGTTTTTTTGCTGCAAACGTTTTTGTTGTGATGAGCGGCTTGGTTTAGTGGGGCGCCGGGCTTTTTGTACTACGGCGGCTTCGCGAATCAGGTTGGCAAGCCGTGCAAGCGCTGCCTGGCGGTTCATTTCCTGGCTGTTATATTCCTGGGCTTTAATCACGATTACGCCATCTTTGCTAATACGGTAATCATTTAAAGCCAGCAACCTTTCTTTATAAAAGTCCGGCAGGGATGATGCGCGTATATCAAAACGCAGATGAATTGCCGTAGAAACTTTATTGACATTTTGCCCGCCTGAACCTTGGGCGCGGATGGCCTGCATATCAATTTCAGTGTCGGAAAGACTAATACGGTCGGAAATAAATAACATAAAAAGCTAACATAAAAACACTAGCGCTATCATAACCGCATGGGTTTCATTTGTCAGATCAGTGATTCAGAAATGGGAGCAGGGTATACCGGTTTCTGCCATCCGCTTTACTTTTATACAGGGCTTCATCAGCGAGTTTAAGCAGATCAGCCGCTTTACGTTTCGCCATCCATTCCCCTGTGCTTTCAATATGGGCAATACCGATACTGATGGTGACTTTATTGTCAACTGTGCTGCTCGGATGGGAAATACTCAGTTCATCAATAGCTGATTGCAGGCGCTGGGTGAAATGCACAACTTCGTCAGCGGTACTATTTTGCAAAATAATAACGAATTCTTCGCCACCATAACGGGCGCAAAATTCCGTGGCGCGGCGGCAACTGCTGCGGATAGCCAAAGCAACCGCCTGTAGTGCTTCATCACCCGCCTGATGCCCGAGGCTGTCATTAAAACGTTTAAAATAATCGATATCACACAACAACAGGCTCAGGCTGTTTTGGCCGCGGGCTGTGCTGCGCCAGATATGATCCATTTCCATATCAAACGCGCGGCGGTTGGCAATGCCGGTTAAACCATCGGTCAGGGATGCATGTTTGAGCTGATGCTGATGCCGCTGTTGTTGAAGGATCAGCTCGTTACGGGCGTCCTGGTAAACCTGCAATTCATGGATCAGAAAGCGCCGGTTGCTGGTTTTAAGTTCACCGTTAACATTTACCGATTTAATATTTTTTATGATCAGATTGACCGGGTACAAAAACAAACGGTAGGTGATTAATGCAATTACAATCGGCATGGATAAAAATGTCAGAAAAGCCATCAGGGAATTCTGATTTATGATGTTAACTGCCGGGTGTTGTTGGTTGCTGAAGTGAAAACCCGCTATGGGTTCCTGGCGATTATTTAACAGGTAGCGATCAGGGTTTGCCGCTTTATTTGCCAGATGACTGGTATGGGGATTTTCAAACACACTGAGAAAAGGCGCGTGCCAGTTTTTTCTCGGAATGTCGGTAATATCAATATTGTTGATTTGTTTGATTTCGGCGAGCAACTCAAAATCAATTTTACGCAGCATCAGAATATAACCGTTGCTTGGTTTAGTGCTGTTTGAATCATAAATTTTGCTGAGTGCAAATAACACCGGGCCCGCTGGTGTGGTGATAAAACCCGATTGGCTGTCGCTGCTGTTGAAGGTTAATTGCAGCAGTGTTTTTTCATTCAGGTAATGGAAAGCCGGCACGGTTTTTTCGGCGCCGGTATCGTAGGCCACCGCGTGAATCAGGCGGGCATTTTTATCAAAGATGGCGATGCAGGCTAAACGTCCGTTGGAAAGGGTGCTTTCCGGCATATTGCTGTCCACAAACGCCTGATTGGGCTTGGCGGCATATTCGTAGGCATCATCCCAGATCGCCCAATCCTGGGCTAAACGGCGCAGATGTGACATCTCACTGCGCAGGGCGGCGGCAAAGGATTGAATATCACCCTGCAGCAGGGCACCGTCCGCATGGCTCAGGGCTGGCAAAATGATGGCGTAGCGGTAGTAAGCCGCGCCCCCGCCGATTAACACACAGTAGGCGAGGGTGGCCGTGATCAGCAGATGTTTGAGTGGGATGGTGACGTTCTTCAGCATGTGTCCTCCGCTTTTAGAGCATAGACACAAAGTGCTGATTGTTGCCTAAAAACACACATGAAGTGTGCGTTTCTCCTGGGTTTTTGAATGCTTTTGCCAGGCCTTCTCGTGGAAGTAGAACACCAGTGTATTGATGGCAGGTTCCAGTAAGGCCATGGTGCCACCGATCAGGAAACTGCCGGTGAGGGCGTAGGCCACACTGAAGGCGACTGTGAAGTGCAATGCTGCGAAGCTGAGGGTCTTTGCCATGATAATTCTCCCGTTGCTGATGGACTCAGTTTACGGATTGAGAATTATTATCAAATGCAATTGTTTAAATAGCTCCTATAGGTATTGCCTATCAACTCACCAGGCACGGCTGCTGCAGAGCAGGCGGGCCACTGCAAGGGATGCCTCCACGGCACCATCGAGCAGGGGGATGCCATCACACAGGTATGAGCCGCTCAGCAAAACCCGCTCCTGTTTGTGCTGGGCGCTGCGTAATCGGCTGCTGGCTTCACGGCTTTGGCAGGTCACCAGGGGGCGCGTAAAGGTGACGTCAGCCAGGATGTGTTCTTTGGCAACTGGGCGCAGGGGGTTCCATACCTGCAATACAGGTTCGGCACCGGCGAACTGGCCGATGGCTTTGCTGAGGTCCACGCTGGCCTCGGGCCTTTGCCCGTTGGCCGGTAAAAAATAACTCACCGGGGAAAGCGTGCGGCCTTTGGGTAAGAGGCGTTTGTCGTTATGCAGCTGCATGCGGGATTCACGTATCGGAATACTGCGCAGCGGCTGTTGCCAGGGGTGTAATTCCGGCAGTAGGGCGGCAGCTTGATGGGGCTGGGTGGCGATAATCACCCGGTCAAATTCACGCTGGCTGCCATCCTCAAATTCAATGCTGGCTTTGTTGGCTGCCGGTATGACCCGCAGAATACGGGCGTGGGTGTGCAAAGCCATGCTGGGTTCAAGCAGGGCTTTTAATACGCCGTCCACACCCTTTGTTGCACGCATTACCCCGTCTGCCATCACACCGCAGGTCAGGTAACGCAGCAGAATTTCCGCCGGATAGTTGAGCACATCGTCATAATCACAGGTGCACACGGTGGCCATGCTTGGCAGCAGAATATTACGCAGGTAAGGGGTGTCGAGTTTTTCACGCAGAATAAAATCTGCAAATGTCATATCGCGCGCAATGGTGTGCAGGTCGGTGCCGTGCAGCACATTAAAAAAGCGGCGGTGTTCGAACAGGCGTAACCAGCGATTTTGTTTCAGCCAGTTAATGGGTTTTGGGTAACTCAGATTTTTTTTGCCAAGCCGCGCATTGCCGTAATGGAAAAACACCTGATTGTGCTGATCGGCAAAAGCTGCGGCATGGTTGGTGATTTCGGTGTCGATCCCCGCTTGCTGATAAAGTTTGAGCAGGTGGGGGTAATAAGCAGGTGTGAAAACCCGCAGGGGAATATCTACCCGCAGGTTTTTTCCGCCGCTGTTCACATCCAGCGAATAAATGCCCATGCCGGGTTTTTCAGCGCGTTCAAAGATATGAATATGATGATCTTTGCCCAATAACCAGGCTGCACTTAAACCCGCAATGCCTGTACCGATAATTGCGATCTGTTCACCTTGCACCACGGCCATCCTTTTTATTCAGCGGCTTAACCTGACGGATTGCTGCGCATTTTACGCACTAAAAAATCCCCTGTGTGTGAAATATCTATACTGCAAAAAACATTTTTCTTACCGCAAATAACACGCCCAGGGTCTTTTGCCTGAAAAACCCTGTGAAGTAATATTCACTCCTGATTGGGATTTTTTCGCATTTAATTTCTAGCGGGCGGCAGGCCGCGCGTGATGGTTTGCCCTGCATAGCACGCAGGAAATGTGACATGTTTGTCTGCTATGATTAGCCCTGATTAAGGCCAGGCCATAACCAATGAAATTGCCAGCAATCTCCTCCGTGATGCCTTTTTTGAAATGGGGCAAAAACTACAACCAGCACAGCCTGTTGCATGATGGCATAGCTGCGCTGGTGGTTAGTATGCTGCTTATTCCCCAGGCCCTTGCCTATGCCATGCTGGCGGGTTTGCCACCCCAGGTTGGTCTGTATGCCAGTTTGCTGCCTTTGCTTGCCTATGCCGTGTTTGGTTCGAGCGGGCAGTTATCCGTCGGGCCGTTTGCAATTACCTCCATCATGACGGCCACCGCCCTGGGCAGTTTGTTACTCACTCTGCAGGATGGCAGTGGCAAGGTGCTGATTGCGGCGGCAACCTTAGCCCTGTTAAGCGGTTTATTTTTAGTGGCCTTTGGGGTGTTCCGTTTAGGTTTTTTGACGAACTTTATCAGTTTCCCTGTGGTGACAGGTTTTATTGCAGCATCGGCGTTAATTATTGCGTCCAGCCAGCTGGGTAATATCCTTGGTTTGTCCATTCACAGCGCGCATTTTTTCGATACCTTCGCCCAGGCATTCAACCAGTGGCGACAGATTAATCTGCCGACCCTGTTTTTTTCTGCGGCGCTGATTTTATTTTTATTTTTTGTACCGAAATTGATCCGCAGCCTGGCTTGGCGTGCTGGACTTAAACAGGAACAGGCGGAAATACTGAGTAAAATCACCCCAGTGCTGGCGATTATTTTATCGATCCTGTCCGTGGTGGGGCTGGATTTACAGCATTATGGTATTCATATTCTGGGGGATATTCCGCGGGGCCTGCCGGTATTGGCCTTGCCCGATTGGCAGCAACTTGATTTCAGTGCGCAGGATTGGAAAGCCCTGATTAACTCGGCCCTGTTACTCAGCATTATTGGTTTTATCAGCTCTTTATCCGCAGCACAGACCTTTGCCGCTAAACAGCGTCAGCGTATTAATCCCAATCAGGAAGCTATCGCCCTAGGGATTGCCAATATCTCTGCGGGGTGCAGTGGTGCTTTTCCGGTGTCGGCGAGTTTATCGCGCTCGGCGGTGGCGTTTAATACCGGCGCAAAAACCCCGGCTGCAAGTGCCCTGACTGCCATCAGTGTATTTTTATGTTGTTTATTTTTAACCCCGGCGTTGTTTTATCTGCCGGTGGTCACCCTGGCGGCGATGATTGTGCTGGCGGTGATTTCCCTGTTTGATTTTGCCGCGATGAAACGCACCTTCGTTTACAGCCTGAAGGATTTTTCCGCATTGCTGATTACCTTTGCCCTGACCCTGAGTGAAGGTCTGGAGTGGGGCTTAATTGCCGGTGTGCTGGTGTCTATTGCGCTGCATTTATACCGTTCAAGTTCGCCCCATGTGGCGATTCTCGGGCTGGTGCCTAATACCGAGCATTTTCGCAATATTGAACGTCATGCGGTGGTGACCGATGAGCGGGTCATTTCCCTGCGTATTGATGCCAGTTTGTATTTTGCCAATGCGCGTTTTCTGGCGGATAAAATTAACGAAGTGGTGGCCCGTTCACCCAAAGCCAAACATTTAATTTTATTGTGCTCAGCGATTAATGATATCGATGCCAGTGCGGTGGAAAGCCTGATTGCCATTAACCAATATCTGAAAGAGGCGGGTATCTGCTTGCATTTATCGGAGGTTAAAGGCCCGGTGATGGACCGCCTGAAACACAGCCAGTTTCTGGATTTATTGACGGGTAATATTTATTTAAGCCACCACCAGGCGTGGCTGAATGTGCTGGCGCGGCTGTAGCAGGTTTAAACGGCTTTTATTTACAGCTGAAAAATACATAAAAAAATACCCGCACATGGCGGGTATTTTTTATTCTGCGTCAGTGATTACTGGGCAGCTTTGAACTTCAGGCGGTAAGCGTGTAACAGTGGCTCAGTGTAACCTGATGGCTGTTCTTTACCTTTGAAGATCAGATCGGCAGAGGCTTTGAAGGCGATGCCATCAAAAGACGGAGCCATGTTTTTGTACAGTGGGTCACCGGCGTTCTGACCATCTACGATAGCGGCCATACGCTTGAGGGTTTCCATAACCTGGTCAGCGGTGCAGATACCGTGCTCCAGCCAGTTGGTTACGTGCTGGGAAGAAATACGCAGGGTAGCGCGGTCTTCCATCAGGCCCACGTTGTTGATGTCAGGCACTTTGGAGCAACCAACACCCTGGTCAACCCAACGTACTACGTAACCCAGCAGACCCTGGCAGTTGTTATCCAGTTCTTTCTGGATCTGTTCTGCGGTCAGGGCTTTAGCGGCTTCTGCAGTCATCAGCGGGATGGTCAGAATGTCGTCCACTTTGGCGTGTTCGCGTTTTTTCAGCTCTTCCTGAACAGCGAATACGTCTACTTTGTGGTAGTGAATCGCGTGCAGGGTAGCGGCGGTGGGTGATGGGGTCCAGGCGGTGTTAGCACCGGCTTTTGGATGAACAATTTTCTGTTCCATCATCATGCCCATCTCATCAGGGATAGGCCACATGCCTTTACCGATCTGGGCGCGACCTTGCAGGCCACATTCCAGGCCCACGTCTACGTTCCAGTTTTCGTAAGCGTTGATCCAGGTCTGAGCTTTCATCACAGACTTAGGTACGAATGGGCCAGCCAGCATGGAGGTATGGATTTCGTCACCGGTACGGTCCAGGAAGCCTGTGTTGATGAACACAACGCGGTTTTTCGCAGCGCGGATACATTCTTTCAGGTTCACAGTGGTGCGGCGCTCTTCGTCCATGATACCCACTTTCAGGGTGAACTCAGGCAGACCTAAAGCAGCTTCAACACGGCCGAACAGCTGGTTGGTGAAAGCCACTTCTTCAGGGCCGTGCATCTTAGGTTTAACGATGTTCACGGAGCCGGTGGTGGAGTTTTTGAAAGGGGAGTTGCCTTTCAGGTCGTGGATAGCGATCAGGGAAGTCACCATAGCATCCATGATGCCTTCAGGTACTTCGTTACCGTTTTTGTCGAGGATCGCAGGGTTAGTCATCAGGTGACCAACGTTACGCACGAACAGCATGGAACGGCCTTTCACGCTGAATTTTTTACCGTCTACGCCAGTGTATTCACGGTCTGGGTTCATGCGGCGCACGAAGGTTTTACCGTTTTTGGTGACGGATTCTTCGAGGTTGCCCTGCATCAGGCCTAACCAGTTACCGTAGGCAACTACTTTGTCAGCGGCGTCAACGGCGGCTACTGAGTCTTCACAGTCCATGATGGTGGTCAGGGCTGATTCCATCAGAATGTCTTTTACGCCGGCAGCGTCGGTCTGGCCGATTGGGCTGGAAGCGTCGATCTGCAGTTCAAAACGCAGGCCGTTGTTCTGCAGCAGGATACCGGTAGGTGCAGCGGCTTCGCCGGTGAAACCTTTCAGTTTGGACTCATCTTTCAGGCCGGTTTTGGAACCGTCTTTCAGGGTCACAACCAGTTTGCCAGCAACGATGGCGTAGTTGGTGCTGTCAGCGTGGGAACCGGCGGCCAGTGGGGCAGCTTCGTTCAGGAAGTTACGGGCGTAGGCGATAACTTTGTCGCCACGTACTTTGTTGTAACCAGTGCCTTTTTCCGCGCCGCCTTCTTCAGAAATCACGTTGGTGCCGTACAGAGCATCGTACAGTGAACCCCAACGGGCGTTGGATGCGTTCAGGGCGAAACGGGCGTTCATCACAGGTACTACCAGCTGTGGGCCGGCCATCTGTGCGATTTCAGGTTCTACGTTAGCGGTTTCAGCTTTGAAAGCAGGGCCTTCAGGAACCAGGTAACCGATTTCCTGCAGGAAAGCTTTGTATTCAGCAAAGTTGAAAGCCTGGCCACGACGGGCAGTGTGGAAAGCGTCGATCTTGGCTTGCAGATCATCACGTTTAGCCAGCAGGGCTTTGTTCACAGGGGCGAGATCGTGTACGACTTTGTCGAATTCAGCCCAGAATTTTTCTGCGGCGATGCCAGTGCCTGGAATCGCTTTGTTGTTTACGAAATCGTACAGCTCTTTAGCAACCTGCAGGCCGCCTGCTTGAACACGCTCAGTCATTTTTATGCCTCGAGTACTGAAGTAAACGCCCCGACCACTTGTCTGTCGGGCAAATTTAGGGGCGCCATTCTACATGAAGTCACTGCCTAAATCATGTCTTATAACCAGTTCCTGTGATCGGCCTAAAATCCCTTATTCCGCGTTGCTGTTTGTGCGCCAGACCCGTTGCTAATTTGTCCGCAAGAGATTGGCGTGCACCCCGCAGGTGCGAAGCGTTGCGCTATGCTGAGATTTTTCCGATAACAGGCCTGTTCATTAGTGTTAACAGGCCCTAGACTGCCGGGCATGCAGCAAATTGAACTCTTTCCTGTCCCTAATCCCTGCCGTGGAATTTGCCAGAGCAATGCCAAAGGTTATTGCATGGGCTGCTTTCGCAGCCGCACTGAACGTTTCAACTGGAACGACATGATGCCTGCGGAAAAAATGCGCGTGATTGAAGTATGTGAGCTGCGCCGCCAGAAGGTTGAAGCCATGCTCGCTGCCAAACGTCAGGCCACGCAACCTGCCAGTGCAGATCAGCCACCTGCGGATACGGTGGATAACAGCTGAGCCGCGCTGGCTTTATTTGCCAATCATAACGTCGTTTTCGCCATCGTCCCGCCCCGCGGGATTTGTTATATCTGCGGCCATAAAAATAATAACTGGGCAGTGCCTGCGATGCGTGTTGTTGTATTTCTGTGTTTGTTTTGCCTTTTAGCGGCCTGTGGGGATGAGGGCAAGGCACCTGCGGCTGCAGGTGATGATAATACCCATCTGCCCGGCGGTCCGGTTGACCCGGATAATCCTGAGCCGGATCCGATTCCTGAACCCACTCCTGATCCGCAACCAGATCCCGGGCCTGACCCGCAACCTGAAATTCCTGATCCGCAGCAGCCCCCCGCTGAGCCTGCCAACCCCACATCGGCACAGTTGGAAAGCCAGCTGCGCGGCCTGCTCAGCGCCCAGGGATTTGCCATCACAGAATTAACCCAGCGCCATCTGCCGGCCATTGAAAATGACGCAGTGGCCCAACTCGGGCGCGAGTTGTTTTTTTCCAAAACTCTGAGTCTGGATAACACTGTGGCCTGTGCCAGTTGCCATGATCCGCGCCTCGCCGGGGGGGATGGTTTATCCCAGCCGGTTGGGGTGGGTGCGTTTGATGCTGAGCGCGTAGGGCCGGGGCGCCGCCATGACGGCAATTTCCATGTGGATCCCAAAGCCGATGGCGGGCCTAACGTGCCGCGTAACAGCCCCACGACGTTTAACATCGCGTTTTATGATTCGTCCCTGTTCTGGGACGGGCGCATTGAAGCCATTGCCTATAACGGTTTGGGTTATATCCGCGCGGCCACTCTTCAGCCCAATGGGCAGGGGCAGGAAATCCGCACGCCGGACAGTTTTTTCTTCGGTCCTGACCCTAAAGCCGGCAACAACCTGAGTGAAGCCCAGGCGCGTTTTCCTATGGTATCGCCGGCGGAAATGCGCGGTTTTGGCCATCAGGGCATTGCCAATAATGATGAAATCCGCGCGGCCATCGTGCAGCGCCTGGCGGATAACAAACTGTGGGAAGCTGCATTTCGCAGTGCATTTAACGACAGCGTATCCGTGGCGGCGATTAACGAAGAACGTCTCGCGCGGGCACTGGCGGAATATCAGCGGTCCCAGGTGGCGCTGGATAATGATTTTTTCCGGTATGTGCAGGGTAACAGCGCGGCGTTAAGTGATGAGCAAAAACAGGGCGCGTTATTATTTTTTAAGACAGTCGCCGAAGGTGGCGCTGCCTGTAATCGTTGCCACAGTTCTGCCCATTTCAGCGATGAAAGTTTTTATAATCTGTTAGTGCCGCAATTTGGCCGCGGTAAAAATGTGCACCAAGCGGATTTAGGGCGTTATAACCTGTTTCGTTCGGCGGCTTCATTAAATCAGTTCCGTACCCCTTCGTTATTAAACGTGGCGTTAACTGCGCCGTATTTCCACAGTGGTGCGATCAGCGATTTAAATACAGCGGTTGCCTGGCATCTACAGCCCCGTGAATCATTGCTGGCGTTTGATTTTTTCTTAAATGAGGTGCCCCAGTTTGATGGCCTGGGCATAGCTGTGCCTTACGCGGATGAAAACCGCAGCGCCATGCTCGCCGCCTTTGATAAACAGCAATTAAATGAAGCCGCCACTGGGAAATTTAATTACCCCGCATTAAGCGCGACTGATGTGAATGCGATTGCCGCGTTTTTAAATGCCCTGAGTGATCAC
>JACKOM010000018.1 GCA_024234265.1 Oceanospirillaceae bacterium
CTCCACCGGTAACAGGGTTTGGTTTGATCAGGTCACCCAGTTTCTGGCGCAATGCCTCCTGGTCGTCCAGTGCTGCATTGGCCTCTTTTTCTGCTTTTGTATAATCATTGGTAACACGGATCAATGCCTCCAGATCAGCCGCCACCAGACTAATGACCGATTTTTCGCCCCTGGTGTAGTCACCCTCTTTGAGCAGAAAATTTAACCGGTTCAAAAAACTCTGGTTGCTTTCGTTTGCATCCTGTGTAATGCCTAAGCCTTTGAGCCCCACCAGCCGCTGCTGGTAACGCTGTGTGGCTGCATCCAGATTGTAATATGCATCAGCCTGGTCATTGATGGCCTCAGCATGTTTGTCAGCAGCCCGCTGTAAAATGATTTTATTGAGGTACTCCTGATTTGTTTGTTTCAGTGCTGCTGCCAGCAGTGTGTGGTTTGTGTAATCACCCTGCACCATTTCATTGAATGCCGGGTAACTTGTTTTGATTTCATCAATGTATTGCTTCCTGAGCTCATTGTTTGTGTTGGTGCTCACAATAGCCCCCACCAACATATTAAGCCTTAGCCTTTCCTCATTGATCAGCTCATTGGTCTGTTTTACCGGTGCAATGAAATCTGCAAAACCTTTGACAGCATCAGCCAGCCATCCTCCACCCAAACTGGTTTTGATGGCATCAAACCGTTTTGCCATCCTGTCCAGACTGGCCTGCAGGGTGTCATTTTTTTTGGCAAATTCTGCCTGCAGGCTGGTATTTTGTTCAAATGCTTTATTGGCAATTTGCTGCTGCTCAGCAACTAACCCGGTGTTATTACTCAGTGTGAGCAAAACACCTGCAGCCCGGACACCATCAATGCCCAGCTTATCCAGTTTCGTGGCCAGATCTGCTGTGCTGGTGCTGCTCTCCTGCAGCTTTTTCAAAAACGCCGCCAAACCTGCGCTGGTGCCCTGCTCTCCGATCAGCTTACTCAGCTCACCCTCTGCAAAACCGGCCATCTGCCCAAATTCTTCTGTGTTCTTTACCAGGTTCAAAAACAGCTGTGTCATAGCCGTGCCACTTACCTCAGCTGTCTGCCCCAGGTTTTCCAGTGCGGCACCATAGCCTAAAAGATCAGGCAGGCTGAGCTGTGCAGTTTCTGCAATACCAGCCATCCGGTTTAAAAAATCAACCTGCCACTGCTCACTGGCCACACTGGATGCACCCACCTCATTGATGGCTGAGCCAATGCGCTCCATGTCTGTTTTGAAAATATTGGCCAGCTTGCCAATCTGAATGATGGCACCCTCACCCAGATCCTCGCCTAGTGAAACATTGATTTTGTCTGCCTGCTCCACAAAACGCCTTATATTTTCCACACCGGTAATGCCCAGCTTTCCAGCCTCTTTTGCCAGTTTCAGCAACTCATCACGGCTGGTCCTGGTATTCAGTTTTAGCAGCTGTTTGTCCAGCTGTTTGACCTGCTCAATGGTCATGCCGGTGGTTTTGCTCACATCAGCATAGGCATCAGATAATTTTGCCAGCCGCTCAGTCAGTTTTTGCAAACCACTATACAGCGCACGGGCTGTGACAGCTGCAATGGCTATTGGGCTAAATAGTTTGACCTGCTTTAGAAGGGCCTTCCAGGCACCCTGCACACCACCAATGCGCTGCCGGTGTTTTGTGAGCACTCCATTGAGCCTCTGTAGTTCTCTGGCTTTCTGCTCATATTCTGCTGTACCTTCCTGCAGATGTTTGAACTCAGCACGGGTTTTGCGCACTGCGGCCTCAATGTTGGCCATGGTGTTGACAATCTCCTTGCCATTGATATAAATGTTAGCACTCCTGCGCTCTGCCATCAGATCCTGATTTTTGTATCAAACACACCCAGTACCATTTGTAGCCCCAGGTCACCAACCAGATCCTGCGCACGGTCAGCCACAATCACCTCATATTTTTTCAGTGTGGGCTCAATGAATTTTTTGGCCCTGCGGTTTCCGCTGTTTGCTTTGCCCAGGCTGGCTGTGTTGGTGGTGCGCACTCTGCCCTGCGGATCTTTCCAGCGGCTGCCCACTGTGCCACCCTGCCCACGGCCTGCACCGTGCTCCAGATAGTAACCATGCCGCTCAAACGACATGCCCACCCGCCTGATGACCCCGGCCTCTTTGCCGGTGCGTTTTCTCAGGCTGTTTTCCAGCGCATCTGTGCCCGCCCCAGATAACTGGCTGACCAGCACATTTTTGCCCTCAGCTGCCATTTCACGGGCAGTCTGTTCCATTTCACGGTTGAATGCAGCAATGAAATTGAGCAGGCTCATGCTGTAAAAATGCCCACCAGCACATGGCAGGTAAAGGACAGACAGTGCCGTCTAATAAAATAGGCACTTTGGGCAATTACGGGCGGTCTCATTGCCAGGCTGCTTATTTACTTTTCCAGCATAACTCACAGAAAATCAAATAAAATCATGCTTTGTCAAAAATATTCAAATCAGACTGGCTCAATTTTGGCATTGACAAATACTTATTCTTGATGTTGGGCAAAATCACTACACATCACACCTCTGCCGGGGCTTTTTTAATTATAGCAGACATCTTTTTATTAAGATCTCCCAAATTTTCAAAAATTGGGAAATATTGAAACTTCTCTAGCTGGTCCATTTACTCAAATTCAGGCTCAGATCTACAAACTCATACAGCTCAAATGTATAGCTGTAGCCAGCACGGTTGTCATCACTCAGCAGTATGGGGTAGCCCTGTATATTGACAAAATCAAATGTTTTAAAAATGGTGGGAGTGTTGCCAAAATTCTGGCTGTAATGCCTGATCCTGGCCAGTATGTCCAGACCGATCTGCTCACAGGCATTGATGTCAGTTTCTGCCTCATCATAATCACCCACTGTGGATGGTGTCAAAATGGAAAACTCCACCCGCACATGCTTATATGGCTGCGCCTCATTTTGCCCGGTGAAATAGCTGCTGATGGGCTGCATCAGCATGACCGTTTTGTCAGCCAAACTGGGGCTGGCCATGATCTCAGAAAACTCCTGATCAAAACGGAAAAATCGATCGGCACCCAGACTGGTGTGTTTTTCGCACAGGTCAGTCAGTGCAGCGGTGATGGATGATAAATTGAGGCTCATTTTATTTCTTTTTGATAGTTATACTCACAGTGACCTCCTCCACATCTGTGGCAGGTGCTGCAGCCATTTTTTTGCTTTTTGTTTCCATGTTTTGGGTCTGTTCCACCGCTCTACAGGCACCATGCAGGATGCAATAAAACCATCAGTTTCAGCATCAGGCAGAAAACAGATGACAGACTGGTCACTCGGTTGCATATCTTTTGCCACCACCAGCTCATCATACGCATTGAGCCCGTGCCCGTAATTCTCATAAGGTGTGAGCTTTGTGTAGATCACCCGGTCACCTCTTTTTAGCAGTTTTCGTGTTGCCATGTTTAGTTTTTGAAATGTACGGTGATGCCCTGGCGTTTGAGCAATCCCATGCGGTCACGCCATTCCGCAAAACCATGTGGGAGCATAGCAGCACAATTTTTTGCGCCATAAGCTAAAAGCCACTGGGCCGCTTTGGGGTGATGGCAGTGTCCATCTTTTTGATGCACACATCCGGTGCATACGGTGCCAAAAAAAAACTTTTGATCATCCATGGTAGTATGGGTTTTCACTGTACGGCACATAAAAATTTTTGGTGCTCAGGTACCTCTGCTGATTTTCCTGGTATTTGGCACCATTGCGGGCCAGTGCATCATCTTTCATTTGCCTGTAGGGTGTGCGCTTGCCTACATCAGCACCGGCATGTTTTGACCGGTGGCTGGTCAGGTAATATGACACAAAACCCGCACCGGTCACCCGATGGTTGAAATCACCATCCTCCAGACCATAGGGCCAGTAATCGGTGCACAGGTAGCCAATCTTTTTGACAATGAAACTGCCAAACCCCATGACACCAAACACACCGGGGCTCACAAGCACATCAATGCCACCCAGTTTTTGTGGCGTTTTTGGGTTTGCACCACAGCCCCAGTCCAGGGCCACCAGCCCGCTGTTGACAATGCCAAACCAGGCATCTGCCATGGCTTTTGCCCATCCAGGATCATTGTAGATGTCATTGCCCATCAGGATGATGAAATCAAAACCCAGCTCCATAGCTTCATGAATCATGTCATTGAATGCCCCGGCCACACCTGTATTGGTTCCATACCTGTGGCTGTATTCCAGCACATCAGCAAACTCCCGCTCAATATCATCCAGAACAGGCTCAGTGCTGCCATTGTCACTCACAAACAAACTGACAGGGCAACCAGCACCGGCCAAATTATGCCTGAGCACATCAAGTGTCAACTGGTGCCGGTCAATGGTGATCATTAGCAGTGCAATTTTCATATCAATATGGCCCCACACATTTTTCTGGTTTTCCATGAAACTCCCGAATGTGCGCCTGCATGTCATGGTCACTGATCTGGTTGCGCTCAATGGCCACACGGTTCTCACCAATGCGCTCAGCGGGCACACCCACCACCATGTCAAACGGCTCCACCACTGATTTTTTGGTGACCACCGCACCCATGCCTACCATGGCAAAATGACCAATGCGGCTGAACTGATGGCAGCAGGCATTGAGCCCGAAATTGCAACCATCAAACAGCAAACTGTGCCCACCGATCAAAACGCCACAGCTCAGAGTGACACCATCACGCATGATGACATCATGCCCCAGGTGTGATTTGGTGAGCATGGTACAGTTGCAACCAATATGGGTGTGGGCAGTGGTGCCACTGTGGATGGTGACAAACTCCCGGAAAACATTGTAATTCCCGATCACCACCCTACCTGTCAAATGTCCATCAAAATATTGGTGCTTTTCAGCAGCCATGCCCACCATGACAAACGCCTCAAACCGGTTGCCATTTCCAATGATGGTGCCCGCTTTGATCACGCACCCAGGGCCAACGTAATTGTCACGCCCCATTTTAACACCTGGCTCCACAATAGCTGTGGGGTGGATGTAGTTTCCATTTGCTTCCATGTGTTACCTCCAGAGCATTTTATGGGTGAACACTGCGCAGATCACGGCCAGCACCAGAATGCCTGCCCGCTCCATATCCGTACCATCCATAAAAATGGCCAGCACGGTCCAGCCACCGGAAAATAAAACTCCTGCCAGCACTATTGAATAAGTAACAGCAACAATTAACCCGGCCAACATTTTCAAAAAATTAGTGAGGTTTTTCATGTGATTTTTTTGCTTTTAAGTATTTCAAAAACACCCAGACAGTCATGTCATCAATGCGGTCCACATCACTGGCTGTGCCAGCCATCTGCAGCACAATATTTGACCAGTCTGGGGGTGGTGCGCCCGCTGTCATGCGGGCATCAGGTTTGGGCAGCAGCTCCGGGTTGCCTTTGATAAGCACCTCTCTCATGCCCATGTATTGCATCAGTGCGGCCAGTTTCTGGTGCTCCGGCACAACCTCCCATTTTTTGGCCAGACCATCCAGACCAATGATGTACTGCTGCCAGGTTTTGCCAGCTTTGTCAGCCGGGCAGATATACAGCATGCCCATGATGTAATTGAGCAGCTGTTTGCGTTTGGTACGCTGAAATTCAGCCACAAACGGCTCCACAATGCGCCACTGGCCAACGGTCAGGCCCAGCAGCTCCTCCGCTGGACCCTCATGCCATTTCCGTTTGATCTTAAACCCTTTGATGATCCTGGTGGTGATGACCGGTTTTTCAAAAACGAAATCCAGCAGGGTGGTCAACTCTGTGAGCTGCCACGCCTGCAGGGTTCTGATCTTGGCACCAAGCCACCAGCCCAGCCTTAGCCATTCCAGCAGCAGTTTGATGCGGATGTGCGGCAGGTCTGCCAAAGGATAGTATTTGCCTACTGCAAATAGTTGCCCGGCATTGAGCTCATCCCACCCGGATGGCAACTGCCTGCTGTGTCGGCCAATTTTGACACTGTGCATGCGGTAGTGGTTTACACAATTCCGGCTTGTTTCAGCTTCGCAAAACTCATGCTGACCAGGGTGTCAGTTTGGTATCTTTCCGGGGTGACAACCTTAGCCTGTGTGATGTACTGCTCAGCCAGCTCTGTTGCAATCTGCCTCAAATACATCTGCCTGACAACATCATTGCCTGACAATGATCTCAATGTGTCGAAAAGGTGCTCATTTTGCTGGTCAGCGGTTAACGAATTAAAGCCATCCAGACTGACAATCAGCTCCAGCTGATACAGTACTACCGGCAGCTTTTCACGCAAAAATGCCAGCACCTGATCATCCAGCTCACCCGGTATCAGGCTGACAATGTAATCCAGCACATTGCCGGATGGTGTGCCCTGTTTGATGGCCTGGTTGATGCCTTCCACAAATGTGATGACCTGGACACCCACGGTGTCAATCCACTCATCCACTTTGCTGAACAGGTCCAGAAACCACGCCCACGCACCCTGCAATTTTGCTGTGATGCGCTGCAGAAATCTCCTTTTTTCTGTCGGTGTTTGTTTGTTTCCCATACTAAATTGATTTGGTGAATTATGTGAGATTCAAAAATGCCGCTTAGCACACCCCGCTGAAAGGACAACAAAAACCCCAGCCGCTTCCAGCCGGGGTTCTACCGATTATGAACCTAAAAATTTATTGCAGGCCTTCCAGCCGCAGAGTTACAGTATCATGGTCTTCCCAGTATTCAGCAATGTTGAGCCCGGTAGGCCTGTGTATGAGCTTTATGCCGAATGTCCAAGTACTTTTATCCTCAAGAAAGTCATGCCATTCATTCCAAACTTCCTGATTCATACTAAATACAGTCGGTTTCCCTGTTATTGGATCACACCAGTGGAATATATCAGGCCTGTATAGTACTTCTCCGGTTTCGAGCAGTGTAACATAAGCGTCTATAGGATCTTCCCTGTTCACCTGAACACCGGTTTGATCGTAAACACTGGGCACTATCCTATCCCAGAACTTGGTATTGATTCTGTGGTCCCATTCAACACCACACTCATCGCATATGCAGTTGCCGTTTTCATCAATGTACCGTTCTGGGTGCAGGTAGTCATCATTTTGCCCTGTACGGCACTGAATAAGCCCTGGATTAGTCCCACTATCGTTCAAACAACCCGTCACTGATGGCTCATCATCACAGTTGATGGTGGTGTCGGCTGGCGTTACCAGCACCTGCACCGGCACGGGCACCTGTATGCTGTTGCATTTTTTCCTGTGGAAGATCTTAAACCAGAAATTACTGCATGCATCTGGTATGGGGTTAACCACCACCCATTGTGTAATGTAAACAGCCTCTGTAATTACGGTATCACATGGACCCGTTGTGTTGTTATCAGGTGATGGGTTTCCCTGCACATGATCAGCCCATGGCTGCCATGTAGTGTTTTTGACCGGTGGCTGCCCGTAAATGATGCCGTAAATGTCGGATGCAATACCATTGTGGATGCAGATGACATCAAAAAACTCTGCAGCAGCATCAAACAGCCTCCCCATGAAAACAGCATTGATGTCTGTGCCCCCCAGCAGTTTTGCCGGTTGTGTGTTGGCCTCTGTCATCAAAAATGCTGATGTACCGGGGAAATCATCCACCAGCCCTGCCAGGTCATTGTGGAAATTGTAAGCCTGAGCAGCAGCCAGTGCAGCATCATGCTCAATGGGCTCCTTAAACTCCGGCAACTCCCTGCCATCACGGTAATAATGCAGGGTTTTGGGGTCTGTTGGATAGGTCATTTGCAGTGATGCATTCCATCCCTTATGGTCTGGCCGTGATCTGCTGCCACCAGGTGCAGCCGGATGGCTCACTGGTATGCCCATGGCCAACACCAGCGGCCTGATGGCATCCACCCTACGCTGATAGTCAACAAAATTATGATTGAGCTGGCTGTATGTTTCATTGCCCATCTCTACATAAATGACATTGACACCATGCCCCACCAGGTATTCCACCGGATACAAGGCCACATCAGCGGGCACAAACATATTGGCCACCCATACCACCTGCATATTTGGGTATGTAGCAGCCATGTTCACCACATCATCCAGATATGACTGATCCGGTCCTTGTGGCTGCTCATTTGTTTTGCGGTGCCACTTATTCAGCGCACCGGACAAACTTTCCTCATCATCACTGCCATACATGCTGATGATGCTGTCCACCGCCTCATGGGTCAAGCCCCATCCATTTTTCACCCTGGGGTCAGCCATTTTTGCAATGGCTCCACCAGGCACTCTGAGCACCCACGGATGTTGACCAACGGCCTCATCCAGATACTGGGCAGACGTTTCGTTGATATTTTCAAAAAAGCCAGCGGCATTGACACCGTATGTCTGACCCTTTGCGCTCATGGTGGCCATGCATACAATAAAAACCACCAGGCCCACAGCCATCCAGATCACAATGCGGTGACCCATTGGCATGTCATGCGTTTTTTTCCTGTTGCTCATGCGTTTTTTTTAGTTTATAGTAGATTGATAAAAATTCCAGTTTGATCATGTGCGGGCTGATCTGCATACCATTGATCAGAGGTGTGCTGAAAACGGTGTCAAGTTCCTGATCCAGCATTTTCCGGTCAGCCTCTTTGACTACAGCAGGCAATGGCCACTGAAAACCAAATTTGTTGGCAATTACAGCCATCAGCTCATCCTCTAGTTTCTTGTATGCGGGCAGCATTTGTTTGATAGGTGCGATCACGTCACCCAGATATGCCTCAGATGCATCATGTAGCAGTGCGGCCAGTTTGTGCTCATCAGGCACCAGGCCACACACCCGGATGCTATGCTCAGCCACAGAATAAAATGACCGGCACTGACCGGAAAACCGGCACAGCTGACTGAGCGCATGGGCAATGTCTTTGATATCAATGGCCTCTGGTCTGATGTCAGACAGATCCAACATCTTACCGCTGTATGTAAAGACCTTGCTCATGATCTGTGATGCCATTTTTGGTAAAACTCCCGGTTATAGTAGTTCAGAAATTCAGATTTGACACGGCTGATGGCTCCATTCTCATGTGTTTGAAACTCAATGATCCAGCCACCCAAAACAGCCTTTAGCCTTTTTTTCCGCATGAATGGTGTTTGATCTTGTGTGCATGCTGTTTGGAAACAATGCACACCCCTGGCCACGGTGTAGTCAGCTTTATGGTAATGACCAGCCAGCAGCATGTCAGGTTTTTCACCCTCACTGTATGCCTCCACAATTTTCTGCACCGTGTAGCTGATGGCATAGGCAGACCCGCCACCGGGGTGCATGACGTGGATGCTGGTTTTGCCTTTGCCATCCCTTGCCGGTATGACTGCAAACTGCTCCATGTAGCCAATGAAAACCAGATCTGTGCGGCCACGCCTCTCTGCCAGCTGCATCAGGTATTGCCCCACATTGATGCCCTCACGCTGTGTCCACCAGCCCTCATGGTCATCACCTGCAATGAAATATGTGGTGATACCTGGCCTCTGCGGGTAGTGGTCCAGCATATAGTTGAGCTGTGCATCAATGCCGTGCACCTCCAGATCATGTTTGTTGAAACGGGCATCACCATCCACCCAGTTGCCGGTATTGAAAACCACCCGGATGCCCTCAGCCTGGTAACGGTCATAAATGTCATTAAGGATATCCAGCCTGCTGTATTTGCTGGCCAGGTGGTTATCGCCTATTGCGCCAAACCGGTACCATCCTGCAGCATCCTGCGGCAGTTTAGGATATCTTCTGCCATCCATGACCATGACATTCATGGGCCTGATGTCTTTGGTATGGATAATAAACCCACGCTCATTGATGTAGATGTTGCCGCCACCAGCTGCAATGTCATTGACCGCATCCCTCACAATGGAAACCGGGGCATCAAACCGATCACTCAGCTGGTCCACACTGATGACCTGTTTATCCAGGTTTTTGCGCAACACATCTGCAATCATTTTCTGCAGATCCTTGTGCCTATCAGTAGTATTGCCCCCATTTTTTTTGCCAATTCTGGCATCAGCAGCCATGCGGCCTGGGGTAGTGTTATATGGTTTCAGCCCTGTGCGGTATTGTGATATGCGTTTTTTGAGGCCATATAGGGTGTAATATCCTACCCGGTTACCTGTCAGCTCATATTTGACCCTGTATTTTTTCAGCAGCAGCTCCAGGTCATGGAGCCTGACCGGGTTTTTGGTCATATCCGGCAATAAATCAATAACCTCCTGTAGTGTAATGGCTGGTTTTGCCCCCATGTGGTGCGGTTTGTTTCTCAAAAAAACAACTGTTAGCAACTGGCTGAAAGGACAGCCTGACTGTCAGGGCTTGTAAATGTTGGCCTCCGGCACTCCAATGCTCCTGAGCCATGATGGTACATCAAATGATGGGCATGCTTTTGCAGCAAACTGGTTATGACCGGCCACCAAAATATGCGGGTGCCTCAGAACAATATATTTGACCAGCACCTCCATGGTAGCAAGCTGCTCAGGTGTGCGGGTGTCTTTGGCTTTTTTGACATCATTGGCATCCACGCCACCGGCATATACCACATGTCTGCTCACGCTATTCTGGCCAGCCACACCGTTGGTGATCTCCCAGCTATCCACCTGGTCATTGGTGTCATACGGTGTCAGGTTTTCCAGTGAGCCATCCAGATGGATGATGTCAGAATAACCCAAACGGCTCCAGCCCCTGCCAGTAGGTGGGGGGCTAAGGTGCCATTTTTCCAGATCCTGCCGGGTAACCTCTCGGCCTGCAGGTGTAGCGGTGCAATGTAGCACCAGATATTTCAGCGGCTTGCTCATTGCTGGCTCAGTTTATTGTCAGTAGTGGTCAGCTGTGCGGTGCCCGCCAGCGCAATGCCAATGGCCATGGCATAATTGCATACCACAATGACCACCGGGGCCAGGTCTAATGCAAACTGATCATTACCAGTTTTTACGGCCATTGCGCCCAGGAAAATGGCAGCACCGGTGGCCCTGAGCTTTTTGAAAAATGCAGGTGTGTCAGACAAAAAACGCTGTGCGATCAATTTGAGCATGGTGTCAGTTTTTGGATATGAAAGAAATGATGCCAGACACAATGGCACTGACCAACATGGCTGCACCACTGGTGAATGACTTAAAAAAATTCATTTGCGTTTTGAGCTCACTAATTTCCTGAGCATGCTGGATGCGGTGATCAGTCAGGGTTTTATTGAGCTGATCAAACCGATCATCAAAATGGTTTTTCAGTTGTTCCATTTCCATCAGCATCACATTAAAAAGACACTCCTGTCCTGGTCATTAATATTGTCACCATCATCATCATCTGTGTCAGTGCTCTCAAATGCATCACTGTCGGCATACAGTGCATAGGTGTCTGCATTGTCTTTCAGATATTGTCTGAGCTCATTTTCAAACAGGATGGCATTTTGCTGCCACTCCCTGCGCAGGCTGATCAACTTATCATTGCCAGCCGGTTTGTTGATGTCAGTGGCATCCTGCCCCACCGCTGTTGATTTTTCAATGATGCCGTAACGGTTGAAAATCACTGACAACCTGGGCAGCCCATCATGCAGCGCATTGAACACACAAACAGGTAGTATTTTCTCCAGCAGGATGGCATTGTCATCACTGACATCATTGGCCTGGTTTTCACTGACCAGGTCATCATACAGCTCCTGTCCAACTATCGGCCGGACATGGAACTGCATGGCCGTTTTTATGTATGGTTTTAGGTTGCAGTATATCTCATAGCTGTTGCCAATGTCCACCCAGCTCTGGATGTCTTTGCCATTAAGCACAAACAATGCTCTGTGCCGGTCATGCTCATCACTGGCCTCCCAGTCAGAAAACACACCTGATGTGCTCCACAAGTAGATCAGCAGATCCTGCAGGGCTTTATAGCCATTTTTGGCACACTCGTGCTTGTATGCCTCCACACGCCACTGGCTGGCTGGTGCCATTTTATCTGTGACTGTGACCTGAAAACCTGCCGGTGTGGTGTGGATGTTGCCAATGTCCACCCATTGCAATGTGCTCAGCCAAACCACTGCTTTCTGGATCTTGCCAATGATGGCTGATGCACTGCCGGTAACTGATCCACCACCGGCATCATCATATTGTGTCTGAATATTGGCCAGCTCTGTGTCACCCAGAATGTCTGCAATAAACTCCTGCTCTACATTGTCAATAAATGGCTGGATGATGTCCAGTTTTAGTGCATTGCTCACCGGGTTGATGGCCCGGAACTCATCCATGCTGCTGATCAGTGTCATGTCAGTTTATCTGTGGTTTTGTCAGGGTTTTTGTCAATGGTTTGGCTGGTATCAATTTCACGGTGCGCCAGGTGCTCACCATACCAGCCATTAAATTCCGCCACCACATCCCACCATGGGGATGTAGTCAGTGTGCGGTGCAGGTTGCTCACCTGCTGGTTGACCCACATGGCCTCACGCTTATTGCTGCCGCTGCCACTCTCAGATCCACCGGGGCTGTTTTGCCCCACCAAGGTGCCATCCAGACCAATGCCAAAAAGCACCTCACTGTTGGCTGCCCGCTGAAACTCAGTGATATATTTGAGATCCTGCAGTTTATTGTCCAGGGCTGTAAGTTTGATGTCTGGCACCTGAGTTTTCTGGTCCAGTCCATCCACCCGGAAATAACTGATAAATGCCTTGCCTGCATTTTCTGTGTCGCTCAAAAAATCATCCATAATCTGTAGGTGACCTTTGATCCTTTCTTCCTGCTCAGTTTTGGTCAGGGTTGCCCAGTCTGAAAATTTACGCTCCCAGTAGCCTGCTTCAATTTCCACATGCCATTTGATCAACATCTGGTTTTCCATCAGTGATTTGACCGCTACCGGTATGCTGTTACTGATGCTCAGCCAGCCATCCAGCAGGCCATGCCACTCCGGTTTGTTATAGTAAACCTGGCCACGGGTTTTGAAAGGCACACGGATGATAAATGACTTGCCTTTCAGTGCTGCATGCCCACGTTCTTTGAGCTGTTTGACCGGTTGAAACTCATTGAGCACCTCAATGCGCAATGGTTTTTTTTGCGGGTTTGGGAAATTGTAACTGAAATAAAAATCTGTTACATGGTCTTTGTTTTCCGGCATCCTGCCCCACCTGCTGTGCACCGGATCACGCCTGTTAACTGATGCAATCTTTTTGCCGTCTTTGCTCATAATCACCTCCACAAAATAATTTTTGTGCAGGTAGTAATCATCCACCAAACCATTGTAAAACAGTGGCATCCGGCTGTTGGCAAAAAATGTGGTGATCTCTTTATTGTCCACCGGCTGCATGGTGCCATCAGTATTTTTTTTCACCGGCACTAATCCGTGCGCAATGTGCGCCTCCTTTCGGAATAACAATGATCGGCTAAGCACCGGGTTTTTGTCCACTTTGGTGACAACATCTGCAGGGTATTGGTCATTGTCACCCCATAACTCCCAGTCTTTTGACCCTCTGTTAGTGTCATCAGGTTGGGTAGTCATTTTGGGCATGACATTGCCCATGCCATTAAGCTGGAAAACGGCCACAGATTTGCCGCTGGTAACAAAAATTCCACCGTCAATCATGCTTACCATATCACCTCACTCCCGTTTAACATAGTGATCAAATGCAGATGTATTTTCATGGTGTTGCCTGTCTGAATGTTGCGCAAATTGCGGGTGGCATTTTCACTGTGCCTGGGGTTTTTTTTCCTGCCTCCAGATGCGATGTGGTGGCCGGGTGTGGTGTTGACAGCAGGGTCATCAGATGACAGTATTTTCTGCACGGAAGGGTAATCAGTCAGCTGCCCGCCCCGTTTTCTGTGGCGGTCACACTTGACCACCTGCAAACTGCAGATGACACCACTGTCAATGATCTTAATTGCCTCCCGCCTGTCCACTTTACAAATGTGCGGTGGGGTGTGTACGAAATAAAGGACAGCATTTTTGTTGCTGGTTTTTATCTGCAAACACCTGATGGCCTTGCTTTTATCGGCTGAGAAAAAAAAGCAGCATTTGATGGCTCACAAAGTTGCGCCCCGCCCCTGTCGGTTTCACCGAAATTGGCAGGCAGTTGCACGGATATCTGTCAGGGTTGATGTGATTAGCCCAGCACCATCATGTCAGGTGTGCTGGTAGTGTTGGATGCGCCACTGATCTCAGCCTCAATGATGATGTCAAACACATCACTCAGGTGGGTGGCATCCTCTTGTGGGTAGTGGTCTTTGGTTTCGTTTCGCTTGTCTTTATGCTCACCTCTTGCACCCATGACCAGCGGGCTGAGCAGTATGCTGGTGACCAGGTTTTTGCAGCGGTTACCATTGATAAGCACACGGGGCAGTGTTGGATCCTCGGCCAGCAGCACACGGTTTGCATCACGGAATTTCACCTCATGGTGTGGTGCCCTGCCTTTGGTCATGCGTCTGACCGCCCACCCATACCCCTGCAGCACCTGTGTGGCCTGCTGTGCTGATGTCAGTGTGCTGTTGTCTTTAGCATTGTTGCCAGTACGGTCATACCAAAACAACACCTGTTTGTTTTTATGGTGGCGGTAATACTCAGCGAAATGCGCAAACACATGGTCCAGTATCTGTGGGGGCTTGACCCAAAACACATTGATGATCCTGATGGTATCACGATGCCGCTGCCATACCACAATACAGTTGAATGACCCACCAAAGTCTGCCGCTATCCTGAGCGGTGCATCATGCACCACGTCACTATCCCACAGGCTGGTGCGCTCATGCTGATCACGGTGGCTGAGCTCCAGGCTGCTCAGGTAGCTGTGATTGTCCGTATCAAAATAGCAATGCCTGAGCTCACTGAATGCCGGGTAAAATGATGCCTCAGCTGCCCGCATGGTTTCGTTCAAAACCTCCACCCGGAATTTGATGGGGCTGCTCAATTTTTTCTGTTTGGCAAACCATTTGGCACCCAGATTTTTGATGTTGTCAAACCCGTCTGCCTCATTGTAGAAAACACCATCCCTGGAACGGTGCCAAGTCAGCTGTTTTTTGAGCTGGATGATCTCATGCCACAGCTGCTGTTTTGCCAGCCGGTCTGGTTCAATCACAAACTTTGTTTTGAGATCCACCATGCGCTGTGTGATCAGGTCAAAATGGAAACCCTCATCCTGATAATAGCTGCCCATTTGCTCCAGCCATTTGCCCCGATCTCCAATAGGTTTGGATGATGTGTATTTTTCAAAATGCAGCAGCGGGTGCCGTTTGAAATATTCATAATCACCCCTGATGGCTGGCCTGACCTGCTCATCCAGTTTGGTTTTGTCCAGTAGTGCGGCCTCATCTGCATACAGGCCATGTCCATTGCCACCCCGGAACGGTGCGCCCGCATCCTGGCTGGCCAGATAAAACCCGCTGCCGTTATACCATGCAATGAAATTGTCATAACTGACCGGTGCATGCAGTGGTTTGGGCCAGCGCCATTTTGCAGGTGGTTTTTTCCTGACCATGAAATGGATGCCCTCCCGGTAACCCAGCCGCTCCCATGTGCCCACTACCTCAGCCAGTGTGATGGTAAGCATACTGGAATAGGTGACACCCAGCATGATGGGTGTGCACCTCGGAAATAAATGCACTGTGCGCTGGCTGTGGAAACCAATTAGTGTGCTTTTGCCTGTTCCTCTACCCCACAGATCAACCTCAATTGGTGCTGGTGTCAGAATACTGCGCACCTGCGCCCGGTTCAATGTCAGCTCATTATTACTCATCCATTATGTCCTCAAACTCTGCATCTGTTATGTCTGGCTGGAATGCATCCATTAACCTGGTGATCTCATCATCTGTCAGGTTGTTATATCTGTTCAGATCCAATGTGGCCAGTTTATTGGTGTCCACCTGGATGACCAAAATATTTTGGTGTTGCCCCAGATCATCCGGGTTGATGTGGTCTGCCTCCTGCATCTTGAAACCATACGCATCCACCAGGATTTTGTACAGTGGGGCCAGCAGCTTTGCATTGGCTTTGATGGCCTCATCATCTTTGCTGAGCACTTTGATCTTGTGCCACACATCATCAATCAGCATTCTGCGGGCATAGTCTTTTGCTGGTTTTCTGATGGGTCCAAACAGATGCTGCGCCTCATGGATCAAACGGTACGTGCTGGTGCGATGCATGGCAGGCCACTTTTTTCTCAGCATTTTGCTGACTGTTGCGAGGTCTTTGTATTGCATCAGCAGCCGGTCAGTGATCTCTATTTTTTGCACCTTCTCACGCAACTCATCACTGAGTTCCACGCTTTCATCACCCTGCAGATATGCCAGGATGATGTCAGTGTCTGTTTGTTTTTTGGTCAGGTTCACGCTGTCAGCTTTTTCAGGGTTTCATATTCTGCCAGCTTGTGCTCCAGTTTGGCCTGCCACTCCTGCAGCTGTTTGGCTGATTTTGCACCGGTGCTGATCTTCTTTTTTTGGTTGCTGATGTAACTGGCCACTAATAGTTTTTCTTTGATCAACCGGGCCTGATCCCATCCCTCAAATGTGCGCACAGCCTCCGGTGATTTGGCTGGTTTTGGCAGTTGGCCGGTGGCCTCCCATGTATCTATCAGATCCCACAGCTGCTCAACCTCATCCATGGTGCTCAGTATTTCCATGGCATGCTGCAGCCGCTCACCGTCTGTGGCCAGATGCCTGAGCTGTGCATGCAGGTGGCTGCACCGTTTGTACTTTGCCCGCCACTGCTCTCTGGCTTGCTTCACGGCCTCCGGTTCTGTGCGCTTACCATTTCCGGCCTGCAGCACACTGGTGAGCTCGGTGACCATGCGCTGGACCAGCAACTCATTTGGATCAATCTGCAGGGCATAAAACAAAATAGGGTCTGTGCCATGCTCAGCATACAGGTTGATGCCAGCGATCACATCAGCCGGGTTTTGCAGCCATTTGTCCAGCATCATCACAGGCTCAATAAACTGGTTACCAGATCAATGCGCTTACCCTTGTTGGTGCGTTTGCGCTCATCATTGAGCAGCTGCTGCTCCCTTACCAGGTCTTTGTATGTGTTTGGCTGATACCATTTTTGGTAAATGGCCTCCAGCTGGTCAGTCATGTTGCCCGGCTCATAGCCAAACTGATGACCCCACCAGTCAGGCCCTACAGATGACATACCTGCCAACAAACACTCCTGATGGAAAATGTCAGATTTTGCCCGGTTGAAATCATTGTCAGCCAGCGGGTAGATGCCCACGTCTGCAATATTACCCTTGCTCATCATCATCAGGTAGTCAATAATTTCCATGATGTGATGGTCTATGACACGGATGCCCGCTGACCGAAATACATTGATCACATGGTGGGGCACCCATCCCACACAGATCAGCTCCACCTGCGGTTTGGTTTTGCACCATTCCACTATCTCATCCACTTGTGACTCCCAGTCTGCCTCATGCGTCTGGCTGCCTCTCCAGAATAACCGGAAGGCACCTGACCTGTCTGCAGATGGTTTTGCATAGGGCAGATTGATGGGCAAATAGTTTTCAATGACCTGAATGGGGTGCAGGTCCGGGCTTCTGTATTTTGAAAACTGATCTGCCAGCCCCCGTGTGCTCACTGTGACGACATCAGCATACTGCAGAAAATTTTTGATCTGCTGTTTGGCCTGTGGTGTTTCATACACTACATGACCTGGGTTGTCTGGCGGCACCCGCAGCAGGTTGTCATCATAATCCACCCAGGTTGGAACCCGGTTTGGGAAATTCGAGCAGGCCACCAGTTTTTGCCAATGCTGCGGTGTAAATGGCCGCTGGAAAAATGCCAGATCCCACATGCCGATGGTCAGCCAGTTCAGCCTGTCCTGACCATCCAGGCTCATTGGAAAATCTACCAACTTTTGCAGCTCATTCATAACGCCCCAGCCTCTGTAAAAACTGGTGCCATCAGTAGGATCAGGAGCGGTGATGTTGATTTTTCTCAAATTGTTATCCATGTTGGCAAATGTGGTACACGGTGTAGCGGGCTGAAAGGACACAAAAAAATGGCCGGGTTGCCCCGGCCATCCACATGGAAACGCCCACCGCTCAGGTTGGTTTTTCTTCTTCTTTTACTTTGGCTTTTGGTTTGCCTTTGACGAGGTGCGGGAGACCGCGTTCACACAGCTTCTCAGCTTGTTGTAACGTGAGCTCGCTGAAAGTGATCGTGCCATAGTGTGGCACGTACACCTTGTCAGCTGAGGGCTTCTTGCCGAATTTAAATCCGGCATCGGTCACCTCTTTACTCAGTTTGGCTGGCTTGATCATGATGTAGGAATGTCTCCGGTCATGAATGCGCCACCAGGCACATTGCTGATCCACTTGATGGTCACATCCAGTTTGACCGTGCCATCTTCACCCACGGTGCCGGTGCTGCCGTCTGCACTTTCCAGCATAGCAGGCAGGTCATAGCTTTCACCGGCCACAATGGTATCACCATTGATCAGCGGAATGCCTAACGCCAGACGGCTGTTAAGGATCTTTTTGATGTTGGCTTTTGCCTCATTGCCGGATGACCCGGACGGCACAAACAGGCTGCCCGAATAGGAGCACTCAAATGCGCTGCCTATTTTGGTGCTTTCGATCTTGCCGGTTTTCGGTATGAAATCCCACTCATTGAATGGGGTGGCACAGACAAAATCATGTTCCACGGTGACCTCCTCCACATCTGTGGCAGGTGCTGCAGGCAGCTCCGGCCAGGTAGTGATGTTGTCACTCCAGTTGATTTTGATTTTGAGCCCCGTGCCTGGCATGTTCTGCAGGCCATCACGGTAAACTACATTGGTCAGTTCTGACATGGTTATGCGATTTTGCGGATGACCGTGCTGCCGATCTTGACCAGGTGCTCCAGCAGTTGCTGGTCATGGTAAAGTTCATCAGCTGTGTGCACGGTTTTCCGAGTTTGAAAACGGGTTTTTACAATTTCATATTGATGCCCGGCAACCATCAGCACACCCGGTTTTTTGACCGGCTGCTGCGCCTGGATCTCAGCACGGGTCTGGTTGACCAGCTCCTGCGCTTTTACCAGGTCAGCAGGTGATGGGTGGGGAAACTTGCCCCACCCGGTCACCTTGCTGATGTTTTTTTTGTCGGTCATCCTGGTATGCTGTTAGGCAACATCAGATACCTTGATGGCATCCAGGTCTGCGATCTGGAAACCAACGGCACCCAGTGCACGCACTTCAATGATGTTGCGAGTTTCGGTTGCATACATTTTCAGCCCCTTGCCATCTGTTCCCCATGCCAGGTTGCCCGGTACGGTAGCAATCAAACGGCCGCTGTTGCCCATCCAGCTGCAGGCTTTGAGCCTGATGTTGGTGTTGTCCATGACATACTCATTGACAGCACGGGGCTGGAATGTGTAGCCATAGGTGGCACGATAGTCAGCAGTGAATGCATCAAAGCTGTCATAACTCATCAGGATGCTTGCGCCCTTTGTGTTACGCATCCAAACGGGCAGTTCACCGATCATGTCCAGGATGGCATCTACACCATTGGCACTGACAGCACCGGTGGTGACCTCTGTGATGTCTGTGTCATCAATAGCGGTCTGCAGATGGGTCAGCCAGCCATTGGTGACATCTGCAGCAGCGGATCCGCCGGCATTCCGCACACCATTACCGGCCACACTGTCATTGACCTGTGCCCAGAAATCCTCTCCATACTTGTCAAGCATGACCTGATAAAACGGTTTATCCTCACCACTGGCCAGGTAGGTATTGCGGAACTCCTCAAAGTCAATGTCAAAATCCCATTTGCCTGCATGTGCGGTCAGGGTTCTGTCAGTGAATGTGGGCTCATTGCCGTTGGTGGCTGCAGCTTTTGCATAGGGACGGATATTACCGGCAGATGCCAGCCTGGTCAACACCACGGGTGCCTGCAGGTTGCGGTAAAACTTATAAAAATTATCACCAGCGATCTCCAGCATATTGACATGCTTTCTCAGTACATCACCACCAAACTGCACAAATGCAGATGTGATGGCACTGACATCAGGGCTATTGACAAACAGCGCACCGGACACGGCCGGGCCATTGATCAGGTTGATGGTGAGCACACCGGCAGCAACTGCTCCGGCAGACTGGATCAGGGTGAGCCCTGTGGTCATAGCCACCACCGGTGCCCCGGCAATGGAAAACAGCACCAGGGCCATCAGCGAAAGAAAAACGGATCTTTTCATGATTGGTTGATTGATTTGTTTTTTGTTGGTGTTGGTTATTTTTTGCCCCACAGTTTGGCATTTTCAGCCGCCTCTGCATCTGCACTGGTGTACAGTGGATGGCCGGGGCCAAATGTGTTGCCGGTTTCAGGCTCAGGGTCATCATTAGCCTCAGCACCGGATCTGCCTGGTGCTTTCAGCTCAGCCTCCAGCTCAGCAATGCGCTGATCACGGGCAGTGATGGTTTCATTGGCTGTGTCCAGGTCTTTTTGTGCTGTTTCCAGCTTGCCTGTCAGCTCAGTATTATCGGTTTTCAGCTGCTCCAGGTTGCCCAGGGCCTCATCCAGTTTGTCAGCCTGCTCAGCGGTAAATGTGGGGCTTTGGGTAGCCTCATCAACTTTCACCACTGATTTGCCGATGCCAAAAGTAGCGGCAAAAAATGCCACGATGTTGGTCCATTTCATATCAGAAAGGTTGTTTGGTTTTGTATTGATTTGGAAATTGAAATTTTGCTATCCATCAGGCCAATGACCTGATCCATTGTGGCAATGCCATCAATCAGACCAGCTGCCTCTGCTGCTTTGGCGGTGTACGCCTTGCCCTTGTATGCATCCGGGTCAGTGATCTTTTCACCTCGGCTTTCCTTAACAGATGCCAGGAAAATGGCATTGATCTCATCCACATAAGCCTGCAGCTTTTCAGGCTTGCCTGCCAATGCCTCACGCACCTCAATATTTTTCTGGGTGCTGTCTGTGGCATACAGCTCCAGCAGTTTGATGCCCATTTGCTCCAGCTGTTTGGAATAATCAGCCACGGTAACAAACGTGCCCACGCTGCCGGCCTTGCTCATCTGGTCCACACAATAGATCTCTGTGCAGGCAGCGGCAATTTCATACATGGCACTGCAGGCCATGCCGTCAATGACACCTATGACAGGCTTGTCAGCTTTGCGGATGGTCTGCACCATGCGCTCACCGGCTCCTGCCTGCCCACCAGGACTGTCCATCAGCAGGATCACCCCGGTGATGTTTGGATTGGCCAATGCTCTGGCCAGTAAGTCATTTTTAGTGATTGTGCCCGCTGTGCCTCTGCTGCCCTGGTCATATTTGGTGACCACGCCACTCAGGCTAATGATGGCAATGCTGCCTTCCGGTGCATTTTCCGGTGGAGCAGCCTCTCCATATTCACTGACCACATACACTCCTGATGCGGAAATGCGGGCATCACATTCCAGCTCTCTATCAGCAATGGACATGACCGGCCGGAACGGATCAGATATGACTGATGCAGCCAATGGCAAAAGACCGGAAACCTCTGCCGGATCCAACGCCCAAACACCTGATAAAATGCTGGCTGCTATTTTCATTGGTGCAATTTTATGTACAGTATTTTAGACAGCAAAGGACAGCTTTATTGTATGACGTAGCTGGCGGTTATGTTGACCTTAAATGTGGTGGTATTGCTGGGTCGGTATTCCACATAAATCAAATCACTGGTTGCATCTGCATACACACGGCCGGGACCACCGCTGCCATTTATTGGGGTGATCCAGCTCATATTTCCTATAACATCCTGGCTGGCGGTAAAATCTGATGTGAGTCCGGCCGGTAGTGTAAAACTTGCGGTCGTTAACGTGCTGCTGCTTGTAGCATTAATATCCACTTTAATATTAATCCAGACCATATTCCCATAGCTCATATAATGGCCGTAAACCGTTCCAAAGGTTGCGCAATTTGAAACATTTGCAGCAGTTGGTGTGTAGGTTCCTGCTGCCAGGTTTGCTGCGGTCAGATCCCCTGTAATATCAACTGCATCCGCATCAATTTCAAGCGATGTTCCATCGTTTGCGATTGTGAACTCGGTTCCATCTTGGTCTAATTTTAGAACAGCGGGATTGTCGTTGTTCTGTATTTCAAACCCGCCTCCGTTCATAAAAAATGTATGTTCACCGAGCTCATTCTCAGTGAACCTCAGAGTTGCTGCATTAACTCTAAAATCATCAGGATGAACTGACAGGTTCTGAATTAAAAAATTCTCGGATTCGTCCATATGAACGTACCACTGTGTATTTCCTGTCCAGTTAAAAAACCTTATTCCACTCTTGGCAATACTACCCGCTTGCAACTGAATCTCTGCGTTTCCTTCTAATGCTTCCAACCGAAGCATTGCCCATGATGGCAATACCATAGGCGAACTTTCATTCCTTATTCGGATGCCGGCTCCGTATCCGGCATACATTCCATCATCAAACAGCACATATTCAGATTGAGAAATTGAACCATCGGAAGCTCCAAACAAAACCTGATTTTCAGTAAACCCAGATCTATAAAGATCACCATCACCATTTATCAATAGTGATGACCCAGATCCAGATAAATCAGTAATTCGCACATTACCATCAAGTATGGTGCTGTCTGCCACCCGAATATGCTGCTGAAAATAGGGGCTGTGAATGATGTTTGCCCACATCTGGGCCTGCGAAACGGTGGTCAGCAGCACAGCGGACACTAAAATGATCAGTTTTCTCATAGATTTTTGATTATGGCATAAAATGTTGCGTCCTGCGGGGTAGTAAAATCGAATGTCACCCTGCCGGTTGTCGGGTTGTATGCTGTTATGTTATTTTGACCGGAAGCCGCCCCTGTGTTGTACCACTCAAGGTGCAGCTTTCCCAGCCACATTTCCATATCCGTTGGGGCATCTGTGCTGCCCCGGCCAATCAGGTCATCGTGCTGATAGTACGTTGACCCGGAAGGCACAGTGCCTCTGTGAAAGATCATGGTTTCTGGTATTGTAAATGATCCACCGCCCTCCACGGTGGTGTAAATGGTTTCACCATCAGGCTCATAAATGGTCACAGTGGTGCCGGATGTGTCAGGCAGCTCAGCCTGATAAAAGAATGCAGGCAGTTTTGATTTGGCAGAAAACCGGATGTTATACCCTGCCTGGTTGCCGCTGCCCAGGTTCTGGCTGGTTTCTGAAAAATCAAAAAATGCCGGGCTTTCCAGGCTGCCAATGATGCGCCTGCTGCCGTTATGGTCTTTAGCCAGCACAATAAACTGGTGGCCCTGCATTTCAGAAAAATTATAGGTGGCAGTGGCTGTCAGTTTCGGGTAGAAACCCTGCACCTCCAGAGCATTAAACTCACCCTGTGAGCCCCTTTGCATACTTCCCCCATAGTTGCTGGTGCGGATCAAAAACTCACCGGTTAGCCAGCTGTAGCCAGCGGCCAGGGTGATGTTACCACTCACTGAGCCTGTGATGGCTTCCGGAATATCATTGACACCCTCAACGGGGCAAAACTCCACCTGCACCAATCCGGGCAGGTTCTGATAGCCATCAAACAGCTCAAAACTATCCACCCCACAAAAATGTGGAGTGGGGTAGCGGTGATAAAGGACAGGTAAAAAACCGGGTGATGCCCGGCTGAATGCCTTATTTTATTGGGTTTTCATGCGGTGTAAAACAAAAGGACATTTTCATCAGAAAAAAATATCCGCTAAATAGGTGTTTTTATTTTACAAAGAATACCAGTGCTTACGTGGGTATAAATCTCTGTGGTTTTGAATAGTTCTTCAGACGAAGATCTCTCTCAAACAAATTTACAAATCTTGAGACGTCCATGTTTTATTTGTTTGGTATTGAATAAGTTACAAAAATCTTTTACATATACCCGTTGTGCAACATAGCTACGGTAGAAATGTTACATCAACCTTATCGCCTTTAGAAACTTTGTTTTCCATCTTGCTGTATTGATAAGGTAGTTTTAGTTTTAAATATCCGTGATTATTTTCTACGGTAAATCCAGATTCTTCAACCACAAATTCAAGCGATTCATTTTTACGAAGTCCGTCAGTTATTACCTTAATCTGTTCTATTGCATCCGTTTTGCTTATTTCGTGGTTGCAAAGTTTCTCAATAATCTCTTTTACTTTCATTATTTTTTAGGTATTTAAATTCAATTTTTTATTTGTGTGAGATTCCCAATTCTCCACTCACATTTTCATCAGAGAGTCTATACATCTCTCAACTTTATAGCTTGCTAATGAAAGTTTTAATTTATTTATCGTCTCTAAGAGTAGCTTTCACATTCTACCTCGTTAAACTAACAAATAAAAAACTAAATATAACAACAAATATAAGAAATAAATTTTGAATTAAAAAATTTCAAAGAAAAAATTTACTTCTCATATTTATGATCATTGTAGGCAATTAAAGTGCCTTACCACATCTTCCACATAACGGATTAAAGTCAGCATCAACAGTTCGTGTAAATTGAGCCTTTTTGCATTGGCACTTTAACTGTTCGCTTCGCCCTACAACATCGTGTATGCGTAAGGCTTCGTTTATCGCTTCGATTATACTTTTGTGCAATCTACTGTGACTTCTTTTGAAAGATTCCTGATTCCATTGAATCATATTCTTTCTTGCAAATTTTTCTAATAATTTCTCTGCTTCGCTCATAATTTTAGTTTTTATATTCGCCCTACGCATACACGACGTTATGCCTAATATGGGCTACGTCCGTGCTTCGATTGGAAGTAAGTGCTGATAACCCATAATTAAATATTTTTTGCCCACGCTCTTTTGCGCTAAGGCGCAATTTGGTTTAGTTCGCATCGTCTTTTATTTTCTTTTCTGCATAAGCCTGAATCAATACTTGCAATTCTCTTTCACAAGTGTCTAAATCAGGAATATCATCACCGTTGAGTTTATTTGATTCAACCAATTCCCAAATTTTATCAAGTAATTTTCTTAGCTCCATTCTCAAGGTGTTTTTCAATTCGGTTGCACATTATTTCATAATATTTTTGATCTTGCTCCATCACGATAAAATGTCTATTGGTATTTAAACAAGCAATTGCTGTTGTTCCGCTTCCTGCTGTGTTATCAAGCACCACATCGCCTTCATTAGTGTATGTTTTTATCAGCCATTCAAATAACTCTATTGGTTTTTGTGTTGGATGTAGACTTCCATGATTATCATTTGAGAATTTAACAACACTTCTTGGGTATCTCTTACCATCATTAACTGCAATCTGACCAACTCTATCAAATTTCCCATAGTTTTTACCGTCCCCGTTAGTTACTGCTTTTTTAGTGTATGGTTTGCCTATTTCCATTTGTGGGTTGTAATTAGGTAATTTCTTATAGAAAACCAATATATCTTCATGTGCTTGAAGTGGCATTCGTTTTGCATTTAAAAAACCACCAGCCTTTGTCTTTTCCCAAATTAAAGTATATCTGTATAACTTAGGTTGGCTCATTATTAATGATGCACTAAAAACACTTTGACCAGTCAAGACAATTGCGCCATTGTCTTTTATGATTCTTGTGTAATGTTCCCAAATCTCAATTAAATCCAAAACAGAATCCCATTTGTTTTGAGTAGTTCCATAGGGTAAATCACAAAGTATCATATCAATACTTCCGTTTGGTATATCTTTCATAAGCTCCAAACAATCTCCTTGCAATATTTTATCTGTTTTTCCCACGCTCAAAATATTTAATTATTACTGTTGTTCTCCGATTCAAACCTTGTGCTGTAAATCCGCCCATACTAAGGCATAACAGCAGGTATATTCAATTGCGGGTTCTGCGGTTCATTCAAATTTTGTTCTTCTATTTTCATTTTATCTTAATTTAAAGTTTTCGTTTTCAAAGTCCGCAACTAAATATACCTGCCTACCGTTAGCGTGCATTAAAACGACACGCTAACACGTGGTATAAATAATTGCTTAGTTTCGTTCTTTTAATAAACATTCTGCAAGTATTTTTATTTTTTTTGCCCACGCTCTTTGTCTGCTATCGCAGCCATTAGGTCAATATCACATTCAACTTCATTGCCCCAAGCATCCCAACCATCATATCTTTGTCTTGCAAATAATTCAATTTTAGTTTGTTTTGGGAACATTCGTTCAATCCTTTTTCTAATTTCATCAGGCTTTTTACTATGTTTAGTTCTTAGTTCGCTTAAAAATTGCCTTTCCTTCCTACTACCTCTTGGTTGTGGTATCTTTCCTTTTTTAGCAACTATACAAAGTTCAGTTTCTGAAAGCGTATAACTTCCTGGGTTTGTTTTCTCTTTGTACCACACAAAAGCAACTGTGCTAAAATCAAAGTTCCAGTCATTCAATAAGTCTATTCCTATTTTCAAAAAAGGAGAAGTTACCCACATAAATAAAAGGCAGTTTTCATTTGCTATTTCATTTATAGGTAGTTTTTTCATTACCTCAATAGTCATAGAATTATACTGTATATCATCCTTACCATTTATCATACTTTTCTTTGCTAAGTGGTTTTTACCACATTTGTAAAGCCACGCAGGGTCTGCATAAATTATATCATATTTATTCATAAATAAAATTTTAAAAATCCCTCCCTAAAAAAAATAAAAATGTGAGCATCCGTTCATTTATTAAGCATTGTCGGTTATTGTCGCAACTATTCATACCACTATTCGTTGTGCGCCATGCCACTCAGAACAGACGCAGTTGTCGTTTATAATCAGAAAAACGCTTTTCTTGCGCTTCCCAATAGTCTTTATCTATTTCAAAGCCTGTGAAGTTGAACCCGCCTTTATCACAAGCAATCCTACTTGAACCACTTCCCACATGAGTATCTAAAATCAAATTGCCCTCGCTCGCATAGTTTTGAAGTATCCATTCATATAAAGCAACTGGCTTTTGTGTTGGGTGTATTCTTATTTCATTGTTTTTCATATTTTGCTGTAACATACCATTCCACCTATAAACAAATTTTCTTACTGCGGTATTAAAGCTACACCAAGCCAGTTCGCAATCGGCAAAATCACCTGTATTCTGTTTATCCCATACAAGCCAGCAACTACTATCAAAAGGCATTCGACTAATAAAATGGTTTGCCCCCCACACAATTTGATTTTTAGATACTCTACGAAGCTCCAAAAAGTAATCTTGTTCAGGTGTTTGTTTATCCCAATCTTTTTTACCGTAATTGGTTACTTTACCTTTATTGGAGCTTCCCCACGTTCCTTTACTTGCATTTATCCCATAAGGCGGGTCAACAATAGCCAAGTCGAAATAATTATCAGAAAAGCGTTTTAGCCCTTCGATACAATCCTCGTTATAAACCACAGAAGGCACGGGCGCACAACAATGCGTATAACCCATGCCGGGTGCGGTGGTTTGCGAAGTTTCTATGTTCTTAATATCATTCATCTAATTTGATTCGTTTGTGGTTCTTAATCCGGCACGTGTCATACGCTTACCGTTATGAAAATACCCGGCTGCTCCGGTTGTATGATTTGCGGTGTCTGTAGTAGCTTTTTTTAAGTGTTTCCATCATAATGTCATTTTCATCAATGGCAAACATGCTGCAGTAGAACTGGATGCATTGCATGATCTCCGGTGGTTTCTGGATCAGGAAAAACCGCCTGCGGTGCATTTTCTGGTGTTTCGGGCTCTTGACCTCATAGGTGGTTTTCCTATACTCACAGGTGATGTTGGTGGCCATGTCAACCGCCCGGAACATACCCTCTCTAAACAGGTCATCCATGATGCGGTTAAACTGGTGCACCTGGGCCGGTGTGATGCCCGCACCATAGCGGTCAAAATACATTTCTCCGATCTCAAAAGTCAGCTGGTCACGGTACTCACCTGGCTCATAGGTATAAGCATTTTTTTCCAGCATGGTGAAAATGACAGATCCAATAAAACTGTGGCGGCTCAGCTTCAATACATCTGAGCCTTGTGGGTAGTGGCCTTGCACAAACTTCCGGATGTACGTGTGGCAGGGGATTGTAATCTTGATCATAAGGTGTGTGTTTGAATTTTCCAAACGGCAACCATCCTGGCCATGTTGCCCACAGGTTGCTGACCTATAAACATTGCGTTTCCCAAACCGGTGGCCGCTCTGCAGATGTCAGGGTCAATATCAATCAACCTGGTTCTGACACCCTCCAGGATCTGACCGGCCAGCTGTGTGCCATGTATGTCAGTGATCATCACCTCCATGGGCAGGTCATGCTCTGGCCGGAAATCAGGACCAGGTGCACCTGTGATGATCCAGACCAGCTGACCGGACAGCTGCAGCGCATGATTGATTTTGATACTTTTGATGTGTGACATTTTGCCAAATGTTAAAATGATGTAGTGGGTATGCCTCCCAGCCATAGGCCTCATTTTCTCTCTACCATTTCTACCACTATCTAAATCATTGATTTTCTTATTTTTAGTTCAATTTATACTGGTAGATAGCGGTAGAAACTGGTAGAAAACCTTATTTAGAATCATTCTACACTCTACCGCTCTCTACCGCTCTCTACCGCTAAATCTCCCGCTGTTTTATAGATAATACATTGATTTTCTTTTTTTTATATCTTTGGTAGAAAGCGGTAGATGAAAAAACAGGGTTTTTCAAAACCGGCTGATCATTTTGCTGTTTTAACATTTGCAGAAGCAGGTTTTAATGTTTTTTGTGACAATGAAAAATTGATAAATGTGTTAATTGGAACCAGCCGATCACTCCCTTTTTGGTTGTTGCACCAATGACACGCATTAACACAGTTGTCAATGTGATCAATGCCCCCCATTTTTATTGGCAGTACATGATCAACTGTTGAACTGTCATCCTTTCTGTCATTTCCATGCCGGTATGTTTTTACTCCACAATAAAAACACTTATCACCATCAGCAGCTATTATTTTATGGAGCCTCTTTTTACCAATAGGCAGCATGTTTTTCTCATCAGATAAATATTTAGAATTGGCAAATAATACCTGCAGCTGTTTTATTGCATCAGCATCTGTTATATGCCCAGCAATTAGGTTTTTTAGAATGTACTTAACAATGTTGCGCATGTTATTACTTGTTTATCAAAATGGCGGCTCATCAACATCACCAAACATTGGTGCTGGTTGCGGTGTGCCTGCCTGAGCCTGTTTTCCATTGATGTGCAGCAAAGCATCTAATAACTCATCCTTGATGCCTGTTTTACTCATCCAGAAAACAAATCCGCTGCTCTGGCGGTCACCATATCGGTGGTTGACCTTTGCATCAATGAATGCAGGGTCACGTTTCAATTTGTCAATCAAAACTCCTTTCTGATGTGGGGTGGACCGAAAAACATTGTAGCATTTGACATTATAGGCAGCATAGGCAGCTTTCATGTTGATGACCAGCTGATCACCATTGATGGAAAAATCACGGTGCTCCACCAGGGTTTTACCATCCTTGACCGCCTCCAGGATGCTATCCCAGAAACGGGTAAGCACACTGCTGCTCTCCCGCTTGTTGTTTTGGCTTTCCAGCTGCCTGCAGGTGTAGGCCATCCAGGTGTCATAACTGAAACCCAGATCCAGCACACCATCACACAGTTTCAATGTGGCACCCAGCACGGCAGCATTTTGCACCATCCGGTCAGCCAGCCCCAGGTCAGCGGTTTTGGCCTTGACCTCAGCCGCTACATCCTTATACATGCCCCTGAACTTTTGCTCAAACACACTCCTGAGCTGCAGGATCTGTACGGTGTTGCCGCTGTTGCCTGCATGTATCATTTCCTTAAGCAGCTCAAAATTTTGTTTTTCAGCATCAGTGAATGTGTTTTTATTCATTTCCTCCGTGATGATCCTGGTGATCAGTGGGTCATATGTGGGGTAATCATTGGATGTGAAAATCATGCTGCTCAGAATGGGCACACCCTCTGTGCCCACACCACTGTCCAGGTTGGCCCGCTCATAACCTCTCCGGTCCCAAATGCCCATCAGCATGACATCCGTATCCTCATTGCCGTTTTTGTACTCGCTGAGGTGTACAATCATGTTTTTGAACTGTGCAAACTTTCTGAGCTTGGCCTTGTCTGTGTTGGCCTTGCCGGTGATACCCAGTGCAGTCTGGCTCTTGCCAAAAAATGACTGGCAGCACTCGATCAAATTATCCTTTCCGCTGGATGCCTCACCATGCAAAAACAGGATGGGGAAAAATGTAAGCCTGTCAAAAATTATGTCTGAAAAACAGGTTGCAACGGTGAATAGCAGCGCATTCATGCCATGCTCCCGGTGCACCTTAACCACCTGCCGGGCAAACTCTGACAGCGGGGTGGATGCCTCCCTGAGCACCACCCGTTTCTGTGCCAGCATCATGTTTGGGTTGTTGGCATGTATCTTATTGCCAGACGGTATGTAGAAACTGGCACCATCCAGCTCAAAACAGCCAAACTCATCCAAATGCTGCACCTTTCCATCCGGAAAGACCACGGCATTGTTAAATGCAAAAAACCCCTCATCCTGCCAGCCAAGCACATGGATCATCCGGCCATCACCCATGTCATCCATCAGCTTTGTGATCAGCCTGCTGAAATCTTTTGGCTCTGCTTTTTCAAAATTGAAATTTCCAAATGCGCTGACCACCTTTTTGAAACCCATGATGCTGGTGGTAAAATCTTCACTCCGGGTGTCAAATGTGCGTTTGCGGCCATGGATGTTTTGGATCTGCACCAGCTTCATGGGTGTTTTCTCATCCTCCATGTGCTGGATGATTCGCACAATAAAATTGCTGATCTCCAAAAAATAAAAGCTATCGGATCCACGCTGTGACCAGATGCGGTTGTCAAACATAAACAGGCAGTATTGCTCCACATCATTTTTGATCTCCTGCCATTTCAAACCTTTGTGCAGCAGATCATCGGGCAGCTTGTATTGCCCAGGAACCTCTGCCAGTTTAAACTCCCTGCGCTTTTGCCGCTCTTTTGCCTCAGCCAGTTTTTCCACCCATTGTTTGACCTGTGCCTCCAGCAGATTTTTTTTGATGCGGGTAATGCCAGCCACTTTTTTGGTGTACTCATCACGGGCCACATCACTGCTCACATGGGCCAGCCAGCTGCAGATGTCATTGACAGCATCATCACGCTGCCCCACATCATCACCGGCATCACTCCAACGCACACCACAATAATGCAGCAGCGCATCATTGGCAGCCATCATGAAATCATCACAACTGCTCAGCACCTGCTCAGACCGTGCCCAGTCATCAGGATCACCACAGCTGCTCTGGTATGTTTTGACCACCAGCCCGGCATCCAGCAGCAGCAGCATATTTTTCTGAGCTGCTTTGACACCGGCATCATCCGGGTCATAAAACAGCACCACCGTTTTGGTGTGCCTGCTGATCAGCCTGACCTGCTCCTGGGTCAGTGCGGTGCCGCATCCGGCCACCGTATTGTCAAACCCTGCCCGGTGCATGCTGATAACATCCATAAAACCCTCCACCAGAATGGCAAAACCATGCTGGCTGATGCTGCGCCACGATCTGTGCAGCCCGTACAAAATGCGCGCTTTTTTGTAGAAAAAACTGTCAGCCGGGTTGACATATTTTCCCGGCTCTTTTGCGGCAGTTTCCGGGTGGATGATGCCGCTCACATCACGCCCTGCAAACCCCCTGAGCACACCCAAATGGTCATGAATGGGAAAGATCAACCGGCTGTGCAGCGTATCATAAAAGTTGCCGGTTTCTTTTTTCTGCCTGATCAGCCCCAGCTCAGTGGCCACAGCCACAGCTTCCTGGTCCACCGCTATATTATAGGCAAACTGCCACTCATCCGGGTGCAGGCCAATATCCCAGTCAGCCAGATCATCAGCAGTCAAACCACGCTGCTGCAGATAGGCCGCAATGACAGGCTGGCTGATCTGTGCCATGTATGCATGTTTTAATGCAGACAGCACTGCACGTGCTTTTGTTTCCTGGTCAACCTGCTCAGGTGTAGTGCGCTGCTCATCAAACTCCAGCACCACACCACTGTCACCGGCCAGCTGTTTAACAGCTTCCACAAATGTGAGCTGCCTGTGCTCCATCAGGAATGTGATGGCATTACCCGATCTACCACAGCCAAAGCATTTGTAGATCTGTTTCGTTTTTGAAACGTTGAAGCTCGGGGTCTTCTCATTATGGAACGGGCAGCAACCTTTGGAATTTGAGCCCGCTGGTTTCAGATCAACATACCTGCCCACCAGCTCAATGATGTCTGTGGCAGCCAGCACCCGCTCAATACTTTCCTGCTTAATCATGGGCACCGTTTGTGATCAGGTCAAGAATGCAGTCATACTTTTGCCGGAAATCCTGGTCATGTTGCAGCAGGTTACAGCCACTCTCCCAAAGACTGTAGGTTGCAGTGCGCTCACGCCTCAGTTTTTTGGCAATCGGTGTGGGTCCGATCTCCGGCAGCATGTATTTCATGACCAATGCAAAGATCCTGCGCACATCAGTTAGAGCTCTGGTGCCTGGTCCTATTTCCACCTCAATTGGTTTGAAACCACATGCGTTACACACTTTATCAAACACATCAGCCACAATGACATCCACATCATCATCACAGACATCAACAATGCCGTACAAAATGCTGGTGGCTTTTCGCTTTGCAACCTGAACATCCAGCTCACCGGTAGCCACACTGGTGATGACCTTATCCAGCTCCAGGCTGCGCAATAACATCACTTTACTACCCATATCCTATCAGATAAAATTTTGTAACTCAGTTGCTTTCTGTCCGTTTGGTCTGTGATCTCTCTTATATGAAGCCTTTTCCCATCATTGTAGTAATATGTTGCGCCAATGATGGGTTTATTCTCCCTGAACAGATCAGCCAGGAATGCCAGCCGAAGATTTTCCGGCTCAGGCATAGTGAAGGGAGCGGTGCTCATTTAGTATGCTTTACGGTTTTTTTTCCGGTGGTCATCCCATCCCTGTAGGTAGCCCTGTTCATATGCTTCGGCAGTTGCCTCATTATTTGCATCAGAATGGTTTTTCAAAGCCCTCTGGATACTCTTTTGCAATAGCTCTGCAGAAAGGGGTGAATCACAGCGAAACATAAACACAGGCATGTTTTCCATGCCTGCCTCAGTTTCAATTGTCACGGTGACAGTTGAATCTTGACGCCTTACCGATTTAATAGTTAATTGATTTTCCATGTGTTTATTGTTTAGGTAAAAAAATCAAATGTGTAATGCGGTTGCATACAATTTTGCATGCCGCTGCAGGTAATGGTCATAGGATGTATTGACCGGCACCAACTGCAGGATATTTGCTGAATAGCTGAGCAGGAATGTGGCAGCACCTTTGTCTGTGCAGGCAGGCAATGCATCCATGTGGCGCTCCAGGTGCTCCATGATCAGCAGACACCGGCTGTGATTTTTGCCAGAGCGGTTTGACCTAATCAGCTTTTTTCTCACACGGCACAGCTCCCGTATATGACCAAAAACAAGGTCAGAAAACCGGCCTGGTGTATAGTCAATAGAACACTCAGGCAGGTTGACATCAGGCCATAAATCGGCCTTAAATGCTGATTTTACTGGCTTTTCTGTGTTCGTTTCCATTTGGCACTTAGTTTGAACTACCACCTGATAAGGCAGCAGCGGGTTCAAACATAATCAAATAAATTCACAGAATGTCAAGAAAAATCAAAAATAAAGTTTTGAAAATTTGAGGAAAATTTATTATGAAACAGGAGCATGGTGTTAAAGTAGAAAAACTGCAACGGATCCTGGGTCACAGCCGCATCAATGACACCATGACCTATGTGCACCTGACTGACCGGTCAGTGCAGAACAGCATGGATGTGATGGATATCTGGTAAAAAAAATGCCGGTCTTTCCCGGCTGTCAGAGATCTTCGGATCTCGGTTCTGATTGCAACGGGGCATCTTCAAATAAATATCGCACTTTGTCGCACTCGTATCGCTTACCGAAGTTTAGCGATATAGGATGAAGGGGAGAGGTACGCACACCCATCATCGCATCCCGAACCATTCATTCAAAGTACATAGCCCCTACTTTAAAGGGATGAAGCAAGGGAAGGACTCGAACCTCCGACCTCCTGGTTATGAGCCAGGCGAGCTACCAACTGCACTACCTTGCTGTTTTAAAAGGGACTGTTACCAGCAGTCCCTTAAAAATTCAAATTGAAAGTTGCATGACGGTTCAAAGAAACCAACCGTGTCAAAGTTTTGAAAGGACACTATATCAAAGCCCTGTTTTTTCTCACAGTCATGGTGACATAAAAGTCATCACCAATAACCCGGTCAATTTGCCACTCATCCACCAGCCAGTCAGCTCCTTGTATTTTATACCACTCTGCGTAGTTGATCAACATGACATCTGCCATACTGAGCACCATGGTGATGCTCATGGCCGGTGCGTTTTGTATAAAATCTGACCACATGGGCCACAGCAGCTCTGCATTTCGTTTCCACTGCAGGCTGATGTCATTGCCCTCACTGTTGTCTGTGCTGCTCAGGTCATCATGGGTGGCATATGGGTAAGTGTCACCAAAACTGTCCTGATCCATGCCACGGTAAATCAGCAGCCCAGGATGGTGCGCAATGTAACCCAGATCAAACTCATCACCACTGCCGGTGTACTGCCTCACGGGTATTTTCCACTGGCTCAGTGTGGGTGTGCCACCGCTCACATGCTGGATGGTGGGGTGGCTCATAGGGCTCTCAATGGTCAGGTCATCCAGGGCAATTTGGTAATCATCCTGCTGCAGATAATCCGTGTAAAGAAAGTCAGTGTATTTCCCCACCATGTCATCAGCTGAATTGAGCGGACTGGTGAAACGGATGCCACGCACCTGGTCCATGCGCATGGGAGGATCACCCAAAAATGGTTTTGCATTCCAGTCATTGACCACCCGATTACTGAAAATAATTTCACGGCTTTGCAGGCTCAGCTGCCTGAGCACCGGGTCATAACTGACAAACAGATTGCATTTGTTTCTGATGGCCTGCAGAAAACCGCTGACAGTCAGATCAGGCATGTGGTTTGCCACCTCAATGGTGTTTTTCATGACCAGGTACACATCACCACTGTCTGGGTCAGTAAACTCAAATGCCATGCTCCGGGCATTGTCAATGATCAGCCGGTTGAAATCTTCCACCTCCAGAAAACTGCCTGTCAATGTGATGCCTGCAATGGTGCAGATCTTTTCCAGCACATAACGTGCAAACACAAATGGCACAAATGTGTAAACATTGCCCAGCCATGCGCCACCATCCGGGTCATAATTTGCCACAAACTTATGGGCCAGTGTGTCATAATAATTCAAATAACCCTGATAGCTGTCATTCAAGCTGTCACCCTCACGGCCGTAAAAATCTGCATGCTTCACCACCGGAAATGTCAGGCTCACATCAGGATAGTACAAATTGCGAGTTGCATACAGATGCCCCACAAAATGGTCATGCCAGGTTTTGATCCAGCTGACAAAATCTCCCAGACTGATCAGCCCACCACCGCTGGTGTAAATATTTTCCGGCTCACTTAGTGCATCAGGTACCGGGCTGCTGATAGTTTGCTGGATGCGTAACACAGTAGTGTCAACATGGTCTGCAGCAATGCCGGTGACACCACTGCTGGCATTGATGACTGTTTCCATGTCATCCAGGATGTCACTGATGCTCTCGCCTGGGGTGGTTGTTGTGGAAAATGTAATGGCACCAATGTGTACCTCATAATTTGTTCCATTACCCGTGCCAGTATGATCAAAATCATAGTACACTGTGATCGTGCCGCTGCATATTGACACAGACCCCAGTGCCAGCTCAGCCAGTTTGGTCTGGCTCAGTTGCTCATCAAAATCAACCAGTGACCTCACAAATGCCACCTCCACATTCCGGGTGCTGCAGCTTTCCATGACCAGTTTGCCGGTGAGCTTCCACACACCATTGACAAAGACAGTGCAGTCAAACTCCAGATCCTGGTCAACCACTGATGGATCAGCCGGGAAACCCAGCACGGCCGCATTTTCTCTGTATGGTATGGAAAATGGCAGGCTGATCTCACCGGGCAGCATGGTATAACTAAACAGCGGGCTTTTGCCTCTGAGCGGCAAAAATGCACCCTTTGGCAAAACCAGATCCTGATCATTTACAATTATTCTCAGCATCACTCCACAATTTCACTGTGGCCATTGAACTCAAAACCATCCACGGCCTCAAATGTCAAATAAAACCCATCAGCCTCCAGGTAATCACGTTTGATGGAAACACTGGAGCGGATCATGGCCAGCGGTGTCAGCTCTGTGACTGTGGTGCTGCCCACCCTTTCGGCCAGGTATATCTGCCGGGTGGTCAGTAATTCCTGCAGCAGATCCAGCATTGATTTTTTGTTGAGCAGCCCGGTGTTGAATGTGGTGCGGGGTATTGCATAGGGCTCACCACTTACCACCTCACCAAATTCTGCAGTATAGTCAACATCCAGCCAACGGCTAAGCACCTCACCGGTCACATCCAGTCCAGTGACTGATTCACCGGTCACCCGGATGCTGTCAAAACCGCCCAAACTATTTTCAAAAACAGCCACACGGGTGTGCCTGGGTTTATTGGCAACCAGATCAAACCTCATCTGCTCACTGACTGTAGTACCGGTTTCATTATCTCTGAGCTCCATAGTCCAATGACTGACTATTTTGCCTGATGTCTTTATGGCCTCAATTACCTGGTAATATCCGGCAGGAAAGTATAGGCATTTTTTTGGTGTATTATCAATATCCCAGTCTAAAATATTATGACCTGAATTGCTGCCGTCTGTGTAATAAATTACCGTGCGCACAAATCCCACCGAAATACTGACACCATCATGATGGCACAGAAAATAAAGCCATACGGCCTGATTTTCTGTGATCTGTTGTGTGCGGGGTTGCCAGGTCAAAAATTTGATCTCTGCCTGGTAATCATTCCAAAATGTACTATTTGGCCATAGGTGTTTTTTAAGACCGCCAACCTGTGCATAATAATAGTCATCATCATTGTCATTCAGGTAATAATTTTTGGCAGTTGGTGTTGTACCATAAATTTCATAATATCTAAGGTAGTATGCCACCAGCTGTTTATCATTCAGCACAATGGGTTGGATCAGGTCACCATCTGGTGCCGGCACGCTGCACAAACCTCTAAGAACACCGTCCAGCCGTGCCCGGAAATGCCCGTCATACCCTCCTGTGTAACTGTCAGCCACCTTAAATGCCTCAATAGTTATGGGATCTGCAACATTAGTGTGCACCTCCACCATCACCCGAAAATTAGACTGCTCAGCCTGACTGACACCTGATGTGGCAGATCCAAGTGAGTAGCTTCCGGGTATGGCATTAAATATGATCTCCCACTCCGGGCCATATTCCACAGCTGTAAAATAAACAGCAGACCCCACTTTGAGCAGTGTATAATTTTTTTTGATGTAGTAATTGAAACCCAGATCCTCCACAAAATTTGTAATCCACTGATCCAGTGTTGATGCGCCCTGCGTGCGAAAATGCGCACCATCCTCTGTGATGGGTGCGGCCTCAGCTGTCATGACCACATCAATGCCATTGAAACTGACATCAAATGTACCGGACACCGCACCACTGCTGAATGTGATGGCTCTGGCCCACTTTACACCGCTGGTGGCCAGCCGGTCATCAGTGAGCAGATCAATATGGATGGGGTTTTTGACAAAACCAAAATCATCCGGGGCAGTTAATACATTCAATGCCATGATCAGCGGTTTGATTTGTTTTTAAGACGCTCCAGCTGGTCCAGTCTTTCCTGTATGTCCAGCAGTGTTTGGTCAGCGATGATGGCCAATGGCCGTTTTTTCAAATATTCCAGCACCATTTTGAGCAGCTGTTTGGTTTCAGCATCTGTACCACTGTTGTTGGTGTAATTGTTGATAGTGCTATTGTTGACCACAGGCTGCTGCCCGGTCCTAATAGCCTCCAGATTTTCCACCTGTTGCATGGCATAAGGCGTCTGTAAAACCCAGTCAGGCACCACATACTCATTGCCCCGCTCACCCACCAGCATTTTCCTGTCAACAAACCCACCGGAAAACCGCTGATCAACTGTGGCTCTGTGTTTCCGGCCATCTTTTGCACCGGTCACATCAGTAAAACCACCCTCTGCAAATTGTGGCACCAGCCCATCAAAAATGTTGCTTAGAAAACTTGTACCCAAAGCAGATGCGGCACCGATCAATGCCAGACCAACCGGGCCCAGTGCTGCATTTTTCAGCACCTGTGTGCTGATCCAGTTGGCAATGGCTTTGGCTGCGATGGCTTTTAACTCAGCTTTCAGGTTACTCAGTATCTGTTTGGTGGCCTCTGCCTGTGTTTTTGCATTGTGAGCGATCTGCAAACCCATCAGGGCATAGTTTTCAATAGCCTGCTCCTGCAGCTCTATTTTCTGCCGCTCAATTTCCAGCTGCTCATTTTCTTTGTCAATCTGCTCCATCATGCTCTGCCAGTAGGCATCAACCGCCTCCATCTGCATGTCATACTCATGGGTAATCTCACCCCTCAGATTTTTCTGCTCTGCCAGCAAATAATTTTCCAGCTTGAATTTGTCAGCATCACCAGAAAACTCCAGTGCAGATACATCACCCTCATCCTTTATCAGTTTCAGCTGCCGCTGCACCTCTTTGAGCCTTTTGTCCAGCTGCTCTGCATCATCTTTGAGCGGGCTGAGCGGGGTGATGGGCTTGCCATCATCACCCACCGGGGCAG
>JACKOM010000019.1 GCA_024234265.1 Oceanospirillaceae bacterium
ACCGTGTGCATGGGAATATTTAACCAGTGCAAAATTAAATCCGATAACAGGGTTAACAGGTTCATGGTGATAACCGTGTAGTTGTTGACCTGTTTTTACTATTGACCAAATTCCGGGTTTTGCCTGTATTCGGGCGAAAAATAATCAAATCTTATGAGAGATAAATTTCTTAAAAGAGAAATACATCGCAATTTAAGCAATTTAGGGGGCGGGGATGAATGGATTGGCCTGCTGCAATAAAAAACGCCCCGTCAGGGGGCGTTTCTATTGCAATGGTTATTCTGCTGTTTTCTCTTTTGCCGCCAGCCATTCCTGGTAGCTGAAATACAACAGGGGGATCACCACCAGGGTTAACAGGGTGGAGATGAAGATACCAAAAATTAAACTGATGGCCAGACCATTAAAGATGGGGTCATCGAGAATAAAAAAGGCACCTGTCATGGCCGCCACACCTGTTAAGGCAATGGGTTTGGCACGCACCGCAGCGGCGTTAATGACGCTGTCCACCAGGGCTTTACCGGCAGCCAATTCCTGATTGATAAAATCCACCAGTAATATGGAGTTACGCACAATAATACCCGCCAGTGCTATCATGCCGATCATGGAGGTGGCAGTGAATTGTGCGCCAAATAATGCGTGGCCGGGCATCACACCGATAATGGTCAGGGGAATCGGCGCCATAATAATTAATGGCACCAGATAACTTCTGAACTGCGCCACCACCAGCAGGTAAATTAAAATCATGCCGATACCATAGGCGATACCCATGTCACGGAAGGTTTCATAGGTAATTTGCCATTCACCATCCCATTTCAGGCGTGGGCTGTTGGTAACCTCAGGCTGGGCAATATAGGTTTGTGGCATATCAATACCGGCATCCGCCAGTGAACCGGCAATATCAAACATGCCGTACAGGGGGCTGTCGAGTTCGCCGGCCATATCGGCGGTGACAAATACCACGGGTAATAAATTTTTGTGATAAATGGTTTTATCTGTGGTGGTTTTTTCCACGCTGATAAATTCCGATACGGGCAGCATTTCACCCTGCAGGTTGCGCACTTTCATTTGCAGCAGGCCGCTGATCTGTTGTTTATCGGCCTCATTAAACTCAAGGCGGATAGGTACAGGATATTTATGCTGCGGCTGGTGCAGGTAACTGACATCTTCGCCGCCCATGGCCGCGCGGATGCTGTTCACCAGTGTGCTGTAGGGCACCTGCTGCACGGCGGCTTTTTGTCTGTCGATGTGTAACAGCCATTTTTCCTGATCGGCTTCAATGCTGTCGTCCACATCCACCACATCAGGGGTGGCGGCAAATTTTTCGCGTAATTGTTTGGCGGCCATTATCTGCTGCTCGTAATTAGCACCGTATACTTCCGCCACTAAGGGTGACATCACAGGTGGCCCCGGTGGTACTTCAACGATTTTCACGTTGGCGTTAAATTGCTCACCAATTTTTTGCAGGGGGGCACGCATGGCGCTGGCAATTTCATGGCTTTGTTTATCGCGGTGATGTTTATCCACCAGATTCACCTGAATATCACCCTGGTTGGCTTCACTGCGTAAATAATACTGGCGCACTAAACCGTTGAAGTTAATCGGTGCACTGGTGCCGGCATATAACTGGTAATCGCTGACTTCAGGCACGGTTTTTAAATATTCACCCAGGGCCTGCAGGGTTTGCAGGGTATTTTCCATGGGGGTGCCTTCGGGCATGTCCACAATGACCTGAAATTCGCTTTTATTATCAAAAGGCAGCATTTTCATCACAACCAGTTTGCCAACCGGTAATGCCATGGCGAATACAATTAAACCCAGCACCGCAAGGCCAAGTTTATTACGGTTGCTGCGTGATTTTTCCCCTTCGATAAAAGGACGCATGATGCGGTCAAACATTCTATGCAAACGGCTGTGTTGCACATCCTCTTCATCATGGGCCGAATTGCCTGCCGGTAAATGATTTTTGAGCAGCTTGTAACTTAACCAGGGGGTTACCACAAAGGCTACTACCAGGGAAATAATCATACCCGTGGATGCGTTAATCGGGATGGGGCTCATGTAGGGGCCCATTAAACCGGATACAAATGCCATGGGCATTAATGCTGCAATAACCGTAAAGGTAGCGAGAATAGTGGGGCCGCCCACTTCATCCACCGCAACGGGAATGACATCCAATAATTTTTTGCCCCCCATGTGCAGATGCCGGTGAATGTTTTCCACCACTACTATGGCATCGTCCACCAAAATACCGATGGAAAATATCAGCGCGAACAGGGAAACCCGGTTGAGGGTAAAACCCCATGCCCAGCTGGCAAATAAGGTAATAGCCAGGGTGATAAATATCGCACCACCGACAATAATGGCTTCGCGCCAGCTCATGGTGAGCAGTACTAAAATCACCACGGCGGCGGTGGCGAATAATAATTTACCGATTAATTTATCGGATTTATTTTTCGCGGTTTCACCGTAATTGCGGCTGACATCTACCTGCACATCGGCGGGGATTAAACTATTTTGCAGTTGTGCAATTTTGGCCTCAATGCCCTGGGTAATATCAATCGCGTTCATGCCGGGCTGTTTGGCGATAGCGATAGTGACCGCAGGGCGGATATCATTCTGGCCTTTTTTAAACTGAAATACCTGCTGCTCAGGTACATCAGCCTGCAGTTTAATGTCGGCTACGTCGGCTAAATACACAGGGGATTTATTGCGTGATAAACCAATCACCAGTTGTGAAATTTGGCGTGTATCACTTAAAAAATCACCGGCCTGCAGCTGAATTAACTGATTGTTCTGCACTATGTTGCTGGCGGAAGCACTTAAATTGCTCGCCAGTAAAGTATTACGCACGTTATCCAAGGTGATGCCGTAGGCATTTAAACGCACCGGATCAAGTCGTACATTCACTACCTGATTGTGTTCGCCTATGGTGTAAATATCGCGGGTGCCGGGCACACGTTTTAATTCCACTTCCAGGGTATGGGCGAGCTGGGTTAAATCCTGCTGGCTGATGTCGGCATTGGCCGAGCTTAACGTCAGGGCCATAATCGGCACATCATCAATACCTTTTGGATTAACGAGGGGCTGGCCCACACCTAAATTGGCGGGCAGCCAGTTGGCGTTGGAATAAATCTGGTTATACAGATTTAAAATGGCTTCTTCTCGTTTGCGGCCCACTTCAAACGCTATGGTGAGCACGGCCATGCCGGGGCGTGATACGGAATAAATATCGTCTACGCCGTTAATTTCCGACAGCACTTGCTCAGCGGGGGTGCTGATCAGGTTTTCAACCTCTTTTGCGCTGGCCCCTGGATAGGCAATAAATACGTTGGCGAAGGTCACATCAATTTGTGGCTCTTCTTCTTTGGGGGTAATGGCGATGGCAAAAAAGCCCAGCAATAAACCCACAATAGCCAGCAGCGGTGTGATCGCGCTGTTCTGGAAGGCGCGGGCAATGCGCCCGGAAATGCCTAACTGGGACATTATTTGGCCTCCTGCTGGGCTAATACCGCGTAGGCATCCTGTTCAATCACTTCACCGGCTTTGAGGCCGGCGAGAATTTCCACCTGAGCCACGCCGTTGTTGTGCCAGGTTTTACCGGTACGCACCTGACGCAGCTGGGCTTTGCCATTTTGCTGCACATATACGGCATTTAATTCACCCCGTTGCAGCAGGGCGCTGGCCGGCACATACAGGGCTTGTTCTGTGCCCATGGGCACATTGAGTTTTACCCACATGCCGGGGAAAAGATTTTGCCCCTGGGTGTCCATATCGGCACGCACTTTAAAGCTGTGGCTGTTTGGGTCGGCGTAGGGGAATACGGTGACTTTACCCGGTTTAATGGTTTGCCCGTTGACGCTCACGGTGAAGTTGTCGCGATCGTTCATCTGTGGTGCAAAACGCTGTGGAATATCCGCCACTACCCGCAGGTTGGTGAGGGATAAACCTGCAATTAAGGGTTTGCCCGGGCTGACACTTTCACCTTCTTCCACCAGACGGGCTTTGACAATACCACTGTAGGGGGCACGGATCTGGGTGTAGCTCACCTGAGCTGAGGCCTGTTCTACCAGCGCATTGGCGGCTTTTACGGCGGCTTCGGCGGCTTTGGCCTGGGCGAGGGTGGAATCATAGGTGCTTTGCGACAATGTGCCCTGTTCCACTAATTTCTGATTGCGCTCCAGCAGTGCCTGGGCATCATCATTACGGGCGTTGGCCTGTGCCAATTGTGCTTTGGCTTGTTTTAAGCCGGCTTGCTGTTCGGTGTCTTTGAGCTGAATAAGCAGGGCATCTTTTTGCACATAGTCGTTTACATCGACATATATTTTGCTGATGCGACCGCTGGTTTGAGCCGACATAGTGCCTTCGTGCACGGCTTCGACCACGGCCTCCACACTGAAATACTGCGGAACATTCTGCGCTGTCAGGGTCAGGGTTTCAGCGTGGGCCAGCAGGGCGCTGAAGCTCAGGCCGATCATCAGTGGGGTTTTCATGGTGTTTCCTCGTATCAGGCCGCCGGGTGCCAGAATTCAGTGTAGACAGGGCCCGGCAACAAAAATGAGTTAAGACTAAATTAGTTTTGCCTAATATAAGGCAAGATGCACTATGACTCAAGGCGTGAAATTAACGTGCAAAGCTTACAGGCACATGATTCCGGCGCAGTAGCTGTGATTTAATGGGCTAAGCTAATAACAATAAAACACTAGAGGGATTGCGCCATGCAGGTTGTGCAAAGCCAGTTATTACAGGGTGAAAGCTGGGCCCCGGCCCTGGAAAACTTCTCTGCTCCCCCCTGGCAGGTGGGTTTGTTGTTTGGTGAGCCGCAGATGGTGCGTGAGGCTCTGCCTGAGCTGCGTAAAATGTTTCCTTCCACAGAATTTATGGGCTGCAGCACGGCGGATGAAATTTATGGCTTGGAGGTGCACAGCAACAGTGTGGCCCTGAGCCTGATTCACTTTGCTAAAACCCCGGTACGTATGATCTCGCTGGATATACCTGCCGGGCAAAGTGAGCAGGTTGGGCAGAAGCTGGCCGAAACACTGCTCGCTAAAGACCTGCGGCATATATTGGTGCTGAGTGATGGCCTGCAGACCAATGGCAGTGACCTGGTGCGTGGCCTGCGTTTTTCCCTGCCCGGATATGTGACGATTTCAGGTGGTCTGGCGGGTGACGGTGACCGTTTTAACAAAACCTATGTTTATCATAATGGGGTGAGTGATACCCCGCAGGCCGTCGCTTTGGGTTTGTATGGTGATGCTATCAAAGTGGGCCTGGGCTCCCAGGGGGGCTGGGATGCATTTGGCCCGCAGCGTGTGATTACCAAATCCAGCAGTAATGTATTGTCTGAGCTGGATAATCAGTCGGCCCTTGCCCTCTACAAAGAATATCTTGGCAGCCATGCCGCTGGTTTACCCGGCAGTGCGCTGTTATTTCCGTTAAGTATCCGCGAATCCCGTGATGCTCCGCGTGCCCTGGTGCGCACCGTACTGGGTGTAGATGACGTTAATCAGACCATGACCTTCGCCGGGGATGTGCCCGAAGGGCATATTGCCCAGTTTATGAAGGCTAACCTGGACCGTTTGGTGGATGGTGCCCAGGGGGCGGCTGATAATGCCCTCAGCAGTGTGCAAAAACCCGAACTGGCCATACTGGTGAGTTGTGTCGGGCGGCGCATGGTACTCAAACAACGGGTGGAAGAAGAAGTTGAAGCGGTGGCCGAACACCTTGGCCAGCAATGCGCCCTGAGCGGTTTTTATTCCTACGGCGAAATTGCGCCGCTCAATATTATGGAATGCAGTGAATTACATAATCAGACCATGACGATCACCGCATTGCGCGAGGAGTGCTGATGCATCGTCTACTTAAACGGCAGATTCAGAAACATCTCTGCAGTGAATTGCAGTTGGATGAACGTCTGCAAAAGTTTTATGAGGTTATTTCCCAGGCTTATATTGCAGCCGATGAAGACCGTATTTTGCTGGAGCGCAGCCTGGAGCTGACGTCCAGCGAGCTGATGAGCCGTAACCACGATTTACAACGTGAACTTGGCCGGCTTGCCGAAGCCCATACCGATTTACAACAAAGCCTTGCAACTCTGAATGCAACTTTCGATGCGAGTTTTGATGGTCTGGTAGTGTTTGATGAAGAACATCAGATAGTCACCTACAACACATTATTTTTAGAACTGCTGATGATCAGCAAAGATGAAGCGCACCTATTATACGGGCAATATCTTAAAAATATTCTTGCGCAGCGGGTTATTAACGCGAATGAATTACTCAATGTTATTCGCGAAGGTATTGCCGCCCCGGAAAAACACTTAAGTGTTTTACTCAAGTTTATTGATGGCCGGTTTTTAGATTGTATTTCCTTACCACGTTATATCGAAAAGCGTTACGCAGGGCGGGTGTGGAGCCTGCATGATGTAACTTCACTGAAATTATCTGAAGACGATGCAAGGCACCGGGCCCACCATGATGCATTAACGGGGCTGCCTAACCGTGCACTGATGCATGATCGCCTGCAACACGCCATTGACCATGCCCGCCGCCATCATCAGCGCGCCGCAATTCTGTTTCTTGATCTTGATGGTTTCAAAGATGTAAACGATAGTCTCGGACATGATGCGGGGGATGCACTGTTAATCGAAGTGGCCAGTACCTTAAAAAGTATCGTGCGTGACACGGATTCTGTTGGGCGTATTGGCGGTGATGAATTTCTGGTGTTGATGGAAGGTGTACATCAGTTGGTGCATGTAACAGATATGGCCGAGCGTATTATTCAGGCGGTGCAGCAACCTTTTACTATTAAGGGTGAAGAAATACATATTTCCACCAGCATAGGTATTGCGCTTTCACCCAATGATGGTGAAACACCGGAAAATTTGATTTTACATGCGGATATGGCCATGTATCACGCCAAACGCATGGGCAAAAACACCTTTGAATTTTTTGCCCGTGAACTGGCGTTAATTTCTGCGCAACGGATGCAGGTGCGCAATCGCTTAAAACATGCGTTATTTAATGAGCAGTTTTTTCTGGTTTATCAACCCGTTTACCGTTGCCGGCAGCAAAATATACAGCACATGGAAGCCTTGTTGCGCTGGCGTAATGATGAAGGGAAATTAATTTCGCCGGCGGATTTTATTCCTGTGGCTGAAGAAAATGGCCTGATCGTCGCGATCGGTGAATGGGTGCTGGAACAGGCTTGTTGCCAGCTCGCAGCTTGGAAAAAAATGGGGTTTGTTAATCTGCGGGTTTCGGTGAATTTATCTCCCCGCCATTTTATCCAGGATGAGTTAGTGCCCCTTATTCAGAAAACCCTGCAGGCCCATGGCCTGGAGCCTTCGGCGCTTGGTATTGAAATTACTGAAACCGTGTTTATGCAGAACCTTGATCAGTCTGTTAAGGTGCTGAGTCAGCTGAATAAACTCGGTATTCATATATCGGTGGATGATTTTGGCACAGGTTATTCATCTCTTGGTTATTTGAAAAAATTGCCTGTGCATCAACTGAAAATCGATAAATCCTTTGTGGATGAAATCCACGATCAGCGCAGCGGGGCTCTGATATTTTCAATCATTACCATGGCGCATATCTTAGGGCTTAAGGTTGTGGCGGAAGGGGTGGAAGATGCAGAATCTGCAACCTTGCTGGAGCAGCAGGGCTGCGATTATTTGCAGGGCTTTCATTTATCCAAACCCATCGCCGCGGATGACATTACCCAATTATTAAAACAACAATAAAAATACGGATTGTTATGTTTAAAATTACACTCGCTTTTTGTCTTTGCTGCTCTGCACTATTATGCCATGCCGCAGATTTATCCTATACACAATGGCGCATGGGCTGGACTGTGCTGGATACCGCCGGTGTAATATCCGCATGGCATGGCGCGCAGCAGAGTGATAAAGATGACGGTGATATCCGCCGTTACCGCGCAGATGGTTTTAAAGCTGCGGTTGGCCTGGCGGACATTTATTGGCTGAATCCTGCTCCGCAGGGGGCCTTTGCATTATACGACTGGCGCAGGGCTGCCTATCGCTGGCAAGCCCATATGCCGGCATTAGCATTTAATACAGCGCTGGCGGCCTATGTGAACCATGGTGGCCACAGGGGCGAAGCGGAAGCATTTTTTATCAGCGGTATTATTTCTGCGGAGTTGTATATCTGGAGTAAAACCTGGTTGGCGGAGGATATGTATGTCACCGCCCGGGACCGCCAACTGGTATTTAACTGGCAGTTCTGAATCAGGGCGTTGTATTGGTTAATACATCCGGCGCAAATTGCATCCACAGCAGTTTATTACTGCTGCGTGCCACATAATTTAATTCCCCTGTACCCATTAAAAAGCCCAAACCTTCAGATGCCCCAGTGAATGCAGTGCAGTTTATGCGATTCATACTCAGGTTAAATAAATCTCCGTTTACGGAGAGTTGTCCGTCGGTCTGGCAGCTGTTCAATGTGTTGTAATTCAGAAAACGGCCCTGCGCGTTGATGGTCTGCACCTGGTCGGTTGTTTTCCAGCTGCCTTCAATAACACTCAGGCTGACGCTGCTGGCCCTGTCGGTATCCAGGGTAAGGGTTATGTATCCTGAACCAGCCGTTGCGGTGTAACTGGCCACCAGGGTGTTATTACTGGCGAGTACAGCAGTGATTTCCTGGGCGCTGGCATTGGCCGCCGCCGCGCCGATGTAAACGTTGTTGTCGGTATCGGTTTCACTGTAGGTGTAAGGGGTCATGGTCAGGGTGATGCCCCCCAGGCCATCCTGACTATAGGTGCCGACATAGGCTTCATCGGTACGCAGCAGATAGGCGGTGTCACCTACAAACAACAGCAGGGTGGTAATACCTTCGGTGGCGGCCCCGCTGGTGGGATAAAAATCCGTTGTGCCGCTGTAGAGGCCACTGAGCAGGCTGACACTATCGCCACTGCTGGTGCCGGATTTTTTCGTATCCGGTAGCTGACAAGCGCTTATCAGGCCAAAGAGTAAGACTAAAAACAGGTAGCGCATGATCAAATTCTGTCCAAGGTTACTACTCAACCTTAGCAGCAATGCGCCAACTTCACCGGTCTCTGCACAGAATTTTTCAGACAAAAAGAAACCCGGAACATCTGGGATGCCGGGTTAAATTGCTCTGGTATTAAGACTGATACAGCATGTCTGAACGGGCCGGATTATATTGAAATGGCATAATAGGTCGCATTGGCTGTCATATCCGAAATTTGACATTTCAGGTCAATGACAGGCGTGGCACTTGATGTCCAATAATTATCGTGCACAATGGCACCATAATAAAAAAACTCACCAGAGGCTCTCACCTTGGCAGATATAGCTGTTCCCTGTGACAGTGTGGTTCTGCTGCGGCTGATTTATGGCGCAGTAGCAAAATCAGGGATAATAAATCCGCAGGACAAATTGAAAGTACTTGAGCAGTTTAAAATTACTGACGAATTGCTCAATAATCATCATTTTCGTTTTCCCCATCAGCTGCAAATTCCGTTCTGGCAATTTCTGCAGGCCTATACCAATGATCCGTGCATAGGGTTGCATTTAAGCCGGCACTTACCCAGTTACCGTGGTCAGGTGGTGGAATACTTTTTTTACAGTTCGCGCACCTTTGGTAAAGCGCTGGAAAAAGCCTCACGTTTTTATCCGATTATTTCTGATGCCATTCGCCTTGAATTTATTAAAGGCCCGCAGGAATCCTGCATAAAAATTGAGACAAAACTTGATGAGCAATCTTACCTGCGCCATTTTGTGGAATGCTTGGTAAAAGGCATGTGTGATTTTTTTGCGAATGTATTAGAACGTGATTTTCAGCCGGTGCGCATTTGTTTTGCCCATGCTTGCCATGGTGATATTCAGGAATACCAACAAGTATTTGGCTGTGATGTAGAATTCGAGTGTGAAAATAACAGTATTATGTTTGATTCTGCATTGTTAAATGTGGCATCGCCCCATGCGGAACCTGAATTGGCTAAATTGCACGAAGTGCATGCGATCTCCCAGTTGCAGCGTTTAATGCGCGCGGATTTAATTCGTCAGTTAACGGATTTTTTTGCCAGCAACATGATGGATCAAAATATTAACCTTGGTGGTGCGGCAGAATATCTTGGCCTGAGTGTGCGTCAGTTGCGCCAGGAATTATCCGATGCCGGCACCAGTTTTAATCAGACCCTGGCTGAATACCGCTGCAAAAGTGCCAAACGTATGCTGGCGGATGAGGCCATCCCGATTGATGATGTGGTGTGGAAAACAGGTTTTTCCGAGCCAAGCACTTTTTACCGTGCCTTCAAACGCTGGACAGGTTTGACCCCCCTGGAATACCGCAAACGTAAACAACGTCAGAGCCTCTCCAGCCTCAACGCATAATGGGATATGATTCCGGCAAATGTCGGGCGGATTACCTATAATCCGCTCAATTGTCGCCGGTGGTGTCTGTGTTGTTGCGAATCGCATTGTTGTTAAGTTGTTTTGCGTCTTCCGCTTTTGCTGTTGATGCCCAAACCAGGGTTATTGGTGGTACTACCGCTGAAGTCAGTTATCCCTGGATGGTGTCCATTGGCAGTATCACAAATGGAAAGGTCAGCCATTTCTGTGGTGGCACTCTGATCAGTGCAAACTGGGTGATGACAGCAGCCCACTGCGTTGATAGCTACAGCGATTACACCAGTACTCAATTACAGAGCGCGTTCGAACTTGCCATTGGCGCCACGGATATCACCCTGTCCGATGAAAACGGTGTTGAATACAAACGTATCAAACGCATTGTGGTGCACCCCGAATACCAGATACGTCAGAACCGCAACGGCAATTATGGTTATGATGTCGCCCTGTTAGAACTTACCAGCGCAAGCTCCCATACCCCCGTAGGGCGTGCCAATTCCACGGAACAATCGGCCCTGACCAGCAGCTCCGGATTACGCCTGATCGGCTGGGGGGATACCAATAAAACCGAAACCGTAACCACCCCCGCCAAGCTGCAATATGCGGATTTGTTTTTTGTGCCTAAGGATGTATCCGGCACCTGCAGCCATCATGGTTATTCTGCTGATTTTGATTTTGATGTGATGTTCTGCGCCGGTGTATCCGACAGTACTAAAGATGCCTGCCAGGGCGATAGCGGCGGCCCATTGTTTGATGCCAATAATGATGTGCAATATGGCATTGTCAGCTGGGGTTATGGCTGCGCTACAAGTACCTTCGGTGTGTATTCCAAAGTATCCGCTTATACAGATTTTATCGATGCGGTGATTGATGGTGTGTATATCACCGGCTCGCCTTTTATTGGCTTTGTCGGTGCCGGTAAGGAGAAATCCACCACCCTGACCCTGGTAAATAACAGCGGTGTATTGGCGGCGGCCATGTTAAACACGGATGCCAGTGGTTTTTCGGTTTCCAGCGATTGCAATAAAACCCTGAGCATCAGTGAAACCTGCGATTTTACCGTGACAGCCAATGCACCTGCGGCCGGCATAGTGAATTTACCTGTATATCTCAATGACATTGAGCGTTACAAAGTTAATGCCAAGGTGCTGGAGTCCATCAGCTCAGCCGGCGCTGCGGCCACCAACAACGAATTAAATTGGTATTCGATTGATAATATGGCTCACGATTCATCCTTATCTGGTTGGGCTGTGGCCACGGATGGTGGTTCGGAAGATGGCAGCAGTTTAAAAAGCAAAACCACTTATAACAGTGGCCGTGCAGCTTTATTAACCTATGTTGAAGGGCCGGCGGTTTTCCATTACTGGAGTAAAGTGAGTAGCGAAAGTGGCGCGGATTTTTTCCGGGTATTAATGGATGAAACGGGTATTACCGACAATACCGCAGTGAGCGGTGAGCAGGATTGGACACACCATTCATTTAATGTGGCAGCGGGTGAACACCATATTTTATTTTTATACGCCAAGGATGATAGCGGTAAATCCGGTTCAGATGCGGTGTGGCTGGATAAAGTGAGCGTGTGTGGTTTATTGGACAGCAGCTGTAATGCTGAGGCTAAAACCTACAGCGCAGTTGTCGACACCAAAACTACGGTCAAACACAAAAAAGGCGGCAGTTTGTATTTTGTGCTGTTACTGGCGCTGCCCCTGTTATGGCGTGCGCGCCGGGCTTAAATCCCCTATAAATGGATAGCCGCCCATAAAAAAAGCCCCGTCAGGGGCTTTTTTTATGGGCGGCTGATCAGGAGGAAGAGCCTTCTTCCATCTGGCTTTGCAGGTAATTTTGCAGGCCGACTTTATCGATTAATTCCAGCTGGGTTTCCAGCCAGTCGATATGTTCTTCTTCTGATTCGAGAATATCGTTGAGCAAATCACGACTCACATAATCACGTACTTTTTCGCAGTGTTCGATACCGTCTTTGAGGGTTGGCAGGGCTTCCTGCTCCAGCTTCAGATCACACTGCAGCATTTCCGGGGTATTTTCCCCGATCATTAATTTGCCGAGTTTTTGCAGATTCGGAATGCCTTCCAGAAACAGAATACGCTCAATGAGTTTATCGGCGTGTTTCATCTCGTCGATGGATTCGTGGTATTCGTGATCGCCGAGTTTTTTCAGGCCCCAGTTTTTGTACATGCGCGCATGTAAAAAGTACTGGTTGATGGCCACTAATTCATTGGCCAGTGCCTGGTTGAGGAATTCGATGACTTTTTTATCGCCCTTCATGGTGTTCTCCTTGGCAGGTGCTGGCAAAAGTCTGCGCGATAACCTTCAGGCTGTCAAAGAAGAGCGTGCAATTCAGGGCATTCCTGAAGGATTAATGCCCCGCAGTGCAGGGCAGGGTGATGCAGGGTAATTATGCCGCCTGGGGGGCTTTGTGGATTTTGACCATAGCTTTGGCGCTGGGGGCACACTGGCCGCAATCACTGCCCACACCGAGTTGTTCACGCAGACAACGGAAATCGGCGCCCTGTTTGATAGCCGCTTCGATGGTTTTGTCGCTGATGCCTTTGCATAAACATACGTACATGGGTCAATCCCTGGGGGGTGAACAGTGTGTGCATAATAGTTGTAGTGATAATAATTCGCAATAGCGTATGTTGATTATTATCATGTAAAACCCCATAACCCACTTGATAAACGTCAAAGGCAAAACTGGCTGCGAACGGCAAGATACACTACATATTGTGTTGTTGAATAATAAAAACCACAAAATATGGAGATTTGTATGGCGCAATCCACCGAGTCCGTCACCCCGCAACGGGTTTGTAAACGCAGCGGCGAGATAGTTACCTTTACCCCCCAACGTATTGTCAGCGCTCTTTTACGGGCAGGCGCCGCCAGCGGTGAATATGCCTTGCCGGAGGCTGAACAGATTGCCGCAGAGGTTATTACCGCCCTGCAGGGGGAGATGGCACACATAGAACAGATTCAGGATTGTGTGGAATCGACCCTGGCCCGCAGGGGTTACTGGCGTACCGCCAAGGCCTATGTTTTATACCGTTACCAGCATCAAACCCTGCGTCAGGACAAACAAACCCTGGTGGATGTGGCCAGTTCAGTGAATGAATACCTTGAGCGCCTCGACTGGCGGGTAAACGCCAATGCCAACCAGGGCTATTCCCTGGGCGGTCTGATTCTGAACGTATCGGGTAAGGTGATTGCCAATTATTGGCTCAGCCATGTGTACCGTGCGGCCATTGGTGAAGCACACCGCAACGGCGACATTCATATCCATGATCTGGACATGCTGGCGGGTTATTGCGCGGGCTGGTCTTTGCGCACCCTGTTGTTTGAAGGTTTTAACGGCGTGCCGGGCAAGGTGGAGAGTGCGCCGCCCAAACATTTCCGCACCGCCCTCGGGCAGATGGTGAATTTTTTAGGCACCCTGCAAAACGAGTGGGCAGGGGCCCAGGCCTTCAGTTCGTTTGATACTTATTTAGCGCCCTATGTGCGTGCCGATCAGCTGAGTTATGCCGAAGTTAAACAGGGTATTCAGGAATTTATATATAACCTGAATGTGCCCTCGCGCTGGGGCACCCAAACTCCGTTTACCAATATCACCTTTGATTGGGTTTGCCCGGATGATTTAAAAACCCAGGTGCCGGTAATTGCAGGGCAGGAGATGCCGTTTTGTTATGGCGATCTGGCCCCTGAAATGGCCCTGATTAACCGCGCTTATATCGAAGTGATGATGGCGGGGGATAACAAAGGCCGGGTATTTACCTTCCCGATTCCCACCTACAACATTACCCGGGATTTTGACTGGGAATGTGAAAACGCCACCCTGTTATTTGAAATGACCGCTAAATACGGTTTGCCGTATTTCCAGAATTTTTTAAATTCCGATTTAACGCCGAATATGGTGCGTTCCATGTGTTGCCGCCTGCAGCTTGATTTACGTGAGCTGCTAAAACGCGGTAATGGGTTATTTGGTTCCGCTGAGCAAACAGGTTCATTGGGGGTTGTCACTATCAACTGCGCGCGCCTTGGTTATGTGCATGCCGGTGATAAAAAAGCTTTATATAAACAGCTCGATTATTTATTGGATTTAGGCAAAGAGAGCCTGGAAATTAAACGCAAGGTTATTCAGCGTTTTATTGATCAGGGGTTATTCCCCTATACCAAACGTTATCTCGGTACTTTGCGTAACCATTTCAGCACCCTGGGGGTGAATGGCATAAACGAAATGCTGCGTAATTTCAGTGGCGATAAATGGGATATTCTGCACCCTGACGGGCGGGCATTTGCACTGGAATTACTTGATCACGTGCGTGAGCGCATGGTGGCTTATCAGGAAGAAACCGGCCATTTATATAATTTAGAAGCCACCCCGGCGGAGGGCACCACCTATCGTTTCGCCAAAGAAGATATCAAACGTTATCCGCATATTTTGCATGCCGGCACAGAGGATAAACCCTATTACACCAACTCCAGCCAGTTGCCCGTGGGCTGCACGGATGACCCTTTCCGCGCCCTGCAGTTACAGGATGAATTTCAGTGTAAATACACAGGTGGCACCGTATTACACCTGTATATGGGCGAAGCTATTTCCAGCAGCGCGGCCTGTAAAAAACTGGTGCAAAGAAGTTTAAGCCAGTTCCGTTTGCCGTACCTGACCATTACCCCGACCTTCTCCATCTGCCCGGTGCACGGGTATTTAAGTGGCGAACATGAGTTCTGCCCTAAATGTGATGCAGAAAAACTTGCTGTAAAACAATCCCGCCAAACCAAGGAGGCAGTAGCATGAGCACCATTCTCAAACAGGAAGAGCGTCAGCGTTGTGAAATCTGGACCCGGGTGATGGGCTATCACCGCCCGGTCAGTGCCTTTAACCCGGGCAAACAGGCGGAACACGCAGAGCGCAAACACTTCCGGGAAGCCATTTGTAAGTTGTGAGGTAAACATGGCAGCACTGCGCATCGGCGGTTTAACCCCCCTGACCACGCTCGATTATCCCGGGCACCTGGCCAGTGTGGTGTTTTTACAGGGCTGTGCCTGGCGCTGCCGTTATTGCCACAACCCGGAACTGATGGATGCCGGTGCACCCACGGAAATTGACTGGGCCGATGTGCTGCACATGTTGCATGAGCGACGTGAATTTATTGATGCGGTGGTCTTCAGTGGCGGTGAACCCCTGCTGCAAAATGGCCTTGAAGATGCCATTGCGGAAGTCAAAGCCATGGGCCTGAAAGTCGCCCTGCATACCAGTGGCATGGTGGTGAAACGTTTTGCGCAATTATTGCCACAGCTGGATTGGGTGGCGCTGGATATTAAACATTTACCGGCACAAACCGATCTGGTAACGCAGGTGGAAGATTCCGGCCATGCCAACTGGGCGGCGTTAACCCGTTTGTTAGTATCGGAAACCCCCTATGAAGTCCGCACCACGGCCCATCCGCAATTAATCAGTGCCGATGGCATAATGCGCCTTGCGTTAACCCTGCAGGGCATGGGGGTGGAAAATTATGCCCTGCAAATCAGCCATAACCAGCGCTGTTTTGATCCGAAATTAAGTAACCTGCACTATGATCCGCTTGAACTCAAAGAGCTTGAGGGAAAACTCAGCGGTTTATTCCCGCATTTTGAAATCCGCCACTGATAACCCGCATAACGTGCCTGCGATTGCCAGGTTTGGCCCCGCTTGCTAAGGTTTAAGGCAATTCGCCCGGGCCTGATTCAAATTGGTATGGAAAGTTATTTACAGCGTTGGCAAACATTATTCAGCCCATTTTGTTCTGCGCAAAAAAGCCAGCAACATTATTTTTCCCTGTTTAATGCCTATGCCCAGAGCCACCGTGTGTATCACAATTTCCAGCATATTATTGCCTGCCTGGAGCATTTTGATCAGGTGCGCGGCGAACTCAGTGAGCCGCTTGCGGTGGAGTTAGCCATCTGGTTCCACGATGTGGTTTATCAGCCCACCAGCAGCCACAACGAAACAAACAGTGCCGAATATGCTAGGCGCTGCCTGCAGGATTTAAATGTACCGGCATCCATACAACAGCGTGTGTGTGAATTGATTTTATTAACCCGCCACCCATCGCAGCCGCAAAATAATGACGATGCCCTGTTGCTGGATATTGATCTGGCGATATTAGGTGCGCCGCGTAATTTATATGCGGCCTATGAAAGCTGGATTCGCAAGGAATATCGTTTTATTCCCGGATTTTTATTCCGCCCCGCGCGGCGTAAATTATTAAAACAATTACTTGCCGGGCCAATTTACCACAGTGCACATTTTGCCAGCCGCGAAACCATTGCCCGTGAAAACTTGCAGTGGGCCATGCAGAGTTTATAGATCGTCGTAATCGATCAGTTTAGCCAGATCCACAATTTCAATTTCCCGCGAATGCACCTGAATAATGCCCTGGGTTTTGAGTTTATTCATAATGCGCGAGAAGGTTTCGGGCTGAATGGATAAACGCGAGGCAATCAAACGTTTGGGAATATCCAGATTAATTTTATGGCCATCTTTGGCGTCGTTGGGTAATTGCTGAATAATATATCGAATAACCCTGTGGGTCGCATTTTGCAATGTGAGGGTTTCAATCTCATTCAAACGGGCGTGCAGGCGCATACTCAGCCAACCGAGGATTTTCAAACAGGCGGATGGATGGGTTTCAAGCAATTCTTTATATAAACGGCTTGGGAAGCTGTATACCTGGGTTGCTTCAATGGCGTAGGCATCCACGGGGTAAAACTGCTTATCCATAAACATAATGGCTTCGCCAAACGCGTTACCGGGTTTGACAATTTCGATGACTTTTTCCTGGCCATCCTGCGATAGGCGTGACAATTTTACTATGCCATCAACCACAAAATAAAAACGCTCCGCCGCCTGATTCTGAAAAAATATGGCTTCTTCATTTTTGAAATTCAGCAGGCGCGCCTGGCCAACTAATAATTCAAAGGCATCTTCCGGCAGGGTGCAAAACAGGTGGTAATGACGTAATTGGGCGACAAGGTTGGCTTGCATAACACAATCTCCACAGGGCTATTGCCATGCTAAAACACTAGGGATTGCACTATCTTGTTATACATCAACAAAAACCCGTTTAAGTTCACACTTAAACGGGGTTTTTCGGGGTTATGTCAGCTTATAAATCAGAAGCTGGCGGTTAATTGTAACCAGACTTTGCTTACATCAGGGTTTTTAGCTCCGTTGGCATCACCTGTGTACTGGGCTGCTTTAATTAACGCACCGTAGTTTTTACCGAGTTTGGTTGCCACGCTTAAATCCAGTTCAGTACCGTAATCGTCGGTAGTGAGGGCGGTTTTTTCAACGGAGGCAAACTGGTGGTAAACCGCGGTAATGGCATAGTCAGACACCTTGCCGGAAACCTGCAGGTAAGTATCTTCAACACCTGTGTCAGGGGTACTCAGGAACTGATCCGCCCAGCCCTGGAATTTATGCATGGTGGCCAGCGGTGTGGCAAAACCCACAGCTACGTCTTTATCGGCACCTAAGGTTTCCTGACCGATGGTGGCATTAATGCCGGATAGGGTATAACCCACTTCAATACGGGTGTAATTTGCATCGTAATCCTTTGGGTTATCGTACGCGCCGGACTGCTGTGCATAACCCAGATCGTAATTTAAACCCTCCACTTTACCCTTTACGTTCAGGGCAAGGGTGTCACTGGATAGATCCGCTGCGTTAGTGGCATCGAGCAACAGGGCTAAAAATTCCACATTGGCATAGGGCAGTTTGTTATTCACCACGGACAATACATGGGTATTGGCGTGAATGTCGGAATAATCAATGCGATTTACGTTGGCCACATAGGCGTATACCACAGTGGTATCGGGAATGGCTTTGGTAACGGCAGCCAGTGCGTCATAGGTTTGTTCGTTCTGGCGCCAGCCGACAGTGCCCACAAAACGCTGGTCACCCAGGTTCACAGCCTGACGGCCCAGCACCAGGGTATTTTCACCACGGGTATAAATTAATTTGGCCTGGTTTAAATCAGTGCCTTCCTGATCAGCCACCACCGCATAATTAGTTTTGCCGTTACTGGTTGCAGCAGTTGGGGAGCTATTGTAATTGTCGTCCGCAATGGCACTGACCTGATCAAATTCCAGCACAGCCGACAGGCCGTTATAGGTTTGGGTGGTGAAATTCAGGCGGGTTTGCAGGGTATTGGCCATGGTGGAATCTTTGGCGTCCTGATTCACATTCTCCAGGCGGTAACGCAGATTTAATTTTGCAGTGCCACCGCTGATGGCTTCCTCCAGGCTGGCGGCTTCCGCCCACGCACCGCTTGCAGTGGTCACGGCGCATGCTAATAATGCAGGGGTAAAATATTTCATGTGGCGGCCCTCTGTGCTGTTTTCTGCATTCTCAGGTGCCCATAGTCTCGCCACATTGATGAAAATCAACAAATATCCCCAAAATGGTGCGCAGTTATTTCTATGTCGGTGAAGATTGATTTCAGTCAGCAAATCAGCGGGGTTATTCTCGCCGGTGGTCTTGCTACCCGTATGCAGGGCCAGGATAAAGGCCTGGTATTATTCCGGGGTAAAGCATTAATTGAATATGTGCTGGCGATTTTTTCCCCGTTAAATAGCGTATTAATTAATCAAAACCGCAGTGCACAAGAATATGCCCGATTTAACAAACCCCTTATCCGCGATGTGCAGCCACAGGGTGTTGAAGAATTTGCCGGCCCTTTGCAGGGCATCTTGTCGGGCCTGATGGCGGCAAAAACCCCCTGGGTGATTTTCAGTGCCTGTGATACACCTTTTTTACCACAGGATTATGTGCAGCAGATGTGTGCCGCAGTGCAGGAAAATACCCTGGCCTGCGTGGCCCGTGATGACAGCGGCCTGCAACCGCTGCATGTTTTATTACACGTGGATTTAATTACGCCGCTGACGGCATTTTTGCAGGGCGGTGGGCGTAAAACCCAGCAATTTTTACGTGACGTGCATGCCCGGGAAGTGATATTCCCCGGGCAGGATTTTTTTATAAATCTCAACAGTGCGCAGGATATGCAGCAGCACAGTTAAAAAGTATGCAGTGTTTAGTCGCTAGAGTTTAGAGTCAGAATATGCTGCGCCCCATTACCAGCGTTGTGCGGCATCATCATCACTGGCTTTGGCATCCACCCATTTTTCCCCCTGCTGGGTTAATTCTTTTTTCCAGAAGGGTGCGCGGGTTTTTAAAAAATCCATGATAAATTCACAGGCCGCAAATGCCGCCTGGCGGTGCGCACTGGCCACTAATACCAGCACTATCTGATCATTGGGTTGCAATGGGCCCACCCGGTGAATAATGCGGTAATTAATTAACGGCCAGCGTTGCATGGCTTCATCGGCAATTTTTTGCAGGGCTTTTTCCGTCATGCCGGGGTAATGTTCGAGAAACATGCCCGCTACATTATCGCCATCATTAAAATCCCGCATTAAACCCACAAACGAGCAAATAGCGCCAATGCCATTACTTTGTTTGCGCAGGGCTTCGTATTCCGTTTGCAGATTAAAATCCGCTTCCTGTACGTGAATCATTTAACCCCCGGTCACTGGCGGGTAAAAGGCCACTTCATCACCATCCTGCACGGCATCATCGGGCTGGCTCATTTCCTGATTAATGGCCACCAGCAGGCGCGGGCCATTGAGGGCATTTTCCCATTCAGGGTGCTGGCGGATTAATTGCTGTAAAACGTCCCGTGCCCTGCAGGGGCTTTGAATATTTAACGGCATACCCGCGCAGTTGAGTTTTTCCCGCAGGCTGGCAAAAAATAAAACCTGAATCATTGAGTTGGCTCCGCCTGATAATGGCCGGATTTACCGCCGAGTTTTTCCAGCAAAATAATATCGCTGATGCGCATGGCCTTATCCACGGCTTTGCACATATCGTAGAGGGTCAGGGCTGCAACGGATGCGGCGGTGAGGGCTTCCATTTCCACGCCGGTTTGCCCGGCGAGTTTGCACAGGCTTTCAATGCGTACCCGGTTTAATTCAGGCTCAGGGGTTAAATGCACTTTCACGGAAGTGAGCAATAACGGGTGGCACAGGGGAATTAAATCCGGGGTGCGTTTTGCGGCCTGGATACCGGCGATTTGTGCAATGGCGAGCACATCACCTTTTTTATGGCCTTTTTCAATAATCAGGCGCAGGGTTTCGGGGGCCATGTAAACCAGGGCCTGGGCCCTGGCTTCACGTTCGGTAACGGCTTTGGTGGTGACGTCCACCATGTTGGCATCACCGTTGGCATCAATATGGGTTAGCTGTGACATATATAGGTACCTCTGTGGCCCAGTATAATGCCCTGCGCGCCTTATGTCCGGATTGATTCAGCTCAGCGTACCGCCAGACTCTGTTGCATGCGGATGGCATACAACTCGGTGAGCTGCTCGTTTTTGCTGAGCATGGATTCCGTAGTCACCACTATCATGGTGGGTACAAACTGGCCCTTGTCGCCGAGGGGGAAGCCACTCTTGGCAAAATTCCACTGGCTGGCGATTTTATCCAGGGTGTCGCGGATTTGCGCATTATTGCCGGGGTCGTTTTGCAACTGACGCAGGCTGCTGTCGTACAGTTCAATGGCCTTGGAGAGTTTGTCATCCAGGCCGGGCATGTTCACTTTCCAGGCCTTCGCCAGATAGAGTTTGGCGATACGCTCACTTAACATGCGTTGGCGGCCGGCAATATCGACCAGCAGGGCGCTGGGCTGATTGGTGACCATGGCGATATGTTTCACCAATTTATCGCAGGCAGCGAGCAGGGCATCGTTTTCTTCCAGTAACTTGGCCATGGTGTCTTTATTGGCCGGTTGTAAAAGATGCATACGGTGCTGTTGCCAGAGTTGCTGCACTTCTTTTAAGGCGGCCACTTGTTTCTTGTTGGCAAGGTATTCGGTGATATTGAGCATTTGCTCTTCAAACTGGGCCATACTGTCATCCAGCTGGCGCATGCCCTTATCGGCACGTACATCACTGGCCACCATCAGGTAACTCATGGCCATGCGCTGGCTTAACATGCGCTGGCGGCCAGCCTGGTTAAGGGCTTCGGAATCTGTGATGGCCGCAAGGCTTAACTGGCTGCAGAAAATCAGTGTCAGACAAAAAAAGTTTTAACAATACGCATATTCACCCCCTGTTTGAATGATGTGGCATGCTACGCAAAATTAATAAACACGGCTTGATGGGAATCAATTCACATGGCTGATCAATTTTCGATTTACGTAGGTGGTGTGGGCAGCGCAGCGGCGGTGACAAGCTTAGGGGCGGCCAGTGCGGTGCTGGAAAAAAATCAACAACCCTTTTTATTGATCGATTGCGGGCCGGGTGTGGTGGAGCATTACCGTGAACGTTATCAGTGCCTGCCTGGGGCGGTATTTATTACCCACCTGCACCTTGATCATATTGGTGGTTTGGAGACGTTATTTTTTTCGCGGCGTTTCAGCGCGCAAACCGATCTGATCAAATTATATGTGCCCGCTAGTCTGGTGGCTCTGTTGTGTGAACGGGTGGCGAATTACCCCGGCACCCTGGCCGAAGGCGGCGAGAATTTCTGGGATGTGTTTCAGTTAATTCCGGTACTGGAAAATTTCTTTGTGCAGGGCATTCATTTACAGGCCATTGCGGTGCGTCACCATGCACCGAAGAGTGCCTTTGGGGTGTATTTACCGGGTTATTGTTTTTTCAGCGGAGACACGCGCCCCGTGCCGGAAATTCTCAGCCATGTGATTGATCAGCGTGCAGTGATTTTTCATGATTGCGGATTGCATTCCAATCCATCCCATACAGGGCTGGAGGATTTATTGCGCGAATATTCACCTGAGTTACGTGCGCGTATTTATGCTTACCATTATCTGAATGAAGAGCAGCGCCAAAAGATCGAAGCCGCCGGTATTAAAACCCTGCGTGCCGGCAGTTGTTTAACCTTGGGTTAAAGAATCGCGGCAATGATGAGGCTGCGTAAAAACGTTAGCGAGGCAGTCAGAACAAGGAAAAACCAGCGAAAAAGCGCAGTTTATAGTTCATAAATGAGCATTTTGAGTACGGTTTTAACGAAGTTCTGACAACGCAGATAGTTTTTACACAGCCTCAATGATATGGCCTGTTTTATTCAAAGTAGGCTTTTAACTGCGCCAGGGAATCCTGGTCGGCTTTAATGCGCAGTTTCAGATAAATGCCCTGGGCAGTGTAACTGGCGTCACTGAAATCCGTATCCACAAAACCGAAATGGTTATAACCCACACTCAGCCAGGTATTGCGCTGTGGGATATAACCCACGGAGAAACCTGCGCTGTGCAGGGATTCATTTTCTTCATAACTGTGCAGGCGGCGTGCGTGCAGGCCCATATCCCAGCGTGGGTTAAAGTGGTAACGGTATTCAGTGCCGATTAAATCCACTAAACCTTCAAAACGGTTTTCATCAATATCATCCAGCACTTTTTTCAGGCCGTACTGGCCGCTGATTTGTGAACTGTTCCAGCGGTAATTCATGTGGGTGTTGTTCACCAGGCGGCGGCTGATAATGGCGCTGTTGTTGTCACGGTTTTCATCGAGAATATGGCGGGTCTGGTTTAACCAGGCAAAACCATTATTCAGCGGGCGGTAACCTAAGTTGAATTCCATAATGGCTTCTTTATCCAGCTGGCCATCATCGTAATCCTGCAGGTAATACTGTGCTGATAACCCCATGGCGAGGCCTTCGCTGACCGGGTGGAAGAGGGAGCTTAAACCATTCCATTTATGGCTGGTTTGCGCTTCGCGGTATTCGGCGCGGTTATTCCACTGCCATGATTCACTGCGGTAACCCAGGCCTGTGGTGAAGGCATAAAAATCTTCCTGATCTGTGCTGTCGGCATCTTCCAGCAGGGTATTTTCCAGATCTTTGGATTGATCAAAACCAAAACTCATCTGCCAGTGTTTATTCAGATTCACATTTTGTTTTAAACCGTTTACGGCAAATAAACGCATGCCATCACGGCTTTCAAATTGCTCGACGCTGCTTTCAGTTTGCGCGCCCTGCCAAGGGCTGGTGCGCAGGCCGATGCTTGAGCGTATGGGGGCGTTTTTATCCCAGCTGGTTTCATGCACGGCAAACATGCTGATGCTTTCGGTAAAACGATAATCGGCACTGAGGCGCGCCACATCGTACTGATCCGCGTCGTGGCGTAAATTAAATTCAGTATCGGCACTTAAATGCAGACGGTTGTTTAATAAATCAAAACCGTGGCCCAACAGAATTTGCTGCATGCCGGTGGTATTTTCGCCGGTAGGATCGGTTTGCTCAGCAACGCGCGCACCTATGTGATAATCACCATAGGCGTACTGATGTTCGTAACGGCTTTCGAGCATTTGCTGACGGCCATCACTGCCGAGCACTTTCTGATCACTGATCAGGGTGTGCAACTGGCTGTGCTGGTCAAAATAATAACGGCTTTCGATGCCGGCTTTTTCACTGCCACTTTCACTCTGGTTCAACTGGTCCAGGCCAAAACCACTTTCCTGACGTCGTACATAGGCATTGGCCTGGTGATTTTCAGAAACATAATTCAGTTCAACCAGTTGTGCATCGGCTGCGCTGCTGTTGCCGCTAACGCTGGTATTGGTTTGTGCGAGTTCGGCTTTAATTTCCAGTTCTGTGCTGACCTGGGCACGTAAATCCACGCCGTTTAACTGGCGCTCGGTGGTGCCCATATCTTCCTGAATATGGGTCATGCCCAGTTCCACATTATTATTCAGTACGTGCACGGCGGCGCGGCCACCGTAGGTCAGGTGATCCTGATCGCTGCTTTGAGTTTCATAACTGGCAATGATGTAACGGGGGTTTAAGTTGGCATCGGTTGCCTGCACGGCGGATTTAAAGAAAATCGTGCCGTCGAAATAATCTATGGTGTAATCCGTATCGCGGGTTAATTCCTGCTCGGACACAATAATTTCACTGCGGTAACGGTCACGCACCTGCAGAATCACTTTTTCAGACTGGGTGATAATGTTCTGGCTGCTGAGGCGGTATAAACCTGAGGTGCCGTCCCCCTGAATTTCATCACGTACATAACGCTGCGCCGATTCGGTGGCAAACAGGTTAAAACTTAATACATCCCCCTGATAAACCGATTGCACACCAAACAATTTACGGCTGTAAGCCGCCAGTTTGGTTTCATTCATGTCGAGACTGTAATCACCGAAGATGGTATAAAAACGTTCTTTTTCCACCCGCACATATAATTTGCCTGAGGTGGGGGCATCTTCTTTCTGGTTACTGGCATCACCGTAGAGGGTGTAATACTTGTTTGGATCGAGCAGTTTTTCAAACGGTGTGGTTTTACCTTTGGCAGAGTCATAGGCCGCGGTAATTAACCACTCGCCTTTAATCTGACCTTTAGTAAACAGTGCCACGCGGCCTTCGCTGTAAAAATCCTGTTGCTGTCCGTCACTGCGGGCATTTTCGATATGGCCCTGCAGTTTCTGATAACCAATGGTGCCTTCACCGATGGCGACTAACATCCAGTTGCGGCTCTGGGGTTTTAACCAGCTGCGGATTTCTTTGCTCTGGTTGTTGGCAAGCTGGAATTTAATAACCGCTTCGCCGGCCTGGGTGGTTGGCTCAAGGGAAATATAGGCAATACCATCATCACCCACTTCATAGGTGGGTTTAATTTCCTGACGGGAGATCTGAGTTTCCTGCTTTTTATCGTTGTACAAACTGTAGGGCGAAGAAATATTCAGGTCACCACGCACACCACGGCGGATGGGGTAACCGTCTTTATCGCGCAGGCGCACAGCAATGACGGGGGTATCAATACCGTTGGCAATGGCGTTACTTTCATCGGCGAGATATTCAACACTCGCCGGCACGCTGGCAAAGTGGACATTACGTTCCTCACTGGCGATGATGTTGTCGCGTATATCTAATAATTCAGCGCGGATGCGGTTATCACCTTCTTTAATATGCACGCCGCGCCACTGGCTTAATTGCACCTGTGCCGCGCTGTTTTCCAGTTTGCTGTCACGCAGTACCGCAGAAACTTCCTGATCATTCATAAACAGGCGCACATGGCTGGCGCTGCTGTGTTTAATAGCAATCTGGGTGGCGGGGGCTGAGGGCTGGTAATCCTCTGCCGGCCAAACAATGGCAAAGTTATTATTTTGCTGGGCTAACCAGGTTTCATTGATGGTGTCGTAATAACCGGGTTTGGCTAAATAGTTCACTTTTGTACCGGCGGCGGTGGCTTCCACCGGGAAATCATATCCACCGGGAGCAATGCCGCGGGTGGCAACCATCTGATTACCGGAATCCGCCAGAGTAATTTCCATATTATTTGTGCCGCCGAGCATGCGTACTTCAACACGGCGATTTTGGGCGCGGCTGTTTTTATCACGTTTTTTGCTGATAGGTTCCTGTGCACCACGGCCAGCCACGGTAATTTGTGATGGCTCTAAATTGAGTTTTTCCATCAGGTAGTTGGCGGCAACCCGTGCACGGCCGAGGGATAATGCTTCGTTATTGGTAAAGATATGGCGGCTGCGTCGTGCAATGGGCACGCTGTCGGTGTGGCCGATTAATTCAAGCTGTAAATTTTTCAGGCCTTTTAAATCTTCTACCACTTTATCCAGCGCGGCCCGTTCTTCGGCACTTAATTCCGCACTGAATGAATCAAATTTAGGAGCTTTTTCCAGGCGCTTGGCCGAGTCCGTGGGTGGCATGATATATAACAATGCACTGGTCATGGCCACGGGGGTGCGTTGGTCAGCCTGGCTGGGTGAACTAAACAGGGTAAAGGCGCGGGTATTTAATTCACCGGCTTTTGCATCTTCGCCGACTAAACCTTCAAATGCCAATTCATGTTGCCAATCTTTACCGGGGTGGCCGAGATTAAATTGCACACTGCTGTTATCAATTGCGTCTGGGTCGGCAATGGCTTGCCCGTCGAGTAGCGCGGAGCCTTTTTTGTAACTGACACCTTCCGGTAACAGCACCACGGCGCGTAAATCTTTTAACGCCACTTCACTGCCGTTTAATTGCAATTTGTAGATTAATTTCTGCGCAACCGGCGCTTTAAATTGTGCGGCTTCACTTTTTTCCATGGGGACAATGTGGCTGGATAAACGCTGTACCACTTCACCGTTAGCCGGTGGTTTTAAACGCACAATAAAATCCGCGCGCCAGAAACTGCCGGGCTGCAGATCCACAAATTGGGAATAGGGCGTGCCGGCATGGAATGCCTGATTATCACAACTGACCAGATCAAGGTATTTGGGCAGGCTGTCGGTATCCAGTTGAATAACATGGCTGCCGGCCTGCTGGCCTTCCATATGCCACATGCCATCTTTATCGGTCACAACATAGGTGCCGTTTTCCTGATAAATACGTACATCGCCAATGCCTTCGCCACTCACATTGCCTTCACAGTCGGCAATATATACACGGCCAAAAACACGTGCCGCATTGCTGAATAATTCTTCGGTAATTTCAACCGCGGCTTTGGCGTTGTTGGCGCTTAATTTATCGTCTTCCAGCCAGGCACGGTTAATAGCCTCACCCACGGGGGCATCGATGCCTACACGGGTGACATAACGAATTTCATAACGGGCATCGGCGGCAATATTGGCAAAATGGAAAGTTAATTGCTGGCCATCGCTACTGATATCCGGGTCGGCGGCTTTTACACCGTTAATTAAGGTGGTGCCTTGCATATAACGCATGCCACGGGGCAAGCGGTCTTTAATTAATACGTTATCACCGGGCACTTCACTGTTACGCAGGCTGATGGTGTATTGCAAAAAATCACCAATGGCTGCACTGCTGCGGCTCACAGTTTTGCTGAGAATCACGCTGTTATCTTTCGGGTCCATGGGCACATCCATCTGGAATGCGCTGGCCACACTGAAGGTTTCACCGCGTGATGCATCGCTTAAACGGAAAGGCGCGCCGGGCAGGGTATTTAAGACATCATCACTGACGCTGCTGGGGAAACGGTAAAAATCCGTATCGGCAGCGACAATGTGATAATCACCATCGGCCACAATCGGGAAACGGAAACCACCGTTGGCAAAACTATATACACGGCCACTGCTGTCGGTGGTGCTTTGCCCGCTGACAATCGTAGAGGAGAATGTACTGATGCCATCATCACCCAATACTGTGGCAGGTAAACCTGTGGACTCGTCAATTAAGGTGACGCTGATACCGGAAATACGTGCACCGCTTTTGGCGTCAAAGGTAAAACTGGATGGATCAAAGGTCGCAGCAGAGGCAGAAACGTCGACGTTGTCATAACGGTCGGTATAGGTGGCCGTCATGGGGGAATCGTTACGCACGGATAACGCACAATCATAATAGGCAGCAGGTGTGCTGTTTAAATTGGCTGACTGAATATAACCGACAAATTCCCCTGTGCTGATACCGGTTTCACGCAGGCGCACAATTTCGCTGTCCATCCCATTTTCGCTGGTGACTGTGGCCAGCACATCTTCACGGGTGGTGGGGTCGAGGTTTTGATCAAGATCCTGCAGGTGAATAAAAATGGCATCGCCCACTTTAAAATATTCATCACCTTTTAAACTGTAGGTGCCCGGCAGGGTTAAGGTGGTGCCGGTAAATGAAGTGGGCTGCGCCTGGCTGACAAAATTATAGGCGCTGCCCATGGCGCACTCGCCCTGGGTAATGTCATAACTGCCACTCAGGCTGCTTGCTTTTGTGCTGGCATTATTGGCTGATTTCACACTGGCATTTACCGTGGCCAGCGTGCCTTGACGCATCAGGGTAATTTTCGATGGGGTGCCGGCAGCGCCATCACGGGCGGTGATAAACGTGACAGCACCCGCGCTGCGCAGTTGATTACCGGCAAATTGATAATCCACAAATGCGGTGTTGGTAATTAAGGTGTTGCTCGGGGTTTCTGCGTATGAAAAAGGCGCGACCACACACAAAGCCAATGCACCTGTTAATAAAGTGCATTGGCTTTGCATACGGCAAAGCACCTTACCCGCAGCTGCGGGTAAGGTTTTTGCGAATTTGTTAAAAGCCAACAAATTCTTCATCGCGATTATTTAATTTTCGCGGTGAATTTCAGGGTTTGTGTATCACCAGAGTTACCGGCAGCGGCCACGCTGGTGTAAGTGGCATTCACAACACCAGTAGCTGTGTCAGCGTTGCTGGTAGCAGCGCCAGTGGTGCTGGTCAGGGCCAGGGTGGAATAATCCAGGGTGGTTGGCAGAGTATCGCTCACTGCAACTGAACTGGCAGCACCTGTACCGTAGTTTTGCACGGTAATGGTGTATTCCACGGTTGCGCCTGGAATAGCGGCATTATTGGTATAACCGGTTACACCGGCAGGCATCGCAGTGATAGCTGCCGCTTTGGTCATTTTCAGCATAGCTGTACCGAATTTATAACCTGTGGTGGTGGATTTTTCGGATTTGTAGCTGGTGCCGGAAGTTAATACCGCAACCGCATCTGCAAATACGTTTTCCTTGGTGGTTAAACCGTTTGCGGCAGTTTTATCCAAGGTTAATTGTATACCTGAGCCATCGGTTGCTTTAGCAGTAACCGTCACACCCAGGGCAGCGGTATCGACTTTTACATCGTTTAATGTGCCGGTTGCATCGATAGTCGTCAGAATTGGGAATACAGCATCGGCTGCACTCACGTTAAAAATTTGCGCAGGTGCTGCTGGCATATTTAAACGCATGGTAATGGTTTTGGTTTTGGTCGCCGCTGCCTGATCAGTATTGGCTGGCACGTTCAGGGTGCTGCCTGCCTGAATTTGCAGACCTGCTGCGACTGCACCTTCCCAGAAAGTTGCGCCGCTGGCAGCAGCGTAAACAACTTCGTCGGTGTAACTGGTGCCGGCACCGTTAATCTGAAATGAGGCGCTGGTGGCGATATCTTGCGCACTGAAAATAAAATCCTGTGCTTCGTTACCTTCGTTGCTCACTGTGAACGTAATATCCACGTTGGTTTGTGACGGGGTAACTGCGGTTAAATTGGCGGTAGCATCGGCTACGATTGTGTAGTTAACCAGACGGTCCACTTTAAAAGTGGCATTGGCGGATACCGGTGTCTGGGCCTGTGAACCTACGGAGTAGGTGAGGTTCACTGTGTTGAGAATATCGGTGCCGGCTGCGGTCATCGCCATTGCACCTTGCGATGCAATGGTCAAACCGGCGGCTGCCAGTGCCAGGGATAATTGTTTTTTCATAAGACTGCTCCTTCGACCTTAGGGAAATTAATTTAATTTAACTGTGTATTGGGCTGTGGTGCTGTTTTGCGGCGCAAGCGCCTTGTTAAACGTCCAGCGAATGTGGGTGTAATCCACCACGCTGGCCTGAACTTTTTTAGCGTTTTTAACTACGAATAATTCTGCAGGTTGGGCAAAGGTTTTGCCGCCATCCACGGAATAATCGATACGGGCATCGGCACCACGGGCAGAATCTGCGATATAAGTGGTATTGGCCGGAATTGGGTTGTTAATCACTAAATCTTTAGCGGCTTCTTTGCCGGTATTTTTAATGGTTATGCGGTAACCCACCACAGTGCCGGGCACCATATTTTCAGGCGCCTGCCATTGCTGGCTGGTTTTACCATTAGCATCGGTTACGTTAACCACTTTAAAAACGTCGGTATTCATCGCCACTTCAGCCTGCGCATTAAACGCCAGCAGGGCAAAAATGAATGTGCTGATGTATTTCATAATTCACCTATTTAATTTGTGCGTTAAATTGCACGCTGTAGGTATTAGGGGCGATCACAGTGCCGAGGTTAACCGTCAGTGTGGTGCCGGAAATGCCAACCCCATCGGAGTCCGCGGTATTTTCAGTTTTTGCTGCGCCATTTAAGGTAATGCCGGGTGTATCCGCAAAACGTAAATCGCTTGGCAGGGTGTCGCTGATCACTACGTTTGTCGCTGAGCCACTGCCGGTAACGGCGACATCCAGCTGATAACGCACAATGCTGCCGGGCAGGGGTTTTGTGCCGCCGAATTTATCGGTAATGCTGGCGATGGATTTTGTGATATTGACTGCCACTGCGGTAATCACCAAAGTGCCGGTGGCAATTTCATTACCCTGGGTGCTGCCGATGACCGCTGCAATCAGGTTACCGGATTGGCCTGTGCCACCTGCGCCGGCAATCACGGTACCTGCCGGTGGATTACTCAGGCCATTATCGGTAATGGTTTTGGAAGTGACGCTGATATTTACCTGGCCGTTGTCGCCATCACTTAAACCTGATGGCACGGTGACTTCTACCAATAAAGTGGCATTGGCATCGGCGGCGAGTGTAATTGGGCCGGTCACTAATGTGTCGATTGCGGTATTAATGACGCCGTCACCGTCCACATCGATATAAATATTGCCGACGGTGACATCAAATGCGTCACCGGTAATATTGCCTGCGCTGACGGTGAAGTCTTCACTGCCGTTACCTGTGTTGGTAACACGGAAACTTAATACCTGATTATCCGGTGCACTGGAGGTTACCGGGCCGGCATCCTGTGAGGTAACGGTAAAATCAATTAATTCATCCACATCAAATGAATAGGACGCCGTCGCGGTGGAATCCGATGTGGCACCGGAAACCCGGTAGGTAACGCTGGCGGTATTCTGAATAGTTTTACCGGCGCTGGTGCCCACGGCAAAACTTTGCATGCTCAGCATACCTGCCACTATAAATACCCCACAGGGTAATAGTTTTTGCATGTAATCTCCTAGGGCCTGTTAACACTAATTAAACGAGGCCTGTTATTGGTTAAAAATTTTTCAGGCAAGGCGCAGAGAGTGCGGCCTAACGGGTTAAGCAAACGAGCAGCAACGCAGCATGAGGAATTTTTAACCATAACCCTTTGGGCTGTGACCAGTTTTCCCCATTACTTCGTTACTCATCATTCATTTAGTCCACTAATATCACTCTTCGCTCCTTGTTCTGAGAAAAACTGACTCTCAGCAGGCCCGATTTATTTAGTGTTAACAGGCCCTAGTGCAGAGTGACTTTATATTTAAATTCAAATTGCGGCTGTGCTGTTACGCTGGCCGCGCCCATGGCCCCTGTGGGGCGAATTCTGAAAAAACGAATATTGCTGTCGGTGCCATTTACATCGGCCACCGGGCTGTAGCTGTAATCTGTGCCATCAAGGGAAAATTCCACAGCATCTGTGCTGCTGTTTAATGCGCTGAAGCTGTAACTCAGACCGCTGTTATTGGGGCTTGCAGCGTCGCTGAATTTCAATGGGCCATTGGTGCTGCCATCAAAATTACTGACAATAAATGATGTGTTTTCAGGAATGGCATCGGCAATCACCACGGAATTATTATCCGTAGCGCCTTTACCCTGATTAATCGCCACAATGCTGTATTGCACAATGGCGCCGGGAATGGCTTTTGGATTGTTTGTTCCGTTCACAGGGTCGCTGATCACCAGCGGTGTTTTGGTTAATACAACATCCGGCACAGGTACTTTAATTTCCAGTAATTGACTGGCATAGGCACTTACCCAGCCTTCGTTACCTTCATTTGCCACAATACGAAATTTCCACATGCCGGTATTCGATGTAGTTGCAGCGGGGGTGTAATTAAACGTGAAGGTTTTTGTCGCGGCGCTGGCATCGCTGTCGTTAAGGGATAACGTTGCCGCATTTAATGTGTTAAGCAGAGTGCCGTTGGCATCATAAACTTCCAGCAGCACATTGCTGATGTCGGCTTCGCCAAATGGGTCACTCACAGTACTGATGATTTTCAGTGCCTCGCCTGTGTACAGTGACGTGATGGCATTATTACTCGCATCGGTGATGGTTAAATTATCTACCGCAATAACAGTTGAGGCCTGCAGGCCGACAAAACTGGGTTGCCCATTATTAATACTGAATACTTCCAATTCACGGCTTTTGTTGTTGTTCGTTGTATTTGTGATGGTCAGGAATATTTTATTGCCTGCGGGAATATTAGTTGTGCCGGAAACATTTAGATTAAAGTTATAAATAGCTGCAGTTGTGCCCAATGCCTGTGATGTGCTTAATGTTGCAATGGTGTTACTTGGAGCTGTAGTGCCGTAGGCAAGACTCAACGTGAAGTCGATTGTTCTGCCACGGTTACCTGTTGTTGCGAGGTTTAAGCTGACAGGAAATGCACCATATTGCCCGCTTAATACTAAGTTTTTTTGTAAGCCTGGGGAGAGGCTATAAGTAACAGTTCCACCGTTTTCAGAAATAATGTTACTGGTAATTTGTGTTGGAGCCGTGCGTGATAATGTGCTGGTCGTGTTCAGGTAGAGGGGTTTGTTATAACTCATGCCATTGCTGTTGCCTGCAATATACAGTGTGGTGGCATTGATTGTGTGGATGGTGTCTGCACCCACTAAAATATTAAAACTATTACTGATTGCCGCACCGTTGGTCGCACTGCTGCTTACTACAGCGTCATACACAATATTTACTGTGCCGTTGGCGGCAATGCTGAGATTGCGCAGGTCGATTAAACCAGTGCCATTAGTGCCACCTGTAGTCGTGCTCTGGTTGCTGATGCCAGTTGGTAAACTGGCAAAACTATAACTGCTGATATTGGCAGGCAGGTTATCGGTGACAGAAAAATCATTGAGTGCAATACCGCTGCTTTCTTTAATGCTCAGGGTATAACGTAATGTGTCGCCAGGGTTTACTGTGCCGCCGTTTAAGTCCTCTACAGATTTAATCGAGGTTTCAAACGTGGCTTTATTCAGGGTAATAACTTTATTCAGGCTGTTATTCGCCTGAATATTATCGAATAAACTGCCGGTCACGCTGGCATTCACCGTCAGACTGTTTGCAGTGGAATAGGCCACATAAGTGTTAATGGTTAATGCAGGTGCGCTGGCATTTTTGGCAATGCTGCCGGAATAATTACAACGATAGCTACTGGCGCTTAACGGACTGCAACTCCAGTTCGTGCCACTGTAACCTGTGTAGGTCATGCCACTTGGCAAGTTAATGTCAGTGCTGAAATTACCGGAGGCAATCGGGCCGTTATTACTGATATTAAATACCAGCGGATAATTAGTCTGGTTGTTGACACTGCTGGCTGAAGAACTGCCGATACTCAGATCGGCAACCGGTGCGTTGGCCACACTGATAATTTCAGCGGATAAAAACACAAGATCCTGCCCTGAACTGTAATAGGTACTGACACTGGTTTCACCGGCTACTAATTTATTGCCGATATCATATGCATCAACATCTACGCCTAATGCAGTTACTCCGGGGTAGATATTAGACACAGAGTTGAATTGATTATTTGTTGGATTGCTGCTATCCGAAAGAATGGTATTTTCAAATTTCAAGGTTTCTGAAAATCCATTAATGTTTTCTGAATTTCCTGCATCTCCTTCCCATGTTATATGGGCATGTTTACCACTCGGTGTATCTGCCACTACGAAGTTGTTTGGGGTCAGAGTGATGGAGCTGCCCTGATAATGCTGAAAACCATCAAAAATATTCAGTACCCGCAATGGCTCGGCAGGGTTTTCATAAATGACTACCAGTGCCCAGCCACCAAGAACCGTGTTGACATTACAATGGGGGGATGCCGGTATTGAAACTCAGTCCATTGGCGCTGTATGTGCCTGAGCCATAGGTCCTGACGATGTTGGTTACATCAGCTATACCGCTGAAAAAATCGTAGTTAGTGCCGTTATAAGCAAATACATCTGTGTACATGCGACTTGCCGTAACGGTTTGCCCTGCAAAGTTAATACTGTAATCCGGTGATTGATTGGCTGAGTTGTATGATCCTACCCAATATAAAAAAGCTTTTTCGATCGTGCTGCCGGAAGGCAGGGGCTTAAGATTGGCACTTGAAGTGGCTTGCGTTCTGATTGCATTGCACCGGTCAGATGCAAATTGAGAGGTTTCATTTGTATTTGTGAGGAAGCTTCCCGCCGCCAGCTCAAACGAAAGATAACCCGCATAACTGTTGCGTAATTGAACCGCTTCACCCGCATGTGTCTGAAACGCGGCCATACAACACCCAAGCCACAGCAAAGTGATTAACCGCCTTACAACATGGTCATATAACGGGCGTCCGGGCCTCGACCAAGGGGTGTATGGAAATGTCACGGAATTAGAGTGTTGAGTGCCTTGTTTTTGTCGTTGTTACATCTTTGGCCGATGGTAAGTTTGTCGGTCAGGGGAGTCAATTATGTGACTATCGTCACATTGATTGTCCGCTAGGGTCAGTAACCATCAGAATTTATTATGATTTCACAATTGTTGTGGGTGATTCTCCGTTCACACCTGAAATGGCGTTAAATACCCATGTAAACTTAGTAAAAATAGGACAATGGCATAAGTTTGTTGATTATTGTTCTGTTTATTTGTAGTTGTTTTGTATTAGGTAAAGATTGTAAGTGTTTGATCCATTTTGTAAATATTTGTAACTGAGTGGGCGGCTGAAGATTGACGAAGGTAACAAGCTGGAAAATACACGAAGCACGTCCGGCGTATGTTTGGCGATCCGCTGGGTGTTTTGGCAAATAGGATGTATCAGTGTGGGATTGTTTGTATTTGGCTGTTACTATTTAGGTATCAATAAAACTAATTGATTACTTTTGAGTAATATATGCCAAAAACAGATTTGCTCAGAATGTTTCTGGTGGTGGCCGAGTGTAAGGACTTCAGCAGTGCCGCCCGGGAACTGGGAAAAATGCCCTCTTTTATCAGTCGAAGTATTGCCCAGCTGGAAGAGGAGTTGGGTTTCAGTTTGTTTGCGCGCTCAACCCGTCAGGTGGCCCTCACCGAGGCAGGCATGCGTTATTACGGCGTATGCCGCACACTACTGGCTAACCTGGATGAAACCGCCCGTTTATTACGCAGTGCCAGCCACATCCGGCGCTTGCATATCGCGGTGTCGGAAGGTTTGCAGGGCTTTTTTATGCCGGCCCTGTCAGAATTCTGTCAGGAGTTTCCTGAGTGTCGTTTTGTTATGGGGCCTCCCAGGGCGGATGCAGCCTTGCAATTGCTGGATATGGCGCCTGGCCGCGATTGGCCCTTACTGCAATTGGGTGAGCTGGGATGGGTATATGTGGCCGCGCCACGTTATCTGGAGCACAGTGCCCGTTTGGTTGCTTTCAGTGATTTAAATCAGCAGCGTTTACTGCTTGCGGAAGATCAGCAGCAGGGTATTTATATGCGTCAAGGCGGAGCTTTACAGCGCTGGCAGCCGGAAAATGTGCATGTTTTTACGGATTATCAGGCTGTGCTGGAGGCGGTTAAACAGGGCATGGGTCTGGCTTTTTTACCCCATACAATTGCACATCAGGCTATTTTGAGCGGGGAAATTTTGCGTGTGCTGGACCCGTTTGAAATACCGGGCTCAGCTGTTTTTTGTGTGACGAATCCTGCGTTGGAACAGAGCGATATTATGTTGCCTTTATTACGTGAAAAATTACTGGCGTATTTCCGTGCGCAACAAAAATCGGCTGACGCATGGTTGGGGTGGTCATAAGAATGCAGTTAACCCCTGAGCAATATGCCGTAGTGCAACATGCCCATGGCCACGCCAAGGTGCTGGCGGTGGCCGGTGCGGGAAAAACCACTACCCTGGCGCATTTTATTGCGGGCAAACTTGCTGCCGGTGTGGAAGCGCGGCGCATGCTGGTGCTGATGTATAACAAGGCGGCGCAATTGGGTTTTACTGCAACCCTGCAAAAGGTTGCGGGGCAGGGTGCGCTGCCGCAGGTGCGTACGTTTCACAGCCTTGCCTTACGCATTTATCAGCGTTTAATCAGCCAGGGTTTTTTGCCCGCCTTCCAGGAAAAAATCCTCAGCGACAGTGAAACTGAGCAGCAGTTATTTCGTATGTTGCAGCAATTGCTGGGCGGTGATGAACAGCGTGAGTTATTAGATAATCGCAAAAAATGGCTTGAGCCGGCCATGTCATTTATTGAGCAGGTAAAAGCCGGGCTTGATCCTGCGCAGTTGGTATTTGAACGTGGCCACTGGCCGGATAAATGCCAGTGTTTTGTGGCGCTGTTTGAGCAGTTTGAAGAGTGGCGTCAGGCCAATCGTCGCATTACGTTTTCCGATATGTTATTCGATGTGGCGCATTTTTTTAGCCGCCGTCCGGATATTGCTGCGCAATTTGCCGGGCATATGGATTGGATTCTGGTGGATGAATATCAGGACATAAATCCAGTGCAGCAATTTTTGCTGGAAACACTTGCCGGGCAGCGCGCCAGTGTGATGGTCATAGGTGATGCTGATCAGACTATCTATGGTTTCCGTGGTTCTGAGCCGGCGTTTATTTTACATAAGTTTGATGAGCGTTTTACAGCGCCAACCCTGTACCCGTTGAGCACTAGTTTTCGTTATGGTCACGCCGTTGCACTGGCGGCCAGTGCCTTAATTAACCATAACCTGCAGCGCCAGAAATTAATTGCAACGGCCTTTAAAGGAAATCCAAATACAAGCCTGACGGTGCAACAGCATCCCCATTATGCCCAGGCGGTTGTAGGCATTATTCAGCAACAGGCCGAATTTTATGCGCTTGAAGATATAGCCGTTTTAAATCGGGTGTGGGCGGTGAGTGCGCCCATTGAATTAGCCTTGTTAGCGGCCAATATTCCCTATCAGCTCGATCATCATTTAAGTGTTTTGCAGCGCAGTGAGTTGCAGCCATTTCGTATTTTATTTGCCATGGCGGCGGGTTTGTTTCACGGGCAAAGTGTGCAGCAGCGTTATCAACAGTGGCTGGTTTTATTAACCCAACCATTCCCAAAGGTTAAACGTCAGCTGCTGGATGAATTGGCGCAAAAACTCGCCCTTTATGAAAAACCGGGTGTGGATTTTAATGTGATTAATAAAGCCGGGCTGAATAAATGGCAGTTCGAAAAAATTGATCAGCGTTTAAAGCTCGCGGCCATGGCATTTAACCGGCGCATCAGTGCCGCCCAGTTAGTGCACAGGTATTCCTTGGAAACAGAATATCTGGAGGGCCTAAAAGATAATGCGGTAAGTGGCCAGCAGGTGGATGATGCCCAGGCTACGGTGCGTGCCTTTTTGCAGTATGTTTCGCAAAACCCTTTGCCCTGTGAGCAGATGCATGAACATCTGCAGCAATTACAAATGCGGCGTGATGCCCAGGATGGCCGGCACGGGGTGTTATTAACCTCAGTACATAAAGCCAAGGGTCTGGAGTGGCCTGTGGTGATTATTCCGGGTTTGAGCGAGCAGTTTTTCCCCTATCAGTCGGAAGGGGATTTTAACGCACCGCCGGATATCGAAGCTGAGCGGCGTTTGTTGTATGTGGCCATGACTCGCGCCCGTCAGCATTTATTTATGGTTGT
>JACKOM010000020.1 GCA_024234265.1 Oceanospirillaceae bacterium
TTGAAGCCAGCTTTAAAAATATCGGCATCAGCTTTTATGGTGACTGGTTAATCTGGACATTTTTCACGGCCGAAACCCTGTTAATGACCACGCTGGTCAGTGATAAAAAACGTTATTTAATTGGTAACTGGGTTAACCTCGCCATTATTGTGCTGGGATTTCCGCTGTTATGGGTGATATTTCCCCATGCCGGTGGTTTGCGCGCGTTGCGATTAGTTGTGATGATGTCGCTGATTATGCCGGTATCATCCACCCTGAAAAAAGTACTCGCCCGCCATCACCTCGGCACCACTCTGTTGGTGTGTTTTATGGTGATTATTGTTGCGGGCACATTAATGGCGAGTATCGACCCTAATGTGAAAACACCGCTGGATGGTATCTGGTGGGCCTGGGTGACTGTGACCACAGTGGGTTATGGCGATATTGTGCCGGTGAGTACCGCAGGGCGTTTATTTGGTGCCATGTTAATTCTGATGGGCATTGGCATGTTTACCATGCTGACCGCCAGTTTTGCCGCATTTTTTATGGCGGAAGATGAAAAAGATATTCTGAAAATTCAGGCGCAAAACATTAAAAAGCTGAATCAAATTGAAAACCGTATGATGCTGCTGGAGCACAAGCTGGATGCGCTGCTCAGTGAAGAACAGCGCCACCGTGCCCAGGCTGCCCATGAACAAGAGCTTAAGAATCCGCGCAGCTGATACAAATGGCGGTATAGGGAATTGCCTTTAGGCGAGCGTGATTAATTTCCCCGCCACAAATTTCACACTGACTGTATTCACCTTTTTTCAGGCGCGAAATGGCGTGTTTTACCTGCTGTAATTCAGCCTCAGTCTCCTGACTGATCACTTCCATCACCTGATCATTTTCTACTTCAGTGGCTTGCTCGGCAAAATCCTGGGAAATGGGGCCACTTTTGCGCTGCAGATCGTTATTAACATTGCGCAAACGTACCTCAAGTTCTGATTGTTTTGCTTTTAATTGTAATTCAATTGCGCTTATATCCAGCATGGCTATGCTCCTGATTAGCTATGGCGTAAGCATAATTTGCAGGCTACATTAGCGGCTTGATCTGAATCAGCAAGTACGGATGCTTGGGGAATACAAATGAACAGACCAGTGGACCTTGGTTTTCTTGATCAGGGCAAAACTCTGCAGGAAAAAATGCAATGTCTGTTTTTGCATATTCAGCAACGTTTTTCTTTTATCGATCGTATGGCCATTGCCACCTACGATGAGCCGATGGATGTTTTAAAAAGCGTTTATTATTTTGGCCGCGAGGCCAGCTCCCTGCGTTATTACGATATCGCCCTTAAAGAAGTACCGTCACTTTTAAATTTGTATAAACAACGCCGCTTGCGCGTTGTACAGGATGTTCAGGAAGAATATGACCCTGACACCCGCCATGGCCATGGCATTATTCAGGAAAATTTTCGCAGTTCCTTAACTTACCCTTTATGGCATGAGCGTGATTTTCTCGGGTTTATCTTTTTTAACAGCCAGCAGCCAAGGGCTTTTGTTGAACAGCAGCTCAACGAATTTGAGTTATTTTCACGCCTGATTGCCGATATGCTCGCCAACGAAAAACAACACGCATCAACCTTGCTGGCAACGGTACGCTCGGTGGTGGATATTGCCGCCCGCCGCCACGCTGAAACCGGTGGCCATTTGCACCGTATAGCCCGTTATTCGCGTTTAATTGCCAAACATCTCGCGCCTAAATATGGCCTGGATGAACGTTACGTGGAGCATATTTTTTTATTTTCGCCACTGCATGACATTGGCAAACTGGCTATTCCGGATGATGTATTGCAAAAACCCGGCAAATTAAGTCATGACGAATTCGAAGTAATGAAACGCCACACCCAGAAGGGGCGTGAACTGGTGGATATTCTGTTAAATAATTTTGGCCTCGCCGATACAGAGCACGCTGACATGATGCGCAATATTGCCCATTACCACCACGAGGCAGTTGATGGCAGCGGTTATCCTGATGGTCTGATGCAGAATGAAATTCCCCTGGAAGCGCGCATAGTGGCAGTGGCCGATGTATATGATGCCCTGATGAGCGAGCGCTGTTATAAATCCGCCTGGCCGGAGCAGGAAGCAATTGCCCAGTTACGTCGTATGGCTGGGCATCATCTTGATGAAGAGTGTGTGGACGCACTGATCGCCCAGCTTGAGGATGTGCGCCGCATCCGCGAACAAATTATTGTTTAATTCCCGCCTGCAAATTCTCCTCTACACTTAACGGGTGCAAACAGCAGCTGTTACGGGAGGAGCTATGTCCGTCACCGATAAAATCCAGAATTATTATGAAGCAAAAGTGGCAGATGAACTGCAAAGGGTGGCAAAACCCATGGGCTTTAATGAAGAGCAATTGGCTGATTTAGCCTGCTTAGCCCTGAACCATTTGCCGCCCCGTTATTTCCGCCATGAGGTGGATATCGCGTTTTACATGTCGGTACACGAGTTGGAAGACATCCGCCAACGGGTCGAGGCCGCGGTTAAAAACGCGATTGATTACATCAGCAAACACAGCCCCCAGTCCTGAGTAAGCCTGAAAAGCGCCGTAAAACGTGGCAGAATAGCGCCTTTTTTACGGGAGCTGTGCGGTGCAGGCAGTTAAAACAGTCATTGTGGTCGGGGCCGGGCCAGCCGGTCTGATGGCGGCGGAGGTTATCCGCGCCGCAGGCCACAGTGTGGCTGTGTACGATGCCAAACCCAGTGCCGGGCGTAAGTTCCTGCTTGCCGGCATCGGTGGCATGAATATCACCCACTCCGAACCTTACCCCGCATTTATTCAGCGTTATTACGAAAAAGCCCCCTGGTTAAATCCCTCTATTCAGGCGTTTGATGCTTCGGCCCTGCGTGACTGGATACATGGGCTGGGCATTGAAACCTTTGTGGGTACCTCCGGGCGGGTTTTTCCGGCCGATATGAAAGCCGCCCCCCTGCTGCGCAACTGGCTGAAACGCCTGCGCGATGCCGGTGTGGATTTTCACATGCGCCACCGTTTGCAGGGGCTGCAGGGAGGCAAACTCAGTTTCGCAACCGAGCAGGGTTTAAAAGAAGTGGAGGCCGATGCCGTGGTGTTGGCCATGGGTGGCGGCAGCTGGCCTAAATTAGGTTCTGATGGTGCCTGGCAAAACTGGCTGCAAGAGGCCGGCGTAACACTTAACCCGCTGCAAAGTGCCAACTGTGGTTTTACATCCAACTGGAGTGGGCATTTGCAGCAATTTGCCGGCAGCCCGTTAAAACCCGTGGGTTTTTCATTTGAAACCCTGCAGGGTGAAACTATTACCCGCAAAGGCGAATGTATTCTCAGTGAGGATGGCCTGGAAGGCAGCCTGGTCTATGCATTTTCCAAACATCTGCGTGATACCATCAATGCCCGCGGCAGCGCCACCCTGCACATAGATTTAGTGCCGGATAAAAATGCACAACAATTATTGCCCTTATTGCGCCAGAAAAAAGACAAAGAATCCTTCAGCAAATATTTAAAGCGCAGCTGTGGGTTAAGCGGTGCCAAAGCGGCGTTATTGCACGAGTGCTGCAATAAGGCCCAATTACAGCAGCCAGAATCTTTGCTGCAATGCCTCAAACAATTACCCGTGGTATTACACGGCGTAAAACCCATCGAGGAGGCAATTTCCAGCGCCGGTGGTGTGTGCGAGGAAAGTGTCGACGCACATTTTATGTTAAAAAACCTGCCCGGGGTTTTCTGCGCAGGGGAAATGCTGGATTGGGAAGCGCCAACGGGTGGTTATTTACTCACCGCCTGTTTTGCCACGGGGCGTGCAGCGGGTTTTGGGGTGTGTGAATATTTGCAGCGGGTTTGATGGCTGCCAAGTTTTTAAATACAAAAATAAAACGGGTTTAACCCGGGAGTTGAGTGTGAAAAATATCGTTGTTTATCTGGGCATTGGCCTGATCCGCATTGTTTCCTGGCTGCCATTGCCAGCGGCCCATGCCCTGGGGGCAGGCCTCGGGCGTTTGTTGTATTTCACCGGCGTGGCTAAAACAGCGCGTATCAATATCCGTATTTGTTTTCCGGAGTTGGATGCCAACGCGCAGGATGTCTTAGTGCGCAGCAGTTTAATTGCCCTGGGTAAAACCTATGCGGAAATGGGCATGTCGTGGATGTGGCCTATTCCGAAAGTGCAAAAACTCATTACCCGCGTAGAGGGCATGGAATATTTACAGGGCGCGTTAAACGATAAAAACGGCATTATTTTAATTGCGCCCCATCTGGGCAACTGGGAAGTGTTAAATCACTTTTTCCGCCAGTATTTATTTATGACGGTGATGTATAAACCGGCGAAAATTTCTGCGCTGGATAAGTTTATTTTTAAAACCCGCAAGCGTGTGGATGTGGGCCTGGTACCGGCGGACCGCAGTGGAGTTGAAGCCCTCTACCAGTTACTGGCGGATAAAGGTGTGGTTGCGGTTTTACCGGATCAGGAACCCGGCCTGAAAAGCGGTGTATTTGCCCCGTTTTTTTCCCAGCTGGCGTTAACCGGTAAATTAATCGGCGAACTCGCCAATAATACCCCCGCCTATTTATTGTGCTGTTATGCCAAACGTGAGCCTGATGGAAGTTATGCGGTGGTATTAAAACCCGCCGAGGCGGATGTGCGTAACCCTGATCCGCTGGTGGCAGCTACGGCACTCAATAAAAGTATTGAAGATTGTATCCGCGATTGCCCTGAGCAATATCAGTGGGGCTATAAACGCTTTCGCCGCCAGCCCGAAGGGCGCTCTAATTTCTACCGCTAAGCAATAAAAAAAGCGCCTGAGGACCACTACAGTCCACAGTTTGAGATAAAAAAGCGTTGAATGAATAAATTTCATTCGACGCTTTTTTATTTGTAACGATTTATCTCGCTGTTAATTCAGAACACTTTTTGGGCGAACTTGCTGCGCCGGTTTTTTAAAGCGCCATAGCCCGTCGCTGGCATGGATGCCAGCACAGCGCCGGCGAAGCAGGGCATGGATGCCCCATGGCGCGTGGGCGCAATGACGCGTATAAAAAATCGGAAACAAGCAGCAGTGTGAGCGAAGGAAGGGTCTGGGAAGTCCCTTCCCAGAAAAGAAAAAACGGGATTTAAAAGGCGTCTAATTCTGCAACATCAAACTAGAACCTGCTTATTGTGGAGGGGCTTGCCCAAGCTAAAAAACAGGGCCTCAAACGAGGCCCTGTTTTTTTTGGTGAAAAATTGTGGGACAGCAGTGGCCTGACGGCGCTTTTTTCTTGCGGTATTTTACCGGCTCAGCTGGCCAGGCTCATGATGGTTTCGTCTTCTTCGTTTTCGATGGCGCGCATCATTTTTTGCAGTGTCAGGCGTGCTTCGCGGCGTTTGACGGCTTTATTCCAGCGGCGGCGCTGGTCATCGGTGCTGATTTCCAGTGCAGGAATTGGTGCGGGTTTACCATCATCGCCCATGGCCACCATGGTGAAATAACAGGTGTGGGTATGGCGCACGGATTTCTCGCGGATATTTTCTGAAACCACCTTAATGCCGATTTCCATGGAGGTGCGGCCGGTGTAATTCACGGTCGCTAGGAAGGTGAGCATCTCACCGATGAAAATCGGTTGTTTGAATAATACGTTATCCACGGAAAGGGTTACCGCGTAGTGGCCGCTGAAACGCATGGCGCAGGTGTAGGCTACTTTATCGAGCAGCTTGAGCAGCTCGCCGCCATGCATCTTGCCAGAGAAGTTTGCCATGGACGGTGAAACCAGTTCGGTCATTTCCGTGGTGATTATTTGTGCCATCGTTTCCCCCGTGAACTACAGATGTGCGGGTCTGTTTAAGCAGGAATCCGGCCAAGTTTTGTGGCCAGCGGTTTTCTCTTGCCCTGGCAGTGGCAGAGGGGCGTCAGAATACGGATTTTCCGCGGTGAAAAACAGCCTGAATCGGTCAATCTGCTTAGAACAGTTTGTATGTTAGACGCAAAAGTCACCCAATGCGCACGTTATTGGTGCTGCCACCCTCATTATTGATGCCTTTATATTGTGCGCTCTGGTGTGATTGTTGAGATTTTGTGCTCTGCATGGGGGCGTCCAGAGGCGGCGCAGAGTCCGCCAATCCGGGGGTTCTGGTCTAGGCTTAGGGTAGCTTTCAATGGATATGGTTATGCACTCTGCTCCCCCGAAATCGCGGCACAGATCAGGCCTGATAGGTATGTATATGGCCCTGATGCTGCTGACATTGCTGGTATTCTTCAGCCTTGCAGCGTTTGTACTGGATTTACAGAAAAATCAGCTGGAACGGGAATTCCTGCAGCAGGCTCATCATGCGCAGCAAAGTTTGCAGCAAACATTTGCTGCAAATGAAACCATTCTGGATGGTTTTACTGCATATATCAGTGCCGGCGATGACGAAAAACTCGATCAGCGTGGTGTGCGCCGTTATGTACGCAGCATGCTGCTGCAATATAAACACCTTTATATGTTCCAGGTTGCCAGGCGTATTAATGCCCGGCAAATAGAGGGGCTTGAACAAAGTCTCAGCACCCCTGAATTACCCTTTGATGTCTGGTATTTCGATGGCGAAGTCGGATACGCAAGGGAGCAGGGAACTTCAGAAAAAATATATTTCCCGATTGTCTTTGCAGAGCCGGTTTTCAGAAGTGACGTATCGGTTCTGGGTTTAGACGTACAATCCATCGCTTTTATTAATGATGCTCTGCAGCAAAGCAATCAGACGGGTAAAACAGCCCTGAGCCATCCCTTTGAATTATTTGAAGGTGATGATGCACTGGTGATGATTAAGCCCAGCATGAATTCCGCAGAAAAAATTCCCGGGCCCTATTATGCACTGCTGGTAGTAAAGGTTGATGCACTGTTAAACAGTGTGGCTGAAATAGATGGACACACCGAGCTGGTGTTATTAGATGAGGGGCAACAGACCATTCTACGGCGTGCAGCCAGTGTGCAAGGTTTAACACAGCTTGCTATAGGTTTTTTATACGCAGAGGCGATGACAGTTGCCGGTAAAAAACTTGAGCTAAAAATTCAGCGTGGCCTCGCATTAGAGGATTTTAATTTCTGGTTGCCTGTTACGTTAATTTTGATGGGGTTTATCGTACTTGTGATGCTGGTGCTGTTAATGCGTGTCCACCTTGCGGCGGAGCGTAAAAAAGAGCGGGATAAATTAAACCTGTATCGCCAGGCAAATTATGATGAATTAACGGGCTTAGCTAACCGGCATTATTTTCAGGCACAAGTTGAGCAGGCCATGGCAGTTGCCAATCGCCGCAATAGTAAAATTGCATTTATGTACCTGGATTTAAACGAGTTTAAATCCATTAATGACAGATTTGGGCATGCTGTTGGCGACAGGGTTTTAATTGAGTTCTCAGAAATTATTTTTGCGGTTATTCGCGGTGAAGATATTGCCGCACGGCTTGGTGGTGATGAATTTGTGATTATGCTGAATAATATTCGTAATATTGACGATACTCAGCGTGTTTTGCTTGAATTGCGCGCCCGATGTGCATTGGTACACGAAGTGGCCGGGCACAGGGTGCAATTAAAAACCAGTATTGGCACGGTTATATACCCTGATCAGGGTGAATCACTGGAAGAGTTGTTAAAGATTGCAGATAGCGAAATGTACCAGGATAAAAACCGGAATAAAACCACGTAGTGCAGTTTTATGTCGGATGAAGATGAGTAAGTAGCTATGATTTTTACAAGGCGCGTTAATTTAATGACCGATTGTTTGATGCAAAAATATCTATTATAGAATTGCCGTTAGCTGTTACGCAGCTAACGGAGTTAGGGTATCAGGCGCAGAGTTGTTCAATCGCAGTGATAAGTTGTGGGTCATCCGGTTCAGTGCGCGGGCCAAAACGTTGTACCACGTTGCCGTTGCCATCCAGCAGAAACTTTTCAAAGTTCCACTGAATATCCGCACCATTGCCGATCAGTGCCTGATAAAGGGGGTGGCGCCCCGGGCCGTTCACTTCAATTTTTTCACCCAGGGTAAAACTCACCCCGTAATTTTTAGTGCAGAACGCGGCAATTTCCGCGGGGCTGCCGGGCTCCTGGGCGCCAAATTGATTGCAGGGCAGGCCGAGAATATTCAGCCCTTTATTTTTGTATTGCTGATAGAGGGCTTCGAGTTTTTTATATTGTGGGGTTAAACCACATTCACTGGCCACATTCACAATTAACAGGGCCTTGCCGGAAAGTTGTGTGAAATCGAGTTTTTTGCCATCCAGACGGTTAATGGCAATGTTTAAAATATCCATGGGCATATCCTGCAGGTGAGGGGGCTTTAATTTAACGTTTTGTATTGAGAATGGCATCAATATCCACAGACTGACTGAGAATATCCGATATCGCCTGCAACAGTGCCATGCGTTTGATGGGTTTGGTCACAAAACCATTCATGCCCACTGCCTGGGCGCGGTTTTTGTGTTCATCCATTGCATGGGCCGTAAGTGCTATGACAGGAATGGCCCTGCGCTGATGTTGCGCTTCGAGTTTGCGGATTTCTTCGGTGGCGGTAAAACCGTCCATTTCCGGCATTTCACAATCCATCAGAATCAAATCAAAACCCTGTGGGTCTTCGCGCATGGCGTTGAGAGCAAAGAGGCCGTTTTCCACAAGTTTGTATTCAGCGCCGAGTTTTTTCAGCAAAGCTTCGATCACCATCTGGTTAACGGCATTATCTTCTGCCACCAGAATGCGAATGCCATTCAGGGGATTTTCATCATCATGGTTAATGTTCAGTGTGTGCTGGCCGGTATTATCCTGTTGTTGGCTGAGACGTAATAAATCGGCACTGGTCAGGGGGCGGAAAATGCAGGGTTTATGTTCTTTGGCATCTAAATAAATACATTGTCCAAGGGGCAGGTTTAGGCGTGGCAGCAGGGCGCTGAGGCCTTCTTCCGGAATTTTGTGATTATCAATCAGTAACCAGTCACAGTTTATTTGCTCAATATTTTCCAGCTCAGCAAATTCTACCTGTGCATTAAAATGCTGCAGTTGTTCCTGCAGCCATTCACGTTCAATACCTTGTTCCATTAGCAGAGCCACTTTTTTGCCGGAAAATGCGCTGCAGTCCGGAATCTGATCATCGAGAATATCCACCTTGCAGGTAAACCAGAAGGTGGAACCTTCGCCGCTTTTGCTGATAAGACCGGTGGCTCCGCCCATGAGTTCGGAGAGTTTTTTACATATCGCAAGCCCCAGTCCTGTGCCACCATAACGGCGCGTGGTGGAGCTGTCGGCCTGGGTAAAGGAGCGGAACAGCTGGGTTTGTTTATCCTGCGGGATGCCGGCACCGGTATCTTTTACTGATATTTTCAGTATTTCAGTGTGTGTATCAAGGCTGATGTGTAATTCCACATAACCATGATCGGTGAATTTAATTGCGTTGCTTAAATAATTTAAAATAACCTGACGCAGACGCACCGGATCACTCTGGATTAACACCGGTGTATGTGGGTCAAGAGTGCATAATAAAATAATATTTTTGCTGAAAACCTTGCTGCTGAATATCGCCGTACAGTCGTCTATCAGGTCAATCAGGTTGACAGGTATTTTTTCAATTTCGAGTTTTCCAGCCTGAATTTTTGAAAAATCGAGAATGTCGTTGATGATGGTCAGCAGGGATTCGCCAGAATTATAAATGGTATTCACATAACGCTTGTGTTGCTCATCAAGGCTTGAGCTACGCAGTAAATCCGCCATGCCCATAATGCCATTTAACGGTGTGCGGATTTCGTGGCTCATCATGGCGAGGAATTCATTTTTAGCGCGGCTTTCGGCTTCCACTTCAATTTTTATCTGCTGGCTTTTGAATTCCACTTCGCGGGCGAGTAATTTTGCTTTAAGCGCTTCGCGCTGGCTGTCGAGGGCCTGTTTCTGCGCGGCGAGTTTGCCGGTTCGCTCGGTTTGAATTCTGTCACCCAGGGCGAAGGATAAAATCAGAGCCTGCAGGGCAGCGGTGCTGGCGGGGATATAATCCACCCATTCATAGGCGGGTAAATATCCAAGACGATTCAGGGCAATAATAAACGCCCCCATCAGCACCATGATCCACGCAACGGAAAAATAACGTGCCGCACTGCCAAAACTCATCCAGCAATTGATACCGATGGAAAGGGAAATTACACCCGACAAAATACATACCGCCATCAGCACTTTAATGGCGCTGGCATAGGGAATCACAAACGTAAGGCCGAGATTTATACAGCCCATTACCGTAAGCAAAACCAGGGCATAAAAATTAAAACTGTTGTCTTTTTTGATGTTAAGGAAACGCTGAGTGAATAATGAAGAAAATATCAGCGCGAGTGAAACCAAAACCGGAATATTGATCGCCTGCCAGCGCAGGGAATAGGGCCATACATGCTGAAAACCGTAACCACTTAACGACATCAGCAAAACTAAAAATGTGCAAACAAAGCCGACGTAATATAAAAAACTGATGTCCCGTACGCTGACATACAAAAACAAATTGTAGAGCGCCATCACCACGAACAAACCAAAGAAAATACCATGCACAATGCTGTAGGCGTGGTCGTTTTCATTAAAACCCGCTTCCGACCATAAATGCAGTGGCACCTGAATGGAGCCTGTGCTTTGCACGCGCACATACACCTGTGCTTTTTCGAGGGAGGCTAGTTCAAGGGGAATTACAAAATTACGGTGTTTGATCGGGCGTTTATTGAATAACAGGGTATCACCCAATTCCCAGTGTTGATTTTGCCCTTCGTCACTGAGGATAAAAATATCCACCTGATCGAGAATCGGATAACCCACTTCCAGAAACCAGCTGTCAGCGGAGAGTTGGCTGTTGCTGATATCAAACCAGAACCAGAATGCGTCGTGGCTGAAACCAAAATTGGGGGTGGTGTGCAGTTCCTTGTGCCAGGCGCTATTGGGTAATGCGCGGATTTGCTCAAGGCTCATCTGCCCGCTGGCGTCTTTGCTGTAATACAGGTAGGGGGCTAAATCGATATAGCTTTGGTGTTGTTCAATATCGACAAAATTCAGACAGAGGGCCGCCTGGCTGAAAAACCATAATAAAAACAGGGAAATGATCTGCCTGAGTCGGGGCATCAGAACGGGCCGGGCACATTTGTCGTCATCCGTTAAGCGTAGTTCAGAATCAGGCTGTGGTAAGGGCTCCTGACCAGGGGCCACGCAGCTTTGACCAGAGGTATTGATCACCCGAATGGGCGGTGACGGGGGCTGTGCGTAACCAGCGCAGCAGATGTTCCACAATGGCCTGCGCCTCTGCGGCGGCATCGCCCTGTAAGTCGGGGTAAAGGTATTGGGCGGGCAGCCATTCCGGGTAGGCAAGGCGCGCCGGGGCGAGGGGAATATTGCCCATGGCGCTGGCTTCGAGCAGGGCCAGACCCTGGAATTCATGCAGGGCGGTGGAGAGGGCCACATGGCCCTGTTGCAACAAGCTGTGATAATGCCCGGCGGGGGCAAAACCCTGGTGTTTCACACAGGCAGGTTGTTTATCTAACACCTGTTTCAGTCGTTTGGGTATCTGCCGGAATTGCCGCCCCAGCAGGTAAAACTCAAACGGCAGTTGCTGCTCTTGCGTGAGCTGGATTAAGTGGGCAAGGGTGTCCGGGCCTTTGTCATATTCCCAGCGGTGGTTCCAGATAATGCGCAGCGGTGTGGCCGGCTGGCGGGCAGGCAGGCTTTGGTGAATATTCAGGGCCACGGGTAAAACCTGGCTTTTATTGCGCAGGGTATTTAACAGGCCCAGGGGAGTGTGGTCGGGCAGTTTGCGCAGCAGTTTTTCCACCCCCTGCAAAAAACTGTCGCGGTTAAATAACGAGTTGAATAACAGGCGGTCAGCGGCGAGGGCGCTGTACAGGTTAACCATGGCGGGTTCGATGCTGCTGTGCTGGCCGGCGCTTTGTGGGTAGGCAAACTGGTTTTCATGCATATACAGGATGCATCTGGCGCGGCTCAGGTGGGGTTTGAGGCCACGCAGGGCGGCTAAATCCACCATGGAGGTGGCGAGCAGCAGGTCGTAATTTTCATCCAGCGCCGGGAAATCCCCCATGGCCCAGCTCAGGGCATTACCGCGGATGCGCCAGCTGAAATAACGCCCCGGCAGGCTGAGTAATGTCCAGGAAAATTCGGGAAACTGGGCCATCAGCCCCTCACACCAACTCTGGTGGCTGTCGGTGTGATAGGCCGAGAGTAATAAAATTCGCATGTTTTTTTTGAGTAAGCAGGGGGCATCAGTATACTGGCGCCCACAATAAAAACTAAATCTGCATTCTCTATGAATCTGTACCTTAATACCCCACTGAAATTACTCGTGGTGGAAGATCACCAGTTGTATGTCGAAGGGCTGCGCCATGCCCTGGCGGCTGCGCCGTTTGACATTGAACTCAGCGCAAAAAATTCAGTTGCCCAGGCACAGAGCTGGTTAATTCAGCACTCTGCCCATCTGGTATTGCTGGATATTGGCCTGCCCGATGGTGATGGCTGGCAATTGCTGGAATGGATGCAGCGTTTAAGCCCGCCGATTCCCTGTGCATTGTTAACCGCCAGTGATTCCCAGGCAGATCTGGAAAAAGCCCTGCAGTGCGGGGCGCGCGGTTATATCAATAAAGGGGTCGACAGCCACGGGTTAATTGCGGCGATCAATACGATTTTAAAAGGGGATATTTATACCCCGGCGCGGGATGTGCTGGCCCTGACGGGGCGTGAACTGGCCCTCGCCAGCGGTATTACCCCGCGCCAGTATGATGTGCTGGAATTACTTGCCGCGGGTTGCCCGAATAAGGTGATTTGCCAGCGTCTTAATCTGACCGGCGATACGGTGAAAAGCCACTTAAAAGCCCTGTTTCAGCATTTTGCCGTGCATAACCGCACTGAGTGTGTGGCCAGTGCGGTGCGCCAGAAATTGGTGAGCATTACGGCTGTGCAATAGTGCGCCCGTTTTGCCGCTGAATTTTTTCTAACCAGAGTTTAATGTTCACCGGCATCGCTGGTTTGGGCAGAAAATCAATGCCCGCGCTGCGTGCGGCACTGATGGCTGCATTGGGAATATGGGCGCTCATCAATAACGCCGGAATATCAGCGCGCTGGCGGCGCAATTGAATAATCCATTGCAGGCCCGTCATCGCGCCGAGGGAATAATCGGCAATAATAATATCCGTATCGGCATCCATCTGCGCTGAGCTGAAATCCACAGGCGCACTCACCCTATAACCCCAGCCGCTTAATAAATCCGTTAACATCCCGCGGGTTTCTGGGTGATCTTCCAGCAATAAAATATGCCCGTGGGCCTGTGCCGTGGTGGTGTGTTTGGCGGTGGCCTCAGCGCAAATTAATTGCAGATTAAATTCACAGCCATGACCGCTGCTACTGCTGAAATTTAACGGCACACGCATTAAATCACACAGTTCTTTGACGATTGCCAGGCCAAGGCCAAGGCCCACCCGGCTGGCCTGAAAAGGCAAAAAGAGTTGTGCATGTTTTTCCGGGGCTATGCCAATGCCGTTATCACGCACAATGATTTCGCAGTGCCCGTTGTGCTGGCGGCTGAATACTTCAATTTTGCTCGCTGCGCTGTGGCGTATGGCATTCACAATTAAATTATTTAATACACGGCTTAACAGAATTGGGTCCGCATATACCCATTGATTGCCTAACGCGTATTCCACCTGCGCGGCCTGGGGCAGTTGCGCCTGAATGTGCGCAAGATTGACGTTGTGCATATTGGCGTGGATTAAACCCGCATCAAGTTTGGAAATATCCAACAGGCTGTTAAGCAATTCATTGAGCTGGGCATGGGCACCGGCCAGTTGCTGGCTGAGTTGCGGGGCCTGTTCAGGTTGTTGTTGCAGACGGCCTATCATCAGGCCCATGGCGTGAATAGGCTGGCGTAAATCGTGGCTGGCGGCGGCCACAAAACGGGTTTTGTTTTGTACGTCGAGTTCCGCTTCCTGATTGGCAATGCGCAGCTGGCGCAGGGTCAGAAAATTCTGGCGCATTAAACGCTCCAGCAAAAAACAACCGACTATGCCGACGATATTGGCGCTCACCAGAAAAAAACCGTTGTAGGGCAGGTTGTTTGGTTGCAAACCTAGAATCCATTCCATCCATAAATACAGGCCCGTCACCAGGCAGGAAATCATCACAGTGGGGCGAAAGGGCAGGGCCATTAAAAAATAGCCAAACATTAAAAACAGAAATAAACCTTCATAGGGCAGCATCACCAGATATAAACGGCAAATACCCAGAATGAAAAAAATACTCAGGCCGATGACCAGATAAGAAAAAGCATAAATGCGGTAAAACCAGCGGTGCTGGAAATAATAACTGGCCCACAGAATCAGCATCATCACCGGAATACCGATTAATAAACGAATCGCCAGGCTGTAATACAGAACGGGAGGCGGCAGAAATACGTAATCCATCCACGAATAAAACAGCATCATGCCGATGGCGGTATAAATCAGCATGCGGATACGCGGAATATGTTCACGCAGTTGGTAGGTGCGGTATTCGTTTTCCAGCTCAGGGGCAAAACGTAATTGCCAGCGGGGTTGTTGGGGGGCGATATGGGGCACGAGTTTACCCGGCGTTGTGATGAATTTGCCGAGCTTAATGCAAATCGGAAAAAAGTGCCGCACGCTGTGCAGAATTGGCGAATTCTGACGGGGTGCGGCAAGGGACTGCGCCAGGGCCTGATAATACTCATTTAAATCTGCCTGCTGAGAGAGCGTTTTTCTCATAACAAGGAGAGAGGTATGAAATATAACGGGTTAAATGAATACCAAACGACACTGTTATGGGGAAAACGGGCCTCAGCCCGCAGGGTTATGGCTAAAAATTCCTTGCTCTGCGTTGCTGTTCGCTCGCTTAACCCGTTACCAATCTGTCTGGAACAGATTGGCGTGAAACCCCGCAGGGGTGAAGCGCAGGGATGCGCTGAACATCCCACACACTCAGCGCCTTGCACAAGGAATTTTTAGCCGATAACAGGCCTGTTTTAATGAGTGTTAACAGGCCCCGCACTACATGAAAACTTTTCTAACTTTAAATCAGCCCGAACAACCGCGGGCCACGCCGAAGGTCCAGTCATCGACGGCTTCGTTATATTCATCACCACAGTTTTTATCGCTGCTGCCGCCTGAGCTGTTGTTTTCCGCACTGCATTTTTGGCGGTGCTGCCCACCACCACATTCACTTCGTGATTGCCGCGGCTGTCATCAAACTGCGCTTTTACCGTGGTGTTTTTATAAATGCAGGTAATGCCTTCGTTGACACTGCCGGCGGCAAGTACCTGCAGGCTGCATAACAAAAAGCTGAGGCCAATTATTATTTTTCTCATGGTCTTTCCTCTGGGGGTTGATGGCCGGAAACAATGTCACGCTGCACGTGGCTGTAACCGGCGGGGGCGTGGGCCCAGTAATTCAGAATGCGGATCAGCATGAAATACTGGGGGTCGAACTCGTAATATTGTTCCTGCACATATTGGGTGATGGCTTCACTCGCCTGCAGCAGCGCATTTTTTTCTGCGGTTTCGAGTTTTGCGCCATGGCCATCCACGTGCAGATTTTCATGGTAAAGATCAAAATCCGCCTCAAAGACTTTGCCGTTGATCTTCACCCGCACATCGACGGTTTTATCGTTGGGTGCATAACTGCTGAAACTCAGTGCGGTATTTTCCAGCTCATAACGGCCAGTGAATTCGCTCAGGCCATCTTTGCTGATGTGCAGCGGGTTGCTTTCGCTGGTGGCATAACTGCCAAAACACACCAGGCAGAGTGCTGCTGCGTACAAATAGCGCATGGAAGTTGCTCCTTATTTTTATTTTTGAGCCTGCGTTGTTTGTAACCCTGCCCCCGCAGCAGGCACAGGCTAAAAAAGGTTAAATGCGGATTAAATGGCGTTGGCGGTAGAGCCTGCACAGAGGGCTGTGGCAAACTCGGCTGCAGGTTTTAGACATTGACTTCAAGAAGTGAACCGTGATTCACTTCCGTATGTGAATCAGGATTCACTTTATGGTTTATCAGGCAACAGATTCGACCCGTGCGAAAAAATCCGGCACCCGCAACCGTATCCTCAAGGAGGCCCGTTTGCTGGTCAGCCAGGGTGGTTTTGGTGCGGCATCGATAGCGGAAGTGGCCCGTTGTTCAGGCATTGCCACCGGCACTATTTACCGGCATTTCCCGAGTAAGGCTGAGCTGGTGGCGGAGATTTTTCGCCATGCCACAGAACACGAATTACACGAGGTGATGCGTTCAGCGCAGATCGAAGCCACCGCCAGCGAGCGCATGCGCCGCGCGGTGCGCACCTTCGCAGAGCGTGCGTTGCAGGGGCCGCGTCTGGCTTATGCACTGATTGCCGAACCTGTTGATCCGCTGGTGGAGCGTGAACGTCTGAGCTACCGCTTTGCCTATGCGGAACACTTTGAAGACCTGATTCAGGAAGGCATTGAGGCCGGTGAGTTTGCCCCCCAGAACGTTGCCATTACCGCAGCGGCACTGGTGGGTATGCTGTCCGAGGCCTTAGTTGGGCCCCTGGCGCCCTATGCCAACCGCCAGGATGAAACCGTGATGGAGCGTCAGGCCATGACGGATAAACAACGCGATGAATTATTGCAGGAAATAATCGCCCTCAGTCTGCGTGCGCTGGGGGGCAAAACTTAGGGCCTGTTAACACTAAGTGAATCAGGCCTGCTGAGAGCTAGTTTTTCTCAGCACAAGGAGCGAAGAGTGATATTAGTGGGCTAAATGAACGATGAGTGACGAAGTTGATGGGGAAAACTGGCCTCAGCCCGCAGGGTTATGGTTAAAAATCCTCCATGCAGCGTTGCTGTTCGTTTGCTTAACCCGTTAGGCCACTCTCTCAGCGCCTTGCCTGAAACATTTTTAACCAATAACAGGCCACGTTAATTAGTGTTAACAGACCCTTACCCCAGAGAGCTGTGCCATGCAAAACCCCGAAATGCTGCCACCCAAAGGTGAAACCCATGCCGTGTTCAACCAGCCTGCGGCACTGGAAAACTACAACGCCTACCTGAGTGATACCGCCCTGCAATACTGGACGGCGCGTTTCGGTGGTGACAGCCATAGCGCTGAGCTGGCTGCGTATGGCGCCCGGGTGGGTGGCGATCTGATCGAAGCGGGTTTTGCCGCGAACAAATTTAAACCCGAATTTTCCCCCCACAACCGTTTTGGCCAGCGTGTGGATCAGGTGGATTTCCACCCCGCTTACCACGAGCTGATGAAAACCGCCCTTGAGGCCGGCCACCACAGCCTGCCCTGGACCCACCCCGCCGCCGGTGCCCATGTGGCCCGCGCCGCGATGGAATATCTGCATACCCAGGCCGACCCGGGAACGGGCTGCCCCCTGACCATGACCTTTGCCGCTGTGCCGGCCCTGCAACACCAGCCGGATTTAGCCAAAGAATGGCTGCCCAAAATCATGGCGCGTCATTATGACCACCGCAACGTGCCTTATTTTGAAAAACAGGGCCTGACCATCGGCATGGCCATGACCGAAAAACAGGGTGGCAGTGATGTGCGCGCCAATACCACCAAAGCTGTACCTGTTGGTGAGGCTGGCCCCGGTAAGGCCTACGAAATTACCGGCCACAAATGGTTTTGCTCTGCGCCCATGTGTGATGCCTTTCTGGTGCTGGCCTACAGCACGGGCGGCCTGAGTTGTTTCCTGCTGCCGCGCTGGCGCCCGGATGGCACTAAAAACCAGATGTACGTGCAGCGCCTCAAAAACAAAATGGGCAACATCTCCAACGCCTCCAGCGAAGTGGAATTCCGCGGTGCTTTTGCCTGGATGGTGGGCCAGGAAGGTAAAGGTGTGCGCACTATTATCGAAATGGTTTCCATGACCCGCTTCGATTGTATGGTGGGCTCCAGCGGCCTGATGCGTCAGGCCCTCGCCCAGGCCATGCAACACACCGCCGGGCGCAGTGCGTTTGGCAATAACCTGCATGCGCAGCCACTGATGCAAAACGTGCTGGCGGATCTGGCGTTGGAATCCGAAGCGGCCCTGGCGATTTCCATGCGTATTGCCCACAGCCTGGATAATCAGCATGACGCGCACGAACGTCTGTTCAGCCGTATTGCCACCGCCGTGGGCAAATACTGGATTTGTAAACGTGTACCGCAATTCACCTATGAAGCCATGGAGTGTATCGGCGGTGTGGGTGTAGTAGAGGACAACATTTTGCCGCGTCTGTACCGCGAAGGCCCGGTCAATGCTATCTGGGAAGGCTCCGGCAACGTGCAGTGTCTCGATGTGCTGCGTGCCCTCGCCAAAGAACCCGGCACCCTGCCAGCGTTCCTGGGTGAAATGCAAAAAGCTTCAGGTATGGCCCCTGCCTATGATGCCGCCCTGAAGCGCTTACAGGCGGAGTTCGCCAACCTGCAGGATATCGAATACCGCGCCCGCCACGTGGTCGAGCAAATGGCCCTGCTGTGGCAGGCCAATACCCTGTTACGTTTTGGTGATGAGCCGGTAGCGCAGGCCTTTGTCGCTGCGCGCCTGGGTGGCGAGCGTGATGCCTATTACGGCACCCTGCCGGTAGGCATTGATGTGCACTATCTGTTGCAAAGGGCTATACCCCGTACCTGAGCCAGGTATGCCTGAAAAAGCCGCAGCTCCCCTGCGGCTTTTTTTATCCCGCGCCTATGGTCTAGACTGGGATAAAACCGGAGGGGAGCCGATGCAACAACACGGTGATTTCACAATGCAGCGCGATGGGCAGATTCTGATCTGCCGCCCGGTGGGGGTATTTAACCTGCAGGGGGCCATGGCTTACGAGCCGCTCTTTATGCGTGCTGCAATGGAAATTGCAGATCAGCCCTGGGCTGTGCTGGAGGTGGCGCGTGGCTTTGAGGCGGGTATTCCCGAAGTCATTGCGCGTTTTCGTAACCAATTTAAATGGTGCGCGGAAAATAATTGCCAGTACCTGGCGGTGGTATTTGACGGGCATTATAAAAAATTTTTTGCGGATCAGGTTTTTCAGGGGCTGCCCTTTAAAGAACTGCGTTATTTCAAACATGAAGATGAAGGCCGGGAGTGGCTGCATGCGTGTCTGGCTGGCCTTTAGTTTGTTGTGCCTGGCGGCTATCAGCCATGCACAAACCCTCACCCTTTACACCTACCATGAGGCTGAGCCTTTTATCAATGAAGGGCAGGTGGGTCTTAGCCAGCATTTTGTGGAACATTTTAATGCACTGAATAAAAACGGCTTGCAGCTGCGTTTACAGCCCATACAAAGGCCCGCCTTAAACCGTAAAATTGCCGCTAATGATGGGGTGTTATTACTCTGGGCCAACGCCCTGTGGTTTAAAAAATTAAATGATCAGGTAACCGTTTCCGATGTGCTGTTCTGGGACAGCGATATGCTGGTCAGCCTCGCGGAAAAACCCCTCGAATATACAGGTCCGCAGTCCTTAAGTGGCAAAACCTTTACCGCCCCGGCGGGGCATGTGTATTACGAATTAGATGATTTAATTACGGCGGGTAAAATTAAACGTATTTCTATGCCGGATTATTTTTCCATGCTGGCGGAGCTGCTCAGCGGTAAAGCAGATGCCATGATGCTGACCCATTCAACCTTACTGTTCTGGCAGAAAAACCGCCCGGATGTGCCACCTTTGTATTCCAGTAAACAGCATTACGATGAATACAGCCGGCATATTTTAGCCACCCCGCCCATGGCGGGTTATTTGCCGGAAATAAACCGCGTTATTGCTGCCATGCGTCATGATCAGGCATGGCAACAATTATTGGAGCAATACGGCATCTTTACCCTGCTCGACCCCTTTAATCTGGATATCCAGGAATTACAGAAAGTCCAGCAAAGCAATCTTTAAGGGAATACAAAATCCCCCGCCACCGGAAAGTGGTCCGATAAATCCCAGGTCGTCCAGTGCTCAGGTGCAATTGAACGTGGCACATGCAGGCTGTTGCGATAGCTCAGTGGTTGCAGGTGCGAAGCTTCGGCCAGCACATAATCCAGATATTCTGTGTATTGGTCTTCCGCCCAGTGGTTAACCGGGCCTGCGTAAGAATGCGGATAATCCGGGGTATAAAGTGGTTCGCCGGCATTTAACAGGCTGAGAAAATCTGCGTATTCCTGCGGGAAGTGGATTTTATCCACGTTAAAATCGCCGGCCATGATTAATGCCTGATCGGCAGCGATATTTTTCGATTCCACAAATCCACGTAATTGCTGTAAATGCTGCATACGCACCGCAATATCATCGGCCGTGGTATAGGCGTGGGTGTGGGTATTAAACAGGTTATAAATACGTGTGCCTTTTTTAATCTGCGCGTAGTTAATACCCTTTGCGGCTAAACAACCATCGCTGATGCAGGCGTCATATACGGCTGTATCCTGCTGCACAATCGGCCAGCGACTGGCGATAAAAGTGCCACCGGTGAGAATTTTGCCAAGCTTCCACGGAATTTCCGTTAAATAGGGATATTCCTTCTGAATTTGTTCACGAAAACGTGCGGTTAAATAGGGGTCAAATACTTCCTGAAAGGCCACCGCATCATAACCCTTTACCGCATCCACAATGCTGTCTAAACGGTTGCCCGCATTGAAGGATAAAATCCCCGGCAGTAATGTCCAGGTGTTGTAGGTTAATACGCTGAATTCGTTGTCATTGTCGCTTACGCTGTGGGCCTGGTTTTGCGGGTGTAAAACATAATAAATATCGTCGCCGCTGGTGCGGGCATATTGGGAGCGCATGCCTAAGGTGGCTGCTTTTTGCTGCCAGGCTCCGTGCAGGTAGTGGTAATCACGGTCGTAAATCCAGGCCTGATTTTCGGCGCTGAAATACATTTCGCTGAAATTCCAGGTGCCGATTAATTTCTGACGTAACACCATGCTGCTGTCATCGCCCGTCACGCGGGTATCGAAATAATAGGTTTTGCCCCATTTGATGCCCTCATCGCGGTTGAAACGTAAAAACTTCACGGTCGCAAGGGGTGGCACAGTGCGGGCCAGTTGCTGCCAGTGCACACCTTCCACCAGATTGGTGTAACCACTCTGGGTGGTTTGCAGGCTGACGGTTTGCAGGCTGTTGTTGGTGAAATACATGTAACTGTCGGCGTGGGCCGCGAAACCGCTGCACATCAGCAGCAGCGCTATCAGTGTGTTGCGCATGGGATTACCTTTTTTTGTTTTTATCGGGCCCAAAAAAACGGGGCCGGCGGTTTGCACCGACGGCCCCTGAAGGGACGTTGAGAGAAATAACAACACCTGCAGTGTAGGGGGCGTAAATGCACCGTATAAGGGCGTATCAGGTCAGGGCAGGTAGCAAATTTAGCCACTTACCGGTTTGAGGTGGTTTTTACGGTCGTTTTATCCCCCGCACGGGTGAGGCTGGCGTAACTGGTCAATTGGCAGGCAATCTGTACACAGGTCTGTTCTGATCTGCGCTGGCGGCTTTTATCCAGCCGCTTATGCACGAAGTTATCCACAAAACTCGGGGATAATCTGCCATTTGTTTAAGCCGTGTTCTGCAGGGTGCGCTGCACTGCCGGGTAACCCCAAAAGTGTTATCTAACACTATGAATTTACTGGTGAATTACCGGCCGCCAGGTTGTATTGGCGGGTATTATAAAAGTGCCAATACACAGGCTTGATACAGCTTTCAAACATCAAATCCACAAAGTTATGCACATTTCACCTGTCAATTACGGACGTCTTTTTCACTATTTTTGGTACGCGTGTAAAAGGTGTTCAGGGGTCACCCTTTAGGGTGAGATTAGAGTACTTTACCTAAATAATGGCGACATTGGCCTAATTTGTGGCCTGATTTATCCGTTGGCCGCTTTGAACATTTTTTATACTGCCCGCCGGGGTTGGCAAAGTACTCCTGTTGCCTGGCAGCGGGGTGGCTTTGTTCCTCAACATGACTGACTAAGAGGAAAGGCAATGATAAAAATAACAATGCGCCTGATGCTCGCTTCGCTGTTATTCACAACGATGCAGGCACATGCTTGGTTCTGGGACAGCTGGTTTCAGCCGTCAAACTACACCAAAACCAAATATCCGATTGTGCTCGCCCATGGTCTGCTTGGCTTTGATGAAATACTGGGTATCGAATACTGGTATAAAATCCCGGCCGAACTGCGTAAAGACGGTGCTTCTGTATACGTTACAACCGTAGCGAATACTAACTCCACCGAAGTGCGCGGTGAGCAGCTCATCGCCCAGATTGAAAACATTCTGGCGGTAACCGGTGCGAAAAAAGTCAACCTGATTGGCCATAGCCATGGTGGCCCGACCATTCGCTATGTTGCATCCGTACGTCCTGATCTGGTGGCATCCGTGACCAGCATCGGTGGTGTGAACAAAGGTTCCAATACTGCAGATTTCCTGCGTCAGATCCCTGAGGGTTCTGCCGCTGAAGCCGCGGTTGTGGGGATTTTTGAAGCCGTTTCCGGCCTGCTGGACTTCCTGTCCGGTGGTGGTTACGAGCAGGATGCCCTGGGAGCCTTAGGCTCCCTGACAACCGCTGGCTCCCTGGCGTTTAACAGCCGTCACCCACAGGGTGTACCGACTACCGCATGCGGTGAAGGTGCTTACACTGTGAATGGCATCCGTTATTACTCCTGGAGTGGTGGCAGTGTGGTGACCAACCTGCTCGACGTGTCCGACCCGGTACTGGCCCTGACTAGTGTGCCGTTCGGCTCTGAGCAGAACGATGGTCTGGTGGGTACCTGTGACAGTCACCTGGGTCAGGTGATCCGTGACAACTACGGTATGAACCACCTCGATGAAGTGAACCTGCTGTTCGGTCTGAACAATCTGTTTGAGACTGATCCGGTTACCCTTTACCGTAACCACGCCAACCGTCTGAAAAACGCTGGCCTGTAATCTGCTGTAGTGCATCCCCGCCCCGGCGGGGATGTTTTCATTTCCGGAGCCAGAGGTTCGTATGCGTTATTTCCTGATTGCGGTATCCGGCCTGTGTGTGGCAGGTGCGGCGTATTTTTTTCTGCAGCCCGTGCAGGTGACGCAATTAAGTGCCCTTGAAGAAACCCGCCAACAATTTGCACAACGTGTCGCCGATGCTAGCCAAAGCCTGCAGGATGGTTTGCATGACGCCGCAGCCCGTGAAAAAACATCTCTTAAAGGCACTGATATTGATGGTGCATATCCCGTCGGGCCTGATGGCCATCTGCTGTTAAATGTCAGCATTAAAGAGCGCTTTGAATATTTTCTTTCTACCCTCGGGGAGTTTTCCCTGGATGAGGTGCTCGCCTTGGTGCGTGATGATATCAGTCGCGAATTACAGGAGCCTGCGCGCAGCGAGGCACTTAAATTATTCGAGGATTATATTGCCTATAAACGCAGCCTGGTGGAGCTGGAAAAACAATTAGGCAGCGCCGCCAGTTTTGAGCAATACGATATGAGTAATATGCGCTTGCGCCTCGATCAGCTGCGCAATAAACGCCGCGAATATTTATCCGCTGAGGCAGCCGACGCGTTTTTTGGTTTCGATGAAACCTACGATGATTTTATGCTCGGCAAACTGGATATTATGAATAATCCGCAATTAACCGCCGATGAAAAAGCCGCGCAAATCAGCATGCTGGAAAATCAGTTGCCGGCCCAGTTGCAGGATATGCGCTCAGAAACCGAACGCATCAGTCAGGTGTTTGCGCAAACGGAAAAAATGAAACAGCAGGGCGCTACAGCAGAAGAGGTGTACGCACAAAATACCGCGGCCTTTGGCAGTGAAGCGGCTGCGCGTATTGCCACCCTGGAAAATCAGCGCGCCCAGTGGCAACAACGTATTGATACTTATCTGGCGGCGAAAAAAGCGGTAGAAGAAAGTCAGCGCAGCGAAACTCAAAAACAACAGGCCATAGAGCAATTACGTGCCGCGTTTACGCCCCAGGAGCAGTTGCGCCTCGCGGCCTATGAATAATTTCTGCAGGCCTATGAAGCTGCCTGCAGAATTTCCTGCAGATCGTTATATAAAGCCGGAGTGCTGATTAACAGATTTTCCCCGCACAGCTCTTCAGGCATATGTTCCGGCACCGGCATAAAATGCCCGCATTTTGCGCCGGCTTCGCGGGCAATTAATACCGCTGCCGCACAATCCCACGGGCTGACGGTTTCGTAATAGGCATCCAACCGCCCCATCGCCACCCAGCAGATATCCAGTGCGGCAGAACCTAAACGGCGCACATCGGCGCAATTTTCCAGCACCGCCTGCAGGCGTGACATCAACAGCGGTAATACGGGTTTTTTATTGTAGGGAAAACCCGTGGCGATCAAAGCACGGTTTAATTCGTGTAGTGCACTGACCCGCAGGGGCTGATCATTTAACCAGCTGCCCTGGCCGCGGATGGCGCTGAATAATTCCGCCTGAAACGGGTTGTACACCACACCTGTTTGTACTTTGCCACGCTCGGCGTAAGCAATGCTGATCGCCACCTGTGGGTGGTGATGGGCGTAATTCACCGTGCCGTCGATCGGGTCAATAATCCACAGGGGGGTGGAAGTATCTGCGATGGCGGCGATATCCGGCGCGCTTTCTTCCGCCAGAATGCGGTGATCCGGGAAGCGGGCGCGGATGGCATCACTGATGAGTTTGTCGGCGGCAATATCCGCGTTGGTGACGAGTTCAATGCCGGCTTTGAAATCCACGTTGAGGCGCTGCATGGAGCGCAGCTCCACAATCAGATCACCGGCTTTTTCGGCCAGTTCGGTGGCAAAGTGATGGATATCGTCAATGCTGGACATATTGCGCTCCGGGAAAAGGCCAGAGTTTAACGAATAATCTGGCGATTGAGGTAGTGCTGCGCAAAATCTGCCGCATTGACGGGTTTGCCAAATAAGTACCCCTGGTAAAGTTGGCAGCCGTGGCGCTGCAAAATGGTTTTTTGCCCGTCGCTTTCTACCCCTTCGGCCAGCACATTCAGATTCAGGCTGCGCGCCATGGCGATGATGGCGTTTACCAGGGCTGCATCATCGTTATTGGTTTCGAGGTTTTTGACAAAAGCACGGTCGATTTTTAATTTCTGAATCGGTAAATGGCGCAGGTAACTGAGGGATGAATAACCCGTGCCAAAATCATCCAGCGCAAAACTGATGCCCTGTTTACGGATTTCATTCAGCAGCGGGGTGACCAGGGCAAGGTTTTCCATCAGCAGGGATTCGGTGATTTCCAGTTCAAGGGCGTGTGCAGGAGTTTGCTGACGCTGCAGTTTTTCCTGCAACTGGCCGGGAAATTCCGCAGTGACCTGTTTGGCGGAAATATTCACCGCGAGGGTGAATTGCGGATCCTGCGGCAGCCATAACTGCAAATGGCGCAGGGCTTCATCGAGAATCCAGTCGCCGAGTTTATTGATCAGGCCGATTTCCTCGGCAATGGGAATAAATTGCGCGGGGGAAATCAGGCCCTTTTGCGGATGTTGCCAGCGGATCAGCGCTTCGGCGCCGCATACACGGCCATTTTCCAAATCTATCTGTGGCTGAAATTGCAGGAAAAACTCACTGTTTTCGAGTGCCTTGCCCAGGTCGTGTTCCATGCTGATGCGCTGCTGCACCTGGGCACCTATTTCCGGGGTGAAAAACTGATAATCATCACCGCCCTGTTGTTTCACCTGATACATGGCGGTATCGGCATAACGCCACAATACCTGGCTTTGCTCGCTGTGCTCCGGGAATAGGGCGATGCCAATCGAACAGCTAGTGCGCAGCTGGTAATTATCAATGCGGTAGGGGGTGGCCATGGATTGATTGATGGCCGCCGCCAGCGCCGCCGCAGCACCCCTGCCGGGCAGGTGACGCATCAACACCACAAATTCATCGCCCCCCATGCGTGCGAGCAGAAATTGCCCGCGGGTAATTTCTTTGAGGCGCTGCGCAACCTTGCGCAGTAAGCGGTCACCCACCTGGTGCCCGAGGGAATCGTTGATATTTTTAAAACGATCCAGATCGATAAACAGCATGGCAAAGGCTTCGCCGGAGGCCTTGGCGGCATCACTGAGGTGCACCAGTTCGTCGTGGAATTTATAGCGGTTAAACAGCTCAGTGAGGGGGTCCTGCACGGCGAGATATTCGATTTGCTGGCGCACCAGTTCCCGCTCGGTAATGTCCAGAATCATGCCTTCTATGGTGGGGTCGTTACCTTCCAGATAACAGCGGCCCTTATCCAGCACCCATTTGGTATCCCCCTGGCGGGTAATAATGCGGTAGGTAAGCTCGTATTCACGCATTGAGTGGTGGGCACTGCGGGATTGCTGGATAAAAGATTTTTTGTCATCGCGGTGCACCATGCTCAGGGGTTGGATATTGCCACTGCGAAACGCTTCGGGGCTGTAACCGGTGAGTTGCTCTGCACCGGGGCTGACGTATAAAACCTCACCGTCCGTAACCCTCACCCGGTAAAACAAGCCCGGCAGATTGGTGATCAGGCGCTGGTAATCCAGGGTATTTTTTTCCATCAGTGCGTGCAGATTCTGGCTGCGCAATTTATGGCGCTGGTTTAAAACGTGTTTGTGCAGGTACAACAATAACAGGCTGAAAAAACCCAGCAGGCACAACGCCAGATAGAGGCCATCATTTGCCAGCCAGTTCGCCAGCAAAGCTTTAAACCCTATGCTGGCCAGCCACAGGTTGCCCTCCCGGTCGAACTGATAACAAACCTGATAACCCGATGCGCCAAGTTCACCGACACCCTGCAGGCAACTGGTTTCATGCTGGTGGTTTTGCAGATAGCCGTAAAAAACTGCGCCGCCGGAAGGGGGTAAATAGGCAATGGTAGTATCGAGCAGCTCCCCTGCCGGGTTGAACAGGGTCAGATCAGTTTGCTCCGGCATGCTGGCGGCGCGCTGATTAAAAGCAGAGGCCTGGGCCGCAAAGGGATTGGCATAAAGGGCATCGTAGAGGCGTAAATCCATCTGCCTTTGGAAAGCGAGAAAGTCCACCCCGATAAACAACAGCAACAGCCCCAGCCACAGGCTTGCCATCAGGGGTAATTGATATGCGGTTTCATCTTTATGCACGTTGAGGCACCGGGGCGAGATTAGTGCAGTATAGCCAAGCAGGATGTAGTGCCAGCGCATGGGGGCGTTGCGTACTGGTTACTTTTTATGCATAATTGCGCGCCGGTTTTTATACCGGTGATTGTCTCCTTGCCTCAATGGCATTTCGCCAGAGGCTAGACCCATAAGGAGTTGACCATGCGTCACTACGAAGTACTGTTTCTGGTTCACCCAGATCAAAGCGAACAAGTTCCATCAATGGTTGAGCGTTACACCTCCTCTATCAAAGAGAAAGGTGGTCAGATTCACCGTCTGGAAGACTGGGGCCGCCGTCACCTGGCTTACCCAATTCAGAAAGTGCACAAAGCACACTACATTCTGATGAACATTGAATGCGGTGAAGATGTCCTGGAAGAACTGGGCAACACTTTCCGTTTCAACGATGCCATTATCCGTAACATGATCATCCGTATGGATGGCCCTGTGACTGAAGTGTCTCCAATCAAAGCAGCTGAGAGCCGTCAGGACCGTCGTCGTGAAGAGTACTCTGCTGATAAAGAAGAATCCGTTGACGATGCATCTGATGATGCAGACGACAGCCTCGAAGATTAATTCGGATTAGGAGAACATCATGGCTCGTTTTTTCCGTCGTCGTAAATTCTGCCGTTTCACCGCTGAAGGCGTAAAACAGATCGACTACAAAGATCTGGACACCCTGAAAGGCTACGTAACTGAAACTGGCAAAATCGTACCAAGCCGTATCACTGGTACCAAAGCTAAGTATCAGCGTCAGCTGGCTTCTGCAATCAAACGTGCCCGTTACGTTGCATTGCTGCCATACACTGACAGCCACAAGTAATTCCTGACCTGATGGGTGCAATCGCACGTTATGTGATGCAAGGCCCCCGTCAGGCCCTGTGGGTTGCTGTTATTACCGCAGCTATTCCCCTGTTGTACTGGGTGAGTGCCGCGGTGGTCAGTCTGGTGCTGTTGAGGCACGGGCTGACCAAAACACTGAATATTCTGCTGGCTGTCCTCATTCCCTGCATTGTGTGGATTGTGTGGCAACAGGAGATGATGCAGTTGCTGGTGGTGGGTGGCGCAACACTGATGGCGTTAGTCTTAAGGCTGACTTCCTCTCTGCAATATGCCCTCATTACTTCGCTGTTACCCGGTGTTGCAGTTGTAATACTGGTGCCACTGATTGCCCCGGGGTGGCAGGCCTTTCTGCAGGAAGTTGCAGCACAGTTTCTGCAAACCCTTGAAGAAGGTTCTGAGCTCAGAACATTGCTGGCGGACAAAATGTTTTTTGTCATGCTCGGCGGTGCGGCAGTCATGGTGCAATTGTTTGCGTGCGGTGCGTTTTTAATGGCGCGCCACTGGCAGTCGGTTCTGTATTATCCCGGTGGTTTTAAGGCGGAGTTTCTCAGCCTGCAAATGCCTAAGTGGTACGCGGTACTGGCGCTGCTCGCAGTGTTACTGGAAGCCAGTAACAATACCCTGCTGGCCCTCGGGCCTGTGGTGGTAATCCCGCTGTTTGTGGCTGGCATTGCGCTGGTGCACAGGGCGGTGCAGGACAAAAAACTGAGTGATCAATGGCTGCTGGCGTTTTACATCAGTCTGCTGTTTTTCCTCCCTTATATGTATGCGTTACTAATTCTGGTTGCCGTGGCTGATTCCCTGTTGAATTTGCGGCGCTGGCTGGAAGACAAAGCGAATCCATAGCGCTCTGTAATTTGAGGTATAAAAGATGGACGTAATTCTGTTAGAAAAAGTTGCCAAGCTGGGCAACCTGGGCGACAAAGTAACCGTTAAAGCTGGTTACGGTCGTAACTTCCTGATTCCTTTTGGCAAGGCTGTGCCTGCAACTGCAGCAAACACCGCTGCTTTTGAAGCTCGTCGTGCTGAATTAGAAAAACAAGCTGCCGAAGCTCTGGCTTCTGCTCAGCAGCGCGCTGAACAGTTGGCTGACGTTGAGCTGTCCCTGGCTGTTAAAGCCGGTGACGAAGGCAAACTGTTCGGTTCTATCGGTACCCGTGATCTGGCTGATCTGATCAGCTCCACCGGTATCAAAGTTGCGAAATCTGAAATCCGCCTGCCAAACGGTGCAATCCGTCAGGTTGGTACTTTCGAAATCGCACTGCAGCTGCACGCTGACGTGAAAACCTCTCTGACTCTGCACGTTGTTGCTGAAGACTAAGAGGAATTAGGTCCACTTTCCGGTGGACCTAACTTGTTCCGGCAAGTCAAAAAAGGCACTATTAGGCCCCTTTGCCAATAGTGCCTTTTTTATTTGCGCCATGAGTGATGAGCAGACCGTCAAACAACTGAAAACCCCGCCCCATTCGGTAGAAGCCGAACAGTCGGTGCTGGGTGGTCTGATGCTCGACAACCGCGCCTATGAATCTGTGGTGGAGATCCTGCGTCAGGCGGATTTTTACCTGCATCAGCACCGCCTTATCTACAAAGCCATCACAGATCTGGCGGAAGCCGATAAGCCCTTCGATATTCTCACCCTGTCGCAGAATCTCAGTGAACTGGATGAACTCGAAAACGTCGGTGGCCTGGTGTATCTCACCGAGTTAGTCGAACAAACCCCGTCTGCGGCAAACATTGCAGCCTATGCCGATATTGTTAAAGAGCGTGCTTTATTGCGCCGTCTTGCCGAAGCGGCCAGCGATATCAGCGAAATCGCCTACAACCCCCGCGGGCGTCAGGCGTTAGAATTGATTTCCGATGCAGAAAAACGTGTTGCCGATGTGGCCGAAGGCGGTAACAAAGAAGGTGGCCCCGAGCACGTTAACCCGATTATGTCGCGCACCCTGGAGAAGATCGAAGAACTCTTCAGCATGCCCGATGGTTTGAGTGGTGTGACCACAGGTTTTACCGATGTGGATAAACGCACCAACGGTCTGCAGCCGGCGGATATGATCATAGTGGCAGGCCGTCCTTCGATGGGTAAAACCACCTTTGCCATGAACCTGGTGGAAAACGCCCTGATCGGCACTAATCGCCCCGTGCTGGTATTCAGTATGGAAATGCCCAAAGAAGCGATTCTGATGCGTATGTATTCCTCCGTCGGGCGCATCGACCAGAGCAAACTGCGTAGCGGTAAACTTGAAGAAGGGGATTGGCCGAAACTCACTGCGGCATTTAATACCCTCAAAGATAAACCTCTTTATATCGACGATACCCCGGCGTTAACACCTCAGGAAATGCGCGCCCGTTGCCGCAAGGTATTCCGCGAAAATAACGACCTGGCCCTGGTGATGGTCGACTACCTGCAGCTGATGCGTGTGGTGGGTAAAGGTGAAGGCCGTACCCAGGAAATCTCTGAAATTTCCCGCAGCCTTAAAGCCATCGCTAAAGAATTTAATTGCCCGGTGATTGCACTTTCGCAGCTTAACCGGAGTCTGGAACAACGCCCCAACAAACGTCCGGTCATGTCGGACCTGCGTGAATCCGGGGCGATTGAGCAGGATGCGGATATCATCGCCTTTATTTACCGGGATGAGGTGTATAACGAAGACTCCCCGGATAAAGGCATTGCAGAAATTATTATCGGTAAACACCGTAACGGCCCGATCGGTACCGATCGCCTCGCGTTTATCGGCAAATATACCCGCTTTGAAAACCTCGCTATGGGGTATCAGGGCGATACCAGTTTCGACGAATAATTATAAAAATAAAAAGGAGCGGTTATGCGCTATGGAATTATTGGTGCGCTCTACCTGGCGGCCAGCGGTGCATACGCATCGGATTTAACGGTTAACCTTGATCTGCCGATCCAGAACGAGCCCGTGGTGTATGCCAATGAACCTGCCGCCGTGCCGGTGGATGTCACTGCGCTGCCGGACCTTGATGGTGTGGCCGCCGCCAACGTGGAAGATTATTTTGCCGAAGAGTTCGACAGCTCCCGCAGTGCGATAGCGGCGTTTGCACTGGATGTGAATACCGAAGCCTATTTCGAAGTGTTCGACCGCAGCCTGGGTTACATGCTGGTGACCCGTAAAACCAACGGCACCCTGCAGCGCCGTCTGGCCAGTGACAACTTCAATGCCAGTGGCAGTTTGCCCAGTGACGCTACCCACAGCATCAGTCAGATGTTTTATCTGAACGATCAGATGTATGCCTTCAGTCAAAGTGGCCAGGTGTTGAATATTAAAACCGGCAGTGGCAACAGCCTTGCCTGGCAGGCCAGCGGTTTCCAGCTGCCTGCGCAAACCAGCCATATTTATCAGCGTAATGATGCCCTGTATGCCTTTGTTGATAGTGGCAGTGATGCTGGTATCTGGCGTTTGCAGGCGGGTGCCGCAGTGAAAGTTTCTTCCCTGAGCGATGCCACATTCAAGTGGGGGCAGGAGTCCGGCACTGTGGTGTACGGCCTTAAATACGGTGAATTGTGGCGTGATGATTTAACCGACAGCAGTGCAGCGCAAAGTATTGCCAACCAGGTAGACAGCTTCTGGCCTTCGTCGAGCGGCGTGTTGATTCAGCGTATCACCGCTGCCGGCAGCTCCCTGCACTGGTATGACACTGCTGACCAGACAACTGGTTTAATTCCCTCCGAACTGGCGAGTGGTGAAATCCGCCTGCTGCCTTCCTGCAGTGCTAACTTCGGTGTGGTCAGTTGCCTTGCCATGGGGCTGGATTCTAAATGGTATACGGCGGCTGTGTCGGCGCAGGGGGTGGCGATCGACAGTCGTTTTCAATCAGCTGTGCTGAATGCTACAGGTGCCAGGGTGTATGACATCACCGCGATTGGCAGCAACCGCTTTATTGCGGCAGGCACCACCAGCAGTGTGACCCTGCAGAAAGTATTACCGGCGGAAGAATTATTAGTTGAAGTGAACCCGACCACCCTGGATAAGGGCTTGGGTGATATCGAGGGTGTGTTCAGTTACCGCATCGCTGACAGCGGGCGTTTTTACACCATCATCCGCAGTGAAAACTACATAGTGCAGGCGAGTTTTGATGTGCAGGGGGATTTGGTCCTGCGCCCTGTGCCGGCCACCCAGCCCGCGCCTAAAGATTATTTGGTTTTTCCGTCTGAAAAAGAAAAAGCCTCTATTCAGCCCATTGGCCTGTGCCTGGCGTTATTGCTGTTAATGTGGCGCAGCCGTCGTATGTTTAAGGGCTGATCATGGTTAACCGCACCCTGCTGCAAACCCTCGCCGATGGCGAATTTCACTCAGGCGAAGCCCTGGGGGAAATACTGGGGGTCAGCCGCGCAGCGGTGTGGAAACAACTGCAAAAGCTCGAAGAGATCGGTATTCCCCTCAATTCAGTGAAAGGCCGTGGTTATCGTTTGCAGGATGCGGTGGAGTTGCTCGATCAGGCATTTTTGCGCAGCCAGTTAGATGCGGCCATCTGGCAGGAAGTCAGCGTGGCGCTGGTGACGGGTTCCACGAATGAAGATGTACAACACTGGTTTGCCGGCCATGCCGGGCGCTGCGTGTTTTTTGCTGAAAAACAAAATGCGGGCCGTGGCCGCCGCGGGCGCCAGTGGGTCAGCCCCTTTGCACGCAATTTATATTTCTCCCTTGGCTGGCCATTTGAAAATGGCGTGGCGGGGGTGCAGGGTTTGAGCCTTGCCGTAGGGCTGGCAATTTACCGGGTATTAAAGTGTCATTGCCAGGCGCCGGTTGCCCTCAAGTGGCCCAACGACATTCTGGTGAATGAAGCAAAACTCGGTGGCATTCTGCTGGAGCTTAATGGTGTGATGCTCGATGCCTGTAATGTGGTGATTGGCATTGGCCTGAATCTGGATATCCGCCACAGTGATCAGGAAGCCATTGGTCAACCGGCCACGGGTTTGCGCCAGCAGGGTTGTAAAGTATCGCGCGCGCAATTGGCCCTGGAGTTAGTGCAATCCCTTGAGCATGTATTGCAGGGGTTCAGCGTTTCTGGTTTCGCACCTTTTGCCGAAGAATGGAATGCCGCTAACGGTTTCCATGGGCGCGAAGTTCGCCTGATTTTGCCGTCTTCAGAAGTCACGGGCATCTGCCAGGGTGTTAATGAAAAAGGCGAATTGTGCATTCTGGTGAAAGGTGTGGCGCAATATTTTAATGCCGGTGAGGTATCCCTGAGGCTGGCCGATGTTACTTGAGCTGGATGCCGGCAATACCCGCATTAAATGGCGTTTGCGGCAGGGTGCTGATGTGATAGCAGCGGGTGTCGATTTCGCAAAGGCCCTTGCCGGGCAGGATTTCAGCGCCGTTAATAACGTGTTTTTATCCGCCGTGAATGAGCAATGGCCAGCAGAGGTCGAAGCTTTTTTACAGGGGCGCAATGTGCGCCGCGCTGTTACCCAGGCGCAGACCGGTACACTGATATGTGCATATGAAGATTACAGCCGTTTAGGCATTGACCGCTGGCTGGCCATGCTGGCGGCATGGATGCAGCAACAAAATTGTGGCCACATAGTGGTGGATGCAGGTACTGCCATCACCCTGGATATCATTGATGCGCAGGGCCGGCACTTGGGTGGTTATATAGTGCCCGGCCTGGAAATGCAGAAAAAAGCCCTGCTGCAAAACACCCGTAAGATACAAACGGCTGCGGATTGGCAAACAGGCATCACAAGCCCGGGTGCCAATACTCAGCAATGTGTTGAGCACGGTATTCTGGCCATGTGCATCGCCTGGTTGGATAATACCGCCGCCCAATATCCGGATTTTTGTTACTGGTTAAGTGGCGGTTCTGCACAGTTAATTATGCCGGTATCGCACACAGCGTGGCGGCATGCACCGGATCTGGTGCTGGATGGATTAACCCATTATTTTGATTTAAACAGGTGATAGCGGTATGCGCTGGATATTTCTGGCCCTGGTTCTGATGAACCTTGGATATTTTGGATACAGCACTTTTTTGCGTCAGCCGGTTTATCCGGATGCGCAGAATTCAGCATCGGCTGCGGCAGTGCAGGGCGGTAAGCCCCTTGTTTTACTCTCTGAAATGACAGAACAACCTGCTGAAAGGGTGGTAGCACAACCTGTGCAGCCGGGTGTGTGCTGGCTGGCAGGGCCATTTTCCGATCCGGACTTAGCGAAAGATATTCGTGCACGCATGCAGGCGCTGGATATTCTCGCCACCGAAAAAACCACCCAGCGTTTAGTAAAAACCGAGTATTGGGTGTATTTGCCGCCGGAACCAAACCGTGAAAAAGCCATGCGTAAATTACGTGAGCTGCAAAAGCGCAATATCGACAGTTTCGTGGTGACAGACGGTGAGCTGGAGAACGCCATCTCCTTAGGATTGTTTAGCAAAGAAGAATCTGTGCAAGTGGTTGTGAAGAGTCTGAAGGCAAAAGGCTACCAGCCCCAGACCAAAACCCTGGAGCGTACCCGCGAAACCTACTGGGTGATGGCGAGCCATGAATCCAATGCCCAATTGATGGATAAAACCCGCGAGCGCATCGCCGGCAACGAAGATGTGAAATGGCAGCAAATTCGTTGTGAGGATAGTTTGCCAGAGCAATAAAAATTGGGTATAGTGCGCGCCCGTTGACCGAGATGGTCACGGATGGCGGGACTGCAGTGACGATGTAAGTATGTAATTTCAAAAGGAAATTACTTGACAGACAGCGAAGCGATAGGCAGAATCTGCGCCACAATTTAGGTGGGGTTCCCGAGCGGCCAAAGGGATCAGACTGTAAATCTGACGCGAGAGCTTCGCTGGTTCGAATCCAGCCCCCACCACCAAGAATTCAGAAAGTCTTGAAGTACTCGGTAAGGCTTTAAGATTTGCGGGCATAGTTCAGTGGTAGAACCTCAGCCTTCCAAGCTGATGATGCGGGTTCGATTCCCGCTGCCCGCTCCAGAATATGCTGATATGGCTCAGACGGTAGAGCGCATCCTTGGTAAGGATGAGGTCCCCAGTTCGATTCTGGGTATCAGCACCACTTTTTAAGGAAAGGTAGGCCTCGGCCTGCCTTTTTGTGTATGTCCATCACATGAAGAGGCAGACTAATGGCAAAGGCGCAGTTTGAACGTAGCAAGCCGCACGTAAACGTAGGCACTATCGGTCACGTTGACCATGGTAAAACCACTCTGACCGCGGCCCTGACCCGCGTATGTTCTGAGACCTGGGGCGGCGCAGCCGTTGCTTTCGACGGTATCGACAAGGCACCGGAAGAAAAAGCACGTGGTATCACCATCTCCACTTCCCACGTGGAATACGAATCAGCTACCCGTCACTACGCACACGTAGACTGCCCAGGCCACGCTGACTATGTAAAAAACATGATCACCGGTGCTGCCCAGATGGACGGCGCGATCCTGGTATGTGGTGCCACTGACGGCCCAATGC
>JACKOM010000021.1 GCA_024234265.1 Oceanospirillaceae bacterium
GGAAACTGTCGATGTTATAGGGAATGCCATATTTCGCAGCGATTGCCTGTACCTGCGGCACCATGGCGCGGTAACGCCAGGCCGGCACATCGGGGAATAAATGGTGTTCAACCTGGCAGCTTAAATGGCCGGTCATAATGTGGAACCATTTACGCCCGGTTAAGTTGGAGCTGCCCAGCATCTGGCGGAAATACCAGTGGCCACGGCTTTCGTTTTTACAGTCTTCTTCGCTGAAAATATGCACACCATCGGTGAAGTGACCACAGAAAATAATCGTGGATGTCCACCAGTTACGGATAAAGTTCGCCACAAAGTTACCCAGTAATACAGGCACAAATGCAGGGAAACAAATCAGCGGGTAGAAAATATAATCTTTAAATAACTGACGACCCGCTTTGCCAAAAAACATCTTTTTCAACGCTTCGTCACTTAATGGGCTGGTGCGGTCAGCACGTTTTTTACCGAGATAAACCCGCTCTGCGGCCAGCTCATGGAAAGCTACGCCCCACTGGAACAGGCTGCTGAGAATAAAATAAGTGCCAAACTGGAAGAGGTTTTTAAAACGCCAGGCGTAATCACTGGATAAACGCAGCAGGCCATAACCAAAATCGCGGTCTTTACCGAGAATATTGGTATAGGTGTGGTGCTCGTAATTGTGCACACGTTTCCAGCTGCCGGAATCACCCACGATATCCCAGTCAAAATTACGCGAGTTAATATTTTTATCGTTCATAAAATCATATTGCCCGTGCAATACGTTATGGCCGATTTCCATATTATCGAGAATTTTACTGACACCCAGGGCAACGGCGCCAAACACCCAGAAAGCCCAGTGATATAAACCACCGACTAAAGCAATACGGGCAATAATTTCTAGGCTACGCTGGAAAGCAATTAAACGGCGCATGTAACGCGCATCTTTTTCGCCCACGTCCGCCAGGGCGGCATCGCGGATTTTATCCAGATCGGCAGCCAGATTATCTAACTGGGCCGCATCCAGGGCCGGAATGCTCTGCATATTTTTTTTGCTCATCGTTTTCACCTTAAATATCCAGTACCACATCACCCACCGGCACCGACACACACATCTGCACATCCTGCGCGCCGGTATCCGAGTACTGACCGGTTTTGGTATTCAGCACCACACCGGATTCTTTTTTACAAATACACTGGTAACACACACCCATACGGCAACCGGACGCGGGTTTTAAACCGGCATTTTCTGCCATATCCAATAAGGTTTGCTGTTGCTCAGGGTTAATGCTTTGTTTGCCACTGCGGCGGAACTCAGTCACACCCGCTGTTGCAATACCATCCAACTGCAGTGGCGCCGGGCCAAAAAATTCAAAATGAATATTGCCCTGTGCCACACCTAATTCAGCTAACAGCTGACGGCTGTGGGTAATCATGGCCGAAGGGCCACAGATATAAATATCGCGCGCCGCATAATCCGGGCAATAAACATCCAGATGCTGCTGACTGAAAAAACCTTCGAGGGACGTATCCACCAGCACCACACGCACATGGGGCATATCCGCCTGACGGGCCAGTAACTCACGTTTAAACAGGTGGGCACTGGCATCCTGCGCGTAATACAGCAGGGTGACAGCTGCGGGGTAATCCTGCAGGCCGGCCAGCATGCTGCGGAACGGGGTAATACCTGAACCACCGGCCAGCATTAACAGAGGTTTATCACTGGCCTTAAGCACAAACTCACCCTGGGCATGGCCCAGATGCACTTTTGCACCGGTGGTTAATGCCATACGCAGCCAGGGGGTGATATGCCCTTTTTCCTGCACACGGATGGATAACTCAATGGTGCCCTGCTGGCGGAACTGCTGCACACCGGAAGAAATACTGAAATAACGGCTGAAGCGGCGCCCGTCGCGCTCAACACACAGCTCAACATACTGGCCGGCCGTAAAACCTTTAAAACCACGCCCAGGTTTTAATATCAGGCTGAATACATGGTCGTTTTCGTGGCGTACCTGCACCACTCGGGCCGGGATTTTACCCGCCACAAAGCTGGGTTTAACCAGCTGAATCAGGGGTTCGAAGTAGTCTGCAAAGGTTGTGGTGCGGGCAACCGCATATACAAAACTGGCCCACAGACCCGATGGATTGCCGTTATCCGGCAGATTTTGAACATTGGCCATAACAGCTCCTTAAGTTTCGGCGAACATTTGTACACCGAAATTAGCAACATGTCCAATCATCTGTTTTGCAAAAACCACCATAAATGGCGCAAAAGTGACATGATTCATTGATATCAAAGGGGTTTGAGGCTGTTCAAAAAACGCTCAAAAGACAAACAATTGTTTACTTTGTTATGAACTACACCGCGTCACAGGGTGGAAAGCAGATGGGGGGAATATAGATAAGCTATCAGCTATCAGCTATCAGCCATTAGTGACCAGCAAGCGGTAAGCGTGACCAGAAAGGGATGAACAGGGTGTTTATGAAGGGAAAGTGCTAACGCGGTGTTTTGGCTTGTTACCGATGGAAGCGTCTATATATTTTATTTTGTTCCAGCAAACCTACCTGAGCCAAAAAGGATAATCATCCAAAACAAGCTCATCATAATCCTTCAAAGGCCTATTTCTATCTATAAAAAATCCAGGCATATCGGAAATAACAATTCTAACTGGCTGATAAATATTAAATTCAACAAAAAATGATATAGCTGAGGATATTGCCTTTGAAAACAAATCAAAATATCTAGAAAAAATAGCACCTAACGTGCCCTGTTCTGGATCCAACCATGTTAGTTCACGATCCCCCTTAAAAACCTCATCCCATTCAACTGAGGAAGCAGTTAAATTTAAAAAATTTTTTTGTAATTTCCCCATTAGAATAGAGGCGCGCTCTAATTCATCTTGTTTTAAATAACGCCTATAAAGGCTATCCGTTATTAAACTCCAATCATCCCCATCCTGGCTTACAACAAATGTGTTTATGCAATCAAAGAATAATACTACATCTGACACTGGGCCAAGTTCATACACTGTATGACCACCATCAAAACCGATCTTTCTCATTCTGATTTAAACCTTATATTAGTAGAGCTAAAAACAACGACATCGCGACAGCCATCTTAAGCCCTTGTATATGCCATCCTAGTTTTTAATTTTCTTATACAAAACCCTTAATACATCTACACCTGAACACCCAAAAATCATTCCTTCACGAATAAACAAAAACGTTTTACCGTCACAAACCTCAATAAACTCTATGTCTTTTTTGATATCACTGGGCAGCAACGGATTCTGAAACTTCAGCTTTGAATGTTCATTAAAAGCCTTTCTTGCTTTCTTCAAACGAAGTTTCATTAAAAAACCGCCATAAATACCATCGAGATGACTAACATCTGGAATCTCAGCAACCACATAGAATACCTTTGCAGGGCCATTGGCATTACTCACATGGGCCAGATAAAACCTAAAAGAATCAAATGCCATGCACATATCAACATAAAAAACACTAGCAACTATCAAGCTGCCATTAAAATTATTATCACAAACCGAATTATTACCATCAAAAACATCGGCCATACATGATTTCAAATACGTCGTTCGCCCAACAATTTTATATGCAATAAAAATGTGAGCTAAAACCAAAAACAGCACCATTAGAATTAACCACAATCCAAAATAGGCATCCATCTTTTATCCCTAATAACCGTATATTAAAAAAGAACTTCATCCTAAAAATTCAAAAATCAGGCACAGCGCTTGTGCTTTCCGCTATCGACTTCAAACTTCGAACTGTTAACTCTTAAACTTGCTCCTGCATTTTCAGGATACAGGCCATCCCGGGCCATAAAAAACCCCGGCAGGGCCGGGGTTTTTAGGGGCGCTTCCTGCGTCCAGCTTCTGACTTCCAGCCTCAAGCTATCAAGCTTGTGCAATCTCGCGCAGGGCATCCATCAGCGCGGCATTCTGCTCGGTGGTGCCGACGGTAATACGCAGGCAATCTTTTAACAGCGGGTGGCCGCCATCCAAACACTTGATCAGAATTTTGCGTTGTTTCAGCCCTTCAAACCAGTTGCGCGCCTGACCTGCCGGGGTGCGCACCAGCACAAAGTTGGCTTCGCTCGGGAATACGGTCACACCCGGCAGGCTGGCTAAATCTTTTTGCAGCATGACGCGGTCAACGCGGATTTGCTCGGTCTGAATCACCATCATTTCGTAGTGTTCCAAGGCAAACAAAGCGCTGGCCTGGGTGAGCACGTTGATGTTGTAAGGCAGACGCAGTTTATCCAGCTCGTGCAGGCATTCTTTATTACCGATCAAAAGGCCTAAACGTAAACCGGCGAGGCCCACCTTGGATAAGGTACGCATAATCAGCACATGGTCGTAACGGTCCAGCCAGTCGATATGGTCGGCATCGGTGAAGGCCATGTAGGCTTCGTCGATCACCACGAATCCGGGGGCCGCCTCAACAATTTCGGTAAGGGTCTTTTCATCCCACAGGTTGCCGGTGGGATTGTTGGGCTGGGCTAAAAACACTAACGCAGGTTCGTGGGCAATCACGGCGCTGAGCATGGCATCGCGGTCCAGCTCAAAATCGTTTTGCAGGGGCACGCCCACATATTTCAAACCACAGAAAGTGGCGATCATTTTGTACATCACAAAACCCGGTTCCGGGGCGAGGATAGTCGCACCGGGTTTAGCCAAGGCCATGGCGAGCAGCTGGATAATTTCATCCGAGCCGTTGCCCAGCAGCAGGTCGTATTTGTCGTCCACACCCATTAAGCGGCGCAGGCCGTCTTTCACCAATTGGGCGGCAGGGTCAGGGTAACGGTTGATGGGTAAATCCCGCAGGCTGTCGCTCCAGGCTTCACGGGCCACCGCCGGCCATACATAGGGGTTTTCCATGGCGTCGAGTTTGATCATGTCGTCACTCGCGGGCACATGGTAGGCCGACAGGGCCTGAATTTCGTCACGAATCAGTTTTTTAACGCGGCTCATAGGGGCTTCCCAAACGTATAAGCAGAACGGGCCCCGCAGGGCCCGTTGGTATCAGTCTTTAATGCGGTACTCGGCGCTGCGCGCGTGGGCGGTGAGGCTTTCACCGCGGGCCAGCACGGAAGCCACCTTGCCCAGTTCAGAGGCGCCATCGGCGCTGCACATGATCAGGCTGGAGCGTTTCTGGAAGTCATATACACCCAGGGGGGATGAGAAACGCGCGGTGCCTGAAGTGGGCAATACGTGGTTCGGGCCGGCGCAATAATCACCCAGGGCTTCAGCGGTGTAACGCCCCATGAAAATCGCACCGGCGTGGCGGATTTTTTTGGCCATGGCCATGGGGTCGGCCACGGATAACTCTAAGTGTTCAGGGGCGATACGGTTGGCCACGGCAATGGCTTCGGCTTCGTCTTTCACCAGAATCAGGGCACCACGGCCTTCAATGGAGGCACGGATAATATCGGCACGTTCCATGGTGGGCAGCAGTTTATTGATGCTGGCGTGGACCTGTTCAATGTATTGCGCATCCCAGCTCAGCAGGATGGACTGGGCGTCTTCGTCGTGTTCGGCCTGGGAGAATAAGTCCATGGCAATCCAGTCAGGGTCGGTTTTACCGTCACACACCACGAGGATTTCCGACGGGCCGGCGATCATGTCGATACCCACTTCACCAAACACAAAACGTTTGGCGGTGGCGACATAGATGTTGCCGGGGCCCACGATTTTATCGACTTTCGGTACTGTCTGGGTGCCGTAGGCTAATGCGGCAACCGCCTGCGCACCACCAATGGTGAATACGCGGCTGACACCGGCCACCGCAGCAGCGGCCAGCACTAATTGATTCACTTCACCGCGGGGGGTTGGCACCACCATGATGATTTCCTGCACACCGGCCACATGGGCGGGGATGGCATTCATCAGCACGCTGGAGGGGTACGCCGCTTTGCCGCCGGGCACGTAAATGCCCACGCGGTCCATCGGGGTCACCTGCTGGCCCAGCACTGTGCCATCGGTTTCCTGGTACTGCCAGGATTCACCCTTTTGTTTTTCGTGGTAACGGCGCACGCGCTCGGCGGCGGTTAACAGGGCCTGTTTCTGCGAGGCAGGCAGGCTCTCTAACGCCTGTTGCAGGGCCGCCTGACCCAGCTCAAGCTGGGCCATGGAGGCCACGTCTAAATGGTCAAAACGCTTGGTGTAGTCAATTACCGCGGCATCACCCTGGGTTTTCACCTGATGCAGGATATCCAGCACGGTATGCTGGATGCTCTGGTCAGATACGGATTCCCAGGCGAGCAGGTTATTCATCACCTGCTCAAAATCGTTTTGCTGGCTGCTGAACTTACGCACGTTTACCGTCATGACTACTCCAATTGCGCCTGTGCTCAGCGGCGGCGGGCGACCGCTGCCGCAAGTTGTTCCAGAATGGGCTGAATCTGTTTGTGTTTCATTTTCATCGCCGCCTGGCCCACCACTAAACGGGAGCTGATCGGGGCAATTAAATCACGGGCCTCAAGGCCGTTGGCCTTTAAGGTATTGCCGGTATCGACGATATCCACGATCACGTCGGCCAGGCCCATGATGGGGGCTAATTCCATACCACCGTAGAGTTTGATGATGTCAGCCTGACGGCCCTGCTCGGCGTAATAACGCTTGGCAACGTTCACAAACTTAGTGGCCACCTTGAGGCGGCCCTTGGGTTCTACGGCATCTTTTAAGGCGGCGGTCATCAGGCGGCAGCGGGCAATGTTGAGATCCAGAGGCTCATACAGGCCATTGCTGCCGTATTCCATCAGCACGTCTTTACCGGCAACCCCCATGTCCGCAGCGCCGTATTCCACATAGGTGGGCACGTCGGTCGCACGGATAACCACCAGCTTGATGTGCTCATGGTTGGTATCAAAAATCAGCTTGCGGCTTTTGTTGATATCTTCTGCCGGCACTATGCCTGCCTCTGCGAACAGGGGCAGTGTGTCATCCAGAATACGGCCCTTGGAGAGGGCAATGGTCAGGGGTTGCAGACTCATGGACAATCCTAAGGGCCTGTTCATACTAATTAAACAGGCCTGTTATCGGCTAAAAAATACCTCAGACAAGGCGCTGAGAGAGTGGGATGTTCAACACATCCTGCGCTTCCCCCCTACGGGGTTTCACGCCAATCTGTTCCAGACAGATTGGTAACGGGTTAAGCAAACGAACAGCAACGCAGTATGAGGTTTTTTTAGCCTTAACCCTATGGGCTGAGGCCAGTTTTCCACATAAACAGTGTCGTTCGTCATTCATTTAGCCCGCTAATATCACTCCTCTCTCCTTGTTCTGAGAAAAACTGGCTCTCAGCAGGCCTGGTTCACTCAGTGTGAACAGGCCCTAGTTAGCTTTGCGGGCGATGTTGGCACCCAGCAACTGCAGTTTTTCTTCAATACATTCATAACCACGGTCGATGTGGTAAATGCGGTCCACCACTGTGGTGCCTTTGGCCGCCAGGGCCGCAATCACCAGACTGGCAGAAGCACGCAGGTCGGTTGCCATCACTGGCGCGCCTTTTAACTCTTCCACACCGTTCATGATCGCGGCGTTACCGTTGATGTGAATGTCAGCACCCATGCGGATTAATTCAGGGGCGTGCATAAAACGGTTTTCGAAAATGGTTTCGATCACAGTGGAGCTGCCGGTCGCCAGGGCGTTCATGGCCATGAACTGGGCCTGCATATCGGTTGGGAAAGCCGGATGCGGCGCAGTGCGGATGTTAACCGCTTTCGGGCGTTTGCCCTGCATGTCGAGGCTGATCCAGTCAGGGCCGGTTTCAATCACGGCGCCAGCTTCTTCGAGTTTCATCAGCACAGCTTCGAGCAGGTCGGCACGGGTATCTTTCACTTTGATTTTGCCGCCGGTGGCCGCTGCCGCCACCAGGTAGGTGCCGGTTTCAATACGGTCGGGCAGTACGTTGAACTGGCAACCTTTTAACTGTTCAACACCTTCAATGGTGATCATGTCGGTGCCGTGGCCAGTGATTTTGGCGCCCATGGCGATCAGGCATTCGGCCAGGTCAACAATTTCAGGTTCTTTGGCGGCGTTTTCCAGCACTGTGGTGCCTTCGGCAAGGGCTGCGGCCATCAGCAGGTTTTCGGTGCCGGTTACGGTCACGCAGTCCATATAAATGCGGGTACCCTTGAGGCGGCCATCCACTTTGGCATCGATGTAACCATCTACCACGTCAATCTGTGCGCCCATGGCCTGCAGACCTGCTATGTGGATATCCACCGGGCGGGAACCGATTGCACAGCCGCCAGGCAGGGAAACACGGGCCTGACCAAAACGGGCCACCAGGGGGCCAAGCACCAGGATGGAAGCACGCATGGTTTTCACCAGCTCGTAAGGAGCTGTGTAAGAAGAAATGCTGTTGGGGTTAATTTCAACATGCATGTCATCACCAATGGCCACATCAACGCCCATGGTGCCCAGCAGGTTGATCATGCTGGTGACATCGTGCAGGTGCGGCAGGTTACCCACTGTGGTCACGCCATCGGCCAGCAGGGTACAGGCAATAATCGGCAGTGCGGAGTTCTTTGCACCGGAAATGCGGATTTCGCCGCTTAAGGGTTTACCACCCTGGATGACTAACTTATCCATTCACTGAGTACCGTAAAAATTAAGGCTTTTCTGCCCATTGGGCAGGGGTATAGGTTTTGATGATCACTGCGTGGATAGTGCCATCGGCAATCTTTTCTTTCAGTGCGGCGTACACATATTGCTGACGTTTTACGGCGTTCAGGCCTTCAAAGGCATCACCGATAACGGTGATTTCGTGGTGATAACCATCACCACCGACTTTGATCTCACATCCTGCGAGTTTGGATTCCAGAAGTGATTGGATTTCTTGCGGCGTCATGGACGTCTCCAGCGACGGATCAGAAAAAAGAAAGGCGGGGATTGTATCCGAAAACTTAAGCCTTGGCTAAGGCATCGACGGGCGATGCTCCGCTTTCAGCTAATCAGGCTGCCTAAACCACTGACCTTCAGCACCCGTTGCAGGTGCGGGGGCATATTGACCAGTTGAAAATCCTTTTGCTGGCTTTTGGCATAACGTAACCAGGCAATAAACAGCGCAGCGGCGGCACTGCCGGCGCGGCCTACCGCACTGCAATCCACCGCCAGCTGTGTTTGTTGATCCAGCAGGGCAAAACCTTCATTACGCAGGGCCACAACGGAATCAAAATCGATATCCCCCTGCAAAAGCACCTGCCCTTCACTCTGTTTCATCAGCTGAGTCATGGCCCGCCTCCTTGGTATTGATGCCCGCTTTTAATACATTTTCCCAGGCATCAATCGCGGCGGTGACACCGCCCTTTTCATCCACCAGCCGCGCAAACTGATCGCGGAATAACTGGCCCACGTTAATGCCGTTAATAATCACATTCTGGATTAACCATGTATTTTGTTTGGCATTGAAATACAGGCTTTGTGTAATGGGAAATATCTGTCCGGCGGCGGTGACCACTTCAAAATCCACCAGGGTATTTTTTTCACTTTGGTTGGAGGTGCGCAGGGGCAGCATATTGATTTTGTAATCGGTAAATTCAATCAGGCCGCGGGCATAGGTATTGAGCAGGCTTTGTTTAAAAACCCCTATAAACCGGCTGCGCTCGGCATCACTGGCGTTGCGGTAATGTTTGGCCATCACCCGCCGCGCAATGCGATCAAAATCCAGCACCGGGGACAGGGTTACATCGATTTTTGCGGCAAAAACCTCAGGCTGAGTCTGATAAAGGGCACGGGATTCATTAATCACCGCAAGGGTTTTCTGAATCGTATTATCCACCAGCTGATGGGCCGCGGCAGGATCGGCATCCGCCCAAACCTGCGCACAACACAGCAACAGAATGCCGCAGCAGAAGCGCATCATTGTGCGGCACTCTTACTAAACAGGAATTTGCCAATCAGCTCCTCAAGCACAATCGCGGATTGGGTATCTTCGATTTTATCACCGTCTTTGAGGGTTTCTTCCTCTGCACCTACGGTCAGACCTATGTATTTTTCCCCCAGCAAACCCGCCGTGAGAATGGAGGCAGAAGTATCGGTGGAAAGGGGCACTGATTTATCAATCGCCATGGTCACGACCGCGACATAATCTTTGGTATCCAGGCGGATATTCGTCACCCGGCCAATGGTCACCCCTGACATGGACACCTTAGCGCGCTCCCCCAGCCCGGCGATATTTTCAAAGCGCGCGGTGATGTTATAGGTACTGTTTTCAGCCTGATAACTCAAACCACTGACCTTAAACGCCAGCAGAATCAGGGTAATGGCACCGGCCACCATAAATGCGCCTACGGCCAGCTCCAGTTTTTTACTGTTCATCTCAAAAGCCCCCCAGCATCACTGCCGTTAAAATAAAATCCAGACCCAATACTAATAATGAAGACAGCACCACTGTATTAGTGGTGGCGCGGCCAATACCTTCTGATGTGGGGGTGCAATCATGACCCTGAAATACCGCCACCCAGGTCACCGCCAGACCAAAAATCACACTTTTAATCAGGCCTTTAACCACATCATCGTAAAACACCACGGAAGCCTGCATGTTGCCCCAGTAGGAACCGTCATACACACCCAGCATATCGATCGCCACCAGCGCACCACCCCAGATACCCACCAGACTGAACATAGCAGCGAGCACGGGCATCACCAGAAAACCAGCCCACAGGCGCGGCGCAATAATGCGCTGCATAGGGTCGACCCCCATCATCTCCATGGCGGACAACTGCTCGGTGGCTTTCATCAGGCCAATCTCTGCGGTTAATGCTGAACCTGCCCGCCCGGCAAATAACAGTGCGGTAACTACAGGGCCAAATTCACGCAACAGGGATAAAGCCACCATTTGTCCGAGGGCTTCTTCCGAACCAAACGACACCAGAATGTTGTAACCCTGCAGGCCCAGTACCATGCCGACAAACAAACCGGCCACCAGAATAATCACTAGGGATAACACCCCGAGGTTATACATCTGGCGCACAATCCGTGCGGCGACTGCCTTTGAATTTCTGCCCGGGTTGATACCGCGGATTAAAAAGACCCCCGCGCGGCCAATGCTGGCGGCACTCGCCAGGCCAGTACGGCCCAATGACTGAATCTGCTCAAACATCCAATAACTCCCCAAACAACGGCGCCGCAGGGTAATGGAACGCCACCGGACCATCGGGTTCGCCGTGCATAAACTGATGCACACGGGGATCATCACTGGCCATCAGCTCGGCAGGTGTGCCCTGCGCAACAATTTTGCCGCCGGAAACAATACACACGTGGTCGGCAATACTGGTGGCTTCGGCCACATCATGGCTGACCAGAATACTGGTCATGCCCAGTGCATCATTCAGGTCACGGATTAATTTCACAATAATGCCCATTGAAATGGGGTCCTGCCCGGTGAAGGGTTCGTCATACATGATTAAATCCGGGTCCAGGGCAATGCTGCGCGCAAGGGCTGCGCGGCGCGCCATACCACCGGATAATTGCGCCGGCATTAACTGCGCAGCACCGCGTAAACCAACGGCCTCGAGTTTGAGCAGCACTAAATCGCGGACCATGGATTCGGGTAACTGGGTGTGTTCACGCAGGGGGAACGCGACGTTATCGAACACGGAAATATCAGTGAATAACGCGCCGGTCTGAAATAACAGACTCATGCGTTTACGCAGGGCAAATAATTCAGCGTGTTTTAAGGCGGGCACATTCAGGCCATCCACCACAATACTGCCGGAGTCGGGTTTAAGCTGGCCGCCAATCAGGCGTAACAAGGTGGTTTTACCTGTGCCGCTCGGGCCTAAAATAGCGGTGACCTTACCCCGCGGGATGCGCAGACTGGCACCATCGTAGATACGCCGCTCACCACGGCTGAATACCAGATCCGTAATCTGAATAAAATCTGTCACAACGCCAGCCCGTCCTTAGCCCTAAACAGGGCACTGTCGCATCGCCTTCTGCCCCAACCCTGCGCAGAGGTTTTGTTCGTTCAACAAAGCCAGTAGAATGCCAGCTTTCTTTATCTCTTCGCAAACAGGATATCCCCCATGCTTCTTGCATTACTCGCCATCGTTACGGGCCTGGTTATCCTGGTATGGAGTGCCGACAAATTTGTCATTGGTGCCGCCGCCACCGCCCGGCATTTTGGCATGTCACCATTACTGGTGGGCATGACCATAGTCGCCATGGGCACATCGGCACCGGAAATGTTTGTCAGCACCATGGCAGCCATCGACGGCGCGGGCAATCTGGCAATTGGTAACGCAATTGGTTCCAACATTGTGAATATCGGCCTGGTGCTGGGTTTTACCGCCATGCTCGCGCCATTGCCCATTCAGGGCAAAATGCTGCGCAAAGAAATTCCGATTCTGCTGTTAGTAACAGTGATTGCCGGCCTGGTGATTCAGGATTTAATTCTCTCCTTCTGGGATGCCATCATCATGTTCAGCTGCATGGTGGTCACCCTTTATTGGTTATTCCGCGAAGAAGCCGAAGCCGGTATTGAAGTCATGGATGCCGAAGAAGCCGAAGAAATTGAACATACCAGTGGTAAAATGGCGGCACTCTGGTTAATCGCCGGCCTGGCCCTGTTAATGCTCAGCTCAAAAATGCTGGTATGGGGCGCAGTGGAAGTCGCAACTTTCTTTGGCGTAAACGAATTAATTATTGGCCTGACCATAGTGGCCGTCGGCACCAGCCTGCCGGAATTTGCCGCTACCTTAGCCAGTGCCCGCAAGGGCCACCACGACATCGCGATTGGCAACGTGGTGGGTTCGAACATATTTAATTTATTGGCGGTCATGCCTATTCCGGGCCTGTTTGGCAACCTTGCAATACAGCCCGCTGCTTTATACCGCGACTACAGTATGATGCTAGCCATCACTCTGGTGCTGGTCGTATTTATTTATGCATTCCGTCAATCCGGTAAAGTCGGGCGTGGAGCCGGTTTTGCCCTGTTTGGCGGATACCTGGCCTACACGGCATATTTAATATCCCAGGCACAGGTTTAACCTATTCCATTAATAAGAAGTACAGGCCCCCTTATGTCGAGCAGTTTTGATTACACCAGCATTGTTAAACGCGCCATTCAAATGGAAATGGATGCCGTGGCTGCACTCCTGAAACGACTGGATAGCGCAAAAGTACAAAAAGCCTGCGAATTACTCATGTCCTGCAAGGGCAAAATTGTCGTTATCGGCATGGGTAAATCCGGGCACATTGGTAATAAACTGGCCGCAACCCTGGCCAGCACCGGCAGCCCTGCTTTTTTTGTGCACCCGGGTGAAGCCAGCCACGGTGATATGGGCATGATCACCAAACATGATGTGGTGATTTTATTATCCAACTCAGGGGAAACCGCTGAAGTCACCAGCCTCATTCCACTTTTCAAGCGCCTGAATATTCCAATGGTTGCCATGAGCGGCCGCGATACTTCCACCCTGGCTATTTCCGCTGATGTACACCTCAACGTGGGCGTTGAACAGGAAGCCTGCCCGCTGGATTTAGCGCCAACCTCAAGCACCACCGTGACCCTGGTGATGGGTGATGCTCTGGCCATTGGTTTACTCGAAGCACGCGGTTTTACTGCCGAAGATTTTGCGTTTTCCCACCCCGGTGGCAGCCTTGGCCGTAAACTGCTGCTGAAAGTGAAAAACATCATGCACTGCGGCGCACAAATTCCAAAAGTAAAACCCGAAACCCTGATCAAAGATGCCCTGCTGGAAATCACCAGCAAAGGCCTGGGCATGACAACCGTGGTGGACGATCACGATAAACTCGTGGGCATTTTTACCGATGGCGATTTACGCCGCGCCCTCGATAAAGACATCGACGTGCACAATGTGATTATCAAAGATGTGATGACCACAACCTCCACCACCATCAATGCAGAAATGCTGGCGGCGGAAGCCCTGCAAATTATGGAAAGCAAAAAAATCAATGCGCTGACCGCCATTGATGAAAACGGTCGCCCCAGCGGTGTGATTAACATGCATGATCTGCTGCGTGCCGGTGTTATTTAATGCGTAAACGCTTTCTGTTTATGCTGTTGATCAGCGCTGTGTTTGCCGGTCGTTATTTTATGGACGACATCAGCAAACGCAGCACGGCTTTTTTTGCCGGTGAAAAAATTGCGGAACCCGATTACATCATGTCGGGTCTGCACTTTGATAAATATGACAGCAAGGGCACATTAACCCAGCAGATCGAAGCCAGCAGTGCAGAACACGTACCCCAGGATGGCAGCACATTATTTAAAGACCCCAAAATTACCCTGCGTGAAGGCGAGCAGGCAAAATGGGGCGTGAATGCATTACAGGCCAGCCTGGTGAGTGAACAGTCACTGCAACTCAACGGTAAAGTTCATGTGATGCCATTATCGGCACAGGAATCGGCCTACAGTCTGCAAACGGAATCCCTGTTCATTGATCTGAAAGCCGAAACAGCGAATACTCAGGAGCCTGTCACCATTACCAGCAATCGTTCGCAGCTGGATGCCACCGGTATGACACTTTCTATGCGTGAGCAAAAAATTGAACTGCTCTCCAATGTACGAGGACGACATGACCCGCTTCACTAATTGCATTGCCGCCCTGCTTGCAGGATTGTGCATGTCACAGGCGCAGGCATTACCGGAAGATGCCGAACAGGAAATCCATATCGCATCCAACAGTGCTTCCTATGATCGTCAGTCCGGCGTACTGATTTACACCGGCAACGTGCAGATGGAACAGGGCACATTAAAAATGCGCGCAGATAAAATCACCGTATTACGCACCGATAAAGGCCTGGAAAAAGTGATTGCCGAAGGCAAAACCGCGCAATACGAGCAGATTCTCAACGAAGGCGAAGCTGTTACCCACGCCTACGGTGAGACCATTATTTACCAGGCTGATATTGAAAAACTCACCCTGCTGAAAAAAGCCGGCCTCGAGCGTCAGGGCAATTTATTTACCGGGCAAAAAATTGTTTATCTGATCAAAGATCAGAAAATTCAGGCCGCCGGGGAAAACCCAGAGCAAGCCCCCGATAAAGACGGCCGTATCCGCATGGTTATTCAGCCCCAGAAAAAAGATAAAAAATAATCCCTATGGCGATTTTAAAAGCACAGAATCTGGCAAAAAGTTATGGCCAGCGTCAGGTAGTGAAAGATGTTTCCCTGAGCATCGAAAGCGGCCAGATTGTGGGGCTGCTCGGTCCTAACGGCGCAGGTAAAACCACCTGTTTTTATATGATTGTGAATCTGGTGAATGCCGACAAAGGTAAAATCACCATAGACGGTGATGACATCACAGATCTGCCCATGCACGGGCGTGCCCAAAAAGGCATTGGCTATTTACCCCAGGAAGCGTCTATCTTCCGTAAGATGACAGTCGCCAATAACATTCTGGCCATTCTTGAAACCCGTAAAGAGCTGAGCCGTGCACAACGCCATGAAAAACTCGAGAGCCTGCTCAACGAGTTTCATATTCAGCATATCCGCGACAGTCTGGGTATGGCGTTGTCCGGTGGTGAACGCCGCCGGGTGGAAATCGCCCGCGCACTGGCGGCAGATCCGGCCTTTATTTTATTGGACGAACCTTTTGCGGGTGTTGACCCTATTTCCGTCAACGACATCAAAAGCATCGTAAAACAGTTAAAAAACAGAGGCTTAGGCGTACTCATCACAGACCACAACGTGCGTGAAACGCTTGATATCTGCGAAAAAGCTTATATTGTGGGCAATGGACATATCATTGCAGAAGGGAATGCCGAAACAGTTCTCGCCAACCAGCAGGTAAAAGATATATATCTGGGTAACGATTTTCGGTTATAACCGTTACACGAAGTCGGGTTAAGGATTAAGCAGTAATCTATGAAAGCATCGCTTCAACTGAAAATGGGCCAGCAGCTGACAATGACACCTCAGCTGCAACAGGCCATACGATTGTTACAGCTTTCAACCCTCGATCTGCAACAGGAAATCCAGCAAGCCCTCGACTCCAACCCCTTACTGGAAGTGGAAGACGAATTCGAAGGTGATATACGCCCTAACGAAATCGAAACCCGCGACCACGACAGTCACGAAACTCAGGAAGTCAGCGACTTTGATGCTGACAGCCACGACCAGCCGGAAGCCGCCGCTGACAGCGACTGGTCAGAAGATATCCCCGACGATCTCGCCACCGACAGCAGCTGGGAAGACACCTGGCAAACCACAGCCGGCACCACAGGCTCGGGCAATGCGGTCAGCGGTGACGACGATTTTGATTTCGACTCCCGCAACGGCACCACCGACGACCTGCAAGACCATCTCCTATGGCAGTTGAACCTCACGCCGATGAGCGATACCGACCGCATGATTGCGCTGGCCATTATCGAAGGTGTCGGTGAAGACGGTTACCTGAATGTGCCGATTGCCGACATCATCGACAGCATGGATGACGGCACTGAAGTTGAAGAAGACGAAGTGGAAGCGGTTTTACACCTGCTGCAGCAATTTGATCCGGCCGGTGTGTGTGCCCGTGATCTGCAGGAATGCCTGATGATTCAGTTGAATCAGCTGCCGATTGAAACTGAATGGCTCGCCACTGCCAAACGTGTGGTCAAAGATTACCTCGACGTACTGGGCAACAAAGATTACGCAGCCCTGATGCGTAAACTGAAAATCAAAGAAGACGAACTCAAACTGGTGATCCGCGGCATTCAGGAATTAAACCCACGCCCCGGCTCCCAGGTAGCACCACAGCAAACCGAATACGTTATCCCCGACGTTATTGTGCGTAAAATCCGCGGCCAATGGCGGGTGGAATTAAACCCCGATATCGCCCCAAAAATACGCATCAATGAACAATACGCCTCAATGGTGCGCAGGGCCGACAGCAGTGCGGATAACAATTTCATCAAAGATCACCTGCAGGAAGCGCGCTGGTTCCTGAAAAGCCTGCAAAGCCGCAACGAAACCCTGCTGAAAGTAGCCACCAAAATAGTGGAATATCAGGAAGCCTTCCTGGATGAAGGTGATGAAGCCATGAAACCCCTGGTGCTGCACCATATTGCAGAAGCGGTTGGCATGCACGAATCCACCATTTCACGGGTTACTACCCAGAAATACATGCACACCCCTCGGGGTATTTTCGAGCTTAAATACTTTTTCTCAAGCCACGTCAGCACCAGTGCCGGCGGCGAATGCAGTTCCACCGCAATCAGGGCTATGATTAAAAAGCTGGTCGGGGCTGAAAGTGCGAAAAAACCCCTAAGTGACAGCAAGATCGCCTCAATGCTCGAAAAAGAGGGCATACAGGTTGCTAGACGTACAGTGGCGAAATACCGTGAAGCCATGAATATTCCGCCTTCTAACGAACGCAAAAGATTGATATAGGTCTTTGATAACTAACGATATTGTCGATAGCATCGAAGTTGAAAGGCTGAACACAGATCCACGCCATGTTGGCAGGAAACACAAGGAGCACGCTATGCAAATTAACCTCAGCGGTCACCACGTAGAAATCACTCCTGCGCTGAAAGATTACGTACAGAGCAAGATTGAAAAGCTCGAGCGTCACTTTGATAACATCACCAACGTACAGGTCACCCTGACCGTTGAAAAAAACCAGCACAAAGCGGAAGGCACCTTACATGTTGCCGGTGCAAACCTGCACGGCGAATCCATTTCCGATAACATGTACGCCGCCATTGACGAGCTGAGTGACAAACTGGACCGTCAAATTCTCAAACACAAAGAAAAACAGGTGGACCGCCGTCACGGCGCCGGCAACTGAAACCAATGAGCCCGACCATTGCTGATATTCTGATACCGGAGCGCACCCTGTGGGGTGCGCAGGTCACCAGCAAAAAACGTCTGATCGAATTCCTCAGTCAATTCCTCGCCGGCCAGATCGATGAAAGCTCTGCCGATGACATCTATGACAAATTAATTGCCCGGGAAAAACTCGGCAGCACAGGCATTGGCGAAGGCATTGCTATTCCCCACTGCCGCCTGGATCAATGTCAGCAGACCACAGGTGTACTGTTACGCCTGGAAAAAGCAGTGGATTATGATGCCATTGATCACAAACCTGTGGATCTGGTATTCGCCCTGTTAGTGCCAGCTGAAGCCACCAATGAACACCTGCAGACCCTGAGTATGTTGGCCAAAAAGTTCAATGAAGCCACCTTCCGCGATACCCTGCGCAACACCCACGACAACCAATCCCTGTACCAGGCCGCCACAGCGTAAACCATGAAACTCGTGATCATCAGCGGCCGTTCCGGTTCCGGCAAAAGTACCGCCCTGAACGTGCTCGAAGATCTGGGCTTTTATTGCATCGATAACCTGCCGGTAGGCTTGTTACCCACCCTGTGTGAAGAAATCGCCAACGATAAATCCGCACCCGGCAAACTCGCCGTCAGTATTGATGCGCGTAACCTGCCCTCGGCCCTGGCCAATTTCCCGCAAATCGTCAGCCCCCTGCGGCAGCAGGTTTCCCAATTAGAAATTGTCTACCTTGATGCTGAGCCCACCACCCTGCTCAAACGTTTCAGTGCAACCCGTCGTAAACACCCGCTCACCGGGCCAGATATATCCCTGCATGAAGCCATCAACCGGGAAGAAAATCTGCTCAGCGCCATTATCGACATGGCCGATCTGAAAATTGATACCACCCACCTGACCATGCACCAGCTGCGCAGCATGATCAAAGAAAGGGTTGCCCATAAACAGGGAGAAGAAATGGCCCTGCTGTTTGAATCCTTTGGTTTCAAACATGGCATTCCCAGCGACGCCGACCTGGTGTTTGACGTGCGCTGTTTACCTAACCCCTACTGGGACCCGGCCATCCGTAACTACACAGGTCTGGAAACCCCCATCATTCGTTTCCTCAGCCAGGAACCCATGGTGGAAAAAATGTTCAGCGATATCTGCCAGTACCTGGATAACTGGTTACCGGCATTCAAAGATGGCAACCGCACCTATATGACAGTGGCCATCGGCTGCACCGGTGGCCACCACCGCAGTGTTTACATGAGCGAACGCCTGGCTAGACATTACCGCGCCAAATTCGCTAATCTGCAGGTCCGCCATCGTGAGTTGACACACGAATAATGTTAGAAACCAAAGTACTCATCATAAATAAGCTTGGTCTGCACGCCCGTGCAGCGTCCAAACTTGTCACTACTGCCTCGGCCTATGCCAGCAAAGTGAAGGTCGGCCACAATGGCAGCCTGGTGGACGGCAAAAGCATAATGTCCGTGATGATGCTTGCTGCCTGCAAAGGCAGCGAAGTTACCCTCCAGGTGGAAGGTCACGATCAGGAACAGGCCATGCAGGCCATCGTAAACCTGATCAACGATCGCTTCGAAGAAGCAGAATAAGTCACTGTCTCCGCTACACTTATAACATTCGGTTTGGCCCAACGCGCCATTCACGGTAGAATCCGCCCGCGCTATGGAAGGGGTATTACGTGGCACACAGCGGCGATCATAAAATCAAGCGTTTAAAGCACCTCAATGAGGCCCTGGAAACAGGTGCCCTGGCACAGGTGCGCCGCATTCTTAACAACGGTCTGCAATCCGCGGACGTTGCACACCTGCTCGAATCCTCCCCACCCAAAGAACGTAAACTGCTTTGGGATTTAATCGACGAGGAAAACGAAGGTGAAGTTCTCCAGTACCTGAGTGATGACATTCAGGCCTGGATCTTAACCTCCATGTCCGCCCAGGAAGTTGCCAACGTCATGGCCGACCTGGAAACGGACGACGTGGTCGACCTGCTGCAAAACCTGCCAAATACCCTGACCCAGGAGGTTTTAACCTCCATGGATACCCAGGACAGGCACAGGGTTGAATCCGTACTCTCCTACGACGAGGACAGCGCCGGTGGTCTGATGAACACCGACACCATCACGGTGCGTCCGGATATCACCCTCGAAGTTGTGCTGCGTTACCTGCGCCGTCACCGCAGCCTGCCGGACATGACAGACAACCTGTTAGTGGTCAGCCGCCGCGATGAATTTATCGGCATACTGCCTATTAACAAACTGCTGGTCAGCGACCCTGACAGCACAGTGCGTGAAGTGATGATCACAGATGACGTCATCGTCATCCGCGCCGATTTACCCGAAACCGAAGTCGCCAAACTCTTCGAACGTCACGACCTTATCTCCGCCCCGGTAGTGGATGCCCATGGCCGCCTGGTGGGCCGTATCACCATCGACGACGTGGTAGACGTAATCCGTGAAGAAGCGGACCACTCCCTGATGAGCATGGCAGGTCTGGATGAAGACGAAGACACCTTCGCCCCCGCCCTGCGCACCAGTAAAAGCCGCGCCGTATGGTTAGGCATTAACCTGCTCACCGCATTTTTAGCATCCGCAGTGATCGGCATGTTCCAGGGCACCATAGAACAAATCGTCGCCCTCGCCGTACTCATGCCGATTGTCGCCAGCATGGGCGGCGTGGCCGGCAGCCAGACATTAACCCTGGTGATCCGCGCCCAGGCCCTCGGGCATATCGATAAAAGTAACGCCAGCTGGCTGTTAAACCGTGAATTAATCGTCGGCCTGATTAACGGCCTGTTGTGGGCAGCCGTCATCGCCGTCGTCACCCTGTTCTGGTTCCACGATGGACGCATCGCCCTCATTATTGGCTGCGCTATCATTATTAACCTGTTGGCGGCCGCCCTCTCCGGTGCCATGCTGCCTATGGTACTCAAACGTTTTGGCATTGATCCCGCTCTGGCCGGCAGTGTCGTGCTGACTACTATTACCGATGTGGTTGGCTTTTTATCTTTCTTAGGACTGGCTACGGCCTTTTATCGCTGATGAGTAATAACTACTACCCTTACGACGATGATGATGAGAACGACGGCATCATCAGCAAATCACAAAACAAACGTGATATGCAGGGCCTGCGTGATCTGTGCAAACAAATTGCCGACATGCCCAAACAACAACGCACCAAAATGCCGGTGAGTGAACAAATGGCCATCGCCATTGAGCACTACTTAAAAGTGCCCACCATGGAAGCGCGCCGCCGCCAGATGCAGTACATGGGTAAACTCATGCGCAACGAAGATCTGGAAGGCATCCAACAAGCCATTGCCCTGCTTGATGCAGGCAGCGATGCCAACAAACAAATCATGTTTGTTCTGGAACGCTGGCGTGAACGCCTGCTCAACGGTGGCAATGAAGTGATCGCCGAGTTTTACGACAAATACCCCGCCTGCGAATTACAGCAACTGCGCCAGTTGGTGCGTGGTGCTAAAAAAGAGCAGGAAGAAGAACTCAAACACCCCGGCACCCTCGCCCGCAAACAGGGTAAAACCGATACCCGCAAATTATTTTTGTTTGTGAAAAAAGCCATGGCCGATGCGGCAGATGATGCTGATGAAGACGCTGATGTGGCGGATGACAACGACGAATAAATTATCAAAACCCCATAAAAAAACCGGCAATAGCCGGTTTTTTTATGGGCAGTGCCATCAACTTACAGGCTGATTTACCGGTGCATCAACATAGTGAATCTCAAATCCATAACTGAATTGGCCAAGTATTTGGTGCGCTACACCCGCATACTGGGTATCTTTTAGAAGAATGTGTACCTGCAACCTCCGCTGTTTATCCTCCACTACATTTAATTCAATAAGTGGTACTCCCCCAGCACATAAAGCTTCAGTTAATGCAGAATGAATTTCACGCATTTTTAATTCCGGTTTAAATATTTTCCCTACAGACGTCAGTGGAATAAGTGGAATAATTCTGACTTCTTTTGGTACCGCCGCCCGCTCCGCAATATGTTGCTGCGCAAACTCCAACAATTTTTTCGCAGAGGTTTTTGCACCTACTCTTAATTGTACATAAGCAATCGGTAACTCACCTGCATGGGCATCAGGGCGTCCTACCGCAGCGACCAACTGTACGTCCGGATGTTGATGCAAAGGCTCTTCTATACAGGCCGGATCAATATTATGCCCGCCACGGATAATCAGTTCCTTTTTTCGCCCCGTCAGCCAGAAATATCCATCTTTATCTTGATACCCTAAATCTCCCGTATTCAGCCAGATACTATTGCCATCCTCAATCCATAATCCCTGGTTGTGCTCTGCAGTACGGTAACCGGCGAAGACATTATCTCCATGTATCAGTAACACACCGCTCTCCCCCTCTGCACAATCCCGCAAATATTCGCCAGCTTCATTCAGACATACCGCTTTCATTTGCTGACCAGGAATACGTAAACCAATAGAACCAACCCGTATTTCACCGGCCGGAGGATTGACACTGCTGACGCAGGTACCTTCGGTTAAACCATAACCTTCAAGTATTTTTAACCCTGTGCGCGTTTGAAATGTTTTAAAGACCTCCACCGGTAAAGGTGCTGCACCACACAAGCCATATTCCAGAGAATGAATATTACGTTTCCCCACTGGCACATCCAGCAAACTGGCATATAACGTTGGCACACCACTGAAAAAATTTATTTTGTGATATTCGACAATTTCCCAGAAACGGCTTATTACACCCTCACCCCGATACCCCTGGGGTGTGCCTAATACAACATGTGCACCTCTTGAAAAAGGCAACAAACCTGTCACCAGCACCGCATTAACGTGAAACAGTGGTAAACCACAAAAAATATTTTTACCCGGACCAACACTATCATCCATTAATAAGCCGGTGGAAATGACATTGGCAAGTTCGTTTTTATGCCGACGCATGGCTATTTTAGGCAGTCCAGTCGTGCCACCAGTGCAGAAAAAAGATGAAAAATCTTCCGCATTAAACACACGCTTATTTTGCAAATGCGTTTTACAGCTACCCCGAATAGCGCTGTTAAAATCATGCACCGTCATATGGGCAGGTACTACACCGCGCAAACCAGTAGCGCCATATAAACGACTGCATTCTTTTTTCTGCATGCGAGCAGCGAATAAGCCTTTTACACCTTTTACCTGATCCGCCAGATTCACCAGCACCAAATGTTGTACAGCCGGTAATTTATGCAAAATACCCGCTACTTTTTGCCAGATTTCAGCACCAGGAAAGGGAGCCAGGGTAACCAAAATACTGGCTCCGGCAGCCGTTAATAAATCGGCAATCGCCTCAGCTTCAAGTAACGGGTTAATTGCCGCAACAATCCCCGTAGCCTGTCCACCCCAGATTATAAAATGTGTTTCCGGTAAATTTGGTAAAATATATGCAATAACACTATTTTTATCAGCCCCTAGTGAGTGAAAAAAATTTGCAGTGCGATTAATATTTTCCAGCAACCCCCGGTAACTGTATGTTACCGGTCGACGGTGGTGGGCAGTTTGCAGAAAAAAACTCAGTGCCGGTTTATCTGCATGATACATTGCAGCCTGCTGTATTAATGCGTAAGTGCTGTTTAGCGCTACAGGTAATCCCTGCTGCTCAATAGCAAGGATATCTGCTTGGGTAGCAATTGCTTCCATCATGCGACCCCTGCGCTAATAATTCTGTGGACCTGAGTACCTAAATCTATCTTTCCATCCAGGCTTTTAATACTGCATTCCATTGTATCGCCGGGTTGTAAATATTCGCGTCTTGCCAGCTGTTTTTTATGGAATAAAGCCCATTTTGTTTTTTCCGGTAATAACGCCGCCATCCGGATTAACAAAGCCGACGGCAAGGCCATCGCACAGCCTGCCGGGGTACCCGTCATAATCACATCACCCGGATTAAAATCTGCTATCTGGGAATATTCTCTGATAGTTACGACAGGTTTAAACACCATATTGGCGCTGCAGTCCTGCTGGCGAATTTTTCCATTGACGGACAAGCTAAGCTGCATATTGTTAAGCTGTTGCATTTCTTCACGACGAAGTAAATACAATACGGGACCCATAGGGCAGAAAGTGCGGTAGCTTTTACCTTTATGAAATTGCATCTGGGGAATTTGCACATCCCGCGCAGAAATATCATTTCCAATGCATATCCCAGCAACATATTCATGCATATTTTCCGCTGTGATCTGTATCTCACCACAGGTTTTTTTTCCCAACACCAGGGTCAACTCCACTTCATAATCAAGTAATTGCACATGGGCTGGCCGGATAATTTCTCCGCGTGGTGAAAAAATAGATGCTGAGGATTTTGTAAAAAACATATTAAATGCTTTTGCATCCGGGTCCATACCGGAATCCAACATATGCTGCCGGTAATTCGCTCCTTGGCACATGACTTTTGCATCCGCGGTAATAGGTGACAACAAACTCAACGCCGTTTCATCCAAGGCGGGCTGGGCTGTGTCACACGCAGCACTAATCGCGGTGTACCCCATGTTTATTAAGGCTGCAGTAGTTGTGCAAGGAATATTCAGAGGTTTAATACCATCAGTGTCTTTTAAACCCCACTGAATATCCTCACCCAGGCTAAAACGTACAATTGCAAGTGACATTTTCAAACTCCCCTTTAGGCGAAAATACGCGCCAACATTTTTAATTTTTTAAGCGTCACATCCTCACTATGACGAAGGCTGCGACATAACCCGCGTAATGTGACGAGATTTATTTTAGGTTTGGTAAAACTCAGTGGCATGCTCTGGCCCCACTGCGCCATTGCCTGGCGGCTCACGCTGTGCACGCCCATCGGCTGATCCGCAGTAAATAAATCACCATCACAATAATGTTCGTGTTTTGCCCCCCAGGGGTCCTGCCAGTAATCAAATAACTGACTGCCCAGAATATGGCGACCTATGCCCCAGGCATGCTGCCAATTTTTTTCCCGTAACAGGCGTTGCCCCATGCCCAGGGCATCGGCGTCCACCAATTCATACGCACTGTGACTGTAAAGCGGCATAAAACCCTGAGCCATTGCCAGAGTGTGGTGATCGGCCGGGGTATCCCCTAAATCAAGCCGGAAAAATACCACCGCCGGGGAACCATCGGGCAAGACCTGTACATCACTCGGAATCAGGCCAAAATGCTGTGTATACCAGGCACTGCTTGCCTGAAAATCCGCCACTTCCAGCACCACATGCCCAAGACGCAGAATTTCTGGCGCAGCCACTGGCGGGCGCTGGGTGTCATTAACGCGGTTACGGGCTTCGCTGAAATTCAGGGGCAAAGCAGCCCTGCGTGGCAGCGCGGCCACCGGCCGCTGGGCGCAGATGGCCTCCACACAAAATCCTGACGGGTCGCTCAGGACGACTTTTTTCCCTCCACCTGGGTAAGAAACATCTTCAATCGCACTGGCCCCGGCCAATTGGCTGAGGGCAACGAGATCATCCATGTTTGCCACCTCAAAACCAAAACCGGCAAAAGCAGCTTTTTTAGCCTTGCGGATGCAATAACAAAACGGAGCTGTGTCTGCGGCCCGCCAATACAAGGCATCAGCACTGCGGCTCGCCGTAACAAGTCCGAAATCCGTGAGAAACTCTGAGGCCCGCTCCAGGTCCGGACGATCAAACATCAGATATGCCAGTTTAATGGCCTTAGCCGTAGGAGCCGCATGACGGCAGGGTTGGGGTGTGGTCAATTCGGGCATAGGCACTCCTGAGTCGCTGTGTATTTATGCACTACCACTGAGATTAAACCCAATATTGAAATATATTTCAATATTGGGTTTAATCTCATCCTATAAATCGACCAGTTGCCAGGAGAGAACACATGCAAGAACACACCCCACCTGAAGAAACCCAGGTACTCATCATTGGCTTTGGCCCCGCCGGAGCAACCTTGGCAGCCCTGCTGGGGCGGTTTGGCATCGACACCCTGGTCATCGACAAAAACCACGAAATTCTGCCTATGCCAAGGGCCATCGCCCTGGATAACGAGGCGTTACGGGTACTGCAAATGGTAGGACTGGATGAACAGGCCTTTGCCCGCCTACCTATTTCTCAGGTAAACATGCTCAGCCCTTTACTGGGTCGTTTTGCCAATGCCAATACACGTGGCAGCCTCGACGGACACCCGAAACTGGTCACGTTCTACCAGCCAGAACTAGAACAGGCTCTGCGCAAGCAGGTGACTACTTACCCCTGTGTGCAGTTTCATGGGGGCTGGGAATTGCTCAACCTGCGCCAAGATGCTGATGGGGTTCAGGCCCTAATGCGGGATACTAACGGAGTCGAACGTCTGGTGATGGCCAAACATCTGGTGGGAGCAGACGGAGCCAGCTCCCGGGTGCGCAGCCTGATCGGCGAGGATTTTCAGGGCAAAACCTACGCTGAAGACTGGCTGATTGTGGATGCCAAGCAGCGACAGGGAGCAGCTATTGACCATGTGGAGTTTATTTGTGATCCGCGCCGTTCCGTACCCCATATGCCAGCACCCGGCGGCCGAGAACGCTGGGAATTTATGCTCAAACCCGGTGAAACCCGTGAGGAAATGGAAAATCCAGCCAAAATTACTGCACTGATGGCCCCCTGGGCAGCGGGGCAAAAACTGGATATTGAACGCACGGCGGTATACCGGTTCCACGCCCGCTGTTGCAGGCATTTCAGCAAAGGCCGGGTTTTTCTGGCTGGAGATGCAGCCCATATCACACCCCCGTTTGTCGGTCAGGGGCTGGTGGCCGGTCTGCGGGATGTGGCAAACCTGGCCTGGAAACTCGCTTGGGTTAACAAAGGTTATGCAGCCCCTAAAATTCTGCTCAGTTACGATCAGGAACGTCGTCCCCATGCGTGGAAGATGATCCAGCTGGCGCGGTTTATGGGGCACCTGATCATGACACGTAATAGCCTTTCAGCGCTGATCATTCACGGCTTGATGAAACTCATCCGTGGCATTGCGCCTCTGCGCCGTCACCTTGAGGAGCTGAAAATCAAGCCCACTAACCGGTTTGCACAGGGTTTGTTTGTTTGCCGCAGCAGGTCCGACCAGTGCGACCATGGGGCACAACTCACACAAAACTGGGTACGCTGGCAAAAGCAAATCCAGCTGAGTGATGATGTGTTGGGATCACGCCTGCTCATGCTGGGCTTTGGTTGCAACCCGCAAACCCTGCTCAGCCCAGCCATACACCAACGCTGGGCCGCCGCCGGAGGGGAATATCTGCAAATCGGCATGCAGGGGGAAAGTGCTGTGGCCGAAGATTTAAGCAACCAGCTCAGCGCCCCCTTCACGCAAGCAAGGGTACTGGTCGTACGCCCAGATAAGGTCATTATGGCGGATGCGGCACCCGAGGATGCCACCCTGATGCTGGAGCAATGTCTGGCGTTGCTGGTTTAAGCAAAAAAAGCCAGCTCTCAATATTGAGAGACTATCAATATGTTACACTGGCGGCCGGTTTCAACAGCAACAGGTTCCGCCGTGTCCCCTAACCCTGCACAGCACACCCCGGATGCCCAAACCCGGGGCCATAAAAAAAAGGCCCGCACCCGCCAGCAATTGCTGGATGCAGCACTGAAAATTTATGCCCACAAAGGGGCCATGGAACTCGCCCTTAACGAGCTCGCCCAAGAAGCCGGTGTCTCCAACGGCACTATCTACAACTACTTTCGCACCAAAGAGGATGTGCTGGAGGCAGTCAGCATCAGCCTGGCGGAGGAGCTGTCCCACGAAATTTCCGCAGTCAGCAGTGGCGTGGAAAACGGAGCCGAGCGGGTGGCCATTGGCGTGCGTATTTTTGTTTTACGTGCCGCGGCCAATCCACAATGGGCCAGCGCCCTGATTAACGTAGTGCGTTATGCCGAGGGCATGCGCTCTGCACTTGGGAATTATGTACGCCAGGATTTACGTAAAGCACTACAACAAAAATATCTGGATTATTGCGATGAAGACTTAGCCATTGGCCTGCTGATTTCCGGTGTGCTCAGCGCAATGGTCGGTATTGTTGAAGGGCGTTATCAACCCGGGCAAGACAGTAGCATTGCACAAATGTTATTGCAGGCCCTGGGCATGCCCAAACCCGATGCATTACTTATTGCACAACAAGCCCTGCCAGAAATCATCAATGCGCCAGAGTAATCTGATTGCACTGTTCCCAAAATAACTAATTTGGAAATGACATTTCTGAAAGGATTCATGCATGCCAACCACCGCGGTGTTTTCAACGCTTTTTGACTGGAAATCTTATTTGCTCATTTTGAGTATTGGCCTCAGTGGATGCCAAACACAAGCGACAAAAACAGAAGTGTTTGAGCAGTTTCTACCCCAGTTCCTGCACGACAAAACATTTTCAATCAACCGCACTAAATTCCCCTTATTAAATTATCGTTATGAATATGGGGCAGACGAAAACGGCAATGACGATTCCGCCATCGTTAAAAGTGAAGTATCCCGCGAGCAACTTTCACAACAAACACTGGCTGATTATTTGACCCAAAATAAGCTGCAATATGCCTTGGTAACTGAAGAGTCATCGTCTGCCAAACAAGTACTTAAAGTGTATATGGACGGCACAGATTGGCTGCTCCACTATCATTTTATACTTGATAAGGGGTTATGGTACCTGCAGGAGGTACATGACTATTCGCTTTGATTTAACAGCACAATTAAATAGCCAATAAAAAAACCGGCCTCAGCCCACGGCTGTCCCACAGTTTTAACCTCATACCGCGAGCCTCATCTGAGGCTCGTTTTCTTTCCCCCTCTCTGGCGGAGGATTAAGCACTTCCATCAGTGATTTTCTTTCAAACAGGTTTAACCTCAGCACCCTCAACATCCGGTAAACCGTCCAACCCGCACGGGCCGCGTAACGTGCATAGGCCACCAATAAATACACGATCATCGCTATCCATATCTGGGTCATGACTGCGTTACGTGATGTTCCCAAAAAACCACGAATGCTCAGGCTTTGTTTGATCGCTTTAAAAAATAATTCAACCTGCCAACGATCTTTATAAATACCTGCAATGGTTTTGGCTGACAGCTCAAAATGGTTGGTTAAAAACTCATAGGTTTTTTCTGTTTCATGGCAGTGATACACCACTCGCCGCAACGCGGGTACTCCGCGTTTCTCCGCATGGGCGCTGCTGAACTGAATATCCTGATCAGCTAATATCCCGTGCACAGGATTGGCTGAGTAACTCTTTGTGACTGTAAAAACCGCATTGCTGCGTAGGCGGGTAACGAAGAAAACCCCTTGTTTTGTAAGATTTGCGAACCATTCGTAATCCATATAACCCTTATCAAACGCAACAATGCTGCCTTTTGGGAAATGAAATTCACGTCCCTTAACCATGTCGTTCTCCTGACCATCGCTTAACGCAACAAATTCAGGAATCAATGTGCCGTGATTTAACCCCACACTGAGTTTGACGTTGGCGGTATCGTCACGGTGTGCAGCCCAAGGAAACACACTCAGTGATAAATCAATGGCGCTGGCATCCAGGGAATAGAGTGGATTTTTAAAGCGGAATTTATGTTTTCCCGGCATGTTTTTGCAATGGGTTAATAATTTTCCGAACAGGTTCTGATACAGCTCCGCGGGTTGTTTTTCGTTCATTCTTGCCAGGGTTGAGCGGGCAATGGGTTTGGCACCGAGATGGTAGAGTTTGTGGCGCTGCGCCTGCAGGTTGGCCTGAATATCCCGCAAACTTTGGCGGCCGGAGAGTTGTGCCATGGCCATGCCAATGAATTGATCCCAGCGGGAAGCTGAGCGAAGTTTTTGCCCTGTATGATGCTGTTGTGCGAGATTTTCAAATTCATGTCTCACAACAGGTTTGAGTAGTTGGTGGAAGGCAGTGTTAGAATGCGACAAAGCCTGAACTCCTTGTGTTGTCTGCTGTGTGGAAACGTCAGAATAACACGCGGGGTTCAGGCTTTTTTGTGGTTACGTCAAACTGTGGGACAGCAGTGGGCCTCAGCCGGTTTTTTATTGGTGCGCATTATCCATCAATTAACACTCGGCGCCGCTGTGCGCGGGTGCCATTCCCACCACTCCTGCTGGCCTTCAGCGGTATCGTCTTTTTTCTTGACCACATCCCAGGTGACAAAATAATCCGGGTTTTCAATATCAATTTTAAACGCCGCATTTTTGTAATGGCCCTTAGGCGCCACAAACCAGGCATCCAGTGAAGGTGGCAAATGAAATTTAGGGCGCATTGCCTGCCCTTCCTGCAGGGCAAAAAGCTCAATGGTAATGCCTTCTTCGGCATCCACCGCCACCACTGTGCCGGCGTACTGGGCCTGTTTTAATTCATCACCTTGAGTGTTGAGGTAAGTTAAACCAATTAAACAGGTTTTATTCAGCAGTTCATTTAATGTCATGGTTCACTTCTTAACCGGAAAAAAAGGCCCCACAGGCAGGTGAAGCTACCCACAGGGCCTGTTTAAAACTTAATGCAGGTGACAGCTTGGTACTACACCCACCTGTGGCATATCCGCCAGGCCCACATCACGGGCGTGTTCTTCGAAACCTTTATTTTTCCAGAAGAAAGCACCCGGCATGGTGGTTGGAATCACCAGAATATAAAACAGGGCACGGCCGGCAAATAAACTCAGCATCACCACGGGGGCAGTCAGCGCAGCCACAATTAAACCAGCCAGTGAGCCATTCAGCAGTAATGCCACAACAGCAAAACTCAGGGCACCGGCAGCCAGCAGAATATTACGCAGAATATAGGTTTTGCCAAAGGTGGTTTGCTGCACGTAGTGGGCAGCGGCGCCTTCACCACTTTCGATATTCATATCTTTAGCGTGGGCCATTAAACCTGCACCTTCAATCACTAAACCTAATGCCGCCAAAGCGCTGGTGATTTGTAATAACTGCACGTAATTTTCACCGGCCAGTAATAAAGCAGGCACACCAATCACGGCCAACACGATACTGCCAAAACTGAACATAGTACCGAAGAAACTGCTCGCCACCTGCCAGTGGTTCCAGAATGGGCGTGCAGGAATGCGGTAACTGCGGTACATCCAGTACAAACCCGTGAGACCACACACAATCGCAAAACCTGCGGCAGAATGTTTTGCCACATTTAATGCACTGAATAAATCCGCGCTGCCAGCCGCCAGATAAACCAATAATTGTTTTAACAGGGCGATGCCGGTAAAGGCACTTAAACCTGCAAAAAACAACGCCACACCTAACGCCTCACGGCTCACTGGGGAATAACGCAGGTTATTAAAACCGCGGTAGAAACGCATAGGTTTACCCAGGTGCATAGTGGATAACACTAAACCTGTTGCCTGTAATGCGGCCAGCACAATTAACAGGGGTAAATACACCACGCTGTTGGTTACAGCCTGCAGACTCTGCACACCAAATAAATTCCCTAGGTAAAGCATAATAAATGCGCCCATCGCGGCCTGGGTAAACAGGGTGAAAATCACCAATGGGTTTTCACGGCTGCTTAAGCGTTTTAAATTCCAGGAAACTTTTTTACCGGCTTTTTCATCCACCACGGTACGGAAACTGCCATCGGCATTTTTGTGGTATTTCAGTGGCATGCTGTCGGTACGGGCCATTTCGTTGGGCAGGGTTTTAGTCTGCTGAAAACGGATATTCGGGTTGGTGATCGACGGATCAGGGAAACCCGGAATACTGGTTTTAATCTGCTCGCGGTTTTCCGGGGTATTTTCAATCACACCGAAGTTCAGCGCATTACCTAGGCACGCGGAAACACACGCAGGTTTTAAACCCACTTCGAGGCGGTCCACACACATATTACATTTGGAAACCTTACCCTCAATCGGATCAAGCTGCGGTGCATTGTACGGGCATACCCAGGTGCAATAACCACAACCAAAACAGGTTTCCGGATCCTGCAATACGGCACCGTATTCCGCGTGTTTGGTATAGGCCTTGGTCGGGCAGCCTTTCATACACACGGGGTTATCACAGTGGTTACAGGCCATGGAAATATTCATACGTTTGTAGTCAGGGTAGGAACCCCCTTCCACATAACCCACGGAGCGGAATGCTAAGTGCGCCGGGTTATTATTTTTTTCCGAGCAGGCGGCTTCACAGGCGTGACAACCAATGCAATTATCGGCTGTAAAATGGAAACCGTGTTGTTTATTACGGTTCGGGTTTGTGCCCACCGATGGGTTACCGTTAATTTCTAATGAGCGGCCCACCTGCAATGGCACAGGGGAAATATCCAATAAATCGATTTTGGTGCCATAACGGTTGGCATCAAATACCACAGGGTCATTTAATTTGGCGTAATCACGTTCACCGGGGCGCACTTCAAAAATCGGGCGCGGGGTTGAATCAAGGTCGCTGTTATCCGTACCTAAGGTATCGAGATAATTACGCGCAATAAACCAGGGGTTATATTTACGCAGGGCTTTTTGTAAGCCCGTCATATTATCTTCGCGCAGGCCGATTTCCACCGCAGGTTTACCCGGTGTTTTAACACCGGCCGGATTTAACGGCGCAGTGACAGTGGCATCATAAAAAGCGGCTTTACCCTGGGCATTATTTGCAGCCGCATCGGTAAATAATGTGCTGTTAGTGTTTTTCACTTTTTCATTCATATTCTGCACCCCTTAATACGTACGGCGTTCGGCATTGAGTTGCGCCGCGAGTTTCTGATCAACCTGTTCAATGCGCACCGCACATTGTTTAAACGCAGGCTGACGGGAATGGGGATCAAGCAAACCTAAAGAAACCCGGTTCACACAATCGTGATAATGGAACGGAATAAATACCATGTTGCGGGGCACGCGCTGGGTTAACTGCACCATCACCACGGCATCACCACGGCGGCTGACAATACGCACATAGGACATATGCGCTACGCCTAATTCCGCTGCCGCATCCGGGTTCATTTCCATATACGGGGTTGGGCTGTATTTATTCATATTACCGATTTTGCCGGTACGGGTACGGGTGTGGAAATGTTCCACTACGCGGCCGGAGTTCATCCAGAACGGGTAATCGTCACAGGGCACTTCATTGTTATTAATAAATGGCAGAGCAATTAAATTGGCTTTGCCATCGTAGGTCTGGAATTTACCGTCGCTGTATAAACGTGGATTGCCCTTCACTACGGTTTCACCGGCGCTGCTGTCGCTCTCACGGTAGGGCCACTGAATACCGCAGGATTTTTCAATTTTTTCATGGCTCATGCCGGAAATATCCAAAGTGCGGCTGTCACCTTTGGAAAGCTGTTTCATTTCCTCAAACGCACCTTCC
>JACKOM010000022.1 GCA_024234265.1 Oceanospirillaceae bacterium
ATTTTACACAGCCTATTGAATGCGTGTTTTGCCCGCTGACATTGCGCGCTTTCACCGCCGCTGGTAGTGTAACCGCCTGAAAATCTGGCAGTTTTTAACAAGGTGTGCCGAGTTAACGCGCACCACCGGCTAAGTTAACGCGCATGCGCGTTTTGCCGGGAACCCTACGAAAAATCAGGGGTGGTGTTTTCAATTAAATCAAAGGGATAGGTCGTTTTTTTGAGCCTGTCGAAATGGAAAAGCGCGCATGCGCATGAATAAAACTGTTAGAGGGCTTCATGGAACTCATCGCCCTGATGAACAATACGAAGTGGAATGAACTTCGACTAGCCATGTACCAGCTAGGCGACAAAGCGCCTAAATGGCGTACCTGCTGTGTAGAAAATGGTTATATCTCTGCATGGGACGGAGAGTGGTTCTACCACTTTCAGAGCTGTGACTATGCTGCAATCGAGTGGATCGACATCCAAGTTATCTCGCATGAGCAAGAATTAGCCGTGCACAAAGAAATTTCAAAAATTCATTTGCCGGGTGAAAAAGTCGAGAGCGGCTATCGCATCTACGGCTACGCACCACTAGGAAAAGCAGTTGAATATGTATAGCCCTCTAACAATGCGCTCAACTGTCGCTCACTTCGTTCGCTGGACGTCCAAAAGCTACGCTTTTGGCCGCCCGTTAGCTTAATCGTTACAAACCTAAAACCTCATCCCCAAAAAAACCAAAGGCCTGTTTCCAGGCCTTTGGTTTTTTTATTCCCTTACCCCTTCTGCAATAATTCGCGCAGTTCCATCATCGCCGCATTGGCGCGGGTGATATAGGACGCCATCACCAATGAGTGGTTGGCAAATAATCCAAAACCTGAGCCATTTAAAACCACTGGTGACCAGACTGTCTGTTGGGTGGCTTCTAATTCGCGAATTATCTGGCGCAGGCTTAACAGGGCATTTTTGCTGCGCAGTACATCGGCAAAATCCACTTCCACGGCTTTTAATAAATGAATTAACGCATAGGCGCTGCCGCGGCTTTCGTAAAATACGTCGTCGATTTGGGTCCAGGGGGTTTTGCTTTCGAAATCTTCATCGCCCTCTTCGCCGGTTTTGGGCTGCAATATGCTGTTTAAATCGAGGTTGATGCGTTTTTTACCTACGCTGGCGCTGAGGCGCTGGCTGAGTGAACCTAAACGGCTTTGCACATCCTGCAGCCAGTTGGCGAGGTTGTCGGCACGGGCATTAAATTGTGCGCGTGGTTCTGTGCTGGCGGTCAGGCGCTGACGGTATTTTTCCATTAATACCAGGGCGCGGGCGTATTCACCTTCGGTATCGGGCACCGCCCAGGAATTATTATCAAAATTAAATAAAGGCTCGGCGAGGGCGATATCCGCATCTTCGGTGGACTGGCTTTGTGAGCGGGCAAAATCACGGCGCATGGCGCGGGCAAAATCACGGATTTGCACCAGCACGCCAAATTCCCAATTAGGGATATTATCCAGCCATACACCCGGTGGGGTGACGTCGTTAGTTAAATAACCGCCGGGTTTGTGCAATAAAATATCACCCAGCTTAATTAAGGTGGTAGTGCTGGTATAACCCACGGTTTGTTGCTCGTGGTTGGCTTCGGCGCTTTGCGCGGCCACTTCGGCAACGTTGAAGGGGTCCGGTTCACTGTTCCAATAAAGGCCGATAAAAAACGCGCCACCTAAATAAAGTGCCAGCAGGGCAATCAGGGTTTTGAGTGGCCAGTCGGTATCAAACAGGGAGGATAATTTATCTGCCATAGTTTAAACCCGTTAATTAATGCTGGTGGGCCGCGGCGGGTTTTTCATCCAGCACGCTGACCACAGGTAATTGAAAATGAAATACTGTGCCATCACCCGCGGTTAAATCCAGTTTAACCATGTCGCCACTGCGCAGCGGGTGGTGCAGGCCGAATAACATAATGTGGTAACCACCGGGGGCAAAGGTAAAACGTTGCCCGGCGGGTATGGTAATTTCGCCCACGGCGGACATGCTCATGACACCACTGGCCGACATGCTGTGCTGGTGTAATTCGGCGCTTTGCGCGACATCACTTTGCGCGGCGGTAATCCACAGGGTTTTGCTGCCGGTATTTTTAAGGGTGAGAAATGCGGCGGTATTATTTTGCCCAGGTGGCAGGCCACGCACGTAACCTTCTTCAAGAATTAAACCGGCGTGTACCGGCAGGCAAAGTAAGATGAGGGCGAATAAAACAGAAATACGCATGTGCAAACTCCACAAAATTTGCCCGAGTATAACATGCGATGGGCAAATCTTGCCTCAGAGGTTTAATTCACAGGGCCGCGCCAGATAATATCCGCCCACACCATCCACCCCGAGGCTGCACACCACATCGTATTCGGCGTGTTGCTCCACCCCTTCCACAAAACATTTAATGCCCTGGCTGTGGCAGATGCTTAACAGGGCCTGCACAAAAAAGCGGTTTTCGGGGCGCTCGTGGATGCTGCGTGCAAAACGCCGGTCGAGTTTAATGTGGTAGGGTAATAACTCGGTGAGGTAATCGTACCCGCCCTGGGCAAAACCGGCGCGGTCTATGCCAAAACGAATGCCCAGTTGTTGCAATTCACGCAACAGGTTGCGTTGGCTGTCGCTTAAATTCAGCCACACGGTTTCGGGCATTTCAAAAATCAGCTGGGCGGCGCAGTGATGCTGTTTTAACCAGGGTTTCAGCCAGCTCATAAAATCGGCGTCCAGCAGGGTTTCGATGGCGATATTCACCACCCAATCCCCCTGATTACCCAAGGCCTGCCACTGGGTTAACACTTCGCAGTCGAATTCGGCGGTTAAACCCGAGGCTTTTACCTGGGGCCAGAATTCTGCGGCATTTAATACCTGGCCTTCGATATTTAAACGGCAGAGTATTTCGCGCTGCAAAATATGTTTGTTGCGATCAAATAATGGCTGTTGCCAGAGGCTTAATGCGCCCTGATCAATTAAATGCTGCAGGTATATTTCGCGTTGTTTGGCATCCGCCGGTAACAGGCTGCCGAGGGGGTTATCGGCGCTTAACAGGGCGCGTTTATGCTGGCGCAGGGCCTCTTCTTTGGTGCAGTGCAGCTGGGCCATGATCCAGTCAAAGGGTTGTGGTGCGGCCAGGGGGTAAGCAACCGCCAGCACGCTGGGTTCGGCAAGGGTTTCAAGGAAGGCGCGCATGTCGTTTTCATCCAGATGGTGCGCCGCCACAAAACCTAAAAAACTGCCACCCTGGTAACGGCAGATATAGGCGCTCATTTGTATCTGGCTGTTGCAGATTTCAATGCGCTGCGCGAGTTTTTTCACCGCGTCATCACCGGCCCGTTTGCCCTGATTTAAATTGATGTCCTGTAAATTGAGCAGGCTGACTTCCATAACAAAGCCCTGCATAAAACCCTCTTCGGTGATGAGGTTTTCATAAAATAATTGCCAGGCATTCTGGTTGGGTAAATCGGTCAGGGCATCGGTTTGGGTTTCACGCTGCAGGCGGCTGAGTTGCTGGGTTTGCTCGCGGAATAACAGCGCCAGGCGCTGCTGCATATTATTTAAGGCGCGGGTTAAGGGTTTTAATTCTTTCACATGGTGCAAAGGCGCTGTGGCGGAAAAATCCTGCTCGGCAATTTTATCGGTGAGGGTGGTTAAACCTGACAGGGGTTTAAAGGCAAAAAACAGTATCCAGCGCAAACCATAGAGCGATACCAGCAGCATCATGCCAAACCAGGCAAATTCGGCGCGCACCATGCGCCATAAATCCCGGTAAATAAAAGCAGGGTGCACCACGACGGTTAATTCACCGAGTTGCAGCCAGCCCTGATTCACAAAGGTTTGGCTTTGTGAATGGGGTAAGGGCAAAAGGTGCTTAAACCACAGCGGCGCGTAAGGTTCCTGTTCCGGCGCGGCGGTGCGTTCCAGGGCGGCGCTGCCATCCACAAAATCAAAACGTATATGCCGGTAAAAACCCCGGTCGAACACCACATCCAGCATGGATTGCATGGCGGCACGGTCTTTTTGCCCGGCAACCGTGGTTAAGGCCAGGGCGAGGGTGGTGCCGGTTTCCGTGGCGCGGGCCTGTAACTGCTCGCTGAAATGCTGTTTAAGGTTGTGAATATTCAGCAGCAAATTACCCAGTAATAACAGGCTGAATAACACGGCGAGGTAGATAAAAAGGCGGCGGCGAATGCTCATTTGACGTCCTGTATGAATATCATGCCCTGCTCCTGCATACGGCTTTTTAAATCGGCCCACATGTCGAGGCGGTTAGGGTCACCTACCCGCAGGCTACCGCCTTTAGCGCGTTCCAGCCACATGCCCGCGCTGTTAAGGCTGTAAACCGGCGCGAGGTCGGTACGTTTTGAAGCCCTTTCAATAGTATTAATCAGATTATCCAGAATGACAGGTTCACTGCCCGGTGTGGCGTAATAACTCAGCACCATGTGGGCCTGATTGAGTTTAAGGGCTTTAACATAGGTAATACGCAGTTTTTCTTCAGCCACACCCAGGGTTAACAGGGTGTAATACTTGGCGATGACAAAATCTTCGCAATCCCCCTGCTGGCGGCCTAAGGATTCCAGCGGCGTGGCCCAGTAATCTTCGCGCTGCCAGAGTTCTTTATCGCTGCGGAACTGTACCTCACGGTTAAAAAACGCATTGGTGCGCTCGAGTTTTTCGCCCTCGCTTAAGGCATCGGCCGTTGCCATAAACAGCCCCCAGTGTTCGATGCGCTGCTCACCTGCGCTGCCATAACGGCTCAGGGCCAGCTGCAGCATATCGGGTGTCACCACGCGGTGCATGGCATCGGCCGCCCACACGAGGGACATCAGACTCATCAGCAAACCCGGTAGCGACACGTCATTCACATTCTGTGACCAAATCTCACTAACTATAGACAGCATTACCCGATGCCCCTGCTAAAGTTAGGGGAACCCTGTCCACAAGGTCGCGGTGATGAGCCATACCGAACAAGAGTCCGCCCACGAAGCCCTGCGCCGGCACTTCGCCAGCCGGGTGGCGAATCAGGTCCGCAATCTGCTGGACCGCTGGCGTTTATTGAATGAATTAAAGTGGGATGCGGCCAGCTTCGATGAATTCGAACGGGCCAATGAAAAACTGCTGCGCCAGGCGGCGCGTTTTGAGGCCGATATGCAATTGCGTAAGGCCATGAAAATCGAAGAAATCATTAAACAAATCCGCGCAGCCAGCGAGCCCGCCAGCAGCAAACAAATCACCGAACTGGCCATGCTGATTAACGCCCTCGGCGAAACCGCCCAGCGCCGCGATGATGCCAGCCGCCCTGCGGAAAAAACTATCCCCCTGCGTAAACCTGTGTACCTGGCGATTGACCCGGATATCGCCGAAAAAACCAGCGAGCAGATGCGTTATTTCAGTATTGATGCCGTGGTGGTGGAAAGCCCTGAGGCCCTGTTGCATGCCTGCAGCACCCGCCTGCCCAGTTGTCTGGTGGTGGATGTGGATTTCAGCAACCAGAACGCCGGGCTGGATTTAATCGAACAACTGCAGAAAAACCGCCACGAACCGCTGCCGGTGATTTTTGTCAGCGCCCAGCAGAAAACGGATATCACCACCCGTTTGCGCGCCAGCCGTGCGGGGGGCGTGCGTTTTTTCCCCAATCCGAATATCAGCCAGTTAATCCGCAGTGTGGATAAAATCACCCACCATCTGCCGGATGACCCGTTTAAAGTGCTGGTGGTGGATGATTCGCGCAGCCAGTCTTTATATGCCGAACGGGCGCTGAACGCAGCGGGCATGATTACCCATGTGATTAATGACCCGCTGGATGTGCTCGACGCGATCCAGCGTTTTAATCCGGAAATGATAGTAATGGACATGTACATGCCGGGCTGCACCGGCATGGAGTTGGCGGCGGTTATCCGCCAGCAGCCGGAATACATCAACCTGCCGATTATTTATTTATCCGGCGAAGAAGACCGTAAAAAACAGCTCGCCGCCATGAGCCAGGGCGGGGACGATTTCCTCACCAAACCCGTGGACCCGCACCATCTGGTTGCCACGGTTCAGAACCGCGGCCAGCGCGCGCGGGCTTTAAAAAATCTGATCGTGCGCGACAGCCTTACCGGCCTGTTTAATCACACCCATACCCTGGAGCGTTTACATCAGGCCCAGGCCATTGCCCGGGAATTAAAACAGCCCCTGGTATTTTGTATGGTGGATATCGATATTTTTAAAAAAATTAATGACAACTATGGCCACCCGGTGGGCGATAAAGTCATCGGCGCATTGTCGTTATTTCTCAAACAGCGCCTGCGTAAAACCGATGTGATCGGCCGTTATGGCGGGGAAGAATTTGCCCTGGTATTACCCAATACCCGTGAAGAAGATGCCTTGCACCTGCTCAACACGATTCGCGAAGGTTTTGGCAAACTGGAGCACAGCGCCGACACGGGCGGTTTTAATGTGACATTTTCCTGCGGCATTGCCGGTTTTAATGGCAGCAATGATGAAAAAATGGTCGAGCAAGCCGACCAGGCCCTGTACCACGCCAAGAAAAACGGGCGCAATAATGTGCAGTTGTTTGTGGATCAGGAATAAATTCCCGCCTTTATTTTCCCCTGCGGCCGTTATTGCCGCAGGCCAGCTTTACAGCCACGCTCAGCATGGGGCACACTCTTGCCACCCGCTTAATTCACAGGCTTTTACAGCATGGCATCCATTTTAGTTTTACACGGCCCGAATCTGAATTTATTAGGCACCCGTGAACCCGGTATTTACGGCGCCGATACCCTGGAAGACGTTAACCAGCGTTTATTTGAGCAGGCCAAAAAAGCCGGCCATCATCTGCAATATTTACAAAGCAATGCGGAATACGAACTGATTGAACGTATCCATGCGGCGCGCCATGAAGGCATTGATTTCATCATTATTAATCCCGCTGCTTTCACCCATACCAGCGTGGCATTGCGTGATGCCCTGCTGGGTGTGGCCATTCCCTTTATCGAAATTCATATTTCCAACGTGCACAAACGCGAGGCCTTCCGCCACCACTCGTATTTTTCCGATGTGGCGGTGGGGGTTATCTGTGGTCTGGGCACCCAGGGTTATGAGTTAGCCCTGAGTTCCGCCATGAACCTCATTGCCCAACAGCAAAAAGGATAAACCGTGGATTTAAAGCAGCTTGAAAAAATTATCGCCCTGATGGAAAAGTCCGACCTCACTGAACTCGAAGTGAGTGAAGGTGACAGCCGGATTTATTTATCACGCCTGGCTCCCCAGGCAACACAGGTTACAGCTGCACCTGTGGTGGTTAAAAACAGTGATATTGCCCCCGAGCCCCAGCCGCAGGATTGTAATACCACCACAGGGCATATTCTGCGTGCGCCTATGGTGGGGACTTTTTACAAAGCCCCCTCACCCAGCTCCCCCCCCTTTGTGGAAATTGGGCAGCGCGTCAAAGCCGGGGATGTACTGTGCATCATTGAAGCCATGAAAATGATGAATCAGATTACCGCCGATAAAAGTGGCACCCTTGAGGCCATACTCGTGGAAGACGGCCAGCCGGTGGAATTTGATCAGCCCCTGATGACCATTGTATGAGCCGTAAAGTCGACAAAGTGGTGATCGCCAACCGCGGGGAAATTGCCCTGCGGATTTTACGCACCTGCCGGGAAATGGGCATACGTACCGTCGCCGTGCATTCCCTTGCCGACCGGGATTTAATGCATGTGCGCATGGCCGATGAATCCGTGTGCATCGGCCCCAATGAATCCGCCAAAAGTTATTTAAATACCCCCGCTATTATCAGCGCCGCCGAAGTCACCGACGCCACGGCCATCCACCCAGGTTATGGTTTTTTAGCGGAAAATGCCGATTTTGCCGAACAGGTGGAACGCTCCGGTTTTACCTTTATTGGCCCCACCGCAGATGTGATCCGCCTGATGGGCGATAAAATTTCCGCCCGCCATGCCATGCAAAAAATTGGTGTGCCCACTGTGCCGGGCTCCGACGGCCCGCTGGATGACAACAACGATAAAACCCTGAAAACCGCTGCAAAAATCGGTTATCCGGTGATTATTAAAGCCGCCGCCGGAGGCGGTGGACGTGGCATGCGTGTGGTGCACAGCGAAGCAGCCCTGTTAAATGCGGTATATGTGACCCAGGCGGAAGCCAAAGCGGCGTTTGGCAGCGATAAGGTTTATTTGGAAAAATACCTGCAAAACCCGCGGCATATCGAAATCCAGATTCTCGCCGATGGCCAGGGCAATGCGGTGCACCTCGGCGACCGCGACTGCTCAGTGCAGCGCCGTAATCAGAAAATAATCGAAGAAGCCCCTGCCCCCGGCATAGATGCCAAAGCCCGTAATGCTATTGCCAAACGTTGTGTCAAAGCCTGTGTGGATATGGGTTACCGCGGCGCGGGCACCTTTGAATTTTTATACGAAGACGGCGAGTTTTATTTCATCGAAATGAATACCCGTATTCAGGTCGAGCACCCGGTGACGGAAATGATTACCGGCATTGATATCGTGCGTGCCCAGCTGAATATCGCCATGGGCAAAAAGCTCGCCTTCAAACAAAGTGAGATTGAAATGCGCGGCCACGCCCTGGAGTGCCGCATCAACGCCGAAGACCCCACAACTTTTATACCCAGCCCGGGCTTGGTCAATCTCTTCCATGCCCCCGGCGGCCCCGGCATACGGGTGGATTCTCATCTGTACAGTGGCTATAGTGTGCCCCCTTATTACGACTCGCTGGTGGCCAAAATCATCTGCCACGGCGATAACCGCGAACAGGCCATACTGCGCATGCGCCAGGCGTTGGACGAGCTGATCATCAAAGGCATACGCACCAACACCCAGTTACAGCAGAACCTGATGCGCAGCAGCGATTTTATGCGTGGAGGCGTGAGCATCCACTATTTACACAAGAAGTTGGAAAACTGATGCCCTGGATTCAAACCATCGTTGATACCACCCCCGAGCAGGCCGAAGAAATCGAGGATCTGCTGTTAGCCATAGGTGCACTGGCCGTGACCCTGCGTGATGGTGAAGACCAGCCCATTTATGAGCCGGAACTGGGCACCACCCCGCTGTGGAGTTATACCCAGGTAATCGCCCTGTTTGATGCGATTTCCCCCCTGGCCGAACAGATGGCCCAGCTGGCTGAACTGTATAAAAGTGAAAACGGCACGGATTTCCCGCACTACAAAGTGGAACTGGTAGAAGACAAAGACTGGGAACGTGAGTGGATGGATAACTTCCACCCCATCCAGTGTGGTGAGCGTCTGTGGATCTGCCCGAGCTGGCGTGAAGTACCGGATGCCAAAGCAGTTAACCTGATGCTCGACCCGGGTCTGGCGTTTGGTACCGGCACCCACCCCACCACCTTTTTATGTTTGCAGTGGTTAGACGGGCAGGATTTAGAAAACAAAACCATCGTCGATTTTGGCTGTGGCTCCGGCATCCTGGGTATTGCCGCCCTGTTACTCGGTGGCGCAAATATGCTCGGCATTGATATCGACCCACAAGCCTTAATTGCGACACGCAGCAACGCAGAGCGTAACCAGATCGGCGAAGATAAATACCGTGTATTCCTGCCGGAAAACGCCCCTGTGTATCAGGCCGATGTGGTACTGGCGAATATTCTCGCCGGCCCCCTGGTGGCCCTAAAAAAATCCATCAGCGCCTATGTGCGTCCGGGCGGGGATTTAATTCTCTCCGGCATACTGCGTGAGCAGGCAGAAGAAATTCTTGCCGCCTATGAAGATGAATATGAGCTTGACCCTGTGGCCGTAGAAGGCGATTGGGTACGCATCAGCGGACGTAAACGGGTATAATCGGTCAAAATTCTAACAATTATAAAATCATGAACTCGCCACGAATTACGCAATGTCCAAAATGTGAAACCAGTTTCCGTGTCTCCGATGCGCAGCTTAAGGTTGCGCGCGGCGCGGTACGCTGCGGCTCCTGCCTGCATGTCTTCCGGGCGAGTGATTATTTCCTGGAAGAACCGGAACCCCAGGCGGCCCCCCAGAAAGATGACCTGACCCAGGATATGTTCACTGAAACACCGGCGCAGGCGGCTAAAAATAGTGCCGCCGAGCAGGATGATTTCCTGATTCACGACCATGCCGAACTGGATGATGAGCTGCTGCTGGATGACCATGAAGCCGACCGCGGCATGGAACATGATCTGAATGAAGAATTTTTATCCCTGAATATCTCCCATGAAGATACCGGATTTTTCAGTGATATTGATAAAAACGACCGCATCCGCAACAAACAGAAAAGCGACGATGACGCCTGGGCAGAAGCCCTGCTCAACGATGATGAACCCGAAGAGGAAGATCCACTCGCATTTCTGAAACAGCCGGCCAAACCTGCCGCGCCCCAGGTGCGCAGCCAACAACCGGCCAGCCTGGATAACAACCTTGGCCTGCCGGCAGGCATAGCCAATATCAAAGCGGCACCCATTGAGTTACAGATCCGCGCACCACACAGCAAACGCCAGCGTTACATACTCGCTGGGCTCAGCCTGTTCAGCGCCCTGTTATTAGTGGTGCAGGTCACTTACTTTAATTTTGAACAGTATGCCGGGCATCCCAAATACCGCCCCTGGTATACCCTGGTATGCGACACCATTGGCTGCCAGATGCCACCGATTGCCGATGTGCGCAAAATCAAAAGCACCGCCAGTCCGCAGGTCAGCTCCCATCCTAAATTTGCCGATGCCCTGACCGTGGATATTCTGTTTGTGAACAGCGCAATTTTTGAGCAACCCTTTCCCCTGGTGAACCTGAGTTTCACCAACCGTCTGGGCAACGTGATTGCCAGCCGCACCTTCAGCCCGCGGGAATATCTCGCCGGTGAGGCCGCAGGCATGAGCATGATGCCACCCCAGGTACCTATCCACATCGCCCTGGAAATTCAGGACCCCGGTGAACAGGCCAGCAGTTATCAGGTCACCTATCTGGCCCAATAAGGCCACAGCGCGCACCCCGTAAAAGGGGTGCAAAAAACGTTCAAAACTTCACCTGTCAAGCCTTTTACCCTCATGCCTTTACGAGTATGATACCCGCCCCTTGTCGCACAAAAAATGAACAACAGGTCACGGACATGTTCAACATCGGCCCTTATCGTATCGATAATCCCGTGGTACTGGCGCCGATGGCCGGTGTTACCGATCGTCCTTTCCGCCAGTTATGCCGCCAGTTAGGCGCGGGCCTGGTGGTGTCGGAGATGGTCACCAGTGACGTGCGTTTGTGGAACAGCAACAAGAGCAAATTCCGCCTCGACCACGACGGTGAAGCTGAACCTATCATGGTGCAGATTGCCGGGGGTGATCCGGAAATGATGGCTGAAGCAGCGCAACAAAACGTTGCCCAGGGCGCCCAGATTATCGACATCAACATGGGTTGCCCGGCCAAAAAAGTATGCAACAAAGCAGCAGGCTCAGCCCTGCTGAAAGATGAAATTCTGGTGCGTGATATTTTGCAGGCGGTAGTCGGTGCAGTGAATGTGCCCGTCACCCTCAAAACCCGCACCGGCTGGGACATGGACAACCGCAATATCAGCCGGGTCGCAAACCTGGCGCAAGAATGCGGCATACAAGCCCTGACCCTGCATGGCCGTACCCGCGCCTGTGGTTATAAAGCCCCGGCGGAATACGAGACCATCAAACGCATTAAACAGGAAATTGGCATACCCCTGATTGCCAATGGTGATATCACCAGTGTGGAGCTCGCCAGACACGTGCTCGAATACACAGGTGCCGATGGCATTATGATCGGCCGGGCCGCCCAGGGCAGCCCGTGGATATTCCGCGAGATCAACCACTACCTGGCAACGGGTGAAAAAATGGTGGCTCCGGATTTAAAAGAAGTGCAGACGATTTTGAGCGGCCATGTAGAGGGTCTCCATGCTTTTTATGGTGACTATTTAGGTGTCCGCATCGCCCGGAAACACGTCGGGTGGTATTTGCAGGCGCACGATCACAACAAGGAAATGCGCAGTGCATTTAACCGGTTGGAATCGGCAACGGAACAACGTGAATTAATAACCACTTTTTTTAATAACCTTTTGGGGAAGGACCAAGCTGCATGAGTACGCAAGAAGCATCTGCGGTAAATAACCCACAGTCCAATGAAGCTGAAGTACAACCAGTACCAGCACCGCACAACCAGACACTGCGCGACAGTGTTGAAAAAGCATTGGAAAATTATTTTGCCCAACTCGACGGCCAGCCCGTGACTGACGTTTACAACATGGTGTTATCCGAAGTTGAAGCACCTTTGCTGGAAGTCGTCATGCGTTATACCAAGGACAACCAGACCAAGGCCTCCGTGCTGCTCGGTCTGAACCGCGGTACCTTACGCAAAAAGCTGAAACAATTTGGCATGCTGTAATCAGCACCAGACTCTTTCAATTTTCGTTTAGCTAACTGATATCGAGCACTATGACCGTAACTCCTATTCGTCGCGCATTAATCAGCGTTTCAGACAAAACCGGCATTGTTGAATTTGCCCGTGCCCTTTCTGACCGTGGTGTGGAAATTCTGTCCACAGGTGGTACCTACAAATTATTGTGCGACCAGGGCATCCCTGCGGTGGAAGTGTCCGATTACACTGGTTTCCCGGAAATGATGGATGGCCGTGTTAAAACCCTGCACCCGAAAATTCACGGCGGTATTTTAGGCCGTCGTGGTCAGGATGAAGCGGTTATGCAGCAACACGGCATCAACCCGATTGATATGGTCGTCGTGAACCTCTACCCATTTGCGGCCACCGTTGCCCGCCCTGACTGTGACCTGCCCCTGGCGATTGAAAACATCGACATCGGCGGCCCGACCATGGTGCGCTCCGCTGCCAAAAACCACGCCCACGTGGCCATTGTGGTGAACGCCAGCGATTACGCCGGCATCATCAAAGAGCTGGATGAAAACAAAGGCACCAGCTACAAAACCCGTTTTGATCTGGCCCTCAAAGCCTTCGAACACACCGCCGCTTACGACGGTATGATCGCCAACTACTTAGGCACCATCGACCAGTCCAAAGAAGAACTGTCCACCGAAGACCGCCTGATTTTCCCGCGCACCTTCAATACCCAGTTCATCAAAGCCCAGGACATGCGTTACGGCGAAAACCCGCACCAGAAAGCGGCTTTTTACGTGGAAGCACAGGCTAAAGAGCCAAGCGTTGCCACCGCCAAACAACTGCAGGGTAAAGAGCTTTCTTACAACAACGTGGCCGATACCGACGCTGCGCTGGAGTGTGTGAAATCCTTCGTGAAACCTGCCTGTGTGATCGTGAAACACGCTAACCCCTGTGGTGTTGCTGTTTCCCTCGACGGTATCAAAACCGCCTACGATCTGGCCTACCAGACCGACCCGGAATCTGCCTTCGGTGGCATCATCGCCTTTAACCGTGAGCTGGATGCTGAAACCGCCCAAGCCATCGTTGAGCGCCAGTTTGTGGAAGTGATTATCGCGCCAACCGTAAGCGAAGCTGCCCGTCAGGTAGTGGCCAGCAAACAAAACGTGCGTCTGCTCGAATGTGGCGAGTGGTCCGGTTCACGCATGGCTGCGTTTGACTTCAAACGTGTCAACGGCGGCCTGCTGGTGCAGGACAGCGACATCGCTATGATCCACTCTGAAGACCTCAAAGTGGTGACCAAACGTGCTCCGACTGAAGCTGAAATGCACGACCTGATTTTCGCCTGGAAAGTCGCCAAATACGTGAAATCCAACGCGATCGTTTACGCTAAAAACCGTCAGACCGTAGGTGTGGGCGCCGGCCAGATGAGCCGTGTGAACTCTGCACGTATCGCCGCGATTAAAGCGGAACACGCCGGTTTACAGGTACAGGGTGCCGTGATGGCCTCCGACGCGTTTTTCCCGTTCCGTGACGGTATTGATAACGCCGCCAAAGCCGGTATCACCTCTGTGATCCAGCCAGGTGGTTCAATGCGCGACAACGAAGTGATCGCCGCCGCCGACGAAGCGGGCATTGCCATGGTGTTCACCGGCATGCGCCATTTCCGTCACTGATAGACGCTGTACGGGAGATGCTGAACGCTTTGCATCTCCCTTCTCCCGTTGAGCGTTCAGCGCAAGAATTTGGAGTTTGATTACATGAACGTACTGATTATTGGCTCCGGTGGCCGCGAACACGCCCTGGCCTGGAAAGCAGCCCAATCCCCTTTAGTTGAAAAAGTGTTTGTTGCCCCCGGTAACGCCGGCACAGCCACTGAGCCAGGTTTAGAAAACGTGGCAATCGACAGCATGGCCTTTGCCGAACTGGCGGATTTTGCTGAACAGAACAACGTAGGTCTGACCATCGTTGGCCCGGAAGCCCCGTTAGTGGGTGGTGTGGTGAACTACTTTGAAGAGCGTGGCCTGAAATGTTTTGGCCCGCGCAAAGGCGCTGCCCAGCTGGAAGGCTCCAAGGCCTTCACCAAGGATTTCCTCGCCCGCCACAAAATCCCAACCGCCGATTACCAGAACTTCACCGAAGTGGAGCCAGCCCTGGCTTACCTGCGTGAAAAAGGCGCACCTATCGTGGTAAAAGCCGATGGTTTAGCCGCCGGTAAAGGCGTGATCGTGGCCATGACCCTGCAGGAAGCGGAAGACGCCGTAAAAGACATGCTGTCCGGCAATGCCTTTGGCGCTGCGGGCTGCCGCGTGGTCATCGAAGAATTTTTAGATGGCGAAGAAGCCAGTTTCATCGTCATGGTGGATGGCAAAAATATCGTCGCCATGGCCACCAGCCAGGACCACAAACGCATCGGTGATGCGGATACCGGCCCGAACACAGGTGGTATGGGTGCTTATTCCCCCGCCCCGGTGGTGACCGCCGACGTACACGCCCGTGTCATGCGCGAAATTATCGAACCAACCGTAAAAGGCATGGCGGCCGAAGGTAACGATTACACAGGTTTCCTGTATGCCGGTCTGATGATCGACAAAAACGGCGTGGCCAAAGTGATCGAATACAACTGCCGTTTTGGTGACCCTGAAACCCAGCCGATCATGATGCGTATGCAGTCTGATATGGTTGAACTGTGCCTTGCGGCAGTGGATGGCAAACTGGCCGGTAAAGAAGCCAAGTGGGACAGCCGCGCCTCCGTAGGTGTGGTACTGGCTGCCGGTGGTTATCCAAACGATTTCGCCAAAGGTGATGTGATCAGTGGTCTGCCTGCTGTAGCAGCCGCCGATGCCAAGGTCTTCCACGCTGGCAGTAAACTGAATGCCGAAGGTCAGGTTGTGACCAACGGTGGCCGGGTACTGTGTGCCGTGGGCTTAGGTGAGACGGTTACCGCCGCCCAGCAGAAAGCCTACGAACTGACCCGCCAGATCCAGTGGAACAAGGTCTACTTCCGCAACGATATCGCCTACCGCGCTATCGCCCGCGAGCAACAGAAGTAAACTGCAAGGGCCGCATATGCGGCCCTCTTTATTTGTGTGGTAAAAAGGACGGGCCCCATGACACGGCTGTTATGTGCAGTACTGATCTTATTCAGCCAGCAGGTATTTGCCCTGGATCGGGCCGTGGTACTGAGCAACGGTGCTTTTGATGTGGACTTGCTCAGCATAGGCCAGTGGCTGGAGGCCGATCATCTCAGCATGAGCCTGGCACAGTTACAAAACAGCCCCCGTCAGTTCAGCTCCCTTGCCAATAAACCCGTGCTCCAGCCCCGCCGCAGTTATTGGTTACGCTTTCGTATTATCAATCCCAATGACACCCCTATGCCTATGGTGCTCAGCCTGGGACAGGGCCCGTTTCAGGTATTTTCCGCTTACAGTCAGAGCCAGAACGGCCCCTGGTTACGCCTGCCCGGCCATGAAAAAGAAACCCTGCTCACCGGCAAACGGGGCATGGAACTGCTGATTGCGGCCAATACCAATGAATGGATTTACCTGCGCTTGGGCAGCCCCCAGACCCGCACCCTGCACCCGCGCCTGAGTAATATTGCCCAATACACCCGCAGCATCCTGACCTTCGAACAGGTGTTAGGCGCCTGTGTGGGCATGCTGCTGATTCTGCTTGCCGCCCATCTGTTTGCCCTGCACAGCCGCCCCGACAGCCGGCACTACACCGCCATCGTGATGTTGCTGTTATGTTTATCCCAGCTGCTGTTACACCTGCCGTTTAACCAGCTGAATATCAATCTGAATGAATTATTGCCGCACCTGCCCTGGGTATTTACCCTGCTGTTATTACTCATCAGCCAGCAAAAACCCTCCGCGCCCCTTAGCCTGCGCAACTCCAAGGTGGCCCTGAGCATCCTCAGTCTGACCCTGTTAAGCCTGCTGCTGATCACCATGAACCTGCCCTACAGCTGGTTAGTGGTGATTCCGTTTGCGCTCTACACCCTGCGTAAAACCCTGATGCAGAATATTGCCCAGGCCCTCGCGGTATTAATTCTGCTCACCTGCCTGCTCTGGCAACAGGCTTACAGCATCAGCCCGCAGAACATGCCGGAAATGCCCCTGCTGCTGGAACTGCTCTGGCCCCTGGTATGTGTGCTGCTGGTAAGCTTCAGTTTGTTATCCGGTTTTTTCACCTCACGCCCGCAATATCTGCCCTCTGCCAACCAGCAACAGGGCACGGATTTACTCAGCAAGCTCAGCCATGAACTGCGTACCCCCATGAACGGGGTAATGGGTATGGCGGAATTACTCGGTGATACCAGCCTGAGTGCCACACAACGGGATTACGTCGACACTGTGCAGAGTTCCGGGCGCGATATGCTGCTGATGCTCAACCGCATTGGTGATTTCGCCAAAATTGCCCAGGGGCGCCTGCAGCTGGAAAAACGCCAGGTGGAATTATCCCCCCTGATTGAAGAGGTTTCGGAGAAATTCCGCCCCATCGCCAACGCCAAAGGGCTGGAACTGGTGGTCAACATGGCCGATGCCCTGCCGGAGCAAATCGAAATCGACCCCCTGCGCCTGCAAACCGTGCTCAGCGATTTACTCGAAAATGCCCTGAACTACACAGAATTTGGTGAAGTGGAACTGCTCATCAAGGTTGCCGAAGGCAGCCAGAATGTCCTGAGTTTCCAGATCCGCGATACAGGCAAAGGCATCAACCGTGATGAATTACGCCGCCTGTTGCAGCGCGCCAGTCAGCCCCTCAGCAGCAGTCAGCACATGGGCATAAGCCTGAGTAAAAAACTGGTGGAAATTATGGGAGGCACTTTTTTTGTGGAAAGCAGCCCGGGCAAGGGCAGCCGTTTCAGTTTCACCCTGCCCTACGGCAAACCCCTGCAACAGCGCGCCCATTCTGAGCTGGAGGAAAATATTCTGCAGGGTTTATCGATACTGATCGTGGATGACAACAGCACACTGCGCACCGTGATTCAGCGTTATGCGCGCAGCTGGGGTATGCAGGCCGATGCCACCTACGGCGGTAAAGAAGCACTCGCCATGCTGCGCACCAAATGCAACCTGCGCCAGCCCTATGACATTATTCTGATCGACCAGAACATGCCGTTTATGGACGGCCTGCAACTCGCCGGCAAAATCCGCGAAGACAGCGCCCTGAACGATAACCTGCTGAAAATCATGCTCACCGGCATGGGCATTTCCAGTGTTGCAGAACAGGCACGCATGGCGGGTATTCAGCAGATCCTGAGTAAACCCGTCAGTGCGCGCCTGCTGAAAAGCACCCTGGCAAAACACATCCGCCAGCGCCATCTTTACAGCATGCAGCGCCTGAGCGGCGATTAATCCGCCGCCACCGCCCGGGCCATGGCCCATTCGCGCAGGGCTGAGAGTTTCTCGGCCATCAATACCGACAACGGCCGGGTACGGCTGATTTCCTCCAGCAACAGGGCTTCACCTAATGGCACACTGCGAGCGCTGGCAAGGTGCATGGCCGATACCACTGCCTGCTCGATTTCCGCACCGGAAAAACCCTCCGTCATCAGCACGCAGTTGGCCAGCTCAAACTGGGGCTGCAGGCCCCGTTTGCGCAGGTGAATACGGAATATCTCATGACGTGCATCGGCCCCCGGCAGATCCACAAAAAACACCTCATCAAAGCGCCCTTTGCGGATTAACTCCGGTGGCAGGGCTTCGATGTTGTTGGCAGTGGCCACCATAAACACCGGGCTTTTACGCTCCGCCATCCAGGTCAGCAGGGTACCGAGCAGACGCTGGCTGACGCCGTTATCGTTCTGGTCCTGGCCGATGGCCTTTTCGATTTCGTCCATCCACAACACGCAGGGCGCCATATGCTCGGCCAGCTGCAGGGCTTCACGCAGGTTCTTTTCGGTTTCACCAAAAAACTTGTTATACAGCGCGCCCATATCGAGGCGCAGTAAAGGCAATTTCCAGCTGCCGGCAATGGCTTTAGCCGCAAGGCTCTTACCCGCACCCTGCATACCGAGCAGCATCAGACCCTTAGGCTGATTTGCAGGGTTCGCCGCAAAAAACGCACTTTTACGGATGGCCAGCCATTCTTTCATCGCCTTAAGGCCCGCCACATCGGCAAAGTCTGCGGTGTCGTATTCAAACGAGAGAATGGCTTCCATATCCATCAGGGCAAATTTGGCTTTGTTCACCTGGGGCAAGTCGGTATCGGTAATCGCACCATCATCGGCAATAGCACCACGCACCAGATGGCGGGCATCGGAAAGTGTCACACCTTTTAAGTGGCTGATTAACTGACGGAGGGATTCAGGGTCAGTGCGCACCCGCTGTTTGGTTTGCTCGCCCCAGCGCCGGGCTTCTTCTTTCACCAGATGCATCAACTGGGTTTCATCGGGCATGGCGAATTTAAAACGCGCACACAGGCGCGCAATTTCCGGCGGTAATTCCAGGGCATGGCTGAGCAATAACAGGGTTTTGGGCTGCTGTTCGTGCTGCAGGGCGATATCCTTCAGCAAACGCACCACAGTGGCATCATCCATAAAGGGATGCAGATCGCACAGCACATACAAACCAGGATTGGCTTTGCTTTTGATATAGGTGAGCGCGTCTATTGCCTTACGGGTGTTAGGGCCGTCGGCTTCTTCACCAAAACTGGTGCGGCGCAGGCCGTCGGTTAGGGTCCATTGATAGAGACTTTGATTGCGTTTGATGGCCAGGCGGGTGATTAACTCTAAGGTCCGCGCTTCCTCGTGGCTTTCCAGGGCGATGATCGGCACCTGACGTTGCATCACCCGGTTCAGATCTTCCAGATCCTGCATAAACTGATGTACCTCATGAATAAAGATGCAAACTTACGTAAAATCCCCCGCACTATAACAGAGAGACAAACCGCGATGCGAAATCTGACCCTTGTGGACCGTCTGATCTGCCACGCAGATAACGCCCTGCGCACCTTAGTGCCCGGTGTGGCAACCCTGGAACGGGCCAACCCGGCCAACACTGCGCCCCATCATGAATTTTCCGCCGCCGAGCAAAAACACGCCGCCGGCCTGATGCGTATTAACCACACGGGTGAAGTCTGTGCCCAGGCGCTTTATCAGGGCCAGGCCCTCACCGCCCGTCTGCCCGATGTACGCGAGGCAATGGACGAAGCGACCATCGAAGAAATTGACCATCTGGTGTGGTGTGAACAGCGCCTGCGTGAACTCGACAGCCAGCCGAGCCTGTTAAATCCGCTGTTTTATGGCCTTTCCTACAGCATTGGTGCTTTAGCCGGCCTGGCCGGGGATAAATGGAGCCTGGGTTTTGTGGCCGCCACGGAAGATCAGGTCTGCCAGCATCTGGATGAACACATGCACAGCCTGCCCCAGCAGGATCAGCGCAGCCGCGCCATTCTGCAGCAAATGTTAATTGATGAGCGCAAACATGCGACAGTGGCCCTGGAAGCGGGTGGCGTGAAATTTCCGGCACCGGTGAAAAAAGCCATGACGCTGATGAGCAAGGTAATGACCGGCAGCACTTACCGGATTTAAATTCCAATTGGGTTTAATCACCCGATAAAAAAACCCGCCAATGGCGGGTTTTTTATTATTTAATGCAGGGCTTAAAACTTGCCGGACATATTGCGCGAATAAAAGATTTCCATCATTTCTTTGCGCAGACGTTTTTCCACGTCATCACGTTCTTCGTCCGTCAGGCCCTTCACACCCTCACCAAACAAGTAATTATCCAGATCAAAATCCTTGAGCAGCATTTTGGTGTGGAAGGTATTTTCCTGGAACACGTTCACGTCGATCATCTGATAGGCTTCGCGGGTATCACGGCTCAAGAAATTCTGAATCGAGTTGATCTCATGGTCGATGTAATGTTTTTTGCCATCCACATCGCGGGTAAAACCACGCACGCGGTAATCCATGATGACGATGTCAGAATCAAATGCGTGAATTAAATAATTCAGGGCTTTAAGCGGGGAAATCAGACCGCAGGTCGAAACATCGATATCCGCCCGGAACGTGGAAATACCATTATCCGGATGACTTTCCGGATAGGTGTGCACGGTCACATGGCTTTTATCCAGGTGGGCCACGATGGAATCTTTCAGGGGGCCTGGGGATTCACGGGACTGGTCATCCTGCGGCGGCACTTCGTGCTCAGCAATCAGAATGGTCACACTCGCGCCGTGCGGGTCGTAATCCTGACGGGCCACGTTGAGCACATGGGCACCTATGATATTCACCACGTCGGAGAGAATTTCAGTCAGGCGGTCGGCACTGTACATCTCGTCGATATAGGCGATGTACTCTTTGCGTTCCTTTTCGGTTTTTGTGTAGCAAATATCGTAGATATTAAAGCTGAGGGATTTGGTCAGGTTGTTAAACCCGTGAAGTTTGATGGTGGATGCCAACTCCGCAAGCCTCTCTTTAGTGGGCGGGAACCCCGCCAAGCCAACATAAAAAAAGGGGGCCATTATGCCAGAGCCCCCCTGATGCGCCTAATAAATATTGGCTTTAAGCCGGCAGCGCAGTGTCCACAATTTCAAAATCGTGGGTAATTTCCACACCAGCTTTTTCCAGCATGATGGACGCAGAGCAGTATTTCTCCGCGGATAAATCCACCGCACGTTTCACCACGGCTTCTTTCAGGCCCTTACCTTTCACCACAAAATGCACGTGAATTTTCGTGAAGACCGCAGGCACTTCGTCGGCACGCTCGGCGCTCAGTTCCGCCACGCAGTCGTCCACGTCCTGGCGGGATTTTTTCAGAATGCTCATCACATCAAAGCTGGTGCAACCACCTAAGCCCATCAGCAGCATTTCCATCGGGCGTACACCCACATTGCGGCCACCGTGATCCGGCGGGCCATCCATCAGAACCGCATGCCCACTGCCGGATTCCGCAAGGAACATGGCGTCCTGTACCCATTTAATGCGTGCTTTCATGGTGACTTACACCTCCTCTAAGAAAGCGCAAGATTACCACATCAATTTGTAACAGGTGGACACAGTTCCCAAATTTTGCACAATCACGGCATATCTGACCCGAATGGGTGTTAGTGTTGTTCAACTTGGCACGCCAATAGGACATAATCAGCGGGCTGATCTATCATCAAAAAAAACTTACAACTATAGACGGACTGGTATATGAGTAACGGGCTACGCAGCGAAAAGCATAAGCACTTGGATTTTTTCCTGTCCCAGTGCCACCGTCGTCGCTATCCCGCGCGCAGCACTATTATTTACGCTGGCGACAAAAGTGACTCCCTGTTTTTCATCATCAAAGGCTCTGTGACCGTTATCATCGAAGATAACGACGGCCGCGAGATGATCATGGCCTACCTGAATGAAGGCGACTTCTTCGGTGAAATGGGCCTGTTCGACGAATTATCCCCCCGCTCCGCCTGGATCAAAGCCAAATCCGAATGTGAAGTGGCGGAAATCAGTTACACCAAATTCCGCGAATTCTCCCTGCAGGATCCGCGCATCATGTATTTCATCGGCGAACAAATGGCCACCCGTTTACGCAAAACCACCCGTAAAGTGGGTGACCTTGCATTTATGGACGTGACCGGCCGTGTTGCCCGTACCCTGCTCGACCTGAGCCAGGAGCCGGACGCCATGACCCACCCCGATGGCATGCAGATTAAAATTACCCGTCAGGAAATCGGCCGTATCGTCGGCTGCTCCCGCGAAATGGTTGGCCGGGTACTGAAAAACCTCGAAGATCAGGGGCTGGTTTCAGTAAAAGGTAAAACCATGGTGATTTACGGTGCACGCCGCGCCGCCACCCTGCCACCGCGCAACCGCGAAAAAGAAAACACCGGCAGCTGATCAGCCTAACGGATAAACAAATAACGGGGTGTAATACACCCCGTTTTCATTTTGGCGGCTTTCAAATAAACACATTTCCCGGCATGGCACCGCAACATCAACAGCAACTCGATCACAGGGCAGAGCACCACGCCGCAAACTGATATGGGGTAAAAAGGCCTGATCCCGCGGGGCGAAACCCAGCTCAGCTAATACGGCATCCACCCCATTAACCAAACTCCCCAACCAGGGCGGAGTGTCACCCTGCAAGGCCGCCACCACCTGAGCTCCCGGTGGGAATGCATCCAGATATGCCGCTTGCCAGACCCCGCCGCTTAAATGCTGCTGCTTTAACAGGGCATCCAGACGGGCAATAACATCAGAATCTGTAGCCCCCAGAAAACGCAGCGTCAGATGCCAATTGGCGCGGGGAATAATGCCCGGCATGACGGGCATTATTCCCTGAACCTGAGCGGCGCAAACATCATCAAGGGCGATACCCAGAAACAAGCGGGGCCGCGTAGCCGTGCTTTGCATCACTGCTATACTCACTCAGAACCCCCTTTTGAGCATGGAACAGCCTATGAATGACAGCCTGTTTGCCGATGATGAGCTGCCCACGGCAGAGCCGCAAGGCCCGCAGGACGTCTGGCATGTGCTGATGGTGGATGACGAACCTGAGGTTCACCACGTCACTGAAATGGTGCTGCGCAACTTCCGTTTTGATAACCGAAAACTAGTGCTCATCAGCGCCTACAGCGGTGCCGAAGGGCGTCAGATCATGACTGAACGCAGTGACATCGCCCTCGCCATTCTGGATGTGGTAATGGAACATGAACATGCCGGCCTCGAACTTGCCCGGCATATCCGTAAAGACCTGCACAACCATTACACCCGTATCGTATTGCGCACCGGTCAGCCGGGCCAGGCACCGGAAGAAGAAGTCATCCGCGAATACGATATCAACGATTACAAAGACAAAACCGAGTTAACCACCACCAAGCTCACTACCTTGCTGTATTCATCCCTGCGCTCTTACCGGGATATCTGCATTATTGATGCGCACCGCCGTGGTTTGGAAAAAGTTATCCGCGCATCCACGGAGATTTTTGAAGCCGGCAGCATGAGCCACTTTGCCACGGCTGTGCTCGCGCAAATTACCAATTTATTGCGCCTTGATGGCGCCGCGTTATATTGCGCTTCTATTCCCCTGGATACTGAACACAGAAATCGCTTCCGTATTCTGGCCGCCACCGGCGAAGCGGCAGAATTTATGACCGAAGATGTCGCCGAACTGCCACGCGAGGTTAAAGAAGCATTTGATGAGGCCCTGCGGGATAAAACCTCTGTACATAAAAATGGCCATTACGTCGGTTATTTCACAACCGCCCGTGGCAGCCAGAATTTGTTGTATGTGGCATATCAAAATCCGCTGACATCACTGGATAAACAACTGCTGGATATTTATGCGGCTAACGTAGCCGTGACCTACGAGACGCTTTTGTTAAAAGACGAAATACTGGAAACGCAAAAAGAGCTGGTTTATATCCTCGGCGAGGCCGTGGAAAAACGCTCCAAAGAAACCGGCGCCCACGTTAAACGAGTGGCCAATATTTCAAAATTATTAGCATTAAAATATGGTTTACCCGAAGCAGAATCCGAGCTGATCAAATTAGCCTCGCCATTGCATGATGTGGGTAAAATTGGAATTCCCGATCATATTCTGAATAAACCTGGCCGCCATACGGATGAAGAATTTGCGATTATGAAAACCCATGCTCAACTTGGGTTTGATATTCTCAGCCGCTCCGATAAAAAAGTACTGCAACTGGGTGCCATTATCGCCCACCAACACCACGAACGCTGGGAAGGCGGTGGTTACCCACAGGGCTTAAAAGGTACAGATATTCATATTGCCGGGCGCATTACCGCATTAGCCGACGTATTCGACGCACTGGGCAGTAAACGTTGTTACAAAGAAGCCTGGCCTATCGAAAAAATCGTAGAAGAAATACAAAAACAAAAAGGCAAACATTTCGACCCTGATCTTGTAGAACTTATGCTGCAAAATATTCAGGAAATTACTGCCATCCGCGACGCCTACCCTGATTAACATGGCCAGCACACAGCAACATTATAATGATGCCCTGTTGCAGGTTTCCTGCTCAGATTCGATTGACCTTGGCGATATGCAACAGGCCAGCAAAGTGCTTTTGCATTGCGCTCTTCAAACCCTGCAAATACAAAGATGCAGCCTGTGGTTCTATAACGATAACCACGAGCAAATTGAATGTTTTATGCTTGCGCAAAGCGACGATAAATTTTCCGACGATAAAGTCATTCTGCAAAAAAAAGATTACCCGAATTATTTTCAGCAACTGGAAAGCGAACGCACCATTATTGCGAACGATGCCCAGCAGGACCCGGCAACCAATGAATTTACCCCGGGTTATCTTGCCCCCTTAGGCATCACCTCCATGCTGGATTCCCCCATCCGCCACAGGGGGAAGATGGTCGGCATCATTTGCTGTGAACATATCGGGGAAAAACGTCAGTGGACCGAATATGAGGTAACATTTACCGGCAGCCTGGCTGATATTGCAGGCAGAGCATTAAACGCCCATCAGCGTGCGGAAGCTGAACAAGCCCTGACGGCAAACAATTTGCAATTGCAGGCATTGTTAGCCGAACGAGAAAATTATGTGCAGATCATGGAAGCGCAATTGCAGGAATCAGAACGCATGGTCAGCCTTGGCAACCTTGTATCCGGTGTTGCCCATGAGGTGAATACCCCAATTGGCGTCAGTGTAACCGCCACCAGCCACCTTGATCTGGAATTAAAAAATATCCGGCATATTTTTGCGGAGGGCAAACTTGCCAAGGCCCATCTGGAAAGTTTCCTAAATAGTTGCGGAGAAGTGATTAATATTCTGCAAAATAACCTGACCCGCGCCACCGAACTGATGCGCAGCTTCAAACAGGTAGCGGTCAATCAGAGCCATCTGGTGATTGAGGATATTCACCTGTTCGATTTATTCAGCAGTTTAACCCAAAGCCTTCACCATGAAACCAAACGCAAAGCCGTGCATTATGAAATCGACTGTTCGCGCAATATCATCCTGCAAAGTTATGCCGGGGCCATTTATCAGATATTCACCAATCTGATTATGAACAGCATGAAACATGGCTTTGAAAATATGGCTGCTGGGGAATGTGAAATTGAAATTAACGTCAGCAAAACAGACGATGGCAATATAAAAATTATTTATCAGGATAATGGCTGCGGCATTGCCGATGAACACCGCGATAAAATTTTCGAACGCTTTTTTACCACTAAACGGGGCAAAGGGGGTTCCGGGCTTGGCATGCATATAGTGCAAAGCCTTACCCAGAAACAACTGCAGGGGGAAGTTCGCCTGCTGCCCGGTGCTGATGGAGCAGGCTTCGAATTTATTCTGCCGGAAAAATTAAAGACCGAATAACTGGCGTAATTCTGCACCCGGATCCGGCGCACGCATAAAAGCTTCACCCACCAAAAACGCATTCACATTGCGTGAGCGCATGGCATCCACATCGGCCCGGCTTAAAATACCGCTTTCAGTGACCAGCAAACGATCCGCCGGCACATTCGGCAATAATGAGAATGTGGTATCCAGGGTTAATTCGAAGGTATGCAAATTACGGTTATTAATGCCCACCAGCGGCGCACCGAGGGACAATGCACGTTCAAGTTCATCACCATCGTGTACTTCTACTAATGCATCCATTTTTAAAGAATGGGCCAGATCGTGTAATTCACGCATCTGCGCATTGTCTAAAACCGAAGCAATTAACAGAATGCAGTCCGCACCTAAGGCACGGGCCTCAATCACCTGATAGGGATCAACCGTGAAATCTTTGCGCAATACAGGTAACGGGCAAGCCGCACGGGCCTGTTGCAGGTAAATATCCGCACCCTGGAAAAAATCGATATCCGTTAATACCGATAAACAGGCTGCGCCGGCATCGGCGTAAGAAACGGCAATTTCCGCCGGAATAAAATTCTCACGCAATACACCCTTGCTGGGTGATGCTTTTTTAACTTCAGCAATCACCGCAGGCAAACCCTGTTCAATTTTGTATTGCAGGGCTTTGTGAAAACCACGGGTGGGCAGCTGCCGGGCAATGATTTTTTCCAGATCGGCAATGCTTTGCTGCTGTATACGCTCAGCAACTTCTACCTGTTTGCGGGCAACAATTTTTTTGAGGATTGTAGGTGCATTCATCAGGCTTTAAATACCTCACTAAAACTGACCAGCTCTTTCATTTTTTCCAGTGCAAGGCCGCTGGCGATGGCATCTTCCGCCATGGCCACACCCTGTTTCAGATCACTGGCAATATCTGCTGCGTAAATCGCTGCACCGGCATTCAGTGCAATTAAATCAGCGGCTTTACGCCCTTCGGCAGTAGCGCGCTCACCGAGTGCATCCTGAATTAATTCAAGTGACTGTGCCGCACTCTGCACACTCAAACCAATCAGACTCTGGCTTTGAATGGCAAAATCTTCCGGTTTAATTTCATATTCACTGATCTGGCCATTTTTCAGTTCAGCTACGCGGGTGCTGCTGGCCAGACTGATTTCATCCAGACCATCTTTGGCATGCACCACTAAAACGTGTTCACTGCCAAGGCGTTGTAATACTTCCGCCAATGGGCGGCATAATTCACCGTTAAACACACCAATCACCTGCTTTTTAACACCGGCAGGGTTAGTCAGCGGGCCTAACATATTAAAAATGGTGCGCAGACCAAGCTCTTTACGGGCACCAATCGCGTGTTTCATGGCGCTGTGATGGGCGGGGGCAAACATAAAACCCACGCCGATTTCCTGCACTGCACGGGCAACCTGTTCGGGGCTTAAATTCAGATTTACACCGGCGGCTTCCAGCACATCCGCGCTGCCGGTGGTGGAAGAAACACTGCGGTTACCGTGTTTGGCCACTTTTACGCCCGCCGCTGCCGCCACAAAGGCGGAAGCAGTCGAAACGTTAAAAATATTTGCACCATCACCACCTGTGCCACAGGTATCCACCACATGTTCACCCGAAATTTTTACACCACTGGCGAGCTGACGCATAACACGCGCTGCACCTGTGATTTCATCAATGGTTTCACCTTTCATGCGCAGGGCCACCAGAAAACCGCCGATCTGCGCTTCGCTGGCCTGGCCTGTCATGATTTGCTGCATAACCGCAACCATTTCGCTTTCGCTGAGGTTGCGGTTTTCCACCACGGTTTTAAGAGCTTGTCTGATATCCATGGTTTAACCTCAGCAACGCATTTTCAGAAAGTTATTCAGCAAATCGTGGCCTTGCTCGGTGAGAATAGATTCCGGGTGGAACTGCACACCTTCGATGGCCAGGGTTTTATGGCGCACACCCATGATTTCATCGATTTCGCCTTTTTCATTTTCGGTCCAGGCGGTGATTTCCAGGCAATCGGGAATGCTTTTTTGCTCAATGACCAGTGAGTGGTAACGGGTAGCATTAAACGGATTATTCAGACCGGCAAACACACCCACGTTTTTGTGGTGAATCGCCGATACCTTGCCGTGCATAACCTGTTTGGCGCGGATAATATTGCCACCAAACGCCTGACCAATACTCTGGTGCCCAAGGCAAATACCTAAAATCGGTAATTTACCGGCGAAATGTTTAATCGCCGCCACGGAAATACCCGCTTCATTCGGCGTGCAGGGGCCGGGGCTGATCACCAGTTGTTGTGGATTTAATTTTTCAATATCGGCAATGGTTAATTCATCATTGCGCACAACTTTAACGTCGGCACCCAGTTCACCGAAATACTGTACGACGTTATAAGTAAATGAATCGTAGTTATCTATCATCAGTAACATATGCAACCCCTTAATTATCCAGACCCTGTTCAACCATGGCGACCGCGCGGAACATAGCGCGGCCTTTGTTCATGGTTTCTTTCCACTCAAGACGGGGTACTGAATCAGCAACTATGCCGGCCCCTGCCTGGATATAAAGCGTGTTGTTTTTAATCACCGCTGTGCGGATTGCGATGGCGGTATCCATATTGCCGTTCCAGCTCAGGTAACCCACTGCACCGCCATATACACCGCGTTTAACCGGTTCAAGCTGGTCAATAATTTCCATTGCACGGATTTTCGGTGCACCGGATAAAGTACCGGCAGGATGCACTGCACGCAGTACATCCATGGCGGTAATACCGGGTTTTGCGGTGCCATTCACATTCGACACTATGTGCATCACGTGGGAATAACGCTCGACAATCATTTTGTCGGAAACACGCACCTGGCCCACATTAGCAACCCGGCCCACATCGTTGCGGCCTAAATCAATCAGCATTAAATGCTCGGCAATTTCTTTCGGGTCAGCGAGTAATTCCTGCTCAAGGGCAAGATCTTCCTCACGGGTTTTACCACGGAAGCGGGTACCGGCAATCGGGCGCACGGTAATTTCGCCATCTTCAAAACGGGCAAGAATTTCCGGGGATGAACCCACCACATGGAAATCCCCTAAATGCATAAAATACATATAGGGTGATGGGTTTAAGGTGCGCAGGGCGCGGTAAATATTTAATGGTTCACCGGCAAAAGGCACAGACATTCGCTGGCTGATCACACACTGCATGATGTCGCCGCTCAGAATGTATTCTTTAATACCGTTGATCGCAGCGGCAAATTCCTCTTCACCAAAACGGGATTTAAATTCATCCTCGGTAACGGTGCGGGGCTGCGCGGTGGCTTTACCAATCGGGCCAAGGTACGGCTTACGCAATTGGCTGCGCAATTGTGCAATGCGCGCCATGGCGATGTTGTAGGCATCCGCAAGCGCAGGGTCAGCCAGCACAATGAAATATAATTTGCCGGATAAATTATCGAATACCACCACCTCTTCACTTTGCATCAGCAAAATATCGGGGGTATTTAATTCATCCTGGGGGGCGGTTTCTGCGAGGCGTTTTTCCACATAACGCACCACGTCATAACCAAAATACCCCACCAGACCACCATCGAATTTTGGCAGCTCGGGTAATTTGGCCACATTAAACTGCGCTTGGTAACGGGCGATATATTCCAGCGGATCATTGCTTTGTTCCGTTGCCGCTACCTGGCCATTATCTTCAATGCTGACCGTATGGCGGGTCACACGTAATACCCGTTTGGCCGGCAGGCCAATCATGGAATAACGCCCCCATTTCTCGCCGCCCTGCATTGACTCGAGTAAATAGGAATAAGGCCCCTGGGCCAGTTTGAGATAGGTGCTGAGTGGAGTGTCGAGGTCTGCTAAGACCTCCTGAAATACCGGAATCCGGTTAAAACCCTGCTGCGCAAGGCTGTTGAAAACCTCGGGAGACATGCTCATAAATCCAATACCCTTGTAAAAATTATCGTCTGCTGTTGTTGATTACCGGCAGGACGCAGAACCACGGGCACCACGTCCCGCTATCGCCATCGACGGGCGGCCAGGCAAACGCGGGGGGTAAATGGATAAATGACCTGTTTCACCGTTTATTTCTCAGGAAATTCAAAGGGGTTTCACTATACCAGCGCAGGGCGCTGGGGCCAAGGCTGGCGGCACTATTTGCTGGTATGGCGGAAGGTGCCGTCCCAGTTTTCAGGCAGCTCCGTACCCCGTAAATCAGTTATGCGCTCAAGATAGACGTCATACAATTTCAAGCCTGATTTTTGCTGTAATGCGCTGAAGGCAATTTCGGCGGCATCCCAATTGCGTCTTAGGTAAAGAGCATAGGCCGCATCGTATTCCGCCAACTCGTCCAGTACCGTCTGGGCAAGGTTGCCCACGGCGGCGAGGGGCTCATATACACGGATAGCTTCCTCTTTGCCTTTCACCTGAATGCGGTCCACAAAACGGAAGACAAAACTCTCCACCCCATCGCGGGTATCTTCCCCCACCAGAATTTTTGCGCCGTAGAATTTGGTAATGCTCTCCAGACGGGAGCCAAGGTTCACTGAATCCCCCAGCACCGTATAGGCACGCCG
>JACKOM010000023.1 GCA_024234265.1 Oceanospirillaceae bacterium
GTATTGCCGATAAAGAACTGGCGGTGTCTGGTGCGCAGATGAACCCGGCATTTCGGCAGCGCAGCTGGTTGGGCATTTTAAAAATCGCCCTGCGTGGCAACCCCGCATTGGTGGATTATTTAATTGAACATTGCCCTGATGTGATTTGTGCAGAAAGTTTGCCCGAATTGGCGCAGGCCATGAATCACTACAATGGTGATCAGCAGGTGCAGCTTGCCAATATGCAGCGTGATATAGGGGCCTATGACAGGCAGTGCCATTTATACAACAGCCCATTTGTGACCGACGATCAGCTGCGCCGCATTCAATTATTACGCCGCTGGCGCGGCGATAAAGCCCGCACCCTTGCCGGACAGGCGATTCTGGATAAAAACGCAGGGCCTTTAATTGCGATTAAATCCCGCTTAATCAGCCGTAAAAGCATGGGGGGCTTTTGCACGGATTTATCCAGCCAGGTATTTAACCGTCAGGGGCAGGTTATTCCCGGATTATATGCAGCGGGTGAGGCGGCCGGTTTTGGTGGCGGTGGCATTGCGGGTAAACGCTCCCTGGAGGGTACTTTTTTATCCGCATGTATTCTTACCGCGCGGCGCGCGGCCCAACATATAGTGCAACAGGCGTGAGAGCAAAATATGAAAAAAACCGGCGCAGAATTAGTGTGTTATGCCCTCGAACAACTGGGGATTAAATATACCTTTGGTATTCCCGGGGTGCATAACACAGAAATATACGATGCATTAAATGCCAGTGCCAAAATTGAACCCGTGTTAGTCACCCATGAATGTAACGGCGCTTTTATGGCTGATGCCATCAGCCGTTGCAGCGACAGTGTCGGCACCTTATTGGTGGTGCCAGCAGCGGGTTTAACCCATGCGGCGAGTGGCATCGGTGAAGCATTTTTAGATGGCATTGCCATGCTGGTGATTTCCGGTGGGGTGCGCAGCGATGGTATGGCCTATCAGTTACATGATATTGATCAGCAGGCCTATATGCAGAATTTATGCAAAGCGGTTTTTAAAATTCAGCACCAGCATGAAATCGTCGAAACCCTTTACCGGGCCTATAACATCGCCTGTGCAAATGAACCTGGCCCTGTGTATGTGGAAATTCCGGTGGATATTGCCCTCTTCAAAGGCGAATGCCCCGCACCACAGACCTATGTGCCTGTGCCGCGGGCCATGCAAAGTGGTGCGGATGAAAATATTCGCAAAATGGCCAGTGCGTTAATTAATGCTCGCCAGCCGGCCATTTTTGCCGGCTGGGGCGCAAGACATGCCAGTGCTGAATTACAACAATTGGCCGAACATCTGGCCGCGCCGGTTGCGACTACCTTGCAGGGTTTAAGTGTTTTCCCGGCGGACCATGCCCTGCATACCGGTATGGGCATGGGGGAATACGCAGTGCCGGCGGCGAGCCATGCATTTAAAAATATTGACTGTTTACTGGCGGTGGCCACCCGTTTCAGTGAAATTGCCACGGGTTCCTACGGTATTAATGTGCCTGAAAATTTATTGCACATTGATATTAACCCTGCAGTATTTAATGCCAATTACCCGGCCCATGTCAGCCTGGCGGAGGATGCACGTATTGCCCTGCGTGCATTATTAAACGAAGTGAAAAAGCAGATGCCACTTGCGCGGGATATGCACAATATGGCGCAGACCATTGCCCGCCATAAAGCGGCCTATCAGGCTGAATGGTTGCAGCATAACAGTGTAGATAAGGTAAACCCTGCGGTGTTTTTTAATGTATTACGCGCTGAATTACACCGCGAGGATGTGGTGGTGTGTGATGACGGCAATCACACCTTTCTGACCGCTGAACTTATGCCGGTATATGCGCCCGCTGCGTTTATTTCCCCGACGGATTTTAATGCCATGGGTTATTGTGTGCCCGCATGCCTGGGGGTGAAGTTAATGCACCCCGCAAAAAGGGTGGCGGGCATAGTGGGGGATGGCGGTTTTTTAATGAGCTGTATGGAATTATTAACCGCCGCGCAGCGTGGCCTTGGTATTGTGATCTGTGTGTTTAATGATGGCGAACTCGCGCAGATTGCCCAGGCCCAGCAAATTCCCTACAACCGTAAAACCTGTACGCAAATTAAGGGGCTGAATATCGCCGGTATTGCCATGGCGACGGGGTGTGAATACAAAAAATTAAACATTAATGCGCAGTGTGAAGAGATTCTGGCGGAGGCCTTTGCCTTAGCGGACCAGGGGCGCCCGGTGATCGTGGATGTGAATATTGATTACAGTAAAAAAACCCGTTTCACCCAAGGTGTGGTGAAAACCAATTTAAAACGCTTCAGCGCGGCGGAGAAAATCCGCTTTATTGCCCGCGCCCTCAGCCGCAGGATTAGCGGCTGATGATCAGTTTATTTATGCGAGTTTACGCAGCACCTGGGGATGCGAGTAATAATAACCCTGAATAATTTCACAGCCGGCCTGCTGCACAATATCGAGCTGGGCGTAGTTTTCCACACCTTCGGTCACCATGCGGCTGCCGAGGGCCTGGCCTAAACGGGTAATGGCGGATAACAGGATTTTACTTTTTTCATCTTCGGTAATACGTGTGACAAACGAGCGGTCGATTTTAATTTCATCAAAATAAACCTGATGCAGGTAACTCAAGGAGGAAAAGCCTGCGCCAAAATCATCCAGGGAAACTTCCGCACCCAGGGCCTGAATCTGTGAGGTGATTTGGATGATGTCCTGCATGCTGGAAGCAAACACCTCTTCGGTAATTTCAATCACCACATTTTGCGGACGCACCCCGTGTTGGGTGAGGGCCGCGCTGAACATGGGGAAAAATTCCGCAGCGAGGAACAGGGGAGGTGAAACATTAATGGAAACTTTTATATCCGCACCGTAACGCTGCAACAATTGTGGAATATCCGCAAGAATGGCATTGAGCATCAACTGGCCGAATTCTGTCATCCAGCCTTCGTGGTGAATAACCGGAATAAAATCTTCCGGAGCGGGTGGGGTTTGCATGGCATCCATGCGCATACGCGCCAGCCCTTCCACACCACAAATTTGCCCGCTGCGTGAATTCACTTTGGTTTGGTAAACAGGGTAAAAATGCCCGGCATCCAGTGCGTGGCGCACGGCCATTTTCAGATCATGGCTTTGTTGAATGTGTTCGGCCATTTGCGGGGTAAATACACAGCACTCACTCAATTTATTCTGCCGTGCGGTGTCCATGGCCGCGGCCACATTGCGCAGTAGCTCCGGCATTTGCATACCGGGTTTGCTTGCCGCAAGGCCGGCCTGCAGTGTCATGCTGTTAAATTCGGGATAGGTAGTTTTAAAACGTTCGCGGAACTGGTTGTAAAAATTAATCGCCTGCTGCACTTCACAGCCCGGCATCCAGATACCAAATAATGCCCCCTGGGATGAGGCCACCAGATAATTTGCCGGGGCCAGGTGGGAAATAAACGCGCCGATTTCTTTCAGCACTTTATCGCCCTGGGCATGGCCATTCACCGCGTTAAAACGCCGGAAATTCACCAGATCAATAAATAACAGGCAGCCTGCCTGCTGTTCCGACAGGGCTTTTTTAATAATGCTTTCCAGACGGTGGCGGTTGCTTAAACCGGTTGTATGGTCGGTGTAGGCGGCAAGAAATAAACGCTGGTTGCTTTGCTGTAAATATTGCAGCTGGGTTTGCAGGCGTTTTTTTAAATCATTGAGAATATTGCTGAAGGCAAACGCCAGCAGGCCAATGGTGAAGGCGGTAATCATCCAGATGGCAATACTGTTCTGGCTGATGACGGTATCCTGCGCAAATTCGATATAACCCAGGCTGACACCCAGGGCGACAGCGGCCACGAGTACAATGGCTAACAGGGGAATCAGCCACGCACGCCAGCCCGACCAGCTGGCAAATGACAATAACATCACCCCGCCCAGCACCATAAATCCATTGGCATACAGAGGGGTTTGCACTATGGCGGTAATGCCGATCAGGGAGCCGCTCAGGGTAATAATGACCATGCGCATATCGGTGCTGAGTTTTTTGCGTGCCATATAGGTCAGCGCAAAAATAATCCCGCCGCTAAAATCGGCCACCATAGAATAGGGATAAATGCCCTCATAACAGAGCATCGTGGCAGCAAGCAGGGCAAGCACACTGGCTAAAAGGCTGATGCGGTCAACGGTGCGTTCATTCAGGCCGAAATACATGGCAACTCCAGGGGCCACACAAAACAACAGAATGAATACTGTGGCGGCGCCATTATACCTACTGCGCATAAATGGGGCATGCTGCTTTTTTAAACTGTGCAAAAAATGGGCAGTGCGTCATATGCTAGGTTCCCTAGAGGAACCCCTGGCATAAAAAAAGCCCGCGGTGCATACCGCGGGCTTTTATGTTTTATGGCTTTCAGGCGGCGTTACGTTTTGCGAATTTACGCCGCATGGCGCGCATAAAGTCCTTATTTAAATGGCTGAATAATGCACGGCGCGGGCTGTAGGCGATGCGCGGGCTTAAACCGGCGGCGAGCAATTCGATCTGGTGGTAATACCAGCCCGCCTGGCTTTGATTATTCAGGGCCTGCAGGGATTTGGATTTACTCGCCGGGCCAAAATAACCCTTGCCGAGCACCAGCTGGTTTTCGTTATGGGGCAGGGTGCTTAATTGCCCTGCCATCAACTGATTGGCTAAATCGGGAATCAAACAGAAGGGGCGGGCAATGCCGAGCATGTCGGTATCACCGGCCTCTAATGCGGCCTGCATACCGGCCAGGCTGCGGAAACCGCCGGTGACCATCACGGGCATACGGGCGATTTTTTTAATTTCACGGGCATATTCCAGAAAATAGGCTTCGCGTTTTTGTGTGCTGGCGCGCATTTCGTCGGGCTGCATAAATACCAGCTGCTCGTAGGTGCCGCCGGAAATTTCTAATAAATCCACCCCGGCGGTATTTAACCAGCCGACTACCTGCTGGCAATCGGCGGCGCTGAAGCCCCCTTTCTGGAAATCGGCGGAATTTAATTTCACCGCAATCGGAAAGGCCACACCCACCTCTGCACGCACTGCGCGGATAATTTCCAGCAGCAGACGCGCGCGGTTGTGCAACGGGCCGCCCCATTGGTCGTCACGCAAATTGGTGAGGGGCGATAAAAACTGGGAAATTAAATAACCGTGGGCGGCGTGAATTTGCACACCATGGAAACCGGCTTTTTTGACGATGGCGGCGGTGCGTGCAAAACGGCGGATAACATTCTGGATTTCCGCTTCGCTGGCGGCGCGGGGGCGGCCAAAATTACCCACCATATTCAGTTGTACTTCCGAGGGGGCAATCGGATGCAGGTTGGCGAGGCGCGGGCATTGGCGGCCGGGGTGGCTGATCTGCGCCCAGAGCTGGCTGCCGGCGTTGTCCACCGCGCGGGCCCAGGCACTTAACTGCGCAAGGCCGGATTCATCTTCTGCCACCACGTTGCCGGAACGCTCCAGATAACGTTTATCCACCATGATATTGCCGCTGATCAGCAGCGCAGCCCCGCCTTCGGCCCAGGTTTTATACAGGGTGATATGCCGTTCTGTGGCGTTATCGTTTTTATCGGCAAGGCCTTCGGTCATGGCGGCTTTGCAGATGCGATTTTTCAGCACGTGGCCGTTGGGCAGGGTGAGGGGCTGATTGAGCATGGTTTATCCTCCTGGTGGAGTGATTACTCTAAGCATAAATGACCGATGGTCAATTAAAATTTATAAGGTTGGCCGTTTTGCCTGTAGCTCTGCTGCATTACCCTGTGCGGCAAAAAGGAGTGTTATGGACGAATATCAGAAAATGCTCGCCGGGCAGTGGTTTGACAGCAGTGCCGCGCCCCTGCGCAACCTGCGTGAAACCGCCCGCCTGGCCTGTGCCAAATACAATGCGCACCCCAGCCGCGGCAACCTGCGCCACATTACCCGCCTGTTCAAACAAAGAGGGGAGTTGCTGGTGATCGAACCGGGTTTCCAGTGTGATTACGGTTGCCACATAGAAGCCGGGGAAAACTTTTTTGCCAATTTTAACTGCGTGATTCTCGACAGCGCGGCGGTGCGCATTGGCGATAACGTGTTGCTCGGCCCGGCGGTGCACATCTATACGGTGGACCATCCGCGTGATGCCACCCAGCGTGCCACGGGGTTATGCCAGGCGCGGCCGGTGACGATAGGCAATGGGGTGTGGGTTGGCGGCGGCGCGCTGATTTTCCCGGGGGTGAACATAGGTGATAACGCCATCATCGCCGCCGGTGCGCGGGTGCGCCATGATGTGCCCGCGGGGGTAACCTTCTACGGCTGAAACACTAGGGAACCTCTGAATAACTCTGCACTACGTCGCGCATGTGCTGCCAGTTGAGATTGGCAAGGCGGCGATTGCAGTAAATGACGAGTCCTTTTCAAAATCGCCAACACAGCCAGGTCGACTGGCAGCCTGCGCCCTGCGGGGCTTTGCGGAAAAAACCAGCTCAGTGTTGCAGCTTTTTGACGTAACCCGTTATGCCTGCAAAGCAGCGCCTTGATCTGATTTATTTCGCAAAGCCGACGCGGTCACTGAGTTATTCAGAGGTTCCCTGGTTTTCACACTGTTTTGACTACACTCACAACAGTGTTGAGGAATAAGCATGGTTAAGCTTTTGTTGCTGCCGGCGGTACGCCTGATGGGGCGTCTGCGATTTGTATGGAAATTCGGGCTGATCAGCAGCCTGTTTTTGTTGCCCCTGCTGGTGCTGGGCTGGGGTGTTGTCGCGAAAATCAATCAGCAGATGCAGCAGGTAGCGTCTGAACGCCAGGGGCTGATTGCCCTGCAGGATATTTACGCCACCATTCGTGTGGCAGAGCAATACCGGGATTTATCCACCATCACCCGCGCCAGCCAGGATGAAACCCTGCGCCACGAAGTGGAAGCGCAAAAAACACAGGTGGATGAACAGCTTGCCCATCTGCAGCTGACCTTGCTTAGTTTGAACAGCGAATTTCTCAACAAGCGTTTTGAAGATGTGCAGGAGCTCTGGTTAACCCTGCATAAAAACAGCTCAGGTGCCCAGGGTGGGGTGCGCACCCAATTCCAGTATTTTGATGAATTTGTGCAAGTTCTGCGGGGCCTGATTGCCGATGCCGCCAGCGCCAGTAAGCTGGTGCTTGACCCTGAGCTGGAAACCTTCCTGTTAATAAATGTATTTACCCAGCATTTATTCCACGGTACGGAAAACATGGGTATTGCCCGCGCCATGGGGGCTTACGCCCTTAATCAGAAATACCTCAGCAGCGAAATTTACGAAGAGATGGATAAAGTTTATGTCGGCCTCGGGCGGGATAACGAAGTGATCTCCGGCAGTTTTGCCTATATTGCGGAAACGGATCCGCGCCTGTTGAAAAAATTGCAGGCCGATATCGACAGCAGCCTGACCTCCATGATGAGCCTGCAGTTATATCTGTCGGAAAATATTATTGAAGCCACAGAGCTGAATATCGACTGGCGGGAATATTTTCAGAATGTTTCCGGGTTAATGGATGGGGTTTACCACCTAGCAGATATTTTGATGCCCTTTACCGACAAGCTGCTGCAGCAACGTCAAACAAAACTGGAGCAGAAATTATTCCTGATGGGTATTTTCACGCTGGGATTATTACTGTTTATTTTTTATTTATTCGCCGGCATGTATTACTCGGTGACCCGTACCGTGCGCCAGTTCAGCAGTGATGCATTACGTGCGACCCAGGGTGATTTAACCGTGGTGATGCAGGAAGAAACCAACGATGAATTACGCCAGTTATCGGCGGCCTTTAACCATATGATCCGCAATATCCGTGAAGTCGTTATTTTGGTAAAGGGCACCAGCCTAGATGTGGTGGCATTATCCGATACCCTTAGCCATACCACGGACATGAGCCGCGAAGCGATCAAACGCCAGCAGCAGGATACCCACGATTTAACCACCGAAATTGAAAGTGTTGCTCACTCCACCGAGCAAATTGTGCAGCAAACCGGTTCCAACACCGCACTTGCCAAAGACATTAATGAAAAATCCCAGCAGGGTTTGCACAAGCTGGAGCAGGCACTGGCGGCGATTCAGGGCCTTGCTAAAAACATTGGTGATTCCAGTAGCAATATTCAGCGCCTTGCTGATATCGGCAAAGAAATTGAAGGTGTGCTGGCGGGTATTAAAGCCATTGCCGATCAGACAAATTTATTGGCATTAAATGCTGCGATTGAAGCGGCCAGGGCCGGAGAAGCGGGGCGGGGGTTTGCAGTGGTGGCCGATGAAGTGCGTAATCTTGCTTCCAATACCGTCAACAGCACAGAAGAAATTAACGATAAAATTTCCCGTTTTAACGCCTGCATTAATGAAGTGGTGGCGTGCATGGAAAAAAATCAGCAATCGGCGCAGCGCACTATTAACAGCTCCGATGAGGTTGCCCACTCCCTGCGTGAAATTCATCAAAGTGCACAGGATATTCAGCAAAGCAGTTTGACGATTGCGCGCGATGCTCAGCAGCAAAATGCGATGACCCATAATGCTAACCAGCATATTCTCACTATCGATCATGCCGTGGGGCAATCGATGAAAGTGGTGGATAACGTGGTACGTGTCAGCCGCGAATTTAACAGCCTGACACAACAACTGAGTATGTTAGTGGGGCGCTTTCAGGTGGATGGTGCGCTTGAGTTGCCCGCGGAAGAAAGTTCTGATTTCGCGCATATGCTGCAGGCGGCTAATGGGGATGTTTCCCAGCCGGAAGGGGATGTGGATTTGTTTTAGCTACCAGCTACAAGCTATTAGCTAATAAAAAACCCGGCAAATGCCGGGTTTTTTATTTCGCACTGTATTAATTAAGCGTTTTCAGCTTCTACGATGCGTTTCATGTCGGTCATGTAACCACGCAGTTCCTGACCAATCCACTCTACAGGGTGGTTGCGGATAGCGTCGTTTACTTTCACCAGGGTGGCGTTGTCCACTGAGTTGGATTTCAGGGAAATACCACGGCCGATCACGTCGGTACCGATAGTAGGCATGAACTTCTCGCGCAGCAGAGGTACTGCAGCGTGGCTGAACAGGTAGTTACCGTATTCAGCGGTATCGGAGATAACCACGTTCATTTCGTACAGTTTACGACGGGCGATGGTGTTGGCGATCAGCGGAGTTTCGTGCAGGGACTCGTAGTATGCAGACTCGTCGATGATGCCGCTTTCGGTCATGGTTTCGAAGGCCAGTTCCACACCCGCTTTGATCATAGCAACCAGCAGGATGCCGTTATCGAAGTATTCTTGCTCGTCGATTTTGGCGCTGGTAGCCGGGGTTTTTTCAAAACCGGTTTCCAGGGTTTCTGCACGCCATTTCAGCAGGTTGGCATCGTTGTTTGCCCAGTCAGCCATCATAGTGCGGGAGAATTCGCCGCTGATGATGTCGTCCTGGTGTTTGCGGAACAGTGGGCGCAGCAGGTCTTTCAGCTCTTCAGACATGTTGAATGCCAGAATTTTTGCTGGGTTAGACAGACGGTCCATCATGTTGGTGATACCGCCGATTTTCAGCGCTTCGGTAACAGTCTGCCAGCCGTACTGGATCAGCTTGGAGGCGTAACCTGGTTCGATACCGTCAGCCACCATTTTCTCGAAACCGAGGATAGCGCCAGTCTGCAGCATGCCACACAGAATGGTTTGCTCGCCCATCAGGTCGGATTTCACTTCAGCAACGAAAGAAGATTCCAGAACACCGGCACGGTCGCCGCCAGTGGCAGATGCCCAGGCTTTAGCGATGTCCAGACCGTGGCCCTGTGGATCGTTTTCTGGGTGAACAGCGATCAGGGTTGGAACACCGAAACCGCGTTTGTATTCTTCACGTACTTCAGAACCAGGGCACTTAGGGGCCACCATCACAACGGTGATGTCTTTACGGATCTGCATACCTTCTTCAACGATGTTGAAACCGTGGCTGTAACCCAGGGCTGCGCCTTGTTTCATCAGTGGCATAACGGCGTTGATAACACCGGTGTGCTGTTTGTCAGGGGTCAGGTTAACCAGCAGGTCAGCCTGTGGAATCAGTTCTTCGTAGGTGCCTACTTTGAAACCGTTGTCAGTGGCGTTTTTCCAGGACTGACGTTTTTCAGCGATGGCTTCAGCGCGCAGGGTGTAAGACACATCCAGGCCAGAGTCACGCATGTTCAGACCCTGGTTCAGGCCCTGTGCGCCACAACCTACGATCACCACTTTTTTGCCTTTCAGGAATTCACAACCGTTGCTGAATTCAGCACGGTCCATGAAACGGCAGCGGCCCAGCTGGTCGAGCTGCTCACGCAGGTTCAGGGTATTGAAGTAATTCTTGGACATGTTTTTCACCAGTTGATGGGTGGGTTTGAAAAGTCGCGCGAAGTGTAGGTGATAATTATCGTTGCGTAAAACGCTATATGTGCAATATGGTGTTGCATTATTTGCAATGTGATCATCTATGGATATCAAAGCCCTGCAGGTGTTTGTGGCCCTGGCGGATAATCTGCATTTTGGTGAAACCGCCAAACGCTGCCATATGTCGGCATCCACCGTGAGCCGGGTGATTCAGCGCCTCGAAGAAGAGGTGGGGGAAAGCCTGTTTGTGCGGGATAACCGTGCGGTATCCCTCACTAAGGCCGGTGCCCATTACCGGGTGTTTGCCATGGGTACCTTGGAGCAGTGGCAGCAGATGCAGCGTGATATGCACAGCTCCGCCAGTAGTCTGCAGGGCGAGCTGAACCTGTTTTGCTCGGTGACGGCGAGTTACAGCTTGCTGAGCGACTTACTGCCGGGTTTCCGTGAGCAATATCCGGGGGTGGAAATAACCCTGCGCACCGGCGATGCGGCTGATGCTTTACACATGCTGTCGTCCGGTCAGGCGGATTTAGCTATTGCGGCGCGGCCGGATATTTTGCCGGCCAAAATGGCCTTCAAACCGATCACCACCACCCCGCTGCGTTTTATTGCTCCCACCTTACCCTGCGCTGTGAGCCGCTTGCTGGGGCAGGGCGACTGGCAATGGCAGGACGTGCCTTTCATTATTCCTGAGCAGGGCATAGTGCGTGACCGGTTGGATAAGTGGTTCCGCGATAAGGGCCTCAAGCCACTTATATATGCACAGGTGGCGGGCCATGAAGCGATTGTGGCTATGGTTGCGCTGGGGTTTGGCGCGGGTGTGGTGCCGGGCATCGTGCTGGAAAACAGCCCCATGGCGGAAAAAATTCGTGTGATGGCTGCCAACCCTGAAATGGAAGCGTTTCCCGTGGGTTTGTGTGCATTAAATAAAAAACTCGATAACCCGGTTTTGCAGGCTTTCTGGCAAATTAATGATTCTCTGCAGGTAAGCCCAGGGAATCCCTGAAAACCAGGTGCGTGATGATGTTGTGCAGAGTTATTCATAGGCCCCTAGTGCCTAATGGATTTTTCGAGGTTATGATAGCGCCTGTTTTTTTGGCGACATGAACTGAATAATGACAAATCACGATAATAATCAGCTGCCTGAGCACGACGACGAAACCTCCCTGAAAACCTCTTTAGGCCGCAAGGGCATTTATTTACTGCCCAACCTGTTTACTACAGGAGCACTGTTTTCCGGTTTTTACGCCATAGTGGCGTCGATGAATGGTCATTTTGATAAAGCCGCCATCGCGGTATTTGTGGCCATGGTGCTCGATGGACTCGATGGCCGTGTTGCCCGTCTGACCAATACCCAGAGTGATTTTGGTGCCGAATACGATTCCCTGTCAGATATGGTGTCTTTTGGTATTGCCCCGGCGCTGGTGGCTTTCAGCTGGTCACTGCAGTCCTTGGGTAATTTTGGCTGGATTGCAGCCTTCATATATGTAGCGGGCGCAGCCCTGCGTCTGGCGCGTTTTAATACTCAGATTGATACTGCGGATAAAAACTACTTCACCGGCTTGGCCAGCCCTGCCGCTGCGGCAGTGGTGGCATCAACTGTTTGGATGCTGCACGAACAGGGTGTGGATGGCATCGATGTATCCTGGTTGGTGGCGTTTGTGGTGGCCGGCGCGGGTATTCTGATGGTCAGCAACGTGCAATATCACAGCTTTAAAGGCATCGACTTCCGCGGCAAAGTACCTTTTGTAGCGCTGCTGGTGGTTGTGGCGGTTTTTGCGGTGATCTCCCTCGATCCTGCAGCTATGTTCCTGCTGCTGTTTGTTTCCTATGCTTTATCTGGCCCACTGATGGCGGCCAAAACCTGGTATCAGGATCGTAAATAATCCGAACCTTTCCAGCATGGGCCGTCTAACCCCCACCAAGGAGGTGCCCATGCTGATTAAATCTTCCCCTGCTATTAAAGAATCATCTGTCACGGACGAATCCGTTTACCTCAACCGCCGTCAGTTTATGCAGGGCAGTCTGGCTGCTGCATCGCTGTTGGCGGTGCCGTTTTCTCCGTTTGCCAATGCCATTGAGGGCGATGCCCTGAAGTTTGTTAAAACCTCCTACGGCAAGAATGATGTGCCCGCACCATTTGAAGTGATTACGGGGTACAACAACTTCTATGAGTTCGGCACAGATAAAACCGATCCGAAAAAATATCAGGGCCAGCTGAAAACCAATCCCTGGAATATCCGTGTGACGGGCATGGCGGAAAAAACCGGTTCATTCCATCTTGAGGATATTCTCAATCAGAATCCGCTGGAGGAGCGCATCTACCGTCTGCGCTGCGTTGAAGCCTGGTCGATGGTGATTCCCTGGGTGGGCTTTCCCCTGGAAAAATTGCTCGCACAATTTAAACCCCAGGCATCGGCAAAATATGTGGCTTTCGAAACCCTCGAAGATGCCAAGCAATTCCCCGGTCAGCGTAGTGCATTCAGTAGTATTCCCTGGCCCTATCAGGAAGGTTTACGCATGGATGAAGCCATGAATGAACTGAGTTTTATGGCGGTGGGCTTATATGGCAAAAGCCTTTATACCCAGAATGGCGCACCTATTCGCCTGGTGGTGCCCTGGAAATACGGTTTCAAAAGTATTAAATCGATTGTCGGCATTCACTTTACCGACAAACAACCAGCGACAACCTGGAACCGGATTGCCCCGTCAGAATACGGCTTTTATGCGAATGTGAATCCGCAGGTGGATCATCCGCGCTGGAGTCAGTCCAGTGAGCGGCGTTTGCCATCCGGCCTGTTCGATGTAAAACGTATCAAAACCGAAATGTTTAACGGTTATGCCGAACAGGTTGCGCATCTGTATCAGGGCATGGATCTGAGGCGTAATTACTGATGCTGAACTTGCTGGTCTGGCTTGGTGTTCTGGCGCCCTTTTTTTACATAATTTACGGCATCGTACAGCTCACCTTCTTAGGTAATATTTTCTATTTTGGCCCTGAGCCAGGGCAGTACATTCTCGAATGGATGGGGCAAAGCGCCCTCGCCATGTTATTTGCCACCCTGATGATATCCAGTGCACACCGCCTGTGGGCATTACCCATAGTGCGTTATCGCCGGCGTCTTGGGGTAGGCACATTCTTTTACGCCCTGGGTCATCTGCTGGCGTTTGCTGTGTTTATTCTGGGCTTGGATTTAACGCTGCTCGTACAGGAGATCATCAAGCGTCCTTACATTCTGGTAGGTATGACGGCGCTGGTGTTGCTGGCCCTGCTGGCGGTGACATCTCTGCATACTTTAAAAAGACGCCTCGCGTATCGCTGGATACAGCTGCATCGCCTGGTTTATTGGGTAGCTGGCCTTGGGGTTTTGCATTATGTGTGGCAAATCCGCGATGGTTATTTTTTGTTCGATTTTTATCTGTTGCTGCTGGTGCTGTTATTGGCAGAACGCGTGAAAGCAAAAAAAGTCTTCAATCCATTTGCAGGTCGAAAAACCACCTACTAGGCTTCATTCTCGCAGCGGCAGTAAAAAGATTTTGAAAGTGCTTGACCACCTTCCTTAAATCTCTATAATGCGCCCCCACAACGACGACGTAAACAAAGCTAAGTTGTTGAATTTAAAGCAAATTTTCTGAAAGCTAGGCGATCTGAAAAAGAGTTTTAAAAAGCGGTTGACGCAGCAGGTTAAGTCCTTATAATGCGCGCCTCGCTGAACGAAAGGAGAGTCGAAAGACGAAATCTGAAGTTCGCTAAACAACTGAAATCAAAACAAAAATTGAAAATAAGTTGTTGACAAAGAGATGTGATTCGGTAGAATGCGCATCCCGCTTCGAGAGAAGCAAAAAGATCGACCCGAGCGGCGATCTGGTCTTTAAAAAAGAATTCATGTAATTCGTGTGGGTACTTACCGGAATGCAGATGAGAGATCAAAAGCATATCGAGTAAGAACCACTGTTAATTCAGTAGTTTTGTACTTGAGCAAGAAAATAGACGCAAATTCCGCGTCGCATGATTTTAAACTGAAGAGTTTGATCATGGCTCAGATTGAACGCTGGCGGCAGGCCTAACACATGCAAGTCGAGCGGCAGCACTTCGGGTGGCGAGCGGCGGACGGGTGAGTAACACGTAGGAATCTACCTAGTAGTGGGGGATAGCCCGGGGAAACTCGGATTAATACCGCATACGCTCTACGGAGGAAAGGGGGCTTCGGCTCTCGCTATTAGATGAGCCTGCGTCGGATTAGCTAGTTGGTGAGGTAAAGGCTCACCAAGGCGACGATCCGTAACTGGTCTGAGAGGATGATCAGTCACACTGGAACTGAGACACGGTCCAGACTCCTACGGGAGGCAGCAGTGGGGAATATTGGACAATGGGGGAAACCCTGATCCAGCCATGCCGCGTGTGTGAAGAAGGCCTTCGGGTTGTAAAGCACTTTCAGTTGGGAGGAAAAGTTTGTGGTTAATACCCACGAGCCGTGACGTTACCAACAGAAGAAGCACCGGCTAACTCCGTGCCAGCAGCCGCGGTAATACGGAGGGTGCAAGCGTTAATCGGAATTACTGGGCGTAAAGCGCGCGTAGGCGGCTTGTTAAGCGGAATGTGAAATCCCCGGGCTCAACCTGGGCACTGCATTCCGAACTGGCTGGCTAGAGTGTGGTAGAGGAAGGTGGAATTCCAGGTGTAGCGGTGAAATGCGTAGATATCTGGAGGAACATCAGTGGCGAAGGCGACCTTCTGGACCAACACTGACGCTGAGGTGCGAAAGCGTGGGGAGCAAACAGGATTAGATACCCTGGTAGTCCACGCCGTAAACGATGTCTACTAGCCGTTGGGGTCCTTGAGACTTTAGTGGCGCAGCTAACGCGATAAGTAGACCGCCTGGGGAGTACGGCCGCAAGGTTAAAACTCAAATGAATTGACGGGGGCCCGCACAAGCGGTGGAGCATGTGGTTTAATTCGACGCAACGCGAAGAACCTTACCTACTCTTGACATCCAGAGAATTCCGCAGAGATGTGGAAGTGCCTTCGGGAACTCTGAGACAGGTGCTGCATGGCTGTCGTCAGCTCGTGTTGTGAAATGTTGGGTTAAGTCCCGTAACGAGCGCAACCCTTGTCCTTATTTGCCATCATTTAGTTGGGAACTCTAAGGAGACTGCCGGTGACAAACCGGAGGAAGGCGGGGACGACGTCAAGTCATCATGGCCCTTACGAGTAGGGCTACACACGTGCTACAATGGGGCGTACAAAGGGTTGCCAAGCCGCGAGGTGGAGCTAATCCCATAAAGCGTCTCGTAGTCCGGATTGGAGTCTGCAACTCGACTCCATGAAGTCGGAATCGCTAGTAATCGTAAATCAGAATGTTACGGTGAATACGTTCCCGGGCCTTGTACACACCGCCCGTCACACCATGGGAGTGGGTTGCTCCAGAAGTAGATAGCTTAACCTTCGGGAGGGCGTTTACCACGGAGTGATTCATGACTGGGGTGAAGTCGTAACAAGGTAGCCCTAGGGGAACCTGGGGCTGGATCACCTCCTTAAACGAACTCCACTGCTTCCGGCTAAGTACTCACACGAATTATATGACTCTTGATAATACGCTAAAGCGTGTTATCGGATGCTCTTTAAAAATTTGGAATCGATTCAAAAAAGTAATAATCAAGCGCAATCCGGCGCAATGTGTTGTCGAAGTTGCGACATGTATCCTTGAAACACTCATTGAGTGCGTTTGGGGTTATATAGTCAAGCGACTAAGCGTACACGGTGGATGCCTTGGCAGTCAGAGGCGATGAAAGACGTGGTAGCCTGCGAAAAGCTTCGGGGAGGTGGCAAACGACCTTTGATCCGGAGATGTCTGAATGGGGAAACCCACCTGGTTTAAGCCAGGTATCTTTTACTGAATACATAGGTAAAAGAAGCGAACGTGGGGAACTGAAACATCTAAGTACCCACAGGAAAAGAAATCAACCGAGATTCCCTCAGTAGCGGCGAGCGAAAGGGGACCAGCCCTTAAGCTTGAGGACGGATAGCAGAACGCTCTGGAAAGTGCGGCCATAGTGGGTGATAGCCCCGTATGTAAAATCCCAATCAAGTGAAATCGAGTAAGACGGGACACGTGGTATCCTGTTTGAACATGGGGGGACCATCCTCCAAGGCTAAATACTCCTGACTGACCGATAGCGAACTAGTACCGTGAGGGAAAGGCGAAAAGAACCCCGGAGAGGGGAGTGAAATAGATCCTGAAACCGTGTACGTACAAGCAGTGGGAGCAGACTTGTTCTGTGACTGCGTACCTTTTGTATAATGGGTCAGCGACTTATTCTTAGTGGCGAGGTTAAGCGATTAGCGGAGCCGTAGCGAAAGCGAGTCTTAATAGGGCGTTTAGTCGCTAGGAATAGACCCGAAACCGGGCGATCTATCCATGGGCAGGTTGAAGATTGAGTAACATCAATTGGAGGACCGAACCGACTCCTGTTGAAAAAGTAGCGGATGACCTGTGGATAGGGGTGAAAGGCTAATCAAGCTCGGAGATAGCTGGTTCTCCTCGAAAGCTATTTAGGTAGCGCCTCGGACGAATACCACTGGGGGTAGAGCACTGTTTGGGCTAGGGGGTCATCCCGACTTACCAACCCCATGCAAACTCCGAATACCAGTGAGTAATATCCGGGAGACACACGGCGGGTGCTAACGTCCGTCGTGAAAAGGGAAACAACCCTGACCGTCAGCTAAGGTCCCAAAGTTATGGTTAAGTGGGAAACGATGTGGGAAGGCTTAGACAGCTAGGAGGTTGGCTTAGAAGCAGCCATCCTTTAAAGAAAGCGTAATAGCTCACTAGTCGAGTCGGCCTGCGCGGAAGATTTAACGGGGCTCAAACCATACACCGAAGCTACGGGTTCATCGAATGATGAGCGGTAGAGGAGCGTTCTGTAAGCCTGCGAAGGTGAGTTGAGAAGCTTGCTGGAGGTATCAGAAGTGCGAATGCTGACATGAGTAACGACAAGGGGAGTGAAAAACTCCCCCGCCGGAAGACCAAGGGTTCCTGTCCAACGTTAATCGTGGCAGGGTGAGTCGGCCCCTAAGGCGAGGCTGAGAAGCGTAGTCGATGGGAAACAGATTAATATTTCTGTACCGCGTGTTACTGCGATGGGGGGACGGAGAAGGCTAGGCGATCTGGGCGTTGGTTGTCCCAGTTCAAGGTGGTAGGCAGAGATCTTAGGCAAATCCGGGATCTTAATGCTGAGAGCTGATGACGGTGAGTCTACGGACTCCGAAGTCGTTGATGCCATGCTTCCAAGAAAAGCCTCTAAGCTTCAGGTAACATGCGACCGTACCCCAAACCGACACAGGTGGTCAGGTAGAGAATACCAAGGCGCTTGAGAGAACTCGGGTGAAGGAACTAGGCAAATTGGCACCGTAACTTCGGGAGAAGGTGCGCCGATGTTGGTGAAGGACTTGCTCCGTAAGCTGACGTCGGTCGAAGATACCAGGCCGCTGCAACTGTTTATTAAAAACACAGCACTCTGCAAACACGAAAGTGGACGTATAGGGTGTGACGCCTGCCCGGTGCCGGAAGGTTAATTGATGGGGTTAGCGCAAGCGAAGCTCTTGATCGAAGCCCCGGTAAACGGCGGCCGTAACTATAACGGTCCTAAGGTAGCGAAATTCCTTGTCGGGTAAGTTCCGACCTGCACGAATGGCGTAATGATGGCGGCACTGTCTCCACCCGAGACTCAGTGAAATTGAAATCGCTGTGAAGATGCAGCGTTCCCGCGGCTAGACGGAAAGACCCCGTGAACCTTTACTATAGCTTCGCAGTGGACTTTGAACTTGCTTGTGTAGGATAGCTGGGAGGCTTTGAAGTCAGGACGCCAGTTCTGATGGAGCCAATCTTGAAATACCAGCCTGGTAAGTTTGAGGTTCTAACTCTGGTCCGTAATCCGGATCGAGGACACTGCGTGGTGGGTAGTTTGACTGGGGCGGTCTCCTCCCAAAGAGTAACGGAGGAGCACGAAGGTTGGCTAAGCATGGTCGGAAATCATGCGGTTAGTGTAATGGCACAAGCCAGCTTGACTGCGAGACAGACACGTCGAGCAGGTACGAAAGTAGGTCATAGTGATCCGGTGGTTCTGTATGGAAGGGCCATCGCTCAACGGATAAAAGGTACTCCGGGGATAACAGGCTGATACCGCCCAAGAGTTCACATCGACGGCGGTGTTTGGCACCTCGATGTCGGCTCATCACATCCTGGGGCTGAAGCCGGTCCCAAGGGTATGGCTGTTCGCCATTTAAAGTGGTACGCGAGCTGGGTTTAGAACGTCGTGAGACAGTTCGGTCCCTATCTGCCGTGGGCGTTTGAGATTTGAGAAGAGTTGCTCCTAGTACGAGAGGACCGGAGTGAACGAACCTCTGGTGTTCCGGTTGTCACGCCAGTGGCACTGCCGGGTAGCTATGTTCGGACGGGATAAACGCTGAAAGCATCTAAGCGTGAAGCCTCCTTCAAGATGAGATCTCACTGGGACCTTGAGTCCCCTGAAGGGCCGTCGAAGACTACGACGTTGATAGGCTGGGTGTGGAAGCGTTGTGAGGCGTTAAGCTAACCAGTACTAATTGCCCGTGAGGCTTGACTATATAACACCCAAACGAGGTGTGTGTGCGCTGAGACAGCAAGCACGGATTGTGAATGGTTATTACTGAATCGATTCCACGTATTAGGATGAAGTGTGCGGCCAAGGCCATAAGACACACGGAGTCCAGAACGAATTGCTTGACGACCATAGAGCTTTGGAACCACCTGATCCCATACCGAACTCAGAAGTGAAACGAAGTATCGCCGATGATAGTGTGGGGCCTCCCCATGTGAAAGTAGGTCATCGTCAAGCACCTAATAAATAAGAAACCCGAGCTGGGAGACCAGTTCGGGTTTTTTATTGCCTGTAGGTTTTAAAAGCTGTAACAACGTATATGAAAATAAAAAGGCCCTACAAGGGCCTTTTTATTTGTGGCGATTAATCCGCTAATCACCATTATGGGCGAGTGCCAAACCTGGATGCCCATTGCACAATCTTGGTGAATTCTTTTCAGGAAATTATCCTGGAATAAACATCACGGAGGGTGCAATGAAACGTTTTTTTATTCCTGCCTTATCCATTCTGATTATTACCCCGCTCACATGTGCTGCTAATCCATGCCAGCATATCTTCGATGAAGTGCAGCGCTTTGAAGGCTTAACCAGCGATGATATTGCACCGCTGCGCAGCGGCTGCGAAGCAGACATACAGGCCAATATGCTGGGTTACTGGCAATGTATGGATGAAATTATGCAAAGCAGCGGTTATCACCTTGATAACATGCTTTCCCTCGGGGATCAGTGCAAAGATGCCAAGGCTAAACCCTTAGCGGAACTTTCCAGCGATTAATTCAGGTAATAAAAAAGCCCGCGATGCGGGCTTTTTTATTTGCATATCACCACTCAGAGCGCGGCGATTTTAGCGTGTTGCTCTTCCAGGGTTTTACGTGCCTGTTCGAACTCAGCAATTTTGGCTTTCTCTTTTGCCACAACATCAGCAGGAGCTTTATCAACAAACGCAGGGTTATTGAGTTTGCCGGCAATGCGATCGACTTCTTTATTCAGTTTGTCGATTTCTTTTTGCAGACGATTTAACTCGGCATCTTTGTCGATCAGGCCAGCCATCGGCACCAGAACTTCCATATCACCTACAAGAGCGGTGGCGGACATAGGGCCTTCTACACCGGCATTTAACCAGGTTATGGCTTCCAGTTTGGCCATGTTTTGCAGGAAGGTGTTGTTGGCCTCCAGGCAGCGTTTGTCATCGGCACTGCCATTGCGGAATAACACTGGGATTTCTTTACCCGGTGAAATGCCCATTTCGGCGCGGATGTTACGCAGCGCCACGATAACGCCTTTTAACCACTGAATATCGGTTTCGGCCTGGGCATCAACGGAAGCTTCATCAGGTTGCGGATATAACGCGAGCATGATGGTATCGCCGCTTTTACCGGCCAGTGGTGCCACGGTTTGCCAGATAGCTTCAGTGATGTAAGGCATCATCGGATGGGCAAGACGCAATACCGCTTCGAGTACTCGCAGCAGGGTGCGGCGTGTACCACGTTTGGCTTCGGCACTGGCGGATTCACTCCACAATACCGGCTTGGATAATTCCAGGTACCAGTCGCAGTATTCGTTCCACACAAATTCGTACAGGGCCTGGGCGGCATGGTCAAAGCGGTAGGACTCAACCGCTTCGATTACTTCTTTTTCGGCCTGCTGCAGGCGGGAAATAATCCAGCGGTCAGCGAGGGATAATTCCACTGCCTCACCGTTGCTGCCGCAATCCTGATTCTCAGTATTCATCAGTACATAACGGGCTGCGTTCCAGAGTTTGTTACAGAAATTGCGGTAACCTTCGAGGCGGTCCAGATCGAACTTGATGTCGCGGCCGGTAGAGGCAAGGGACAAAAAGGTGAAACGCAGTGCATCGGTACCGTAGGAGGAAATGCCCTCCGGGAAATGCTTGCGGGTGGCCTTTTCAATTTTCTGCGCGAGCTGTGGCTGCATCATGCCGCTGGTGCGTTTCGCCACCAGAGCTTCTAAATCAATGCCGTCGATAATATCCAGCGGGTCGAGCACGTTACCCTTGGACTTGGACATCTTCTGGCCTTCCTGATCGCGCACCAGACCATGCACATAAACCTTCTTGAAAGGCACCTGGCCGGTGAACTTCAGGGTCATCATGATCATACGTGCAACCCAGAAGAAGATAATGTCAAAACCCGTCACCAGCACATCGGTGCTATGGAAGGTTTTGAGTTCTTTGGTTTGCTCGGGCCAGCCCAGGGTAGAGAAAGTCCACAGGGCGGAACTGAACCAGGTGTCGAGTACGTCGTCGTCCTGGCGCAGCACACTCACGGCTGGCAGATTATATTTGGCGCGCACTTCTGCTTCATCGCGGCCCACATAAACTTTGCCGGATTCATCGTACCAGGCAGGGATGCGGTGGCCCCACCACAACTGACGGGAAATACACCAGTCCTGAATATCACGCATCCAAGCGAAGTAGGTGTTTTCCCACTGTTTGGGCACAAATTCGATGCTGCCGTTTTCCACCGCTTCAATCGCAGGTTTGGCTAAATCGGCAATACGCACATACCACTGGTCGGTGAGCATAGGTTCGATAACCACACCACCACGGTCGCCGTAGGGCACCATCAGGTCGTGGTCTTTGATACCGTCCAGCAGGCCCAGTTCGTCGAGTTTGGCAACCACGGCGCGGCGTGCGGCAAAACGTTCCATACCACGGAATTCCGCAGGCAGATCGGTTGGATAATCCTGGCTGGCTTCACCATTGGTATTGAATACTTCCGCTTCCTGACGGATATCACCGTTGAAGGTGAGGATGTTAATCATCGGCAGCTGGTGGCGTTTGCCCACTTCATAGTCGTTGAAGTCGTGGGCAGGGGTAATTTTTACGCAGCCGGTGCCTTTTTCCATATCGGCGTGTTCGTCACCCACGATCGGAATGCGGCGGCCCACCAGGGGTAAATTAATGAATTTACCAATCAGGGATTTATAACGCGGATCTTCCGGGTTTACCGCCACACCGGTATCACCCAGCATGGTTTCGGGGCGGGTGGTGGCAACGACGATGTAATCTTTACCGTCCGGGGTTTTTACGCCGTCGGCCAGAGGGTAGCGGAAATGCCACATGTGGCCCTTGGTATCACGGTTTTCCACTTCCAGATCGGAAATCGCGGTGTGCAGTTTAGGGTCCCAGTTCACTAGGCGTTTGCCGCGGTAAATCAGGTCTTCATCGTAGAGCTGCACAAATACTTCTTTCACCGCATTGGATAAACCATCGTCCATGGTGAAACGCTCGCGGCTCCAGTCGAGGGAAGCGCCCATGCGGCGTAACTGACGGGTGATGGTGCCGCCGGATTCGGCTTTCCATTCCCACACTTTGTCGAGGAATGCACCACGGCCTAAATCGTGGCGGGTTTTACCTTCAGCGGCGAGCAGACGCTCAACCACCATTTGCGTGGCGATACCGGCGTGGTCGGTACCCGCCTGCCACAGGGTATTTTTACCCAGCATACGGTTATAGCGGATCAGGGTATCCATGATGGTGTCCTGGAACGCGTGGCCCATGTGCAGGGAGCCTGTGACGTTCGGCGGCGGAATCATGATGCAGTAAGCCTGATCACCACCCTGGGGGGCGAAATAACCGCGCTCTTCCCAGGTTTTGTACCATTGTTTTTCGATATCGTGGGGCTGGTAGGTTTTATCCATGCTGATTTTATCGTCTGAAGAAAATTTGGCTGAAAAATGGCCGGATTATAACGGAAACAGGCTCCCGTTTGCAGGGAAATATCGGGCTTATTCTTCGATGGTGACCCAGCGCAGGGGCTCACCAAAATCATCGTAGATGAGTTTTTTGGTGGGTTTGCGGCGCACGGGTTTTTTCATCAGTGCGGCTTTGCGCAATGACAGGGTTTTGATCACGTCACTTAAATCGGTGCGGGTCTGGGCAGGTTTTTCGATGGGTTGCACGGTGAATGCCTGGTAACGGCTGTCGAAACCGCTGATACCACGATCGATTTGTTTAACCTCGCCGCCCTGTGCCACAAAACGGCACAGCGCTTGTTCAAGCTCTTCGCGCAGTTCCTTTTTGGTGGGTTTAACGAGCATCAGGCCCCCTGTTGATCATTGCGCTGGTCGTGGTGTGTGACGTCATAACCACGGTCGCGGTAGAACTTATAATGTTGCCGTGTTTGGTTTAGCACAGCTTCATCCTGAATGACAATTTCCATTACCCGCTCAAAACGGCTGAAAAAATTCGGGATTGGATCGCTTAAATTGATCAGCACATCATCGTGCCCGGCGGGGATTTCGCCGTGGCCAATCAGCACCGGCGCGTCCTGCGTGCCGGCCTTCGCATGGGGAATAAAAGCCCCTGCCTGAAACTGCCAGAGTAAATCATCCAGCTGTGCACTGTGCTCTGGCCCGCGGGTGTGAATATAAACCCGGCGCCCTTCGCGGAAGGCTTTGGCGATCAGGCGGCAGCAAAATGTGAGGCGATCCTGTTCGCTGTTTTTACCTAATACATAAAAAAATACGGCAGTCATAGGGCCTCCGGACGGGGTAGGTATTATGGGGGAAAGCTGCGCCCACCGGTACCGGAAATTAAGCCGGAAAGCTTAATTCGTCATAATTTTCTGCGTATACTGGCCGCTTCATAAAGGAGTACCTATGAAACGGATTTTACTGCTGGCTGCTTCCCTGGCGGCCCAGGGTGCCATGGCATTCGACCGCGATTTTCTTTTTCCCGGCACCGCCGATTCCAACACTGTGCAATCCCGCCATGCCCCGCTGTACATATATCAGTGGGATAACGATGCTTTTTTGGTGGGCTCGATTTCCGATCGTTTTTATACCAATGGCCTGCGCTTCGATTATCAGTACGAAGCGGATGATCTTTATTGGCAGCAGGATGATGGCAACCTTACTCCGCTGGGGTGTGACGATAACGACGGCACCATTACCCTGCAGGAATGCGCTTATTTTAATCAAACCGCAGAGCATGCCGATGTTTTGGAGCGTACCCATCAGGTTACCCGGCGGATTTTTTTCGGGCAGCAGATGTTTACCCCTTCGGATATTCGTTGGCCCGCAAGTGAATATAAAAAATACGAACGTCCCTATGCGGGCTGGTTATACGCGGGCATGGGCAGCACCCAGCAAAATGCCTACGGTTATGAAACCATGGAGTGGAGCATAGGTTGTATTGGCCCTTGCTCGGAAGCGGATGACGCGCAAAAAACCATTCACCGCAACCTTGGTGATCAGCAACCTAAGGGCTGGGATACCCAGCTGAAAAATAACCCGGTTATTCAGGTGCATTACCGCAGTTCACTGTCACTGATTGGCCTGCCCTGGGGCAAAGGGGAATTTCTGCAAACCTATGTGGAAGCGGATGCCGGTAATTTAATTAACCGTACGGGTCTGGGTATGCGGTTTGAATTACCCATAGGATTTGGCGGGCGGGATATTGCCATCAGAAGCCGTGAGGTCGATTGCAACAAAGGGCTTAATTTAAATCAGCAATACCTCAATACAACAACTCCTTGTCAACGGCAGATTTACACGGCACGGCACAGCATCACAGCCCATGAATTACGCTTTTATGCCGATGCCAGTGCCTATGCAGTTGCCTATAACGGTTTATTGCAGGGGCCCTTGGGGGATTCCCACAAAGAATATGTCACCACAGGCCACAAACCTTTTTTAACATCCTGGGTGTTAGGTGCTGCTCTGCAGTTAAACCGCACTGTTATCGATATGAGCTACCACAGTCGTTCAACCGAATCGGATGGTGAAAATACCGCATTTAACGAACACAGCTGGATGAATCTCACAGTTGCCGTGCCGGATGAATATTATCTGGGAATTCCGGTGACGATCGGGATTTTATGGATGGTGTCGGTATCCGGCCATTGATGGCAGGGCAGGGGGGCGGGTTAAAAGCGGTCGCGGAAAATAAAATACACCGCAGCCAATAAACACAGGGCCGCCCACAGGTAATCGAGTTTGAGTGGCTCTTTTAAATAAATCAGGGCAAAGGGTACAAACACACTCAGGGAAATTACTTCCTGCAGCATTTTTAATTCGCCAACCGCGAGGCTCTGATGGCCGATGCGATTTGCCGGTACCTGTAATAAATATTCAAACAGGGCTATGCCCCAGCTGACTAATGCCGCGATTAGCCAGGGTTTATGGGCCATATTTTTTAAATGGCCATACCAGGCAAAGGTCATAAACACGTTGCTGAGAATTAACAGGCCGGTAGTGATGGCGACGGGATGCATTTTTCCCCCAAAAAAACAAAAAAGGTGGCCCTGAGACCACCTTTTTTTACTTCACGAATTATTGCGCGGTTTTATTTAACAGATAATTCACCAGTAATGGCACAGGGCGGCCATTGCTGCCTTTTTGTTTGCCGGCGGTATTCCATGAGGTACCGGCAATATCCAGGTGCGCCCAGCGCTGGCCTTTGGTGAAGCGGGACAGGAAACAGGCGGCGGTGGTGGCACCGGCTAAACGGCTGCCGATATTGGCGATATCGGCAAAATTACTGTCGAGGGAATCCTGATAATCGTCTTCCAGCGGCAGGCGCCATACGCGGTCCTGGGATTGTAAACCGGCGTTTAATAACTCTGCCGCAAGCTCTTCGTCTTCGGTAAATAATCCGCTGTTCACAGAGCCCAGTGCCATCATGCAGGCACCCGTCAGGGTGGCGATATCCACCACAGTGGCAGGTTTGTAGGTTTTAATGCCGTAGGTCAGGGCATCACACAACACCAGACGGCCTTCTGCATCTGTGTTGAGAATTTCAATCGTGGTGCCGTTCATCGCGGTCACAATATCACCGGGTTTGGTGGCATGGCCGGAGGGCATGTTTTCTGCGGCTGCGATAATGGCCACCAGGTTGATCGGTAATTTCAGCTGCGCAACCGCCTGCAGGGTGCCCAATACGGAGGCCGCGCCGCACATATCGAATTTCATCTGGTCCATATCGGCGCCCGGTTTGAGGCTGATGCCGCCGGTATCAAAGGTAATGCCTTTGCCCACCAGCATATGGGGGGCATCTTTTTTATCGCCGCCTTTGTATTGCAGGCAAATTAATTTTGCGGGCTCCATACTTCCTGCGCTGACGGATAAAAATGAGCCCATGCCCAGCTCGGCCATTTTGTCTTCATCCAGCACTTTAATGCTCAGGCTGTGTTGTTTAGCTAGGCTTTTGGCCTGATCGGCAAGGAAGCTCGGGGTGGCGACGTTGCCCGGCAAATTGCCGAGGGTTTTCGCAAATGCCATGGCTTCGGCAATGGCCTTACCTACATTCAGTGCGCCCTGGTTTGCGGCATTTTTCGGGGCATTAAAAATAACTTTGGGGGATTTAGGCGCAGCTTCCGGTTTGCTTTTGCATTCGGTAAAACGGTATTCACTGTCGGCCAGAATCTGACTGAACTGCTGCAATGCCCAGGCGCTGTCGCGGGCGGCAAGCTGAATATCGCTGCAGAAAATTTCGGCTTTAGCGGCGGCTGAGTTTTTCAGGGCGCTGGCGGCTGCGTTGGCGAATTTAATAAAATCCCGTTCGCTCAGGGGGGCGTCACCCATGCCGATGCAGATGACCCGTAGTGCTTTTAGGTTTGGCAGGGTGAGTAACAGGCGGCTGTCACCCAGTTTGCTGCTCAGATCGCCGCTTTTCAGAAGTTTGCTGAGCAGGCCGGCACAATTTTCATCCAGTGCCTGGGCGCTGTCGTTGAGTTTTTTGGCGGCAGACAGAGGGATAATCAGGGTGTCGGCTGCGCTGTTGGTCACAGTTGATTGAGCGAGGGAAAAGTCCATGCAGAGCTCCACAAGACAGCATCAAGGAATTGGGGGATAATGCCTCAAGTCTACGCGAAAGAAGCACAATTGCCAGGGGTCAGGGTTTGATACTAACACGCTATTTTATCCGGGAATTACTCGTCTCGACCTTCACTATTACCGGTATTCTGCTTCTGATTGTGATCAGTGCCCGCCTGATTGTTTACCTGAATGATGCCGTTGCCGGAATTATCCCCACCGAAGCGGTTTTTCTGGTGATGCTGTATAACCTGCCGGCTTTTTTACAGTTAATTCTGCCCCTTGGTTTTTTTATCAGCATTTTGCTGGTGTATGGGCGCATGTATGTGGAAAACGAAATGACAGTGCTGAAGGCCTGTGGTTATGGCCCGATGGAGGTGATGAAAATTACCTTCTGGCCTGCACTGTTAATGGCACTGATTGTGGGGATGTTCAGTATCTGGCTTTCCCCTTTAGCTGCACAAAAACTCGATCAATTTTACGAAGATCAGCAAAAACAAAGTGAATTCTCTTTTTTAACCCCCGGACGTTTTAATGCCATGGGCAAGGGTGACAAGGTTTCCTACACCCAGGCCCTGAGTGTTGATCGTAAAGAGCTGAAAGGGGTTTTTATCGCCGATGGTGAAACCCTGTTGTGGGCGGAGTCCGGCACACAGTATGTGAATGAAAAAACCGGCAGCCGTTATCTGGAATTGCATAATGGCAAACGTTTTGATGGTTTGGCTGGCAGCCTGAAATTTGATCGTATGGGCTTTGACTCCTATGCGATTAAAATTGCCGAGCAAAGCGCGGAAGCAAAGCGGCAAAAAAGAATCCAAAAGCAGTCTGAGTTTATGGCAAAGCGATAAAGTGGACGATAAAGCCCAGCTGCATTATCGCCTGGGCTTATTATTGTTGGTGCCCATCGTAACCCTGATTGCCTTTCCGCTCTCCAGTGTGAATCCACGTCAGGGGCGTTATTCAAAACTTTTGCCGGCCATACTCCTGTATATGGCTTATTACACATTATTGGTTACCGGGCAGAGCATTATGGGGGATGGCAAAACCCCTGAATGGGCCGGTCTCTGGTGGGTGCACGGGATTTTTCTGGTATTGGGTTTGATTCTGACATTTGGGCGCGATGCGGTAATTCATCTGCGCCGGAGAGCGCGCCATGCGTAAAATAGACGCCTATGTGCGCAGTTCCGTTTTAAACGCCATTCTCATGGTGCTGCTGGTCTTGGCCATGCTCGACATGGTATTTGCCCTGCTGGATCAGCTGGATGATATGAAAAATGACTACGGCATTGTTCAGGTGCTGTATTACGTCGTGTTATCCACACCGACACGTTTGTATGAATACTTCCCCATGGCCACGTTAATTGGTGTGCTGGCGGGTTTAGGTTCCCTGGCGAGCAACAGTGAGCTGACGGCTATCCGCGCGGCAGGGGTTTCCACCCATAGAATTTTAATGTCAGCGATGAAACCCGCTGCCATCATGATGGTGGCGGGATTAATTCTCGGGGAATACGTGGTGCCGAACCTCGAGAGTATGTCCTCCAGTTATCGCACCCTGTCCCAGGGTAAATCAGAAATCGAAAATAACCGCGGCAAGGGTTACTGGCACCGTGAAGGCAATAGTTTTATGCGTTTTAAAGCTATTGAACCCAACGGCGTTTTGCATGGTATCAGCCGTTATGATTTTGATGAGCACAACAATCTGCAAACAATTGTTTATGCCAAACGTGCGACCTATCAGCGTGAAGAATGGCTGATGGAAAAAGTCACGGAAACACATATAGCGCCGTATCAGACCTCGGTGGAGAAATTCGCTACCAAAGAGTGGAAAACCAAATTAACCCCTGAAAACCTCAAGTTTGTTGCCCAGTCAGCATCCTTTATGGCGATCAGTACCCTGTACCATTATTCGGTTTATTTGGAGCAGCAGGGCTTAAACGGCGGTGAATACTTGTTGGCGTTCTGGAAAAAGGTCCTGCAACCCCTGAGTACCTTTGCCCTAGTGCTGGTGGGTATTTCGTTTATATTTGGGCCGATGCGCAGTGTGAGCATGGGGCAGCGCTTATTCAGCGGTATTCTTGTGGGCCTGATTTATAAATTCAGTGTGGATTTATTGGGGCCGGCAGGTTTGGTATTTGGCTTTGGTGCATTCTGGGCCAATATTATTCCGGTGATTATCTGTATTGGCATAGGCTTACTGTTGTTGCGCAGGGCCGGTTGATTTACCGACAATAAAAGCGCCGTAAGGCGCTTTTTTTATGCCCAGGGATGGGCGGTATCCTGAAAATGCAGGAGCGATTTTCAGGGTATGCCAGGGATAGGCGGTATATCAAAGCTTCGAGTTTTAAGCTGGGAGCTCCCAGTAAAAAAATCAGGCTTTTTTGGTTTTAGGTTCCTGCACGACTTTGGTTTCACTGAATTTGTCGTGCCAGGTTTGTTTATCTTTATCGAACCATAGCCAGAAATAACCTAAACCAAAAATTGCCAGGGAAGGAATGGCGCACATAAAACGCAGCAGGCACTGGGTCAGGCTGAGGGGCTTGCCTGTGGTATTAATCAGGCGCAGGCGCCAGGCGCGCATCCCCAGGGTTTGCCCGCCGCGGCGCCAGAAATAACTGTAAAACCAGAAGCTGGCAATAAATAACAGGCTGGGTAACAGGGGGTTGTGGGGGGAAATACTTTCACCGCCATTCACGGCCACAAAAACCGCGCCGATAATAAACCATAACGCCATCAGCAGAAGCAGGTCGTAGGTCATGGCAGCAAAACGCAGCATAACGCCGGCAGGTGTAACAGCAACTTCAGGGGCAGTTTTTTTCATGGGCAACCCAGTGGAATAAATTACGCACATTATACATGGCTGTGCTGCACTGAGAATTTTGATTATTTAAATATATCGGGAGTTTGCAGTGATTTACTGCGGGGTGTG
>JACKOM010000024.1 GCA_024234265.1 Oceanospirillaceae bacterium
TTTTTTAAGCTTCTAGCTTCTAGCTTCTAGCTTCTAGCTTCTAGCTTCTAGCTTCTAGCTTCTAGCTTATTTCACTTCTTTCGCAGCGATTTTCGCTACCCATTCCTGCGGGCCGGTTTTGTGCACGGAGGTGCCGTTCACATCTACCGCCACAGTCACAGGCATATCCACTACGTCGAATTCGTAGATGGCTTCCATACCCAGGTCTTCGAAGGCCAGCACTTTCGCGCCTTTAATGGCTTTAGAAACCAGGTAAGCAGCACCACCCACGGCCATGAGGTACACGGCTTTGTTATCGCGGATTGCATCGATGGCGATATCACCACGTTCGGATTTACCAATCATGCCGAGCAGGCCGGTTTTTTCCAGCACCAAACGGGTGAATTTATCCATACGGGTGGCGGTTGTCGGGCCGGCTGGGCCAACCACTTCGTCACCTACCGGGTCTACCGGGCCAACGTAGTAAATGAAACGGCCATTTAAATCCACGGGCAGTTTTTCGCCGCGGTTTAACATATCCGCCATACGTTTGTGGGCAGCATCACGGCCGGTGAGCATTTTGCCGTTCAGCAGCACGGTTTCACCGGGCTGCCAGCTTTGCACGTCTTCACGGGTGACTGTGTTGAGGTCAACACGGCGCACGCTGGCACCCACTTCCCAGGTAATGTCCGGATATTCTTCCAGTTTTGGCGGCTCGAGGTGGGCCGGGCCGGAACCATCGAGCACAAAGTGTGCGTGACGGGTAGCCGCGCAGTTCGGAATGATAGCCACAGGTTTGTTAGCTGCGTGGGTTGGGTAATCCATCACTTTGATGTCGAGCACAGTGGTCAGACCACCTAAGCCCTGGGCACCGATACCCAGTTTGTTCACTTTATCGAACAGCTCCAAACGCAGTTCTTCGGCGCGGTTCTGCGCACCACGGGCTTTGAGTTCGTGGATGTCGATCGGCTCGAGCAGGGATTCTTTGGCCAGCAGCATGGCTTTTTCAGCGGTACCGCCGATGCCGATACCCAGCATACCCGGTGGGCACCAGCCCGCGCCCATTTTAGGCACCTGTTCCAGCACCCAATCAACGATACTGTCGGAAGGGTTTAACATGGCAAATTTGGATTTAGCTTCAGAGCCGCCGCCTTTCGCTGCAACGTGCACATCGACTGTGTTACCCGGCACCAGCTGGGTGTGGATAATCGCTGGAGTGTTGTCTTTGGTGTTGCTGCGTTTGCCGTCCGGGTCAGCCAGAACGGAAGCACGCAGTACGTTGTCCGGGTGGGTGTAAGCGCGGCGTACACCTTCGTTGACCATATCTTCCACGCCCATGGTGGCGTCTGCAAAACGCACATCCATACCGATTTTCAGGAATACAGTCACGATACCGGTATCCTGGCAAATTGGGCGGTGGCCCATGGCACACATGCGGGAGTTAATCAGGATTTGCGCCATGGCATCTTTAGCCGCTTTGCTTTCTTCGCGGTTGTAGGCTTCTTCCACGGCTTTGATGAAATCAACCGGGTGGTAATAGGAGATGTATTGCAGGGCGTCGGCAACACTCTCGATCAGATCATTCTGGCGAATTACAGTCATGGTTTGCTCTCTCATCATGGGGCAGGCCCCCAAAAGTGGGCGGTATTGTAGCGTAAAATTCCCCGTTGAGTGAGTAAAAGGCCCGCACAGAAGCCTTGTTATAACCACAATTCAGGCAATGAATGTGGTCTATGCTGAAGCCAGAGACATGGGCCGCCGTTGGGAGAAACACTATGGATACCAGTAATCACGATAAACTCAGCAGCCTGTTTGCCCAGCTCGGCCTTGCCAACAGCGAAGCCGATATTGAGGCATTTATCCGCAGCCACCGTTTAGCCCCCTCCGAACATATTGAAAAAGCCAGCTTCTGGAATAACCCACAGCGCAGTTTTCTCAAAGAAGCCCTGCAATGGGATTCAGACTGGGTAGAACTGGTGGACCATCTTGATGCATTATTACGCCGCTAATTTCCTGCGGTGTAAGCCCTATGAATAAATCGGTTAAAGCCACCCTGCTCTCAGCCCTGGTATGTCCGGGTGCCGGGCATTTTTCCCTCAAGCTTTATGTGCGCGGGCTGATTTTTATGCTGCCCTTCCTCACCGGGGTTTATTACCTACTGCAAAGCGCAATGGAAAAAGCCAATGCGCTGCTCGCCATGCTGGAGCAAACCGGTGTGATGCTTGATGAAGCAGAACTGATGAAGATGATTGAAACCGCTGGCAAGGTGGATGCCGATAAATTTACCCTGCTCTACACAGCTATCGGCCTGATCTGGTTATTAGCCATGGCCGACGCTTACTGGCAAAGCCGCAAAGCAGAAACCCGCAGCGAATAACGCTGCGGGCTTAGCAAACTTTCCGCCTTTTATAATTGCCAGTTAATCGGGCTTTTACCCTGCGCCTTTAAATAGGCATTGGCCTTGGAAAAATGTTTACAGCCAAAAAAGCCCCGGTAAGAAGATAACGGCGATGGGTGCGGCGCGGTTAATACCAGATGTTTTTGTTGGTTAATCATCGCCGCTTTTTTCTGCGCGTAACTGCCCCACAATAAAAACACCACACCACTACATTGCTCATTCACCACGCGGATGGCCGCATCACTGAATTCTTCCCAGCCCTGTTTCTGGTGGCTGCCGGCATTGGCCTGCTCCACCGTGAGGGTGGCATTTAATAATAAAACACCCTGATCGGCCCAGGGGGTTAAGGTGCCGGAACCGGACATACTCACACCGATATCCGTTTCGATTTCTTTAAAAATATTCACCAGTGAGGGTGGCACTTTAATGCCCGGTAACACCGAAAAACACAGACCGTGGGCCTGACCGGGGCCGTGGTATGGGTCCTGGCCGAGTATCACCACTTTTACGTTTTGCAGCGGGGTGTGGGCAAAAGCATTAAAAATTTGCGGGCCGGGCGGAAAAATGGTTTTTCCGGCGGCCTTTTCATTTTGTAAAAACGTTTTTAATTGCTGCATATAGGGCTGCTGTAATTGCGGCCCTAAATACTCGGCCCACTGGCCACTTAACTCACCGGCTTTGGACATATTATTTTGGCTCGGGCTTGTTGTTATCTGCTGCGTGATTTTCTGCGGATTGAGTATCTGCCGCATTAACATCTGGGTTATTGGCTTCAGTCACTTCCTGCCCCTCAGGTGCCTGCTCAAGCTGATTTTCTGCTGCGTTTTGTGGCTGCGCGGCAAAATCCAGCGTCATGGCCTCTAATGGGCGCTCTTCATTCACCAGGGTGTAAACGCGGTAAAGGAATACTGTGCCAAAGGGCGTTAAAAACACTCCAATCAGACACTGATAGGTTGCAGTCTGGAAAGAATCCATCCCCCACAGATACGCCGTAATAAACTCTGGCAATCCAAATACTGCAAACAAAACAACATAGGTTAATAACGCGCTAACCATGAATGGGTTGTCTTTGGCTAAATCAGAACTGCGTTGTATAGCAGCCAGGCCAGACTGCTCACTTAATAACACCACATTCATCACCATCGATATGCGGTAACAGGCCCAAATCACAAAAACACCACACACCAAGGCCAAAAGTAAACCAAGTACTTTATTGCCACTGAACAGGCTTATCATAAAACCCACGGGGATAAAAATAAGCAAAGCAAACAACGCCAATAACAAAATCGTTTTGATAAATGGCCAGAGTTTTGTTTTAAAAGAAGGCCATACCAAACCAAATTCGCGGCCACCACCACTTGCGAACTGATGCACATACAACACAATAAAAACAGGACTAAAAAACACCAACAAAAAGGCAAAAAATCCTGTCAATGGATTTGCCAGTCCAATGTATTGCATTAACTCATCGATAAACACCGCGCCGTAAATATACAGCCCCAGGGTGGTTAATTCGCTAAACAGATTTTTATAAAAATGAAAACTCTGCTTTAAAATATCAACTGCGTTCATAAACTTCCTTTTGCGTTGCAATAAAAAAGGGCGGGCAAGGCCCACCCTTTTTTCTATCATGAAGCTCTGTATCAAGCCTCTGCGCGTGGGCGCATATGCGGGAACAGAATAACGTCTTTGATGGTTGGGCTGTCGGTAAACAGCATAATTAAACGGTCGATACCGATACCTTCACCGGCGGTCGGTGGCAGGCCGTATTCGAGGGAAGTTACGTAGTCAGCATCGTAGTGCATGGCTTCGTCATCACCCGCGTCTTTTTCTTCAACCTGTTTACGGAAACGGGCTGCCTGGTCTTCCGCGTCGTTTAACTCGGAGAAACCGTTAGCCAGTTCGCGGCCACCCACGAAAAATTCGAAGCGGTCGGTCACAAATGGCTTGGCATCATTACGGCGTGCCAGTGGGGAAACTTCCCATGGGTATTCGGTAATGAAGGTTGGCTGGTCGAGTTGGGCTTCGGCGGTTTCTTCGAAGATTTCGCACAGGTATTTACCCGGGCCCCAGGCCGCTTCTTTGGCAGAAGGTTTAATACCCACTTCACGGGCATAGGCCTTGAGCTGTTCGATGTGATTTTCAGGGTCGTTAATCACGGCTGGGTCAAAACCAGGGTTATATTTTAATACCGCGTCAGCCATGCTCATGCGCGTGAAAGGCTGCTCGAAATCGTAGAATTTCTCGCCGGTTGCATTGCCTTCCGCATCACGGATAGTGCTTTTAATTTTGGTGGTGCCCATCACTTCTTTTGCGAGGGTGCGCAGCATATCTTCCGTGGTATCCATCATGTCGATGTAATCGGCATAGGCCTGGTAGAACTCGATCATGGTGAATTCAGGGTTGTGACGGGTCGATAAACCTTCGTTACGGAAGTTACGGTTAATTTCGAAGACACGCTCAAAACCACCCACCACTAAACGTTTTAAATACAGTTCAGGGGCGATACGCAGGAACATCTGCATATCCAGCGCGTTGTGGGTAGTAATAAAGGGTTTAGCGGATGCACCACCGGGAATCACGTGCAGCATGGGGGTTTCCACTTCCATGAAGTTACGTGCGGTTAAATAACGGCGGATACCATCAATAATTTTTGAACGCACCTGGAACAGGTTGCGGGTGTCTTCGTTAATGATTAAATCCACATAACGCTGACGGTATTTGGTTTCCTGGTCGGACAGGCCGTGGAATTTTTCCGGCAGCGGGCGCAGGGATTTAGTCAGGATCACAAAATCCGCATCGTTGGCGATTTCCACATATAAATCACCTTTACCGGATTTATGCAGTTCACCCTGCACGTATACGATGTCGCCTAAATCGAGCAGGTTCCAGGCTTTACTGGTTTTCTGTAATTCTTTACCCACGTAAAACTGGATAGAACCGGTTGCATCCTGCACACCCACAAACGGGCCACCACGGCGCATAACACGGCCAGCGATGCTCACCTGATGTTTTTCAGCCAGCAGGGTGTCTTTATCTTTTTCGCCGTGGGCGGCGATCAGATCCGCGGCTTTATTGCCGGGTTTATATTCGTTGGGGTGGCCATTGGCCTTGCAGTCTGCACGCAGCTGCTCAAGTTTGCCGCGACGCTCGGCGACTAATTTGTTTTCGTCTTTAATTTGTTCTGTCATGGCGAGTCCTTATAAACCTGCTTTCAGGCTGGCTTCGATAAACTGATCTAAGGCGCCGTCCAACACGGCCTGGGTATTGCGGGTTTCCACCCCGGTGCGCAAATCCTTGATGCGCGCGTCATCGAGCACGTAGGAGCGGATCTGACTGCCCCAGCCGATGTCGGATTTACTGTCTTCCAGTTTCTGGTTTTCGGCGTTGCGCTTCTGCAGCTCTAATTCATAGAGTTTTGCTTTCAGCTGTTTCATCGCCTGGTCTTTGTTTTTGTGCTGACTGCGGTCGTTCTGACACTGGGTCACAGTGTTAGTCGGTATGTGGGTAATACGCACCGCAGATTCGGTCCGGTTTACGTGCTGACCACCGGCACCGGAGGCGCGGTAAACGTCGATACGCAGATCGGCCGGGTTAATTTCGATGTCGATGTTGTCGTCCACTTCCGGGGAAACGAACACGGACGAAAACGAAGTATGGCGGCGGTTACCTGAGTCAAACGGGGATTTACGCACTAAGCGGTGCACACCGGTTTCAGTACGCAGCCAGCCGTAGGCGTATTCGCCTTCAAAACGAATGGTGGCACTTTTGATGCCCGCCACTTCGCCGTCGGAACATTCCATCAGCTCGGTTTTGAAACCACGGGCTTCGCCCCAGCGCAGGTACATCCGCAGCAGCATATCAGCCCAATCCTGCGCTTCGGTACCGCCGGAACCCGCCTGAATATCCAGGTAAGCGTTGTTCGGGTCCATGGGGTTGGCAAACATACGGCGGAATTCGAGTTTGGCCAGTTCAGCGTCCAGGGCGGCCAGTTCGGCGCGCACTTCTTCCACTGTGCCTTCGTCGTTTTCTTCCACGGCCATGTCGAGCAGCTCACGGGTATCGGATACACCGCTCAGCAGGTTATCGATGGTTTTCACCACCCCCTCTAACTGCACACGTTCGCGGCCTAATTCCTGGGCACGTTCCGGATTGTTCCAGACGTCGGATTCGGCAAGTTCGCGTTCTACTTCAACCAGGCGTTCAGCTTTGTTATCGTAGTCAAAGATACCCCCGGAGCACCAAGGTACGCTCTTTCAGGTCTTTGATGGTGTTGAGTATCGGGTTGATTTCCAAGGGGCTGCTCCAAGGTTTTTATCAGGGTCGTCAAAAGGGGCGTGATTTTACCCGAAACTGTCGCCCAAGGCATCAGCGAATATGGCTTTGCGGGCAAAACCGGCCCACAAAAGCGCATAAATTTCAGCGGCCTTTCCCGGGCCCGCCGGCCACGGCACAGTGTGTTGCGCAAGCGGGCCCGGCCCACTGCTGAATTATTGCTGCGCAGGTGGTAAAACGTGCCTTCACTTTTTGCTGTGAGAAAACTATGGATTCCATCTGGTTTGCGACACCGGACATCGCCGATATGAACCGGCAGATGCAGAACACCGCCTGCTCAACCCTCGGCATTGTGATCACCGAAATCGGCGACAACTGGGTGAAAGGCACCATGCCCGCCGATGCACGTACCTTTCAGCCGGCCGGCCTGGTGCATGGCGGCGCCAATGTATTATTCGCCGAAACCCTCGGCAGCATGGCCGCCAACCTGTGTCTGGATAACGGCAAAGAATATGCGGTGGGCCAGGAAGTGAACGCCAACCATCTGCGGGGTGTGCGCAGCGGCACCCTGACCGGCATTGCCACACTGGTGCATCGCGGGCGCACTTCCCAGGTGTGGGAAATCCGCATTGTTAACGACGAAGACAAATTAAGCTGTATTTCACGCCTGACCATGGCGGTCATTGCGGCACGCTGAGCGGATTGTGCAGAAATAAAAAACGCCACGAGTAAAAACTATCTGCGTTGTCAGAACTTCGTTAAAAACGAACTCAAAATGCTCATTTATGACCTATAAACTGCGCTTTTTCGCTCGTTTTTGCCTTGTTCTGACTGCCTCGCTAACGTTTTAACACAGCTTCGATGGGTGGCTTTTTTTATTCGGGTTATTTAAAGAAACTGAGCATTTCCTGCATTTTGCGCGCATGGTCTGCCATGGATTCACTACTGGCGGCCACCTCTTCCACCAGGGCCGCGTTTTGCTCGGTCACATCGTGCATTTGCGCCACTGCAAGACTCACCTGATTAATACCGGAGGTTTGCTCGGCTGCCATCTGCGCGATTTTCTGAATCATGACATCCACCTGATTAACCGCCGCCACTATTTGTGTGAGGGTTTCGCCGGATTCATTCACCAGCTCGGTGCCGTCTTCGACTTTTTCCACGCTGCTCTGAATTAATTCTTTAATTTCTTTTGCGGCGCCGGCGCTGCGTTGTGCAAGGTTGCGCACTTCACCGGCCACTACCGCAAATCCTTTGCCCTGCTCACCGGCGCGTGCGGCCTCCACCGCTGCGTTGAGGGCCAACAGGTTTGTCTGGAAAGCAATTTCATCAATCACGCCGATAATATCGGCAATTTTTTTACTGGCGGCGTTAATTTGCCCCATTGCAGTTACTGCACGGGCAACCACTTCACCACCCTGCTGGGCTTTACGCTGCGCTTCGCTGGCCAGCTGTGCAGCCTGCTTCGCGTTATTTTCACTTTGTTTTACGTTGCTGGCCATGTGCTGCATGCTGGAAGAAGTTTCTTCCAGACTGGAAGCCTGCTCTTCGGTGCGCTGGCTTAAATTGCCATTGCCCTGGGCAATTTCATCGGCACCACTGCGCACGGTTTCAGCGCTACCCATAATGTTATTCACCACTTCGGTGAGCTTATCCACCGTGGCGTTGGCATCATTTTTCAGGCGGGCGAATACGCCCATGTATTCACCTTCAATTTTGCGGCTTAAATTACCCTGGGCCAGGGAACCTAATACCCCTACCACTTCATTGACGGCTACTTCGGTGGTTTCCACTAAGGTGTTTAAACCCTCCGCCAGGTTTTTCACAAAACCGACTTTATCGTCGGTTTTCATACGCTGGGTATAATCACCACGCCCTGCGGCTTTAATCATGCCATTCACTTCATTTTCGGCACGGATTTCCTGGGTGCGGTCGAGCCATTCCACCACAGTGCCAATGCGTTGTTTATCAGCGGAAAAAATCGGGTTCGCGGTTAACGCAAAAGTACGTTCGCCCACCTCAATCTGGGTTTTATAGGTGCTGTTGAGTTTGGCCAGCATATTTTGTTGGTGAGCGGGATTTTTATGATAAATATCGATTTTTTGACCAATGATATTATTTGCATCAAACCGTGGCAGGACTTTGCGCAAATCGGATTCCACATTGCGCATCATTTCGGCCACTGAGCTGTTCATATAGATAATGTTATTTTCTGCATCACCAATCATCACGTTGGTGGAGCACGCATCCAGCGCCTGACGGATACGGGCGTTTTCATCGGCAATGCGTTTTTCTTCCACTTCACGTTTCAGCTGCGCGGTTACATCATTCCACTCTACCACTGTGCCGATACGCTGGCCGGCTTCATCATTTATGGGGTTGGCCACCAGGGTAAATTTACGCTCACCAATACTGATTTGTGTGCGATAGGTATCACGCAGGGCCGCAAGCATGCCACGCTGGTGGGCAGGATTTTTGTGAAAAATATCGATGTTATTGCCGATAAGTTTGCTGGCATCAAATTGGCCGAGTTGCTGGCGAATATCGCTTTGCGCTGCCTGCATCATTTCAGTTAACACTTCATTCACATACACAATGTCGTGATTTTCATCGGCGATCATGACATTGGTAGAGCAGGCATCAAGGGCCTGTTTAATACGTTTGTTTTTAATCGCTTCCTGCTGGGCTTCCTGCATGAGCTTTTCAGAGTGGGCGGCGCTTTCACGCAGGGCCGCATCCTGTTTTTGTTGCTCGGCCTGCATATGTTGCAGGCGGCTGATGGTATCGTTCATGCCCAGTGACAGCTGGTGTAAATCACCCCGGTAGTTACTGCCCACACGGCGGCTTAAATCTTTTTCACTCACACCTTTTAAAACATGGTTAGTTTCAGCAAAACATTTATTAAGATTCTCCAGCAGGCCGTTCATCTCGTAACCGACCTTACCTACTTCATCCTTGCTGTGCACAGGTAAACGCTCAGCAAAATTACCGCTTTTGGCTATATCACGTAACCCTTCAGCAAGGCGCACAATTGGCCGGCTTAAATACTGGCCAATACCAAAAGCCATGGCGGCAATCACCAGCAAAGCAACCGCCATCACCCCCAGCATGATATTGCGCAGCTCAACCACATGGCGCAGGGCCTCATTAACTTCTATTTCGGCAATTAATCCCCACTGGTAATCAAAAACTTTTACAGGTGCATAAGCGATATACACCTGTGTGCCATCAAAATCCTCAATTTGTGTAAAACCACTTTCTCCAGCCACGGACTTTTCAATCACAACGCTATTACTTTTATGTTCTGCAGGGTGGCGAAAGGCCTCAACAACGTTGGTATGCTCTGAATCCGTACGCACCAGGCCATCCTGTCCGACTAAATAACTTTCACCACTTTCACCTAAACCAGAACGGTTATGGGTGATAGCATTTAATTCACTGATGGGAACCTGCACCACCAACACGCCAATTTTTTTACCATTTTCAACAACAGGGCTGGCAATAAAACCCGCCGGGGCGTTATAGGACGGAATATATAATTTGTAATCGATAAAGGCGGTTTCACCTTCTTTTAATTTATCCCGCGCAGTTTGAAAAACCTCAGCAAGATTGGTGTTGCTGTATGCCCCGGACTCTAAATTGGTAGCAAAATCCAGTTCTTTAAACACTGTGTAAACGATATTGCCGGTTTGCACGTCGATCAAAAAAATATCGTAATAATGATAGGTGCTGAGGTAGCGGTGAAATTCATCATGGAACTGCTGATGCACTGCATCATAACCATTTAATTCACCAGAAGTTTTGGCTTTATCCTTTTCCCCAAGAGCATTAGGATTATTGGCAATGTAGGCCTGTTGCAGGGCTTTTTGTACAGGGCTTAATTTATTGTAAAGCGCCAGGGCATCGGTATCTTCACCGGATTCCTTTTTAAAATGCGCAGCAAATTGCTCGCTTTAATAACGTTTCAGGGCGGCAGAACTATCGGGCAGATTGTTTTTTTCCAGCTGATTATATTCGGCGACAAAACCTTTCAGCGCCCGGGTTACATAGGGTTCCTGGGCGAGAATAGACACCTGCGCCGATAAACTTGCCATGTACTCCTGCACGCTGTTTTTACGGTTATCACGCACCGCCTGCAGGGTGGTGGAGGCTTCATCCGCCAATATACGCTGTGCCTGCATATTACTGATGAAGGCCACAGTAATCGCCGGCAACAGGCCAATCACAATCAGCGCCAGCATGATCTTGCGGGTAATGGATAAATTATTCAGCCAGTTCACTGCCCTACTCCCTGATTAAACTTTGCTCAGGCTAAGCGTAGACCAGCCCCCCCTCCCGACAAGCAGCGGGCGGAGGAATTTTCAGGGATAAAACGCACCGTTTTGTGGCAAAAATACAGCCTGATCAGGCAAAAATACGGCCCGCCCAACGGGTTAAACCCGCAGTGACGCTGCCGAAGTGGTCACCATCTAACACTGGGATTTTACCCAGCTTTTGCTCTATGGCCTGACGCAATACGGGGGACTGGGCCGAACCACCTGTGATAAAAATCAGATCGGGCAGGCAGCCCGCCTGTTTAACGGCTTCATCCATTAAATCCGTCATTTTCTGCAGGGGGCGTTCAATGGCACTAGCAAAATCATCACGGCCCACGGCCGTGGCAAGCCCTGCTTCTATATAAGCAAGGTCAATGTTATGCAGATCGGTGGATGACAGGGCAATTTTGGCCTGCTCAGCGCTGCGCACCAGATGGTAATTTTGTTTATCGTTACGCAGTTTAATAAAACGTTTTATTAAGTGCGGCTCGCTGCAATCGAGTAATAATTGATTTAATAAAAAGCCGGTTTCTTTATCGTAAAACAAGGCCTGGGCACCCACATCGTTAGTACGTACCGCATCCCAGAAACTTTTGGTGGGCATATGCAGGCCATTTTTCAGGCTCGATTGCATGCCAAACAGGGGCATTAAATGCTGCCCGGCAAGCTGAATATCCAAATCATTACCGCCGATACGCTCCCCGCTGTGGCCGAGAAAATCAGCGCTGCGTTCAAGTTTATCGCGTTGTGCAGGGCCCATACGCACCATGGCGCAATCCGTAGTACCACCACCAACGTCAACCACTAATACGGTTTTTTCGTTTTCTAATTGCGCTTCAAAATTAAGGCCTGCAGCAATGGGCTCAAATAAAAATTCAACATGCTGAAAACCGGCACGTTGCCCGGCAATACGTAAAATATCCAGCGCCTGTTTATTACTTAATTCGCTGTTTAAACCCTGAAAATTCACCGGCCTGCCAATGACCGTATGGGTAATGTTTTGCCCGGTGAGCGCCTCGGCTTTTTGTTTTATTGCCTGCATCATAGCGGTGACAATATCTTCAAAAAAAGCAACGGCTTCAGGGCGCAGACCGCTGGCCCCTAAAAAGGATTTGGGGGATTTAATAAAATAACCTTCGCGCGGGTCAGCAAGGTATTGCTCAAAACCGGCTTTACCCACATACAGGCTTTGCTCAGAGGGGGCAAAACCCTCTTCACGGCGCACCTGCCTGGCACGGGCCAGTTGGCCACCACGCTGACCGATGTACGTCTCTTTCAGGGCGGCATCCTGAATATTCAGGCCCACCTGCTCGCAGATTAATTCCCGGTCAAGGGCATACAGGGCCGAAGGCATAAAGGTTTTGCCATCTTCCAGGGGTAATAAACGCACACTGTTATGGCCATCCATCACGCCCATCGCACAATTGGATGTGCCAAAATCAAAACCTGTAAACATCATTACCCCGTACCACACTGCAAAAAAGCCGCGCAAAATACCACATCAGGCAAAGTATGGCAGCTGTTATACTCAGCACAAATGCGGAGGGGCCCATGCAAATACTTAATGAAGAAGATATCGACATCAGCGGTTTTGCCTCAATCCGCGAGCGGGTATTAATTCAGGACCGGCAGTTTTTTAGCCATAACGTGGCCGATGCCTGCTGGGATGGTTTTGGCGGTTGCATCTACCTTGCCAATGCCTGGTTTAAGGCCCACGGCCAAACCGGCCTGCACCACCACAGCGGGTCAGGGAACCCCTGAATAACTCTGCACAGCGTCGCGCATGTGCTGCCAGATGAAAATGGCAAGGCGGCGATTGCAGTAAATGACAAGTCCTTTACAAAATCGCCAACACAGCCAGATCAACTGGCAGCCTGCGCCCTTAGGGGCTTTGCGGAATAAACCAGCTCGGTGTTGCAGCTTTTTGACGTAACCCGTTATGCCTGCAAAGCTGCGCCTTGATCTGATTTATTTCGCAAAGCCGACGCGGGCACCGAGTTATTCAGAGGTTCCCAAATATTATTAGCCTGATTCCCCGTGGTTGCATTTTGCACCAGGGCAGCATGGGCGATGCACAAACCGTTAACGCAGGGCAAGTGCAAATTCAGCGCGATGGCCAGCAGGGTTTCAGCCATAACGAAATTAATCCTAATAATGATATACAGCCCATGCTGCAAATGTGGATTAATCCAGCACCCCATGCCCCCGCAGCGCAATATCACATACAGGATATTCAGGCCGGTTTAAACTGCGTTTATGGCGGTGATTTATTCCCCGCACAAACCTCGGTGTATACCCTGCATTGGCCCCAAGGCGGAGAAATAAACATAACCGGCGAAGTGCTTTTTTATATTGTAAGTGGAGAGGCCGAAATCAGCGAAAATGGTGTTAAACAGGCACTAAAACGGGGGAATTTAGTTAAAGGCGCAGATATGAATATCCGCGCGCCGGGGGAAATGATGGGGTTATTGCTCAGCAAGTCATTATTGTAATGGAAAGGATAATCCCCCAATAAATATATGATCAAATACAAGCCTGAACAAAAATACAGAAATTATGATTTTAATCCAGTTCATGTTATCCAAAATCGACATAACCAGCAGTAAAATCACAGAAAACACACCCAATAACATCAAAAATATATTGGCATGTGAGTAATCTACATCTGCACCCTCGACTTGATAAACAAGATTGGAAAAACGCCCTACATTAACAACAACCTCTTCACTATCCAATGTTATAGATTGCGCACCACTGGGTATGTAGTAGTACTTATCTGAAACCAATATCTTGCACGCACCTTCGTACTCTTCAGCAATATTCTCACAGCTAATACCACCAAAAGCACCACTATAAGAATATGACAGCGATCTATCAAAAACGAAAAACAATGTAAAGAATGCAATTAACGGCACATATATTATGCAAAGACACTTATACGCAAGTTCGTCACTCACATGCATTTAAAACCCCAAGGATACAAATGTTATTTAATCCAGAAATGAATACATAATCATTCATAACTAACCGTACAGCCAAATAAGCCCACTTCATCCAGCGTAGCGGCCATTTCGTCGGCATGATTAATATAAACACTTAAGGTTAATTCGCCATTGCCACGGTCCACCGCCACGGCCGGAATAATGGCATAATCCAGCAGAATATCACTCCCCTCCATGCCTGCCGTTGCATCGGCAGTATTAAAAAGAGTGGTATCTTCACCCGTAAAAAAATTGTGCTGCACAATAGTAATGCCACCAATATAACCATCCACAGAAACATCCCTCACCCTGCAGCGCAGGCGGTTAATGCTGGCATTGTCGGGCACCGCCAGTTCAGCCCAAAGACCACACTGGGTAGCACCCGCAGTAAACACACCCAATTTATCCGGATATGTGATAAACAGCTCACACTGCGCAATATAAGGCTCAAAAGCGGCAATACTTACACCTATACCACCGGGCGGAGTGCTCGCGGCAGCGCATTCCAGTGAGCCATCGTTATTCACCGCACGCACATACTGCCCAACTTCACACCCGCCCGTGATTTTCTGTTGCAAACCACTGATATCAACTGCATTGCTGTTGGAATCTTCGCCACCACAGGCCACTAAAGAACCGGCCAGAGCCAGATACACCAAACTGCGCAGCCCACGAATTTTGATATCCTGCATGTTTGCCCCCCTGTCAGGCACTATGAATGTTTAATGGGCAGCAAAATGCCGCAGAAAGGGGCTTTGGTCAATCATATAAAAACAGGATGTTATCGAGCCTGACAGGCTATTGCGTTAAAGCAAGGGCTTTACTTACAAGCGCGAATATAAATATCCGTGCGACGGGAAAAATGATGAAATATCGATAAAGACTACTCCTTCAAATAATCCCTATTAAGTTCAACCGTGCACTTAATCGGCAACAACCTTTATTCGCACATCCTGTAATTTTACTCTTTGCATCAATATCGCAGAGCCTTAAAAAATAACTGACAAATTAGAACAACCGATTGGCGTTTAGACATGGCATATGACTGCGCACTTGTGGATAAATCACACATTGATACAGATAAGAGCAGATGAAGTATTTATTATTGGAAAATATAAATGGCGTCTGGCGTCTGGCGGGGAAATATAAACGTACTATCACGTGAGTGCAGAATCAATCGTCATGCAAGATATTCATATGCCTTCCCTGGCTGATTATTGATTAACGGATCAGGCCTTTACCTGAATCTCATTACCTTCAAAGCTCACCTTCTGGCCCGCTTTAATTTTGCAGCGTTTGCGGTATTCCACCGCGCCATCCACGGCAACCAGACCCTGTTCGATAACGATTTTGGCCTGGGCACCGCTTTCGGTCAGGCCTTCGAGTTTTAAAAGGTCACACAAATCCACGTGGGGGTGACCTTGCAAATGAAATACAGCCATTTTGACTCCGTTAATAAGTGGTAAGTATCAGGCTTCAGCGAGAATTACCGCGCGCAGGGGTGCGGGGTAACCTTCGGCGGTTTTGTGAATATCGTGCGGGTCTAAAAACTCCCGCAGGGAATTAAATTGCATCCAATCGGTGCTGCGCTGCTCATCAAGTGAGGTTTGGTTTAAATCCACGCAGCGGGCATTTTTAAAACCTGCGCGGCGCAGCCATAACAATAGGGTGTCTACCGAAGGTAAAAACCATACGTTGCGCATCATGGCGTAGCGGTCTTCGGGCATTAATACTTCACCGAGTTTGCCGTCTATCACCAGGGTTTCTAATACTAATTCACCGCCGCTGCGCAGGGTGCCATGCAGGTCGGTTAAATGGTCGATGGGGGAGCGGCGGTGGTACAGCACACCCATGGAAAATACCGTATCAAAACATTTTAATTTGGCCGGTACATCTTCTATGCCGAGTGGCAAAAGGTTGACCGGTAAATTTTGCCCGGCATATTTTTTGACCGTTTCAAATTGCATTAAAAATAAACGCGATGGGTCAACACCAATCACCCGCCGGGCACCTTCACCGAACATGCGCCACATGTGGTAACCACTGCCACAGCCCACATCGAGAATGGCGCGGTTTTTTAAGGGTTGCAGGTGGGGCAATACCCGTTCCCATTTCCAGTCGGAGCGCCATTCGGTATCGATGTAGGTGCCACAAAAATCAAACGGACCTTTGCGCCACGGCATTAACCCGCGCAGGCTGGCATTTAATTGCTGGTGTATTTCCTGTGTTAAAGCCTCTGGGCTGTGTATGCCCACCGCGCTTTGGCAAAATTCGGCGCTGGCATTTTTAATTTCCGGCAGTGCGTCAAACGCATCCTGCCAGCGCTGCATATCACCGTGGGGTTTTTCTAAAAATACCCGTTGCAGCTGGCTATCCAGTAATTCACCCCAGGGGGCAAAACCGGGTTCGCTTTGCATAAATTGCTGCAATTCCTGAAAAAAGATGTGCTGGGGGTAAGGCATAAACTATTTATTTGAGCGCGATAATGGAGACAAAATTAAAACACTGATACCACTTAATCACCTGCGAATAACCTGCGGCTTTTAAGCGGCTGACGTGTTGCTCGAGGCTTTCAGGGACCAGCACATTTTCAATGGCGCTGCGTTTGCCACTGATTTCCAGGTCGCTGTAACCATTGGCCCGTTTGAAATCGTGGTGCAGGGTGTCCTGCAATTGTTGCTCGCTTTCATCAAAACTGAGTTTTTCCGAAAGAATTAACACGCCACCCGCTACAGTGCCGGCGGCAATTTTGCGCAGCAGGCTGAGGCGATCATCCTTGGGTACAAATTGCAGGGTGAAGTTTAAGGTCACAACGCTGGCATTTTGCACGTCGATATCACGCACGTCGGCCAGTTGCAGTTCAACCGGGGTCTGCGCATCATCGATATCCACATAGGCCTGGCAGCGTTTTAACATGGCGTCGGCGTTATCCACCCCAATCAGGGTGCAACCCGCCACATTAACCCCGTGGCGCATGGCCAGCAGGGACGCACCGAGGGAACAACCCAGGTCATACAGCTGGGTACCGCTTTGCACATAACGCCGGGTGATCACTTCTATCATGGGAATAATAGTGGTGTAACCCGGCACTGAACGGCGGATCATATCCGGGAAAACCCGCGCTACGGCTTCGTCAAACGCAAAAGCAGGGACTTGCCCCTGGACCAGCTGATATATGTTGTCGCGCTCGCTCATGGCACCCAACCCCTGAAAAGTGGCGGAATTGTACACTACGGGCAATTCCTGGCCTACCGCCCTTTGAGTACAGCAAAAACTGCCTGCGTTGCCGTAACTGCGTTAAAAGCGAACTCAAAATGCTCATTTATGGAATATAAACTGCGCTTTTTCATTCGCTTTTTCCTTGTTCCTGCCGCCTCGCCAACTTTTTTGCTTTGCACTCAAGCACTCCCGCTTGATAAAGCGGTCATTTTGGGCCGTTTACAAAAACTGCACTTTATATTTCACATAAAGGGAGTAAAACTGGTCTCTCGCTAAGGAGGGGGACTGGGCATGGAGCATACCAGCACCGCATTACAGAACATGGCCACCAAGCTGGGCATTACCCACGCCGGCCTGTTACACCAGCAGCAGGGCCTGTTTAAGGTATTGCTGCATAACGGCGCATTACATTTCCGCCAGAGCCTGCAGGCCAGCCCCTATGCGCAGCATGATTTTGCCAGGCGCCTGCCTGAGCTGCGTTTCAAACATCATATTGAAAACACCACCCTGCTGTATGCCCTCGCGGACTATAACGGCCATTTTCTGTGGCTGGAATTTTTACAGCCGGTCGATGCCAGCGCCCTGCAAGCCATACAGCCGGAGCTGGAATTACTCGCCATTTTTTTATTGCGCCTTTCCGAGCACAGCCTGGCGGATGCCTATTTCAATAACATCATGGATAACAGCCCGTCGTTAATTTCCATTAAGGATTTACACGGCAATGTGATTCTCGCCAATCGCCAGTTTGATGTGCTCGAAGGCCCCGGCCACCAGGGTTTTATCGGCAAAAATATTTTTGATTTATTCCCCAAGGCCATTGCCGAGCAGCTCTGGCAGAACGATCTGGCCGCGCGCCATGCGCGCAAAGCCATCACCAGTGAAGAGGTTGTCAGCCACAAAGATGGCAGCCAGCACACCTACCTGACGGTAAAATTTCCCCTGATTCAGCAGCAGGATGTCATCGGCATTTGTGCCATTTCCACCGACATCACCGAGCGCAAAGCCTACGAGCGCCAGTTAAAAGCCTCCGAGGCCAGCCTGCGCATCATGCTGGAAAACAACCCCTCGGCGGTGGTGATTTTTGACGGTGAAAGCGGGCGTTTTGTAGAAGCCAACCGCAATGCGGAGCGTTTATTTGGCTTAAGCCGTTTTCAGTTGGCCAGCTTAACCCCTGCCCATGTCAGCCCGCCCTACCAGGCCGATGGGCGCGAAAGCGCAATTGCCGCACAGGATTTTATTCAGCGCGCCCTCGATGGCGAACAGCCCAGTTTTGAGTGGGTGCACCAGCACAGCTCGGGGCAAAGCATCCCCTGTGAAGTGCGTTTAGTTGCCTTACCCCGCGCCGGTAAACCCTGGGTCATGGGCAGCGTGCTGGATATTTCCGACCGGGTAGCGCGTGAGCACGCCCTGCGCAGTGAGCGCGACCGTTTATCCTATTTAGCCCACCACGATCCTTTAACCGGCCTGCCCAACCGCCTGTTATTCCATGATCGCCTTGAACATGCCCTGCAACGGGCCCAGCGCCATAACAGTAAAATTGCCCTGTTATTACTGGATTTGGATGGCTTTAAAGAAATTAACGACAAACTCGGGCACAAGGCCGGTGATCAGGTCTTAATTACCGTGGCACGCCGTTTAAACAAAATTACCCGCTCATCGGACACCGCCGCGCGCCTCGCCGGGGATGAATTTGTGGTGTTGCTGGAAAACCTGATGGATAAACAGGAAGCCCAGCGGGTGGCACGTAAAATTGTCGACAGCCTGCACCAGCCGTTTGATATTCTCGACGGGCAAATGACGATTTCCGCCAGCGTGGGGGTGGCGTTTTACCCTGAAAATGGTGGCGACGCAGACATACTGTTAAACTGCGCCGACAAAGCCATGTATCAGGCTAAAAACAGCGGTAAAAATCAGGTTAAAACATTCCATTGATCGATATTCTTTTCCACGATAAAGTACTGGTGGCAGTGAATAAACCCAGCGGTTTATTAGTGCATAAAAGCTGGGTTGCGAAGGATGCCAAAGAATTTGCCCTGCAAACCGTGCGCGACCAGATAGGCTGCCACGTTTATCCCATACACCGCCTTGACCGCCCCACCTCCGGGGTTTTGTTATTTGCCAAAAATCCGGATACCGCCACCCTGTGTGCCCAGGCATGGCCCCAGGCCAATAAAACCTATTGGGCCATAGTGCGGGGGTATTTCCCCGCTGAAGTATTTGTCGATCACCCCCTCAAAACCCTGGCAGATTATGGTGAGCAGGGCGAAGCCCAGGACGCACAAACCGCCTTCCGGTGTTTGCAGCAATTTTGCCTGCCCATTCCCGTGGATAAATACCCCGAAGCGCGTTATTCCCTGGTGGAAGCCAAACCCCTGCAGGGCCGCACCCACCAGATACGCCGCCATTTAAAACATTTATCCCACCCGATTATTGGTGATCCGCGTTATGGCAAAAGTGTGCATAACCATTTTTTCACTGAGCATTTAGGCAGCCAGCGTTTATTACTGCACGCCCGTGAATTACATATTCAGCACCCCCACAGCGGTGCGGATTTAATTATCAGCGCGCCGCTGGATAGCGCCATGCAGCATATTTTCGAGCGCTTTAACTGGCCTGCCACTCAATAATGGATGCCCATTTTGTTTGGCACACACCCGCAGGGCAGCCACCACAATTATTATTGCAATGCCTGGCGCCCTGTATTCCCTATTTAACGGCCCAGCAATGGTTAAGCCTGTTAAATCAGGGTTTAATCCGCGTCAACGGTGCCGTGTGCACAGACAATGTGCTGGTTAATGGCGGCAGCCGTATTGATTACACAGTGCCGGATTACAGCGAAGGGGAAGTGGATACACTTTGGCAATGCCTGTGGTACAACACGGAAATAGCCGCCATTCACAAACCCGCCAACCTGCCGGTGAACCGCACCACACGCAATGTGTATAACACCCTGATTCAGTTATTACGCCGTGAAAGCCCCTGGCCCGATGCGCATTTATTACACCGTTTGGATACGGAAACCTCAGGCATTATTTTAATTGGCCAGAACCACGCTGCCGCCCTGCGCCATCAGGCCCATTTGGATAAATTAATTAAACGCAAAATTTATCACGCCATAGTACACGGCAACCCCGCCTGGTCAGACATGCCCTGTGAGTGCGATTTAAATACCCAGGCGGGCAGCGCCATCCGCGCACAAATGTATGTGCTGCCCGCCGGGCAGGGTAAACACAGCCGCAGCCATTTCCGCGTATTAAAACAATTAAAAGGATTTGCCCTGCTGGAATGTGAAATTTTTACCGGGCGCAAACACCAGATACGCGCCCAGCTCGCCAGCCTTGGCCACCCGATAGTGGGGGATAAAATTTACGCACACGGCGGTGAATTTTATTTAAAACGCCTGCAACAACCCTTAGCAGCAGAAGATTTTGATCAATTAATCAGCGAGCACCATTTATTACACGCCTATTCACTGCATTTACATAATCAGTGGCAAACGGGCGGCGCGGATATCGTGATTAACGACCCCCACTACCCACCTGCCTGGCAGGCGTTGTTAAACCATTAACCCTGCGCGGATAAATCCTGCTGCAAACTACGCTGCCCAAGGTTGCCCTGCAGGGCCGCCGCCACCAGATGCGGGTAAGCTTTCACCACCTGCTGCACAATAAAATTCACCGGCACATCTTCAAACACCCCGTGTTCGGCAAGGTATTCCATATGCTGCTCACCTTTAAGGTTGTAGGGCTGGAATACGGAATCGGTGAGGCCATCAAACTCCAGCGCTGCAACCCCCATACGCTGGCACAGGGCCGCATCAAATGCCGGCGTGGCTTTCACCCACTTACCCTCAAGGTAGATCTCGGTATAACCGTGCATCACAAACACATCACTGCGCAGGTATTCCAGCAATGCGGGGCTGGCCAGGTGATTTTTCACATCCGCCAGGCCAAGGCGCGAAGGAATACCGGCCCCCCGGCACAAAGCCCCGAGCAGTACCGCCTTGGGAATACAGTAGGATTCACCTTTTTGCAGGCAATCGCTGGCGCTGAAACTCTCACTGCGCGCTTCAAACACATAGGGGTTATAGCGGATGCCATCACGCACCCGGTAATAAAAGGCCACTGCCTGTTCACGGGGGCTGGCACCCGGTTGCAGGGTTTCCTGCAAAAGGGCCTGCAGGGCCGGATGGTCATAGTTAAAACTGCGGCTGGCATCGGTATACATAGGGGGCCTCCTTGCTGGTCACTATGGGCCGGCACCGCCTTGCGGCCAATCACAGAAAGTGTCTTTTTGAGTGACAAAAAAGCCAGATTGGCGCAAAGCCGCATTAACTCAGGCTTTGCCGTGGTTTTCCACATATCCTGTGGATAACTTAGTGGATAGCTTCTTGAAAAAGCCTGCAAAGGCCCATGATTACAGGAAGTAGCTCAGATTGGTGTATTTTCAAACAACTTATAATTTCCTATATTTTTCATATAGTTAGATGCGTAGTTTGTTTTTTGTACGTTTATTCAGTGTGCACCAATAGTGGGTTTTGGCTCAAAAACGCCATTTGTGCATAAGCGGGTAAGCAGGCACTTACTTATTGCAGTTTACAGCCATGTAAAAGCACCATGGGGCAAGCCAATGGCAAGAAGTGAGCAACCACTAACTTTGGAAAGAAGGATTAATGACAGCAGGAAGGCTCAGCGGTGGGTGTGCTGCAAAATGGTGCCGTAACGGGCATCGAGCTGGTAGATTTCACGCTCTGGCAGGCTGACGGTGAACACCCAGTTTTTATCCTGGCGGGCCAGCACCACTTTGGTATCCACAGGCAACAGAGTGCTGGCACCCATATCGGCACGCACCTGGGCCATGATCTGTTCAGTACTCAGCAACATACCGCGCTCCTGCAGCAGTTTGCCTTCATCACGCAGCAGGTAACCCCACAGGGCCAGCACCATGGGCATAATCAAAAAAGCGCTCAACCAACGGTATTGCATACGGATAACCTCTGAACAGTCGGGCTAGATTAAGCAAGTTTTATGACAGATATGTGACGCCAGCGGGCCTCGCCCTGCTGTGGTATGATGCGCGCCCCATTGTGTGAAAAAGGCCACAACATGCAGGTGTTTATTTATCAGCCGCCGTCCCTGCCCTGGCTGGATATACGTTATGCCGACGCGCATATCGTCATCATCAATAAACCCTCCGGTCTGTTATCCAACCCCGGTATTGCCGCCCACACCCACGATTGCGCCCTCACCCGCCTGCAACAAATGTACGGAGAAGTGCATCTGGTGCATCGCCTGGATTGTGATACCTCGGGCATCATGGTGTTTGCGCGCAACAAAGCCGCCGAAAGCCATCTGAAAAAACAATTCGAAGGGCGTGATACCGAAAAAACCTACATCGCCCTGGTGCAGGGTGATGTGCAAACCCTGCAGGGTGAAATTAACGCCCCCCTCGCGGCGGATAAAAACAACCGCCCCCTGCAAAGGGTAGATGCCAATGGCAAAGCCGCACGCACTTTTTATGAAGTGCTGGCCCACAATCCACAACACAGCCGCCTGTTATTAAAACCTGTCACGGGCCGCACCCATCAGCTGCGTGTGCATATGCAGCACATTGGCCACACCATTCTCGGTGACAGTTTTTATGGTGATGCCACCTGCCAAGCCGCTGCACCGCGTTTATGCCTGCACGCACAAAGCCTGAGTTTTCAACACCCGACCAGCGGAAAAAAACTCTGCATGAGCAGCACGCCGGACTTCTAAAGCCAAACTGCGCGGTTTATATTTCTGCGCCACTATTTATCCCAATACGGAAACATTCCCATGGATGCGCTGTTAATTTCCCTTTCAGGTCTTTTACCCTTTGCCGAACACTTTGCCGCGGCAATTATTTTTCTGCTGCTGTTTAAGGGCCTGTATGTGCTCGTCACCCCCTACCGCGAATGGCATTTAATCCGCGAGGAAAAAAACAGCGCCGCGGCCACCGCATTTGGTGGCGCGATTGTGGGTTTTGCCATTGCCCTTGGCAGTGCGGCAAGTAACTCAGTTTCCCTGCTGGATTTTATTATCTGGGGTGTCGTTGCCCTGCTCGCACAACTGGTGGCTTTTGCCCTGGTGCGTTTTATTTTTCTGCCGGGTGTGAGTGGCGATATCGAAGCCAATAAACTTTCTGCCGGTTTAATTGTGGCAGCCACGTCCGTTGCCGTCGGCATTTTAAATGCTGCCTGCATGACCTACTGAGGTGGCCAACATGAAACGCAGCCGTTTTATCAACCTGGATGCCATGCGCAAAGCCACCATGGCCAGTACCCTCGCCCTGGGCGCCTGCTCACAACCCCAGGAAAAATACATAGTGGTGCAGGACGTTGAAGATTGTTTAATACACACCTGCTTAAACGAACAACAATGTGAAACCGCCTATAAAACCGCCAAAGAAGAAGCGCAGCGCACCGCCAATAAATATTATTTGCGCAGCGATTGTGAAGCGGAATTTGGTAACAACAACTGCGAAGACACACCCAACGCAGACGGTTTTTACACCCCGAAATTTGCAGGTTTCCCCGTTACACAAACCCGTACCGATGCCAACGGCAACCGGGTGTGCAGTGCACGCCCACATTTCCCGATGTTTGCATATTCAGGTTTTGGTAATGGATTTATGGGCAACCGCGGTTTTGCCAGCAGCACAGGCCAAGCCATGACAGCCGATGGCAAAAATACCTTCAGCGCCGAGCCTGACAAAATTGCCCGTGGTGCCGCACCACAACCCCGCCCAACCCAGCGCGCCGGTTTTGGTAGCACAGTGGTGCGTGGCAGCAATTACAGTTTTGGCGGCTGATTATGATCCGCATGCCCATCCGCGAGCGCCACAACTGGCGGCAACTGGCCGAAGAATACGGTTTTAGTTTCCATACTATGTATGGCGATAAATACTGGGATGAAAGCGCCTATTACCAGTTCAGCCTGCGCCAGATCGAAGAGGATTTAGAAAAACCCAGCGAAGAAATTCACCAGATGTGTTTACACCTGGTGGATAAAATCGTCGCCGATGAAGAACTGTTAAATCGCTGCCAAATCCCCGAGCAACACTGGCACTTTGTGCGTGATGCCTGGCTGCGCGGCGAACCCTCGTTATATTCGCGCCTGGATTTAAGTTACAACGGCACAGGCCCCGCCAAATTACTCGAAAATAACGCCGACACCCCCACCAGTTTATTTGAAACCGGCTTCTGGCAATGGCTGTGGCTTGAAAACCAGGTGGATGAACGCCGCCTCGATACACGGGCCGACCAGTTTAATTCCCTGCAGGAAAAACTCATCGCGCGTTTTGCACAACTGCACGAAAAGGGCACCCTGTATTTCAGCTGCGTGCGTGATACCGACGAAGACCGCGGCACGGTGGAATATTTAATCGACTGCGCCAAAGAAGCCGGCTGGCAAACCGACTTTTTATATATCGATGAACTTGGCATTAATGGCGAGCAACAACTGGTTGATCTGCACGAGCAACCCATCGAATATCTTTTTAAACTCTACCCCTGGGAACACATGCTGCGTGAGCCTTTTGCTGAACATTTATATAACAGCAAAACCCACTGGCTGGAGCCCGCCTGGAAAAGCGTATTATCCAACAAAGCCCTGCTGCCCCTGTTGTGGCAGTTTTTCCCCGGCCACCCCAATTTATTACCCGCCTATTTTGCCGACGACCCGCAATTTAACGGCAACGGTAAATGGGTGAAAAAACCCCTCTTCTCCCGCGAGGGTGCCAACATCAGCATTCTCGAAAATGGCAAAACCCTGTCTGCATCCCCCGGCCCCTACGGCGCGGAAGGTTACATCATGCAGGCATATCACCCCCTGCCGGTTTTTGGCGACAACCACACCTTAATCGGCAGCTGGCTGGTGGACGGGCAAAGTGCCGGCATTTGTGTACGCGAGGATAAAACCCCCGTCACCCAGGATATGAGCCGCTTTTTACCCCATATAATTCTGGGCTGAGGCAACGCCGGCCTATTGCAGCGCCATACAGACGCGTTACTATCAGCGCACCACAACCCAAGGTAATTGCCATGCCACAACTGACCCTGACGTATTTTGATATTAAAGGCGGGCGCGGTGAGCCAGCCCGTATCGCCCTGAAAATGTCCGGCATTACGTTCGAAGACAAAAGGGTCAACATGCAGCAATGGGCCGAGCTGAAAACCAGCACCCCATTCCATGCCCTGCCGGTGCTGAGCATTGATGGCGAAGTTATCAGCCAGAGCAACGCCATAAACCGCTACGTGGGCAAATTATGCGGCCTCTACCCGAAAGATGCCCTGCAGGCCCTGCGCTGCGATGAAATTATGGATGCGGTGGAAGATATCTCCGCCAAATTCGCCACCACCTACAACATGCCCGACGTAGAGAAAAAAGCCGCACGCGAAAAAATTGTCGCCGGCCCGTTAAAACTCTACCTGCAAGCCCTCGAAAACAAACTGCAATTACAGGGCGGCGAATTTTTCTGCGCCAATGAACTGAGCATGGCCGATTTAAAAATGCTGGTATTATGCCGTTACCTTGCCAGCGGCATACTCGATTATGTGCCCGCCGATGTGGTGGCCAGCACAGCGCCCCTGCTGCACGCCCATTATCAGCGCATGCTGGCCCTGCCGGCGGTAGCCGCCCACTACGCATAACAGGAAATAAAACACCATGAACCAAACTGAATTAGAAGCCGCCGCATTCCGTCGTTTATTAGCCCATCTGGACGAACGCAAAGATGTGCAGAATATCGACCTGATGAACCTCGCCGGTTTCTGCCGTAACTGTCTGGCCAAATGGTATAAAGCAGCCGCGCAAGAGCGCGGCCAGGAATTAAGTTACGACGCCGCCAAAGAAGTAATTTACGGCATGCCCTATGACGAGTGGAAAGAGAAATATCAGAAAGAGGCAAATGCTGCGCAGTTAAGTGCGTTTGAGGTGAATAAACCTAAGGATTGATCGGCGGTAATTTCTAATCGCAACAATCTAATTAACAGCATATATGGGGGCCTTGCCCCCATGTCTTTTTTATTCAAGTGCTGTTGAAATAACCGACTGTTAAATCCCGGTTTTTCTTTTTCTGGGAAGGGACTTCCCAGACCCATCCTTCGCTCACACTGCTGCTTGTTTCCGGTTTTTTCGGCGCGTCATTACGCCCACGCGCCATGGGGCATACACGTGCCGAGTATAAATCCATGCCCTGCTTCGCCGGCGCTTTGTCAGCATACCCGTGCCGGGCATAAATCCATTGCTGACTACGGGCTATGGCGCTTTAAAAAACCGGCGCAGAAAGTTCGCAATAAGTGTTCTGAGTTAACGCCGTGGTAAATCTGCAAATTTTTAAAAGCAGAACAAAGCTGCAAATTCACATCCTGATTCATTTCACTGTAATAATTGACAGTGTATTTAGCATTTACAGGCTTTTAATAGGCTGTGTA
>JACKOM010000025.1 GCA_024234265.1 Oceanospirillaceae bacterium
GGGATTTAATTGCCTGTATTTAAAAAGATCACGATCATAAATTTCCCCCCGCTTGATATGCATCATCCCGTTTGCCCCCCGCTGCGACACTATGTCGCAGGCGGGAACTTTTTATGCCCGTTAAAATGACGCATCAATTTAAGGAGCAGCCCATGCGTTATTTCACTTCTCTTGTGCTTTTAAGCCTGGCGTTAACCGCCTGTAAAAATGAATCCGATAATGCATCCGCCACGCAGGATGATGTGCAGGTGCTGCAGAGCGAGTCCTACCGTTTTGAATTAAGCACCTTCAGCATGCAGCGTGGTGTGGCCAGTGTGCAGGTACACATGGCCAGCCGTGATGGCAGTGTATTACCCGGTGATGCCATGGTGAGTATCGTGCCGGAAATGGATATGGGCACAATGAAACACGGTGCCCCCCTGGCACCTGCCTCCGGTGAACTGGATGCCAGTGCGAATTTTTCTACCCATATTTATTACCTGATGAACAGTTCGTCTGAGATGGGTTCCTGGAATTTAACAGTGAGTTATAACGGCGAAAGCGTTGATTTCCCTGTGACGGTCAGCGATGTAAATAAAGTGGTGCTGAAAAATGCGGCCGACACCCTGAGCAGTGGTATGTCGAGCGGGGCCCGTCAGTATTTTATGTTTGTGCCACACCTTGGCCTGCACAACGGCACAGATGCCCATGTGGAAATTTATCTGGCAGCAAAAGAGGGCGCATACAGTTATCCCGGTATTGCAACGGGCGTAACCCTGAATACGGAAACCGCCAGTGAATTTACGGTTAATTCCGTGGCCATCAGCATTTGCCCTGTGGCGGCTGCTGTTGATTGTGAAACGGAAGAAAGCTGGACTGCCTTAATTGCGGATGAAAACACCGCCGGTTTATACGGTGTGGAAGCTGTGATTGAAGGTTATTCAAAAACCGGTGCGTTTAATGTGCGCCTGCAGGTCAACGGCAACACCTATACCACCACAGGTAATGCTTACGATGCAGAATTAAATCCGGGCGCCGATGGCCTGTTCGATTTCAGCGAAGTGGAAACGATGAATGGCATGTAAAACCCTCACCGGCCTGATATTGCTCGCGGCCAGTGCCGCGGGCCATGCTGCCTCCTGTTGTGGTGGCGGCGCTGGCTCAGCCCTGATTCTGCCGAAATTTAACCAGAGCATGTGGAGCATCAGCACCACTGCCGAACATTATGATGGTTATTGGGATCAGTCCGGCCGCCATAAGGATGATCCGGACGGCTCTGAATTAAATCAGTACACCCTCAATGCCGGTTATGTGCAGCGCCTTGCGCCCAACTGGCAGCTGGGGGCCAGCTTGCCTTTAGTGATGAACGACAACCAATACAGCGGTGACGCCAACCGCAATACCGCTTTGGGTGATGCAAGTGTATTTGTCTGGTACGAAACCTTCGACAACGTCACCTGCATTTACAAAATCCGTGGCTGGCAGTCCCTGCGCCCGTCGGTGTATTTAGGTGCCAATTTGGTATTGCCCACCGGCATCAGCCCTTATACCGGCCATGTGGATAACAGCGCGCAAACCACAGGGCGCGGTTTTTACCGGTTGGATGCCAACCTGAGCATCGAAAAAACCATTTATCCCTGGAGTGCGGCGTTTAACTACAGCCATGGTGAATATCTCTCACGCATGGTGAATAACGAATACGGCACTGAAGTTGAGCCCTACCGTAAAAGCCCCGCAGCGCGGCGCAGTTTAAGTGGCTCTCTGGCCTATACCTGGTTTTTCAGCAGCCTGGATATGCTCAACCTGAGTTACGCCTACAGCGAATTGCACGAGGGGCAGGGCACGATTGACGGCACAGCCGACAGCAGCTCGGATTTCCATAAAATCAGTCACAGCCTGAGCCTGGGTTATGTCAGCCCGGCGCGGGACTGGAACAGCAAAATCAGCATCAGCGATGCCCTGCGTGGCCACGGCACTGTGGATACCCAAAGCCTGAGCCTGGAGTTCAACCGTGTTTATTAGAGCCTTTTTCACAGCCCTGCTGCTCACCTTAGCCGGCTGCCAGCAGGATTTAATGCCCAGCGGTGAGGATATCCGCGACAGCAGCGTGCCCGGCATCAGTGAAGATTTCAGCGTCAGCCTGAGCGATGGCAGCACCTACAGCCTGAGCAGCGCATTAAGCACACACGATGCTGTAGTGCTGTATTTCACCATGTGGTGCCCGGTGTGTGATGAGCACATGCAGCACCTGCGTGATGCCTTTGTGCCGGTATACGGCAATGTGCAGTTTGTGCTGGTGGATTATGTCAGCGACAGCATCAGCGCCACCTACAAAAACCAGCGCAGCGCGGGTTATCTGGATTTTCTGACCATCAGCGATCACCAGAACCTGCTGCAAAACATGTTTGCCGGCACCATGGGCACCACAGTAGTGATCGACAAAAACTTCGTGGTGCAAATGGCCGAAGGTTTCAAAACCGGCGAGCAGTTACAGTCGGTATTAAACGCCCTGTGAGGCAGGCGGCTGGCCATTGGCCGCCGCTGCCCGTACAATCGCGCCTTTCCTGATTGAACGGCAGTATTCCCATGCATAACCCCTTTGGTATTGAAATCACCCCGGATGAGATAGTCGACACCCTGAGTTTTTTCGACTCCTGGGAAGAGCGTTACAAATACATCATCGACTTAGGCAAACAGCTGCCCGGCATGGCCGATGAGCTGAAAACCGAACAGCGTCTGGTGCGTGGCTGCCAGAGCCAGGTATGGATCGAACCCGGCATCGAAGGTAACAAGCTGGTATTCCAGGTCGACAGCGACGCCCACATAGTGCGCGGCCTGCTGGCGGTGGTGATGAGCGCCTACAACCACAAATCCGCGGCGGACATTCTCGCCTACGATATCGAAGGCTTTTTCGGCCAGCTGGATCTGCTCAAACACTTAAGCCCTACCCGGGGTAACGGCCTGCGCGCCATGGTGCAGCGCATCCGTGACTTTGCCGCCGCACAAAGCTGAGCGGCACCCGCCAAGCCCGCATGAAATAAAGCCCCTGATTGTTTTTTATACAGTGGTAATATGCCGTCAATCGCGTATAATCCGCGGGTTTTTTAACCCGACCTTCCACTTGTTCCCTGGAGTCTAAAATGGCCGTAGAACGTACTTTATCCATCGTTAAGCCTGATGCTGTTGCTAAAAACGTGATCGGTGAAATCCTCACCCGTTTCGAAAAAGCCGGCCTGAAAGTTGTTGCCGCTAAAATGATCAAACTGGACGACGCACTGGCTGGCGGTTTCTACGCTGAGCACAAAGAGCGTCCTTTCTTCAAAGATCTGGTTGGTTTCATGACCTCTGGCCCAGTTCTGGTTCAGGTTCTGGAAGGCGAAAACGCCGTTGCTAAAAACCGTGAGCTGATGGGTGCTACCAACCCTAAAGAAGCTGCTGCCGGTACTATCCGTGCTGACTTCGCTGAATCTATCGATGCCAACGCTGTTCACGGTTCTGACTCTGCTACTTCTGCTGCCCGTGAAATCGCTTACTTCTTCAAACCAGAAGAAGTGTGTGCACGTTAATTTTTATTAATTAACGCTCCCTGGAGGGTGGCAATGCCACCCTCTTTCAGTTGTAACGTAGGTGACACCATGACAAATCCGTCTCAGAAAATGAATCTGCTGGGTCTTTCCCCTGAGAAAATGAAGGACTTTTTTGTCAGTCTGGGTGAAAAACCCTTCCGCGCGCAGCAAATGCTCAAGTGGATACACCAGACAGGTGCAGAAGATTTCGACGTTATGACGAATATCAGCAAAGCCTCACGGGATAAAATCCGCGAAGTGGCCTGCATCGAATACCCCGAAGTTATTTACCAAAGCGATTCCAAAGACGGCACCCGTAAATGGGTTATGAAAATGCACGGTGGCAGCGCCATCGAAACCGTGTACATCCCCGAAGGTGACCGCGGCACCCTGTGTGTGTCCTCACAAATTGGTTGCTCCCTGGACTGCAGTTTCTGCTCCACCGGCAAACAGGGTTTTAACCGCGATTTAACCGTGGCAGAAATTATCGGCCAGGTATTTGTTGCCGCAAAAAGTTTTGATGTGCCCGGCGAAAAACGCGAACGCAAAATCACCAACGTGGTGATGATGGGCATGGGCGAGCCCTTAATGAATTTCGATAACGTGGTCGATGCCATGGCGTTAATGATGGACGACAACGCCTATTGCCTGAGCAAACGCCGCGTAACCTTAAGTACCTCAGGTGTGGTACCGGCCCTGTATGAACTCGCCAAAGTCACCGATGTTTCCCTGGCGATTTCCCTGCACGCCCCTAACGACACCCTGCGTAACGAATTAGTGCCGATTAACCGTAAATACCCGATTAAAGAATTAATCGCCGCCTGCCAGAATTATCTGTCCAACCTGCCGGACAAACGCAAAATCACCATCGAATACACCATGATGGAAGATGTGAACGATTCCCTCGAGCAGGCGAAAGAGCTGGCCGACGTATTACGTGAATTACCCTGTAAAATTAACCTGATTCCCTTTAACCCGTTCCCGGCTTCAGGTTATAAACGTCCCAGCAATAACCGGGTTTACCGCTTCCGTGATTTCTTAACCGAACAGGGTTATGTGGTCACCATCCGCTCCACCCGTGGCGACGATATCGACGCCGCCTGTGGCCAGCTGGTTGGTAACGTGGAAGATAAAACCCGCCGCAACGAACGTTACATTAAACTGCGTGAAATTCACGAGCAGGGAGCCAACCCGACATGACCGTATTCCGGTTTTTTGCAGTATTTGCCGTGAGCCTGAGCCTGGTGGCCTGTGTGACCACCACCGACAGCCGCTTCACGAAAAAAGAATCCCCCCAAAAAGCCGAAGAATCCTACGTGGCCCTGGGCCTGGGTTATTTAAATGCCGGTGATTTAAAACTGGCGCGTATTAAACTCGACCGCGCCCTGGAGCTGGAACCCGATTCCGCCCCCGCCAACGCCGCCATGGGCCTGTATTGGCAGCGCCGCGATGAGCCGCACATGGCCGAGCAATTTTTCAAAAAATCCCTCGACGAAGATTCCGATTACACCGCCGCGCATTATTATTACGGGCGTTTTTTAATGACCCAGAAGCGCAGCGAAGAAGCCTTAGAGCACCTGCAAATTGCCGCGCAGGATGTCGAATACAATGGCCGTATTCAGGCCAATGAAGATCTCGGCCTGTGTTATTCACAGATGAAACGCCGCAAAGATGCCTACGATGCCTTTGGCAAAGCCTGGAAATTAAATCCCGACAGCACAGTGGCCACCTTAAATCTGGCCATTTTGTATCTCGACGATAAAGACTTCGACCAGAGCAACCGCTGGTATCAGCGTTTTGAACGCACCATCGCCATCCACGAAGTGCCACAAAGCTCGGCCAGCCTGTGGGTGGGCATTCAGTTATCCCGCGCGTTAAAAGATAAAAACCGCGAATACAGTTATGCGAAATTGCTGAAACAGAATTTCTCCAAATCAGCCGAATACAAGTTATACAGCGGAGCCCGCCGCAGATGAACAAACAAGGTGCCTCACCGATTAAACGCCGTGTATCACGCAAAATCTGGGTAGGTAATGTGCCCATCGGTGGTGATGCACCGATAGCCGTGCAGAGCATGACCAACACCGAAACCTGCGATGTGCAGGCCACCGTTGGCCAGATCGTGCAATTACAAAATGCCGGTGCGGATATCGTGCGGGTTTCTGTGCCAAGCATGGAAGCTGCCGAAGCTTTTGGTGAAATCCGTAAATTAGTGAATATCCCCTTAGTGGCCGATATTCACTTCGATTACAAAATTGCCCTGCGTGTTGCCGAATTAGGTGTGGATTGCCTGCGTATTAACCCGGGCAACATTGGCCGTGAAGACCGCGTGCGTGCGGTGGTTGATGCAGCGCGTGATAAAAATATTCCGATCCGCATCGGCGTTAATGCCGGTTCCCTGGAAAAAGATTTACAGAAAAAATACGGCGAACCCACCCCGCAAGCGCTGGTGGAATCCGCCATGCGCCATATCGATATTCTCGATCGCCTGAATTTCCCGGATTTTAAATTAAGCCTTAAAGCCTCCGATGTATTCATGACAGTGGCGGCCTACCGTTTAATTGCCAATCAAATTGAACAACCCCTGCATTTGGGTATTACCGAAGCGGGCGGCCTGCGCTCCGGCACGGTGAAATCCGCAGTGGGTTTAGGCATGTTATTAATGGATGGTATCGGTGACACCCTGCGGGTTTCCCTCGCAGCGGACCCGGTGGAAGAAATCCGCGTGGGCTTTGATATTCTCAAATCCCTGCACCTGCGCAGCAAAGGCATTAACTTTATTGCCTGCCCAAGCTGTTCACGCCAGAACTTCGATGTGGTGAAAACCATGAACGAACTCGAATCCCGCGTGGACGATATTCTCACCCCGCTGGATGTTTCCGTGATCGGCTGCGTGGTGAATGGTCCGGGTGAAGCCAAAGAAACCGACATAGGTTTAACCGGTGGCACCCCGAACCTGGTGTATCTCAATGGCGAGCCATCCCACAAATTAGGTAATGAAAACCTGGTGGATGAGCTGGAAAAATTAATCCGCCAGAAAGTGGCAGAAAAAGAAGCCCGTGAAGCTTCTTTAATTCTGAAAAGTTAAGGGGTTTACGTGGCGCAAATTACCGCGATCCGTGGCATGAACGATATTCTGCCAACACAGACACCTGTGTGGCAGTACCTGGAAAATACCGTTAAAAATTTACTGGCCAGTTATGGTTATGCGGAAATCCGCATGCCTATCGTGGAAAATACCAGTTTATTTAAACGCTCTATCGGCGAAGTGACCGATATCGTTGAAAAAGAAATGTACACCTTCGAAGACCGCAACGGTGACAGCCTCACCCTGCGCCCCGAAGGCACCGCGAGCTGCGTGCGCGCCTGTGAAGAACACAGTTTAATTGCCAACGCCGCGCAACAGCGCCTGTGGTATGCCGGCCCTATGTTCCGTCACGAACGTCCGCAAAAAGGCCGTTACCGTCAGTTCCACCAGATTGGTGTGGAAACCTTCGGTATGCAGGGCCCGGATATCGATGCCGAATTAATTATCATGACCCACCAGTTATGGTGTGCGCTGGGTATCCGTAATGCGGTGACATTACAGATCAACACCCTGGCTAACGCGGAATCACGTCAGCAATATAAAGATGCGCTGGTGGCCTATTTATCCCAGCACACCGACAAACTCGATGAAGACAGCCAGCGCCGTTTGCACACCAACCCGCTGCGTATTCTCGACAGTAAAGATCAGAACACCCAGGCCCTGTTAAACGATGCACCTGCATTTGATGCATACATTGATGCCGAATCACGGGAACATTTTGCCCGTCTGCGTGCTCTATTGGACGCCTCTGGGGTTACTTATGAAGTGAACCCGCGTTTAGTGCGTGGCCTGGATTATTACGGCAAAACCGTATTCGAATGGGTAACCAGCGAATTAGGCTCACAGGGCACCGTTTGTGCCGGTGGCCGTTACGATGGTCTGGTTGAGCAATTAGGTGGCAAACCAACCCCTGCGGTGGGTTTTGCCATGGGCGTGGAGCGTTTAATTCTGCTGCTCGAAACCTTAAATGCTATTCCAGCCCATGTGCTGCAAAGTGTGGATGTATTTATGGCCGTGGCCGGTAATGTGGAAATTAACGCCATTACCCTCGCCAACGCGCTGCGTGTTAAGGTACCGGGCCTGCGTTTATTAATGAACTGCGGCCAGGGCAGCTTTAAAAGCCAGATGAAAAAAGCCGATAAATGCGGGGCCGCGTTTGCCTTAATTCTCGGTGAAAACGAAGCAGAGCAGGGCGTGGTGGCAATTAAACACCTGCGTGGCGACGCTGAACAAATTACCCTGCCACAAAATGAAGTGGCAGCATGGTTAATGACTAATCTCGATAAAAAATAAAAATCAGGAGCGCAAAATGGCTGAGTTACGTACTGAAGAAGAACAAATCGAAGCGATTAAAAACTGGTGGGCAGACAACGGTAAAAGCCTGCTGGTAGGCGTGGTGATCGTGCTGGCCGGTTATTTTGGTTTTAACGCCTATAAAAACCACGTGCGTGGTCAGGGCGAACAGGCTTCTGCCATTTATCAGCAGGCCCTCGAGCTGGTGGATGCCAAAGGCGACGCTGAGCAAGCCAAAAAAACCCAGCTGTTTAACCAGCTGAAAACTGAATTCGCCAGCACCCCATACGCCGCTTATGCAGCACTGTTTTTAGCCAAAGATGCGGTAGAAGCCTCTGACTTCGCCATGGCCGAAAACGAACTGCGTTACGTGCAGCAAAACCCAGTGGACGAGCCAATGAAAATGCTCGCCAACGTGCGTTTAGCCATGGTGCTCAAAGAAGAGAAAAAATACGACGAAGCCTTAGCACTGGTGACTGGTGTTGAGTCCGGCACTTTTGCTGGCCAGTACCTCGAAGTGAAAGGCGACATCCTGTTTGCCCAGGGCAACACAGATGCAGCGCGTGATGCTTACCAGCTGGCCAAAGCCGCTGTGCAGCAAGCCGGCACTTCTAACCCTGTACTCGACATGAAACTGGACAACCTGGCGGTAGCACAATAATGCGGATTCTTGCGGTCATTGCAGCTCTGATGCTGGCGGCCTGCAGCAGCAGCCCGGAAATCAACAGCACTGAACCGGCATCTTTGCCTGACTTCGATAAAGAAGTTTCCCTCGACCACGTGTGGAGCGCACAGGTGGGCAAGGGTATGGGCGAAGGTTTCGCGCGTCTGAACCCTGCAAGTGACGGCAAGACCCTGTATTTAGCGGATGCCGAAGGTGAATTACAGGCCCGTGAGCTGGCCAGCGGCCACCTCATTTACCGCCTGAATATCGATATGCAAATCACCGGCGGTTTATTGCTCGACGGCGATAGCCTCTACCTGAGCAATGGCGACGGTGACATGGTGGCCTTAAACGCCGCCGACGGCAGTGTGAAATGGCAGAAGCGCCTCACCAGTGAAGTGATGGCCCTGCCTGCTATCAGCGGCAACGACCTGCTGGTGCAAACCGTGGATGGCAAACTGCATTTATTGGATAAAACCGATGGCCGCAACAAGTGGAGCTACGACAGCAACATGCCGCTGCTCTCCCTGCGTGGCACATCCTCGCCGGTGATTTACCGTGACCAGGCCATCGCCGGTTTTGCCAACGGCAAAGTGGTGGGCCTCAACATGGCCAACGGCCAGCCCCTGTGGGAAGAGCGTATCGGCATCCCCGCCGGGCGCAGCGAATTAGAACGTCTGGTGGATATCGATGGCCGCCTGCTGGTGGATAACGACTTACTCTACGTGGTCGGTTACCAGGGCAGCCTCGAAGTGATCGACCTGCGCACTGGCCGCCCGCAATGGAAAAAAGACGCTTCCAGTTATGCCGGCCCGCTCTACGGTTTAGGCAACCTCTATGTACTGGATGCCGACGACCAGCTGCACGCGTTTGATGACCGTGGTGGCAACGACGTCTGGCAGCAAAACGGCCTATACCGCCGCCAGCTGACCGAACCTGTGTTCTTCAATAACCTCATCGCCGTCGCCGACGCGGAAGGTTATATCCATCTGATTAAACAATTGGATGGTGCGATCGTGGGGCGCGATCGGGTAAAACGCCCAGCGCTGGATTGGGTAGCCGCAGACAGTTACGACTTCCGCCACCCCACCCGGTATTTTGATTTAGACCCCGGTATCCGCACCCGCTTAAACGTGGTGGGCGATTACTTAGTGGCCATCAACAATGCCGGTTTTGTTAATATTTTCCAACTTGACCAGTAACAACCATACTGGTCAGACCGGATCGCTTTGAGTTAATTATGAACCCTGTTATAGCCCTGGTAGGCCGCCCCAACGTAGGCAAGTCGACCCTTTTCAACCGTTTAACCCGCAGCCGCGACGCCCTGGTGGCCGACATCGCCGGCCTCACCCGTGACCGTAAATACGGTGCCGGTGCCGTGGGGGAACGGAATTACATCGTGGTGGATACCGGCGGTATCAGCGGCATGGAACAGGGCCTTGATGAGCGCATGGCGCAGCAGAGCTTCCTCGCCATCGAAGAAGCCGACATCGTTTTATTCCTGGTGGATGCCCGTGCCGGTGTGACCGGTGCCGACCGCATGATCGCCGAACACCTGCGCACCAAAGGCAAACGCGCCTACCTGGTGGTGAATAAAATCGACGGCATGAACCCCGACACCGACGTGACCGAATTCCACGAAATGGGTCTGGGGAATTTCCACACCATCGCCGCCGCCCACAACCGCGGTGTAACCCAATTAATTGAACAGGTACTCGCTGAATTACCGCCTGAATTTCAGGTGGCCGAAGGCGAAGAGGGCGCTGACCCGCTCACCCACCACGGCATTCGTATTTCCGTGGTTGGCCGCCCCAACGTGGGTAAATCCACCCTGGTTAACCGCATGTTAGGTGAAGAACGTGTGGTGGTATTCGACCAGGCCGGCACCACTATGGACAGCATCTACATTCCGTACATGCGCCATGACAAACCCTACACCCTGATTGATACCGCCGGTGTGCGCCGCCGCCGCAGCGTGCATGAAACCGCAGAAAAATTCTCCATCATCAAAACCCTGCAGGCCATTTCCGATGCCCACGTGTGCATCCTGGTGCTCGATGCCCGTGACGGTATCGTCGAGCAGGATTTAACCATGCTGAGCTTCGTGCTCAACTCCGGCCGCGCTTTAGTGATTGCCGTGAACAAATGGGACGGCATGGAGCTTTCCGCCAAAGAATATGTGAAAAAAGAACTCGAGCGCCGTTTAACCTTTATCGACTGGGCCGAAATTCACTTTATTTCCGCCCTGCACGGTACCGGTGTTGGCCTGTTATACGATTCAGTGGAACAGGCCCATGCGTCTGCCACCACTAAATTCCCGACCAACCAGCTCACCCGTATTCTGGAAGACGCCATCATGGACCACCAGCCACCGCTGGTGAATGGCCGCCGCGTGAAACTGCGTTACGCCCACTTAGGTGGCTCCAACCCACCGATTATCGTGGTGCACGGCACACAAACCGATAAATTACCGGACAGCTACAAACGCTACCTGGCCAACACCTTCCGCAAGGTGCTGCATATTTCCGGTACACCGATTCGTTTTGAATTTAAATCCAGCGCCAACCCCTTCGCCGGTAAAAAAGAAGGCATTAAAAAGCCGAAATTTATTCAGGATGTTATTGATAAAACCAATGCCATCCGCGAAGCGAAAGATAAAAAGCGCAAAGCCAAAAAAGGCAAAGAAAACCGCAAAAATCACGAATAACACTCTGCCACCCGCACTGCTCACTATAAAAAGCGGTGTGCAAAAAAATGGCAAAGAAAATACAGTGATCACGCATAACACTCTGCCACCCGCACTGCTCACTATAAAAAGCGGTGTGCAAAAAAATGGCAAAGAAAATACAGTGATCACGCATAACACTCTGCCACCCGCACCGCTCACTATAAAAAGCGGTGTGCAAAAAAATGGCAAAGAACATACAGTGATCACGCATACACAATGGGCCGCAAGGCCCATTTTGTTATGGGTTATTTTTAAAGAAATACGGAGCCAGCATGCAATACGGTACAGAAGATGCCTCCTACCAGGCCGCCGGTGGATTTGAAGGTTTACAACAACTGGTCAGCGATTTTTACGACATCATGTGCGAACTGCCCGAAGCCGCAAAAATCCGCGCCATGCACCCGGCCGATTTAACCGTTTCCAAAGATAAACTCGCCCGCTTTTTAGCCGGCTGGTTAGGCGGCCCGCGTTTATACCGCGAAACCTACGGCCCCATCGCCATCCCCGCCGCCCACAGCCACTTAAGCATCGGCATTGAAGAACGCGACGCCTGGCTTTTGTGCATGCAACACGCCCTCGCCAAAGCGCCCTATGCCACGGATTTTAAAAACTACCTGCTCAGCGCCTTGGCCGTACCGGCGGAGCGGTGCAGAAATAGTTAAACAGCTTGAAGTCAGAAGCTTGCAGCATGAAGCTCGCGGCTTCCGGCTTCCGGCTTCCGGCTTCCGGCTTCCGGCTGTTTTCTTTAGCTACAGCTTTGTTAATTTTGGTTATAGTGGTCAGCCCGGCTGTGGTTAGAATAAGGCCAGCCATAACAACAAGGTGAGAAGCCATGCCCGAATTTAATACCGTCATCGCCGTGCAGGAAGGGGCCGTAGCCCACATCCAGTTAAACCGCCCCGACAAAGCCAACGCCATGAACATGTCCATGTGGCAGGACATCCGCAACGCCTTCAACTGGGCCGACAACGAGCCAACCGTGCGCGCCGTGGTATTAAGCGGTAACGGCAAACACTTCTGCGCCGGTATCGATTTAATGGATTTCTCCAGCGTATTAATGGGCAAAGATAAATGCGAAGGCCGCAAGCGTGAAAAACTGCGCCGCTTAATTCTGGATATGCAGGATTGCCTGTCCAGCATCGAAAAATGCCGCAAACCCGTATTAGCCGCCGTGCACAACGCCGTAGTGGGTGGCGCAATCGACATGATCACCTGTGCCGATATGCGTTACGCCAGCGCCGATGCCTATTTTGAAATTAAAGAAATCGACGTGGGCATGACAGCCGACGTAGGCACACTGCAACGCCTGCCACACATTATTGGCGATGGCATGATGCGCGAACTGGCCTACACCGGCCGCCGCTGCGATGCCGAAGAAGCCTGCAAAATTGGCCTGGTAAACCGGGTTTATGCCGACCATGCCGCCCTGCTCGAAGGTGTGCTGGCCCTCGCCAATGAGATTGCCAAAAAATCCCCGCTGGCGATCCGTGGCACTAAAGAGATGATTAAATACACCCGCGATCACAGCGTGGCGGATAGTTTGAACCACGTGGCCACCTGGAATGCCGGCATGTTAATCAGCCAGGATATTCAGGAAGCCATGATGGCAAAAATGCAAAAACGTGAACCCAAATTTGAAGATTAATTTTTCAAATTAAGTGCGCAAAAAGCCCTGTTTAATTTTTTATGCAGGGCTTTTTTATTTGGGCTGATTTACCACGGCGTTCAATCAGAGCACTTATTGCGAACTTGCTGCGCCGGTTTTTTAAAGTGCTCACTGATCGTCAACAAGTAGAAGCATTTCTCAGAGATATTAACGAATATTACACATTGAGTATTGATGATGCTGACCAGCAGGAAGCTAATGCTGGAGTTCGTTCACTTCTTGATACTTGTAGTCGGGTAATTGTAATAACTCACTCACAAGGAAATTTTTATGGAAACAGGGTTCTATCGAATCTTTATTCTAGTTACTCATTTCCGAATGGTTACTCTCTATCCCGGCACCCAATGTTGGGTAATTTACAAATTGCATCGCCTGTAGATATTCCCGGAGGTGCAATTAGTGCTATTTATCCAGAAATTATTGGACATCTGACTAACGATAATGATCTGATCATGGCATTAGTCCGTGGCACTATGGGTTCTACAGATTCTAACTATGCAGCAGAATTCAATCCGAATGACTGGACCGGACATGGACTTGAAGAATCCTATCTAAATCGCGCTGGTCAAGGAGCTGAAATTAGTAGTCAACTTGCCTATATAGCCAGTAACCTTACACCTTACCCAATGCATGAGCAGCGATTAGTTGTATCTAGCGCACTGTCAGGTTATGGTCATTCATCAATTAATAATTTACTTGATATTAAATTTCTTGATGGCAGTGTCTATCGGTATAGCGATGTTAGTGCCGGAACTGCTGCCGGCCTAGACTCTGGGGCTGCAGGAAGTTACTTTAATAGCAGCATCAGGGGGAAATACCTGTATGAAAAAATCGAGTAATCGATTTGTGATCAATGCAGTGTTTGCCGCACTGCTCACCTTCTCCTCCAATTGTATAGCGTGGTTTGAGCCAGAATATGGCGTGTCTGACGTTTCATTTTTGCCGAGAGAAATGATGGTGCAGGGCGTAGCTAAATATCCCTATCGGCATTTATACCTTAAGTTATTAAATCAAATACCCAGTAACTCAACGCAGCGAGAAATGCTGGAGCAACTTGGTGTGCAAGGTTTGATTCAAGTTGATACTCAAGGTCATTCTCATGGTAATATTGCAGATGATGTTATATTAAATTTCACTGGCCGCATTTTTATTAAAAACAGCTCTTTTTTTGAGAGGTTGTTCGCTCGTGCGGATAAGCAAAAATGCCTTTTAGAAGTTTATATTGGCAATGAGCGTTATATTGTTTTTGAAAATACAATTCATCAAGTATATGAATTCGTATGCTCAGAGCTGGATTAACCCAATAAAAACGCCGGCTTTTGCTGGCGTTTTTATTTCCCAAGTCACCAATCCTTTATCAGAACTGATAACCAAAACCTAAGTTAAAACCATCGGCATTACCGGCATCGGCATTTTGCATCTGGATATCGGCTTTAAACACTATGTCTTCATAGGGGTAATAATTTAAACCCACATCACTTTGCGTGGCTTGTTGGTCTTTTTCTTGTGACCACACGCTGTGGCGTGCAAAAAAGCCCCGGTTGGCATTCTGCCGCCAGTCGGCTTCGGCATATCCACCGTGTTGCAGGTTTTTACCGGCGCTTTTCGCGGCATCGAGCGTGCATTGTGTGTACATCACAATCAACTTTTGCATCTGTACATAAATTTAAACTGGTAACAAACAAGCACGTTATTGTGAAAAATTCCCATTTTGATTAGCCAAAGTCACCCTTGCTGTAGGAATTGTTTTGCATCAGGTGCTCTGCATAACCGACTTTCCTGCCATGCTTTTGGCTGGTAGTATTACTGACGGAAAACTCAACAGAATCAGATGCTGATTTTAAGTATCGATTGTATAAAAAATAAACCATATGAATGGTGGGAATTTTATGTGATTTGGACGCTGTTGTATGCAGCGAGCAATAGATACGTAAATAGTTACGTGGTTTTATAATGAGAGGTAAATATTTATGCGTAAATAAAATTGTTATTATCAAGAATATAGTGAGTTTAGGAAGAAATAATATTTTAGGAAGTAATATGAAAAATATAAAAGTAGTAAGTTGTTTTTTATTTGCATTACTTGTTACTGGTTGTGCAAGTGTTTCAAAAATGCCCTTGCAGGTAGATTCCGATCATGTGGATCTTTCGAAGAAAAGTATTTTAGTTGCTAAAGTACATATAAAAAATGAATTTAAAGAATCCCATCAGCCTGAATTGTGCTGCATGTTTGTACAGAAAAATGGAGAGGATTACTCATTTACAAGTCCGACTATGATTAATGATTTAGGCGAGAACGGGAAAGAATATTTTGTAAGTATGGATGTTGACCCAGGTTTAACAACCATCAATATGGCAAGGTTTGTGCGTAAGATACCATTACTACTTTGGGCTACTGCAGACTTGCCATTTAGTCAGGAAATAGATGTTCCGCAGAATAGCATTGTTTATTTAGGTGACATCACTGCTGTTATTAAAGAGAAAACTTCGGATGATCAACCATCAGCTGGCGGCCCTGTTCCGCTGCTTGATCAGGCAATTACCGGGTTTTCTACAGGAACATTTGAGGTGGTTGTAAAAGACAAATACAAATCAGATGTCGAGGAGTTGCGTCAAAAATATATGTCCTTAAAAGGAATGAAGGTCGTCGATATGACCCTTCCTGCTTGGATTCATCCTGAAAAGAGAGCAGGCAATTTGTCGCTGTCTGCACAAAATTAATTGATTTACATAATAAAAACGCCGGCTTTTGCCGGCGTTTTTATTTCTCCAATCACTAATTCCTTATCAGAACTGATAACCAAAACCTAAGTTAAATCCATCGGCATTACCGGCATCTGCATTTTGCATCTGGATATCGGCTTTAAACACTATGTCTTCGTAGGGGTAATAATTTAAACCCACATCGCTTTGTGTAGCTTGTTGGTCTTTTTCTTGTGACCACACGCTGTGGCGTGCAAAAAAGCCCCAGTTGGCATTTTGCCGCCAGTCGGCTTCCGCATATCCACCGTGTTGCAGGTTTTTACCGGCGGTTTTAGCGGCATCACCGGCTAAATCCCAGCGTGCGTATAATACTTTGCCGGTTAATTTACCGCTTTGGTAAATGGCGTGGCCGCCGAGCAGGGTGGCGGCATCGGCGTAGGATTCTTCTGCGCTCTGGTCTAAATCCGGCTGGTACTGGCTGTAGGCGGCCAGTTCCAAACCTGTGTGGCCTGTGTATACCACGCGGGCGGTCATGGCTAAATCATAGGCGTCGGCAAAACTGCCTTTTTGTTTGCCATTTTTTAAATTAAACGGGTCTAGGCTCGGGTCTGTGCTGGGGTCGTCGGTTTTTAAACCTTCGGAGAGCATTAAATCCACCCGCAGGCCATTTTCATTTTTATAAATGTACTGTAAACCCGCGCTGTACCAGGTAGTGGGGATAATGCTGGTTTCAATTACCGGGCGCTCTACACCGTAAAATGCCGGTGGTTCGTGGGTTTCGTTAATTATGCCAATCGGCATTAACATCACACCGGTGCGCAGGCGGCTTTGGGTGCCTAAATCCATTTCCACGTAAACCTGCTCAATTTCAACTGCGCCCTGGGCGCCGTCACTCACCAGTACGTGTTCCACTTCAAATTCAGTCACAAAACGTGCGTGTTCATTAAATTCGTGGCCGAAAAACAATACCATGCGGTGGAAGTCTAATTCGCGGGTGTCTTCACCATCTTCATTTAATGCGCGGTAGTGCATTTCACCATAACCGCCGATATGCGTTCTGCCTGTCCCGCTATTTGTGCTGCTATTGCTGCCTGCGCTGTTTTGTTCAACGCTGTTGGCGAGTAGTTCGAGTTTCTGATTTAAGCTTTTTTCTAAATAATCAATGCGCTCCTGCATGGCTTTGAGGCGCGCGTCGGTGTCGGCCACATCGGCTTCGCTGGCGTGGCTGAAAAATGGCGCAGCGCCAATCGCCAGGGCGAGTAAGTGTTTTTTATTCAGCATATTAATCACCATCAGTAAAATTAAGGCCCAGTTCGACATTTAAGCCGTTGGGTACTTCACGTTTGAAATTGCCATCCAGCAGGGCGAGGGCGGCGTTTAATGCGGTGGCGTCTTGATCGCTGGCGGCCTGTTGGGCGCGCGCCATATTGCTGCGGATGCTGGCCACGTAACTGGCGTTGCCCGCCACTTCAATAAATTGCAATAAACTCACTGTGCTGCCGCTTTCCCCTTCGAGCAGGTATTCAATGCTGTCGAGTGCTGCGCCAATCGCTGCGTAACTGCTGCCCGCCAGGCTTGCGGCTGTGGTGGCCACGTTGCGTGCGCGCAGGTAATCGAGGTGTTGCTGCACGGCGCTGATCAGGGTGGTGATATTGCTGCCGTCACTTAATTCATTATTTAAAAATAATGTGCGATAGCTTTTGCCTGTGCTTAAAAATGTTTCGTTCCAGCCGCTGGCAATGCCTTGAGCCTGAATTTTTAATTGCTCGCTTAAGCCGAGTAATACACTGCATTTACGCGCCTTGGCCTGGTATTCACTAAGAATGTCAGCGCTGCTTTTGCTGTGGCTGTTATCGGCGGTTTCAAACAGCAGGGATTCAAGGCTTAACAGGCCGACTTTCTGAAAGGATTTCGCGGCAAAAAAGGCGCTATTGAGTGTGCTGCTGCCATCTATGTTGCTGGCATTTTCACTGCGCACGGTTGCAAGGTAGTTGGTGCCATTTACCCGCAGGGAATCAATATAGGCGTAGGCTGCATTTAATAAATCCGCATCCAGCGGGCCAAAGTGATAGGGCGCCAGGGCATACCAGCGGTTATTGGTGTTTAACCACTGGTTTTGCAAATCCACAATATCCTGCTCACTTGCGGTTGCGGTGTCGTCACAAAATTCTGTGCTTAATGCATATAAATCAGCGCTGCTGTCGGCAAATTCATTAACGCTGCGCAGCACGGTTAAATCCACGGCATTTTGCACCGCTAGATTTAAGTTATTGCTGTTGACCAACAGCGGGTCGTTTTGCCGCTCAACGCAGGCGCTGCATAACAGCGCCAGCAGGCTGGCAAAACACAGTTGCCTGCCCGCTTTAAGGGTGTGGATTTTTCTCATGGTTATATCTGCACGGTTAACATGTGGTTGTCGAAAGCCAGGTTTTTATTGTTAATGCGGCTGCCGGGAATTTCCCGCAGGTTAAAAGCATCCAGCTGCTGCAGCTGGCCTGCGGAATTACTTAACATAAAATGCGCGCCGTTATCACCCAGGGTTATGCCACACACATCCTGCATGCGGTGCGCGGCGAGTATTTGTTTTTTATCCAAATGCCAGAAACAGGCGAGGTTGCCACGGGGGCTGGTAAAACCGGCGATATTACTTTTGGGGCTGATGCACACACTGCCGACATAATCCTGCAGACTGCTGAGTAAAGTCTCCGGCGCTTGTAATAATTCAATCGGGTTTTGCCCGTCGTGCACGGCGCACAGCGGCACTAAATTCTGGTGTTCGCAGGCTTCACGCTGCAATTGAATGGCGATGGCAACTTTACCCTGTGGGCTGACATCAATATGGCGCAGGCTGGCTTTGGGCTCGTTAATGCGCCACTGGGAAATTATTTTACCGCTCGCCGCATCCAGGTAGGTTAAATTCGAATCCATGCTGTCGAGGTTAATCGCATTGCCTTTGCCATCGGTGATTAAACCGCCGTTGGCCAATACCAGGGTTTTGCCATCGGGCAGCCATTTAATTTCGTGGGGGCCAATGCCGCCGCTGGGGAACTGGCGCTGCACTTTATATTGTTGGGTATCGCGCACGCTGATCAAACCGCTGCCGTCGGTTTTAGAAACTTCCACGCAATATAAATATTGCCCGTCGGCGGAAAATACCCCGTGGCCGCTCATCACGTGATCATTCAGGCTGGCGAATTGCTGTTGCGCAGGATTATTTAAATCAAATTCGAGTGCTTCTGTGCCGGGGTAACGGGGAAATAACACCACTTTTTGATTACGGGGGTTTTTACTCAGGCCGTGGCCGCGGAAACCGGAGCGTAAAACCCGTGGTGGGGCATATTGTGATAAACGCGCCAGGCCGTAATCGCCGGCGGTTTTACCCTGGGCCGAGAGCCAGATTTCATGTTCTTTTTTCAGCGGTGCAGAAATTTCCGCGCTGAGCAGGGCCGGGCTGCAACCTAAGGCAAACAGGCCGGCTAATAATTCGCGGCGGTTTAAGGTTTTCATCAGAGGGACTCCACAAATTCGAGCAATTCATTGCGCTGGCCTGCCGCTAAGGCAATAAAAGCTGCGCGGCTGGCACTGGCTTCACCGCCGTGCCAGAGGATGGCTTCTTCCACACTGGCGGCGCGGCCGTCGTGCAATAAATACATATGCCCGTTAATGGTTTTATTCAGGCCCACACCCCACAAAGGGGCGGTGCGCCATTCACTGCCCGTGGCGAGATAATCACTGCGCCCGTCGGCCAGTTCAGGGCCCATGTCGTGCAGTAATAAATCCGTGTAGGGGTGAATACGCTGGCCATTTAACGGGCCTTTGCCCTTTGCTGTGGTGAAACTGCCGTGGTGGCAGGCGCTGCAATTAAGCTCGGCAAATAATTTTGCCCCTTCGGCAGAGGGTTGTTGGCGATAGGCCATGACCCCTAAATGGCGGGTGAAATTACTCACCAAGGCGAGTAAATCAGCGGGTAATTCCAGGCCCTGGGCATTATTGCCGCTGGGGGCGCTGGCGCAGGTTTTTTGCGCCGCCGTGCAGTTTTGCGCGGGGAATAAAGGGTTGCTGATGCCGATATCATTTAAAAACGCGGCGGCGACCGTGTGCTCAACACTGGCGAGGTTGGCTTTATGGCCAAAACGCCCGAGGCTGCTGCGCCCCAGGGCCGGGTCGTAAACTTCATTGGCGCGCCCGGAAATACCATCTTGGTTGCTGTCGTGTTCATCCTGCAGGGCGAGGATATCGGCGGCGGGTATGGCCTCAAGCAAACCTGTGCCGGCCATCTGCGGCGCGTTGCGCAGGCTGAATAACGTGCCGTTTTGTAACGGGCCGTAGGCGAGCTGCTGAATATGGAATACGGGTTTACGCAGGACCACTGTGCTGCCATCGGCATAGGTGAAGGGCGCGGCCTGCCATTCAATCAATACCCGCGCTTCGGCGGCTATGCCATCTGCCCGCGGGGGCAGGCCGAGCTGGTGCTCAAGGCTGATGGACTGGGTTTGAATCTGGTTGCCGTAGTTGGGCTCAGGCACCACACCTATGCGGGCATTTTCGCCGGGCCGGCTGAGGCGCAATACCGCGCTGAACAGGTTTTCATCTTTGTTTTCCGGGAGGGCACCACGCCCGCCGTTGCTGTGGCAGGCCACGCAGCTGCGGGCGTTATACAAAGGGCCTAAACCATCGCGTGCATCGGTGGCGGTGGGGGCTTTTACCCAGGGCTGTTCGGCGAGGGCTTTGCCGGCAAAAAATGCGGGTTTATCCGCCGTATTCAAATTGGCGACGGGTTTTAACAGCGAGGCAAAGGGCACCGGGCTGACGCTGGTGGCATCACCGGGTTGGCTTTGTCGCGGTGCCGGGTTCT
>JACKOM010000026.1 GCA_024234265.1 Oceanospirillaceae bacterium
GTGAACGGTCTGAAACTGGGTCTGGATTTCACCGGGGGTACCCTGATTGAGGTGAAATACACTCAGCCGGCCAACCTCAATGAAATCCGTGCCACCCTGCAGCAGAATGCTTACCACGATGTGTCCGTGCAGTTCTTCGGTTCTGAACAGGATGTGCTGGTGCGTATGTCAGAAAGCTACCGTGCTGACTTAGGCGACACTGTGCTTGCTTCCCTGCAAAAATCTGCCGCCGAGGGTAACAAGGTGACCCTGCAGCGTGCAGAGTTCGTGGGCTCCCAGGTAGGTGAGGACTTACGTGACGAAGGTGGTCTGGCCCTGTTGTTGGCCATCGCCACTATCCTGGTGTACGTGGCGTTCCGCTTCCAGATGAAATTCTCCCTGGGTGCGGTTATCGCACTGGTACACGACGTGACCATTACCCTGGGTGTGTTTGCACTCTTCCAGCTGGAATTTGATCTCACTGTACTGGCGGCAATTCTCGCCATCATAGGTTATTCACTGAACGACACTATCGTGGTGGCCGACCGTATCCGTGAAAACCTGCGTATGATGCGTGAAACCGAAGTTGAGGAAATCATCAACGTTTCCCTGACCCAAACCCTCGACCGCACCCTGATGACTTCCGGTACCACCATGATTGTGGTGCTGGTGTTGTTATTCATGGGTGGTGAGCTGATTCATAACTTCGCCCTGGCCCTGACCGTGGGTATTTTTGTGGGTACTTATTCTTCTATCTACATAGCAGCCAACCTGCTGATGCTGATGAATGTCACCCGTGAGGATCTGGTGCCCGCCGCCCTAGAAGAAGCGGTGGACGACCGTCCCTGATGTTAAAAAGCACCTTCGGGTGCTTTTTTTATATGTTTAAAACCGTGCAGGAGAGCAACATGGAACTGTTTTATTCACCTACCTCCCCCTATGCCCGCAAGGTGCGGGTACTGGCCCGCGAGCTGGATCTGATGTCCCTGATTAAAGAAGTCAAAGTGGTGCCTTCGGAGAAACCCGAAGCCCTGATGGCGCGAACCCCGCTGGCGCGGGTGCCTATGCTGACCACCAAAGATGGCCTGACCCTGCCGGAGAGCAGCCTGATTGCCCGTTACCTGATCAAACAACATTTCCCCGCTGCCGTCCCTAACTGGGCGGACCTGCGTTACGAGGCCCTGTGCAGTGGCATGCTGGATATGGCCATTACCGTTGTGATGGACCGTCGCCGTGAAAATCACCAGGATGACGCCTGGATTGCTTCCCGTCTGGCCAATATTCAGTCCACCCTGGCGGGAATCTATGAAGAGTGGCGCGAGAGTTTTCCGGAAAAAGGTCTGGCGGTGGTCAGCCTGGCCTGTGCCCTGGATTATCTGAGTTTCCGTTTACCGGAGCTAGAGTGGGAGAAACATTACCCGGCCCTGGCCGACTGGCTGCATGAAGTATTGGATTGCCAGTTTTACCGGCAAACCGACCCACGTAAGGTCTGAGCATAAAAAAACCACCCGTTGGGTGGTTTTATCAAAACTACCTGCGTTGCCGTAACTGCGTTAAGAACGAACTCAGAATGCTCGTTTATTGCAATAAACTGCGCTTTTTCGTCCGTTCTGTGCCTTGTTCCGGCGGCCTCGCCAACGTTTCTCTGTTAGCGGATGCCAAATTCAGCGGCGTCGCAGCGGGCAACGCCGGCGCTGGCTGCGCTGTTGCGGATGCAACAAAACTGGGGCTTGCATCGGCTCGGCCAGGGAGTAAAAGAAGCGCATTAATTCATCTAACCATGACAGCATGATTGTGCCCTCCGCACTGCTCACGAAATTGAGTATAGGAGGGCGGGAGCGGGCAGTTAGGAATAAAAAAGCCGCTTTGCAGCGGCTTTTATATTCAAACCTGTCTGTAAATCAGAGGGAGGTCTGGATGATGGTCTTCATCAGTTTTGGGTTGGCCGCAACCACGTCACCCTGTTTGTCCATGTCGTTGCCACCGGCAAAATCACAGATCAGGCAACCGGCTTCTTTCATCAGCAGGGAGCCGGCCATCAGGTTGATGGAGTCCACTTCGCTCATCCATACACCGTCGATACGGCCTGCGGCGGCATAGGCCATGGTGATGGCATCGCTGCCTAGTACACGTACACCGCGTACCTGGTTGCTGAAGTTGGCGATACGGGTGCGCAGACGATCGTTACGTTCGTTCTGGGCAAGGCCAGGGTATTTCAGGCCGATCATGGCCAGATCAATTTTCAGGCGTTCACCGGTACGGGTACGGCGATTGTTGTATTCGCTGCCGCGGCCGCGGCTGGCACTGAATTCTTCACCACTGGCTGGGTTGAAAACCACGGCGTGTTCAACTTTGCCGTTCACCTGACAAACCAGCACGATGGAGTACAGGGGTAGGCCGTTGCGGAAGTTATCCAGACCATCAATCGGGTTGATAAACCATACGGTGTCGGTTTCCGGGTTGCGCTCGTGGAAACCGGTTTCACGGCCCTGGAAGCTGTGTTCAGGGAAATGTTTGCGCAGGCTGAAAATCAGTTTTTTCTCGGTGCCAATGCAGCATTCAGCGATAAATTTGCTGATCTCTGACTCACTGGCATCGGCAAAATCAAAACGCTCTACCGCTTGGGTCAGTTCTTCACCTGCTTCACGCAGGACTCGCAGGGCGATATTTACCGTTGGTTGCATAATCTTTTCAACATACTAAGGGCTGTCGGGGAACCCGGCAGTATATCAAAAAGGTTTGCCATGCCGAAGTGAATCTTGCTCGAAGTTTTAGCATCTGGTGTTAAACTCCGTGCCCGTGTTTTGGGGGTGTTGATGTTAGAGAACGTAAATGTGGTGCTGGTATGTACCTCCCATCCGGGAAATATCGGTGCGGTAGCCCGTGCCATGAAGACCATGGGCCTGTCGCGTCTGACCCTGGTCAGCCCGTCTGATTACCCGAGTGATGTGGCGGAAACCCGTGCCTCCGGGGCGACCGATGTGCTGGCGGATGCCAAAGTCGTCGGCACCTTGGCTGAAGCCCTGGCGGATTGTTCAGTGGTCATCGGCGCCAGCGCGCGCAGCCGTCATATTCCCTGGCCGCTGATGAATCCCCGTCAGGCGGGCGAAAAAGTACAGGAAGCGATTGCCGCCGGTAACCGTGTGGCCCTGGTGTTTGGCCGCGAACGTACCGGCCTCACCAATGAAGAGCTGGCCCAGTGCCATGTGCATGTGAATATCCCGGCGAATCCGGATTATGCCTCCCTCAATCTGGCTGCTGCTGTGCAAGTCATCGCTTACGAAGTGCGCATGTCCCATCTGGCTGCTGCCGATAAACTTCAGCACGCCGGCGATGGGCAGTGGGGTGTGAGCTGGGATCATCCGCTTGCTACCCAGCTGGAGTTGAACGGTTTTTTCCAGCATCTGGAGGAAACTTTGGTTGAGATTGACTTCCTGGACCCCAATAATCCGAAACAATTAATGCCAAGGCTGCGCAGATTGTTCCAGCGCGCAGCCCCCGATAAGATTGAAGTGAATATTTTGCGCGGCATCCTCACCATGGTGCGCGCCAATCGCCGTAAGGAGTGAACCTTGTTCGCACGCATCCGTGAAGACATTCGTTGTGTATTTGACCGCGACCCCGCGGCGCGTAATACCTTCGAAGTGCTGACCACCTACCCGGGCCTGCATGCCATCTGGCATTTCCGCATCGCCAACTGGTTGTGGCGCTGTGGCTGCAAGTACCTGGCGCGTCTGGTTTCTGCTTTCAGCCGCTGGCTGACCGGCATTGAGATTCACCCCGGTGCGACCATTGGGCGACGTTTTTTCATCGACCACGGCATGGGTGTTGTGATTGGTGAAACCGCTGAGATCGGCAACGATGTAACTCTGTATCACGGTGTGACCTTAGGTGGTACCAGCTGGAATGCCGGTAAACGTCACCCCACGCTGCAGGACGGTGTGGTGGTGGGGGCGGGCGCCAAGGTGCTGGGGCCAATCACTGTGGGTAAAAATGCGCGTATCGGTTCCAATGCGGTGGTGGCTAAAGATGTACCTGAAGGTGCAACTGCCGTGGGTATTCCGGCACGGGTGATCACCAAAGGCAGCGTGGGTTCTGAACAGGATGCCCGCCGCAAAGCCATGGCCGATAAAATCGGCTTTGAAGCCTACGGTATGAGCAGCGATATGCCGGACCCTATCGCCCGCTCCATCAACAATATGCTCGATCATATGCACGCGGTGGACGCGAAAATTTCCCAGATGTGCAAAGCCCTCGAAGAAATGGGGCGCCATGATTGCAGCGGCAAATTACCTGATCTCAAAGCCGAAGCCTTTGTTGCCCCTGAGGATTCGGACAAAGGGGCGTAATCGCCCCGCATTTCTGCTAGAATCCCGCGCCCCTGCGCGAGCAGGGGGGAATAATAGTTGACTGATTTGGTCGGAATTAGGATAATTTCCGACCAGTTTGTCACGGGTGGCAGTTATGCGTTTAACCACAAAAGGCCGTTATGCGGTCACAGCAATGCTGGATCTGGCGATTCACGCCCAGCACGGGCCGGTCAGTCTGAATGATATTTCCGGACGCCAGGGTATCTCGTTATCTTATCTGGAACAGCTATTTGCCAAGTTACGGCGCTGTGATCTGGTGTCCTCCGTGCGTGGCCCGGGTGGTGGTTACCGCCTGAGCCGTGATGGCCGCGAAATCAGCGTGGCCCAGGTGGTGGATGCGGTGAGTGAATCCATGGACGCAACCCGTTGTCAGGGCCATGGTGACTGCCAGGAAGGGGATCAGTGTCTGACCCACAACCTCTGGCAGGATTTAAGCGCGCAGATTCATGCATTTCTGAGCAACATTACCCTGCATGACCTCGTGACCCGTCGTGATATTCAGGCCGTGGCCCTGCGCCAGGATCAGCGCATCCACAAAACCGACCGGGACAGGTTAATCAGCCTGTCGAATGTATAAACACAAAGAGGCTTTATGAAGTTGCCTGTCTACCTGGACTACGCCGCAACCACACCCGTTGATCCGGCTGTGGCGCAGGCCATGTGTGCTTGTCTGACCTTGGAAGGTAACTTCGCAAACCCCGCTTCGCGCAGCCACCGTTATGGCTGGGAAGCAGAAGAGGCGGTTGAAAGTGCGCGCCGTCAGATTGCCGATGCCATCCATGCCGATACCCGTGAAATCGTCTGGACGTCCGGCGCTACGGAAGCCAACAACTTAGCCATCAAAGGCGTAATGGCCTTAGCCGGTGATAAAAAACATCTCATCACCAGCGCCATTGAACACAAAGCCGTACTGGATACCTGCGCGTACCTTGAGCAACAGGGTTTTGCCGTGACCTACCTGCAACCCGATGCCAGCGGTGTGATCAGCCTGCAGCAGGTGCAAGCAGCATTGCGCGCGGATACCGCACTGGTATCCCTGATGCTGGTCAACAACGAATTAGGCACAGTCAATCAGATAGCCGAAATCGGCGCCCTGTGCCGCGCCCGCCAGGTGTTATTACACGTGGATGCCGCCCAAGGGGTTGGCAAGGTGGCGGTGGATGTACAGGCCATGCAGGTGGATTTGCTGTCGGTATCGGCCCACAAGTTTTATGGCCCCAAGGGCATTGGCTGCCTGTACGTGCGCCGCGGATTAAAAATCGCCGCGCAAATCCACGGTGGTGGCCATGAACGTGGTATGCGCAGTGGCACTTTGGCCACCCACCAGATAGTCGGTTTAGGTTTGGCCGCTGAACTGGCGGTTAAACAACTGGCGGAAGAAAGCCAGCGCATTCTGGCCCTGCGTCAGCGTTTGCTGGAGGGCTTATTGCCCTTAGGCGGTGTGAATTTAAACGGTGATGCCAACGCCCGTGTGGCGGGCATTGCCAATATCAGTTTTGCCGGGGTTGATGGCGAGAGCCTGCTGTTATCCCTGAACGAGCTGGCGGTGAGCACAGGTTCAGCCTGTAATTCAGCCAGCATGTCGCCTTCCTACGTACTGGCGGCAATTGGTGTGGAAGAATCCCTGGCCCATGCATCCATCCGGTTTTCGCTGGGCCGTTATACAACCGCAGATGAAATCGAACATGCAATTGCCCATGTCAGCCATGCGGTGCAGCGATTGAGAAGTCTGGTTGCCTGAGGCGCGGCAAGCAGCGTGGAGAGCAGTATGAGCGAACAAATTAACGAATATATTAAAAACGAATACGCCGCGGGTTTTGTCACCGATGTGGAGTCAGAAACTCTGCCACCGGGATTAAACGAAGACGTCGTGCGTTTTATCAGCGCCAAAAAAGGTGAGCCAGAGTGGCTGCTGGAGTGGCGTTTAAAAGCATTCCGCGCCTGGTCTGAAATGACTGAGCCAACCTGGGCCCATGTGAAATATCCGAAAATTAATTTCCAGGATGTTTCCTATTATTCCGCGCCTAAAAGCATGGATTCCAAACCAAAAAGTCTGGATGAAGTGGACCCTGAATTATTAAAAACCTACGAAAAACTCGGTATTCCCCTGCACGAGCAGGCCATTCTGGCCGGTGTGGCGGTGGACGTAGTATTCGACTCAGTATCCGTCGCCACCACCTTCAAAACCAAACTCGCCGAAGCCGGTGTAATTTTTATGCCCATCAGTGAAGCTGTGCATAAACACCCAGAGCTGGTGCAGAAATACATGGGCTCCGTGGTACCGCAGAAAGATAACTTTTATGCCGCATTAAACAGCGCGGTATTTTCCGACGGTTCATTTGTGTACATCCCCAAAGGTGTGCGCTGCCCGATGGAGTTATCCACCTATTTCCGCATTAACGAAGCCAAAACCGGCCAGTTTGAGCGCACCTTAATTATTGCCGATGAAGGCAGCCACGTGAGTTACCTCGAAGGCTGCACTGCACCTATGCGTGATGAAAATCAGCTGCACGCTGCGGTGGTGGAATTAGTCGCATTGGATAACGCACAAATTAAATACAGCACAGTGCAGAACTGGTATCCGGGTGATGCCGAAGGCAAAGGTGGTATTTACAACTTCGTAACCAAACGCGCCGTGGCCCATACCAACGCCAAAGTCAGCTGGACCCAGGTGGAAACCGGTTCCGCTGTGACCTGGAAATATCCTTCCTGTGTTTTAAAAGGCGATAACAGCGTCGGCGAATTTTATTCCGTGGCATTAACCAATAATTATCAGCAGGCTGATACCGGCACCAAGATGATTCACATTGGTAAAAACACCACCTCGACGATTATTTCCAAGGGTATTTCCGCGGGTAAAAGCCAGAACGCTTACCGTGGTTTAGTGCGTATGAACCCCTCTGCCGCCGGTGCGCGCAATTACACCCAGTGTGATTCGCTGTTAATCGGTGACCAGTGTGCGGCGCACACTTTCCCCTATATCGAAAGCAAACATCCTTCCGCGGTTGTGGAGCACGAAGCCACCACATCCAAAGTGAGTGATGAGCAGTTATTCCTGTGCCAGCAGCGTGGCATCGATATGGAAAAAGCCGTATCCATGATAGTGAACGGTTTCTGCAAAGAAGTATTTAAAGAGCTGCCGATGGAATTCGCAGTGGAAGCCGGCAAATTGCTGGAAGTTTCCCTGGAAGGCTCAGTAGGTTAAACCCGCTGCGCGTGTTGTGCGCAGCGTAAGTATGCAGCCGCATTGCCGGCCCCCAAATTAAAGTCTGACGTCAGACAAAGATAGGAACAGCCATGTTAAGTATTAAAAACCTGCAGGCACGCGTTGAAGAAAAAGACATCATCAAGGGTTTGAATTTAGATATTAAACCCGGTGAAGTGCACGCCATCATGGGGCCAAACGGCGCAGGTAAAAGTACCCTGGGTAACGTATTGTCAGGCCGTGAAGGTTATGAAGTGACCGGCGGTGAAGTGCTGTTCGACGGTAAAAATCTGCTCGAAATGAGCACCGAAGAGCGTGCCCGTGAAGGTTTATTTTTAGCATTCCAATACCCAGTGGAAATTCCCGGTGTAAGCAACATGGAATTTTTAAAAGCGTCTGTGGATGCCGTGCGTGAACACCGTGGTCTGCCGGCCTACGACAGCGTGACATTCCTGAAATTAGCCCGCGAAAAATGCAAAGCGGTGAACCTCGATCAGAATTTCTTAAAACGCGGTGTCAACGAAGGTTTCTCCGGCGGTGAGAAAAAACGCAACGAAATTATGCAGATGATGCTGCTCGAGCCAAAAATCTGCATCCTCGATGAAACCGACTCAGGTCTTGATATCGACGCCCTGCAGGTGGTTGCCGAAGGTGTTAACAGCCAGCGCAGCCCGGAGCGCAGTTTTATCGTAGTAACCCACTACCAGCGTCTGCTGGATTACATTGTGCCTGATTACGTACACGTGCTCGCCAATGGCCGCATCGTAAAATCCGGTGGCAAAGAACTGGCCCTTGAGCTGGAAGAAAAAGGTTACAGCTGGATCGAGCAAGAGGGTAAATAAGATGAGCCTGGCATTTAATGAACAGGCCGTTGCATCCCTGAAAAATTTGCCGGCGGCCCCCTGGTTAGAAAACATCCGTGCCAGCGGTGCGCAGGTATTCAGTGTTACCCCATGGCCAAACCGTAAAACCGAAAACTGGAAATACACCAGTTTATTCGCCCTTGATCAGCAGGCTTATCACGGCGCTGCACCCCAGGTAAACCTGGCGGATGATCAGTTATTTGCCATTGCCGGCCTCGATGCGCAGCGTCTGGTATTTGTGAACGGGCATTTTAATGCAGCCCTGTCGGATAAAATCGACGGTTTAGTGTGTGTGCCATTTTCACAGGCCAACGCTGAACAACAGGCTTTAATTGCACAAAAATTAAATGGCACCTTCAAACAGGAGCAACACCTGTTTGGCGCGTTAAATAACGCCGCCCTGCAGGAAGGTGTATTGATTCATCTGACAAAAAATCAGGTGTGCAAAAAGCCTGTGCAGATTGTGCATGTGCAAAGTGCCGATGCCGGTTTCTCCAGTTACGCGCGTCATGTAATTGTGCTGGAACAACACAGTGAAGCGACCGTGCTGGAGCACTTTGTTTCCGCCGCCAAAATCGCCGAAAACATTCACAACCAGCTGACAGAAGTGTTTGTGGGTGAGGGTGCAAAATTAAATCACTACCGTCTGCACTTAGAGAGCGGCAGCCAGAGCCATTTTGGTGGTGTGCACGTTAATCTCGCGGCTAACGCAGTGTTTAACAGCTTCCAGCTGGCCCTCGGCGGCAAAATTAAACGTATTGATGTGGTAGTGAACCATCAGGGCAGCGGTGCCCACAGTGAAATTAACGGTGTGTATCTGCCTAAAGAAAAACAGCACATTGATTTCCACACCTGCATCGAACACGCGGTGCCCCATTGCACCAGCAATGAAGTATTCCGTGGCATTATTGCCGATCAGGCCAAGGCGGTATTCAACGGGCGCATTCATATCCATAAACATGCGCAGAAAACCGCAGCGGAATTAAGCAATAAAAACCTGCTGTTATCCAATCAGGCGGAAATCAATACCAAACCTGAGCTGGAAATTTACGCCGACGATGTGCGCTGTGCCCACGGTGCCACCATTGCCCAGCTGGATGAAAAAGCGCGTTTTTATCTGCAAAGCCGTGGCATCAGCCGTCAGGAAGCGGAAGTGATGTTAAGTTTTGGTTTTATCAATGAATTAATTGATGGCATTGAACTGGAACCGGTTGCGCAGTTATTACGCCCGATTCTGGCCAAACAATTTATCAGCGATGAGCGTCTGGCGAGGCATTTAATATGAGCCTTGATATTCAGGCCATCCGCGCGCAGTTTCCGATTTTAGAGCAACAGGTACACGGCAAACCGCTGGTGTATCTGGATAATGCTGCCACCACCCAGAAACCCCTGGCGGTGATAAATGCGCTGGATGAATATTACCGTCTGGATAATTCCAATGTGCACCGTGGTGCACACACCCTGGCGGACCGCGCTACACAAAAATTTGAACACGGCCGTCAGGTGGTGCAGCGTTTTCTCAACGCACCGGCCCCTGAATTAGTGCTGTGGAGCCGTGGCACCACCGAAAGCATTAACATGGTGGCACAGAGTTATGGCCGCACCTTTTTACAAAAAGGCGATGTCATTTTAGTTTCCGCCATGGAGCACCACGCCAATATCGTGCCCTGGCAGATGTTGTGTGAAGAAAAAGGCTGCATTTTAAAACCCATTCCGGTCAAGCCCAATGGTGAGCTGGATATGGCTGCGTTTGATGCGCTGCTTGATGGCAGCGTGAAATTTGTTTCCGTGGTGCATGTTTCCAACGCCCTCGGCACAGTGAACCCGGTTGCGGAAATTATTCAAAAAGCCCATGCCGTCGGCGCGAAAGTGCTGGTGGATGGTGCCCAGGCCGTAGCGCATTTCCCGGTGGATGTGCAGGCCCTGGATTGCGATTTTTATGTATTCTCCGCCCACAAAGTATTTGGCCCAACCGGCCTCGGTGTGCTTTACGGTAAACGTGAATTATTAAATGCCATGCCACCCTATCAGGGTGGTGGTGAAATGATTGCCAAGGTGAGTTTTGCCGGCACCACCTACAACGAATTGCCCTATAAATTCGAAGCGGGTACGCCGCATATTGCCGGTGTTATCGGCTTAGCGGCGGGCCTGGAATATTTCATGTCGTTAGATCGCATTGCGCTTGCGCAACACGAAGACGAATTACTGCAATATGCCATGCAAAAAGCCCGTGCCATTGAAGGTATTACCTTAATTGGTGAAGCCCCTAAAAAAGCCGGTGTTATGAGCTTTTTAATGGCCGGTGCCCATCCGTCCGATGTTGGCATGCTGCTTGATCAGCAGGGCATAGCGGTACGTACCGGCCACCACTGTGCCATGCCGATCATGGATCAGTTATGTATTCCCGGTACCGTGCGTGCATCCTTTTCGATTTACAGCACCAAAGCCGATGTGGATGCCTTAATCGCCGGCCTTGAAAAAGTAAAAATGTTTTTATGACAGGAGCTGCTATGAGTGTGGAAACTTTCGCGCCTAAAGCGCCAAACGTCAGCATGACAGAAAAGGCGATTAAACATACCCGTAAACAACTTGCTTCCGGCTCTGCCAAAGCGGTGCGTTTAGGTGTGAAAAAAGCCGGCTGTTCAGGCTTTAAATATGTGCTCGATTTATTAACCGACATCGATGCCAGTTTAATTGCCTTTCAGGTGGCCGACGATGTAACCGTATACGTTGCACCGGCGGATTTACCCTATGTGCAGGGCACCGAAATTGATTACAGCACCGAAGGTTTAAACAGCGTGTTAAAATTCCGCAACCCCAACGCCAAAGATGAGTGTGGCTGTGGGGAGAGTTTTAATGTGGATACCAGTGCGAATTAACGAGAATCGGTTAAAGCTATCTGCGTTGCCGGAACTGCGTTAAAAACGAATTCAAAATGCTCATTTATGATTTATAAACTGCGCTTTTTCATTCGTTTTTGCCTTGTTCCTGCTGCCTCGAAAACGCTTTAACCCGATTCCCGAAGTCTTGATATAGCCAGCAATCACAGCGTTGGAAGCATAATGGAAAGAAGAATGGTGGTGGCCGAGCGCGAATGTCCCGCGCGTATGGTGCCCGCAGGTACTAAAACCACAATTCCCGCCGGCAGTTTTGTGACATTAAGTCAGGCCCTGGGTGGTAATTACACCGTGATTTACCAGGGCAATATGCTGCGTGTGGATGGCACAGATGCCTCCGCGCTGGGTTTGCAGGCTGAAGAATTAACCTTCCCCGCCGCCGATGGTGAGAATATCCGTGAAGAGGATATCTGGGCCGCCCTGCGCACGATTTACGATCCGGAAATTCCGGTGAATTTAGTCGATTTAGGTTTGATTTACGGCGTCAGCATTAACGCCAATGATAAAACCGTGCAGGTGAATATGACCTTAACCGCACCTGCCTGTGGCATGGGCCCAGTGCTGGTGAGCGATGTTAAATACCGCGTGGCCAAAGTGCCGAATGTACACAATGTGAATGTGGAACTGGTATTCGACCCGCCCTGGAGCCGCGACATGATGAGCGAAGAAGCCCAGCTGGAAACGGGATTGTTTTTTTAAATCTAACGAAAATAAAAGCACCTGCGGGTCTCTACTGCCCCACAGTTTGAAACTAAAAAGCTCTGGATGAAGTGAAATTTCATTCAGGGCTTTTTTGTTTGTGCCGGTTTAATCTGCGTTAATTCAGAACACATTATGTGAACTTGCTGCGCCGGTTTTTTAAAACGACATAGCCCGCAGTCAGCATGGATGCTGACAAAGCGC
>JACKOM010000027.1 GCA_024234265.1 Oceanospirillaceae bacterium
GGTTCAGTTTTGGCAGTTATGTGGCGGCTGCTGCAAGCCGCGAAACCGACGCGGATGTATCACATTTATTGCTGGTTGCGCCCCCTGTGCATCATTTCCCGTTTGTCGAAATCAGCCCGCTGCCGGTACCTGCCAGTGTAGTGATGGGGGATGCCGATGAGGTTGTGCCCTTTGAGGAAGTGGATCACTGGGTAAACACGCAATATCCGCCGATGGATTACACGGTTTTCACTGGGTGCGGGCATTTTTTCCATGGTTATTTGCCGGCCCTGAAAGACTGGTTGAAACAACAGCTCCTTTAACCCTGACGAATCACCCCGAATACCTTGCACTTATGTGCAAGGCCCGTAAAATGCGCCGCACATTATTCTCTATACTCAGTCCGTAAAGGGCATGAAGCATCTCCTATGACACCATTAGAACGCTACCGCAAAGACCTTGAACGGGACGATTTTTCCTACGACGTTGCGCAGGAAATGGCCGTGAAACACCTGCAGCGCCTGTACGACGATCTGGTTGCCGTGCACCGTGCCGAACAGGAAGCTTCCCTGGTCAGCCGTATGTTCAAGGGTATTGCCGGTAAAAAACCCGTGCCGCAGAAAGGTATTTATTTCTGGGGTGGTGTGGGCCGCGGTAAAACCTATCTGGTGGATACCTTCTTCGATGCACTGCCGTTTGATAAAAAAATCCGTACCCACTTCCACCGTTTTATGCAGCGGGTGCATAACCACTTAAAAGAATTAAAAGGCCAGAAAAACCCACTGGATACCGTTGCCGACCGCATCGCCGGCGAAGCCCGTATCCTGTGTTTTGATGAGTTTTTTGTGTCTGATATCGGCGATGCCATGATCCTTGGCGGCCTGATGGAAAAACTCTTTGCCCGTGGTGTTTCTCTGGTGGCGACGTCGAATATCGTGCCCGATGGTTTATACAAAGATGGTTTGCAGCGTGACCGTTTTTTACCGGCAATTCGTTTAATTAAACAATATACAGAAGTGGTGAACGTCGACAGTGGTATTGATTATCGCCTGCGCACCCTTGAGCAAGCCGAGCTTTATCATTTCCCGCTGGATGCCGGTGCCAATGCCAGCCTCGAAAAAAGTTTTATGGCGTTAATTCCCGATAACGAACACATAGTGCGCGATGTGGGTGTTGAAATTCTTGGCCGTAAAATTATGGCCAAAGCCATTTGTGATGATATCGCCTGGTTCGATTTTAATGCCTTGTGTGACGGCCCCCGCTCACAGAACGATTACATCGAGTTAGGGCGTTTATACCATGCGGTATTAATCAGTGATGTGCCGCAGATGGATGTAAAAGTTGACGATAAAGTGCGGCGCTTTATTAACATGGTGGATGAATTTTACGACCGCGGCGTGAAGTTAATTATGTCCGGCAATGCGCCCATCCATGAGCTGTATTTAGGCGGCAAACTCAGTTTTGAATTTGACCGTACTACTTCGCGTTTGCTGGAAATGCAGAGCCATGAATATTTAGCACGTGAGCACAGGGCGGAATAATTTATTCTGTATTTTCAGGATGGTGGCCATCCCTGCCTACCCTGAAAATTGCTCCTGCACAAAGCAGTGCGTATAAAAAGGAGGATACCGGCCATCCCTGCATACCCTGAAAATTACTCCTGCACAAAGCAGTGTGTATAAAAAGGAGGATACCCGCCATCCCTGGCCATAAAAAAACCGCGCTTATGCGCCAGTGCTGTCCCACAGTTTGAAACTAAAAAGCGTTGAATGAAGAAATATCATTCAACGCTTTTTTATTTGCACCGATTTATCACGGCGTTAATTCAGAACACTAAATGCGAACTTGCTGCGCCGGTTTTTAAAGCGCCATAGCCCGCAGTCAGCATGGATGCTGACAAAGCGCCGGCGAAGCAGGGCATGGATGCCCCATGGCGCGTGGGCGTAATGGCGCGCCTAAAAAACCGGAAACAAGCAGCAGTGTGAGCGAAGGAAGGGTCTGGGAAGTCCCTTCCCAGAAAGAAAAAACGGGATTTAATTGTCGTCATTTTTTGTCTGGACATGGCTTTACGGGGGCCTTCCCCCCGTGCCCCCGCTTTGAACGCAACCGGGCGTTAGTCCTCACTCCAACAAAAAACATTCGCCCCCGCGCTATGGGGCATCCTGCCCTGGGGTCCCTCGCTTCGCCAGCATCCATGCTGGCTCGGGCATGTTTTTTGTTTGCGTTTCGGCGCCCTAGAGCGTTCATTTTGTGCCCATCACAAACGGCGGTTACATCTGCTCAAACCAAAAAAACAGGGCCTCAAATGAGGCCCTGTTTTTTTGGATGAAAAATTGTGGGACAGCAGTGGCTTATGCGCGGTTTTTTTATGGGTGATTTAATTGATAAACGGCGCAGTTAAATACTGCGCCGCGTTTTATCAGATTAATTCAATCGCCATGGCAGTAGCTTCACCGCCACCGATGCACAGTGCAGCCACACCGCGTTTTTTGCCGTATTTTTTCAGTGCATAGGCCAGGGTAACCAGCAGACGGGAACCGGTAGAGCCGACAGGGTGACCCTGGGCGCAGGCACCGCCATGCACGTTTACTTTGTTGATATCCAGTTTCAGCTCGTCAACCGGCATCATGGTTACCATGGCAAAGGCTTCGTTGATTTCAAACAGATCAACCTCGTCTTTATTCCAGCCGGCTTTTTTCAGCACTTTTTCGATTGCGCCAACCGGTGCAATGGTGAATTCAGAAGGGTGCAGTGAGTTAGTGGCGTGGGCGACGATGCGCGCCAGAGGTTTAATGCCACGGGCTTCGGCTTCGGATTCACGCATCAGCACCAGTGCCGAAGCACCGTCAGAAATAGAGGATGCGTTCGCAGCAGTGATAGTGCCGTCCTTTTTGAAGGCTGGGCGCAGGGTTGGGATTTTATCGATGTTGGCGTTGAATGGCTGCTCGTCATCCTGCACCAGTACTTCACCTTTACGGGTCACAACTTTAACCGGCACGATTTCGTCTTTCAGGGAGCCGTTTTCAATCGCCGCTTTAGCACGGTTCAGGGACAGAATGGCGTATTCGTCCATTTTTTCACGGGTGTAACCTTTCTGGTCAGCCACGTCCTGGGCGAAAGAGCCCATCAGACGGCCGGTTTCGGCATCCTGCAGACCATCCAGGAACATGTGGTCCATGGCCTGATCGCCGTGGCCCATGCGGTAACCTTTACGGGCGTTTAACAGCACGTAAGGTGCGTTAGACATGGACTCCATACCACCTGCAACCATGATGTCGTTGGTGCCTGCTTTGATTAAATCGTGGGCCAGCATAGTGGCCTTCATACCGGAACCACACAGCTTGTTAATAGTTGTGGCACCGGTTGCATCCGGCAGGCCGGCAGAGCGCATTGCCTGGCGGGCAGGGCCCTGTTTCAGGCCAGCGGGTAATACGTTACCCATGATCACTTCCTGAATGTCTTCAGGTTTTAAACCGGCACGGGCAACGGCTTCTTTAATGGCTACCGCACCCAGCTCTACGGCAGGCACGTCGGCCAGACTACCCTGGAAACCACCCATAGGGGTGCGGGTACCACTGACAATTACTACGGAATCTTGTTTGGACATATGCTTCTCGCTTAATTGGAATCAGTTGCCGCCAGCGTGCGGCACATGGTTTTACAGTCTGGCCATTCCCGTGCGGGCATGGGGGCAGCATTGTAACTAAGCCCGGCGCTAAATGGGAGTTTTGTGCCACGCACTGCCCGCACATGTGGAAAATGGCCGTAAAGCATAAAAGTGTGTCGGGTTGCAAAACGTTACTAAGAACTTCTTGCTATAGATGCTCATATAACGATACTGGTCTGTTATTAGTGCGCTTGCTCTAGAGTTGGTACTCCTGTTTTCGTTTCAAACGCCCGTTTGCCTGCAAACGGCGGCAACACACTGAAAACAGAGGGGATTCATACTTTGGGGTGATCGTTTTGCCCTTGTGCTTGGCTATAGTCGGGCACATCTGGCAGAGGCATCATCCGATGCATGCAGTTTCAACAACATAACCATAAAAAGAGGTCACTCTCATATGTTGAAAAGGTCCCTGTTAAGCCTGTCTGTCGCGGCCATTATGGTCAGCACCAGCGGGTGTAAAATCAGCAGCGTGGAAGATAATAATGTCGTGGATACGGCCGGTGTTGTAACCGGGTCCGGCGCTGAGAGCAACCCGGCTGTCTACCCTAAATTTGCACCTTTAAACGGCGTAGCTGTTGTGCAGTTTGGAAGTGATTTCATATTCAAGAAAGCTGTAGAATCTGATGGGACTGCAGATACTGGTCTGGCGGGTACCTCTGCCGAGAATGCCATTACAAAAGCGATCGACGATCTGGATGGCTGGTCAACAACGGCTGCTATCGACATTCCATTTAATGATTCAATCGATCCGGACTCTATTTCCTCTTCTCTTCCGACTCAGAACGTATTTTTAATCAAACTTGCAGGTGGTGTTGGTAACAGTCAGGTTGACGCACTCGACTTTGCGCAAATTGGTGCTTTAGGTACCGGCGCCGTGGCTAGCCCCAATTTAACCGGTGGCGTTGATTACACCGCTGCTGTGATCAGCATTGATGGTGGCACAAACAACGTGCTGCGCATTTATCCAAAAAAACCATTGGAAGCGCGTACTAAATACATAGTGGCGTTAACCAATGGCATAAAAGACAGCAATGGCAATGCAGTAAAGGCCGCCGCACAATATTCAGACTTGGTAAGTAATGCCCCATTTATCAGTAATAATGAAGCGTTGCCTCCTCTTCGTGCTCTGTTACAGGGCATGGAAAAGATGGTGAAAGGTTATTTTGCTGCTGTTGATGCAGCCACATCTGGTGCAACCAGTTATTCCGATGATGGCATCGTGTTCACTGCACCAATTACCACTACCGATCCAACCTATGCGCTGCGTGTAAATGCTGCGCCAGGTATCTTCGTTGAAGATGAGATGGATAAATACAACACTGATATTCAGACTGTTGATACTGGCTCAGGTGCTGCCACTGACCTAGCTGCCGATATGGCCTTAGGTGAGAAGCTGCTGGGTTCTACAAGCGTAAATGCGATTGTTGCTGGCGCGGCTGCTGCGCAAAGTATGCCTAGCTCAACTGCAGAGGAAATTGCTGCAGTAAAAGCGACGGCGATTTATCAGGGTCAAATTCGCTCCAACGTCAACTCAAACCTGGCCACTATTAAAGCTACATTCAAAGCTTATGTTGCATCCGCGACAGACAAACCTGCTTCCCGCGCGTTCGGCATGATTGATTTAACAGATCTGACAACCGTCATTGGTGTGCCAGGAAGCAATTATGGTTTAACCAATAACCCGATGGTTTCTCAAGGTTATATCAGTTTGCCGCAATATACATCGACTATGTCTGATTCCACTTCAATCTGGCGCGCCAGTGAAAATGTGGGGGATGTATTTGATACCGCATTCCAGGCGGCAGCGGGTACTTACCCACCGAAGGATGTTGATGGTACTACTAACGTAACCTATCGCTTCCCATTTGCGTTGGAAACACGTGACGCTGTTGTTCCTGTAATGATTACTACTCCAACCACTGGGTGCTCTAAGCCTGTTTCTGGTTGGCCTGTAGCGATCTTTATGCATGGCATTACAGTTGATCGTGCAGGTACTCTGATAGTTGGCAACTCGTTGGCAGCAGCTCCTGCTTGTACTGCTATGATCGCAATTGATTTACCGCACCACGGTATAGCGCCTTTGGCTTCGGACAACGATGGTGATTCCATTATAAACAGTCGCGAAGTTTTCTCGGTTGATCATAGCGTGTCTGCAGCGGCGACCCCATGGGCATACAAAATTGCTAACACGTCTGAATTAGCGGCACTTGGTATTGCCGAGCGCCACGAAGGTTATTACCTCAACGGTTCTACCCCTGGTGCAATTACCTATGATGATGCCAAGTTTGCTGCGTATTTAAACGCAGCCACTACTGCTAAAGCGGACCCTACATCTGAAAACCTGGCAGCCCTTGCCACTGCAACCTCTGATGTTGGTTCCGCTAAAGGTAAGTCCGGTGACTTCTTTATCCGTTTAGATAATTTCCAGCGTACCCGCGATAATATTCGCCAGTCTGTAATGGATTTACTCAACCTGAATGCCACTTTAGGTGATATGGATATTGATGGGGATAGCACAGCCGGTGACTTTGACACCGACAAGGTCTTCTTTATCGGCCATTCACTGGGTGCAATCGTTGGTGCTGATTTTGTCTCAGTGGTGAATGATACCCGGGTGCAAGAGAATAACGATAATTTGCATCCTATTCAGGCTGCTGTGTTGGCTAACCCAGGCGGACAGCTGAGCAAATTGCTGGAAAACTCCGTATCGTTCTCGGCTTCCCTGATTCCGGGGTTAGCGGAAAGTGGCTTGACCCAGGGGTCATCCTCACTGGAAAAATTCTTCGCTACGATTCAGGCGCATGTTGATCAGGGTGATCCAATTAACTATGCGGCTAATTTGGCTGATACCGGAACTCCGTTATTAGTGTTTGAAATGGTCGGTGCGGGTGATCTTGGCCTTACAACTGGCGAAACTATTGCAGACTGGAGTGGCTGGGGTTCCGCTGGATGCAGCTTGAAAACCCAATTATGTGATGCGTTGACAGCTTTCCCAGAGGACCTTGTAGTACCTAACAAAGGTAACGGTGCGCATGAGTTAGCGGCTATTGGTAAAACCCGTGTAGAGACTGCAACTTCTTATCTCGCAGGTACTGATCCTCTGATTGATGCATTAGGTTTGACGCAGATAGATGATGATGTTGATGGCTCTTCTGCTTTAACTGCTGTTGTGAAATTTAGTCAAGGCACCCACGGTACCTTCTCTTCTGCGGACGTTCCTGCAACCTTTGCAGATATGATGACCCAGACAATCAGCTTCTTTGCTTCAAATGGTCAGGATGTCACCATGACTGGCACCGGTGGTGTAGCCGCCGTTCCAGCACCATAAGTCATCTGAGAATAAGAATATAAATGGAGCGACATATGACATTGAAAAACGCTTTCAAAAAATTACCGCTGGCGGCCGTGGTGGCCGCCGCAGCGGGCTCGGCCAACGCGGTTGAATTCAGTATGTTTGGTATTGAAGGTCAGTTCGATAATACCATCAGTTATGGTGCCGGCTGGCGTGCAGAAGATCCGGACCGTGGTCAGGTTGCCAAATACGGCACCTCCGATCTGGTAGACGGTGGCGGTAAGGCCTCTACTTACAACTACGATGACGGCACCCTGAACTATGAAAAGGGCAAGCTGTATACCAACGTTCTCAAATGGTCCGGTGATTTGTCTCTGACCTATGATAACTACGGTGCGTTTGTCCGTGGCCGTGCTTATTATGATTCTGCCCTGATGGATGACGAACGTCCCTGGAAAGAACTGAATCAGGCCTCTAAAGACGCCGCCGGTAAAGGCGCTGAACTCATGGATGCCTTTGTGTATGCCAATTATGAGTTTGGTGATACCCCTGTGAGTCTGCGTTTTGGTCGTCAGGTACTGAGCTGGGGTGAGTCCACCTTTATTCAGGGTGGTATCAACAGCATCAACCCCATCGATGCTTCTGCCGCGCGTAAACCCGGTGTAGAAGTTAAAGAGGTATTGCTGCCGGTGAATATGGCCTACGGCTCCATCGGTATTACCGATGCAGTGTCCCTGGAAGCCTTCTACCAGATTGGGTGGGAAGCAACCCGTTCTGACCCTTGTGGCACTTTCTACTCTACAGTGGACTTTGTGGCCGATGGTTGTGGCCCGATTATTCTGGCTAACCCAAATCCATCATCGCCTTTGTCGGAAGAAGAAATTCTGGCTGGTCGTGATGCTGAAATTGCTGCCGGTGTGCCATTAGCTGATCGTAAGTATCCAGTTGCGGAGCGTAATAGCGACGTTAAACCAGAGTCGGAAAATCAGTTTGGTTTGGCTTTACGTTGGTACTCAGAAGCCCTGGGTGATACCGAGTTTGGTCTTTACCACATGAACCTGCACAGTCGTGTACCTTATATCGTGGGTAATGTGGCTAACCCATATCTGACTGGCACTAACACCCCGACTAACCCAAGTGGCGATTATGTTTCGGCGTATCCGATTTATCAGATCGGTTACCCTGAAGATATCAAACTGACCGGTATCAGCTTTAACCGCAGTACCGAAGGCGGATGGTCCGTGGGTGGTGAGATTAGCGTGAAGCAGGATATGCCAATTTCCTGGAACGCATTTGAAGTTCTATATGCTTCCACCCTATCACCAAGCAGCAAACTGTTCCAAATGCGTGCTGCTGAAGCACTTGGCAGTTTTGACCCAACTGACAGTGCGCAGGTGCTAGCGGCTAGACAGGCACTTGCCGGTGAATATTTTGAAGGTTTTGACCGCTTTGACGTATGGCAGGCGCAAATGACCTTTATAAAGTTCATCGATCAGTTTATGGGGGCCAGTCGTTTAAGTCTGGCGACAGAGGTGGGCGCAACTTTTGTGCCTGATCTGCCTGAACTGGATGAGGCCCGTTATGGCCGTTCCGGTGCTTATGGTATCGGTGCTACTGATGAGCAAATCCCTGTTTATACTGACACAGGGGCTGCAACAGGAGCTGTTTATTCATGTGATGCATCCGCAGCAGGCTCAATTGCAGCAGGCGTAGATGGTCAGAAATATAGTAATGAAAACCCTGATTATTGTACCAAAGATGGTTTTACCACTAAGTTGTCCGGTGGTATCCGTCTGCGTGCATCCCTTGATTACAACAATGCCTTGTTTGGTGCGAATTTGCAGCCAACCCTGGCAATTGGTTATGACCGTGGCAACGCTCCTGAGCCAGGCGGACAG
>JACKOM010000028.1 GCA_024234265.1 Oceanospirillaceae bacterium
CCTGTCGTTGGTGGCGCGCATAATACCAGAGTGCCGAAGGCCGTCAACACCTGTTTTGAAATATTTCATGTTAATCGGTGCTGCGATGGCGGGTTACGCTTAACTTAGTGGTCGTTTTTGAGTACCCTTGCGCACCTAGAAAGGTGCCCTATGAAAACCAGTGATTTCCATTTTGATCTGCCCCCCGGGCTGATTGCCCAATATCCGCCTGCGCAGCGGACCTCAAGCCGCCTGTTATGCCTCGATGGCCCCGGTGGGGAGCTGCGCCATGCCCAGTTTAAGGATTTATTAAATCTGGTGGCGCCGGGTGATCTGATGGTTTTCAACAATACCCGGGTTATTCCGGCCCGTTTATTTGGTGCCAAGCCCAGTGGTGGCAAACTCGAAGCATTAATCGAACGGGTGACAGGTGAGCACACTGCCCTGGCACACCTTAAATCCAGCCGCAGCCCAAAACCCGGCAGTGTCATTGAGTTAGGTGGTGTGCCGGTGGAAGTCAGCGGGCGGCAGGGCGCTTTATTTGAGCTGCGCTTCCCTGCAGATAAACCCCTGTTGCAGTTGCTTGATGAAGTCGGGCATATGCCATTACCGCCTTATATGGAGCGTGATGATCAGGCTGCCGACCGCGAGCGTTACCAAACGGTTTATAACCAGAAAGCCGGTGCGGTAGCGGCCCCAACAGCAGGCCTGCATTTTGATGAGGCGATGCTTGCCGAGCTGCGTGCCATGGGTGTGCAGACCGCCTTTGTCACCCTGCATGTGGGTGCAGGTACATTTCAGCCGGTGAAAGTGGATGATGTGCACAATCACCAGATGCACAGTGAATATTTAGAGGTTTCCCAGGAGGTGTGTGATCTGGTGAAAGCCACCCGTGCCGCTGGCAAACGTGTGATCGCAGTGGGTACCACCAGTGTACGCAGCCTTGAAACCGCATCACGCAGCGGTGAAATTCAGCCCTACAGCGGTGATACGGATATTTTTATTTTCCCTGGTTATCAATTTAAATCCGTGGATGCGCTGGTCACGAATTTCCACCTGCCGGAATCCACTTTAATTATGTTGGTCAGTGCGTTTGCCGGGCGTGGTCCTGTGCTGCGTGCTTACCAGGCGGCAGTTGCCAATGAATACCGGTTTTTCAGTTACGGGGATGCCATGTTTATCACCCGCAACCCTGATGCAGTGAAGTGCTGGGAGTAATACATGAGCTTCATGGAATTCGAATTAAAAACAACCGACGGCAATGCGCGCCGCGGCACCCTGAAATTCCCCCGTGGTGAAGTGCAGACCCCTGCCTTTATGCCGGTGGGAACCTATGGCTCAGTGAAAGGTCTGTTACCGCGCGATATTTACGAGACAGGCGCCGATATTATTCTCGGTAATACCTTTCACCTGATGCTGCGTCCGGGCACGGAAATCGTCAAACAACATGGCGATTTGCACGATTTTATTCAGTGGAATAAACCGATTCTGACCGACAGTGGCGGTTTCCAGGTGTTCAGCCTCGGTAAAATGCGCAAAATCACCGAAGAAGGTGTGGTATTCAGCTCGCCGGTGGATGGCAGCAAGGTGCATCTGAACCCTGAAATTGCCATGCAGGTACAGCGTGATCTGGGCTCGGATATCGTGATGATATTCGATGAATGCACGCCATATCCGGCGACGGAAAAACAGGCGCGTGATTCCATGGAATTATCCCTGCGCTGGGCGAAACGCTCCAAAACCGCCCACGCTGATAATCCATCGGCCCTGTTTGGCATAGTGCAGGGTGGCATGTATGAAAATCTGCGCGCTGAATCCCTCGCAGGGCTGACAGAAATTGGTTTTGATGGTTATGCCATCGGCGGTTTGAGCGTGGGTGAACCCAAAGAAGATATGAAACGGGTTTTATCTGCATTAACCCCCTTGATGCCGGCCAATAAGCCCCGATATCTGATGGGCGTTGGCAAACCGGAAGATTTGGTTGAAGGCGTGCGCCGTGGTGTGGATATGTTCGACTGCGTCATGCCAACCCGTAATGCGCGCAATGGCCACCTGTTTGTATCCACGGGTGTTATTAAATTACGCAATGCCCAGTATAAAACCGATACTGGCCCGCTCGACCCCGAATGCGACTGTTATACCTGTCGCACCGTGAGCCGGGCGTACCTGCATCACCTGGATAAATGTAAAGAAATGCTCGGTGCAAGTCTGAACACTATTCATAACCTGCGTTATTACCAGAACCTGATGGCTGGTTTGCGCAAGGCTATTGAAGAGGGTAAATTGTCCGCCTTTGTGGATGACTTCTACCGCAAGCGGGGCATGGAAACGCCCGCATTGTCATAAAAACCGGTTAAATTCTTAATTCACGTTGTTTTTAGGAGACACATAAATGTCTAAGTCTGTTAAGGCACTGCTGGCACTGGCGCTGGTTACTTCATCTGCGTCTGCATTTGCAGAAGGTGCACAACAGCCAGGTCAGATGGGCGCGATTGGCCAGCTGATTTTCCTCGGTGGTTTTGTTCTGATTTTCTACTTCCTGTTATGGCGCCCACAAAGCAAACGCGCCAAAGAACACAAAAACCTGATGGCTTCCATCGACAAAGGTTCTGAAGTGGTGACCAGTGGTGGCATCCTCGGCCGCGTAAGCAAAGTGAGCGACGAATTTGTTGTGATCAAAGTGGCCGATAACGTTGAATTAAACATTCAGAAATCTTCTGTTGTGGCTGAGCTGCCAAAAGGCACCATCAAGTCCATCCAAGAATAATTAAAATATCCGGCGCGGCGTCTGCCGCGCCCCGCAAGGACCGGTACCATGCTGAACAAGTATCCGCTCTGGAAGTATATTCTCATCCTGGCGATCATGACCTTAGGCGTAATTTACGCCATGCCAAACCTCTATCCGCCTGATCCTGCCGTGCAGCTCACCCCTTCGAAAAGCGGTGATGTGGTGGACGACTATATCCTCAAAAAAGCCCTGAGCAGTTTAGATGATGCAGGCATCGCTTATTTTGGCGAAGAATTAAAATCCCCGTCGGCTCTGATTCGCATCAAAGAGCTGGACCAGCAATTAGCGGCTAAAACCGCGATCAAACGCGCCCTGGGTGATGATTTTGTCGTGGCGCTGAACATGGCACAAACCACCCCGCAGTGGTTGCTGGATTTAGGTGCCGGCCCCATGACTTTAGGTCTGGATTTAAGTGGTGGTGTGCACTTCCTGATGGAAGTCGACATGGACGCTTTTATCGGCCAGAAACTGGATAACTACAAAGACGATATCAAACGTCAGTTACGCCAGGAAAAACTGCGTTACAGCCGCGTAAGTGTGGAAAAAGACAAACGCATCCAGGTGGTATTTGCCGACGAAGCTGACCGTGATCAGGCCGATGGTTTTGTGCGTCGCCAGTATGATGGTTTTGTAACCGCCGCTGATAAAACCGCCGATGGCCAGTTTGTGCTCTGGTTAAACCTCAACGAAGTGAAAACCAAAGAATATGAGGATTATGCCATCAAGCAGAACCTCACCACCCTGCGTAACCGTGTGAACGAACTGGGTGTGGCCGAACCGCTGGTGCAGCGTCAGGGCCGTAATCGCATTGTGGTGGAATTACCGGGTGTGCAGGATACTGCCGCCGCCAAGAAAATTCTGGGTAAAGCCGCCAACCTCGAGTTCCGTCTGGAAGCTGCGCCGGATGAAAGCCGTTTTAATACCGAAGAATTTGAATTCCGTAATAGTGAACGTGGTGCCGGGCGCAGTGCCCGTATCGAAAAAACCATCATAGTCACCGGTGATAACGTTTCTAACGCCCAGCCTGCTTTCGATGAAAACGGCCAGCCCCAGGTGAATATCAGCCTGGATGCCATGGGTGGTGACAAAATGGGTAAAGTGACCCGCAAAGCAGTGGGCCGCCGTATGGCTGTGCTGTTTGTGGAGCACAAAGCCAAAACCCGTTACGAAATGGTGGATGGTGTTGAGCAGGCTGTGACCGACAAGATTGTTGAGAAAAACATCATCAGTCTGGCGACTATTCAGTCTACCCTCGGCAGCAGCTTCCGTATTACCGGCCTCGAAACCGGTGAAGCCTCAGA
>JACKOM010000029.1 GCA_024234265.1 Oceanospirillaceae bacterium
AATTAAAACGCCAGCAGCAACTGATGATTGAAGGCTCCGTATCACAGGTCAACCGTGATGATGCCGAATTAAAACGCGATAAATCCCGTCAGGCGGTTATTGTGCTGCAAAACGAAGTGGCGGAAACCCTTGCGGCCCTGAGTAATAAACCCGCTATTAAAGTGAATGAACACCCACAATATTTAGCGGCCCTCGCTGCCCTGCAAAAAGCCCATCTGGATATGCAACGCACCAGCGTGCGTGCCCCCGCCGATGGCATTGTGGGCAGCGCGCCGAATGTGGGTGACTATGCCCGCGCCGGTATGCCCATGCTGAATTTTGTGACCAATAATCAGCACTGGATCGAAGCGAATTTTAAAGAAACCGAATTAACCGATGTGCGCCCCGGCCAGTCTGTGGCAATCAGCGTTGATATGTACCCCAATGCACAATGGCACGGCAAAGTGCTGAGCATCAGCCCGGCAACGGATTCTGAATTTTCATTATTGCCCGCACAAAACGCCAGCGGTAACTGGGTAAAAGTGGTGCAACGTATTGCCACGCGCATCAGCGTGGAAGAAGGCCCGCAGGATTTACCCCTGCGCGCCGGCATGAGCACCACAGTCGAAATTGATACCGGCCGTTATCCGCATCTGCATTTTGGTCAATAAATATGGGCAACAGCGCACGCAATACCGCCTGGGTAACCGCGTCTATCATGATGGCCACCATCATGCAGGCGCTGGATACCACCATCGCCAACGTGGCCCTGCCACATATGCTGGGTTCGCTTAACGCAACCCAGGAGCAGGCCTCATGGATTTTAACTTCGTATATTGTTGCGGCCGCCATCATGACGGCCCCCACGGGTTTTTTAGCGGCGCGCATCGGACGTAAGCGTTTATTTTTAATCAGCGTGGCGGGTTTTACCCTGGCTTCGATTTTATGCGGTGTGGCACAAAATCTCAGTGAAATGGTATTTTTCCGTTTAATGCAGGGGGTATTTGGCGCAGGTTTAGTGCCCCTTTCGCAGGCGGTTTTACTCGATACTTACCCAAAAGAAAAACACGGCCAAGCCATGGCGTTATGGGGTATGGGGGTTATGCTCGGCCCGATTTTAGGCCCGACCTTAGGTGGCTGGCTGACAGAGTATTACAACTGGCGCTGGGTATTTTATATCAACGTGCCCGTGGGCATAGCGACCTTACTCGGCATCTGGTTTTTTATGCCGGAAACCGAAAAAAATCCCGGGCGGCGTTTTGATGTCTTTGGTTTTGTGATGTTAAGCCTGGCCATAGGTGGCCTGCAATTAATGCTCGACCGCGGCCAGGGTGAAGATTGGTTTTCCTCCACGGAAATTACCGTGGAATTTGTGATCGCGGCCTTAGCCCTGTATTTATTTATTGTGCACATCAACACCACCGAAAAACCCTTTTTAGAACCGGCCATGTTCCGTGACCGCAATTTTGCCTCGAGTTTATTTTTTATATTTGTCGTGGGCATCATTATGCTCGCCAGCATGGCCCTGCTGCCGCCCTATCTGCAAAATTTAATGGGTTACCCTGTCATTACCACAGGCCTGGTTTTGGCACCGCGGGGGTTTGGCACTATGCTCGCCATGGTAGTGGCCGGGCGTTTAACGCAAAAAGTGGATGCACGGGTTTTAATGCTAGTAGGCCTGTTGCTCACCGCCTATTCCCTGTGGCAAATGAGTTTATTTACCACCAACGTACCCATGTCGCTGTTAGTTACTACGGGCATGGTGCAGGGTTTTGGTATGGGCTTAGTTTTTGTACCGCTGAGCACCGTGGCCTACGCCACCCTCGCGCCCCATTACCGTAATGATGCGGCAGCGGTTTTCAGCCTGATGCGAAATATCGGCAGCAGTGTGGGTATTTCCGTTGTGGTGACTCTGTTGGCGCGTAATATTCAGATTAACCATGCTGAATTAGGCGGGCATTTACATAATTACAAAGATTTAGGTGCCGGACTGGATGCCGCGACCGAAGCATTAAGCCCCAGCGAGGGCACTGCGCTGTTGCAAACCCTGGATGGCATGGTCAATCAACAGGCGGCCACCATTGCGTATCTGAATGATTTCCGTCTGATGGCCTGGGTGGTATTACTGAGTATTCCGCTGTTATTTATTTTGAAAAACAGCCGTATTAATAACCCGGTGAAAATACCCAGCGCAGATCATTGATCAATAAAAAAGGCCTCTTGT
>JACKOM010000030.1 GCA_024234265.1 Oceanospirillaceae bacterium
CCGAGTTGCAGGGAATGGAACTAAATCATGTTCAGATGCTGATTAAAGACTTCAGCGACAAGCAGGCTGCACAGTTTGCTGTTATTTACCGCGCACGCCGCAAAGACCCTCAGATGATATTGCTCACCTGTTTGCTTGGATTTATTGGTTTTGCCGGTATTCACCGCATTCTGATTAACCAGATTGGCATGGGAATCCTTTACCTGTTTACCGCCGGCTTGTGTTTTATTGGCACTATTGTAGATGCGGTAAACTATCAGTCGCTGGCTTTTGAATTTAACCGCAATGTTGCCAATGAAGTGGCTCCACTTGCCAAATCAATTGCTGACTAAGTATTTACTCCGGACTGGTTTTTTAACATAATTAAAAACTCCTGCCTTGCTTGTCGCCAATCAATCATTTGCTGGTTGAATGGTCGTTGCAGGGCAGGAGTTTCTATTACAGGCTGCGTTTTTTCTAAAATATCGGGGTTTGTCTAGCAAATCAAACCGCCAATCAGCTCATTAACATCGTTTATTTGATGGCGATTAAGGTAGTCATCGATGCCTGCAATAATATTCATGGTAGTTCGCGGGTCAACAAAATTGGCGGTGCCTACCTGTATAGCTGTAGCACCGGCAAGCATAAATTCAATGGCATCAGCGGCTGTTGAAATGCCGCCTATTCCGATTACCGGTATTTTTACAGCCCGGGCTACCTGCCAAACCATGCGCAGGGCAATGGGTTTAATGGCCGGGCCTGATAATCCGCCCGTGATGGTAGATAAAACAGGTTTGCGTTTTTCTGCATCAATAGCCATGCCTAACAGGGTATTGATGAGCGAAACAGCGTCGGCGCCAGCCGCTTCCACAGCCTGGGCTATTTCAGCAATACTGGTCACATTGGGCGAAAGTTTAACTATCAGGGTTTTATCATATACATCGCGCACAGCCCGGGTAACAGCTGTAGCTGAAGGACAGCTTGTACCGAAAGCCATTCCGCCTTCTTTTACATTCGGACAGGAAATATTAAGTTCAATGGCTGCTATATGCTCCAGTTGGTTCATTTTACGGGCAACTTCCACATATCCTTCTACTGTTGAGTCAGATACATTGGCAATAACACTGTTGTTGTATTTCAGCAATTTAGGATAGATGTGCTCTACAAAGTAATCAATCCCCTTGTTTTGAAGTCCAACGGCATTCAGCATGCCCATTGGTGTTTCGGCCATACGGGGGTAAGGGTTGCCTTCGCGGTGGCCCGATGTGGTGGCTTTTACCAGAATTCCGCCAAGCGCATTTACATCAATAAAATCATCAAATTCTTCACCGTACCCAAAAGTTCCCGATGCAGTCATAACCGGGTTTTTTAAATTCAGATGGTGCAGTTTAACAGATAGATTGGCCATTTTTACAGGTGCGTGATGGGGTTAATATTTTTGCCTGCTGATTTACGTAATGGTTAGCAGCATGTTTAAGGGCAATTTGTTGCGGTTTTATTTGTTGATGGAACAGCCAACCTCTGCTTCGGCGCTCCAGCCTTTGAGCTCTTTTGAGTTAAATACAGGGCCTTCAGTACATACACACTGATGGCCTTTGTGGGTATCAACCACGCAGCACAGGCAGGCGCCAATGCCGCAGGCCATTGTGTTTTCAAGCGATACCATACAGGGAATGTTCTGCTTTTCAGCAATATGAGAAACAGCCCGCATCATGCCGTCAGGGCCACAGCAATAAATGGCCGAAAACGGAAGTTTTTCCTGTAGCATAACAGTGTGCGCAGTTACCATTCCTTTTTGTCCCAGGCTGCCGTCTTCTGTTGAAATAAGTACTTCGCCAAATTGACTGTATTCAGCAGCAAGCAGTATGTCTTTCTCTGTTCGTCCGCCAATAAGCATGGTTACCTGATTGCCGTTTTTTTGCAGCTCGGCTGCCAGAAACCATAGCGGAGCAACGCCGCAGCCGCCGCCAACCAACAGAACTTCTGAATTTTGAGGGATGGTAAATCCATTGCCCAGAGGCAACATGATGTTCACGGTGTCGCCTGCCTGCAAGGCTGCTATTTTGCGTGTGCCTTCACCTACTGATTTAATGATCA
>JACKOM010000031.1 GCA_024234265.1 Oceanospirillaceae bacterium
GCGGAAAATAGCTGGCGGCGCTGTTCTTCGCCCATCCCGATACCGGTATCTTTAACACAAAAATGGAGTTGTTGATCGCGGTATGAAACTTCCAGATTAATGCTGCCTTTTTCAGTGAATTTAATGGCGTTACTGAGCAAATTATTCAGTATCTGGGTTAGGCGTAACGGGTCGCCCGTATAGCGATTAGGTATACCGGGTTGTTGAAATATTTCAAAGTGCAGATTTTTTTTAGCCACATCCGTGCTGAATAAACCACTCAGGCCAAATAATAATTTATCCAGATCAAATGGCATATTTTCCAGCATCAGTTTGCCCGCTTCGATTTTTGAATAATCGAGAATATCGTTGAGGATAGCGAGCAGGTTGCGGGCTGAAATTTGTATGTTATTTAAATAATCACGTTGCTGTTTATTCAGTTCGGTACTGGCTAATAACTGGCTGAGGCCCAGCACGCCATTCATAGGTGTGCGGATTTCATGGCTCATATTGGCGAGAAAGTCACTTTTTGCACGGTTAGCAGCGTCAGCATTTTCTTTTGCAATCGCCAGGCTGCGTTCGAATTTTTTACGGTTGCTGATATCCCGTGCGATTTTTGAGGCACCAATAATATTACCCTTTGCATCTTTGATGGGGCTTAAAGTAGCGGATATTTCCACCAGGCTGCCATCTTTGCGCTGATGCAGGGTTTCAATATGCTGCACGTTACTGTGTTTAATCAGGTCGATAAAAACCCGGCGTTCTTCATCGTATTTATCAGTGGGAATGATTTTGAAGATGGATTGGCCGAGCATTTCATCGGCGCGGAAACCAAATAAATTTTCAGCACCCTGATTCCAGCTGGTAATGGTGCCCTGTAAATCTTTACTGATGATGGCGTCATCACTGCCGGCCACTATGGCGGAGAGGCTGGCTTCACTCTGTGCTTTTTGCTGGCCCCGTTCTTCGGCGAGGCGGCGCATGGCTTCGCGGTTGCGGTTAATCATCAGCACACTGATAAACAACAGGATATCCACTATCGCCCCACCCACGGCAATCATAATGGGTTGGTAACTGGCGGTTTGTAGCATCAGGTAGGGGGTGCTGTGAAATAACACCGTCCATTGATGGTTGGGCAATTGCAGGGTTTCTGTCTGGAATAGGGGGTAATCTAGTTTGCCCTCATCACTGGGCTCGCTGTCATATAACAGGCTGTTACCACCGCCATCGGCATCATATACATGGAAGGCGAGTTCCGGGGTGTCGAGGCCGAGTATGCCGGTCATTAAATCCCGTGCGCGGAAGGGGCTGTAGACAAAACCCAGCAATGCCGCGCGGCGTTGTTCAACGGTATGGATGGGCATGCCCCTGTGGTACACGGGCAGATACATCAGAAAACCCGTCTGAATATCCTGT
>JACKOM010000032.1 GCA_024234265.1 Oceanospirillaceae bacterium
CCGGCATTTCGGTAGCTTCGCCCTCTGCCTCAAAAATGATTATTGATGGGGGTGGGGGCCAGTTGAGAAAGGAATTTACGGCCACGGGGTCATTTATTTTTCCTATTGGTGATAATTCTGGCGCCCTTGAATATTCCCCGGTGACCGTCAACGTTACGGCTGCGGGTGGTTTTGCCCCAGGTGCCTATGTGGCCACTTCCGTCATTGATGCCAAGCACCCGAACAATGCGAGTGCATCGGATTTCATCACCCGTTACTGGGAAATTACCTCCTCAGGAATTACCACGCCAACCGTTGATGTTACTGGAACTTATACTGTAGCTGACTTAGGAGGATTTACCGATTCAAATGTAAGTGCTGCTCAGTTGGATGGGGGCTTTGTTCAAACCTCCAATCCCTGGGTAAAGTATGGTGCCCTTTCAGGTACCACCCTCGCCATTGTTGGTGCTCCATTAACAGACGGACAGACCTCTGCTTTTACAGGAATTACCTTAGCTCCGCCCACTGTATCCATTGATAATGGTGCCGCGGTTACTATTTGTGAAGGATCTACAGTTGGGCTTACTACTACGGCAGGAGGAATTCCCACTTTAATTTACTCATGGAGCCCGGCAGCTAATCTAAGTTCTACTATTATTCCGAATCCTGTATTTACAGGTAATACAGTTGGGGGGCCAACTGCTTATACCGTAACGGTTACGGATGGCAATGGGATCACGGCATCTGACATTATTAATATAACGGTTACCACTGCACCAACTGCCGATGCGGGAGTTGCGACTGGAGTAACCTGCGAAGACACATCCTTTACGGTGACCGATGCAAGTGAATCAAATAGCTCTTCGATTTTGTGGACTGAAAATGGAGCTGGTTCTTTTACCCCTGGTACTGAAACGACTTTAAACCCTGTTTATAACCCAGTTGCAGCTGATGGAGGTAATTTAGTCACATTAACTTTTACAGTTAATGGCAATGGCAGTTGTACGGCTGCAGTTGATACTAAGGTATTAACCATTTATAAGCTACCCACGGTGGCGGCTGCGGGGCCGGACATTTTTCAGTGTAACACTACGGCCTTTACGATGGCGGCCAACAGTGCGATAGTAGGCACGGGCATGTGGAGCGAGGTAGGAGGCCCTGCGGGCATCACCATCACCGACCCCACGAACGCGACCACCACGGTAACGGGTTTGGCGGCAGGCAGCAGTGCCACGTTGCGCTGGACGATCAGCAACGGCACGTGTGCCCCCACTACCGATGACGTGGTGATCAGGAACGATGTACAGCCGGTGGCGGATGCGGACGAGGCCAATGCAGGCCCGG